>NZ_FWZX01000093.1 GCF_900177295.1 Tistlia consotensis USBA 355
GCGGCTGACCCGCCAGGTCGCCGCCTTCCTGTCCGAGGTCCGCGCCGCCTGATCCGGTCCCCCCGCCGGAGGCGGTGCTGCGAGCGGAGGCCGGGGTCGGGGCGGCGCAGGACGCCAGCCCCCTTCTCCGGCCTCCCGCATCGCTGCTCTGCGCGGAAGAAGCCGGGATCTTAGCCCATTCTTAGCAATCGAATTTCCACACTCCGCGCACCGGTTTGCCGCGCGGCGGCGGCCGTCCGACGACGAGACCTTTGGGGAAATCCGACATGCATTCTGAGCCGACCGAGACCGATCGCCTGCAGTTCCTGGAGATCGACGCCGCGACCCGTGCCTGCCTGCGCGAGGCCAGGCCCTGGCTCGAGCAGGAACTCCCGGCGATCCTCGACGGCTTCTACCTGCACCTCGCGCGCTTCCCCGAGACCGCCCGCTTCTTTCCGACGGCCCAGAAGCGCGATCTCGCCAGGAACGCCCAGCTCGCGCATTGGCGCGTCATCCTCGAGGCCCGCTTCGACCGGACCTATCTGGATTCGGTGCGGCGCGTCGGCCAGGCCCATCATCGCCTGGGCCTCGCGCCGCGCCTCTACATCGGCGGCTACTGCTTCCTGCTGACCCGCCTGCTGGCCGCGATCAGCGAGCGGGTCCAGTCGCGCTGGTCGGGTGCCTGCGCCGCCAGGCGGAGCGCGCTGCTCGCCGCGATCACCAAGGCGGCCCTGCTCGACATGGACTGCGCGATCTCGGTCTACCTGGAGGCGGGGCAGCAGGAGAAGCTGCAGCTCCTCGACAGGCTGGCCGGCAGCTTCGAGCGGGACATCGGCGGCGTGGTCGAGACCCTGACCGCCTCGGTCGGCGAGCTGCACGACACGGCGCACGCGATGTCCGAGACGACCGCGCTCGGGCGGGATCGGGCGACCAGCGTCGCACGGACCGCCGAGCAGGCGACCGGCAACGTGACGACCGTCGCCGCGGCGGCCGAGGAGATGTCGCACTCGGTGCGCGAGATCTC
>NZ_FWZX01000088.1 GCF_900177295.1 Tistlia consotensis USBA 355
CGGGTGCGGCGCCAGCAGGCTGGCGACGCGCCGCTCCAGGTCCGGCCGATAGCGCAGGTAGCTGTCGTGGACGTCGGCGCGGGTCGCCGGCTCGGACTGGTAGGGACCCAGGGCCGGCCCGCCGCCGAGCTGCGCCAGGTAGCGGAAGCCGCTCTCCTGGGCGGCAGTGCCGAGCAGCAGCTCCACGGCCGCGTCGGACGCGAAGCCGGGCAGCCCGTCCGCGAGGTAGGCGAGCGTCGGCCGGACGATCCAGGTGGCGAACTGACGGACGTCGAGCCCCAGGGGGAGCCCCAGGGGGCGGCTCCGGATCGAGCCGCCCCCCGAGATCGCGCGGTCAGCAGGCATGGCGGTGGGGTCCATGCCCGCGACGGTACGTGCGGACCCCGGCGTCGGTGGCGAGAAAGCCTAGCCGGAACGACTTCCCCCTAGAGGGGGCCCGAACATCTCAAGCTGTCGATCATCGGGCCGGCCGGCATTCCTTACCATCCGGACGTAGCGGTCGGATACGCCGACCCGCAGGGCGACTTCCTTGGTGCCGCCCTGCGCCTCCAGGATCAGCCGCTTGCGGTGGCGGGCGACCGCGAGCACCGGCACCTCGATCCCCGAGCCGGCGTAGTGGCGGTGAAGGATGGCGGCAGCCTCGCTGCCGATCGCCAGGACGAGCGAGTGCTCCGGGGGCATGTCCTTGGGCACATAGCACTTCGTGCCGCCGAAGGCGTCGACCAGGCGCAGCGCGGCCGCCACCGAGGTCATCTCGGCGATCTCGATCAGGCTCTGCGGCCAGCCGCGCAGGTCGGTCATGACACCGGACCTTGCCGGCTATCGCCCGGGCAGCGTTCGAGAAATCCGGCCGCCATGGCGGCCCGCTCGCGGTCGGCGTGCAGAGGTCCCCACGCCCGATGACCGCTCGGCCGACGACACCAGACGCCCACCCGCGCGCGGCAGGATGGGCACGGCACCTCCAGTGCCGGATCGCGGGGCCACTCCTGGCCGCAGGATTGGCAGCGGACGGTCACGCCCCTGGCTCCCTGTCGAAGGTCGCCATGTACCGCTTGTGCAGCTCACTGCTC
>NZ_FWZX01000087.1 GCF_900177295.1 Tistlia consotensis USBA 355
CATGATCTGCGGCTCCATGGCGATGATCGCCGACACGAAGGCGCTCTGCGAGGGCGCCGGCCTGGCCGAGGGCTCCAACGCCAACCCTGGCGACTACGTCGTCGAGAAGGCCTTCGCCGGATAGCAGCCGCCCGCAGCCCCGGCTGCGTCCGACCGGACCTCGCCGGCCCGCTCTCCCCGCCCGGAGAGCGGGCCGGCTTCGTTTCGGAGGTGCCGAGGCGACCCTATCGCCAGGGCGCCTGCGACGCCGCCGCCCGGGCGTAGACCTCGGAGATCGCCGAGGGCTCGGCGCCGCTGCGCTCGAGCTGCTCGACCAGGGCGGCGATCACGCGCGGCAGCTCGGCGGCACAGGCCTCGCGCAGCGCTTCCGGCACGTGCCGGGCATCGCGCCAGTCGCAGAGCGTCTCGAAGACCGCCGCGAGCTGGCGGCCGGCCTCTTCCAGCCGCGCGCGGCGCAGCAGGTTGTGCGCGGCGTTGAGCCGGGCGTCGGCCAGGGCGCGGGCCGCCAGGTCGGGCCCGAGCTGGCCGGCCGCCGCCAGCAGCATCAGGCGGGCGGCGACCGCGCCCGCCCGCCCGTAGAGCGCCTGGGCCCGGTCGTGGGCGCCGCGGCTGAAGGCCTCGTTGCCGGCCTTGAGCGCGGTCGCGAAGGCCTCGGCATGGCGGAAGGCGCCGCTCGGGACGGCAGGACGCTTTCTGGAAGACAGCTGGGACATGTCGGGGGCTCGGAGCTCGCGAGGACGGCCGAGCATAGACTCCGCACTCCTATTTACAAATGATAATCATTTGCATTTAACTCGACTGCTCCCCACACCCTGGGGAAGCGACAGCGGCCGAGAGGGAGCCAGCAGCCTATGGGAGTCGAGAATCCGGTTCTGCCGAAGAGCCTCACCTGGGAGCACGTCCTCGACGTGCGCCACTGGACCGGGGAGCTCTTCTCCCTGCGCGTCACCCGGCCGCCCAGCTTCCGCTTCCGCTCCGGCGAGTTCGTCCTGCTCGGCCTGATGCTCGCGGGCCGGCCGCTGCTGCGCGCCTACTCGATCGCCAGCCCGTCCTGGGACGACGGCCTCGACTTCTACTCGATCAAGGTGTCCGACGGGCCGCTGACCTCGC
>NZ_FWZX01000084.1 GCF_900177295.1 Tistlia consotensis USBA 355
GAGGAGCTGGGCGAGCTGCTCGGGGGTGAAGCGCTCGGCCGGATGCTCGACGGCCTCGGCCGGGTGCGCGAGGCCCGCCCGGCGGAAGCCGGGCGAGCGGGCGGTGATGCGGACGCTGTTCATCGTGCGGCCCATCATGCCAGCCAGGGCACGACCATGAGCTTGGCGGTGCCGGCCCACTCGTTGTCCGAGCCGCCCGCCTTCTTGGTGTTGACGACGGCGCGGCGGCCGGCGCCCTCGTTGGTCGGACCGACGACCAGCAGGTTCGGGGTGATGCCCAGCGGGCGGCCGTAGTCGCCCTTCAGGCCGGTCATGGCGGCGCGGGCGGCCTCGTAGTTCGCGTCGTCCAGCGTGCCCTTGGAGCCGAAGGCGAGCTGCCACAGGCCGTAGCCGGCGTTGGACCGGCCGTCGACGCCGTAGACGTACTCGTTGCGCATGAAGACGTTGGCGTCGGTCTCGTCCTGCAGCGGCACGAACTTGTAGGGCTTCCGCTCCTGGTAGATCAGCGGCTTGATCATCCGCGTCGTGTCGAGCAGGAACCAGGCGGGGTTGGCGCCGGCCTGCATGTTGGAGACGCTGGTCTCCGCGCCGGCCTCGTCGAGGACCGGATGGTCGGTGTCGAAGAAGAACTGGTTGTCGTAGCACTTGGTCGCGAAACCGCCGTTCAGCAGCGGCCAGACCAGCTGGTCGGGGTGCATGCGGGCCGCGCGGCCCATCTCCGCCACCACGGGCTTGTAGACGCCGTAGCGATCGTCCTCGATCCGCGGGCGCTTAATGCCCACGGTCAGCTCGAACTCCTTGTTCTTGATCGTGAAGTCGTGGGTGGTCAGGTTCTCGATGACCCGATCCCCGACCCACTCCTTGATGCCGGGCAGCTCGCCGAGCCAGGGGTACTGCTCCTCGCTCGTGGTGCTCTGCGTCAGCATGGCGACCTGGTCCCAGGTCGGCGTCGCACCATCGAACGCCTGGTTGAAGACGGTGCGGAACCCGGTGAAGAGGCTGCGCAGGTTGGCGGCGTTGACTTCCATCGGTGCTCTTGCTCCTCAGAGGATCTCGACCCAGACGCCGAGCTGGTCGACGTCGCGGACCTTGCCGGCGACCGAGCGCGTGTTGGTGCCGTTGGTCGCCGCCACCGTCTGGTCGTCGACGATGAAGCAGTCCGTGTTGACGTCGGCCAGGTCGACCGGATCGGCGGCGGCGTTGGCGAAGCGGAAGG
>NZ_FWZX01000082.1 GCF_900177295.1 Tistlia consotensis USBA 355
GAGGAGCTGGGCGAGCTGCTCGGGGGTGAAGCGCTCGGCCGGATGCTCGACGGCCTCGGCCGGGTGCGCGAGGCCCGCCCGGCGGAAGCCGGGCGGGCGGGCGGTGATGCGGACGCTGTTCATCAGGCGAGCCCCGGTGATCAGGCCAGCCAGGGCACGACGAGCAGCTTGGCGGTGCCCGCCCACTCGTTGTCCGAGCCGTTCGCCTTCTTGGTGTTGACGACGGCGCGGCGGCCGGCGCCCTCGTTGGTCGGGCCGACGACCAGCAGGTTCGGGGTGATGCCCAGCGGGCGGCCGTAGTCGCCCTTCAGGCCGGTCATGGCCGCGCGGGCGGCCTCGTAGTTCGTGTCGTCGAGCGTGTCCTTGGAGCCGAAGGCGAGCTGCCACAGGCCGTAGCCGGCGTTGGACCGGCCGTCGACGCCGTAGACGTACTCGTTGCGCATGAAGACGTTGTTGTCGGTATCGTCCTGCAGCGGCACGAACTTGTAGGGCTCTCGCTCCTGGTAGATCAGCGGCTTGATCATCCGCGTCGTGTCCAGCAGGAACCAGGCGGGACCGGCACCGGCCTGCATGTTGGAGACGCTGGTCTCCGCGCCGGCCTCGTCGAGGACCGGATGGTCGATGTCGAAGAAGAACTGGTTGTCGTAGCACTTGCTCGTGAAGCCGCCGTTCAGCAGCGGCCAGACCAGCTGGTCGGGGTGCATGCGGGCGGCGCGGCCCATCTCCGCCACCACGGGCTTGTAGACGCCGTAGCGGTCGTCCTTGATCCGCGGGCGCTTGATGCCGACGGTCAGCTCGAACTCCTTGTTCTTGATCGTGAAGTCGTGGGTGGTCAGGTTCTCGATGACCCGGTCCCCGACCCACTCCTTGATGCCGGGCAGCTCGCCGAGCCAGGGATACTGCTCCTCGCTCGTCGTGCTCTGGACCAGCATCGCGACCTGGTCCCAAGTCGGCGTCGCGCCATCGAAGGCCTGGTTGAAGACGGTGCGGAACCCGGTGAAGAGGCTGCGCAGGTTGGCGGCGTTGACTTCCATCGGTGCTCTTGCTCCCCAAGCGCTCTGTCAGAGGATCTCGACCCAGACGCCGAGCTGGTCGACGTCGCGGACCTTGCCGGCGACCGAGCGGGTGCCGGCGCCGTCGGTCGCCGCCACCGTCTGGTCGTCGACGATGAAGCAGTCCGTGTTGACGTCGGCCAGGTCGACCGGATCGGCGGCGGCGTTGGCGAAGCGGAAGG
>NZ_FWZX01000080.1 GCF_900177295.1 Tistlia consotensis USBA 355
GCAGGAGATATTCGGGCTGGATCCATTCTGTGGGGCGGCCTTCGTGTTTCGGTCGAAACGCGCGGACAGAGTGAAGATCCTGGTCTGGGACCGCACCGGCATGGTGCTGATCCACAAGCGCCTGGAGGGTGGCAAGTTCGTCTGGCCGCAGGTGCGTGACGGCGTGATGCGTCTGTCGGCGGCACAGTTTGCAGCGCTGTTCGAGGGCTTGGACTGGCGTCTGGTGCGGCCCGAGCGGGGTCGCCGTCCGCGGCTTGCGGGCTGAGCTGCGGCAGAGTGACTCGGGGCCCGCATTGGCGATGGCGGGGGCGGCGGATCTGTGGTTGAACCGACGCATGAACGTCGCCGCCCTGACGCAAGAAAATGCCAGCCTGAAAGCGCAGCTGGCGCAGACCCGGGCCTCGCTGGCTGAGCACCAGGCGGCGCTGGCGCAGTCCGAGGAGGCGCGGCGCCGGCTGGAGAGCATCGTCAGCGAGCTGCGGCGTGAAAAGTTCGGTGCGAAATCGGAAAAGCTGAGCCCGGAGCAGTACAACCTGCCGCTGGAAGACATCGAGGTCGCGCAAGGGGTGCTCGATGCCGCGCAGGAAAAGGCCGAGGCCATCATCAGCGGCAAGTCGGGAGCCAAGGCGCGCAGCCGCAACCGCGGCCGTCTGCCGGCCCACCTGCCGCGGGTGGAACGGGTGATCGAGCCCGAGAGCACGATGTGCCCCTGCGGCTGCGGCGAGATGGCGAAGATCGGCGAAGACGTCTCGGAGCGGCTCGATGTGGTCCCGGCGCAACTCCGCGTGCTGGTGACGCGGCGCCCCAAATATGCTTGCCGGCGCTGCTCGGGCGCGGTCGTGCAAGCGCATGCGCCCGAACACGTGGTGCCCGGCGGATTGCCGACGGAAACGCTCATCGCCCACGTCATCGTCGCCAAGTTTGGTGACCATCTGCCCTTCTACCGGCAGGCCGACATCTACACCCGGCAGGGCATCGTGCTTGACCGGGCCACGCTCGGCAACTGGGCTGGCCGGGCATGCTTCCATCTCCGGCCGATCGCCGAGCACATGGCCAGGCATCTGGCCGCGGCAGACCGCCTGTTCATGGACGAGACCACCGCGCCGGTGCTCGATCCCGGGCGGCGACGAACCAAGAAGGGCTTCTTCTGGGCCATCACCTGCGATGACCGGGGGCACAGCGGTGGCAGCCCGCCCATCGTGCTGTTCCGATATGCACCGGGACGCAGCGGCGCATTTGCCGAAGAATTCCTGACGGGCTTTCGCGGGCGCTTGCTGCAGTGCGATGGCTATGACGGCTACGATCGGCTCACCCGCATCGAGCGGGCCGAAGGGCCATGGACGCTCGTGCATTGCTGGAGCCATCTGCGCCGGCGCTTCGTCAAGCTGGTGCGCAACGCCAAATCCCCCATCGCCGAAGCCGCCATCCGCCAGATCGCCGCGCTCTATGCGGTCGAGGCGACGGTGCGCGGCGCGCCGCCGGAAGACCGGCTTGCCGCGCGGCGGGAACACTC
>NZ_FWZX01000079.1 GCF_900177295.1 Tistlia consotensis USBA 355
CGTACTCGACGAAGCCCCCCGCCGTCGCGAGGGCCGGCTCGCGCCGGCGCTGCGCCACCGCGTCGGCGAGGGTGAGGTCGAAGTCGCGCCGCTCCTCGGCCTGCGGCGGCAGGGCCGGCGGTGCTTCGGGCAGGCTGTCGCTCGTGCCGGGCACGGCGCCGCCGGCCGGGTCGGCCAGCGAGACGGCCCAGCGGCCGGCATCGGCGGCGACCAGGGCGGCCGGTCCGACCTTGTCGGCGGCCACGGCGACCGGGGCGAAGAACAGCGCCCGGTCGTCGCTCTTCAGCAGCGGATAGAGCGCCCGGTCGTCGGGCGAGGGCCTGTTCTCTCGGTTGCCGAGGTTGCTGGCCTGGGCGTAGCGGATCTGGCGCAGCTCGTAGATGTGCGGCGGGTTGAAGTGGCGCGACAGGAAGACGGTGTCGAAGTAGGCGCCCATGTAGATCTGGCGGATGAAGTAGACCGCGAAGTCGGTGGGGAAGGCCGGGTCGCTGGTCGGCGCCACGGGGTCGGGCGCGACCCGGACGTGGCGCGGGAAGGGCAGGGTCGCCGGGTTCTGGTAGTCGATGACGACCGGGTTGATCTCGCGGCCGTCGTTCGCCTCGAGGCCCTTGAAGCTGCGCGGCTGGATGCGGTCGCCGGTGTAGGGCACGTCGGCGAGATAGACGGAGTAGCCCCAGAGGTCGGCGGCGACGGCGGCGAGCGGCAGGGCGACAGCGAGCGCGCGCAGCCGGCTGCCCCGGCGCAGGAATGCGAGGCGCGGCGCCAGCAGGCAGAGGGCCAGCGCCGCGAAGACCGCAGCCGACTCGAGGGCCGAGGCGAGCGGCAGCGCGACCAGGGCGTAGACCGCGCCGGTCAGCAGGACCGTCGTCGCGATCGCGTCGGCCAGCCGTCCCTCCTCGGCCGCGCCGGCCTCGGCCCGCCGCCACAGGGCCGTCAGGCCGAGCCCGATCGGCACGATCAGGAAATAGGCCATCAGCAGCATCGACATGTGCGTGTGCACGGCCAGGAAGGCGAAGGGATTGGTGAAGGCGCTGATCAGGTTCGCGGGCAGGCCGAACGACAGGACCTGGCGCGGGAACTGCAGCAGGATCGTCAGGACGAAGGCCGCGGCATAGAGCCAGCGCTCGCGGTGCCGGCCGTGGGTCAGGCCGATCAGCGCCAGGCCCAGGCTGGCAGCGCCGATCCACTGCCAGGAGAACCACCAGCGGTTCTCGGTGAAGTCGAGTGCGAAGCTGGGCAGCAGGGCGACGTCGGGTCCGCCGTCGCCCCTGGTCAGGAAGGCGATCGGCGCGAAGAGCTTGTCGAAGCGGCCGGAGGTGCCGGTCAGGCCGGAGGCCGCGACGTAGAAGGTGCTGCCCAGAAGGTGCAGGTAGTCAAGGTTCATCGCCAGGACCATGGCCAGCGCGCCGTAGCCGACGGCCAGGGGGATGGCCTGACGCCGGCTCAGCGCCAGCCACCGATGCGCCGGACGGGGCGTCGGGGAGGGGGAGAGGGCACGCGCGCGCCGCGCCTGGAAGGCCCACCAGCCGGCGGCGGCGGCGGATGCGAAGACGAAGAAGTGGATCGGCATGTAGAAGTAGCCGACCGCGATCAGC
>NZ_FWZX01000077.1 GCF_900177295.1 Tistlia consotensis USBA 355
TCAAAGAGCTGGTCGAGCACTACAAGGCCACCCCGCACCAACTCCGCCGCTACGAAAGCCTCTGACCCGCGGTCCTCACCGGACGGGTACGGCGGTACTACGCCCTGCACGATATTCCGAAGGACGTGCGCCATGCGTTCGGCGGGAAGGCACGGTTTACTCAGTCGCTCGGGACCGAGGACTATCGGGAGGCAAAGCGGCGGGCCGGCTACTGGGACGCCAAGTGGCGAGGCGAGATAGACCAAGCCCGCCACGGCTCCTCCGATCCACTTGAGCGCGATGCCCGCTACTTCCGGGAGGCCCTGCGGCACGCCCCCGAGGAGGAGCGCGAGCTGATCCTCGACCAGGTGGACGCCCGTTATCAGTCGATTGTGGAGCGGGGCATCCGGAGGGAAGGGCTGGAGGCGGACTGGAAGGACGACCGCATCTATGACCTCCCCGAGTTCGAGCAGGCGGAGCGGTTCGCATCCATCGCCGTAGGCACGGCGCTCCCCTTCACGGAGCACCTCGACGACTACGGCGCCTCGCTCCATGGCAAGGAGCAGAAGACCATCGACCAGCGGAAGGCCCGCATCCAGAAGTTCGCCGAGGACTTCCCAAAGGTGCAGGACGTGACGCGGAAGAAGGTGCAGAAGTGGGTCAACGACCAAGCCGCAGAAGGCCGCTCGCCGAAGACCATCCAAGGCTACGTCTCCGACGTGCGGAGCTACTGGAACTACCTGATCTCGATCGAGGCCGTTCCCGAGGAGAGCGCCCCCTTCGACAAGCTTTCGCTGCCCCGCGCGTCCAGCAAGGGCCGCGCAGACGACCGTAGAGCGCCCTACACGCCCAAGGATGCCGTCCGGGTCTACCGGGCTGCCCTGGCCGAAGGAGACGCCCTCCTGGCCGACCTGATCCTCCTGGGGATGCACACTGGGGCGCGGATCGAGGAGCTATGCTCCCTGAAGGTCGAGCACGCTAAGGACTTCATCGACATCCGCGACGCCAAGACCGGGGCAGGGGTTCGGCAGGTGCCGATCCATCCGGCCGTTAAGGACATGCTGGAGCGGCGCCGGAAGGAGTCGAGCGACGGCTACGTCTTCTCCGGGCTGAAGGCGAACAAGTACGGCGACCGCAGCAACACCATGTCGGCCCGCTTTAGTCGCCTGAAGACCGACCTCGGGTTCGGCCCGTCGCACGTCTTCCACTCCTTCAGGAACACCCTCGCGACCATGATGGAGAACGCGGGGGTTCTGGAGGGCATCGCTGCCGACACCGTGGGGCACAAGAAGCAGACCATGACCTACGGGCTCTACTCGGGCGGAGCGAGCCTGGAGGTGAAGCAGAAGGCGCTGGAGCTGGTCCAGTATCCTTGGTCGGCTGAGGGGGGCTGACTGCCTCAGAGTTGGTCGCGGGCGACCGCGGCGATTTCTTCGGCCGCCTCTTGGATGGCGCCCGAAATCTGAACTCCTGCCAGCGCAGAGTCGTCGTCCCGCTGAAAACCTGCTGCTACTAGGCCGCTGGTCAACCCTTCGATCCGGTGCTCAAACTCTGCGATGATCGTAAGCGCTGTTCTGAGGGCACCTTCCGCGCATAGGCAGCAGCGGGGAGTCTGGGCGACATGGAGATAAGAGCCATGTCGGATCCTGAGCTTAT
>NZ_FWZX01000076.1 GCF_900177295.1 Tistlia consotensis USBA 355
GCCGCCTGCCGGCTCTCCGAAAGCGCCTGCTCCGCCTGCCGCTGCGCCGCCAGCTGCTCCGAGCGAAGCTCGAAGACGTTCCCCGCCTTCTCGCCGAAGACCTGGAGCGGCGCCCGCTTGGCGTCGAGCTGCTCGGCGAGCTTGTCGGTGCCGGCCAGGGCTGCCGCGGCACGGCTCGCCGTTTCGGCGAAGTCGGCCTGCAGCTGCTTCAGGACCTCGGCGTTCGGTGCCGTCGTGGCCTGGCCCATCAGGCCGGCCATGCGGTTGCCCTCGGCCTTCAGGCTGAGGATGCCGCGCAGCGACTTCACGCTCTCGTCCATCAGCGAACGGATCGCGTCGTTGCTCTCGGAGACCGTCTGCTTGCTGGCGATCTTCAGGTTGCGCTCGCTCTCGTCCTGCAGCGGCCCCAGCTGCTTGGCCAGCGCGTCGGTCGCCGCCTCGACCCGGCCGGCGAGGCCGGCCTGGGCCTGCTCGGCGTCCCGGCGCTCGGCAGCCGGCAGGGCCAGCAGGCCGCGGCGCTGCTCGAAGACGCCGTCGGGTCCGCTGCCCAGCGCCTTCAGGGCGGCGAGCGCCTCCTTCAGGGGCGTGCTCCAGGCGCCCTCCGGCAGCCTGCCGAGAGCGGACTGCAGGGCCTTGGCCTGCTTGTCGAACAGGCCGGACAGCCGGTCGAGCTCGCCCGGCTCGCCCGCCGCCAGGCCGGCGAACAGCAGCCTGCCGAGCCGCTCGACGCCCGCCGAGGCCTCGAGGCCGCGGGTGACGTCGGCGACCTCGTGCTTGAGCAGCGAGTGCATGCGGGACTTGAAGGTCATGCCCGTCGCGACGCCCGCCATGTTCATGTTGTCGCTCGAGGTCTTGGTCGCCTGGTCCGCACTGTCGAGCAGGGCCGCATGGGCGGCGTTCATCGCCTGGCGGCGGCCGGCGATCTCGGCCGCGAGCTTGCCTTCGAGCGCGACCGCCTTGTCCAGGCTGCCGGTCGCACCGGCCAGGGCCGCGATGTCGTTGCGGATCGCCTCGATCCGCTCCGGCCGGGCGCCCAGCGCCTGCAGCCGCTCGACCCCGCTCTCCAGGGTCGCCAGCTTGCCGTTTAGGCCGTCCCGCTCGGCCGTGCGTTCCGCCTCGCTGCCGGCCGCGGCGAGCAGCGGCGCCGCAGCCGCCAGGCTGGCCGCGCCGGCCTGCTGGGTCAGCGCCTCGGTCAGGGCCGGCACACTGCGGTCGGTCGCGATCGAGAAGCTCTTCCGGACGTCTCGCCCGCCGATCACCGCGACGCCGCAGGCCAGCAGGGTCAGCGCCGCGACCCCGCCGAAAGAGAGAAACAGCCGGGGCGCGATCCCGAAGCCTCCGCGCCGGCCGGGCCGCGCATCGCGCGCCCCGCTGTCGTACCCCTCGATGTCATGCCCCTGGTCGAATGCCTGGCTGGTCCCCGGGAGGTTCATGTCTCTGCTCTTCTTGGTTGTTCGGCTTGCGGTCCGGACGAACGCCCGGCGTGGATAGAAGACTGTCGTCAGGCGAGTCTTGCGGCCGGGTTAACGCCCCGGGCACGGTGCCGGGATACCTGCGGTCGAGCGGCTTTTCCCGGCCGGGCGTGGCGCAAATGCCGCAGTGCAGCAAGGGCCGGATCGGCGCGCAAAGGAAAGCGGCCCCACCCCGGATGCGTCGGGATGGGGCCGCGCCGCCCGTGACAGGCAGGCTCGCCTCTAGGCCGCCCTGATTCTTTCGAGGAAGCGGTCGACCTGGTCGGCGAG
>NZ_FWZX01000075.1 GCF_900177295.1 Tistlia consotensis USBA 355
CTCGAACTCGGTGGCCGTGTCGAGGAACTGGCTCTTGAAGAGGAACAGCCCGCCGAGCGCCGACCCGCCGCTCAGAAGCGCCAGGCGCCCGCCGACCTGGCCGAGCGCCCCGGCGAGGCCTCGCGCCCGGTCGGAGATGCCGCCGATCGCCGCCGAGACGCGGCCGAGGCCGCCCGCCTCGCCCAGGCGATCGAAGGCGCCGCCGACACGCCGGACCGGCTCCGCCAGGCGGTCGATCTGCTGCTGGACGCGACGCACCGGCGTGGTGATCCGGTCGATCGCCTCGATGATCAGGGAGAGCTTCATGACCTAGCCGCCAGCCGTCGCTGCCAGTCCTTCGCGCGCGCCGTCCAGAACCTCAGCTCTGCGGGGCCCCACCGCTCGACGCCTGCGGGGAACCCGAAGGTGCCTGCGACGAGGGCTGCGCAATCGCCCCAGTCAGCAGGCCAGCGGGCAAAAAACCCTGGATCACGTCGATCACCCGCATGCTGTCGGCGAGGCACAGCTTGCGCATGTTGGCGACCTCGATCCCGGCCAGCCGCGCCGCCAGGTGGATCAGGCCGTCGACCTTGCCGCTGCCCTGGTCGAAGGCGGCGAGGTCGCCGAACTCGGGCTCGCGGAAGGTCAGCTCGGTGATGGAGACCAGCACCTCGCCGGTCTCCTTCGCGCGCAGCTCGATCGGCTTGGAGAGGGTGATCGGCGCCATCACGCGACCTCCTCGGCGCCCGGGCCGGCGATCTTCAGAGCGACGTTGCCGCCGTCGCCGTCCTTGAGGGTGATGGCCTCGGTCACGAAGGCATCGCGGATCACGTAGCTCTGCCCCGTGTCGCACTCGAAGATCGCCGTGGCGTCGACCAGGTTGCGCCAGTCCTCCAGCGACATGCCGGCGGCGAGGCTGGTCTCGCACTCGATCATGGCCGGCACGGTTTCCTCCGCGTAGCCGACCTTGAGGCCGGTCACGATCGGGTTGCGCTTGGTGCCGCCGAGGTCGAGCGAGGCGCCCTTGTTGGTCTCGATCACCTGGCCGTTCACGCGGATCGTCGCGCGGCCGAGAAACTGCGTCATGGCGGGTCCTCCTTAGAGCCGGAACTGGATCTGGCCGGCGAATACGCGGAGCTGGTTGACGATGTTCGGCGGCACCAGGGCGTTGACCCGGTTCGGGTCGTTGGCGTCGCGCTCGACGATCAGGTCCGCCTTGAACTGGTCGACGTCCTCGGCCAGGCCCTGCTCCTCCCACTGGCGGAAGCGGGCGACGATCTCCGAGCGGATCACCCTGGGCGTGACGACCGCCTGGCCGCGCGAGAAGACGGTCCCGTCGTTGGCCAGCTTGTGGCGCGGGAAGCGCAGCGCGATCAGGTTGCGCAGGTCGAAGCGCAGCAGCGTCAGGGTCTTGAGCGTCGTCACGTCGAGGAACGAGGCGTCCGCGGCGCCGAAGGCATTGGTCTTGTAGGTCGTGATGGCGCGCTCGAC
Source organism: Tistlia consotensis USBA 355 (assembly GCF_900177295.1). Lineage (GTDB taxonomy): Bacteria > Pseudomonadota > Alphaproteobacteria > Kiloniellales > DSM-21159 > Tistlia > Tistlia consotensis. Next base: position 1,471 of record NZ_FWZX01000075.1, read on the forward strand.
GACGACGGCGCCGCCGCTGTCGACCCGGAAGGTCGAGATCCCGTCGAACAGCAGGAGGTCGCGCTCGGCGTAGGTGAAGCGGTCCTCGACCAGCGGCGCCAGGAGGCCGGGCAGCGTCAGCGTCTGCAGCGGCCGGGCCGGGTCGATCGACAGGTAGTAGGCGGCGACGCTGGCGAGGACCGAGGCCCACTCCCAGGGCGGCGTCGGGCTGCCCTTGGCGCCCATGATGGTCAGGTGCGGCGAGTTGCGCCCGTCGCCGAGCGTGCCGAGCTCGGCATGGGTGCCGCTCGCCGCCGCCCAGGCGTGGCCGTCGATCATCTTCAGCGGGCCGAAGTTGTCGGCCAGCTTCGCCTCGA
>NZ_FWZX01000070.1 GCF_900177295.1 Tistlia consotensis USBA 355
GCAAAACCGCGGCAACAGCCCAAGTCCGCCTCGCCGAGAGCTCCGACTCGAGCCCGCCGGCGCGACGAAGCGCCTCTATTTCCGCACCCTGCTAGGGCAGGCTGTAAATAGGGCTATCGCGGAGGAGTTTGCGATATCGATATTTAAAATTGATCCGGACCATGGTCACGCGAATTTCGTGCCATTTTGGCGTGAGGCACTTGCTGCCCTAGATGAAATGCCAAAGACCGTACGCGGGACGAGTCGCGCCTTTCTACATCATTCGGCTGTATCGAGACGGCGTATTGCGAAGCAGGAAGATTACTTCCCGATTGATTCCGATGAGCGAGTGCAGTTGCTCGAGAGAGCGATCGGAGACATTCAATACGCGCTAGACTTCATTCCTGCTACTCCAGAGGGCGAGAGTGACCTTAATCTGTACAACTCCCTTGCTCATGCCTATCAAGATCTTGCGGATGAGGAGGTTAAGCGTGGCGCTTCGGAGGTGCGCATTATCGCGTTGAGGAATAAGGCACATGACGCAACTCAACGAGCCTATCGTGCCAATCCTGACAACTCCTTTGTCGTGGAGACATATGCCAGGAGTCTCATTAGTGATGCGAAAATGCTGCCGGAGAAGGCAGGCGGTAACGCCATCGAGGTTCTCAATATTGTGTACGCCGCAATGGATCGAGATCGGTCGGGACAGAGGAGGTTTGCGCTGGCAAAGCTCGCCGACAGCGCGATCGGAATATTGCTTAATCTCGAACTAGACAGTCATTTGAGAAAAGATCCTAGTTCCGAAGTGGATGCTCTGATCTTGGCCATTGTCGCTTTAGCGCGCGATGTCCGGCGGACTGAGGGAATGGGGCTCGGAGATTTCCCGAGCGGAAATCGGATTCAAGCGGCGAAACTCCTTTCACACCCTCTCCTTCACGGGAACCCGCAGGCGGTACGTCTACGGTATTCTCTGACTGTATTAGATGAGTCTTATAATTTTGAGAGTCAATTGGAGTTGCTTCAAGCGCTACAGGATGGGGCGACCGTCTTTAGCCCGCAAATGCGTCTGGAGTTTGCGTTACTGCTGCAGCAGTGCGGCAGGCATCATGAAGCTGAAAGGCTCTTCCGCGAGCTGAGGCGGCTTTGGAAAGAGGGGGATCACTACGTCGAAGTACCTGATCGACTCCGATGGCTTCTGACACCTGATCGAATGAGCAGAAGACAGGTCACCGCAAGGATAGTTGCTGGAGACGAGAGCCGCCGCATAGCGAAAATTCGTGAGCTACAGGATACTAAGGTACCTTTTAGGCCTCAGGAGTTTTCACGTCAAAGCTTTGCTCCGGGCTCGGTCATCAGGGGGTACATTTCGTTTGGCCACAACGGGCCTCTACTCCGCCCCATCACAGCAGTACAAAGTTGAGGTGATCCGGTGGACGGAATCACTGAGAGCTTGGCTGCTGGCTTTGGATGGAAGCTCTGCTCGCACAATGTGATAGTTGAGGGGGAATCGGATGTTGCCCTTCTGTGGCACGCGGCAGCCTTGTACTACGAGGAATATAGGGTACCGATTTTGGGGGGCGATATAGCGATTTTGGCTGCGGGGAAGGGCGATGATGGCGGCGTAGATGGAGTAAATCGGCGACTGAACGCGATCAGGCAAGCTGCGGATTTTGATCGGGATAGAGATGGAGCGCTGCGCTACCGATTTATAGGCTTGTATGACAATGATAGGGCGGGTCAGCGTGGAATTGATGCGGCATGCCGATTTGATCGCCGACTACAGAAATACAAAGACCTCTTTCTCCTGCGACCGATCATGCCGCTGTCATCTGGAGAGGGAAATCTGAGTTTGCGCGAGCGTTTTGAACTCGGGAATGCTCCCTTCGACGGTCTGGACTGGGAAGTTGAGGATCTTGTTTCGGAGCGATTGCTTTTGGATTTTTTAAATAAAGAACCACAGGCAGTGACGAAAACTGTCGAGGCTAACGGACGGAAGCATCGAGAATTCTCGCGGGAAGGAAAGTACAAATTGAGGGAATTTGTGGTTGGGAAGGCTGTTTTGGAAGACGTTATGGGGACCATAAAACTTATTCGCGCACTTCGGGATTATTTAGGAGTGCGCATTGATCATATTATGGTATGATGTCTTCCTCTCGTTGTTGAGCGAACGTGTGGCGATGGTGACGTGAGTATGTGCGAGAAGGCCATTTAAGTTAGCAGGCTGCGGAAATAGGAGCGATTTTCCGCGCCGGCGGGCTCAGATCGGGGCTGTCGGCGAGGGGATGTGGGCCGTTGCCCTGGTTTTGCGG
>NZ_FWZX01000090.1 GCF_900177295.1 Tistlia consotensis USBA 355
CCGCTCCGCGATCTCCGCGGCCAGCGTCTCGTTGCGGGCGCGCAGGTCGGCCGACAGCCGGGTGCTGACCATGAACAGCATGCAGGCGAAGAAGGAGACCAGGAACAGCAGGCTCTCGAAGAAGTACCAGACGTTCCGCTGGCCGAGCACCGCGGGGCTCGACTCCGTGACCGGGCTCGCCGTCACGATCACGCTCAGGACGATGGCGGCGGCCATGTGTTCGGCCAGCACCGCGACGGTGATCCAGCGCAGCAGCCGCGGCTGGCTGCGGTCGCGCGCCAGCGTCAGGACCATGAAGCCCATCATGGTCAGGGCGAACAGGGTCGAGGCGTTGATGCGCAGCGACAGGTCCGCCGGCGCCAGCTCCATGGCGCCGGTCCAGAAGACGACCTGGCCGACCAGCAGCGAGATGCCGAGCCAGGGGTATCGCGGCTGCCCCAGGAAGCGCGCCAGTCCGTCGGCCATCAGCACCAGGCCGAGCTTGACGATCGCGTTGTCGGCAATGATCTGCCAGGTCGGCGGCGCCGGACCGCGCACGACGAAGAGCAGCACGCCGATCCCGAAGCAGATGGAGGCGGCGGCGATGAGCCGCAGCTCGTAGAGCCGCCGCCAGGCCAGCCAGACGAAGAGCCAGACGACGCTCTGCAGCGCCGCGATGAAGACCACGACGAGAAGGACGGTTTTCAGGTCGAGCATGGACTTCGAGAAAAAGCCCCGGATCGGGTTCGATGCGGCCCAGCCGCGGAGGCGGACGCTCTCTTTACACCAGCCAAAGCCCGAGCATCGCAGAAAACAACCACGGCGAACATAGGGCCACTCGGAACCCCGCCTGCCGGGAGTCCAGGAGGCGCCGCGGCCGCGGCCGGGCGGCGCCCGATCGGCCCGCGAGCACCGGGGTCGGTCAGGCCGGTCGCTCCGGCGCGCCGCCCGGCGGCCGCAGGCCGGGCAGCGGCAGGCGCATCGTGGCGACCGTCCCCTCGAACTCGCCGGCGCGCAGTTCCAGGCTGCCGCCGTGATAGTCGAGCAGCCGCCGGCTGCTGTAGAGGCCGAGCCCGGT
>NZ_FWZX01000068.1 GCF_900177295.1 Tistlia consotensis USBA 355
AACGGCCACCCGCAGAGCAGGGTCGAAGACCTCATGCCCTGGAACTTCCGCAAGGCGTCAAGCCCGAAGCCAAAGGGCATCGCCTAAGCGCTTACACTCATCTGAACGTCCGGCAGTAGTCGCAGAGGCGCACCCGCGCCGTGTCCTCCGACCAGAACTGTTTTCGGCAGCACATGCACGGTCGCCAGCCGACATGCCGAACGACTCGCGGAGGCATGTGGTCACAATCCAGTACCGCCTCACGCCGCTTGCCGCCGTCATTCGGCCAAGGGTCAGGGATCACGAATCCCTGATAGTTGCCTTTCGGGCGAGCGGGGGCGCAGCGCGCGGCTACAGCCGGGGTGCTGCCGCTGCCGCCGTGACCCCCTTGGCTCGCGGGTTCGCGCGGCTGTGCGGGCGCTGTGCGCCCCTCGCGCCATGCCTGTAACCACGCGGGGACCGCCTCGGTCATCCGTGACGCTCCATCACGCGATTGCGCTGCCATGCGCCGAACTCGCCATCGGTGTGCCAGCGCCGGATGGCGTTCAGGACCATCGGCATGTCGATCCGGTCGAAGGTGCCCGCGTCGATGCCCGCCTGCACCTCGCTGGTGAAGGCTTCGAGCGACCCGAAGGCGTGCTCAAAGGCAGAGCGTGGCGCAGTGCGCGCGGCTTCGAGGCGGCGCACCCTGCTGAGCAGCGAGCGGGCGGCGGACACTGTGGTTACGCCTCCCCTTTCAGCACGCGGAACGCTTCGCCCAATGCGACAGCGCGGCGCTCGTTCTCCGCAGCTTCGGCTTGCCGACGCTCCGCCGCCTCAATCCGGCGTTGCTGCATGGCTTTTAGGTCGTCGGGCGTGACCCCGTACTTGCGGGGTCGGTTCTCGTAGTCGAGGTGAAGGTTCTTCATGGCAGAATCCCTAGCTTGGTGAGCAGGTCGTGCGCCTCGCGCTGCATGGCCGGGTCGGTCTGGGCGTGGATGCCCTCGAACCCGACCGCCACGACGATCTGGCGCAACAGTTCGTCCTCCGACTTGATCGGCAGCACCTCAATCGGTCCCGCCATGTAGTCGGCCATGTTCAGCGCCCACCGCACGGCGGACGCCAGCCGGTCGATAGGCTGTGTGGTCAGCAGGAACCGCCCGCCGTCGCGCATGATGTAGGTGGCGACAAAGCGGTCCTCGGGGAACGCCTTGCCGACCATGATGTAATTGCGGTTCGTGTGGATCATCGGCATCAGACCTGCCTCGCTTCCAGAACGATGATGCGGCTCTCCAACTCGGCAACCGCTTCGATATTGGCGACAGCCGACAGGCACCCGATCAGGGTCTTGCCCGTTTCCGGGTCCACCTTGCCGTCAGCAACAGCCGCGAGGATCTGCTTTGCCTGTTCCGCAAGCGGGCGTTCGGGGTCCAACTCGAACTGGACCCGTTCCGCTGCCGCCCTGAGTGGGGGCGACAGGCGTTGCAGCACCATGTTCGCGGCCTGCATGTCACCTGCTAGCGCGGCATCCATGACCACACGCGCCACCGCGCTGCCCTCCTTGGCAAACTCGTCCGCCACAACGTTCTTCTTGTTCCGCGACCCGGCAGGCCTGCCCTTCGGGTTGCCCGACTGCCCCGGCTGCCAGCCACGGGGCGGGGTGTTGGGCTGAGGTACGAAGCCTTGCATCCAACTGGGCGTTTCAATCTCCGCCATGTGTGGTTAGCTCCTGTTGATTGCAGGGATCAGCAACGCTGCTCACTGAGCGCCGAACTTGAGGGCGGCGAGCGCGTCCTCGTTCTGCTTGGCGATGGCTTTCACCTTGTCGCGCCGCATCCCAAGAACCTTGTCGATCTGCGGGAAGATGAGCGGTGCCCGTTCCTCCACGGCGCGCATCGCGGCTCGGGTCACGGTCAGGCGCTTCACCAGCGCCGGGTTCTGCATCTCGTGGAACTTGCGAACGTAGAAGGCGTGTTCCTCCGGGATGAACCCGCTGAGGAAGTGCTGCGCCCCGAGCAGCGCGTGCAGGGTGTCCGTGTCGCCTGCCGCGAAGGCTTGCTCCACCATCTTGGTCCGGTCCTCGCGGCTCAGTGCCTTGGCGTAGGCACGCACCTCGCCGTTGAGCGACCCCATGCCCGCCTTCTCCTTGAGGGGCTGGCTAAGCTGCTGGTCGATGTGCTCCACCTGCTTCTTGAGGGCGGTGTGGACCGCATCGAACTTCTTGCAGAGGCGTTCCTGCTGCTTGTCGGCTTCCTTCGACACGAGCAGAACCCGTTGCGCCTCGGTCCAAGCCTCATTGCTTGCCGCTGCCGCTTTCGCGTCGTGCAGCTTGCCCAGGGTGATCCGGGCATCCGAGAAGGCTTCCTCGACAGGCGCGACGTAAACCGCCGTTTCCTCGTCGTACCCCTCAAGCTCCTTGATCGTCGCTTCGTGCAGTGCGGGCGTGACCCGCGTATCAACTGTGGTCGCCATTGTACCCCCTTAAAGCCGGACGCGGCTTGTTATGGGCTGCAACGCTACCTGTTTCCCCGATAGTTCAACAACGATTACATGCACTTAGAGGAAATGCCCCTCGTATGTACCCGTCCGGTGAGGACCGCGGGTCAGAGGCTTTCGTAGCGGCGGAGTTGGTGCGGGGTGGCCTTGTAGTGCTCGACCAGCTCTTTGAGACG
>NZ_FWZX01000066.1 GCF_900177295.1 Tistlia consotensis USBA 355
GGCCGCAGCGAGTACCAGGCCTACGAGGGCGCCGCCAGCTACGCCCTCGGCCCGGGCATCACGGCGATCGGCTCCGTCACCTACCAGAACCTCGACGCGGACAGCGGCCAGAGCAGTCGAAGCTGGGCCGCCGTGACCGGCTTCAAGCTGACCTTCTAGCTCCCGGCAAGCCGCGAGGACTATGGCGCCCCGATTGACTCGACCGGGTCGCGCAGGTTCGGACAAAGGAGGCGAACCGTGATACCAGGCGAGTCAACGCCGGACGAGATGGCCCCCTCTCGCGCCGGCGAGCGGCCCGCGGTCCCCGCCCGCGGGCCGCTCTCTCGAGGTCGGGCCTCGAGCGTTTGCTCTTGCTCCTGTCCACTCGACGAGCGCATCGGCTCGACGGAGAAGCGACGGTCGCGCCTTCGGCCGGTCGTCTCATCCGCGGCCCATTGCCGAGGCCATTCTCTCGAGGCAGGAGATCGGCGAGATCGACAGGTACCAGCTATGGAGCAAATGGACCTCTTGGAGCGCGGGCGGTTCGCCGACTTCCTGCACCAGTCGCTCAACCACAACATCGCTCTCGCCGACCGGAAGGCCAGTATCGTCTTCACGCTGGCCACGGCGGTCATCGTCTTCGTCCTTCAGCGTGACCCCGCCCTGCTCCGCGGCGCAGCGGGCATCGCCGTGCAAGCGAGCTGGATCTGCGTGCTGCTCGTTCTCCTGGCCTCTGCCGCAACGGCGTTCGGCGTCGTCTTCCCGCGCATCCACCGGCGGCGCAACGGACTCCTTTTCTGGTCGAACGTCGCCGGTTGCGAGAGCGCTGCCGCCTATGCCGCAGGCGTCACTGGACATTCGAACGACGCGTTGCTGGCCGCGAAGTTCGAGCACTGCCATGCGCTCGCGAGGATCTGCCGGGCGAAATACCGGCTGCTGCGGATCTCCATGACCATCGCCGCCCTGGGCCTGGCAGGCTTCGTGACCGTCAGCACCGTGAGCGCGTTGTCGTAGCGGGCCGTACCGTAGCGGCACGCAGCACCCGAAGCGGGAGTTCAAATGGCGGTGACTTGCGAGCGAGCCGACTGCAGGAGGCGATGCGACCGCGCTAAGATCGATGGCCGGTGCAACAGGAGGTCCCGATGCGCACTCTATGGCTTCTGTCGATCCTGTCGGTCCTGGGAATGTTCGCGGCGGCCCCTGCCCGTGCGGCAGACGAGAGCCCCTTGCCGGGCACGGTCGTGATCGCTTCGCCCTACCGCTTCGAAGAGCTCTCCGAGCGTCTTCGTCGTGCCGTCGACGACAACGGCTTCTTCGTCGTCACCCAGGCCAGCGCGTCTGCCGGCGCCGCCAAGCGCGGCGTCGCTATTCCCGGCAATCTCGTCGTCGGCGTATTCCGCAACGACTACGCGGTCAGAATGCTCGAGGCGTCCAAGGCGGCCGGTATCGAGGCACCGCTCCGCTTCTACGTGACCGAGAATTCTGACAGCAAGGCGACGTTGACCTACCGCCGACCGAGCGTGGTCTTCGCGCCCTACGGTTCCCGGGCCCTGGACGACATGGCCCTGGAGCTCGATCCGATCTGGGCGCGCATCGCGGAGGCGGCAACCGCCCCCTAGTACCCACGATCATGACGGATCGACTTCACCTGTCGCAGCCTGTCGCGGAGACCAGTAGCACGCGTCGGCTCATTGTCTTGGCGGCAGGTGTGGCGCTGTTCGTCTTCGGGCTCTCCGAGGCCGCCGGCGCGAGCTCCCGGATGGCCGCGGTGTTCCTGGTTGGCGCCGCGCTGGGCGCCGTCCTATTGAGCACGACCTTCGGCTTTGCCGGCGCATACCGGCGCTTCCTTCTGCTCGGCGACGGGCGCGGGATCGGCGCACAGCTCCTGATGATCGCCCTTGGCACGGCCCTCATAGCCCCGACCCTGGCATTGGCACCGCGGCTCGGCCTCGACCTGGCTGCCGCCGGCGCCCCCCTCGGCGTCCAGGTCCTGGTCGGCGCGGCCTTGTTCGGCGTCGGCATGCAGCTCGGCGGCGGCTGCGCCTCCGGAACCCTGTTCGCGCTCGGCGCCGGAAGGCTTTCCCTGCTCGCGACTCTGCTGGCCTTCTGTACAGGCGCCTTCGTCGCCAGCCTGCACCTGGACCGCTGGACCGCGCTGCCGCGCCTTCCGGAAACGCTTCTGAGCGACCGGCTCGGCTGGCCCGCCGCTGTGGTCCTGCAGCTGTTCGTGATCTGTGGCCTCTACCTGGCCCTGTGCCGCCTGCACCGCGCCCCGGCACCGCCGGCGGACGGCGAAGCCATGCGAGTTCCCGCTCGCCTGCGCATCGGCCCCAGGCTGGCCTGGGGCGCGGCCGCGCTGGCCGTCTTGAACTGGCTGACGCTCCTCGTCGCCGGCCATCCCTGGGCCGTCACCTGGGGCCTCACGCTATGGGGTGCGAAGCTGGCGACGGCGGTCGGCTGGTCGCCGCCCGCCACGTCCCTCTGGGCGTCCGGCTATCCCGCTCGCGCTTTGCACGGCGGCCTGTTCGCCGATACCGTGTCGACGATGGACTTCGCGGTCGTCTCGGGGGCGCTCCTGGCATCCGCGATCGCGGGCCGCTTCCGCCCGACGGCGCGGCTATCGGCACGTTCGCTCGCGGCAGCTGTCGCGGGCGGCCTGCTCATGGGATATGGAGCGAGAATCGCCTTCGGCTGCAACATCGGCGCCTTCTTCTCCGGTGTCAGCTCGACGAGCCTGCATGGCTGGGCATGGATCGTGGCGGCTCTGGCCGGGAACTGGCTGGGCGTGCGCCTGAGACCGTGGTTCGGCCTAGATGTCCGTACGCCTCCGGTGAGAGCCGCCTTGCGGGATAGCGGGATCGTGGGAAGGTCCTAGGGGTAATCCTAGGAGTAGCCCTATGACGATACCGCGG
>NZ_FWZX01000064.1 GCF_900177295.1 Tistlia consotensis USBA 355
GGCCACCCGCAGAGCAGGGTCGAAGACCTCATGCCCTGGAACTTCCGCAAGGCGTCAAGCCCGAAGCCAAAGGGCATCGCCTAAGCGCTTACTGCGAAGTACCTCATGTGGAAGGACCTGGTCGACCGGACGGACGCGCTCCGCCGGAACCGGCTCGTCCGCCACCTGATCGACGCGCCGCGCGATCCCTACCCAACGGAGATCGGCTTCGTGGAGGCCGAGCGGCTCGATCGGGACTACAAGCCATCGGATCTCCTGACACCGTTGCCAGCCGACTCCTCACAGATGGCGGCGATTGCCACCGCCGATCGAGGCAAGGACTTCATCGTCATCGGTCCGCCAGGTACCGGAAAGAGCCAGACTATCAGCAACCTGATCGCGCACCTGCTGGGAACCGACAAGACAGTTCTCTTCGTTTCGGAGAAGACTGCAGCGCTCAATGTCGTCCACCGACGCCTCGAGCAGGAAGGTCTCGGCCAGTTCTGCCTCGAGCTCCATTCCAGCAAGGCGCGCAAGGCGGACGTGCTCAGCCAGCTCGAGAGGGCCTGGAGCGCTCGACGACGCCTGACGACAGAGGAATGGCAGCAGGAGGCCGACCGCCTCATGGAGCTGCGCGACCGCCTCAACCGCGTCGTCGAGCATCTGCATCGCCGGCATCCCAATGGCCTGACCGCGCACTACGCCATCGGTGTGAAGGTGCGGGACGAGGAGCTGGCCGGCCGCGTTTCGATCTCCTGGCCTCGCTCCGACCAGCATTCAGAGCAAGACCTCGCTCGCCTGCGCGAGGCGGCCGAGAACCTGCGTATCCAGGCAAAGGCCATTGGGACGACCACGGACAACCCCTTCAGGCTCATCGCGACAGGGGACTGGAGTCCGCAGTGGGAGAATGAGCTCGTTGAGAGGGCGGTCGCCCTCTCCTCTGCTGCAGAAGCCGCGGACCGGGCCTGCTCCGCTCTTTCCGAAACGATCGGCGTCCAGCTTCCGGATCGGACAATGGAGCGCCTGGAGGCGTTCGGCCGCCTTGCCCAGGTTCTCGCCGACTCCTACCGCAGGCAGACCTCCTACGCACTTGAGCAGGACGGCCCGGACGTCATCGACGCGCTGGAGGAGGCGGTGGAGCGCTTGAAGGCTTACGCCGAAGCCCAGGCGCAGCTCAGTTGCCGGTACGAACCTATGGCTTGGCGCAAGCTCGATGGAGAGGAAATCGGCCGGAAGTGGCAGGAAGCATGTGCGGCTTGGTGGCCGAAGAGCGTCTTCGCGCGCCGCGCCGTGATGAAGGAGTTGGGTCTGGGTGGTGCACTCGGGAAGCCTGATCCGAGAAGCGACGCTCCAGTGCTGACGAGGTTGCGAGCGGAAGGTGAGGCGATCGACCGGGTCGATGGCCGGCTCTCCGTACTCAAGGTATGGTCCGGCCACGAGACCGATCCCAAGACCGCCGAAGCCCTGCGGGAACTCGGCGGGCGGGCGCGCGAGGCTGTAGGCCACTTGGCCGACGATGCGCACGGCCTTGCCGAGACACGCGGCAAGGTGCGCATGCTGCTTCAGGACGGCAACGATCTGCTTGCACCCGAGGCGATCGTCGGTCGCGCCACGCGCAACTACCTCGACGCCTACGAGGCTCTGAAGCTGGCCTGCGAAGCGTTCGAGCAACGCGCCGGCCAGGGCGTACGCGAGTTCTTCCTGGCGGAGCGTCGTGTGCTCGAGGCGCTTCGGGAGTCCGCCGAAGCGATCATTTCGCGCCGCGCAGAGCTGAACGCTTGGTGTGCTTGGCGGAAGGTGCGGAACGAGGCGATCGACCTCGATCTCAAGGCACTGGTCGACGGTATCGAGGAAGGCCGAGTCCCGGTCGAGGAGATACCGGAGACCCTGGAGGCCGCCTACTGCGCTTGGTGGTCCGGGATGATTATCGGCGAGGACGAGGTGCTACGGACCTTCTCGACGCCGGCTCATGAAGACGCAATCGGCAAGTTCAGACGCCTCGACGAGGAGTTTCGAAAGCTCACGGCGGCCTACGTTGCTGCCAAGCTGAGCGGCGCCCTGCCGAGCCAGGATGATGTCCAGCGCAGCTCTCAGTGGGGCGTCCTCAGGCACGAGATTCAGAAGAAGAAGCGCCACAAGCCCGTGAGGCAGTTGATGCAGGAGGCGCCGGAGGTCGTAACGACATTGGCGCCCTGTCTGATGATGTCGCCCCTCTCGGTTGCGCAGTATCTGTCTCCTGAGCAGGCGCTCTTCGACGTGGTCATCTTCGACGAAGCCTCGCAGATCACTGTCTGGGACGCCGTAGGCGCCATCGCCCGCGGCAAGCAGGCGGTCGTCGCCGGCGATCCCAAGCAGATGCCGCCGACGAACTTCTTCAATCGTACCGAGGACGACCAGGACGGCGACGTCGACGAAGGCGACCTCGAGAGCATCCTGGACGAGCTGCGCAGCTCCAGTGTCCCGGAATGCACGCTCAATCTGCACTACCGCTCGCGCCGAGAGAGCCTCATCGCCTTCTCGAACAGCCGCTACTACGACGACAGTCTCGTGACCTTCCCGGCACCGGTCCATCCCGACAGGGGCGTACGGCTCGTCCGGCCGCACGGGTTCTATGCCCGGGGCGCGGCACGCACCAACGAAGGGGAGGCACAGGCCATTGTGGGGGAAGTGGTGCGCCGGCTGACGTCCGACGATGCGAAGGTGCGCGAACCCTCGATCGGCGTCGTCACCTTCAACTCCGAGCAGCAGTCCCTCATCCTGGATCTGCTCGACAAGGCGCGAAACGCCAATCCTGGAATTGAGTGGGCCTTTGCCGAGGACGCCCAGGAGGCGGTCTTCGTCAAGAACCTAGAGACGGTGCAAGGCGACGAGCGCGACGTAATTCTCTTCAGCGTCACCTACGGTCCCGACCGGTCCGGACACTTGACGATGAACTTCGGCCCGCTCAACCGCGACGGTGGTGAGCGCCGCCTGAACGTCGCGGTGACCCGTGCACGTTCAGAGATGATCGTCTTCTCGACGCTCCGGCCGGACCAGATCGACCTTTCGCGGACCAGCTTCCGGGCGGTTACGGACCTGAAGCATTTCCTGGAGTACGCCGAGCGAGGTCCTGCCGTCCTGGGCGCGGTCGTCAAAGGCTCGCTCGGTGACTTCGAATCACCCTTCGAGACGGCTGTGGCGAGGGCGCTTCGAGACCGCGGCTGGGCCCTCCACCCGCAGGTCGGAGTTTCGTCCTACCGGGTGGATATCGGCATCGTTCACCCGGATGCGCCCGGCGCCTACCTCGCCGGCGTCGAGTGCGACGGTGCCACGTACCACAGCGCCGCCTACGCGAGGGAGCGGGACAAGATCCGGCAGCAGGTCCTGGAGGGGCTCGGCTGGACGCTCTTCCGGGTCTGGTCGACCGACTGGTGGATCAACAAGGCTCACGCCGTGGACAAGCTTGACAGGCAGTTGCGGGAGCATCTGGAGGCCGACAAAGCGCGCCGCGCAGCCGAGGCGGAGGCCGGTCAAAGCGATGGGCGACCGGCCGACGAGCCCGAGCTTCCCGAGATGGCGGTTGGGGAGGATCCGCCAAACGCGTCGATCGAGATCGACGAACTGGAGGGGCGGCCTGCTCGCGAATCAGAGGCGCGCCCATTTGCCGCTGGCCGAACGGTGCGTGAGGCGGGCTGGTCGCCGCCGAGCGGGGGGAGTGACGTCGACGAGAGGCCGGACGAACTTCGGCTCGGGATTGGACCGGACAGACTGTCCGAGCGTCGCTATAGGAAAGCTTCCTTCGACGACGGCTCCCTCTCGGCCAAGCCTGAGCAATTCTATGACGCGGACTACGATCCGCGCCTGGTCGCGATGATCGATCATGTCATCGACGCCGAGGGCCCCATCCACGAGGAGGTCCTGGTGCGTCGTATCGCCCGCCACCACGGCTTCCAGCGGGCGGGGCGGCAGATCCGCGAGCGGGTACTCGACCTGGCAAAGACCCGACGTGGCTGCACGCGGGAGAACGTGGGCAGTTTCTTCTGGCGGAAGGACACAGTGAACGACCGCGTTGCTCCGGCTCGATATCACGGCCGCGACGACGAGATGCGGAAGGTCGAGCACATCTGCGCCGAAGAGCTTCAGGCTGTTGATCGCGATCTCCAACTGGGTGGCAATGCCATCGAACTTGCCCGAGCCCTGGGCATTGCGCGCCTTAGCCAGTCGGCGCGGGATCGGTTGGAGACGGCCGTTGCGCCTGGCAGCGAGGATGAGTCCGCACCGAACCTGTAGCGGGAGCCGCGGACCCCTCTCCATCGTACCCGTCCGGTGAGGACCGCGGGTCAGAGGCTTTCGTAGCGGCGGAGTTGGTGCGGGGTGGCCTTGTAGTGCTCGACCAGCTCTTTGAGACGATCCAGGCTGTCCGGCGTGAACGCGATGGTCTGCTGGTCGTCGGCGCCGTGGACCCAGAGGCAGCCGTCCTCGGGCTCCATCTCGCCGGCCACGTCCCACAGCCAGTCGAGGTCTTCGCCCAGGAGTTCGGCCACGCGCTCGATCGTCAGCACCAGGATGGGTGCCGCCATCGTCAGGCTGCCTTGGCGGCGTCCCGCAAGGCCTTCCACTCCCACGGCAGCAGCTCGTGCAG
>NZ_FWZX01000062.1 GCF_900177295.1 Tistlia consotensis USBA 355
GCCCTCGATCCGGCCGGCGGCGCGCGCGAGCTGATCGCGGCACCCCGCGGCAACGCCAAAACCACCTACGCCGGCCAGCTCTTCGTGATCTGGTGCCTGGCCTACGGCTACAAGCGCTATCCCGTCATCCTGTCCGACAGCTTCGACCAGGCCGCCGTGATCCTGGAGGGCATCAAGGCGGAGATCGAGGTCAACCCGCGCCTGGCGCAGGACTTCCCGGACCTCTGCGGCGCCGGCCCGACCTGGCAGGTCGGCGTCGCGGTGCTGCGCAACGGCGCCAAGATCCAGGTCGGCGGCAGCGGCAAGAAGCTGCGCGGCTTCCGGCACGGCGCCCAGCGGCCGGACCTGGTCGTCTGCGACGACCTGGAGAACGACGAGAACGTCCGCGCCCCGGAGCAGCGCGACAAGCTGGAGAAGTGGCTGGACAAAACCGTCGACCCGCTCGGCCCCCCGGACGGCTCGATGGACCTCATCTACGTCAACACCTTCCTGCACTACGACGCCGTCGCCGCCCGCAAGTCGCGCAACCCGCTGTGGCGCGCGACGATCTTCCAGGCGGTGGTCCGCTGGCCGGACCGGATGGACCTCTGGGAGCGCTGGGAGGAGGTCCTGCGCAACGAAGGCGTCGAGGAAGCGGATGCCTTCCACACCGAGCATCGGGCCGAGATGGAGCAGGGCGCCGAGGTGCTGTGGCCGGCGGTGCAGCCGCTGGTCAAGCTGATGAAGACCCGCGTTCGGATCGGCACCTCGGCCTTCGACAGCGAGTACCAGAACGACCCCGTCAGCAAGGAAGACGCGCTCTTCGGAACGGTGACCTTCTGGGTCGAGCGCCTCAGCTCCTGGATCTTCTTCGGCGCCTGCGACCCGAGCCTGGGCAAGGCGAACCGAGGGCGCGATCCCTCGGCCATCCTGGTCGGCGGCCTCGATCGGGAGACCGGCGTCCTCGACGTGGTCGAGGCCTCGATCCGCAAGCGCCTGCCGGACCGGATCATCGAAGACATCATCCTCCTCGAGGAGGAGTACCGCTGCGCCAAGTGGGTCGTCGAGGCGGTGCAGTTCCAGGAGTTCTTCCGCACCGAGCTGGTCAAGCGCTCGGCCGCGCGCCGCATTCCGGTGCCGGCGGTGCCGGTCATCCCGATCGCCGACAAGGCGCTGCGCATCGAGCGCCTGCAGCCGCATGTCGCCAACGGGCTGATCCGGCTGCACCCGCGCTTCACAGCGCTGCTCGACCAGATGCGGCACTTCCCGATGGTCGACCACGACGACGGCCTGGACTGCCTGGAGATGCTGTGGTCGGCGGCGGTCGGGGGGGCGGTCACCTACGACTACCGGCCGGTGCGGCCGGATCGCGCGGGGCGGGAGCAGTCCGCCGGCGGCTTCTCCCTGCCACGCCGGCCCCGCTTCGATGACGACGACGAGCCGGACCGCAGGGTCCGGCGCTCACTCCGTGGGAGGGCTTACTGATGGTGGGGCTCGTCGACCAGTACGGCCGGCCGCTGAAGATCGATCGCCGGGCGCTGCGCCGGGAAGAGGCGACGCCGACCCTGGCCGGGGTGCGCAGCATCCTGGCCGACCACCCGTCGGCCGGCCTGACGCCGCAGCGCCTGGCGCAGATCCTGCGCGAGGCGGAAGCGGGCGACGCGACGCGGCAGCTGGAGCTGGCGGAGGACATGGAGGAGAAGGACCTCCACTACCTCGGCGTCCTGGGCACGCGCAAGCGCGCGATCGCGCAGCTCGACATCACGGTGGAAGCCGCGAGCGACGCCAAGCCGGACCAGGAGGACGCCGACCTGATCCGGGAGTGGCTCGCCCGGGACGAGCTGGAAGACGAGCTGTTCGACGTCCTGGACGGGATCGGCAAAGGGTACAGCGCCACCGAGATCGTCTGGGACCTGGTCGACGGCCAGCGCTGGCTGCCGAGCCGCCTGGAATGGCGGGACCCGCGCTGGTTCGAGATCGACCGGACCGACGGCAGGACGCTGCTGCTGCGCAGCGACAGCGGACCGCAGCCGCTGACGCCCTTCAAGTACATCGTCCACGTCCACAAGGCCAAGTCGGGCCTGCCGATCCGCGGCGGCCTGGCGCGCATCGCCGCCTGGTCCTGGATGTTCAAGTCCTTCGCCTCCAAGGACTGGGCGATCTTCTGCGAGACCTACGGCCAGCCGCTGCGCCTCGGCCGCTATGGACCGGAGACCACGGAAGCGGATCGCCAGGTGCTCTACGACGCGGTGGCGAACATCGCCAGCGACTGCGCCGCGATCATCCCCAAGGGGATGGAAGTCGAGTTCGTCAAGGCCGAGGGTGCTGCGACCAACGCACAGCTCTACCAGGCGCGCTGCGACTGGCTCGACCAGCAGGTCTCCAAGGCGGTGCTCGGCCAGACCACGACGACCGACGCGATCGCCGGCGGCCACGCGGTGAGCCAGGAGCACCGCGAGGTGCAGAAGGACATCGAGCGCTCCGACGCGCGGCAGCTGGCGGCGACGCTGAACCGCCAGCTCGTCCGGCCGATCATCGACCTGACCCGCGGTCCGCAGCGGGCCTATCCGCGGATCGTCATCGGCCGCGCCGACACGGTCGACGTCACGGTCATGTCGGGGGCCCTGGAGAAGCTCGTGCCGCTCGGCCTCAAGGTGCAGATGAGCGAGGTCCGCGACAAGCTGGGCTTCGCCGACCCCGAGAAGGACGCCGAGCTGCTGGCTCCGCCGGCGGCAACTCCAGCGCCGCCGGCGGCGGAGCCGCCCGCCCTCGCGACCCAGGCGGCAACTCCTCCGGCCCGGCCGGCGCCGCAACAGCAGCCGGCGCCCGAGCGCCTGGCCGAGCGCCTCGACGCGGAGGCGGCAGGCCTGCTCGGCGGCCTGGTCGAGGAGATCCGCAAGGTGGTCGAAGGAACCGGCGACCTCGCCGAGCTGCAGCAGCGCCTCCTGGAGATCCAGCCGGACATGCCGCTCGACGAGCTGGCCGACATCATGGCCCGGGCGATGGCCGCTGCCGACTTGGCCGGCCGGGCCGGGGTGATCGATGGCTGACCCCTTCGGCCTGCCGTTCGACGAGGCCATCGCCTACTGGCGCCAGAAGGTACCGATCCCGACCCGGCGCTGGGACGATCTCTGGCAAGGCGCCCACACGCGCGGCTTCATGGTCGCCGGCGCGATGCGCGACGATCTCCTGGCCGACT
Organism: Tistlia consotensis USBA 355; assembly: GCF_900177295.1. GTDB lineage: Bacteria > Pseudomonadota > Alphaproteobacteria > Kiloniellales > DSM-21159 > Tistlia > Tistlia consotensis. Next base: position 3,179 of record NZ_FWZX01000062.1, read on the forward strand.
TCCAGGTGGCGATCGGCAAGGCGATCGAAAGCGGCAGCACGATCGAGGAGTTCCGCCGGGACTTCGACCGGATCGTCGAGCGCTACGGCTGGACCTACAACGGTGGGCGCGGCTGGCGGACGCGCGTCATCTACCAGACCAACCTCGACACCGCCTACCAGGCCGGGCGCTACGCCCAGATGACCGATCCGGACGTGCTGTCCTATCGGCCCTACTGGCGCTATCGCCACGGCGGCAGCCTCAACCCGCGCCACCAGCACCAGGCCTGGGACGGCCTGGTGCTGGCCGCCGACGATCCCTGGTGGGAGACGCACTATCCGCCGAACGGCTGGGGCTGCAGCTGCTACGTCGAGGCGATCACGAAGCGCGAGCTGCAGCGCCTCGGCAAGAGCGGTCCCGACCAGGCGCCCGACGACGGCACCTACCAGTACCTCGACAAGCGGACCGGCCAGACGATCGAGGTGCCGCGCGGCATCGATCCCGGCTGGGCGTACAACGTCGGCGAAGCGGCCTACGGCCGGCGGCTGACCGACGACGCGATGGCGGCCTGGCGCGCGCAGGGCGCAGCCGCCTGGGAACAGCTCACGCCCGGCGACTGGCAGAGCGCCGGCCTGCCGGCCACGATCCCGGTGGACGCGCCGAAGGCGAAGCTCGGCCCCGCCGCCGGGTCTATCGACGAGCTGCGGCAACAGATCGAGACGGCGATCGGCGGCGCCGAGCGCCTCGTCACCCTGCCGGACGGCGATCGCCTTCTGGTCAACGCCGCCGGCCTCGCCGAGCATCTGCCGCTCGGCCGAGCGCCCTTCGTCCCGTTCCTGCCCGAGCTGCTCGACGAGCCGGCCGAGATCTGGCTCGCCTTCGAGCGCCACAAGGGCACGGGCAAGGTCGAGCTGCGCAAGCGCCTGGTCAAGCTGGTCCAGCTCGACCGCACCCGGCCGCTGCTCATGGTGGCGCAGGCGCGCAAGGGCGTCTTCGAGGCCTGGACGATGATCCCGGCACGCGATCCCGGCTACGCGCAGCGCCAGCGCGTCGGTCGCCTGCTCTGGAAGCGGAAGTGATGGGGGCTGCGCCGATGTGGCCAGCGCGCCGCCGGGCATCGGTTGCTGGGGCCACATCCCGCCGGTGCCGTCGTGCCCGCAAAGATGGGGCCGATCGGTCGCGGAGGCAAGGGTGAGCGGCGCCCGCATCCGCCTGGACAGCGCCGAGGTCGATCGCGCGCTGGAGCGTCTCATATCCCTCGGCCGCCGGCCGGAGCCGGCGCTGAAGAACATCGGCCTGCACCTGGTGCAGTCGACGAAGGAACGGTTCGTCCAGGAACGGGCGCCCGACGGCTCGGCCTGGGCGCCGCTGAACCCGGCCTATGCCGCGACGAAGAAAGGCCCCGGCATCCTGCGCGAGCTGGGCAACGCCGGCGGCCTGATGGGCTCGATCACCTACAAGGTCTCCGGCCACCAGGTCGAGGAAGGCACGAACAAGGTCCAGGCCGCCGTGCACCAGTTCGGCGCCACGATCGTCCCTCGCAACGGCGAGGCCCTGGCTTTCTCGCTCGGCGGCGAGGCGGTCTTCGCGAAGTCGGTGACGATCCCGGCCCGGCCCTACCTCGGCGTCAGCGCCGACGACGAGGCCGAG
>NZ_FWZX01000061.1 GCF_900177295.1 Tistlia consotensis USBA 355
CGCCTGGATCGCCACCGGCGTCTCGTTCGGCGAATGCAGCGGCCGGCGCGAGCGGTCCTCCAGGCCCGCCAGGCCCGCCGCGCGATAGCGCGCCAGCCAGCGATAGCCGACCGTCGGGCTGATCCCGAAGCGCCGGCACAGAGCGCGCTTGTTCGCCCCCTCCCGGCTCGCCAAAAGCACGAACTCCCGACGCTGCGACACGATCGACACCTCCTGCCAGGGCATCGAAAGCCTCCCTCATGAGACCCTCAATGCCGATCAGAATGCGTCCACCATGTCCCCGAACACCCGTCCACCATCTCTCCGGTCTATACAGACAAGCTCAGGGTGAAGCGAATGAGAGCGGGGCGCGGAGCCAGTGCGGAATGGCGCCGCCGCCGGGAATCCTCTAAGCCTCACCCCATGACGACTGCCGCCGAGGACCGCCGCCGCCGCGCCGTCGCGCTCTCGACCGAGGGCCGGCATGAGGAGGCCGCGGCGCTGCTCGGGCCGGTCGTCGCGGCACCCGAGGCCGAGCCGGCCGACGTGCTGATCCTCGGCCTGGTGCTGTCGAACGCCGGCAAGGTGCGCGAGGCGGCGCAGGCGCTCTACCGCGGCACCCAGCGCTTCCCGGGCGAGGCGGTGCTGCACGAGAACCTCGGCGTGCTGCTGATCGGCCTGGGCGGCTTCGCCGAGGCGGTGCACGCCTTCGGCCGCGCGGTCGAGCGCGGCGGCGACAACGCCAACGTCCGGGACGGCCTCTGCACCTGCTTCGCCCAGCTCGGCGACGCCGAGGCGGCGCGCCGGCAGGGCGTCGCCTCGCTCGAGGCCAAGGACCGCCAGGCGCTGGCCGCCGGGCCGGTCTTCCCGCTGCCCGCGGGGGCGCCGGCTCCCTTCGACCCGACCGAGCCGCAGCGCAACGTCATCGCCTTCAGCCTCTGGGGCGCGAAGGAGCTCTACTGCGAGGGCGCGCTGCGGAACGCCCGCCTGATCCCCGAGCTCTATCCCGGCTGGACCGCGCGCTTCTACTGCGACGAGACGGTGCCCGCGGCGGTCCGCGAGGGCCTGGCCGCGGCCGGTGCCGAGGTGCTGCTGCGGCCGCGGCCGCAGCGCATCTTCGACGGCCTGCTCTGGCGCTTCGAGCCGGTCGGCGACCCTGCCGTCGCGCGCTTCCTGGTGCGCGACGCCGACTCCCTGGTCTCGGTGCAGGAGCGTGTCGCGGTCGACGCCTGGCTGGCCAGCGGCCGGCACTTCCACGTGATGCGCGACTGGCTGACCCACACCGACCTGATCCTGGCCGGCCTGTGGGGCGGCGTCGGCGGCATCCTGCCGCCGGTCGAACGGCTGGTCGCCGACTTCCGGCCGTTCCGCGGCGCCAACCTGCACTTCGACCAGGACCTGCTGCGCATCATGGCCTGGCCGACGGTGCGCCAGTCGGTGCTGATCCACGACAGCTACTTTCCCTGCCTCGGCAGCGAGCCCTTCCCGGCCCTCGGCCGCCTGCCGGCCGGCTGGCGCGTCGGCCAGACCTGGACCGGCCGCAAGCTCAAGGCGCCGGAGGCGGTGGATCGGCGGCGGTAGGAGGCTTCGGCTTCTGCGCGTGCCGGCCCGGCACGGCGGCTCTCTCTCTCTCTCTTCGTCATCCTCGCGAAAGCGAGGATCCAGAGAAAAGTGCCGCCGACGCGAGCCGATGGCCGTCTGTGCGAGCGTCGCCGTTCTCTGGATCCTCGCTTTCGCGAGGATGACGGTGAGAAAAAAAGGAACGACGAAGAGCGAAAGAGGGCGCCGCCCTCATGCCACCCTGACCAGCCCCATCATCCCGGTCTCCTGGTGCTCGATGATGTGGCAGTGGAACATCCAGTCGCCGGGGTTGTCGGCGACGAAGGCGACGCGGCGGCGCTCGCCGGGGGCGACCAGGGTGGTGTCGGCCCAGTGGACCGGCAGCTCGGCATCGTCGGAGCTCCAGAACACCTTGAAGCTGTGGCCGTGCAGGTGGATCGGGTGGAAGTGCTTGGAGATGTTGTTCAGCTCCAGCACGTAGGTCCGGCCGCGCTGCAGCGTCGCCAGCGGCGCCGGCGGGTGGGCGTGGCCCTCCTGCGGCCAGGTCTGGCGGTTGATCGCCCAGAGCGTGCGGGGATTGAGGCAGAGCGCGTCGGCGAAGGGCAGGCCGGCCAGCTCCGGCGGCGGCGCCGAGGGGCCGGGCGCGGTCGAGAAGACCATCGGCACGACCGGCGCGCCCTCGATCTGTGGCTCGGGCAGGAAGGGGCCGGTCAGGTGCGTCGGCTCGAAGGGCGCGCGGCGCCGCGGCTGGCCCGTCGTGACCAGGCGCGCCAGCACCTTCGGCTTCGCGGCGCGCTGGTTCAGCACCTCGACGACGGCGCCGGGCCGATCCGGCGTGCGCAGCGCCAGGTCGGCGCGCATCGCCGGGCCCATGCGCCAGTTCTTCAGCTCCAGCGGCGGCAGCGGCTGGCCGTCGCTGGCGACCAGCCAGGCCTCGGCGCCGTGCAGCCCCAGGCCGAGCAGGCGGGTGTTGTCGAGGTTGAGGAAACGCAGGCGCAGGTCGGCGCCGGCCGGCACCTCGAAGACCGGCTGCCGCTCCTTGGTGACGACCTCGCCGTTGACCGTGGTCAGGCTGCCGAAGGTGCCGGCGTTGGCCGCGCCCTTGAGCGTCAGGAAGGGGCCGAGCGTGCCGTCGGGCGCCAGGTCCCAGTCCTTGTAGGCCAGCACCAGGTCGGCGTCGAAGGGCCGCGCCTCGTCGCCCTCGACGACCAGCACGCCGGCCAGCCCCCGGCCGAGCTGCTCGACGGTGTTGCAGTGCGGGTGGAAGAAGAAGGTGCCGGCGTCGGGCGGCGCGAAGCGGTAGGTGAAGCTTTCGCCCGGCTCGACCGGCGGCTGGGTGATGTAGGGCACGCCGTCCATGGCATGGGCGATCCTGAGGCCGTGCCAGTGCACCGTCGTGTGCTCGTCCGGCAGCCGGTTCTCCAGGGTGATCTCGACCGGCTGCCCCTTCTTCAGGCGCAGCACCGGCAGGACCGTCCCGTTGTAGAGCCGGAGGCGGCTCGCCTGCGGCTGCTCCGGCGTCAGCCTGCGCGCGACCTGGCCGGCGACCAGCCGCGTCGTCACCGCCCGCTCGCCCACCGCCGGCCGGGCGCCCACCGCAGCCAGCCCGCCGACGGCGAGGGCGCCGGTCAGCAGGGCGCGGCGGGTGAGGGGGGCGGGAGGCATGGCGGCGACACTAGGGAAGTTGCGAAGCGTTCGCAACTCCGGCTTCGCGCCCCAGATCCGCCTCCCATTCGCTTCATGGTGAGCCTGTCGAACCATGGAGCGAACCGGGCACGGTCCCGGCCGATTTCGCTTCGCGGTTCGACGGGCTCACCGTGAAGCGAAGGGGAAAGGCGGCGTCCGGCTTCTACAGCGGCAGCCCGACGTAGTTCTCGGCCAGGGTCGTCAGGGCCGCCTCGCTCGACAGCACGTACTCCAGCTCGGCCTGGCGGACGCGGTCCTCGAAGGCCTGGGCCGGGCCGAAGTTGTGCAGCATCGAGGTCATCCACCAGGAGAAGCGCTGGGCCTTCCAGATGCGGGCGAGGGCCTTGGCCGAATAGGCCTCGAGCGCGTCGCCGCTGCCCGTCCCGTAGAAGTCGATGAGTGCGTCCGAGAGGTAGTGGACGTCGGAGGCGGCGAGGTTCAGGCCCTTGGCGCCGGTCGGCGGCACGATGTGGGCGGCGTCGCCGGCCAGGAACAGGCGGCCGTGGCGCATCGGCTCGGCGACGAAGGAGCGCATCGGCGTGACGCTGACGTCGGTGACCGGGCCCTCGTTGATCAGGTGGCCGCTGTCGCCGAGGCGCAGGCGCAGCTCCTCCCAGATCCGCGCGACCGGCCACTCCTCCAGGTCCTCGTCGGGCCGGCACTGGATGTAGTGGCGCGAGATCGTCTCCGAGCGCATCGAGCAGAGCGCGAAGCCGCGCGGGCTGCGGGCGTAGATCAGCTCGTCCATCGCCGGCTTCGCCTCGGCCAGGATGCCGAGCCAGGCGAAGGGGTAGCTGCGCTCGAAGACCGTGACCGCGCCCTCGGGCAGCGAGCCGCGGCAGATGCCGTGGAAGCCGTCGCAGCCGGCGACGAAGTCGCAGGCCAGCGTGTGCTCGACGCCGTCCTTGCGCCAGGTGACGCGCGGCCTCTCGCCGTCGATGTCCAGCGGCCGGACCTCCTCGGCCTCGAAGACCAGCGGCAGGCCGGCGGCGAGGCGCGCGGCGATCAGGTCCTTGGTGACCTCGGTCTGGCCGTAGACCGTGACCTTCTTGCCGCCGGTCATGGCCGACATGTCGATGCGCGTGCGCCGGCCGTCCAGGCAGATCTCGACGCCGTCGTGGACCAGGCCCTCGCGCGCCAGGCGCTCGCCGACGCCGATCTCCTTCATCAGGTCGACGCTGTGCTGCTCCAGCACGCCGGCGCGGATCCGCGCCTCGACGTAGGCGCGGTCGCGGCGCTCCAGGATCACCGCCTCGATGCCGTGCTGCGCCAGGCGCTGGCCGAGGATCAGGCCGGCCGGCCCCGCGCCGACGATGGCGACCTGCGTGCGTGTCTCGGTCATCGGGTGCTCCTCCGGATCGGCTTCTTCGTGTTGTTATATCAACATGCCCGATCCGGAGACGGCTGTCACGTGGCGCGAGACCCCCCCGATTCGCTTCACCCTGAGCTTGTCTGTTCAGACCGGGGACATAGTGGACACCCGTTCGGGGACATTGTGGACGGGTTTGAGCTCAGTCTGCTCGGTGAGGTCGAGGGACGCCAGCTTCTGATGGCAGAAGAAGATGTCGAGGCGTCCGTCGATCTGGGTGGGGCGCAGGGCGACCGGGGTGCCACGGAAGGCCTTGCCGATCTTGCGGCGCCGCCCGCGGTAGCTGATCCAGCCGTTCTGGTCGACCCAGCGCACGACGTCCTCGGGCTCGTACTCGATCGCCGGCAGGCGCTCGGGCAAGGCCCGCCGGCTGGGCTGGTAGCGCTCGACGGGGACCTTCATGCCGATCGCCTCGTG
>NZ_FWZX01000067.1 GCF_900177295.1 Tistlia consotensis USBA 355
CCCCCTGGTCTGTGCCCCCCGCCCCTGGTTGCCCAGAAACGGGGCCCGCTTCTCCCGAAGTTACGCGGGTAATTTGCCGAGTTCCTTCAGCACAGTTCTCTCAAGCGCCTCGGTATACTCTACCAGTCCACCTGTGTCGGTTTAGGGTACGGTCCATTTGCGGGGGCTGTTTCCTGGAACGGCTCAGCCGCACGGGCAATCCGATAAGCCCGTACGACACCTGCCATCCGTCACCACCCGCGGGCCCAGGAATCTTGACCTGGTTCCCATCGCCTACGGCCTTCGCCCTCGGCTTAGGGGCCGGCTCACCCTGCGCGGATTAGCCTTGCGCAGGAACCCTTGGACTTGCGGCGAGCGGGTTTCTCACCCGCTTTGTCGCTACTCATGTCAGCATTCGCACTTGCCATACCTCCACCGGCCCTCGCGGGTCCGGCTTCACCGGCCTAGGCAACGCTCCGCTACCATCCGAGCAAGCTCGGATCCGCAGCTTCGGTACATGGCTTGAGCCCCGGTACATTTTCGGCGCAGGACGGCTTAACTAGACCAGTGAGCTATTACGCTTTCTTCAAAGGATGGCTGCTTCTAAGCCAACCTCCTGGTTGTCTTGGCCTTCCCACATCCTTTCCCACTTAGCCATGATTTGGGGACCTTAGCTGGCGGTCTGGGCTGTTTCCCTCTCGACGACGGACCTTAGCACCCGCCGTCTGTCTGCCAGGCTCGACGCTCCTCGGTATTCGGAGTTTGGTTAGGTTTGGTAAGGCTCGCGCCCCCCTAGCCCATCCAGTGCTCTACCCCCGAGGGCGATACCTGACGCGCTACCTAAATAGCTTTCGCGGAGAACCAGCTATCTCCGGGTTTGATTGGCCTTTCACCCCTAGCCACAGGTCATCCCCGTCTTTTTCAACAGACGTGGGTTCGGCCCTCCAGTGGGTGTTACCCCACCTTCAGCCTGCCCATGGCTAGATCACCCGGTTTCGGGTCTGATCCTTCAGACTTAGACGCCCTATTCAGACTCGCTTTCGCTGCGCCTACACCTAGCGGCTTAAGCTTGCCTGAAAGATCAACTCGCTGACCCATTATACAAAAGGTACGCGGTCGCCCTCGCGGGCTTCCACTGCTTGTAGACATCCGGTTTCAGGATCTATTTCACTCCCCTCGTCGGGGTGCTTTTCACCTTTCCCTCACGGTACTCGTCCACTATCGGTCACCGAGGAGTACTTAGCCTTGGAGGGTGGTCCCCCCATGTTCAGACAGGATTTCACGTGTCCCGCCCTACTCGAGGACCACAAGAAGCTGCTTCCCGTACGGGGCTGTCACCCGCTCTGGCGCGACTTTCCAGACGCTTCCGGTACATCTTCAAGTGGCCACTGGGCTAGTCCGCGTTCGCTCGCCACTACTAGCGGAGTCTCGTTTGATTTCCTTTCCTCCGGCTACTGAGATGTTTCAGTTCGCCGGGTTCGCCTCTCCTTGCGGAGATGACCCTAAAGGGCCGGGTTTCCCCATTCGGACATCCACGGATCAAAGGCTGCTCTCGCCTCCCCGTAGCTTATCGCAGAGTGCCACGTCCTTCATCGCCTCTCGGTGCCAAGGCATCCACCGAATGCCCTTAACTTGCGCTTGATCCTCTTTACGGACGACCGCCAAACCCGATGGATCGCTCCATCCGGCCTCAGCAGGCTGCCGTCCCAACTGGTAACCCTGGTTATCAGGATCGACACTTGACGCATCCGCACCGCTTCACCCCGGTCGACATGACCAAAGGGTTCGCCGGCGGCCTGGAATCCCTCCCTCGCAGGAGCTCTCCCCGCCGCCCGGCTGCAGCCGGACGCCCACTCTCGACGATGTCAAACAACTTGCCCTCTCCGGCGGAACGCTCCTCCGCCCGGAAAGCGACACAGCAAGGCGCGACCAGACCCGATCCCGGGCGCCACGCCTTCCTCTCTCGCCTTCCCGCTTCTCCGCGACCCTCACCCGACCGATGCCGGCCCTTGGTGGAGCCGGCCGGGATCGAACCGGCGACCTCAAGCTTGCAAAGCTCGCGCTCTCCCAACTGAGCTACGGCCCCAATCAAGCGACGGCCCGAAAACTCGACCTCCCGCAACGGCAGACAGGGCGCCGCCTGGCGCCCGCCCGCTGCTCTCGGGATCCGATCGGAAGGGATACCAGGACGGCGATCCCGCCAACAGGCGGTAGCGTCCGGTCGTCTTTAGCTGTGCGACGCCGGCAGCAAGCCACCGGCATCCTTAGAAAGGAGGTGATCCAGCCGCAGGTTCCCCTACGGCTACCTTGTTACGACTTCACCCCAGTCGCTGACCTGACCGTGGCCGGCTGCCTCCTTGCGGTTGGCGCACCGTCTTCGGGTCAAACCAACTCCCATGGTGTGACGGGCGGTGTGTACAAGGCCCGGGAACGTATTCACCGTGGCATGCTGATCCACGATTACTAGCGATTCCACCTTCATGCACCCGAGTTGCAGAGTGCAATCCGAACTGAGACGGCTTTTGGGGATTGGCTCCGGCTCGCGCCTTCGCTGCCCACTGTCACCGCCATTGTAGCACGTGTGTAGCCCAGCCCATAAGGGCCATGAGGACTTGACGTCATCCCCGCCTTCCTCCGGCTTGTCACCGGCGGTTCCCTT
>NZ_FWZX01000059.1 GCF_900177295.1 Tistlia consotensis USBA 355
GTTCCGCTGGCCGGGCCTCAGCGGGTCGATACGGGCGGCACGCTCAACATCCGGATTGACAGCGACGGCCGCCCGCGCGTCACTGAGGCACGTCCGAACGATCGCCGCTCCGACTGGGCGATTGACACCGGGCTCGTGATGGCCATGCCGAACTAGGCCAACTCAACCGTCACGATCAAGGGCGCTGGTGCCAAATCGGCTGCCGATTAGTGCCAAATCTCGCGCCGCGCTACAAGATGCGCAACGAGGCCGGGAGGAGACCTTAAGAGGGCGTTCAAGCCAAGTTCAAACTGGCCACCAGGCCTGAACATCGAGGGCCTTGGCCGGAACCCCTTCCGGTCTCAAAGCGGTCGCCGATCGGTCTCAAATCTCGCGCCGCGCGACACCGGGAGGAGCAGAGGACGATGAAGGCATCGCGATTTTCGGACGCCCAGAACACCGGAAGCCGTTGGAAAGGGTGGTGGGCCCGGCAGGACTCGAACCTGCAACCAAACCGTTATGAGCGGTCCGCTCTGACCGTTGAGCTACGGGCCCCCGAGCCTCCCGACTCGGGGAGGCATTCTGGCGGCTTCGGCGGGACGATCAAGGCCGGAAGCGCGGGATGCCGCCCGGCCTGCCGACACCGGCGGTTGTGGAGCGGAGCGAGGCCCGCCCTAGAACAGGAAATCGTCGACCGCGACCTCGGCGGCGCCCTGGCCCGGCGGCGGCGTCGCGCCGGCCGGGGCGGCCAGGGCCTCGCCGGTGACCCGGGCGTGGGTCTCGCGCTCCTGGGCCATGGTGTAGCTGCGGGCGATCCCGGCCAGCAGTTCCCGGCCGGCGGCCGGCAGCGCCCCGACCCCGCGCCCGGCGGCCCCGGCATCGCCGGCATCGGGACCGGCTGCCGCGGCGCGCTGGGCCAGGTCGGCGGCGGCCTGGCGCAGGACCGCGCCGATCTCCTCGTGAACGGTGATGCGGGCCCGGGTCTCGGCCAGCAGGCCGGTCACCGCCTCGCTGTCGTGACCGAGCGACCGCAGCGCGTCGGCGAGGCCCTGCCCGGCCGCGCCGAGCCGCTCGACGGAGCCGGTCAGCGCCTCGGCGACCGCGGCGATCTCGTCGGCGCGGCGCGCCTGCGCCTCGCCGGAGAGGGCGCCCAGGCAGTCGGTCATGCGCTCGACCCCGGCCATCACCGCCTCGGCCTCGACGCCGGTCTGGTTCGCGCAGACCCGCAGCTCCTGCGCGACGACCGCCAGCGGCTTGCCGGCGCCGCCCAGGCGACCGCACTTCAGGGTCGTGTTGAGGCCCATGATCCGGATGTCGGCCTCGAGCGACTGGATCGTGCCGACGTGCTCGGCGAGGCGCGTCGTGCCCTCGCGCACCGCCTCGACCACGGCGTCGGCCCCGGCCCTGGCGGTCCGGAAGCCGTCGAGCAGGGCGCGCGCCTGGGCGACCTCGGCCTCGAGGTCGAGCAGGAAGGCGCTGCGGCCCCGCGCCGAGCCGCCGTAGGCCTGCTCTCCAAGCCGCGCGATCTCGCGGGCGCTCGCCGTCAGCTCGTCCAGCGAGGCGGCGATCCGGCCGGCGTCGCGCTCCAGCTCGGCGGCGGCGTCGGACAGCTGGGCCGACTGCAGGCGGCAGCCGAGCGCGACCAGCCGGCGCCGCTCGCCATCGGTGAGGTCCCGCCATTCGGCCAGGTCGGGCTGCTCGACCTGGTCGAGCCGGGCCAGCGCCGCCTCGACGTGCTCGACCCGCTGGCGGGTGATGTCGCCGACCTGCAGGGCCATCACCGCGTCGCCGACGCGCTGGCCGATCTCGCGCGAGCGCCCGGCGACCGCCGCGGCGCTGCTGCCCGCCGCGCGGCTGCGCCCGGCGATCGCCTCGACGCTCGCGGTCAGCCGCGCCGGCACGAGGCGCAGCGCCTCGCCGTGCTGCCGGTCGAAGGCGCGCTCGGTCTCGGCGGACTGCTCCAGGTGCCCGCGCAGGCCGGTCAGCTCGCGCGCCAGCTCGACCAGGTTCTGCTGGGCGAGCTTGAGCGAGCGGTGGATCTCGTTGGCGAAGCCGAGGAAGTCGCTGCCGGCCTCGCCCAGGTGCATGGCCTCGATCTTGGCGCTGACCCCCAGCACGTCGACCGCCTTGACCGCCTTGTGCATGCGGCCGATGCGGCCGTCGATCGTGGCCGCCGCCTCGGCCAGGCGGCCGAGCGCCTCGCGCTCCTCCCGATAGGCGCCCGACAGCGCGGTCACGCCCTCGGCGGCGCCGGCGATGTCGCCGGCGGCCCGGTGCAGCGAGTCGCTCTCCAGCTCGGCCTGCAGAGCCTGGAAGGTCCCGCTCAGGCGCCCGAGGATGCCGATCGAGGATTCGAGCCCCTCGCCAACCGCCAGGAAGCGGTCCTCGGTCAGCGCGCGCGCCAGGCCGATGGCGTCGGCGACGCCGGCGCTTTCGGTCTGCGCGGACCGCCGGCCCCGGGAGGCGTTGCTGTGAGCCATGGGGTCAGTCCCTTCGGGTCGCGGGGAGAGGGCCGCCGCCGCGCGCGGCGGGGCGCCCGGCCGGCGGTGGCGAGAAGCCGGGCGCGACGGGCCGCACGTCGACCGCGCCGGTGCCGGTGTCGAGGTGGATGACGAAGCCGCTCTCGCCGCCGGTGCGCTGGGCGACGACCGGCACGCCGTAGTGCCGCAGGCGCTCGAGGGCCATCTCGAGGTTGCGCTCGCCGACCGTCGTCTCCGTGCCGTGGCGCAGCACCGCGGCGCCGCCGAACAGCTTGGCCTGCAGGTCGCCGACCTTGCAGCCGAGGCCGACGAGCTCCTCGACCAGGCTCTCGATCGCCGCGTCGCCGTAGCGCGCGCTGCGGTTGCCGTCGATCCTGGCCGGCAGCACGAAGTGGTTCATGCCGCCGGCGCGGCGCCGCGGATCCCACAGGCAGACCGCGATGCAGGACCCGAGGATCGTCGTGATCAGCGTCGGCCTGGCGGCGACGTGGATCGAGCCGGGCAGCAGGAACACGCGGCGCGCCGGCGCCGCGGTCGGAGGTGCCTGGGTCGCGCTGCAGCTCATGGCCGACCGGCCTTGAGGATTTCCGACGCCATCAGGTCGAGCGGCAGCACCTTCTCGGCCGCGCCCAGGGCGATCGCCTCCTTGGGCATGCCGAAGACCACCGAGGTCGCCTCGTCCTGGGCGACGGTGCGGGCGCCGGCCTGCTTCATCTCGGCCAGGCCCCTGGCGCCGTCGTCGCCCATGCCGGTCATGATGATGCCGACGGCGTTGGCGCCGGCGAAGCGCGCCGCCGAGCGGAACAGCACGTCGACCGAGGGCCGGTGGCGCGAGACCAGCGGGCCCTCCTTGACGCTGACGTAGTAGCGGGCGCCGCTGCGCTGCAGCAGCATATGCCGGTCGCCCGGGGCGATCAGGGCGCGGCCGCGCAGCACGCTGTCGCCGTCGGCCGCCTCCTTGACCTCGATCTGGCAGAGGCCGTCGAGGCGGCGCGCGAAGGCGGCGGTGAACTTCTCCGGCATGTGCTGGACGATGACGATGCCCGGGCAGTCGGCCGGCAGCGCCTCGAGGATCACCCTCAGCGACTCGGTGCCGCCGGTCGAGGCGCCGATGCAGACCACCCGCTCGGTGGTCTGGGCCATGGCCCGGCCGGCGCGCGGCGCCGGCAGCATGACGTCGGCGGTCAGCTTCTTCTCCGGCACGCGCGGCCGTGCGGCCGCGGCACGGCCCGGCAGGCGCTTGAGGCGTGCCCGCGCCGCCGCCTTGACGACGTCGCAGATGCGGGTCCGCGATTCCTCGAGGAACTGCGCGACATCGACCCGCGGCTTCTGGATCACGTCGACGGCGCCGGCCTCGAGCGCCTGCATCAGGGTCTCGGAGCCCTGCTCGGTCAGCGACGAGCACATGACCACCGGCACCGGATGCTGCGCCATGATCTTGCGCAGGAAGGTGATGCCGTCCATGCGCGGCATCTCGACGTCGAGGGTGATGACGTCCGGCACCTCGTCGAGGATGCGCTTGGCCGCGACGAAGGGGTCGGAGGCCGTCGCCATGACGTCGATCTCGGGGTCGGTCGCCAGGATGCCGGCCAGCGTCTGGCGCACCGAGGCCGAGTCGTCGACGATCAGGACCTTCACCTTCCCGGGCATCGCCAGACTGTCCACGGCGCTATCCACGGCGGAACACGGACTTGCCGACCGAGCGCAGCGGCAGGCGCAGGCCGGCCAGGCTCTCGGAGTGGCCGAGGAACAGGTGGCCGCCCGGCCGCAGATGCTCGCAGAGCCGGCTCAGCACCACCTCCTGCGTCGGCTTGTCGAAATAGATCAGGATGTTGCGGCAGAAGATCACGTCCATGTCCCGCTCGACCGGGTAGGCGCCGTCCATCAGGTTGAGGCGGGCGAAGCGCGCCATCTGGCGCAGCTCGGGCACGATCCGCACCTCCGGGCGCGCGGCCTGCCGATGCCTCATCAGGTAGCGGCGCGCGAACTCGCGCGGCACCGGCGTCATCATGCTTTCGGGATAAATGCCGAGCAGCGCGGCCTCCAGCACCTCGGTGCAGATGTCGGTCGCCAGGATCGAGGCGCGGAAGCCCGGCTGGCCGCGCCCGAACTCGGCCAGCACCATGGCCAGCGTGTAGACCTCGGCGCCGGTCGAGCAGGCCGCGCTCCAGATCTTGACCGGGGAGCGGGCGTCGACCCGCCGCGCCGCGGCCAGCTCGGGCAGCACGCTCTCGGCGAGCACCTTGAAGTGGCCCGGCTCTCGGAAGAACTCCGTCTTGTTGGTCGTGATCGCGTCGATCAGGTGGATCGCCTCGGCCTCCAGGCCGCCGCAATCGAAGAGGTAGCGGCAGTAGTCGGTGACGCTGTCCAGGCCAGTCGCACGGACCCGACGGCGCAGCCGGCCCTCGACCATGGTGATCTTGTTCGGCGGCATCTTGATGCCGCTGTAGTCCTGGATGAAGGTCGCCAGCCGCGCGAAGTCGCGCTGGCCGAGCCGGTCCTGGGCCTGGACCGCCGACCCGGCCGCCGGCTCCTGCGCTGCCGCGTCCATCACGCCGTTCCGAGGGCGAGCGCCTCTGCGCCACGGTCCAAGGCGCCGTTCCCGGGGCCGGCGGCAGCGGCCGCAGCCGCCTTCGCGCCGAGATAGGCGACCTCCTCGACCGAGAAGAGACGGGCGAGATCGAAGATCACGACGAAGCCCTCGTCGCGGCGCGCGACGCCCCCGATGTAGTCCGAGCGCCAGTCGACGCCGATGTCCGGCGTCGGCTCGATCTGCGAGGCCGCGAAGGCCGCGACCTCGAAGACCCGGTCGGCGACCAGGCCGAGCACCAGCCGGCGCTCGCCGGCCGGCACCTCCAGCACCAGGATGCGGCTGCTCTCGCTCGCCGCGGCCGCGGGCAGGCCGAGCTTGACCCTGAGGTCGATGACCGGCACGGCGCGGCCGCGCACGTCGATCAGGCCGGCCAGGTAGGCCGGCGCCTCCGGCAGGCGGAACATCGGCCTGAGATCGAGGATCTCCAGGACGGCTTCGACCGGCACGGCGAAGACCTCGCGGTCGATGCCGAGGGTGACGACCTGCAGGTCGCCGCTCGTGGCTGAGGGCTCGCTCATGGCTCAGAGCCGCTCGAAGTCGGCGTCCTGGGCGTCGGGCCCGCCGCTGGCGAGATCGAGAGCGAAGCCGCCCCTGCCGTTCGCCTTGGCATGGCCGTTGCCCCCCGCGCCGCCCTTGGACAGGCTCGGCGTGCGGCCGTTGGCCTTGGCCGGCTGCGGCCGGACCAGGCCCGGCTTGGCCGGCGCCGGCCGGACGGCCGCCGGCCGCGCCGGTGCCGCGGCGACCGCCGCGTGGCCCGAGCGCGTCCCGACCGCAGCACGCGCCGCGCCGACCGCAGCGGCGCCCTGCTGCTCGACCCGGAAGTAGGCGATGCTCGACTGCAGCTGCTCGGCCTGCGCCGCCAGCTCCTCCGAGGTCGCCGACATCTGCTCCGAGGCGCTCGCGTTCTG
>NZ_FWZX01000074.1 GCF_900177295.1 Tistlia consotensis USBA 355
GAACCGGCGGCCCTACCTGCCGAGCGACGAGGCCGTGGCCGTCGCGCGCGACCACATCCTCTGGCTCCAGCTGGCGGACCGCGAGGTCGGTGCGGTGGAGCTGCTGGCCAGCATGGCGATCCGCTGGCCCCACGCGCACGCGCCGAGCTGGACCGACGTGCTGCTGGTCATGGCGGCCTGGTGGGACGACAGCCGCGCCGGCCGCCCCTACGTCCACGACCGCAAGGTGGTCGCCCTGCCGGATCGGAGGGCCGCCTGATGGCCGACCCCACGATCACCCGGGCACTGGCCAGCGCGGCGCGCAAGGGGCTGTACGAGACCTCGGGCGGCCCTACCGAGCGCCTGGCGCTCCGCGACGCCGCCGCGGGCGGTGCGGTCCTGGCGCTCGCCCGCTACGCCCTGCTCCTCGAGGAGGCTCTGGCAGCGACGGCCGCCGCCGACCGGACGCCGTTCTACGCCCCGGGGGAAGCCCTGCCGGGCGGCGAGCCGCCGGCCGAGGGCGAGCGCTGGGCGACGCCGGCGGAGATCGCCGCCTCCGCGCTCGCTCCGGCCGGGAGCACAGCACCGTGAGCGGCCTGGCCCTGCTCGCGCTGTCCGGCGCGCTGACCCCCTGCCGCCGCCGCCCGTCGCGCCTGCGGCGCTTCCTCACCGCCATCATCGGGAGACTGACATGACGACGAATGCGATCCCTGCCGGCTACATGGCCGACGCCAAGGGGCGCTTGATCCCGGAAGGCCTGGTCAAGCCCCAGCACAAGCTGGAAGACCAGACGGTCCGCAAGATCCTCGGCTTCGCGCTCGCCCTCAGCGCCCAGATCGGGCGGTTCAAGGGCCACACCTACGACGACCTCGCCAGCTTCGTGGACCTCTTGAACGAGCAGTACGGCGCTACCCGCGGCGGCCCGAAGGGCAACACCACGCTGACCTCCTACGACGGCTGCATCCGGGTCGTCGTCCAGGTGCAGGACACGCTGATCTTCGGCGAGGAGCTGCAGTCGGCAAAGCGCCTGTTCGACCGCTGCATCGAGGACTGGTCCGCCGACGGCGACCCGCGCCTCAAGACCCTGGTCGACCACGCCTTCCAGGTCGACCAGGTCGGCCGGATCAACCGCTCCGCCCTGTTCGGCCTGCGCCAGGCCGAGATCGACGATCCGAGCTGGAAGGCGGCCGTCGCCGCGCTCAACGACTCCATCCGGGTCATCGGCTCGCGCGAGTACGTGCGCATCCAGTACCGCGACACCCCGCGCGGCCAGTGGCGCACCGTCCCGCTCGACCTCGCCGCCTGCGAGGCACCCGTCTCCGCCGAGGCACCGGCGGACCGCACCGCCCCGGCGGAGGGCTGAGCGATGACCGGCCTTCCGATCATCGTGAGCGAAGGCTCCCCGAAGTGGGTCGTCGACCTGCTGCGGGTGGCCGACACCATCGCCGAGCTGGGTCCGATCCGCGCCGACTTCTTCGCCGAGGACGGCTTCCACCTGGACGGCCGCGCGGGGGTGCTGCCGCAGGAGCTGATCGACGCCGCCGCGGAGCGCCGGCGCCGTCTCGCTTCCAGCCGCCGGGAGGGCCGGGCCGATGGCTGAGACCCGCCGCTGCCCGGTCCCGGGCTGCAACGCCACGGTCGCGCCCGGGAAGCTGATGTGCCTGCGCTGCTGGCGGCAGGTGCCGCGGGCGATCCAGAGCCGTGTCTACGCGACCTGGCGCAAATACAGCGGCGACCCGACGCTCAGCGCTCTGGAAGCCTATGAAGCGGCGCGCAACGCCGCGATCTCCAGCGTGGTCGAGCAGCGGCCATGAGCGTCACCGAAACCCGGGCGCGAGAGCTGACGGCGCTGGTCGCCGGCTGCCTCGCCAGCTCTCCGGGC
>NZ_FWZX01000056.1 GCF_900177295.1 Tistlia consotensis USBA 355
GCCAGCCGCTGCTCGACCACCGCCGCCTGGATCGCCACCGGCGTCTCGTTCGGCGAATGCAGCGGCCGGCGCGAGCGGTCCTCCAGGCCCGCCAGGCCCGCCGCGCGATAGCGCGCCAGCCAGCGATAGCCGACCGTCGGGCTGATCCCGAAGCGCCGGCACAGAGCGCGCTTGTTCGCCCCCTCCCGGCTCGCCAAAAGCACGAACTCCCGACGCTGCGACACGATCGACACCTCCTGCCAGGGCATCGAAAGCCTCCCTCATGAGACCCTCAATGCCGATCAGAATGCGTCCACCATGTCCCCGAACACCCGTCCACCATCTCTCCGGTCTATACAGACAAGCTCAGGGTGAAGCGAATTGGGAGCCGTGGCCCGAAGCGGGACCCTTGCACCCAAGCCCGCTGTGGATTCGCGGGGGGCGAGGGAGTAAAACCGACCTCCCCCGCGGGCGTCCAACCCCGCGGAGCCTGGCAAGCGGACGCAGTGGATAGAGCGATGGTCGAGAACTGGAAGCCCGCCAACTGGCGGAACAAGCCGATCCTGCAGGTGCCGGACTACCCGGACCGGCAGGCGCTGGACCGGGTCGAGCGGACCCTCAGGGACTTTCCGCCGCTGGTCTTCGCCGGCGAGGCGCGCCGCCTGAAGGAGGAGCTCGGCGAGGTCGCCGAGGGCCGCGGCTTCCTGCTCCAGGGCGGCGACTGCGCCGAATCCTTCGCCGAGTTCCACGCCAACAACATCCGCGACACCTTCAAGGTGCTGCTGCAGATGGCGGTGGTGCTGACCTATGCCGCCGCCGTGCCGGTGGTGAAGGTCGGGCGCATGGCCGGCCAGTTCGCCAAGCCGCGCTCGGCCGACACCGAGACCCAGGGCGGCGTCGAGCTGCCGAGCTACCGCGGCGACATCGTCAACGGCATGGAGTTCGATCCGGCCTCGCGCGCGCCGGACCCCGAGCGCCTGCTGCGCGCCTACAACCAGGCCGCCGCGACGCTCAACCTGCTGCGCGCCTTCGCCCAGGGCGGCTTCGCCGACCTGCACAAGGTGCACCAGTGGAACCTGCGCTTCGTCGCCGGCAGCCCGCAGGGCGAGCGCTACGAGGAGCTGTCGGGCCGGATCGGCCAGGCCCTGGCCTTCATGGAGGCCTGCGGCGTCACGCCGGAGACGGTGCAGCAGCTGCGCGAGACCGACTTCTACACCAGCCACGAGGCGCTGCTGCTGCCCTACGAGGAGGCGCTGACCCGCGTCGACAGCCTGACCGGCGACTGGTACGACGTCTCGGCCCACTTCCTCTGGATCGGCGACCGCACGCGCCAGCTCGACGGCGCCCACGTCGAGTTCCTGCGCGGCGTCAAGAACCCGATCGGCATGAAGTGCGGCCCGACCAGCGATCCCGACGAGCTGATCCGCCTGATCGACGTGCTGAACCCGGAGAACGAGCCGGGCCGCCTGACGCTGATCTCGCGGATGGGCCACGAGAAGGTCGAGAAGCACCTGCCGGCGCTGGTCCGCCGGATCCAGCGCGAGGGCCGCAAGGTCGTCTGGTCCTGCGACCCGATGCACGGCAACACGATCAAGTCGACGACCGGCTACAAGACCCGGCCCTTCGACCGGATCCTGGCCGAGGTGCGCGGCTTCTTCGCGGTGCACCGCGCCGAGGGCAGCCACGCCGGCGGCATCCACGTCGAGATGACCGGCCAGGACGTCACCGAGTGCATCGGCGGCGCCCAGGCGATCGACGAGTCGATGCTGGCCGACCGCTACCACACCCACTGCGACCCGCGGCTCAACGCCAGCCAGTCGCTCGACCTCGCCTTCCTCTTGGCCGAGGAGCTCAATGCCGAGCGCCAGACCAAGCTCGACGAGGCGGCGCAGCGCCGCGCGGTCGCCGGCGAGTAGGGTGGACGCGCCTCCACGCCCTTCGACAGGCTCAGGGCGAAGCGACCTTTGGCGCTTGCTACCGCTTCGCCCTGAGCCTGTCGAAGGGCGTGGGAGCTCCAGCGGCGTGCGGGCCCGCAAGCGCCGGGCATGACGGCCCCGCGGGCAGCGCGGGTTGACGGGCACCGCCCGGGGCCGAAACATCCCGGCTCCAGGGCGGGAGCGGAGGGGACGATGCCAGACGACAGCATCCGGCCGGAGGCTCCCGACGGAGTGTCCGGCGCGCTGCGCAACGACGGCGCCGGCTGGCCGGACGGCGATGCCGCCGTGCGCGCCTGGACCGACACCTACTTCAACCGCACCAGGGAGATCGTCGGCCGCTTTGGCGACTGCCGGGTGACCTACGCGATCTTCATGCGGCGGCCGGTGGTCTCGGCGCCGCGCCTCGCGATCCGCTGGCTCGAGGCCATGGCCGAGCGGCGCGGCACGCGCTTCGACATCGACCTGCGCTACGACGAGGGCCGCTGGGTCGGCGCCGGCGAGCCGCTGATGTACGTCACCGGCTCCTTCGTCCAGCTCGCCGACCTCGAGACCCTGCTGCTGCAGAAGATCGGCCCGGCCTGCGTCGCCGCCTTCAACGCCCACACCATGTGCGTCGACCTGCCGAAGGTCGCCTTCCTGGCCTTCGACGCGCGCCACTGCGCCGGCACCGAGATGGCCGAGCAGATGGCCTACGCCGCCGCCGTCGGCTCGGAGCGGGCGCGCCGCAAGGTCGGCGCAGTCGGCTTCGTCGGCAACGCGACCGACGCCACGGCCCACTACTTCGGCCTGACCCGCGGCCTGGGGACCATGCCGCACGCCCTGATCGGCTATGCCGGCTCGACGCTGCGCGCCGCCGAGATGTACGTCGAGACCTATCCCGACGAGCCGGTCACCGTGCTGGTCGACTACTTCGCCCAGGAGATCACCGACAGCCTGGCGGTCTGCCGGCGCTTCCCGGAGCTGGCCGCCGCCGGCCGCCTGTCGCTGCGCGTCGACGTGCCGAGCAGCCGCTACCTGGAGGGGCTCGATCCCGCCGCCTCCTACGCCGTGATCGAGCGCAACGCGCCGGAGGCGATCCGCGGCTACCGCACCGAGGAGGAGCTGCGCTACCTGGTCGGCCTCGGCGTCTCGGCGGCCGCGATCTGGCACCTGCGCGAGCAGCTCGACCGGGCCGGCTTCGACAAGGTCAAGATCGTCGCCTCCTCCGGCTTCGGCCCGCGCAAGTGCAAGCTGATGAGCGAGGCCCGGGCGCCGGTCGACGCGATCGGCACCGGCTCGTTCCTGCCGACCCGCTGGACCGAGACCTACGCCACCGCCGACATCGTCGAGTACGATGGCGAGCCGCGCGTCAAGGTCGGCCGCGAGTTCCTGCTGCGGCGCTGAGCGGAGCTCAGGCCACGCCTTCCTGCAGGTCCGGGCCGCCGGCGGCGAGGACGCGCTGCAGGCCGCGCGCGTCCTCGGCGTAGGGGATGCGGTCGCGGGCGGCGACGACGGGGCCCGCATGGAGTGCCGCTTCGATCACCGTCTCCTCCGCCCCCGCGCGCGCGGCCTCGCTGCCGTCGGGCGCCAGGATGCAGCTGGCGCCGAGGTAGCGGCTGTCGCCTTCAGTTCCGGCATGGTTGGCGTAGAGCAGCCAGAGGCCGCTCTCGAAAGCGCGGGTCGGCATGACTTGGAAGGCAACGTTGCGCCAGCGCTCGACCAGGGCGGTCGGCACCAGCGCCGCCTCGGCGCCGGCCTGGGCCGCCCAGCGCACCGTCTCGGGAAACTCCGCGTCGTAGCAGACCAGCAGGGCGCAGGTCAGGCCGCCGAGCCGGAACAGCGTCGGCCGATCGCCGGGCACGAAGTAGCGGGTCTCGAAGCCTGGCGGGATCGCCAGCTTGCGGTGATTGGCCAGCAGCCGGCCCTCGGCGTCGAGGCAGGCCGCGGAATTGTAGAGCCGGCCGCCGTCGCGCTCCGGATAGCCGTAGGCGACGGCCGTGCCGTGCCGGCGGGCCAAGGCGGCGACCGCCGCCATGAACGGGCCGCCGAGCGGCTCGGCGCGCTCGATCAGGGCGTCGCCGACGTCGTAGCCCGAGAGGAACAGCTCGGGGCAGAGCAGCAGGTCGAGCGTTCTTTCGGCGAGCACCTCGTCGAGCCGTGCCAGCCGGGCCGCCGGATCGAGGCCGCCGGCGGCGCACTGGAAGACCCCGGCGCGCAGCGGCGGGCCTGCGGCCGCCGGCAGGTCGGGGACGGAGGCGATCGGGGCGGGCAGGCCGGGCCGGTCGGTCATGCAGGCGGACTCACGGAGGAACGACGCTGCGCATCCTCTCCGCATCGGCGGGACGCCGCCATCGCGGGAGCGACCTCGCGATGGCGCTGCCGGTGGCAGCGGCTCAGGCGTAGTCGAGCGGCAGCTCGCTGGTCGCCTTGATCTCCTCCATGACGAAGGCGCCGGAGACGTCGGAGAGGGTGAGCCGCGCGGTCAGGCGCTGGTAGAGCGCGTCGTAGGCCTTCACGTCGGGCACCACGGCCTGGATCAGGTAGTCGGTCTCGCCGGCGGTGCGGAACACCCCGACGATCTCCGGCAGGTCGGCGACGGCGCGGCGGAAGTCCTTGGCCCAGGCCTGGGAGTGGTTGTCGGTCTTGATCGAGACGAAGACCATCAGGCCGAGATTGAGCTTCTCGCGGTTCAGCAGGGCGCGGCGGCCCAGCACATAGCCCTCGTCCTCGAGTCGCCTCAGCCGCGTCCAGCAGGCGTTGCGCGACAGGCCGACCAGCTCGGCCAGCTCGGCCAGGGTGCGGGTGGCGTCCTGCTGGATCGCGTCCAGCAATCGGCGGTCGGTGCGGTCCAGCATCACGAAACATCGGATTTGCGTGGGACAAATTCCCAGTCGATTCGCAGTCTAGCTGGATCTTTGGGACCTTTTCCAGGCGAATCGCCGCTAGCCTGTCCCGGTCGTTTCTCGGGGGAGAGCCATCCATGAAAGCCATCGTCGCCGCCTTCACCGATCATCCCGCCGCGGTCGGCGAGAGCTACGGCGAGCATTTCGCCTTCGCCTCGGGCATCGGCGTGAAGCTGCTGGCCGCCGGCGGGGCGGCGTTGCTGCACGCGCTCTTCCCCTTCCTGTTCAAGACCACGGCGAGCGGCATCGTGCTGGAGCTGGCGCGCTCCTGCGGCCCGCGCAACGCCGCCTCGCGGCGCTGAGCCGCCGGCCCGCGATGGTCCTTGCCACGGCGCGGCCGAGAGCGCTCTGATCCTCGCCGGTCACGAGTTGTTAGCGCCTGGGGGCTAGCCTTTCCGCCATGTGCCGTTGGACCGTCCATGCCGGCGAGCCGGTGTTCCTGGAGCAGCTCGTCCTCGAGCCCTGCCACTCGCTGATCGCGCAGTCGCTGCACGCCCGCGAGGCCAAGGCCGAGACCAACGGCGACGGCTTCGGCCTCGGCTGGTACGGCGAGCGGCCGGAGCCCGGCCTCTACCGCGAGATCCTGCCGGCCTGGTCCGACGCCAACCTGCGCAGCCTCTGCCGCCAGCTGCGCGCGCGGCTGTTCTTCGCCCACGTCCGAGCCTCGACCGGCACCGCGACGGCGCGCGCCAACTGCCATCCCTTCGCCTCGGGCCGCTGGCTGTTCATGCACAACGGCCAGATCGGCGGTTACGAGCGGATCCGCCGCAAGGTCGAGGCGATGATCCCCGACGCGCTCTATCCGCAGCGCCACGGCACGACCGACAGCGAGGCGCTGTTCCTGGCGATCGCCGGGCGCGGCCTGGACGACGACCCGGTCGGCGCCGTCCTCGGCGGCCTCGCCGAGATCGAGGCGCTGATGGCCGGCGCCGGGATCGAGGAGCCGCTGCGCTTCACCGCGGCGCTGAGCGACGGCGAGCGGGTCTACGGCTTCCGCTACTCCAGCGACGACCGGGCCCCGACGCTCTACTTCCGCGACTTCCCGAGCGGCACGGTGCTGGCCTCCGAGCCGCTCGACATCGAGCGCGCCTGCTGGCACGCCGTGCCGCCGAACTCCCTGGTCAGCCTGCGCCTCGGCGGCGTCCCGGAGATCGCGCCGCTCGCCCTCGCCCCGCTGTCCAGCGTCGCCTGACTCGCGCCCCGCGGGGCTTGTCCCTGGCCGGCGTCGGGCGTAGCTAGGAAGCCATGACCGACCGCCTGACCATCGACCGCGAGGCGCTGGCCGCCTTCTGCCGATCGAACGGCATCCGGAAGCTGTCGCTCTTCGGATCGGCGCTGCGCGACGACTTCGGGCCCGAGAGCGATGTCGACGTGCTGGTCGAGTTCGAAGAAGGCGTCCGCCCGTCGCTGCTGACGCTGGCCGGCCTCGAGGCCCGCCTCCGTCCCTTCTTCGGCGGTCGCCGGGTCGATCTCGGGCGGCCGGAGGATCTGCATCCGGCCCTGGCGGATCGGATCATGCGGAGCGCCGAGCGTCAGTATGAACGAGCGTGATCTCGTTCGGCTCGGGCACATGCTTCACGCCGCGCGCGAAGCGACGAGACTGATTGGGAGCGGCACGCCGGATGCCGCCCTCGGAGATCCCGCGCGACGCCACGGCCTGATCTATCTGATTCAGGTGATCGGAGAGGCCGGCTCCAACGTTTCCGACGAGTCTCGGAACAGGCTGCCGGCGGTCGCCTGGACGGCGATCGTCGGTATGAGGCACAGGCTGGTTCACGGATATTTCCAGATCCGCGATGATGTGCTCGCCGAGACGGTGCGGCACGACCTGCCGGAACTGATCGCGATCCTGGAGCCCCACGTACCCGAGGAGTATATCGGGCCGCTATGACCGACCGCCTGACCATCGCGCTCGCCCAGATCAATCCGACGGTCGGCAACCTGCCGGCCAATCTCGACAAGCTGCGCGGCGTCCGCGCCCGGGCGGCGGCCGAGGGCGCGGATCTGGTGGTCGCGACCGAGCTCTGCGTCTCCGGCTATCCGCCGGAGGACCTGGTGCTGAAGCCGGACTTCCTGGACGCCGTCCAGCGCGGCGTCGAGGCGCTGGCCGCCGAGACGGCGGACGGCGGGCCGGCGCTGCTGATCGGCGCGCCCTGGCGGCTCGACCCCGAGGCCAGGGCGCCCCTGCGCGGCAAGGTCTACAACGCCGCGCTGCTGCTCGACGGCGGCGAGATCCGGGCGCTGCGCACCAAGCACCACCTGCCGAACTACGGCGTCTTCGACGAGATCCGGGTCTTCGCGCCGGGGCCGCTGCCGGGGCCGGTCAACTTCCGCGGCGTGCGCCTCGGCGTCATGGTCTGCGAGGACATGTGGTTCCCCGACGTCGCCGAGTGCCTGGAGGAATCGGGCGCCGAGATCCTGGTCGTGCCGAACGGCAGCCCCTACGAGAGCGACAAGAGCGACGAGCGGCTGCAGCTGGCGGTCGAGCGGGTCGTCGAGTGCGGCCTGCCGCTGATCTACGTGAACCAGGTCGGCGGCCAGGACGAGCTGGTCTTCGACGGCGCCTCCTTCGTCGTCGACGCCGGGCGCAACCTCAAGGTCCAGCTGCCGGAGTTCGTCGAGGCGCTGAGCATCACCCGCTGGAGCCGCGGGCCCGAGGGCTGGAGCGTCGAGAGCGGCGACCAGGCGCCGCCGGGCAGCGGCATGGAGCCGGTCTATCGCGCCCTGATGCTGGGCCTGCGCGACTACGTCACCAAGAGCGGCTTCCCCGGCATCGTGCTCGGCCTGTCGGGCGGCATCGATTCGGCGATCTCGGCGGTCATCGCCGCCGACGCCCTGGGGCCGGAGCGGGTCCACTGCGTGATGATGCCGAGCCCCTACACCAGCCGGGAAAGCCTGGACGACGCCGCCGAGCTGGCGCGGCTCAACGGCCTCAGGCTCGACGAGATCGACATCGGCCCGGCGATGCAGGCCTACGAGGGCATGCTGAGGCCGCTCTTCGACTCCCTGCCGCCGGACACCACCGAGGAGAACCTGCAGTCGCGCGCCCGCGGCATCACCCTGATGGCGATCTCCAACAAGTTCGGCCCGATGGTGCTGTCGACCGGCAACAAGAGCGAGATGAGCGTCGGCTACGCGACCCTCTACGGCGACATGTGCGGCGGCTTCAACGTGCTGAAGGACGTCTACAAGACGACGGTCTTCCAGCTCTCCCGGTGGCGCAATCAGGCCAGGCCCGCCGATGCCCTGGGTGCCGACGGCCGGGTCATCCCCGAGCGGATCATCACCAAGCCGCCCTCGGCCGAGCTCAAGCCCGACCAGAAGGACGAGGACTCGCTGCCGCCCTATCCGGTGCTCGACGACATCCTCTCGGGCCTGATCGAGCAGGAGGCCTCGATCGATGCGATCGTCGGGCGCGGCCATCCGCGCGAGACGGTCAACCGGGTCTGGCGCCTGCTGGAGAACGCCGAGTACAAGCGCCGCCAGGCGCCGCCGGGGGTCAAGATCACCCGCCGCTCCTTCGGCCGCGACCGCCGCTACCCGATCGTCAACGCCTTCAAGGGGCCGGGCTGAGCCGCCCGCCCCGGTCTTCCTCGCTCGCCCCATGAAGGTCCGCTTCGCGCCCAGCCCGACCGGCCGCCTGCACGTCGGCAACGCCCGCGTCGCGCTGCTCAACTGGCTGTGGGCGAGGCAGGCGGGCGGCCACTTCCTGCTGCGCCTGGACGACACCGACGTCGAGCGCTCGACGGCCGAGTACGCCGCCGGCATCGAGGAGGACCTGGCCTGGCTCGGCCTCGCCTGGGATGCCTTCGCGCGCCAGTCCGACCGCCTGGACCGCTACGCCGCCGCCGCCGAGCGCCTGAAGGCCGCGGGCCGGCTCTATCCCTGCTACGAGACCGCCGAGGAGCTGGAGCTGAAGCGCAGGCTGCAGCTCAAGTCCGGCCGGCCGCCGCTCTACGACCGTGCCGCGCTGAAGCTGGACGCGGCCGCGCGCGCCGGGCTGGAGGCCGAGGGGCGGGCGCCGCACTGGCGCTTCCGGCTGGAGCACGCGGCCGTCGCGTGGGACGACTCCGTGCGCGGGGCCCAGCGCTTCGAGGGCGACAAGCTGTCGGACCCGGTGCTGCTGCGCGCCGACGGCCGGCCGCTCTACACCCTCAGCAGCGTCGTCGACGACCTGGAGCTCGGCATCAGCCACGTGCTGCGCGGCGAGGACCACGTCGCCAACACCGCCGTGCAGATCCAGCTGTTCGAGGCGCTCGGCGGGCCGGTCCCGGTCTTCGCGCACCTGCCGCTGCTGACCGACGCCCGGGGCCAGGGCCTGTCGAAGCGGCTCGGCTCGCTCGCCCTGCGCCACTTCTGGGAGGAGGGGCTGGAGCCGATGGCGCTCAATTCCTACCTGGCCAGGCTCGGCACGCCGGACCCGATCGAGCCGCGCCAGGACCTGGAGGAACTGGTCGCGGCGTTCGACGTGACCCGTTTCGGGCGGGCGACGCCGAAATACGATCCGGCGGAGCTGGAGCACCTCAACGCCCGCCTGCTCCACGCCATGCCCTATGCGACGGTCAGGCCCTGGCTCGAGGCGCGCGGCTTCGCCGGCTTCGACGAGGCGCTCTGGCTCGCCGTGCGCGGCAACCTCGCCCGCCGCGGCGAGGCCGGCCTCTGGTACCAGGTCGCCCGCGGCACGATCCGCCCCGCCGTCGAGGAGCCCGACTACCTGGCCGAGGCCGCCCGCCTGCTGCCGCCCGAGCCCTGGGACGGGACCACCTGGAAGGCCTGGACCGAGGCCCTCAAGCAGGCGACCGGCCGCAAGGGCAAGGCGCTCTTCCTGCCGCTGCGCCTGGCCCTGACCGGGCAGCCGCACGGGCCGGAGATGTCGGAGCTGCTGCCGCTGATCGGCCGCGAGCGGGTGCTGGAGCGGCTCGCCCCTGCCGGTGCCAAGGATTCCCTCTCCGCCCCCCTCGGGGGGGGAGAGGGGCAGGGAGAGGTGGGGGATCCGGCCTCTCCCTCCGGCTCCGCAGCCGCCGCAGGGTCGCCCCCACCTCACCCCAGCCCTCTCCCCCCCGAAGGGGCGGAGAGGGAGTAGCCGCGCGCCCGGAGCAAGCAACGCCGCTTGCTCCCGGAGGCCGACCTCGGCTAGGTCAAGACCCCCTCTCTGCAATGCCCGCCCGGGCCGGAAGGCGTGCCTTGTCCGACAAGCGCATCCACCTCTTCGACACGACGCTGCGCGACGGCGCCCAGACCCAGGGCGTCGACTTCACCGTCGCCGACAAGATCGCCATCGCCGAGGCGCTCGACCGGATCGGCCTGGACTACGTCGAGGGCGGCTGGCCGGGCGCCAACCCGACCGACGATTCCTTCTTCGCCGAGCCGCCGGCCTTCCGGAACGCCCGCTTCGTCGCCTTCGGCATGACCCGGCGGCCGGGCCGCTCGGCCGAGAACGACCCCGGCCTGGCGGCGCTGGTCCAGTCCAGGGCGACGGCGGCCTGCCTGGTCGGCAAGACCTGGGACTTCCACGTCGACCTCGCGCTCGGCATCCCGCTCGCCGAGAACCTGGAGCTGATCCGGGATTCGATCGCTCACATGGCCGCCCGCAAGGACGAGGCCCTGTTCGACGCCGAGCACTTCTTCGACGGCTGGAAGGCCAATCCCGGCTATGCGCTCGACTGCCTGAAGGCGGCGGCCGAGGGCGGCGCCTCCTGGCTGGTGCTCTGCGACACCAACGGCGGCACGCTGCCCGACGAGATCCGGCGCATCGTCGGCGCGGTCCGCGAGGCGCTGCCCGAGGCCCGGCTCGGCATCCACTGCCACAACGACACAGAGAACGCCGTCGCCAGCTCCCTGGCGGCGATCGAGGCCGGTGCGCGCCAGGTCCAGGGCACGCTCAACGGCCTCGGCGAGCGCTGCGGCAACGCCAACATCGTCACCCTGATCGCGACGCTGGCGCTCAAGACCGACTGGCAGACCGGGGTCGATGCCGAGGCGCTGACCCATCTCACCAGCCTGTCGCGCCTGCTCGACGAGCGGCTCAACCGGCCGAGCCGGACCGACGCCGCCTACGTCGGCGAAAGGGCTTTCGCCCACAAGGGCGGGCTGCACGTCTCGGCGGTCGAGAAGGACCCGCGGACCTACGAGCACGTGCCGCCGGAGAGCGTCGGGAACCGCCGCCACATCGTCGTCTCCGACCAGGCCGGCCGCTCCAACATCCTGGCCCGCCTGCGCGAGATCGGCGTCGAGGTCGATCCGGACGACAGGCGGGTCGGGCGACTGGTCGAGGAGGTCAAGCGCCGCGAGTTCGAGGGCTACGCCTACGATGGCGCCGCCGCCTCCTTCGAGCTGCTGGCGCGCCGCGAGCTCGGCGAGGTGCCGGCCTACTTCGAGCTCAGCCGCTTCCGGGTCATGGACGACCGGCGCTGGAACGCGCGCGGCGACCTCGTCACCGAGTCCGAGGCGACGGTCACCGTGCGGATCGGCGCCGAGGAGGTCATGACCGTGGCCGACGGCAACGGCCCGGTCGACGCGCTCGACAAGGCGCTCAGGAAGGCGCTCAACCCGACCTACCCGATCCTCGAGTCGATGCGCCTCACCGACTACAAGGTGCGCATCCTGACGCCCCAGGCCGGCACCGAGGCGGTCACCCGGGTGATGATCGAGAGCGCCGGCAAGTCGGGCCGCTGGACCACGGTCGGCGTCTCGCCGAACGTCATCGACGCCTCCTTCAACGCGCTCGCCGACGCGATCGTCTGGAAGCTCTACCGCGCCGGCGTCGAGCCGGCGGCCTAGGGGCGTGAATTTCGAATGGGCTCTCCGATTCCGTCATCCCGGGCGCTAGGCGAGCCCGAAAGCCGACAGGCTTTCGGCGTGCGAGCCTTGCGACCCGGGACCCAGGGCCGTGACGCCGCGGCCTGTGGCCCTGGGTCCCGGATAGCTCGCTTCGCCAACGAAAGCAGAGCTTTCGGGCAAAGCGGCTTCCGGGATGACGGGTTCTTGCGGTTCGATGTCGGGGGGCCTCACAGTGGCCGGCACTAACCGCAGCGAGGCGGCCAACACGCCGCCCGCCCCGATCGTCATCCTGGTGCGCCCGCAGCTCGGCGAGAACATCGGCATGAGCGCGCGCGCCATGCTGAACTGCGGCCTGACCGAGCTGCGCCTGGTGGCGCCGCGCGACGGCTGGCCGAACCCGGCGGCGGTGGCGGCGGCTTCCGGTGCCGACCTGGTGCTGGAGCGCGCGACCCTGTTCCCGACGGCGGCCGAGGCGGTCGCCGACCTGACCCGGGTCTACGCGACGACGGCGCGCGGCCGCGAGCAGGTCAAGCCGGTCGTCACGGCGCGCCGGGCGGCGGCCGAGGCGCGCGGCCATCTCGCCGCCGGCGAGAAGGTCGGCATCCTGTTCGGGCCCGAACGCACGGGGCTGGAGAACGACGAGGTCGCGCTGGCCGACACCCTGCTGACCGTGCCGCTCAACCCGGCCTATTCGTCGCTCAACCTGGCGCAGGCCGTGCTGCTGGCCGGCTACGAGTGGTACCAGGCCGGCGAGACCGGGCCGGCGCGCTTCCTGCACACCGGCGGCTCCGAGCCGGTCGAGCGCGGCCGGCTGCTCGGCTTCCTCGACCGCCTGGAGGAGGCGCTCGACCGGATGGGCTTCTTCCATCCGCCGGAGAAGCGGCCGGGCATGGCGCGCAACCTGCGCGCCCTGTTCCTGCGCAACGAGCTGACCGACCAGGAGGTGCGCACCCTACAGGGCGTGCTGTCCGCTCTGCTCGGCGCGAAGCTCGGCCGGGCGCCGCGCGACGCGGCCGGGAGCGGCGGTGGGCGCGGCAGCGGCGCGGGCGGCCGCCCGGCTGGCCTGGCGCAGCCCGATCAGGGCGTGGACGGCGAGGGTGCCGACGACGACGGCACCGCCGATCAGCGCCTCGGGTGAGCTCGCCTCGCCGACCACCGCCCAGACCAGCAGCGGGCCCAGCACGGTCTCCAGCAGCATCATCAGGCCGACCTCCGGTGCCGGGATGTAGCGCGGGCCGATGGTGATCAGGCCGAAGGCGACCGGCAGCAGCAGCAGGCCCATGATCAGGGTCAGGCCGAACTGGCTGCCGTCGAGCGCCAGGGGGCTGGCCAGCGGCAGGGCGACCAGGCAGGCGATCAGGTCGCCGAGCGCCATGGCCGGGACCATGTTGACCCGCCGGTGCCGGCGCACCAGCACGAAGCCGCCGGCCATGCCGACCGCGGTGCAGAGCGCCGAGAGGTCGCCCCACAGGCTGCCGGCGTGGTCCGCCCCGACCAGCGAGCCGGAAAAGATCGTCGCGATGCCGGCGCAGGCGACCAGGATCGCCAGGGTGGTGCGCAGCGAGATCCGCTCGCCGAGGAAGATCCAGGACAGGAGGGCCGAGAAGAAGGGCGAGGTCGCGACGATCAGCAGGGTGTTGGCGACCGTCGTGTTGTCGAGCGCCAGCACGAAGCAGATCGCGTTCGTGGCGAACATCAGCGCGGCGGCGACGCCCGGCCAGCCGATCCGCAGGAGCCGGGCCAGCCAGCCCGGCCCTTCGCCGGCGGCGAAGAAGACCAGCAGGCCGATGCCCATCAGGAGGCCGCGCCAGAACATCAGGGTCCAGGCGTCGGTCGCGATCAGGCGGACCAGCAGGGTGTCCGGGCAGAGCGCCAGAACGCCGGCCAGCGTGACCCAGAAGCCGTAGCGCTGGCGGGCCGCGGCGGTATCGTGATCCTTCGGCATGGGGATCTGTTTGACATCCCCGGCGCGCTGCGTATAGTCCCGCGCTTCCTTCCTGGGAAAGCGGGTTCGGGCGGCACTTGGCGTGCCCGCACCCCGCCTCCGGCGCCGCCTTGTGACGGGGCCGGCGGACTACCGGGACAAAACTCGCAATACGAAGGAGTGGGCCTTTGGCCAAGCGTCAGAATTCCAAGTACAAGATCGACCGTCGTCTCGGCGAGAACCTCTGGGGCCGGCCGAAGAGCCCGGTCAACAAGCGCGAGTACGGCCCGGGCCAGCACGGCCAGCGCCGCCGCAAGCCGTCGGACTTCGGCACGCAGCTGCGCGCCAAGCAGAAGCTGAAGCAGTACTACGGCGACGTCGGCGAGAAGCAGTTCCGCCGCTACTACGAAGAGGCGACGCGCCGCCGCGGCGACACCGGCGAGAACCTGATCGAGCTGCTGGAGCGCCGCCTCGACGCGGTCGTCTACCGCTCGAAGTTCGTGCCGACGGTCTTCGCCGCGCGGCAGTTCGTCAACCACGGCCACGTCCTGGTCAACGGCAAGCGCGTCACCATCCCGTCCTACCAGGTCAAGGACGGCGACATCGTGCAGGTCAAGCAGAAGAGCCGCGAGCTGGCCATCGTCCTGGAGGCCATGAGCTCCAGCGAGCGCGACCTGCCGGACTACATCGAGGTCGACGACCGCGAGGCCAAGGCGACCTTCGTGCGCGGCCCGAAGCTGGCCGACGTGCCCTACGCCGTGCAGATGGAGCCGAACCTGGTCATCGAGTACTACTCCCGTTAGGCCAGCGGCCTCCGGGCCGCAGAACGCTTGATTTCCGCCGTTCCTGCCCCTATCCCGTTGGTGGATTGCGTTGGTGGGAGCGGCGGTTTCGCATGTACATCCAGCAGCGTCGGCGGCGGTACGTACGCCTCCGGTGAGAGCCGCCTTGCGGGATAGCGGGATCGTGGGAAGGTCCTAGGGGTAATCCTAGGAGTAGCCCTATGACGATACCGCGG
>NZ_FWZX01000055.1 GCF_900177295.1 Tistlia consotensis USBA 355
CTCCATCAGTTGCCGCTCCGAACGGATCGAGTAGAAGGCCTGCAGCAGCAGCGCCCGCAGCAGCTTCTCCGGCGCGATCGACGGCCGGCCGATCCGCGAATAGAGCTCATCGAAGCGCGGCGAAAGCACCTCCAGCGCCTCGTCGACGATCGCCCGGATCGCCCGCAGCGGATGATCCGCCGGCACCCGAGCCTCGCAGCTCACATAACTGAACAGCCCGCCCGAGCTCGCATCACCGCCGCGCATGCCAAGCCTCCCTCGGCAAGACAACGGCGGAATCGAATCACCTCCCGGGCCGAGCCGGAAGACCCATTTTCAGCAACCTGCTAGAGCCCGACGGCGAGGCGGGGACGTGCCGCCGGTTCTGCCGCGCTTGCCCGCATCAGATCCGCGGCAAGTGTCGCGCACCGCCTGCGGATCTCCGGCACCGCGGTAATCTCCCAGAAGGTCCCGCGGGTCACGGGGCCGAGGGCGAAGAGGCGCTCGGACGGCTCCCCGTGCCGATCGAGCAGCGCACAGCCCTGGTCCACCTCGAGGCCCAGACCGTGCCCGTCGGGACGAGCCAGCCCGCGGGCCAGCAGCGCGCGCAGCAGCGGCGATCCGGGGTCGGCGCAATCGGTCCTCGGACCAGAGCAGTTGATGACTCGGGCCACCGACAGTTCCTCCACAGTGCGGCTTCCGCGTGCGCGCACGCGCACCACCAGCCGGTCGCCCTCCAGCAGTTGCTCGTCGATGCGTCCAGCCCGAACGCTCAGCTGGCCTGATTTCAGGAGGCGGTCGAGGTGTGCCGAGACCGATGGCGCCAGACGGTGCCGATGAACCTCCCACCAGGGCCGCAGATGCCGGAGGAAGCGCCGGCGCTCCTGCGCGTCGAGGCTCTGCCACAGAGCCTGGCTCCTCGGGCGCAGGGCCTGCACGACGTCCTGCCACGGCCGGCCGTGTGCCGCGGCGACAGCCACTTCGGCCCGGACCGCCTGCAGCAGGCCGAGCGCCGTCGGGGGCAGTGGCGTCGCGATCCGCCAGGCCGGCAGAGCGCTCTCCGGAGCCTGCGTGCGGGGCAGCAGGCCGCGCCGCGATACCGCGTGAATCCGGCCCTCGTGCCCCTGGCCGACCAGGCTCAGAACGACGTCGACCATGGTCAGGCCGGTGCCGATCAGCAGGACGTCCGCGCTTGGATCGATGCCCAGGGTGGCGCCGGGATTCCAGGGATTGCCTACGTAGCAGGGAAGCGCGACGTCGTCTGGCGGGCGGTTGCCGGTCGCGACGACTGCACTGTCGACGGCAAAGCTCCGGCCGTCCCGAACCCGTACCGTCAAGCCACTCCCCAGCTCTTCGATGTCGACGACTTCATCCGTCACCGGGCGGAAATGCCGGCCCCTGCGGGCGCTGGACAGCACCTCGTGGAGGCAATGCTGCAGGTAGCGGCCATAGAGCATCCGGGACACGAAGGCATCCGCGGCAAGCGGTCGCCGCAGACCGCCGAGATCGCCGGAGGCCGGGCTGTTCAGCCAGTCGAGGAAGCCGCGCGGATGGTCCTCGAGGGCGCCCAGGCCGGCCGCCCCGACGTTGAGCAGGTGCAGCGGGTCGTCGGTTCCGTAGGCGACACCCCGAGCGAAGGGCGGCGCCTGCTCGAAGAGGTAGATGCGGTCGCCTCCGCGAGCGCGGGGGAGCAGATGGATGGCCATCAGGGTGCCGGAGAAGCCGGCACCGACGATTGCGATCGAACGTGCACCTCGAGGCATCGGGATTCTCCTCGTTGGTTTGATTTCGGATCTCACGACCGGCCAGTCGACCCGCGCCCTCGTGGCTTCGGCGACAGAAGTGCCGACGCGCATCACTACATTATCTCTACAGTGATAATCGAGATTAAGGCGAGGCCTTGTCTGCCGTCGGCGCCGTCACGCCGATCGCTACTGCCCGTCCGACGATGTTGGGTGTTGTTGTTGCGCGCGCGCCTCCGGAGGCAAGCGCTACGAGAAGTGCCAGGTTTGCAGCGGCGACGCCGAGGAGCGCGAGGAACGCGGCCGCGGCGACGAGACGCTGTCTCTGGGACAAAGGCCGTCGGGTCATTGGCAGCACCTCCCGATGAATACTCTTAAAGTCTATCGTCTAAGTCGTCTTTGTCAATCGGGATCGACGCCGGCGCCAGCGACACCCCCTAAGAGGCTGCGCGCGCCGCGCCCGACGGTCCGCTCAATGCTTCCTCGACTGTCCCGGCGTCCGCGATCGTCGTGCCGTCCAGAACATCCCGCGTTGCCGTCGCAACACGGGCGAAAACGCGCCGCAACTCGCACCTCTCTTCCTGCGAGCAGTCCTCGCAGCGCCGATAGGCCATGCGGCTGAGACAGGGCAGCGGGGCGATCGGTCCGTCGATGATGCGCAGCACCTCCCCGAAGGTGATCTGTCCGGCAGGCTTGAGCAGCAGGTAGCCGCCGGACTTGCCGCGCCGGCTCATGACGATGCCGTGGTGTTTGAGATCGAGCAGGATCTGCTCGAGGAACTTCTTCGGAATGCTTTGGCTCTCCGCGATCTCGGAGATCAGGAGCGACTGGCCCGGCTCCTCCTTGGCGAGGGCAAGCAACGCCCTCAATGCGTACTTGGCCTTCTGGGAGATCATCGGTCGTACCGCTCCTTCTGCCCGCGCGCGACTCGGCATCCTGCGCCCGAATGTCTATAGAATGGGTCGTCTTATAGGGGTCGGCCAGGCGACATGCAAGCTCATCCCCGTTGCTGCCAGGCGTCACGGGGAGGCCGGACCTCCCTGAGATGCGGCGGCAGGAAGGCGGGTCCCGACTGCCCGTCGTCTGCCCAGAGCCCCGCGACCGCCTTGACGATCCTGAGCTCCGCCTGCCGAAGCAGCCGCAGGGCAGCGGCCGGATCGACCGCATCGCCCCATAGAAGTGCGGCGGCACGCCCGGCAAGCAGTCGGGAAGTCCCTGGCTCGTCGATTGCCGAAGCCTGCCGGCCGGCTTTGATCGTCTCGATCCGCAACAACCGTCTGAACAACTCGAACAGAAGGAACAGCGCGCGCTCCTCCACCGACAAGGTCGCTTGCCCGTCGGGGAAGATCGCTACCGGGACCGTGCTTTCCAGCACCAGCGCGCTGTTCCGCCAGCAGAGGAAGTAGCGGGGGCAGGCCTCCCGCAGCAGCCAGCCATCAGCCTCGAACTGCGAGAAGGTCGGCCTCAATCGATCTGGCAGACTGCTGCCGAACGAAAGAGGGCGCGTCGAGGCTGTCAGCATCAGGCGAGGCATGATCGGGACCCCTGCCCATCGACGCGGGTGCGACGAGCCGGGGCGGCGCAGCGCCCCGAGACCGAGTTCGGACGGCAGCAAGCCCATGAGCCGAAGGTGCCCAACGAGATCAGAGACTCTATCAGGTCGATAGAGTATATCAAAGATGCACACCTGCGAATGGCGTCGGACGGCCATGGTCCTTCGGGAATGCGATCGCCCCCCCGGGCGCTTTGCTTCGGTCCAATCCATGCCATCTTCAGGCGTGCTATAGAGGCCGCCGCTGTTCCGGACTTGCAGACTTTCAGAGCCCAAAGATGACGATTGCGGATTGGCCGTCGCTGCAGATCGGCATCGTGCTCCTTCTGGTGGTTGTCGTCTTTTTTGGCTTCGTACGGGAGCGCCTCGCTCCTGACATCGTCGCCCTCTCTGCCGTCGCGGTGCTGCTTGCCACCGGCATCCTGAAGACATCCGAGGTCTTGGGGATGTTCAGCAACAGCGCCCCGGTCACCATCGCTGCCATGTTCGTGCTGAGCGCAGCGCTCGAGCGCACGGGTGCAATCGATCGGCTCGGACGGATCGTTGCCGGCGCCGGGCGCCGTTCGCCTCAGCTCGCCTTGGCGACGATGATGCTCAGCGTGATGGTCCTGTCGGCCTTCATCAACAACACCCCTGTCGTTGTCATCCTCACGCCGGTCGTGCTCAGCCTCGCCAAGGCCACTGGCCGAGCCCCTTCGAAGCTCCTGATCCCGCTCTCCTTTGCCAGCATCTTCGGCGGCACCACCACGCTGATCGGAACCTCGACCAACATCCTCGTCGACGGCGTCGCCCAGCAGCAGGGCCTGGCTCCCTTCGGGATGTTCGAGATCACGGTCGCCGGCGCCATGATGGGGGCTGTCGGCATCCTCTACCTGCTGCTCGTCGGTCGCTGGCTCCTCCCCGACCGGACGAGCGGTGCCAGCCTGCTGCCGCGCTCCGAGGACCGCCACTTCCTTGCCGACGTGCTCGTGCCATACGAATCGCCGCTGGTCGGCAAGCGCCTCAAGGAGGCGGGCTTCACCGAGTCCCGCGGCCTGCAGGTCATCGACGTCATCCGCGGCGACCTCTCCCTACGGCAGCGCCTGGCGGAGGATCTCGAGTTGCGTGCGGGCGACCGTCTGGTCGTGCGCAGCAAGATTGCCGACGTGCTCGGGCTACGGGACGCCGGCGACGTGGCCTTCGGCGGGCGCGAACCTCACGCCATCGAGCCGATCCGGGCGCGGGAGGCGGTGGTCATGGAGGGCGTGGTCGGGCCGCAGTCGCGCTTCCTCGGGCGGCGCGTCGCCGACCTCAGCCTCGGACGACTCTACGGCGCCTACATCCTCGCGATCCATCGCCAGGGCGCCGACCTGTCGGGCAACTTCGACGACGTGCACCTGGAGATGGGCGACACGCTGCTGTTGGAAGCGTCGCCGGAGAGCTTGCAGCGGCTGTTCGACTACCGCGAGCTCGTCAACCTGACCGAACCAAGCGAGCGGCCCCTGAGACGGAGCAAGGCCCCGATCGCGATCGGGGCCGTGCTCCTCGTCATGGTCTTCGCCGCCTTCGAAGTCCTGCCGATCGCCGCGCTCGCACTGATGGCGGCAACCGGCGTCGTCGCCTTCCGCTGCCTCGACCCCGAGGAGGCCTACGCCTCCGTTCGCTGGAACATTTTGATGCTGATCTTTGGCATGCTGGCGGTCGGCATCGCCATGGAGAAGACCGGCGCCGCGAAGCTGATCGTGGACAGCCTCACCGGCGTCGTCGGGTCGCTCGGGCCCGTGGCGGTGCTGTCCGCGGTCTACTTCATCACCTCGGCCCTCACCGAGGTAATGAGCAACAACGCTGCCGCGATCCTGCTGACGCCGATCGCGGTCGGGCTCGCCCACCAGCTCGGCGTCGATCCGAGGCCCTTCGTCGTCGCCGTCATGTTCGCCGCCAGCGCCAGCTTCGCGACCCCGATCGGCTACCAGACCAACACATTCGTCTATGGAGCCGGCGGCTATCGCTTCATCGACTTCGTCCGGGTCGGCTTGCCTCTCAACCTGCTCCTCTGGGCAACCGCGACGTTCGTCATCCCGCTCTTCTGGCCGCTGGGCTAGCAGCGATGTGTCGCGCGCCGGTGACGGCAGCTGGCGCCGCCGCTCGGACGGGGAGGTCAAGTCCTTGCTGCTGAAGCACGCTTCGTCGGTCGCCGGCTGGACGCTGCTCAGCCGGCTGTTTGGCTTCCTGCGCGACCTCGTCATGGCGTCCGCTCTCGGCGCCGGCCCCTTGGCCGATGCCTTCATGGTCGCCTTCCGGCTTCCGAACCATTTGCGCGCAGTCCTCGGCGAAGGCGCGTTCAATGCTGCCTTCGTGCCCACCTATGCAGCTGTCCTGGAGCGGGAGGGACAGGGGGCGGCCGCCGATTGCCGCGCGCAGATCCTGACCTGGGTGGCACTGGTGAACGTCGCCCTGCTCGTCGTGGCTCTCGGGATGACCGGAGCGATCGTCAGACTTCTGGCGCCAGGATTTGCCGACGAGCCCGCACGCTTCGCGCTTACTGTCGAACTCACCCGGATCACTTTTCCATACCTGCTCCGCCTCTCGACGGTGACCCTTCTAACGGGTGTGCTCAATGCCCACGGCCGCTTCGCCGCCGGGGCCGCCGCCCCGATCCTGCTCAACCTCGCGATGACAGCAGCCCTTCTGTCTGCCCGGCACTTTCCCGACGCAGGCCATGCGGCCGCGGTCGGAGTGCTTGCCGGCGGGGTGGTCCAGTTGGCGCTCCTTCTGCTCGCGGTATGGCGAGCGGGTCTCTCGACGCGGCTGTCCTGGCCCCGGGCCTCGCGCCCTGTGCGGACCTTTGCAAGACGCTTCGGTCCCGCCGTGCTCGGTGCAGGCGGCGTGCAGATCGCCGTCTTCGCCGACACAGTGATCGCAAGCCTGCTGCCGGCCGGGTCGATCTCCTACCTGTACTATGCGGATCGCCTCTATCAGTTGCCCCTCGCGGTCATCGGCATTGCGCTCGGCACGGCGATCCTGCCGGCGCTGGCTCGGCGCGTCGCTGCCGGGGACGAGGCGGGCGCCGCCCGCGAGCTCGGCCGGGGACTCGCCGTCGCCGTGGTGGCCGGGGTGCCATGCGCAGTCGTGTTGGCGTTGCTCGGCGACTGGATCCTTTCGGTGCTCTTCGCACGCGGTGCCTTCGGTCCGGCGGACGTCCTTGCCTCGGCCCGTGCGCTTGCCGCCTACTCGGTCGGGCTGCCGGCGGCGATCATGCTCCGTCCGATCGTCGCGGCACTCCATGCGCGCGGCGACACGGCAACTCCCGTGAAGGCGCTCCTCGTTGCCACGCTGGTCAACGTCCTGCTGAAGCTCGTCCTCGTCGCTCCCCTGCGTCACGCCGGCCTTGCTGCGGCGACATCGGTCGGCGTCTGGATTTACGCGCTGCTCTTGCTCGGCCTGCTGTGGCGGCGCGGGTTCCTCGGCGTCGCGCCGTACGACAGGCTCCTGATTGTGGGCGGGCTCGTCGGCAGTACCGCTGCGGGTGCGGCGATCGTTCTCGGAAGAGATGCCTTCCTGCAGCTTTCCTTCGTGGTCCCGGCGAGCCCGATGCTCGTTCCGCTCGGCGCTCTCGTCGGGCTCGGGTCGGCCTGCTACGCCGTCGTGGCGGCAGCGGTATGGCTCATCGCTTGCCTATCGAGAGCGCGTTCCGCGTAGCTGCAGTTGCTGGTGTGCGCCACCTTCAGCGGTCAAGCCCTCCAGTAGTCCGGCAGCAGGAGCACATAGAGCGTCGAGAGCTCGAGGCGGCCGAGCAGCATGGCGAGTGACAGCAGCCACTTCGCCGGATCCGGAAATGCACCGAAGTTTCCTGCCGGCCCGCCCATCTGGCCGAGGCCCGGGCCGGCATTGGCCATGGCCTGGGCGACCGCGCTGGCGCTCGACAGGAAGTCGACGCCCGTAGCGGTCACAAGCAGGGTCAGCAGCAGCAGCGTCAGCAGGTAGAGGAAGAAGAAGTTGCGCACCGAGTGGACGGTCTCGTCCTCGACGGCTTTCCGTCCGTAGCGCGTTACCAGGACACGATGCGGCGAGAGCATCATGCGGAGCTGACGCTTGGCCGAGGCGAAGAGGATCTGCCAGCGGAACACCTTGATCGCGCCGGCCGTCGAGCCGGCACAGCCGCCGAGCAGGTAGAGCATGAAGAAGAGGCCGACCGCGAAGCTGCCCCAGGCCGAGAAGTCGGCCGTCGCGAAGCCGGTGTCGGTCAGGACCGAGGTCACGTTGAAGGCCGAGACCCGCAGGGCATGGCCGATCGGCATGCCGTTCTCCGCGACGTTCCAGACGGTGACCACGGCGACGGCGACGACCAGCACCGCGAGCAGGGCCGGCACCTGCCGCTCCTCCGAGAGCGCCTGACGGCGGTGCGTGATCAGCCGCGCGTACCAGATCAGCGGGCAGGCGCCGGCGACCATGAAGACGATCCCGACCAGCTCGATCGGCACCGAATCGTAGTAGCCGATCGAGGCGTCCTTGGTCGAGAAGCCGCCGGTCGCGATGGTCGCCATCGCATGGTTGATGGCGTCGAAGAAGTTCATGCCGGCTGCGCCATAGCCAGCGGCGCAGGCGATCGAGAGGCCGACGTAGACGGCAATCGTCAGGCCGGCCATCTGCACGACGCGCGGCACCGGCTTGCCGGAGATGTCCGAGGACTCGGTGCGGAACAGCTGCATGCCGCCGATGCCGAGCGCCGGCAGCATAACGATCGCCATGACGACGATGCCGACGCCGCCGATCCATTGCAGCAGCGAGCGCCACAGCAGCAAGCCGGGCGGCAGGTGGTCGAGCCCGGCGATCACCGTCGAGCCGGTCGTGGTCAGGCCCGACATGGTCTCGAAGACGGCGTCGGCGAAGGAGAGGTGCAGCGAGGAGAAGTGCAGCGGCAGCGAGCCGAAGGCGCAGACCAGGGCCCAGGCCGAGGCCGTCAGCAGGTAGCCGCTGCGCCGGTCGATCGCGCTGCCGTCGCCCCAGAAGGTGAAGACGAGCACGCCGCCGACATAGGCGGTGACCCCGGCCGAGGTCGCGAAGGTGAACCAGTCCCGCTCGCCTTGCGCCGCATCGACGACCATCGGCACGGCCATCGCCGCCGCCAGGATCAGCAGCAGCAGGCCGTCGACGTAGAGCACGAAGCGCAGGGATCTCGCAGTCAAGACGGCAAACCTCCATCGAGCGGCCGGGCGAGCCGCTATCTCTCCTCCGGGGTCAGCAGCCGGTAGCCGACGCCGGGCTCGTTCAGCAGGTAGCTCGGTCGCGCCGGGTCGTCGCCGAGCTTCTGGCGCAGCCGGCCGACGAAGACGCGCAGGTACTGGGTGTCCGCCTCGTGGGCCGGCCCCCAGACCTCGCGCAGCAGCTGGCCGTGCGTCACGATGCGCCCGGCGTGGCGTGCCAGCAGGCGGAGCAGCTCGAATTCCTTGCGCGTCAGGTGCAGTGGCTCGCCGGCCAGGCTCGCGCTGTGCCGGGCGAGGTCGACGACGAGGTCGCCGACGCGCAGCTCGGCGGGCTCGCCGCCTTCGCCGGTGCCGGGCACCCTGCGCAGCAGCGCGCGCACGCGGGCCAGCAACTCGGCGATGCCGAAGGGCTTGACCACGTAGTCGTTGGCGCCGGCGTCCAGAGCCGCGACCTTCTCGGCCTCGGCCTGGCGGACGGACAGAACCAGGATCGGCACCGACGACCACTCGCGGATCCGCCCGACTACCTCCTTGCCGTCCAGGTCCGGCAGACCGAGGTCGAGGATCACGAGCTCCGGCTGCTCGGTCGCGCAGAGGCCGACCGCCTCGGTGCCGCGCTGGGCTTCGAGGACAGCGAAGCCGTGCGCCTCGAGGGCGACCCGCAGGAACCTGCGGATCTGCTGCTCGTCGTCGACGACCAGGATGCGCGTCGCCATGCCGCTCACTCCTCCGCCAGCTCGATCGGCGGCTCGGCCGCGACCGGCAGCTCGATGACGATGCGCGTGCCGCTGCCGTCGGCGTGCGCGGCTTCCGCCCGGATGGCACCGCCGTGGGCCTCCAGGATGCCTTTGCAGATGGCCAGGCCCAGACCGGTGCCGCCGGCCTGGGCGTCGCCGGCGCGCACCCGATAGAACATGTCGAAGATCATCCCCCGGTCTTCCTCCGGGATTCCCGGGCCCTGGTCGGACACGCCGAGGGTCAGGCGGCCCGCAGAGAGCGAGGCCGCAACGACGATCTCGCTACCGGGCGGTGCATACTTGGCCGCGTTGTCGAGCACGTTCGCCACGACCTGCTCGAGCAACAGCGGGTCGCCGCGCACGGCGGGCAGGTCCCTCGGCAGCTCGAAGCGCAGCCGGTGGTGCTGCAGGACCCGACGCAGCTGCCGGGCGGCGCGGCCGACAAGCTCGCGCGGCTCGACCCAATCGCGCCGGATCTGCAATGCGCCATAGCCGAGCCGGGTCATGTCGAGCAGGTTCTGGACGTAGCGGTTGAGCCGCTCGCCTTCCTCGCGGATCGTCTCCGCCATGGCCCGGCGGCCGGTTTCGCCGAGCGCCGCGTCGGCCTCGATCAGACTGCTCGCGGCGCCGATGATCGAGACCAGAGGCGTGCGCAGGTCGTGGCTAACGGAGGAGAGCAGCGCGGCCCTGAGGCGCTCGGTCTCGGACAGCAGGCGCGTCTCCTCCATGTCGGCGGCAAGGCGCGTGCGCTCGATCGCGATCGCGACCTGGTCGACCAGGGCCTCCAGCAGGCGGCGCTCGTCCGGCGCCAGCGGCTGGCGCCGGCCGAAGGCGACGCCGAGCAGCCCGAGCGCGCCCTGCGGCGTGACCAGCGGCAGGAAGAGCCACGACGAGGAAGGCAAGGTCGGCGAGCTCCAGCCCGCCGGCTCGCGGTGGTCCCAGGCCCACTCGGCCGCTCCCCAGTCCTTCGGCTCCAGCTGGTCCTCGGGCGGGTAGCCGCCGACGATCGCCAGGGCCGCGCCGCTGTCGGGCATCAAGACGAGCGAGGCGCACTGCAGGGTGGAGGCGACATGGTGCACGGCCGCCCAGACGACGTCGTCCAGCGAGGCTGCGCTGGCGATCTTGCGGCTGAACTCGTAGAGCTGTGCCGTGCGCTTCGCGATCGCGCGCTGTGCCGCCGCCTGGGCCCTGAGCCGCGCCGCCAGGTTGCCGGTCGCGATCGCCACGACCAGGAACAGCAGCAGGGCCAGCACGACGTTCCGGTCGGCGACATGGAAGGTGTAGTAGGGCTCGGTCAGGAAGAAGTTGTAGCCGAGGAAGCTGATCACGCTGGCGTAGATCGACGGCCAGAGACCGAAGCGCGTCGCGACCGCCAGCACGGCGACCAGGAAGAACAGCGACAGGCTCTCGACCGGGAAGACCCGCTGGACGAGCAGGGAGACGGCGCCGGCTGCGACGACCGCCCCGGTCGCCCAGAGGTAGGTGACGGGGTCCGATTCAGGACTGAGCCGAGGCGCGCCGATCTTCGCCCTGCGCGCCGCCTCGGCGTCGGCGGAGACGATGGTGACCTCGAAGTCCTGCGCCTCGCGGATCAGCTTCTCGGCGACGGTCTCGCGGAACAGCCAGGCGCCGAAGCGGCGCGGCCGCGGCCGCCCGACCAGGACGCGGTTGACGTTGCGGCTGCGCGCGAAGTCGAGCACCTCGCGGGCGACCTGGGACTCGGCGGCCAGCGTGACGACCTCGGCGCCGAGGGACTCGGCAAGGCGCAGCGCATCGGCGACGGCGTCCTTGGCGGCTTCGGGCAGCGCTTCCGTCGCCGGAGTCGCGACGGTGACGACGATCCAGGGCAGCCGCGAGCGGTCTGCCATGCGCTTGGCGGCCCGCACCAGCGACTTGGCGACCGGGCTCTCGTTGACGCAGACCAGGATGCGGTCCTGGGTCGGCCAGGGGCCGGCGATCGCGTGGCTGCGCATGTGCGCGGTCATCTGCGCGTCGACGCGGTCGGCGGCGACGCGCATGGCCAGCTCGCGCAGCGCCGTCAGGTTGCCCTTGGCGAAGAAGTGCTGGATCGCGTGGGCGATCTGCTCCTGGATGTAGACCTTGCCCTGGCGCAGGCGCTCGATCAGCTCCTCGGGCGGCAGGTCGACGAGGGCGATCTCGTCGGCGAGCTCGAGCACGCCGTCGGGGATCGTCTCCCGCACACGCACGCCGGAGATCCGGGCGACCACGTCGTTCAGGCTTTCCAGGTGCTGGATGTTGAGCGTCGTATAGACGTCGATGCCGGCGGCGAGCAGCTCCTCGACGTCCTGCCAGCGCTTCAGGTGGCGGCTCTCGGGCACGTTGCTGTGCGCCAGCTCGTCGACCAGGGCGAGCTGAGGCTGACGCTGCAGCAGCGCGTCGAGATCCATTTCGGTGAGGATCCGCCCCCTGTAGGGCACGGTCCGGCGCGGCAGCGACTCGAGGCCCGCGAGCAACCGCTCGGTCTCGGCCCGACCGTGGGTCTCGATCACGCCGGCGACGACGTCGACGCCCTCGGCGGCGCGCTGACGTGCCGCCTCGAGCATCGCATAGGTCTTGCCGACGCCGGGAGCCGCCCCCAGGAAGACCTTGAGGCGGCCGCGTCCCTCCTTCGCCGCTTCGGCGAGCAGCGCTTCGGGTTCCGGGCGGGTCTCTCTGGGTTTCGCCATGTCAGTCCGTCGGTGGCGGCTTGTCCGCGGCGGCCAGGGCGTCGAGCGCCAGGTTCAGCTCCAGGACATTGACCCGCGGCTCGCCGAAGAGTCCGAAGGTGCGCCCGGCCGTCTGCGCGCGCACCAGGCGTCGCACCAGGAGCAGCGAGAGGCCGCGCGCCTTGGCCACGCGCGACGCCTGGAACAGGGCAGCCGCCGGCGAGATGTCGGGGTCGAGGCCGCTGCCGGAGGCGGTCACCAGGTCCACCGGCACCGGGAGACCATCGGCCCCGGAGGCGAGCCGCTCCGATGCCGTCCGGACGCGGGCCAGGAGGGCGGCACTGGTCGGGCCGAGATTGCTGCCTCCGGAGGCGGCGGCGTCGTAGCCGGCGCCGGCAGCCGAGGGGCGCGGATGGAAGTAGCGCGGGGCCGCGAAGCCCTGGCCGATCAGGCGCGAGCCGATGACGCGGCCGTCGCGCTCGACGAGGCTTCCGCGCGCCTGGTCCGGAAAGACGAGCTGTGCGAGCCCCGTCACGCCGAGCGGATAGGCGACGCCGGTGAGCAGCAGCATGACGGTGACCCTAGGCGAGATGGAGGGCGGCGACGATCAGGTCGATCGCCTTGATGGCGACGAAGGGGGCGACCATCCCGCCGAGGCCGTAGACCAGCAGGTTGCGGCGCAGCAGGCTGGCCGCGCCTGC
Source organism: Tistlia consotensis USBA 355 (assembly GCF_900177295.1). Classification (GTDB taxonomy): domain Bacteria; phylum Pseudomonadota; class Alphaproteobacteria; order Kiloniellales; family DSM-21159; genus Tistlia; species Tistlia consotensis. Next base: position 12,561 of record NZ_FWZX01000055.1, read on the forward strand.
CGGCACATAGCGTACGCCGCGCAGCGCGAGCGGGATCAGCGCCAGGATGACCAGGGCGTTGAAGATGACCGCCGAGAGGATCGCGCTGGCCGGGCTCGAAAGACCCATGACGTTGAGCGCCTGCAGGCCCGGATAGGCGGTCACGAAGATCGCCGGCAGGATCGCGAAGTACTTGGCGACGTCGTTGGCGATCGAGAAGGTGGTCAGGGCACCCCGGCTGATCAGCAGCTGCTTGCCGACCAGCACGATCTCGATCAGCTTGGTCGGGTCGCTGTCGAGGTCGATCAGGTTCCCCGCCTCCTTGGCAGCGGGGGTTCCGGTGTTCATGGCGACGCCGACATCGGCCTGGGCGAGCGCGGGCGCGTCGTTTGAGCCGTCGCCGCACATCGCGACCAGCTTGCCCTCGGCCTGCTCGCGGCGGATCAGCTCCAGCTTGCGCTCCGGCGTCGCCTCGGCCAGGAAGTCGTCGACGCCGGCCTCCGCGGCGATGGTCGCCGCCGTCAGAGGGTTGTCGCCGGTGATCATCACCGTGCGCACGCCCATCCGCCTGAGCTCGGCGAAGCGTTCCCGGATGCCCGGCTTGACGATGTCCTTCAGGTGGATGACGCCGAGCGGCCGGCGGTCGCGGGCGACCACGAGCGGCGTGCCGCCGCTCTTGGCGATGCGGTCGACCAGCGCCGCGAGCTGCGGTGGCGGTGCCGCGCCGCACCAGTCCAGCACCGCGTCGGCGGCGCCCTTGCGCAGCTTTGCGCCGTCGTCGAGGTCGGCGCCGGAAAGGCGGGTCTGGGCCGAGAAGGCGATGGTCTCGGCCGCGCCATGCGTCTCGGCGAGCCGGTCGCTGACCGTCCGGCCGAGCTGCCGGCGCGCCAGCTCGACGATCGAGCGGCCCTCGGGCGTCTCGTCGGCGAGCGAGGCCAGGAGCGCGCTCTCGGCCAGGGCCTGCGGGTCGACGCCCGGCAAGGGATCGAAGGAGTCGGCGCGCCGCGCGCCGAAGGTGATGGTGCCGGTCTTGTCGAGCAGCAGGGTATCGACGTCGCCGGCCGCCTCGACCGCGCGGCCCGACTTGGCGATGACGTTGGCCTTGACCAGCCGGTCCATGCCGGCGATGCCGATCGCCGACAGGAGGCCGCCGATCGTCGTCGGGATCAGCGTGACCAGCAGGGCGATCAGGAAGACGAGCGGCACCGTGGCGCCGGAATAGGCGGCGAAGGGCTCCAGCGTCGCGACGACGATGAGGAAGATGATCGTCATGCCGGCCAGCAGGATGTTGAGCGCGATCTCGTTCGGCGTCTTCTGGCGCTCGGCGCCCTCGACCATGGCGATCATGCGGTCGAGGAAGCTTTCCCCCGGCTTCGCCGTCACCCGCACCTTGAGCCAGTCCGAGACGACGCGCGTGCCGCCGGTCACCGCGGAGCGGTCGCCGCCGGCCTCGCGGATCACCGGCGCCGATTCGCCGGTGATCGCCGACTCGTCGACCGAGGCGATGCCTTCGACCACCTCGCCGTCGGCCGGCAGGATGTCGCCGGTCTCGACCAGCACGAGGTCGCCGGGGCGCAGGCTGCGGCTCGAGACCGTCTCGTGCCGCCGATCCGAGAGTGCCGCCAGCTTCTTTGCCGGCGTCTCGCTCTGGGTCGCGCGCAGAGTGTCGGCGCGGGCCTTGCCCCTCCCCTCGGCGACCGCCTCGGCGAAGGTCGCGAAGTAGACGGTGAACCAGAGCCAGGCGGAGATCTGCCCGACGACCGCGGCATCGGCGGCACCGGCCGCGACCTCACGGAAGAAGATCAGGGTCGACAACGCCGCGACCACCTCGGTCACGAACATCACCGGGTTGCGGTAGAGCGACCTCGGATCGAGCTTGCCGAGCGCGGTCCGGAAGGCCGGCCCGGTGACCCGCAGGTCGAAGAGCGAGATGTCAGGCTTCTTGCGCAAGGCTGCGATCCTCAGAAGGTCTGGCCGGCAAGCAGGGCGACCTGCTCGGCGACGGGGCCGAGCGCGAGCGCCGGGAAGAAGGTCAGGCCGCCCAGGATCAGGATGGTCGCGACCAGCAGGCCGACGAACAGCGGCCCGTGGGTCGGGAAGGTGCCGGCCGAGG
>NZ_FWZX01000053.1 GCF_900177295.1 Tistlia consotensis USBA 355
ATGCACGGCCCGGCCTTCCTCGCTTATGTCGAGCAGGTCCTGGTGCCGAGCCTGAGCGCCGGCGACATCGTCGTCATGGATAACCTGCCCGCCCACAAGAGCGCCGCCGTGCGTCAAGCCATCGAAGGCGCCGGCGCCGAGTTGCACTTCCTGCCGGCCTACAGCCCCGACTTCAACCCGATCGAGATGGCCTTCTCCAAGTTCAAGGCCTTCCTCAAGAAGCTCGCTCCCAGGACCGTCGACGACCTCTGGACGGCCATCGCCCAGGGCGTCGAGATCTTCACGCCGGCCGAATGCGAGAACTACTTCGCCGCCGCCGGATATGACTGCGATTGATCGGAAAATGCTCTAGGGCGGGTCTTTTGAATGAATAAGCGAATATTATTGGCGATCGTGATCGAAATCTTCGATCGGGAGACGGCACGTGGCGGAACTGGAGGCCGCGACCGTCCGGGCGCGAGGCGGCTTCGCGGCGCGGGCGGCCGGCCAGGCCTCAGGCGGCCAGGCCCTCGGTGCGGCGGGCCAGCTCGGCGGCCGCCCGCTCGACGACTGCCGGGCCGGCGCCGGGCAGGTGCGCCGCTTCGCTGAGCTGGCGGCGCCAGGCGCGGGCGCCGGGCAGGCCGTTGAACAGGCCGAGGATGTGGCGGGTCATGGCCTTGAGCGGCACGCCCTCGGCGCAGCGCGCCTCCAGGTAGGGCAGCAGGCGCTCGACCACCTCGGGGCGCGTCGGCGCCGGCCCGGCCTCGCCGAAGACGCGGGCGTCGGCCTCGGCCAGGCACCAGGGGTCCTGGTAGGCGGCCCGGCCGATCATCGCGCCGTCGACCGTATCGAGCTGCTCCAGCGCGGCGTCGAGGCCGAGGAGGCCGCCGTTGACGACGATCTCCAGCTCGGGCCGCTCGCGCTTCAGGCGGTGCACCTCGCCGTAGCGCAGCGGCGGGATCTCGCGGTTCTGCTTCGGCGACAGGCCCTGCAGCCAGGCCTTGCGGGCATGCACGGTGAAGGAGCGGCAGCCGCCGATCCCCGAGACCCGGTCGACGAAGCCCAGCAGGTCCTCGTAGGCGTCCTGCTCGTCGATGCCGATCCGGCACTTGACCGTGACCGGCAGGGCGGTCGCCTCGCGCATCGCGGCGACGCAGCGGCCGACCAGCTCGGGCTCGGCCATCAGGCAGGCGCCGAAGCGGCCGTTCTGCACCCGGTCGCTCGGGCAGCCGACGTTGAGGTTGACCTCGTCGTAGCCCCAGTCCTCGGCGATCCGCGCGCAGGCGGCGAGTTCCGCCGGATCCGAGCCGCCGAGCTGCAGGGCCAGCGGGTGCTCGGCCGCATCGAAGGCGAGGAAGCGGTCGCGGTCGCCGTGCAGGATCGCGCCGGTCGTGACCATCTCCGTGTAGAGCAGGGTGCGCCGCGTGATCAGCCGCAGGAAGAAGCGGCAGTGCCGGTCGGTCCAGTCCATCATAGGTGCACAGCACAATCTATGTGATTGATTTTTCGTCTTTTTTTCCATACACTTCAAGTCGTTAGGCCGTGGCGTGTACACCGATTTTGCGACGGAGCACGACGTTTTTCGCCACGGTTTTCGGCTGTCACTGTACACATAGAGGACACGAAATTGGCGACGTTCGTGAAGCTCCCGTCGGGTTCGTGGCGCGCCGTCGTGCGGCGCAAGAGCAAGTACGTCAGCCAGACCTTCCGTCGGAAGGAGGACGCCAAGGCCTGGGCGCTCGAGTCCGAACGTGACATCGACAGGGGCAATGCGCCGACGCCCGCGCGCGTGAAGAGGCTCCAGACCTTCGGCGACCTGATCGACCTCCACATCTCGGACATGAAGGAGGTGGGCAAGGCGCCGGGCCGTTCCAAGGCCGCCACCCTGGATATGCTGAAGCGCGAGCTGGGCTCGCTCAAGATGACGGATCTCGACCGCGAGCGGCTCGTCCGCTTCGGGCGCAAGCGCGCCGCCCAGGGCGCCGGGCCGGTCACCCTCAGCATGGACATCGGCGCGATCCGCCTCGTCGTATCCCATGGCGCGGCTGTCCACGGCTTCCCCGTGTCCGTCGAGCCGATCGACCTGGCGCGGATTGCGCTGAAGCGCCTGGGGCTCGTCGGCAAGAGCAACGAGCGGGATCGCCGGCCTACCGAAGACGAACTGGCCAAGCTGATCGAGCACTTCGACGGCAACGAGCGGCAGATCATCCCCATGGGTCGGATCGTGAAGTTCGCCGTCGCCACGGCGATGCGGCAGGAGGAGATCTGCCGCGTGGTCTGGTCCGATCTCAACGTCCGCACCAAGATGCTCACGATCCGGGACCGCAAGGACCCGCGCGCCAAGAAAGGCAACGATCAGCGCATCCCGCTGCTATCGGTTTCCGGCTACGACCCGCTGGCGCTGATCGAGGAGCAGCGGGCGATCCGCGCCAACGAGGACGACCGGATCTTCTCCTACAACCACAAGTCCATCAGCGCGGCCTTCACGCGGGCCTGCCAGGATCTCGAGATCGAGGACCTGCATTTCCACGACCTCCGTCACGAAGGCACGAGCCGCCTGTTCGAGGCGGGCTTCGAAATCCAGCAGGTTGCGCTCGTCACCGGGCACAAGGACTGGAAGATGCTGCGCCGCTACACCCACCTGAAGCCGGAGGCGCTGCATGCCATCGCCGCAGGGCGGGCCGCCTGACCGGTCTTGAAGAATGTAGCTCTTAGGACTATCTTATGCATCGTCTGGTCGCGATCTGCGAATGAGCATCTACAAGACCAAGGCGTTCGCGCGCTTCGCGCGAAAGGCGGGACTGACGGACGCTCAGCTTGCGGGTGCGGCGGTCCAGGTTGCGAGTGGACACTACGACGCCGATCTCGGCGGTGGCGTCTACAAGCAGCGGGTGGCGCGGGCAGGCGGCGGGAAGTCTGGCGGGTTCCGGACGCTCCTCGCCTTCCGCGCCGGTCGATCGTGCTTCTTCGTCTACGGGTTCGCCAAGAATGCAAAGGCGAACGTGACGGCGAAGGAGCTGGAGGCGTTGCAGGGCTATGCAGCCCTCCTCCTGGGCTATGGAGAGCAAGAGCTGGCCCGCGCGATTGCGGTGGGTGAGGTGGTGAAGTTGGAGCGAGACGCAGATGGCGACGAAGACCCACAGGGCTGAGAGCGACATCCTCGCCACGGTGCACGAGTCCGTGTCGGGGCTGCACAAGGCCGGCCTGGTCGATCAGGCGACGATGCGGAGCTTCGAGGCGCTGTGCCTGACGACGGTGGAGAAGCTGTCCCCGGCGGAGATCCGCGCCTTGCGGGAACGCGAGCAGGTGTCCCAGGCCGTCTTCTCGCGCTACCTGAACGTCCGAAAGGACGCGGTCAGCAAGTGGGAGCGCGGCGAGAAGCACCCCGACGGTCCGTCGCTCAAGCTTCTGAACCTGGTGAAGGCGAAGGGGCTTCAGGCGATCGCCTGAACGCTCTCATCGATTGCTCGCGGCCGGTCAGGGCCTCCAGCATCAGGTAGAGCGCGATCGGAGTGCCCGAGAGCGCCATGGCGCCGACCAAACGCCCCCACGAATACGCAGGCGCAGTGGACGTCGCGATCGCGCCGATCCACGGCAGGAACAGCAAGCCGTCTCTCCATCGCAAGAAGCGCTCCCGAGACCGGACCGGCGGGGCGGTCATGATCGCTGACACCGACGTTTGGCATCCTCCGCGCACGCCTTGACCAGGCCGACGACGGCGGCCCGAACGCGAGGGCTGATGCACACGAAGGCCCCGGCGAGCTCGACGCCTCCGGTCACGCTGAACAGGGCGTCGTTCCGAGCGACCGTGGGGTCCGACTTCGTCGCGCCGGTTTCGGCGGAAGGATCGTCCAAGCCCTCGAAGAAGAACTCCAGTGGCGTCGCGAGCGCCTGGGCGATCCGGTAGAGCTTGGAGACGCTGATCCGGTTGTGGCCGCGCTCGTATTTCTGGACCTGCTGGAACGTCACGCCGATCCGTTCCGCCAGCACTCCCTGGCTGATACCGAGGACCTTCCGGCGCGCTCGAACGCGTCGGCCGACATGCACGTCGACCGGGTCCGGACCGGCAAGTTCAGCGCTCATCGTGGCCTCACGCCCGCTCTGCGCGAGAGTATCTCCAGGCGTCTTGATAGCAAGTAAAACTAGCTATAGGACAACTTCCGCTCGCTCACAGGGCGCCGGATGGCGTGATTGTCTCGCCATCCATGAGTCTCAAGGCCGAGCTGGGTCGAGCGATCCGACACCACCGCGAGCGGACTGGTCTCACCCAGCTCCAGCTTGGCGAGGCGATCGGGCGCTCGCTCCAGGCCGTCGGCAACATCGAGCGGGGCAAGAGCTTTCCGGAACTGGAGACGCTGGAGGCGATCGCCCACGCCTTGGACACCCCGGTGCGCGAGTTCTTCCCACGCGAAGATCCGAAGAGCGAGGACGCGATGGAGCGCATACTGGCTCGCGTCACGGCGCTGTCCCCAGGCGAGCGCGAGTGGCTTGACGCGGTGCTGGCGGCGATCCTGCGAAGGCCTGAGGCCCAGCGGCGCATTTCTTAGACGATTGGCAGGTGGAACGCCCGCCACGCGACATAGGCGGATACTCACAACCGCAGGTGAGCTATAACCCTGCCGGCGAGGATCTCCTCGGCAGGCGGATCGCGTGGACTTCGACGTCAAGGACCTCGAGTACTTCGTCTCGGCGGCCGAACATCCGAGCTTCCGGCGCGCCGCCGCCAACGTCGGGGTCCGCCAGTCGGTGCTGAGCCGCCGTATTCGCGCCCTGGAGGACCAGCTCGGCGTCTCCCTGTTCGAGCGGGACCAGTCCGGCGTCCGGCTGACAGTCACGGGACGCCGCCTGCTGCCAAGGGCGAGGTCGAGCCTCTCCGACCTGCGGGCCCTGGCGGAGATCGCCAGCCAGGCGGGGAGGGGAGCGGTCGGGCATCTTCGTATCGGGACGATGCAATCCCTCGGGCCGGGGTTCTTCCGCGACCTGGTGTCCCGATACGCGCAGGACCATCCCGACGTCGACATCGACTACCTCGAGGGCGGGCGGCGAGAACAGCTGGCGCTGCTCAGGGGCCGGCAGCTCGACGTGGGGCTCCTGACGGGCGCTCGCAGCAACGGTCTGGAGGCGACGCCGCTGTGGCGCGAGCGGGTCATGGCGGCCCTGCCTGAAGATCATCCGCTGGCGGACCGCGGCGACCTCGGGTGGGGCGATCTTGGCGACCAGCGCTTCCTGGTGCCGATGAATGAGTCCGGACAGGAGATCCAGGACTTCATTATCCGAAAGCTCTCCGATCGCGGTTTCCGGCCCTCGATCACGGGTCACCAGGTCAGCCGCGAGCTCCTCATGCATCTGGTCGGTCTGGGGCTCGGGGTCGCCCTGACGAGCGAGGCGGCCGCAGGCGTGCACTACGCGGGCGTCGTGTTCAGGCCGCTGAGCGGACCCGACGACCTGCTGCAATTCAGCGCCGTCTGGTCGCGCGACAACGACAACCCCGCGCTTCGGCGGTTCATCAGTCTCGCCAGATCGATGGCCAAGCGCGCCGCACAGCCGGCCAACTAGCCGGCTTGAGCGCCCCGGACCTTCACGGGCGCCTCGCCGCCACGCTTGGCTTTGGCGAACCCGCGGTCCGTGGCCATGAACCGCGCGAGCATCGGGGCGATGAGCTTCGACGGGTCGACCGCCTGGCCGGCCTGCCGCTGCAGCGCCTCTCCGTAGGCCACGAGGTCGCGGTGCACGCCGGCGGGTAGCTCGACGGTGACGCGCACGGGCTTGTCATCGGGAACGATGGAAATCTTGAGCGACATGAGCTCCTCAGGTGGGGAAGGGTTCGAGGACGAGATCCCGCGTGACCATCACGCGGACGGGCGATCCTGGGCGGATCGTCAAGGTGGGCTGGACCTGGAGGCTGCGGCCGACGACCTGCTGGCCCGCCTGGTTCACGCTGCTGGCGAAACCGAAGCGGAACGCCTGGACGAGGTCGCTGCTGTTCTGGTTGACCCCGATGTCCGCGCCAACGCTGAGCAGAGTCGAGACCAGCGCGGCCGAGAACACCTGGCCCCAGTGGTTGTTCACGCCGTCCTCGAGGCCGGCGTATCCCTGCGGGTCGGCCACCGGCTGGCGCTCCAGGACGATCGAGCGACCGCCCGGCAGGATCAGCCTTGTCCAGGCGAGGAGCACGCGCCGCTGGCCGAAGGCGATCTGGCTGTCGTAGGTCCCGATGAGCTTGGAGCCCTGCGGAATCAGCAGGACCTTGCCGGTCGGGCTGTCGTAGACGTTCTCACTCACCTGGGCGATCACCTGGCCCGGCAGGTCGGATCGGATGCCGGTGACGAGGGCCGCGGGGATGACCGAGCCGGCCTGGACCACATAGGGCGATGGCGGAGCCTGCAGCCGCTCGGCACTGACCGTGCGCGGGTCGGATTGGCCGTTCAGGAATGCCTGCTTCCGGTCTTGGAGACCTTGCTCCTCGGGAACCGATGGCGCCGCGCCAGGTTGGCCCGCCGGGACAGCGGTTGGGATCGCGACGGCCGGGTTCGAAACTGCTCCTCCACTGGCGGCGTCGCCGGCGAAGAGCCGGCTGGTCCGGGCGGAATCGCGCTCCTGGTCGAGCTGTTGGGCGGCCTGACTGGCCTGCGGGCTGCCGGCAGTTGGCCCTGACCCGGTCGATGGATCGCCTGCCTGGGCGGCGGCGAGCATCGGAGGGCCGAGGTCGCCCGGCAACGGCGGCCCCAGCTTCGGAGCCGCGGACGCGGTCGAGTAGTCCTTCGGCAATGCCGCCAGGCCCTCCGGCTGGGTCTTGCTGTCGACGGCATAGAGTTCCGGCTTCGCAGCGTGCGCGCCGTGATTACCCATGGCCCAGGCGACCGCGCCGACGATGGCCGCGCTGCCGACGGCGCCGAGGCCGATCAAGACTTTGCGGGAGATCCGCGTGACGGGGATCGGGGCCTGCCGAAGACGCAGCTCGGCCGCGATCTCCTTCTCGGAGGAAGCGATGGGCTTGTTCATGGCCGGTCACCGGGCGTCGGTGCGGACGATCCGCACGCGACGGTCCGCGCCCTTGCCGCCCATGCGCAGCTCGGCGGCCGCGAATAGGCGGTCGACGATCATGTGATGGCCGTCGACCCGGTAGTTGACGAGATCGCCAGTCTTGCCGTTGGCGCCGACCACGAAGAGAGGCGGCATTTCGCCCTGGGCGATCCCAGCAGGGAAGTCGATGAAGACCTGCTGGCCGTCGTCGAAGACCCTGAGCGGCCGCCACGCAACCTTGTCGCCCTTGATCTTGTAGCGGAAGTGCAGCTGGTCGAGGTTGATCCCGCTCGCCACGGGCGTGACGGCGGCAGCTTCGGCGGCGCCTGCCTTCAGCGCCATCAGCTCGTCCTGCGGATAGCGCCAGGAGACCGAGGCCATGTAGGTCTTCTCGGTCGACCTCAGCTCGAGGTGATAGGTGCGCCGGTCGGTGTCGATGACCAGGTTGGTCTCGAGGCCTGGCCGTGTCGGCTTGACGAGGATGTGGACGCGGCGGGATGGGCCCGAGCCGCTCTCGGTGTTGCCCACCACCCAGCGCACCGTGTCGCCGGCCGCGACAGGACCCGTGCCGGAAAGGACCTCGCCCGGCTCGAGCTCGATGTCCGTCACCTCTTCGGGCGCGGCGTAGATCTCGAACAGCGCGCCATCCGACCAGGGGTAGACCTGGATGGCGTTGACGTAGCCGTCGCGCGACGGCTGCACCCGGGCGGCGTCGTTGGCGCGCTCGACACGGCTCGCAGGACTGGAACGTTCAGGCCGCCGGCCATAGCTGGCGTGGATCGGTTTCAGCTGCCCCGGCAAGGGGAGGGGCTGCGAGACCTCCACGACCTTGACCGGGCGCGGTGCCGGCGCCTGAAACACGGCTGCGGTCGCCTTGTCGTAGGAGATCTGCGGGGTGTGGTGGAACACGGCGCAGCCCGGCAGCGCGACGGCGGAAACAAGCGAAGACAGGACGACGAAGGGCGCACGCACTAGCCGAGCTCCTTGGACCAATTGAGGGCGTTGACGAACACGCCGAGCGGGTTCTTGCGAAGCCCGTCGGCGTCGGTTGGAGGTTGCAGCACGACGGTCAGTATGGCCGTCCAGTGCTCGGTCGCGGCGAGCTGGCCATCGTCGTAGCGGCGCTCGACCCAGGCGACGCGGAAGCTGGACGGGGAGTCGCGGATCACGCTCGAGATGTCGACCGCGACCTGGGTCTTGCCGATCTTGCTGAAAGGGTCGTTGGTCCGGGCGTAGTCGTTCAGAGCCAGGGCGCCCTTGTCCGTCGCGTAGTCGTAGGCCCGCAGCCAGTCCTGGCGCAGCACGACCGGGTCTGCCGGGATGGAGCGGACGTCTTCAATGAACTGCGCGAGGTGCCAGGCGATCTGGGGATCGGTCGGGCGATAGCCGGCGGTTGCGGGCGCCACGGCCTGGGCCTCGCCGAGCTTGTCGACCTGCACGACCCAGGGCGTGACGGTCCCGCGCGCCGACTGCCAGACCAGCGCAGCGCTGGTCGCGGCGGTCAGGGCGAGACAACCGAAGGCCATGAGCCGCCAGTTGCGGGCCTGCACCCTGGCCGAGCCGATCCGCTCGTCCCACACCTGGCCGGCCCGCTGATAGGGCGTCTCCGGCTCGGGCATGCGCCCATAGCGGACGTCGGATCGCTTGAAGAAGGTCATGTACGCTCCTCGGACAACGAGACGCCTGTCGATCCGCCGCCGTGGTCGCTCGCCCCGACGGAATGCGCGGCCATGCTGACGCCGTGGGAGACGGCCTGCGCGTTCTCCATCCGCCGCGCCCAGGCGGGAGGCTCGCTTGGGGCAGCTGGTGCACTTCCGCTCGGAGGCGCGGAGGAGCCGCCGCCGGAAGCGGCGGATGCGAAGGTGGGACGGGCGGAGGAACCGCCGCCGCCGAGCGAGCTGGGGCCCGGGCCGCCCGCAGGCGGCGGACGCAGGCCGCCGTCGCCGGAGCCGGTGGGCCCCGGACGGGAGGCGGACGCCAAGGCCGCTCCTCTGCCCGCGAGACCGGCGAGGCCGCCAGCGGCCGCGCGCAGGCCGTAGGCGCCGGCGAGGCCGATCCCGCCGGCCGTCAGCGCCGTGCCCACCGCGGCGCCTGCGCCGAGCTGAGGCGCGCCGGACACCAAACCTGTCGCGATGCCTGGGCCGAAGATGCCCAGGCCTAGAAGGCACAGTGACGCGAGCGCCAGCGACAGGACGTCCTCGATGGTGGACGGTGCACCGCCTGGCGAGGCCTGGGTGAACTGGCTGAACAAGGTCGAGCCGATGCCGACGATGACGGCGAGGACGAGGACCTTCACGCCCGATGCGATGACGTTTCCGAGCACGCGCTCGGCCAGGAAGGCGGTCTTGTTGAAGAGGCCGAACGGGACCAGCACGAACCCGGCCAGGGTGGTCAGCTTGAATTCGATCAGCGTTACGAAGAGCTGCACCGCCAGGATGAAGAAGGCGATGAGGACCAGGAGCCAGCCGACGAACAGGACCACGATCTGGATGAAGTTGTTGAAGAACTCAGGAAAGCCCGACATGTCGTGGATCGCCTGGAGGATCGGGGTTCCGGCGTCGATGCCGGCCTGTGCGAGCTTGCCCGGATGCAGGAAGTCGCTTGCTGACATCCCGCTCCCTGCGGCCTTCAGACCGAGCCCCGAGAACGATTCGAAGATGATCTTCGCCAGGCCGTTGAAGTTGCTGAGGATGAAGGCGAAGAAGCCGACGTAGATGGTCTTCTTGACCAGCCGGGCCACGATCTCCTCGCCCGGCGACCAGGCCCAGAACAGGGCCGCCATCACCACGTCGATCACGACCAGGGTCGAGGCGAGGAAGGCGACCTCGCCGCCCAGCAACCCAAATCCCGAGTCGATGTACCGGGTGAAGACGTCCAGGAAGTGATCGGCGACGCCGGTGTTCATTTGCCGCCTTTCGAGGGCTTCCCGCCCATGAAGTGCTGCCAGTTCTTCTCCCAGGCTGCGCGGCAGGCGGGGTCGCGCTCGGCATCGACGCCGAGTTGCCGGCAGCGTTCGAGCTCGTCAGAAATGGCTGCCGCTGGCGCCGGGCTCGATTGGCGGGATTGATGTCGCGAACAGGCGGCGGTGCTCGCCACGACGGCGGTGGCCAAGAGAGTTAGTGCGATCAGGCGACCGGGATTGATGGGAAACATGGCGCATTTCCTCAGTGGAACATCTGCACCGATTGGGGCTGGTAGCCCTGGCCGGTGCTGAGGAAACGCTGAAACCTCGCTTGCGCGTCGGCCTTGGCCGCAGCTGCGCCGGCGGCGTCGAGGGCCTGGGCGCGCCCCTGCGCCGCGAGCAGCGCGGTCAGGTCGGCGAGTTGCTTGGACTGCAGCGCCAAGAGTTGGTTGCCGGCCTGCGCGGCCTGCAGCACGCCTACCGCGCCCTGGCTGACCGTGACGAGCTGGCCGGCCTGGGCCTGGGTCGACGGCATGGTGGCGACCACGCCGGCCTGGACGTCCATCTCATGCTGGAAGGCGGCCACCGAGTTCAGCCACCTGGCCTGAGCGGAGGCGACGAGCGTCTGGTCGGACGTGCCGGCGCTGATTGTCGTGGGGTAGTTCCGCGCGAACTCCTGATCGACGGCCTGGACGCTGTAGGCGATGCGCGTCGCCTGGCTCAGGAGCGAGCTGATCTGGCCCATCTCCTGCTGCAGGCCCTGCTGGGCCGAATAGGGCAGGCTCGTCAGGTTGCGCCCCTGGTTGACCAGCATCTGGGCCTGGTTCTGCAGCGACTGGATCTGGTTGTTGATCTGCTGAAGCGCCCGGGCCGCCGTCAGGACGTTCTGGGCGTAGTTGCTCGGATCGAAGACGATGAACGCTCGCGCGGAGCCGGTCGCGGCCAAGATGCCGACGAGGGCTGCGCCGAGCAGCGCGGCGGTGCGAACGGGACGCCTGGTCATCACACGGTCTCCAGATTGCGGGCCGAGGTCTGGGGATCCGGGAGCAGCCGGGCCGCCCAGGGCAGCCCGCGGTGGGCAAGCCAAGCGGCGGCGAAGCCCGCTCGGCCGTGCTCGGCCGTGATGCGGGTGATCGCGGCCTGGTCGGTCTTGGACGACGCCGCACAGAGCGCCAGCGCCACGGGCCCGAGGCCGAGCTCGAATAGCCGGTTCCCGCGGCGCGACTGGCAGTAGTAGTCGCGTTTCGGAACCGCGCGGCTCAGGATCTCAATCTGCCGGTCGTTGAGGCCGAAGCGACGGTAGATCTCGGTGATCTGCGGCTCGACCGCGCGCTCGTTCGGGAGGAACAGCCGGGTCGGGCAGCTCTCGACGATCGCGGGCGCGATCGCGCTGGTCTCGATGTCGGCGAGGGATTGTGTGGCGAAGACGACCGATGCGTTCTTCTTCCGCAGGGTCTTCAGCCACTCGCGCAGCTGGGCGCCGAAGGTGGCGTCGTCGAGCGCCAGCCAGCCCTCGTCCACGATGACGAGCGTCGGCCGACCGTCGAGGCGTCCTTCGATCCGGTGGAACAGATAGGCCAGGACGGCTGGAGCGGCTCCGCTTCCGACCAGACCTTCGGTCTCGAAGGCCTGGACGTCCGCCTCGCCGAGGCGCTCGGCTTCCGCGTCGAGCAATCGGCCCCAGGGACCCGCGACCGTATAGGGCTGCAGGGCGCGCTTGAGCGCGTTCGACTGCAGAAGCACGGAAAGGCCGGTGATTGTGCGCTCGGAGGGCGGCGCGGACGCAAGCGAAGCCAGGGCAGACCAGAGGTGCTCCTTCACCTCCGGCGTGACCGCTACGGACTCCCGGCCGAGGATGCCGGCCAGCCATTCTGCGGCCCAGGCCCGCTCGGCCGGCTCGTCGATGTGCGCGAGGGGCTGGAGCGCGACGGCCTCGGCGGCCTGCTCCGACAGCGATCCGCCGAGATCGTGCCAGTCGCCGCCCATGGCGAGGGCCGCGGCGCGGATCGAGCCGCCGAAGTCGAAGGCGAAGACCTGGGCGCCCACATAGCGCCGGAACTGGAACGCCATCAGGGCGAGGAGCACGCTCTTGCCCGCGCCCGTGGGCCCGGCAACTACCGTGTGGCCCACGTCGCCGACGTGGAGGGAGAACCGGAAAGGCGTCGAGGCCTCGGTCTTGCCGAACAGCAGCGGCGGCCCGTCCAGGTGCTCGTTGCGCTCCGGCCCGGCCCAGACCGCCGAGAGCGGGATCATGTGGGCGAGGTTCAGCGTGGAGATCGGCGGCTGGCGCACGTTGGCATAGGCATGGCCGGGCAGGGAGCCCAGCCAGGCTTCGACGGCGTTCACCGTCTCCACCATGCAGGTGAAGTCGCGCCCTTGGATGGTCTTCTCCACCAGGCGGAGCTTGGCGTCCGCGCTCGCGGCGTCCTCGTCCCACACCGTCACCATCGCGGTGACATAGGCCTGGCTGACGAGGTCGGAGCCGAGGTCCTGCAGCGCGGCGTCGGCGTCCAGCGCCTTGTTGTCGGCGTCGGTGTCGAGGAGGGCGGACGCCTCGTTGGTCATCACCTCCTTTAGGATGGCGGCCACGGACTTGCGCTTGGAGAACCATTGCCGTCGGATCCTGGAGACCAGCCTGGCGGCGTCGGTCTTGTCGAGGCAGATCGCCCGCGTGGACCAGCGATAGGGGAAGGCGAGCCGGTTCAGCTCGTCCAGCAATCCGGGCCAGGTCGAGGTCGGAAACCCGGTGACGGTCAGCACGCGCAGGTGCGTCCGGCCGAGGCGCGGCTCCAGCCCGCCCGCGAGCGGCTGGTCCGCGAGCACCGCGTCCAGGTACATCGGCGTTTCCGGCACGCGGACGCGATGCCGGCTCGTCGAGACCGTCGAATGCAGGTAGGTCAGGGTCTCTGCGTCGGTGAGCCATGCGGCCTCGGGCACGAAACCCTCGATCAGGGCCAGCACGCGGCTCGTCCGGTCCACGAAGCCGGCCAGGACGCCGCGCCAGTCGACCTTGCGCTCGACGGCGCCCTCGTAGAGCCAGCGTTCCGCCCGGGCGGCGTCCTCGGCCGGCGGCAGGTAGAGGAACGTGAGGAAGTAGCTGCTCTCGAAGTGAGCGCCGGCCTCTTCGAACTGCGCCTTCCGCTCCTGGTCGACCAGCTGCGAGACGGGGTCGGGGAAGCTGCTTTCCGGATAGGTCTGCGTCGGATTCCGCTGGGCCTCGACGAAGATGGCCCAGCCCGAGCCGAGGCGTCGGAAGGCGTTGTTCAGGCGTCCGGCCGCCGCCACCAGCTCGGCCGCCGTGGCGGAGTCGAGATCGGGTCCGCGGAAGCGCGCGGTTCGCTGGAAGGCCCCGTCCTTGTTCAGCACGACGCCGGGCGCGACCAGCGCCACCCAGGGCAGGAAGTCGGCGAGGCAGGCGCTGCGCTTGCGGTATTCGCGAAGGTCGAACATCGGCGGCTCAGATGGAGAGATGCGGCGGGATGCGGACGTGGCGTCGCGTGACCTCCACGGACTGCGGGTCGCGCTTGGCCGCCCAGACGGCGGCGGCGTGGCCGATCAGCCAGATGACCAGGCCGGCGATCCAGAGGCGCAAGCCGAGGCCGAGCGCCGCCGCCAGCGTGCCGTTCAGGATCGCCACCGAGCGCGGTGCGCCGGCGAGGAGGATCGGCTCGGTCAGCGCGCGATGGACCGGCGCCTCGAAGCCGGGGATGGCGGTCGGGGTTTCCATCAGATCACCGCCCCGCCGCCGAAGCTGAAGAAGCTCAGGAAGAAGCTGGACGCGGCGAAGGCGATGGAGAGGCCGAACACGATCTGGATCAGGCGGCGGAAGCCGCCCGAGGTGTCGCCGAAGGCCAGGGTCAGCCCGGTGGTGATGATGATGATCACCGAGATGATCTTGGCGACGGGGCCTTCGATCGAATCCAGGATCTTCTGGAGCGGCGCCTCCCACGGCATGGACGAGCCGGCCGCGTAGGCCGGCGCAGTCATCAGCGCGACGTAGGCGAAGGCCCAAGCGGCGGCAGCCCGCCGGGCGAGCGCACGGGTGGTCATTCGGAAGCTCCTTGGGGATCGGCGGAAAGGGAGGTGAGAAGCGGCCGCAGGGCGTAGTCGCCGGCCCGATCCAGGCCTTCGACGGCAGCGAGCTCGGAGAGCCGCCGCTCGGCGCCGCGGCCGGACAGGACGGCGATCACGTCAATGGTCTCCGCGATCAGCGCGCGGGGGACGGTCACCACCGCTTCCTGAACCAGCTGCTCGAGCCGGCGCAGCGCGCCCAGCGCCGTCCCGGCATGGATGGTGCCGATGCCGCCGGGATGGCCTGTCCCCCAGGCCTTCAGCAGGTCGAGGGCTTCGGCTCCGCGGACTTCGCCAATCGGAATCCGATCCGGCCGGAGCCGCAGCGACGATCGCACCAAGTCCGAGAGCGAGGCGACGCCGTCCTTGGTGCGCAGCGCGACGAGATTGGGCGCGGCGCATTGGAGCTCGCGGGTGTCCTCGATCAGGACGATCCGGTCACCCGTCCGGGCGACCTCGGCCAGCAGGGCGTTGACGAGCGTCGTCTTGCCCGTCGATGTGCCGCCCGCGACCAGCACATTGCGCCGCTCGGCGACGGCGAGACTCAGGAGGCCGGCAGCCTCGGATGTCATGATCCCGCCGGCGACGTAGTCTTCCAGCCGGAACACGGCGACTGCCGGTTTGCGGATCGCGAACGCTGGTGCGGCCACGACGGGTGGGAGAAGCCCCTCGAACCGTTCGCCTGTTTCGGGCAGCTCCGCCGACACTCGTGGCTGCTCGGGATGGACTTCGGCGCCGACGTGGTGCGCGACCAGGCGGATGATCCGCTCGCCGTCGGCCGCGCTGAGGTCCACGCCGGTGTCAGCTAGGCCGCTCGACAGGCGATCCAGCCAGAGGCGGCCGTCCGGGTTCAGCATCACCTCGACGATCGCCGGATCCTCGAGCCAGCCGGCGATCGCCGGCCCGAGCGCCGTGCGCAGCATCCTGGCGCCGCGCACCGTGACGTCGGTTCGAAGGGTTGAGACGCTCACGGCCGGCTCCCGCGTTCGATCGTGATGACGACCGAAACGAGGCGACTAATGAGGCGCGAAAAACGTCCGCTTCAACAAGGGACTAGGCGTAGTAGGGCCTTGGCGCATGAATACAGGAAATCGGCGACCAGCCGATGGTACGTGTGCCCATGGAACCTAAGACAGGCCCGCACTATGGATTGAGCGAGGCCTAGCGGCTTTCGAGGAACTGATAGGTGAAATGGGAACCATACAACCTCGTCAAGGCGGATAGAGCGCTTGGGGGTACCCTCGGAGCGCACAGGCTGGATCTGGTGAAGATTCTGCACAGCGTGCCCGCCGCGCGCCGTAAGGCATTCTTTTCGCCACAGCAGTGCCGCTCGATGGTAGCCCGCCTTACCCAACTCCGTGCGCTGTGGTCGCGAGATTATGACGGGGAGCAATACTCGTTCCCGGACAACTTCTACGCCCGAGCGAACGGTCGAGGGCAGAAGGCTTATTTTTCGAATCGTGCAGAAGCTAATGCGCGGATGTCCGAGCATTTCCCAGGCGAGCGCCAACAACTCCTCGCCTATCTAACCAACCTCTTGCCGGGACGGCACGTAAGAGTGCGGCCGGGATGGCTTGGCCCCGCGTTCGTCATCTTTCCTGCTGGCGAACTTCTGTCGCACGAGCCAGGCCCGGTCCACATCGACCTTGAAGGACTCACTGGCCTGGACCTCAAAGCCAGGGAAGCGAGCTTCTTTTCGGTGATTTGCATGATCCAGCCGGCCCAAGAAGGCGGCGGCGTGCGTCTTTGGAACCGGCGGTTTGGCGGCACCAGAGAACAGGAAGATGAGTTCCTCGATGCGGCCCGCAGAGCTCCGAATGAAGCCGTCGAGGTGAACTACGACGTCGGCGACTTTCTCGCGATCAACTCGCTCTCGCCGCATCAGATTCTGAAGTTCGGGGGGGGCCGCGATCGCATTACGCTCAATGCCTTCGCTGTCGCCGATGCCACCTCCTGCGACGTTTGGTTTTGAGCGCCGTCAGGCGCGGACTCTCGGCAGCATCGCGATCTCGCTTGTCTCGCCTCGGACAACCAGCGATATTTGAAGGTCGTCGGGTGCGGGGCGACCGCCATGGGTCAGCTTTGCCCTTTGAGTGACGAGATCACTCGGAAACGGGCCTGGAACTCATGTCCAACAACCGCCTGGAGTTTGCATCTGAGCTGCTCGGACAGCCGTTGGCAGCAAGCGAGCAGGTCGCTTCGCTATTTCCGTTCAAGTTGTCGCGGTTTCTTACCGATAGGATGCGCGATGGCACCTATTCGTTGGCGGCCGCTCGCCAATACCTCCCCGATGCGCGGGAACTGATCGAAGCCCCCGCCTCGATCTTCGATCCCTGCAACGAGGGTTCATTCAAGGTCGCGGATCAGGTCATCCAACGATACGAAAACCGGGCCGCGTTGATCGCAACCCACCACTGCCTTGTTTACTGTCGCTTTTGTTTCCGCCGCGATTTCGTAGGGTACAAGGAAAGTAAGATTGCCAACGACGCGCTTGAGAGCGGGGTTCGTTATATCGAAGAAAGTCCCGCGAACCGCGATGTCCTTCTCACCGGTGGTGATCCTCTCGCGTTACCGAACCGGCAACTGATCCCGCTCCTCCAGCGGCTTTCCGCCATTCCTCATCTCAAGGTTATCCGCGTCCATTCGCGAGCGCTCTCCGTCCAGCCGGATCGTAAGCGCTTAGGCGATGCCCTTTGGCTTCGGGCTTGACGCCTTGCGGAAGTTCCAGGGCATGAGGTCTTCGACCCTGCTCTGCGGGTGGCCGTTGAGGATGGCCTCCAGGATTTCGGCGAGATAGGCGACCGGGTTGACGTCGCTGAGCTTGCAGGTGGCGACAATGGAGGCTAGCAGCGCCCAGTTCTCTGCTCCGATCTCGTGTCCCGCAAAGAGCGCATTCTTTCTTGTGAGGGCCACCGGCCTGATGGCGTTCTCGACCGGGTTGGTATCCAGTTCCAGTCGGCCGTCCTCAAGGAAG
>NZ_FWZX01000052.1 GCF_900177295.1 Tistlia consotensis USBA 355
CGACGGGCGCACGACCCGCCACCCCGGCTATGCCGTCAGCCAGCGCCTGCGCAAGCGCATCGAGGAGGCGTTCGGCTGGATCAAGACCACCGGCGGCCTGCGCAAGACCCGCCACCGCGGCCTCGCGCGCGTCGGCTGGATGTTCACCCTGAGCGTCGCCGCCTACAACCTGGTGAGGCTGCCCAAGCTGCTCGCCGTGACCTGATCGGGCCAGGACTCCGTCCGAAGCAGGCCGAAACGGCAGAAAACGACCGCAAAACCGCGGCAACAGCCCAAGTCCGCCTCGCCGAGAGCTCCGACTCGAGCCCGCCGGCGCGACGAAGCGCCTCTATTTCCGCACCCTGCTAGCGCCGGCATCCCGGTGGCCGCGGCCTGTGGCAGGAGCTGCCTTCGTTGACTTAAGCGACCTAGTAGATAGACTTTACAGAAGCGAGAGAGGAGCTTGGCAATGTCACCACAGCGTGGACTTCTCGCCCTCGGGGCGCTGCTCGTCGGCCTTGGCGGCTTCCAGCCGACGCAGGCCGAGACGACCCTGCTGAACGTCTCCTACGACCCGACCCGTGAGCTCTACAAGGAGTTCAACCAGGCCTTCGCCGAGCACTGGAAGGCCGAGACCGGCGAATCAGTGACCATCCGGATGTCGCACGGCGGCTCCGGCAAGCAGGCGCGCTCGGTGATCGACGGCCTGCCCGCCGACGTCGTGACGCTGGCGCTCGAAGCCGACATCAACGCCATCGCCGAGAAGACCGGCAAGATCCCGACGGACTGGCGCGGCCGGCTGCCGAACAACAACGCGCCCTACACCTCCACGATCGTCTTCCTGGTGCGCAGGGGCAATCCCAAGGGCATCAAGGACTGGGGCGACCTGATCCGCGACGACGTCCAGGTCGTCACGCCGAACCCCAAGACCTCCGGCGGCGCGCGCTGGAACTTCCTCGCCGCCTGGGCCTGGGCCAAGCAGCAGTTCGGCGGCGACGAGCAGAAGATCCGCGAGTATGTAGCGACGCTCTACAAGCACGTGCCCGTGCTTGACACCGGTGCCCGCGGCTCGACCACCACCTTCGTGCAGCGGGGCATCGGCGATGTGCTGCTGGCCTGGGAGAACGAGGCCTTCCTCGCCCTGGAGGAGCTGGGGCCCGACAAGTTCGAGATCGTCGTGCCATCGATCTCGATCAAGGCCGAGCCGCCGGTCGCCCTGGTCGACGGCAACGTCGACGGCAAGGGTACGCGCAAGGTCGCAGAGGCCTACCTCCAGTACCTCTACACGGCGACCGGCCAGCGCCTCGCCGCCAAGCACTACTACCGGCCCTTCAAGCCGGAGCTCGCCGACCCCGAAGATCTCAAGCGCTTCCCCGACCTCGAGCTCGTGACCGTCGACCAGTTCGGCGGCTGGGCGAAGGCGCAGCCGCGGTTCTTCGGCGACGGCGGCGTCTTCGACCAGATCTACCAGCCGGGAGGCTGAGTCGTGCCCGCCGTCCCCGCGTTCGGTCGGCGGCACTTCAGGAGGCCGAGCGTGATCCCGGGCTTCGGGATGACGCTCGGCTTCGCGCTGACCTACCTCGCGCTGATCGTGCTGATTCCCCTGGCCGGCCTCCTCTGGCGCTCCGCGGCGCTAGGCTGGAGCGACTTCTGGCGGCTGGCGTTCGACCCGCGGACGCTGCATGCCCTCGAGGTCAGCTTCGGCGCGGCGCTCCTCGCGGCCTGCATCAACGTCCTCTTCGGCGTGCCGGTCGCCTGGGTGCTGACCCGCTACCGCTTCCCCGGCCGCCGCGTGCTCGACGCCATGGTCGACCTGCCCTTCGCCCTGCCGACGGCCGTCGCCGGCATCTCCCTCGCCGCGCTCTATGCGCCGAACGGCTGGATCGGGAGCCTGCTCGCGCCGCTCGGCATCAAGGTCGCCTTCACGCCGCTCGGAATCGTGGTGGCGCTGATCTTCATCGGGCTGCCTTTCGTGGTGCGCACGCTCCAGCCGGTCGTCGCCGAGATCGACCGCGAGATCGAGGAAGCAGCGGCGACCCTCGGCGCCTCTCGCCGGCAGACCCTGGCGCGCGTGATCCTGCCAAGTCTCACGCCCGCGATCCTCACCGGCTTCGCGCTGGCGCTCGCACGGGCGGTCGGCGAATACGGCTCGGTCATCTTCATCGCCGGCAACATCCCCTTCGTCTCGGAGATCGCGCCGTTGCTGATCGTGATCCGCCTGGAAGAGTTCAACTATGCGGGCGCAACGGCCGTCGCCGCCATCATGCTGGCGATCTCTTTCGCCATGCTCCTGGCCATCAACCTGATCCAGGCCTGGAGCCGGCGGAGGTTCGGTCATGGCAGCTGAAGTCGCTTCCGTCGAGCGAGCGGCCGCCATCGCTCGCGTCCGCGCCGCCACGACCGAGAGTCGCGGCGGGCGCCTGGCCCTGATCGCGGTCGCGGTTGCCTTCCTCGCCCTCTTCCTGCTGCTGCCGCTCGCCGCGGTCTTCACCGAGGCGCTGCGCCAGGGCCTCGGCGCCTATCTCGCCGCCCTCGCCGAGCCCGATGCCTTGGCCGCGATCCGGCTGACCCTCATCGTCGCCGCGATCGCCGTACCGCTCAACCTGCTGTTCGGTCTCGCGGCGGCCTGGGCGATCGCCAAGTTCGAGTTTCCCGGCAAGGCCCTGCTGACGACCCTCATCGACCTGCCCTTCTCGGTCTCTCCGGTGATCTCGGGCCTGATCTACGTGCTGCTGTTCGGCGCCGGCAGCGCTCTCGGGCCGTGGCTTCAGCGCCACGGCGTCGAGATCCTCTTCGCGACGCCGGGGATCGTGCTGGCCACGCTCTTCGTGACCTTCCCCTTCGTCGCCCGCGAGCTGATCCCGCTGATGCAGGAGCAAGGTACGACCGACGAGGAAGCGGCGCTGTCGCTCGGCGCCAGCGGTTGGCAGACCTTCCTGCGTGTCACCCTGCCGAACGTGAAATGGGGCCTACTCTACGGCGTGCTGCTCTGCAATGCCCGGGCCATGGGCGAGTTCGGCGCTGTCTCCGTCGTCTCCGGACACATCCGGGGGCTGACCGACACCATGCCGCTGCACGTCGAGATCCTCTACAACGAGTACAACTTCGTCGCGGCCTTCGCCGTCGCCTCCCTGCTCGCCCTGCTCGCCCTGCTGACCCTCGTCCTGAAGGCGCTCCTGGAGCTGCGCTTCGACGGCCGGTCGGGCGCGGGGCACTGACCGGAAAGGACCGGGCTATGGACGTCAGCATCCTCGACGTCAGGAAGGATTTCGACCGCTTCCCCGCGCTCCACGGCGTGTCGCTGGAGATCCGCTCGGGCGAGCTGGTGGCGCTGCTCGGGCCCTCCGGCTCCGGCAAGACGACGCTGCTGAGGCTGATCGCGGGACTCGAGTTCCCGACCGAGGGCTGCATCCGCTTCGGCGAGGACGACGCCTCGACGCGCTCGGTCCAGGAGCGCAACGTCGGCTTCGTCTTCCAGAGCTATGCGCTGTTCCGGCACATGACGGTGCTCGACAACATCGCCTTCGGCCTGCGCGTCCGCCCGCGCGCGTCGCGCCCTCCGCGCCGCGCGATCCGGGCGCGTGCCCTCGAGCTGCTCGACCTGGTGCAGCTTCCCGGCCTCGAGGGGCGCTTTCCCTCGCAGCTCTCCGGCGGCCAGCGCCAGCGCGTGGCGCTCGCCCGGGCGCTCGCGATCGAGCCGCGCATCCTGCTGCTCGACGAGCCCTTCGGCGCGCTCGACGCCAAGGTGCGCAAGGAGCTCAGGCGTTGGCTGCGCGACCTGCACGACAGCACCGGCCATACCACGGTCTTCGTCACCCATGACCAGGAGGAGGCCCTGGAGCTTGCCGACCGCGTCGTGGTGATGAGCCAGGGGCGGATCGAGCAGGTCGGCACGCCGGACGAGATCTACGACGCACCCAACTCGCCCTTCGTCTACGGCTTCATCGGAGAATCCAGTGCCCTGCCCGTCGAGGTCGATGACGGCGAGGTGCGCACGGCGGACCGCCCGACCGGTCTGCGGGTCGAAGGCCTCGAGGGGCCGGCGACGTTGTTCTTCCGGCCGCGTGACGTGGACATCGTCGAAGGCGCGGGCCCGTCGATCGCCGGTGTCGCCGTCGCGGTGCGGCGGCGCGAGGACGGCCGGCGGGTCGAGCTCGAGGTCGGCCCTGCCCGGCACCGCGTCGAGGTCGAGCTGCCCCTCGGCCGCCGGGTCGTCACCGGCGAACGGCTCGGCCTGCGGCCCCGGCGCTGGAAGCTCTTCTCGGCCGACGACCCTGCGCGCAGCGTCGACTGGGCGACGGCGGGCGCTGGCGCCGCTGCAGCTGCGGCCGGCCCGCTGCCGCTCGCTCTCGAAAGGCAATAGCCCGGCTCGCGGCCGCCCCGCCCCCGTGCGAGACTGCACGGCAGACCGCCTGACCGCCCGAGAAAGAGTTCGCCCTTGAGCCTGGACACCGCCGGATCCCTGACCTTCGACCAGGGCGCCATCCTGCTCCTGCTGGCGGTCCTGATGGCCGTCTTCGCGCTCGACCGCTTCCGGATCGAGCTGGTCGCGCTTGCCGGGCTGGCCGCTGGCTTCGCGCTCGGCCTAGCGCCCGCGGCCGGCGTCTTCTCGGGCTTCTCCAATCCGGCTGTGGTGACCGTCGCGGAGATCCTGCTGGTCATCCAGGCCCTCGCCCGCTCGCGGATCGTCGAGCACCTCTCGACACAGGTCACGCGGCTGGTGAAGGGCGAAGGCGCCGCCCTTGCCTTCCTCTGTGGGGTCGCCGGCGCACTCTCCGTGTTCATGAACAACGTCGGCGCCCTGGCCCTGGTCCTTCCGGTCGCGATCTCGCTGAGCGGCCGCCTCGGCATCCCGATCCGCCGCACGCTCATGCCGGTCTCCTTCGCGACCCTGCTGGGTGGCCTCTGCTCGCTGATCGGCACCCCTGCCAATCTCGTCGTCAACCAGGCGCGGGTCGAGCTGCTCGGGCGCCCCTTCGCCTTCTTCGACCTGGCCTACGTCGGCATCCCGGTTGCCGTGCTCGGCATCCTGTTCCTGATCGCCTGGGCACCGCGTCAGTTCCGCTTCTGGGCGCCCGGCGAGCCGCGCGAGCAGGGCATCCGGCAGCGCCGGCTGGTGACGGAAGTCCGGATCCCGCGCCCCTCGCCCTTCCCGGGCCAGGAGGTTTCGGCGCTCGAAGCCGCGCTGGATGCGCGGGTCTTCGCGCTCGTCCGGGACGGCAGGCACGTCTTCGGCCGGCTCGGCGAGCAGAGGTTGGAGCCGGCGGACGTCCTGGTCCTCGAGCTGCCGACCGACACGCTCGAGGACGCCCGCGCAGCGGAGACGCTCGAACTTGCCACAGTCGATGGTCCAGCCGTGGCGAACAGCGCTACGGTCGACGTCGTGCTCATGCCCCAGAGCATCTTCGTCGGCTCGCGGGTCGGTACGCTGCATCCGCTGGCCACGCGCGGAGTCACGGTCGCCGGTGTCGTGCCGCAGCGCAGCCGCGTCGAGGGCCGGCTCGCCGACCTCCAGCTCGGAATCGGCGACGTGCTGGTGCTGAGCGGGCCGGAAAAGGCGATCGAGGAGGTGCTCGATGAGGCCGACCTCTTGCGGCTCTCCTCCCGGCCGGCCGCCGCACCGAAGGAGCATTCCCTCGTCGCGGTCGCGATCTTCGCGCTCGGCGTGCTGCTGGCCGCCTTCTCGATCTTCCCGCCGCAGATCGCCTTCGGCTTCGCGGTACTGGCGCTGTCGGCGACCGGCTCGCTGCGCCTGCGCGAGGCGCTGCAGAACCTCAACTGGCCGATCCTGGTCATGCTGGCGGCGATGATACCGCTCGGCGTCGCCGTGGAGACGACGGGGGCGGCGCGCGTGCTCTCCCAGCTGCTGCTCGAGCTGGTGCCGGGACGCGAGCCGGTGCTGGTCCTCGGCTGCGTGTTGCTGGTCGCGGTCGCGCTGACACCCTTCGTCAACAACGTCTCGACGGCGGTCATCCTCAGCCCGATCGCCGTCGAGGTCGCGCGCGGCGCCAGCCTGCCTGCCGGCCCCTTCCTGATCGCCGTGGCGCTCGGCGCCTCGCTCGACTTCCTGACGCCCTTCGGCCACCACAACAACACGCTGGTCATGGGCATGGCCGGCTACCGCTTCGTCGATTTCCCGCGCCTCGGCGGTCCGCTGCTGCTCGTCACCTTCGCCGCCGGCCTGCTCGGCATATGGCTCGTCTGGCTGTAGCGCCGGCCTCAGGGGCCACTCTCGAATATCCGCTCTCCTCGTCTCCGCGGCCCATTCGCCGATCAGCCGGCCGGTGCCAGCAGCCCTCTGGCTTGCGCACGTTGGAGGAGCGCCCGGACGGTCGACGGGTGCCAGCTGGTTCGCCCTCGCGGAGTCGGCTCCCGCATCGCCTCAAGGCGTCGGCACATCGCTTCGAGGGTCATCTCCGGGTTGGCTTCACGCATGCCGGCGATCACCACCAGCAGGCGGTCGTCGGCCGGGCCACCAGTGGCGGGACCAAGGAGTCCGGGCTCGGCCAAGCCGTCACGGACGAACCGCTTCACCGCGGTCTTCAGGCGGTAGTCGGTCCATGGCTTCCCGTCGGCAGGAATCCGAGCATTGAGCGCCCGGACGACATCCTGCCAGGGATACTGGGGTCGCAGGCCGCGCACGACCTGCAGCCAGGTGTCGGCTGCCATGTTGATCCGCTCGAAGTAGGCCTCGTCGCGCTGTCGGGCGAGTTGCCGGATGGCCTCGGGGTCCCGGGCGCGGAGACGCGGATTGCCTCCTACCCTGCCCTGCGTCCGGGCAACCGCCAGGCCCGCCCTGGTCCGCTCGTGGTTCAACGCCCGCTCGAGCTCGGCCGCGGCCCCCAGGACCTGCAGCGTGAACTTGCCCTGCGGGCTTGCCGTGTCGATCGGGTCGGAGAGGCTCCTGAAGTGCACCCCGCGGGTCTCAAGCCCTTCGAGCAGCCACAGCAGGTGGCTGAGCGAGCGCCCCAGGCGGTCGAGCCGCACGACCACCAGGATGTCACCTGGGGCGACCGCTCTGAGCGCCTGTCTGAGCACGGGGCGCTCCGGATCGCCACCCGAGGCATGCTCCTCGAAGATGCGCGCATACGGCCGCACGCAGCGCGTCGAGCTGTGACCGCAGCGTCTGCTCCTCGGTGCCGACCCGCGCGTAACCGATCTGCGCCACGGCCTTCTCCGCGACTTTTCGGGCGAACGGTACCGGATTTTCGAGCATGCAGGCAGTGAGAAAACAAGCGTTTGAAAACCTCTGCACGCGCACGTGCCGCAGTGGGAGGTGCCTGCCGCCCTCCGCCGCAACCGCAGGAATCCACGCGCGGCGCCAGGCTGCGAGGCGGTCGGCCCTTCTACGCATCAAAGGGTCAGGTTCTACGGATTTAGGGGGATTCTGCGGGCGCGCGCGGCACCTCGTTCTACGGTCCAAGAGCAGCGGGCGGCGCTGCGAGCCTCGGATTCTACGAATTTCGGGGATTCCGACACCGGAAGCCTCGCTGCCGAGGAGCTGCACGCTCTCCCCTCCCTGCCGGCTGGATCCGACGCGTCATGCTGGGCAAGTCGGTCGAGGCTGTCGCTCGTCAGATCTTGGGACGCTGGTGCGCCATCGGCCGCTCGAAACGTTCCGCTCGCTCCTGAGCGACTCGCCGATCGAGCGAGGGTGCGGCAGGGCGGGACACTGCCGAGGTCGCCGAGACAGTCGCGCTTCGCGCCGAGCAGCAGATCGCGCCGGAGCGGATGCGCGGCCATAGGAGAATGAATGGCCTCATCTGTAACCTTTCGAGATCCCGCGACGAAGTCGTCAGCCAGGGGCCCTCGTTTCGGCTGCAGGAAGATATCCCGGTCGGCAGTGGCAGTGGTTCCGGCGGGGTCCGACGGGTGACGGCGGTCGAAAAGGTCACGAGAGCAGGGAGCTATCGGACTGAGATGGACGAGATCAGCCGTCTAATCGACTTGGCCGAGTCCGGCCTGGTCGACCGCAGGGGTTTCATGACCGGCGCGCTCGCGCTGGGCGTGACCGTCGGTGCGGCCTCGACCCTGTGGAGCAGGACCGCGCGGGCTGCGGCAAAGAAAGGCGGCCATTTCCGCCTTGCGGTCGCCAGCGGCTCGACCTCGGACACGCTTGACTCGGCGACCTTCGACAGCACCTTTAACCAGGTACTCGGCTACGGCACGCTGCGCAACGCGCTGACCGAGATCAAGGCCGACGGCACTGTCGGCCCCGAGCTGGCCGAGAGCTGGGAGGCCGAGCCTGACGCCACGATCTGGGTGTTCACCCTGCGTAAGGGCGTCACCTTCCACAGCGGCAAGACGGTTACGACCGAAGACGGCATTGCCTCGATGCACCATCACACCGGCAAGGACTCACACTCGGCGGCCAAGCCGCTGTTCTCCGCGGTCGAATCGATTAGCGCCGACGGCCCTGACAAGGTGGTCTTCAAGCTGAAGGCCGGGAACGCCGACTTCTCCTACTACATGTCGGACTACCACCTGTGCATCCTGCCCTCGAAGGACGGCAAAGTCGACGCGACCTCGGGCGACGGCACCGGCGGCTACGTGCTGGAGCACTTCGAACCGGGCGTGCGCGCCACGGCCAAGCACAATCCGAACTACTTCAAGGGCGACCGCGCCCACTTCGATTCGGTCGAACTGCTGTCGGTCACCGACCCGGCGGCGCGCACCAACGCGATTTCGACCGGCGAGATCGACGTCATGGAGCGCGTCGACCTGAAGACGGTGAACCTGATGAAGCGCCGGCCCGGCATCGAGGTCATCGTGACCGACGGCCTGCAGCACTACACCATGCCGATGATTACGAAGGACAAACCGTTCGACAACAACGACGTGCGGCTGGCCCTGAAGTACGCGGTCGACCGCAACGAGCTGCTGAAGAAGGTGCTGCGCGGCTTCGGCCGCGTCGGCAACGACGAGCCGCTGGCCCCGGCCAACCGCTTCTACGCCGCGGACATCCCGCAGCGCCACTACGACCCCGACAAGGCCAAGTTCCACCTGAAGAAGGCCGGCATGAGCAACCTCAAGGTCCAGCTCAGCGCCGCCGACGCGGCCTTCGCCGGTGCCGTCGAGGCGGCCGAGCTCTACCAGGCACAGGCCCGCGCCTGCGGCATCGACGTCCGGATCGTGCGCGAGCCGAACGACGGCTACTGGTCCAACGTCTGGCTGAAGAAGCCCTTCTGCATGGTCTACTGGGGCGGCCGTCCGACCGCCGACCAGATGTTCACCACGGTCTACTCGGCCGGCGCGCCCTGGAACGACGCCTACTGGATCGACAAGCGCTTCAACGAGCTGCTGGTCGAAGCCCGCGGCCTGCTCGACGAGAAGAAGCGCGCCGAGATCTATCGCGAGATGCAGCTGATCGTGCGCGACAAGGGCGGGACCATCATTCCGCTGTTCGCCAGCTACGTCGACGCTGCGACCGACAAGATCGGCCACGGCGACATCGCCGGCAACTACGCGCTTGACGGACTGAAGATCACCGAGCGCTGGTGGTTCGCCTGAGTCATCCAGCGCACGACGAGGCTCGGCTCGGCGGCGCCCCGTCCGCTTGGATAGGTGGTCTCCGGTTCGCGGATCTCGAGCCTCCGATCCTGAGGACAGGCGCGTGCCGTTGCAGAACGTCAATCCAAGCGGGAGTGGCGACTTCACAGCCGAATTCGCTAAAGCGAGCTCTGTCGGCGACGCCTCGGGGAACCGCGGAGGGCCTCATCAAAGCTGTGGCACAGCGCGAACGCCTAGCAGCGGACCGGCAGTCGGCTCCGACCGCGCAAGATCCCTCTGGACGGCCGACGATCGGCGCGTCGGTGGCGCGTTCAACCAAGGAAGATGCCAAACATGAAGACGTCCAACAGCTCGCATCGGAAGAGATGGCTCGCCATCGCCGTACTGCTCGTTGCCGTGTTGGCGGTTGGCGGAGCTTTCGCGACAGGCGTCCGAATGCCGGCGTTCGATGCTTCGGCAGCGTCACCCGCCGAGCATCGGGTCGTCTTTCAGGTCAATGCGGACAGCCCGGTTCCTATGAAACACGCAGTCTCCAACTCGATTAACCTCGTAAGATACTACAGGAAGATGAATGAACCGGTGCAGGTTGAAATCGTCGCTTATGGCCCTGGCATCACAATGTTTCGATCGGATACCTCGCCGGTGCGCAAAGTACTAAAATACATAAATAGGGAATTCCCCGAAATCAGCTTCACGGTCTGCGGCAACACCAAGTCAATCATCGAGCACCGGGAGGGACACGTGATACCGTTGATCGACGGAACGGAGATCGTTCCTTTCGGCATCGTGCGCCTTGTCCAGTTGCAGGAGGCCGGTTGGTCGTACATCCGTCCATGAGCTGCCTTCAGTTTGCTTCTCGACAACGGTGGCAGAGCGCGTCCGCTACTCTGCGTCCTTTCCAGACAATGGTGGAGGGACGTACAGGCCGTCGCTCTTCGCGCCGGTGACAGCGTGGCAGGTGGCACAGGGCTCGACGAATTCTTCGTTCGGCGTTCCTGTCAGGCCGAGGATCCTGCCGTCTGCGGATATCGCCATGTAGCGCCAGTCGCCGGTCCTGGGGATTGCGCCTCGGCTCATCTTCTCCATCAAGAACAGGGGCCCCGCGAAGATCTCGCCTCCCGGCCTCACGACAAAGCTGTCCTCGATCAACATTGCCCCGGGCGGCAGATGCTCTCCCTGCGCGAGCCTGCCATAGCCTGCCGCGGCCGGATTGGCGTAGACATTCGCGTAGACCTCCCCGTGTCGCGCCGAGCGGAAGGGGGCTGCGTTGAGTCTCTTCCAGCCCGTGTAGGCGTAGACGATCGGGTCGTCCGACTCGGCGTAGCCATCCTGGAGCTGTCGCATGATCCCGCGATAGATCGTCTCGGCTCTGGCGTCACTCAGAGCCGCCAGGGCGTCGAATCCCGAGATCTCCTGCTCCTCGGATATCGCTCCTGCTTTCTCGGGCACCGACACCATGCCGGAGGGGCGCCCCAGCGTCAGCAGCAAGACCAATGCAAAGAAGAGTGTGACGACCGTGACGGCTGCAGCAATTGCCGTCGCGCCACGATGATGCATTATGCTCGAACACCAGCCTGCGACGTCCTGCATCTTCATCACCGTTTTTTCACTTCATTATTCATCTTCAAATGGGGGCGATTCGTCTGTTCTCCCAGACAACTAAGGTCAATCATGCGTGAGCGAACGGCCATGCAAGAGCGCCCGACGCGTGATCAGACGAACTTCGATCGCCTGGACGAGAAGAGGCGGACCCTCCCCGTGCGGCAGAAGGACTCGAGCAAGCCGCGCCAGCCGAAGACGACCCCCGCCGCCTTTCTCGCGCGCTCGGCGTAGCTGCCGCGAACGGCTGCGATGCCATGCTCGGCATAGAGCTGCAGATTGATCGCGCTGCTGATCAGGCCGAGATGGCTGAAAGCCTGAGGGAAATTGCCGAGGAACAGACCGGAGAGCCCCTCGATCTCCTCGGGATAGAGTCCCAGGTCGTTCGCTCGTCGGAGCAACCGGTTGAAGAGATGCTGCGCATCGCCGGCCCGATCGGCCGCGAGCAGCGCGTCGACGAGCCAGAAGCTGCACACGAGGAAACAGCCCTCGTCGCCGCGAAGCCCGTCGCCGGCGACGTAGCGCCGGACCAGATCCCCTTTCCGCAGCGCGGCTTCCACCTTGCACACCGTCTTCGCAAGCAGGTCCGACGCTCCCGGAAAGCCCGCGGTTGCAAGAAGGAGCAGCGCCGCATCCGCGGCATCGTCGTCGTAGGCGCGCTTGAGTGCTCCGTCGGGGCTGCGGCCCAGCCGGAGGATCTCCCCTTCGATGGTCGATCTGAGCGAAAGCCAGTCGGCTCGCTGGCCGCGCAATTCGATCGCCCGGTCGACGGCGACCCAGCACATCAGCTTCGAGTGCACGAAGTGGCGCGCCGCCGAGCGGACCTCCCAGATGCCGAGATCGGGCTCGAGCCACCGCTCTTGGACGACGTCGATCAGGCCTTCGATCATGGCCATGACCTCGCCCGCCGGGCAGCCACCGAGAGCCCGATAGACCAGCGCCGCATCCTGGACATAGCCGTAGACGTCCAGCTGGCGTTGCTCGTAGGCGGCGTTTCCGACGCGCACCGGCCGAGACCCGCGATAGCCCTCCAGATGGTCCAGGGTGCTCTCCGGCAGCTCCGCCTCGCCCTGGATGCCGTACATCAGTCGGACATCGGGATGTGTTGCGCGGCAGCTGCGGTGCAGGAAGGAGAAGAAGCGGCCGGCCTCACCCGAGTATCCGAGGCTGGCCAGCGCGTGCAGCGTGAGGCTGGCGTCGCGCACCCAGGCAAAGCGGTAATCCCAATTCCGCTCGCCTCCCGGCTCCTCGGGCAAAGAGGTCGTCGGCGCGGCGACGATCGCGCCCGTGGGCGCGTAAGTGAGGAGCTTGAGGGTCAGGGCGCTTCTGAGCACGACCTCACGATAAGGCCCCCTGTAGCGGCAGAACGCGCTCCACTCCTCCCAGAAGGCGCGGGTAGTGCTCAGGTAGCGGTCGACCCGATCGTGCCAATCCGGAAGCGGCGAGAGGCTGACCACGAGATGACGGGTCTCGCCGGCTGCCACGTCGACCAGGCCGCTCGCCTCCGCCCGCGACAGGTCGACGGGAAAGTCGGCATAGAAGCTCGGCGCTCCTTCGGCAACGATCGCACCGCCTTCTGCGCGCAGCCTGGCCGGGCGCGCTGCGAAATCGACTGCGGGGCGATAGGCGACGGACAGCCGGACGCGCCCTTCGACGCCTTCGATCCGTCGCACCAGGACCCCGGGAGCCTCGAGGGACACGTAATCGTACGGACCGGCTCTCGGCGCGCGGCCCACCACCATGAAATCGGTGACGATGAGGCTGCCGCTGGCGGCGCGGACACGGGACTGCAGAATGTTCGTGTTCGGCAGATAGGCGCGGCCGGAGAAGGTTCCTTCGCATGGGGAGATCGCCAAGTAGCCGCCGGACCTGCGGTCGAGGATGCGGCAGAACGTTGGCGCGGCATCGAAACGGCCGAAGGTGCCCCAGTCGATGCTGCCGTCGCGCGAGACCAGCGCGAAGCCGTGGCAATCTCCAACGGCTCCATAGTCCGAGATGGGTCGATAGTCGGCGGCGCTGGCGCCGGCGGGGGGGACGGCGGTGGAGCCCGCTTCTGACCAAGTGGATCGCATCATTCGGCTCGAAGCCCTCCGTGCAGATCGTCGACCCGCGCCGGGCGCTCCTTAGCGTGTGTGAATCGGACTTCCAGGATGGAAGGCATGGTAGGCGAAGGCAAAGGTGACGTCGTACGGGATGTCGACGAATCCGCCCCTCATCTGGCGTTGCACCACGACGTTGCCGACATCCCGCCCACCGTCCACGATGGCGGCGTCGAGCGCAGAGCTTTGTCCTGCCGACCAGCGGAGAATGACATCGCCTTGCCGGACCTCCCCTCGCTCTCTCAGCAGCGAGAGCGCGAAGGCCTGATGGTCGCCCGGCTCGACTTCGACTGCCACGACCCTGGCCATCGGCTCTATGCCGTCCGGCATGGAGCCGTCGTAAAGGAACGGCCGCGCGCCTTGTCGGTCGTAGGCGACGTAGGGATTTCGGCCGTAGTTCCTGAGGCCCGGATCGTTCGGCACGAGCACCAGGCCGTCGCCGAAGCGCTTCGCGAAGCGAGCGAAGGATTCGAGACGAGCCGGCAAGAGGCTCAGGCGTGTCCCCGTGAGCGCGCCGACAATCGCCTCTCCGCTGAACTGCTGCCACCAGCTTTCCGTCTGCCGATCGTACATGACGAGATCGGAGTGCCTCAGCTTGCCTGTCGTTCCGAAGTCGAGGAGACCGGAGGCGGTCGAGCGCCTGAAGACGATGGCCGAGTTGCAGAGCGGGCAATAGGTCACGAGGACCGGCACACCGCCGACGACATCGTTGACGATCTCATGCCAGATCAGGATCCGCAGCGGATAGGCACGCGCGTCACGCTCGACGACGAAGGAGACCACCGGCTCGCTTGGAGCGAGCCGAGCGGACCAGCCGGCGGCCCTCCCGTGCTCGAGCCGCTCGAAGCGCGGATGATCGATCGCCGGTATGCCGTCCTTCGGCGGCCCGCCGGATCGGATCTCGTCGAGATCCACGCTATGCTTGGCGAAATCCGTGCGCGGCCACTCGCTGCGCCATCGATCCGGGGATGCCGACGATGCGCCAGGCAGGGCCAGTGCGAAGATCATCACCGCCCCGAGAGAGCCTCTGCGCAGATGGCCTCGCAGCTTCTCCATTGCCTGCTCGCGCTCTTCTTTTCCTTGCGTGCGACAGCTTGTCTCCATGACTTCGCCGGATTGCCGCGAAGAGTTACAGGCGGCCGCGCCGGCAGGGTCTTCGGGAACGGGCGCCGAGGCCGATCGTCGTTGTGCCGTGCCTTCTTGCGCCGGGGGGCATTCCAATGCGCTCCGAGGGGTGGTGACGTCGGCGACAGCCGCGAGCTCGAGACGGTGCATCTGCCCTTGGATGCTCGCCGACGTGCCTTCGGCCGGCTTTGCCGGTCTCGGCGTTGCCGGTCGCGTTTCGGCCTGTCCCGCACCGCAGGTCGAGCCCTGTCCAAGCGTTGAGGCGCGGGGTCCCGCTGGTGGCGGGTGGTGGACCGGCTCCCGCGTCGCGGGCTCATCCATCGGAGGCCGCCGGTCCGCCCGGCCTCGATGGACAGTTCGGCGACCGCTGAGCGGAAGTTAAGTAACAAGTCTGAGCGTCGGGCGTGAACGGCCTTTCCGTGTGGCCGTCAAAATTCGGCGGCCCCATGCAACTTTCTTCGCCCTCTCCCCGAAGTACCGTGAAGATACGGGCGATCTGCCGAGCTCGAGTCCTGGACTTTCGAGACCTGGACCGGCAGCGGAACGCGCTTGACGGCGCGTGGACTTCGAATCATGCGCGCGACGGTGCATCCGGCTTTGCAGCGCGAAGCCTGCACTGACGCCCACGACGAAGCGCCCCGTCCTTCAGGGAGGCTCTCTCATGCTGGACCCGGATACTCTTGATCTTGAGCGGCCCCGGCTCGGACAATACGTCGCCGCGCTCTCCAGGGGCTTCTTCGGCCGTGCGCCGGTGGGCGAAATCCGACGCGCATGCCTCGCCGCGCTGCTCGATCTCGGCCTCACCGACAGCCAGATCGCCGCCTACGTCGCATCGTCTTCGGACGACATCGCCCGGCTCCGTCGTCTCCATGGCCTCCGTTGACCGGCACGAAGCCTCTTTACGGATGCGGTGCTCGACGATCGGACTGCCCGAGTTCGCTCCCGACGAAGCTTCGCGACCGGCGCATCGATCCACGACGGAAATGCGAACTGGTGTCGGCGCGGCCTCGCGCCTCCGAGATCAGAAGACGGCGCGACACATCCCTGCCGACGCGCGACAAGGACAAAGGGACCGACAATGAATGTTTACACACGAGGCATGATCTCTGGCTTCTTCGCCACAGTCGCCTTATCACTACTCATGATGATCAAGTCGAAAATGGGAATGATACCCGAGTTCGACATCATCTCCATGCTGGGCGCGATGGCCGGGCA
Source organism: Tistlia consotensis USBA 355 (assembly GCF_900177295.1). Lineage (GTDB taxonomy): Bacteria > Pseudomonadota > Alphaproteobacteria > Kiloniellales > DSM-21159 > Tistlia > Tistlia consotensis. Next base: position 15,528 of record NZ_FWZX01000052.1, read on the forward strand.
CGTCGTGGGCGTCACCGATTGGAACGTCGGCTGGCTCCTGCATTTCCTGATCGGTACCCTCGTGTGGGGCCCATCCTTCGCGCGGCTGCACGACCGTCTGCCCGGAACCTCATCGATCATGAGAGGCGTGGTGTTCGGCGTGCTGGCATGGCTTCTCATGATGGGGCTGCTGATGCCGATGGCAGGAGCCGGCTTCTTCGGCAGGTCCCTCGGTGTGGTGGCGCCGTCCCTGGCGCTCGTGCTGCATCTGGAGTTCGGCACGGTGCTGGGCCTGGCATATGGCCGCTTGGGTACGTTGCGCCACCTTTCCGCAGGCGGAGTCGGCGTGTCCGGTGTCGACTAGGGCTCGGGCATGCTCTGCCTCGAACACGTCACCGTGAGCCTTCGCCAAGAGCCCCTCGTTGAAGACTTGTGTCTGGCCATCGGGCCGGGAGAGATCGTCACGCTCATGGGGCCGAGCGGGTGCGGCAAGTCGACGCTGCTCGCGTGGATCTGCGGCACGCTCACAGACGACTTCGACGCAAGGGGCCGGATTCGTCTGGCGAGCCATGACCTGACGGCACGGCCACCCGAACAGCGAGGCCTGGGCATGCTGTTCCAGGACGACCTCCTGTTTCCGCATCTTTCGGTCGGCGACAATATCGCCTTCGGAATTCCCCAGGCCGAGCGCGGGCGAAGGAGGCGGCGGACGATCGTCGCGGAAGCGCTGGAGAGCGTCGGGCTCGGCGGCTTCGCCGACAGGGACCCCAGGACGCTCTCAGGGGGGCAACGGCTCCGTGTGTCGTTGTCGCGGGTCCTCGTCTCGGCTCCGCGTGCCCTTCTTCTCGACGAGCCGTTCTCGGCCCTCGACACGGAGCTCAGGGCAGAGATCCGCAGCCTGGTCTTCTCCCGTGCTCGCTCGCAGGGCCTTCCGGTGCTGCTGGTCACGCATGACCCCGAGGACGCACGCGCGGCCGAAGGACCTGTGCTGAGGCCTTGGAAGACCGCAACTTCCGAAAATGCCCTGGACAGTGTGGAATGATCATTCCACACTCGCAGCTGTCATCAGTGAGATTTACGGCGGCATGCCCTGGGAAAAGACCTTCGATGTCCAAGAGACCCTGGAGAAGGCCATGAACGCCTTCTGGGCAAGGGGCTACGAGGCGACGTCGGTGCAGGATCTCGTGGAAAGCACGGGGCTTAATCGCGGCAGTCTCTACGCGACCTATGGCGACAAGCACGCGCTGTTTCTCGCTGCGTTGCGGCGCTACGATCGATGGTTGCGCGAAGAGTTGCTCCAGCGGATCGAGGCCGATCATGGACCTCGCGACGCGGTTCGGCGGCTTCTCCTCCTGTTCAGGGCCGAGACGGCGAGGCCAGGAGGCAGCAGCGGCTGCTTCCTGACGAACACGGCCTTGGAACTGGCCCCGCATGATCCGCAGGTACGCGGCGTCGTTGCCACGGCGCAGACAGCCATGGAGCAATGGTTCGCCCGCATGATCTCCAAGGGCCAGGCAGCCGGGGAGATTCCGGAGCACGTGAGGCCTTCCGAGGCCGCCCGGGGCCTCCTGGCCACCTTGATCGGGCTGGCGGTTCTGGCCCGAAGCCGACCCGAGCCGCCGCTCGTCGACGACATCGTCGAGGACGCGATGCGGCGCCTCGAGTGATGTCTCTTTTTTGCATGTTTGGAACGAACGTTCCAAATGCATGTCCCCCGAAGCCATGGAGAGAGCACATGACAGCCGAGTACCAGCTGAACCTTCCGTTCTGGAGCGTGGAGACCGTAGGTCCCGATGCCAGGGCCGTTCTGGAGAAGGCCAAGGCCCAGGTCGGATTCATCCCCAACATGTATGCCGGCATGGTCAACTCGCCCGGCCTGCTGGAAACCTATCTCGACGGCTACCAGCGCTTCCGCAGCGACTCCGGCTTCACGCCTGCCGAGCAGGAGGTGGTCTTCCTCACGATCAGCCGGGGTAACGGATGCGGCTACTGCATGGCGGCGCACAGCATGATCGCGGATCAGAAGTCGAAGGTGCCACCGGAGGTGACGGAGGCCATTCGGACCGGTCGCCCCGTCCCCGACCACAAGCTGGCCGCCCTGAGCACCTTCACCGAGGTGATGCGCGAGTCTCGCGGTCTGCCCGCCAAGGCCGACGTCCAGGCTTTCCTGGATGCCGGCTATGAGGAGCGGCAGATCCTGGAAATCGTCCTTGCACTGGCCGTCAAGACTCTCAGCAACTACGCCAATCATCTGCTGCACACCCCGCTCGACGAGATGTTCGCGGGGCGCGCGTGGGAAAAGGCGGCCTGAGTCGCCGCTGGCCGGACACTGTGACCATGGCGGCATACCGAGAGCGCGTAGCCGCCATGGTTGCCTCGATCCTGGGAGACCGACGTGAACCAAGTCCGATTCAGGAGCATTGAGGCCTGCGTCTTCGACGCCTACGGCACCCTGCTCGACTTCAACTCGGCGACGCGGCACGCCAGGGACGCGCTGGGAGAGAAGACCGACGCCCTGTCCGAGATCTGGCGGCAGAAGCAGCTCCAGTACACCTGGCTGCGCGCGCTCATGCGCACGCATGCGCCCTTCTGGCAGGTCACCGGAGAGGCACTCGACTACGCTCTCGACGCTCTCGCGATCGGCGACGGCGAGCTGCGTGCCCGGCTGATGCAGCTCTACCTCAGTCTCGATGCCTTTCCGGAGGTGCCGGAGATGCTGCGCGCGCTCAAGGCGGCCGGCATCAAGACGGCGATCCTGACCAACGGATCGCCGGAAATGATCGAGGCGGGCTGCCGAAATGCCGGAATCGACGGATTGCTCGACGCCATCCTCTCCGTCGAGGAGGTCGGCGTCTACAAGCCGGATCCGCGGGTCTATCAGCTTGCCGTAGAACGGCTCCGGGTCCCGAAGGAGCGCATCGCCTTCCAGTCGTCCAACTCCTGGGACGCGGTCGGCGCCGCGATGTTCGGCTTCCGGGTTGCCTGGTGCAACCGCTACGGTCAGGCTCGCGAGCGGCTCCCGGCAGAGCCGGACGTCGAGATCACGTCACTCGCCGAACTGCCAGCCATCGTCGGTGCCGAGCGGGCTGAGTCTTCGCTGTGATCGAGCGGGTCTGCAAGCTGCGGTGGATCGGTACCAACCCGGTGACCGGCTGGCTTGCCGCCCTCCCGCCGCCGACCGACCGCACCGACTGAAGCCGACGGTGCGCGACACGACACTATCCCCAACAGCCTGCCGGGCGGCGGCCGCCCGGACTTGCCGATCCGGCGCCTGCCGGCTCAGCCGGCGGCGCGCAGCTCGTCGGCCGAGGCGTGCTCCTCGGCGAGGCGCACCGCCTCCGGCGTGTCGATGTCGGCCCACCAGCAGCCGGTGACGTCGACTATCGAGGCCAGGCCGCGCGACGCCAGCACCGCGACGCCGTCGGCCAGGCCGTGACGGCCCCCGGCGGCCGCCTCGCTCAGCGCCTCGAAGATCGCCGGCGTGCAGACCATGACGCCGGTGTCGGCGCAGTCCCACTCGCCCACCGTCTTGGCGATCGCCGCGATCCGGCCGTCGCCCGCCTTGACCTTCATGACGCCGTCGAGATCCAGGATCTCCTCCTTGACGAAATCGCAGGCCAGCGCCATGCCGTCCTGCGGCAGCGGGGCCTCGACGAGACGTGCCGGCAGCTCGTCGTCGTAGAGGTGGTCGCACATCGACAGCAGGAAGGGCCCGTCGGCCAGCGCCTCGGCGGCCGCCAGGGTGCTGGCGCCGTTGCCCTTGGCCCAGTCGTCGGCCTGCACGAACTCGATGGCGACGCCGTTGCGCGCCGCGACCGACTGGAAGTGCGGCCGCACGGTCTCGGCCTCGTGGCCGAGCGAGACGACGAAGCGCTCGATCCCGGCCGCGCGGCGCAGCGTGCCGATCACCCGCTCGGCCAGGGTGATGCCCTGGATCGGCGCCAGCGGCTTCGGCAGGGTCGCGTTGGGGAACAGCCGCGAGCCGGTGCCGGCGGCCAGGATCAGGGCGCTGCGCGGCTGCCCGTCCGGGCGCCGCGTGGAGGCGGTCGTGACGATGGCCGGCTTGCCGCCCACCACCTTGTCCCTGGGCAGCTTCGGCGAAGCGCCGCCGATGAAGGCGTTGGTCAGGTCGTGCGCCACGGAATCGCGGACCTGCAGCGGCGGGCTCTTCATGTAGTAGGACGAGGGCGCCTCGAGCGGCCCGCCGATGCCGCGGTCGAGGCCGACCTTGACGCAGCGCAGGGCATCGATGACGACGCCGGCGCTGTTCGGCGAATCCTCGACCGACAGACGCAGCTCGAGCTCCATCGGCACGTCGCCGAAGCCCCGGCCCTCCATGCGGATGAAGGCGACCTTCTTGTCGTTGTGCCAGGGCACGTAGTCCGACGGCCCGATATGGATCGCGGCGTCCTCGAGCCGGCTGTCGAGCTGCGACTGCACCGACTCGGTCTTCGACTTCTTCTTGGACTGCAGGCGGCTGCGCTCGAGCATGTTGAGGAAGTCGGTGTTGCCGCCGACGTTGAGCTGGTAGGTGCGGTCCAGCTTGACGCCGCGGTCGCCGAACAGGCGGGTCAGCGCGCGGTGCGTGATGGTGGCGCCGACCTGGCTCTTGATGTCGTCGCCGACGATCGGCACGCCAGCCTCGCGGAAGCGCGCGGCCCAGGCGGGATCCGAGGCGATGAACACAGGCACGCAGTTGACCATGCCGACCTTGGCGGCGAGGCAGGCCTCGGCGTAGTAGCGCACCGCCTGCTCGGAGCCGACCGGCAGGTAGCAGACCAGCACCTCGGCGCCGGTCTCGCGCAGGCGCCGCGCGACGTCGACCGGCTCGGCCTCGGAGACGCGGAAGGCCTGGTCCTCCGGATAGTCCTCCATGTGCGCCGGCACGCCGTCGAGCACCGGCCCCTTCTCGACCAGCACGTCGGAGACCGGCAGCGCGCGCTGGAACACCTTGGTGCAGTTCGGCCTGGCGAAGATCGCCTGCTCGACCGGCAGGCCGACCTTGCGGCGGTCGACGTCGAAGGCGGCGACGACCTCGACATCGGTCACGCCCCAGCCGTCGATGCTCGGATGCATCAGCCCGGCCAGCGCCTCGGCCGAGTGGTTGCGGTAGTATTCCAGGCCCTGCAGCAGCGAGCTCGCGCAGTTGCCCACTCCCGCGATGGCGATGCGTATCTTCGACAAGGCGTCGACTCCGAGTTGTTGTGATGGCACGACGTAACCGTCGGCGCTCCGCAGCGAGAGCCGGTGCGAGACGCGTGGCGGCCGAAGATCAGGACCTGGGCCCAGACCCCTCGTGAGACGACTTCGCCATGGCCCCAGGAAAGGTTTCGGCGAATCCGCTCTGCGAGATCCTCGGGTGACGGTGACGGCCTGTCGGCAACTCCGTGCACAGGGCCGCCGCTTCGCGGCAACGGGTGCCGGGCCCCTCTACGCCGCGTCGGCGACGCGCGAGCCGGCCGTCGCCCTTTCCGCAGGCCTCTGTTCGGCCACCGCTGCGCTCAGCCGGTACGCGACCGCACCGTATGTAGCAACGCCGTAGGGAACGAGGAAAGTGAGTGCGACCTTCACCAGGTCGATGTCGCCGCCAGCGAGGAGCGCGTCACCTTGATTGATCAGGTTGAGGATGGTGCCGACGACGAGGGCGACGATGGCCGACCGCTTCGGGACCCCATCCGAAAGACACATGCGAAGCACGAGAGGCGTCTTTGACATACTCGACTCTTCCCACCGCAAGTCATTGGCTGGCCAGATTCCTCACAACGGTGAAAAAGCCACCAGTCGCCCAGTAATGGCGAACCAGCTATTCCGCAGCTTCCTGGATTCTCTGATGCCGCCACTTGAAAAGGTAGCGGCCCATGCAGCTGGCGAGCGCCACCAAGACGGCCACGCTTCCGAGCTGCCAAGCCAGGATCATCAGGCGCACGTCCTGCACGTGGAAGAATCGTAGCCCGACGTCGCCGATCGCGGCCGCTGCGAGCACGCCGAGACCGACGGTCGTGCAAGGCGTGAGAGGCGCGCCGCGACGGAGCATGCTGACGAGGAGGCACGCAGGCAGCGCGCCGACGGCCACGATCGCCGGGAAACACATCCAGTCGGGCCGCAGCATCACGTCCTGCAGTCCACTGCCGGTCCAGTCCGGCGCGGAACTCCATGCGACGCTCCCTAGCCAGAGAGCCAGGGGCGCGAGCGGCAGCAGCAGCATCCAGCGACCGCGGCCCGGAATCGTTCCCGAAAGGGCAGCCACGGCGGCCGTGAATGCCGTCGCCAGCGCCGCCAACTGCTCGATCTGGAACTCCGGCCTCGCGAGCACCTCCGTCAGGTCGGGGCGCGGCGACATCATCAGCACCATCACGCCTGCGTAGCAGAGCGCGACGACGAGCCAAAGCATCGCTCGCAGCCAAGGCGACGGCAGGGGGCGAACCGGCGACGCCTGGCCGGCGATCTTGCGGATGACATCGTCCGTCGCGCTCACGTCTCGTCCCTCAGAATGGCCCGAAGGCTCTTGATGCCGCGATGAACCGCCACCTTCAAGGAGGCGATGCTGAGACCGCTTTCGGCGGACGCCTCCTTCAGAGAGAGCTCACGCAGCTTGAGCATCTCCACCGCCTCACGCTGCCCGCGAGGAAGACGCTGCAGGGCTTTCCCCAGCATCTCCCGATCATCGTAGTCGTCCAGAAGCTTGTTCGTATCGGCCGCGGATAAGATTTCAGGGTAGCGCTCGACGGCGACTTCGTTGGCGACCCGCCGACTATAGCGGCGAGCGCCGTCCGCCATGCGATTGCGCGCGATCGCCATGAGCCACGGCAGGAACGGCCGCTCCGGATCATAGCTCGCACGCACCGCATGGAGCGACAGCAGAATGTCCTGCACCAGATCCTCGACATCCTGAGGCTGAAGAAAGCCGCGATTGCTGCGCACGACCCGGCGAAGCAGCGGCGCGACTTCGGTCAGCAGCTGATGGTAGGCCGACTCGCTGCCGCCCTGAGTCTGCCGCATCAGCGCCGCTAGACCGCTATCACGCTCGCCGCTCTGAATCATTGCCCGCCCGTGAACTGGATTTCTTCGTGCCGGGCGAACCGTCCGCTCCGGTTCGCCACGTCGCGTCGGCTGGCACCGAGGACTCCGATGTAACCTTCCGGGCCGAAGGCACGAAATCAACAAATGGTAATCGAATGATCACCGCTAGTTCATGAGAATGATCGGAGAAGCAAGCATGTCCACGCTCAAGAAGACCCTCGCCACCCTGGGCAGCGCGCTCGCTGTGAGCGGCTACGTCGCCATGGCGGCCCTTCCCGCGGCCGCGGGATCGACAAGCCCCTGCGCAGCCAAGGCCGTCAATCCCTGTGGCGCGGCCAAGGTGAACCCCTGCGCGGCCGCCAACCCCTGCGCCGCCGCCAACCCCTGCGCGCCGAAGCAGAACCCCTGCGCGGCGGCCAACCCCTGCGCGGCGAAGCAGAATCCCTGCGCCGCGAAGAACTGAGCCTGTGGGCGGCCCGGCGCCGGGCTGGCCTCGTCGCTCGGGCGACCGGCCTCCCGGCTTCCCCGGGACCGAGCAGAAAACACCCGGGGTGAGTTTTTTCGCACTTTAAATGTGAAAATCGAATCAAGCGCGTCTTGAAACGCGAAGAATGGAAAGGGTTGAGAGATGAGAAGAAGCTTGCTTGCCAGCACGGCGGCAACGGTGGTCGCCGCCAGCGTGGCGGTCGCTGCGCCCGCGCACGCTCAGATCAAGCTGGGCCTCGGCGGCTACATGCAGCAGTACTTCGGCTACGCCAACAGCGACACCAACGTCGGCTCCAGCAGCGACGCCTTCAACGGCTTCGACGTCAAGTCGAACTCCGAGATCTGGTTCGTCGGCTCGACGACCCTCGACAACGGCATCAAGTTCGGCGTCAACATCCAGCTCGAGGGCAACACCAACACCGGCGACCAGATCGACGAGTCCTTCCTCTTCGTCGAGGGCTCGTTCGGCCGCTTCAACATCGGCTCCGAGAACTCGGCCGGCTACCTGATGACCTACGCCGCGCCGGACGTCGGCCTGGGCGTCAACTCGACCTCGGTGCTGACGGGATACATCCCCCAGAGCGGCGGCTTCGCCGGCGCCGGCTTCTTCCGCTCGCCGCTCGGCACGACCTACGTCGAGCTCGACCGCAACAACGATTCCGAGAAGCTGACCTACTTCACGCCGCGCTTCCAGGGCCTGCAGCTCGGCGCCTCCTAC
>NZ_FWZX01000092.1 GCF_900177295.1 Tistlia consotensis USBA 355
TCCGTCGCGCCCTGCGACAGCTCCTCCGCGCTCGCCGACAGCTCCTGGCTGCCCGCCGAGACGTTGTCCGCGGCGCTCAGGGCCTCCGCGACCACCGTGCGCAGGCGCAGGACCATGTTGTTGACGTGGCCGATCAGGTCGCCGATCTCGTCGCGCGGCGCATCGTCGATCGTCCCGGTCAGGTCGCCGTTGGCGACGGCCTGCGCCAGGCTGCCGGCCCGCGCCAGCCCGCGGCTGATGCTGAAGGAGATCCAGGTGCCGGTGCCGGCGGCGATCAGCAGGGCGATCAGCACGGCACCGATCAGCTCCGAGCGGGCGTTCTCGTACTCGCCCCCGGCATCGACCTTGGCCTGGTTCATCCGCTGGTGATTGAGGTCCACCACGTCGCCGGCCTGCTTCTCGGCCTCCAGCACGTGCTGCCGGGCCTCGCCGACCGACAGCGCCACCGCCTGGTCCCTCAGGCCGCGGCGCACCAGGTCCTGGATCCGGTCCTGGACGGTCGCGTACTTCTGAACCGCGTCCTTCACCTCGGCCCACTGCGGCCGGTCCTCGGTGCTGGCGTCGGCCAGGCCGGCATCGATCAGGCCGAGCAGCTCGCGGCGCTTGTCGAGCACCTCGTTGTCGAAGCGGGCGATGTCGTCCTGGGCGGTCGCGGTGATCAGGTTCTTCTCGACGCGGACCAGCGCCAGCAGGGCGTTGGACAGCTTGAGCGAGAGCTCGACCCGCTTGGCCGGCCCGTTGACGACGTCGTCGAGCGCGCTGTTGAGCGTGCTCAGGCCGTTGACGCTGATCACGGCCGTTCCGGCGGAAAGCAGGATGATGGCGCCGAAGGCCATCGCCAGCTTCAGTTTGACGGTCACCCGCATTGCAGGGCTCCTCTAGTCATGTCGCTGCCGCGACCCGGCGTCCTGGCGAGCACACGGGTCGGCAAAGTCCGTTCCCCCCGGAAAGGCGTCGAGCAGCGCCATGGCTCAGAGCCGCTCGAAGTCGGCGTCCTGGGCGTCGGGCCCGCCGCTGGCGAG
>NZ_FWZX01000051.1 GCF_900177295.1 Tistlia consotensis USBA 355
CAGGCCATGCAGAGCCAGACCGGCTCGACGGTCCAGGCGATCGAGACGATCAACGAGCGGATCAACGAGATGACCGAGATCTCGGCGACCGTGGCCAGCGCCGTCGAGGAGCAGAACTCGGCGACCCAGGAGATCAGCCGCAGCGCCCAGCAGGCGGCCCAGGGCACCGACGAGGTCACCGGCTCGATCGAGCAGATGACCCGCGCCGCCGAGGAGACCGGCACCGCCTCCAGCGAGGTCGCCGACACCGCCCGCGAGCTCTCCGACAACGCCGAGGCCCTCAAGCGCCTCGTCGACGGCTTCCTCACCGACGTCAAGGCTGCCTGAACCCGATGACGCCGGCCCGCGACGCGGCCGGCGGGATCGATCGGCGGAGGCTCCCGCCCCTCGAGGGGCGGGAGCCTTCTCGCGTTCATCGAGCGGCCCGACTCTGCTAGGCTTCCCGCCCAGACGGAGTGACCGCCCTCATGCCCTTCGAGATCGACGCCTCGGCCCGCTTCGCCGACCGGACCGGCGAATCCGGACCGCCCGCGGGGCCACGGCCGGAGTCGGCGCCATGACCATCCGCCGCCTGCCCGAGACGCTGGTCAACAGGATCGCCGCCGGCGAGGTGATCGAGCGGCCCGCCGCCGCGGTCAAGGAACTGGTCGAGAACAGCCTGGACGCCCATGCCCGGCGCGTGACGGTCGGCCTGCGCGACGGCGGCAAGGCCTGGCTTTGCGTCGCCGACGACGGCGACGGCATGAGCCGCGACGAGCTCGGCCTGGCGCTGGAGCGCCACGCCACCTCGAAGCTGCCCGACGACGACCTGGTGCGCATCGCGACCCTCGGCTTCCGCGGCGAGGCGCTGCCCTCGATCGCCGCCGTCGCGCGGCTCTCGATCGCCAGCCGGGCGCGCGGTGCCGGCGAGGCCTGGCGCATCGCCGTCGAGGGCGGCGGCCCGCCCGAGCTGGCGCCCGCGGCGCTGGGCGGGGGCGCGAAGGGGGGCACCCGGGTCGAGGTCCGCGATCTCTTCTTCGCGACCCCGGCGCGGCTCAAGTTCCTGAAGTCGGCGCGCAGCGAGGTCATGGCGGTGCGCGACGCCCTGGAGCGCCTGGCCATGGCGCAGCCCGGCGTCGCCTTCTCGCTCGAACACGAGGAGCGCAGCCTGTTCCGCTACGAGGCCGAGAGCGGCGACCTGTTCGACGCCCGCCTGAAGCGCCTCGGCGCGGTGATGGGACGCGAGTTCCAGGACAACGCCCTGGCCCTCGACGCCCGCCGCGAGTCCCTGCACCTGACCGGCTACATCGGCCTGCCGACGCTCAACAAGGCCAACGCCCTCGGTCAGTACCTCTTCGTCAACGGCCGGCCGGTGCGCGACCGCCTGCTGCTCGGCGCGATCCGCGGCGCCTACCAGGACTTCCTGGCGCGCGACCGCCATCCCATGGTCGCCCTCTTCCTCGAGCTGCCGCCCGAGGAGGTCGACGTCAACGTCCACCCGGCCAAGGCCGAGGTGCGCTTCCGCGATCCCGGCCTGGTGCGCGGCCTGATCGTCTCGGCCTGCAAGCACGCCCTCGCCGAGGCCGGGCACCGCGCCTCGACGACCGTGGCGCAGGCGGCGCTCGGCGCGATCCGGCCGGGCGTGGACGAGGCGGCTGCGGGCTACGGCGGCGGCCAGGGGAGGCTGCCGTCCTATGCCTTCCCGGCGGGCGGCTACCGCGGCGCCCGCCTGCCGCGCGGCCTCGCCGAGGCTGCCGCCGGCTACCACGCGCCGCTGCCGGAGGCGGGCGCCCTGCCCGGCTTCGACCACGCGCCCTCGGCCCGCGGCGAGGCGCCCGAGGCCGAGGGGACCGAAGCCGAGGGCCCCCTGCCGGAGGCCGGCCAGGCTACACCGGCCGCCGGCTTTCCACTCGGCGCCGCGCGCGCGCAGCTGCATGCGACCTACGTCGTCGCCCAGACCGCCGACGGCATCGTCATCGTCGACCAGCATGCCGCCCACGAGCGCCTGGTCTACGAGCGCATGAAGCGCCAGATCGCCGCGACCGGCGTCGCCCGCCAGATCCTGCTGGTCCCCGAGGTCGTCGAGCTCGACGAGCCGGCCGCCGAGCGGCTGCTGGCGCGCGCACCGGAGCTGGCCGAGCTCGGCCTCGTCGTCGAGGGCTTCGGCGGCGGCACCCTGCTGGTCCGCGAGACCCCGGCGCTGCTCGGCCAGGTCGACGTCCAGGGCCTGCTGCGCGACCTCGCCGACGAGCTGGCCGAGCTCGACCAGGCGCTCAGCCTGAAGGAGCGGCTGGAGGAGGTTTGCGGCACGCTGGCCTGCCACGGCTCGGTGCGCGCCGGCCGGCGCCTCACCGTCGAGGAGATGAACGCCCTCCTGCGCGAGATGGAGGCGACGCCGCACAGCGGCCAGTGCAACCACGGCCGCCCGACCTACGTCGAGCTGAAGCTCGCCGACATCGAGCGGCTGTTCGGCAGACGCTAGGCGGCGTCACCCCGCCGGCCCGCAGCAGGCGGCGGCGCCGGACGCCTGGACCGGCGGACAGGGTACGTCGCCATAGGAGCAGAAGACGCAGCAGTCGCCGGGCTTCGGCTTGAGCAGCGCGCCGCAGCCCCTGCAGTCGTAGAAGTACTGGCAGGCATCCTGCGGCATGGTCTCGGTCTCGGCATGACCGCACAGCGGGCAGGTCAGGGTCGATCGGGTCTGCATTCTCGGCTCTCCCGGCCCGTCAGAACAGGTCCTCCGCGACCTCGGCGGTCACGAAGAGGTATTGGCGCTGGTGCGGCGTCGGATGGCGCGGGCTGACGCCGTGCAGGGCGTGGGGCGTGTTCCAGAAGGCGACCAGGGTGTTCGCGGCATAGGGGATCGTCGCCGCCGGCTCGAGCTCGGCCTCGTCGATCGCCTGCCGGGTCAGGTCGCGCGGCTGGCCGCGCCAGCGCCAGAGCTGCAGGTCGCCGCCCCGGCTGTCGTCGTCGGGTGCCCGCAGGTACCAGAGGATCGAGTAGAGCCGGCTCGGCAGGTCGAGGTGCGGCCCGCGCACCGTCGAGGCCGCGCCGCGGACCGGCGTGTTGATCTCGATCCGGCAGTCCTGCAGCACCGGCACCGCGGCGAAGTCGTCGCGCTCCAGCAGGCCGGTCTCGACGGCCTCCAGCCGGCCGAGCCGCCGCTCGGCCCAGGGCGCGTCCCGCCGTCGCGCCTCGGCGAAGAGGGCGGCGACCTCGCGGAAGAAGGCGGCCGAAACGTGGTGGCGCACGACGTCGTGCCAGGCGCCCATGGCCGGGTCGCGCAGGATCATCCGGGCCGAGTAGGGAAAGCGCTCGTTGCTGCGCTCGTTGCCCCGCCAGGAAACGGCCTCGTAGCCCGGCACCCGGGCGCGCAGCGCCTCGAAACGCGCCGCCGGCAGCGCCTGTTCGATCACCAGGTGCGGAAAGGGCTGCCAGCGCAGATCCTCGGGGCGGGCCTTGGCGAGCAGCGAGTCCATGGCCCGGCAGGTTAACCCATTCGCTGCGGCTATCGTGCTGAAATCGTGCGATGATCGTGGTCCGGCCCTTGCGCCGGAGGGTACCAGAGCCTTGATCCATAAGAAGGGGGTTCGCTGTCCCCGGCGACGTCCCGGGACGGCGCGCCCCCCGCAACAAGGAGGATCGAAGATGCAGCTACCCCTCGAGGTGACCTTCCGCAATCTGGACCGCTCCGAGGCCCTGGAGGCCCTGGTCCACGAGGAGACGGCGAAGCTCGAGCGCCATTTCGACCACATCGTCTCCTGCCGGGTGACGGTCGAGGCGCCGCACCGTCACCAGACGAAGGATCCCAAGGTCAAGGGCGAGCTCTATCAGGTCCACATCGAACTCGGCGTGCCGCAGCAGCGCCTGGTCGTCTCGCCGAAGGGCAAGCCGGCCCAGTCGGACGTCTACAAGGCCGTGCGCGACGCCTTCAAGACCGCGAACCGCCAGCTCGAGGACTACGCCCGCCGCCTGCGCGGCGACGTCAAGAGCCACGCCAAGTGACCGCCGCGGCCGTGGAGGACGATCCCCGCGACCCTCGCGGCATCCTGCTGGTCACCGGCGGCAGCCGCGGCATCGGCGCCGCGGTCTGCCGCCTGGCGGCGCTCGAAGGCTACGACCTGGCGGTCGGCTATGCCGGCCGCCGGGAGGCGGCGGAGGCGGTCGCGGCCGCGGTCCGGGCCGCGGGCCGCCGGGCCGTCACGCTGCCGGCCGACGTCGCCGACCCGGCGGCGGTCGCCGGGCTGTTCGACGCCGCCGAGGCCGCCCTCGGGCCGCTCACCGCCCTGGTCAACTCGGCGGGCATCACCGGCCTCAGCCGGCGCTTCCTGGAGTCCGATCCCGAGGAGATGCGCCGGGTGGTGGAGGTCAACACCACCGGCACGCTCTACTGCTGCCGCGAGGCGGCGCGGCGCATGGCGCGGTCGCGCGGCGGCCGGGGCGGCACCATCGTCAACCTGTCGTCGGCCGCAGCGACCCTCGGCAGTCCCGGGGAGTTCGTCTGGTACGCCGCCTCCAAGGGCGGCGTCGACAGCCTGACGATCGGCCTGTCCAAGGAGCTCGGGCCCGAAGGCATCCGGGTCAACGCCGTCTCGCCCGGCCTGATCGAGACCGAAATCCACGCCAGCGCCGGCGACGCCGGCCGGCTGCAGCGCTACGCCGCGCAGGTTCCGCTCGGCCGTTCGGGCACGGCCGAGGAGGTCGCCGAGCCGATCGTCTGGCTGCTGTCCGACGCCGCCTCCTACGTCAGCGGCGCGATCCTCAGGGTCGGCGGCGGGCGGTAGGGCGGCGCGCGCCGCGCCTCAGGCGTGGATCTTCGGGAAGACCTGCTTGGTGTGGCGGATCTCGACCTTCGAGAACAGGCCGGCGCGGGCGTAGGGATCGCCGGCCGCAAAGTTCTCGGCGGCATTGCGGTCGGGCACCTCGATGACGATCAGGCTGCCGTTGGGCTTGTCCTCGGCGTCGACCAGCGGGCCGGCGAAGGCGATCTGATCGGCGAAGCTCTCCAGATAGGCCAGGTGCGCAGGGCGGTTTTCGAGGCGGATCGACAGGCTGCCCGGCTTGTCCGTGCAGATCAGGGCGAAGAGCATCGAGACCTCCCTACCGCTTGCGGTTCTTGTCAGCGGAAAGCCTAGAGCGAAACCCGGCCCACTGCAAACCGATCGGAAGCTGCAAAAGTTAACGAAGCCGCCCGGAATCAATAGCTTAGAAAGTTGCCCCTCTTATTGCGCGCTCACGCCCCCTCACTGCGCAACGGACGCGCGAGCAAGGCCTCGATCGTCGTCGCCAGATCGGCGCCCCGATTGACCACGGCGTCGACCGCCGCCGAGATCGGCAGCTCGACCCCGAGGTCCCCGGCCAGGGCGACGGCGGCCGCAGCCGTGGCGACGCCCTCGGCGAGCGCCGCCGGTGCCGGGGCGCCGCGGCCGATCGCCAGGCCGTAGGCATAGTTGCGCGAGCTCGGGCCGGCGCAGCTCAGCGTCAGGTCGCCGAGGCCGGACAGGCCCATGAAGGTCTCCGGCCGGGCGCCCTTGGCGCGGCCGAGCCGGACGATCTCGGCGAGGCCGCGGGTGACCAGGGCGGCCCGGGCGTTCTCGCCGAGCCCCAGGCCCTCGACGATGCCGCAGGCGAGGGCGATGACGTTCTTGAGCGCGCCGCCGAGCTGGGCGCCGACCGGATCGTCCGACAGGTAGGGCCGGAAGGCCGGGGTCGCCAGCGCCTCGGCCAGCCGGGCCGCCCGGGCGGGGTCCCGGCCGGCCAGGGTGACCGCGGTCGGCCGCCCGCGGGCCAGCTCGTGGGCGAAGCTCGGCCCGCTCAGCACCAGCAGCGGCCGGCCCGGCAGGGTCTCCTCCAGGATCTCGCCGGGCAGCCGGCCGGTCGCCAGCTCCAGGCCCTTGTTGCAGAGCACCAGCGGCACCCGGGCCGGCACCAGCGGCTCGAGCCGCTCGGCGAGGCCGCGCAGGCTCTGGGTCGGCACGGCGAGCAGCAGCGCCTCGGCGCCCTCGGCGGCGCGCGCCAGCTCGGCGGTCGGCTCGATCGTCGGCGCCAGCTTCGTCTCGGGCAGGTAGCGGCGGTTGCGGCCCTCGCGCGCCAGGGCCTCGGCCTGCTCGGGGCGCCGGCACCAGAGGCGGACCGGCCGGCCGCCCCGCCCCTCGGCGGACAGCGCCGCCTGCTGGGCCAGCGCCGTGCCCCAGGCACCGGCGCCGAGCACGCCGAGCGGCCGCGGGCGGCCCTCGCTCACAGGCTGAGGTTGAAGGCGAGCGAGATGCGCGTCGCCCTGCCGCAGTAGGGCCGGACGCCGTGCTGCAGCCAGCTCGGGAAGAGGATCAGCATGCCGGCCTTCGGCGGGATCGTCTCGGCGGCGCCGATCGACAGGCCGCCGGGCGCCGCGAAGGCGAGCTGCGGGGCGTACATGGCCGGCGCGACGCCGCGCGGGTCGCGCAGCTCGAACTCGCCGCCCAGGCTCGGGTCGCTGCCGATGCCGCCGTCGTCGACGTAGTAGCTGCCCGACCAGAAGGCGCCCGGGTGGGTATGCGCCTCGTTGGCGTGGCCGCTGCGGTTGACGTTGGCCCAGGCGTTGACCTTCCAGTCGAGCTTGAGCGCGCGGCCCTGGCGGTCGCAGGTCAGCTTGCCGGCCAGGGCCTTGCCGGCGTCGATCACCGCCGCGGCCGCGGGGCCGCCCCAGTCGGGCAGGTCCCAGCTCGACTGCCAGCCGCCGAGGTTGGAGTGCTCGGTCGTCGGCCGGGCGGCCTCGCGCGCGAGGATCGTCTCGGCCAGCTCGCGGTTGACCCGCTCGGGCAGGCCGAGATGGGCGATCGCGATCGGTGTCGCGAAGACCTGCAGGACCTCGGCGCGGGTGCCGCCCTGCTGGGCGTCGGCCGGCGCGGCGCCGGATCGGGTCGGGTCGGGCAGGTCGCTCATTGGGCAGGCTCCCATTGTGCAGGCTCGGGGACGGGGGCGGAGAGCTCCTCCAGCGGCCAGCGCGGGCGGGCCCGGAAGTCGAGGGGATCGGCGGCGCCGAGGCGCAGGCGCTCGAGCCCGGCCCAGGCGATCATCGCGCCGTTGTCGGTGCAGAGCCCGGGCGGCGGCGCGACCAGGACGGCACCGGCCGCCGCCGCAACCTCGGCCAGCGCCGCGCGCAGGCTGCGGTTGGCGGCGACGCCGCCGGCGACGACCAGCGGGCCCGGCCGCCCCAGCTCGGCGGCGAAGCGGGCCAGCGCCCGCGCCGCGCGGTCCTGCAGGACCTCCGCCACGGCGGCCTGGAACGAGGCCGCGAGGTCCGCCCTCGCCCGCTCGTCGAGCGGCCCCGCCGCCTCGACGGCTTTCTCGACCGCCTGGCGCACGGCTGTCTTCAGGCCCGAGAAGGAGAAGTCGCAGTCGGGCCGGCCCTTCATCGGCCGCGGCAGGGCGAAGCGGGCGGGGTCGCCGCCGGCGGCCGCGCGCTCGACCGCCGGCCCGCCCGGATAGCCGAGGCCGAGCAGCTTGGCGACCTTGTCGAAGGCCTCGCCGACCGCATCGTCGAGCGTGCTGCCGTAGCGCCGGTAGCGGCCGACGCCCTCGACCGCCAGCAGCTGGCAGTGGCCGCCGGAGACCAGCAGCAGCAGGTAGGGAAAGTCGAGGCCGTCGGTCAGCCGCACGGTCAGGGCGTGGCCCTCCAGGTGGTTGACCGCGACGAAGGGCTTGCCGTGCACGGCGGCGATCGCCTTGCCGGTCATGGCGCCGACCAGCACGCCGCCGATCAGCCCCGGCCCGACCGTCGCCGCCACGCCGTCGAGCTCGGCGAAGCCGAGGCCGGCCTCCGCCATCGCCTCGGCGACCAGGCGGTCGACGTGATCGAGGTGGGCGCGCGCGGCGATCTCCGGCACGACGCCGCCGAAGGGCCGGTGCTCCTCGAGCTGCGAAAGCACGCGGTTCGAGAGGATCCGGCCGCCGCGCCCGGCCGCGCTCTCGACCACGGCCGCCGCCGTCTCGTCGCAGGAGGTCTCGATGCCCAGGACTCTCACGCTCTTCCCTTCGTTGCGCCCGCGGCCCGGAGGCCGCTCGCAGCGCGCCGGCCGCCGGACGATGCCGGGCCTTCTCTCACCGCCGCTGGCCTAATATGGTGCGACCCCCGCAGCAAGTTCAAAGGCGAGAGATTCCTTGCGCGCGCTTCGATGCGTTCCCGCCCCGTCCCGGCGGCCGGCCGGGCTTCTGCCGGGCCTGCTGGGCCTGCTCGTCCTGCTGGCCGCGCCGCCCGCCGGCGCCGCGAGCCTCGAGGCAACGCCGGTCGAGGCCGCGCCGGTCGAGGGCGCCTGGCTCGGCCCGGTCGGCCTCGCCGACCCCGCCGACCCGCTCAGCCTGACGGCGCCGGGCGACCTGCTGCTGGTCATCTACAATCACGGCTCGCGCGCCGAGTTCCGGCAGGACCGCTGCGACCCGACCGGGGGCGGCACGCCGCCGGCGGTCGCCGGGCTGGCCGGCCGGCCGGCCGGCCGCCTGACCGTCGCGGTCTTCGCCTTCTGCACCCGCACGCGGCTCGGCAGGTTCGACGAGCGCACCGGCGAGGGCGAGCCGAAGGTCGTGCTGCGCGCCGCCGAGATCGCCGGGCTCGCCGCCCGCTTCGCCGCCGCCGGCGTGCCCCCGCGCCGCATCGTGCTGGCCGGCCAGTCGGCCGGCGGCTGGGCTTCGCTGCTGGCCGCGGCGCGCAGCGGCGAGCCGCTCGGCGGGGTCATCGCCTTCGCGCCGGCCTTCGCCGGCAAGGCCGCGGGGCGGCCGGCGCGCTGGCGGCAGCTGCGCGACGCCCAGGCCGCCGAGCTGGCCGCCCGGCCGCGGCTGCCGGCCCTGGTCTACGCCTTCCCGGGCGACCGCTTCGAGCCGCCCGCCGACCTCGCCTTCCTGGCCGGCGTTCCGGACCTCACCCTGGTGACCTGGCAGCCGCCGGCCGGCGTCGCCTGCGCGCGCCACGAGGCGCACCTCGGCGCCTTCACCGACTGCTTCCGCGCCGCCGAGGAGGGCCGGCTGCTCGGCTTCCTGGCCGAGCGCGCGCGCACCGCCGGAGGCGCCTGACCATGACCGACACCCAGGAAGCGCCGGTCCGGCTCGGCAGCCGCGGCAGCCCGCTCGCCCTGGCCCAGGCCGAGGAGACCAGGCGCCGCCTGGTCGAGGCCCGGCCGGAACTGGCCGGCGCCGTCGAGATCGTGGTGATCCGCACGACCGGCGACCGGGTCCAGGACCGGCCGCTCGCCGAGATCGGCGGCAAGGGCCTCTTCACCAAGGAGATCGAGGAGGCGCTGCTCGACGGCCGCATCGACGTCGCCGTGCACTCGATGAAGGACGTCCCGACCTGGCAGCCGGCGGGCCTGGCGATCGCCGCGATCCTGCCGCGCGAGGACCCGCGCGACGCGTTCTTCTCGCCGCACGGCACGGGGCTCGCCGCCCTGCCGGCCGGCGCCCGCGTCGGCACCGCCTCGCTGCGCCGCCAGGCCCAGGTCCTGCTGGCCCGGCCCGACCTCGTCGTCGCGCCGATCCGCGGCAATGTGCAGACCCGCCTCGGCAAGCTGGCGGCCGGCGAGTACGACGCGACGCTGCTCGCGGTCGCCGGCCTGCACCGCCTCGGCCGGGCCGAGCTGCTGCAGGGCGTGCTGCCGACCAGCGAGATGCTGCCGGCCGTCGCCCAGGGCGCGATCGGCCTGCAGGTACGTGTCGAGGACGAACGTACGCACGGCCTCGTGACGCAGCTCGACGACCGCCCCTCGGCGCTCCGGGTCGCCGCGGAGCGGGCCTGCCTGGAGGTGCTCGACGGCTCCTGCCGCACGCCGATCGCGGCGCTCGCCGAGCTGAGCGCCGACGGCGAACGCCTGTCGCTCTCGGCCCTGGTCGCCCGGCCGGACGGCAGCGAGGCCTGGCGGGCGCGCCGCGAGGGGCCGGCCGGCGAGGCCGCGGCCCTGGGCCGCGATGCCGGCGAGGAGCTGCGCCGCGCCGTCGGACCGGACTTCTTCGCCGCCCTCGGCCTGCCGGGCCCCGGCTGAAGCGCCCGGCGATGCGGCTGCTGCTGACCCGGCCCCAGGAGGACGCGGAGCGCAGCGCCGAGCGGCTGCGGGCGCTCGGCCACCGGGTCGAGCTGGAGCCCCTGCTGACCATCCGGCAGCGCCCCGAGGCGCTGGATCCAGCGCGCGACCTGGAGGGCGTGCAGGCTCTGGTCGTGACCTCGCTGAACGGCCTGCGCGCCTTCCTGGCCGCCAGCCCGCGGCGCGACCTGCCGGTCTTCGCGGTCGGGCCGGCGAGCGCCGGCGAGGCGCTGGCCGCCGGCTTCCGCTCGGTGCGCTCCGGCGAGGGCGACGCCGCGGCCCTGGCCGAGCTGGTCGCCGGCACGCTCGACCCGGCCGCCGGCGCCCTGCTGCATCCGGCCGGCACGGTGACCGCCGGGGCGCTGGCCGAGCGGCTCGGCGCCGCCGGCTTCGCGCTGCGCCGGGTCGTGCTGTACGAGGCGGTGACCGCGGATCGCCTCGGCGAACGTACGGAAGAACTTCTGCGCGCACATGTACTGGACGGTGCGCTGTTTTATTCTCCCCGAACAGCCACCACCTTTGTATCCTTGGTGCGTCAGGCCGGCCTGGAGGCGTGCTGCGCGACGCTGACGGCCTGGTGCCTGTCGCCGGCCGTCGCCGCGGCGCTGGCGCCGCTGGGCTGGCGGCGCGTCGCGATCGCAACCACACCGCGGGAAGCCGCGTTGTTCCGGGCGATCGAGGCCGACACGAACCGCGAGATCGGGAGCGAAGAGATGTCCGACGAGGACAAGGCCGCCGACACCGAAGCCGAGACCGGCGGCGAGAGCGAGGCGCCCGCTGGCGACAGCGCCGCCGAACTGCTGATCGCGCGCTTCGGCGGGCTGCGGCCGATGGCGAGCAAGCTCGGCATCGCGGTCTCGACCGTGCAGGGCTGGAAGAGCCGCGGACACATCCCGCCGACGCGTACGGACGAGATCCGCAAGGCCGCCGCCGGGCACGGCATCGCGCTCGACGAGGCCGAGCTGGCCGCCGCCACGGCCGAGCCGGGCGGCGCGGAAGGCACGGCCGCCGAGGTGCCGCTGGAGGGCGAGGAGGTCGACGGTCCGGGCCCCTGGGTCGGCGACGACGCCAGCCTGCCGGAGAACGGCCCGGGCGACGGCGAGCCGGCGGCCACGCCGGCACCGACACCCCGCCCCGCCCCGGCGCGGCGCGGCGGCTCGCGGGCCGGCGCCTGGCTCGGCGGCGGCGCCCTCGGCGTGCTGCTGGTCGCCGCCGGCGCCGCCGGCGCGGTGCTGACCCAGCCCTACTGGCAGCCCTATCTCGACTCCGCGCTGCCCGGCTTCGACCAGCGGGTCGAGGCGCGCCTGAAGCCGCTGCAGGAGCGCCTGCAGGCCCTGGAGTCGGCGCCGAAGGCCGACGGCTCGACGCTGAGCGACCAGCTCGGCCAGCTGCAGGACCGCGTCTCCGGCCTCGCCGACCGGCTCTCCGAGCTCTCCGACCAGGTCGCCGCGGCGCCCACGGGCGGCGGCAGCGGGCCCGACCTGGCCGCGCTGCAGCAGCGCGTCGACCAGCTCGAATCCCAGGGCGGCAGCCAGCCGGCCGCGCTCGACGACCTGAAGCAGCAGGTCGCCAAGGTGCAGGACGCCCTGGCCGCCTCGGGCGCCGATCCCCAGGCCCTGGAAGGCTTCCGCAACGACGTCGCCAAGCTGTCGGCGCGCTTCGACGACCTCAACAGCACCATCGAGCAGGTCCGCCAGGGCCTCGCCAAGGTCGACGTCGTGCAGGGCGACCTCGCCGACCTGAAGAGCCGGCTCGGCCAGCTCGCCGACCAGCTCGACCAGCTCGGCAGCCAGCGCCTCGCCGCGCTGCAGAAGCAGGTCGAGGCCAACGCCCAGGCGCTGCAGCAGTCGAGCGACGCGCGCAACCGCGGCGCCCTGCTGGCCCTGGCGCTGGGCCAGCTGCGCGAGGCGCTGCGCTTCTCCGAGCCCTACCGGCAGGAGCTGCAGGGCGTCGAGGCGGTCGCCGCGGGACCGGGCGCCGGCGCCGAGCTGGCCGGCCTGATCCAGCCGCTGAAGGCCGGGGCGGACGCCGGCGTCCCCAACCTGACCGCGCTGCGCCGCCAGTTCGCCGGCCTGGCGCCGGAGATCGTCGGCGCGACCTACGGCAGCGGCGAGCAGGGCTGGCTCGCCGACCTGCTCGACCGCGTGCCCGAGCTGGTCACGGTGCGTCCGGTCGGCCAGGCGACCGGCGACAGCGTCGGCGCCAAGGTGGCGCGCGCCGAGCGGGCGCTCGGCGACGGCGACCTGCCGGCCGCGGTCAAGGAGATCGAGAGCCTGGACGGCAAGCCGGCCGCGGTCGCCAAGCCCTGGCTGGAGGCCGCCAGGGCGCGGCTCGCCGCCGACAAGGCCCTGGCCGAGCTGACCCGCCGCGCGATCACCGAGCTGTCGGGCGGGGCCCAGGACGGGGCCCAGGACGGGGCCAAGAGCGGCAAGGGGAGCTGAGCCGATGCGCGGACTGATCGCCTTCGGGCTGCTCGCCGTCGCGGCGATCGCGGCCAGCGTCTGGCTCGCCGAGCACCCCGGCCTGGTCGTGATCGACTGGCTCGGCTGGCAGCTCAGCACCTCGGTCGGCATCGCCGTGCTGGCCCTCGTCGTGCTGCTCGGCCTCGGCATCCTGCTCTACCGGATCTGGCAGGCCGTGATGGGCGCGCCGGGCAGGCTCAGCCAGAGCGCCAAGCTGCGCCGCGAGCATCGCGGCTACGAGGCCGTGACGCGCAGCTTCGCCGCCGTCGCCTCGGGCGACGCCGAGGAGGCCGAGCGCTGGGCGCGCAAGGCCGGCGAGCTGCTCGGCGACCAGCCGCTGGCGCGCATGGTGATGGCCGAGGCGGCCGAGGCCGGCGAGGACCGGGTCCGCGCGGCGCGCCACTACCGCGCCCTGCTCGAGGCGCCGGAGACCCGGCTCTACGCCCTGCGCGGCCTGACCCGCCTGGCGCTCGAGGCCGGCGAGCAGGAGGCGGCGCAGGACTTCATGCGCCAGGCCTACGACCTGAAGCCGGACACGCCCTGGGTGCTCGACCGGCTGTTCCAGCTCAGCGAATCCTCCGGCGACTTCGCCGCCGCCGAGAAGGCGCTGAAGGAGGCGCGCCGCCGCCGCGCCATGACCCGCGAGGAGGCGAAGCGCAAGCAGGCCGTGCTGCGCCAGGCCAAGGCCCAGGCCCTGGCCGCCGAGGGCAAGGCCTCGGAGGCCCGGCGCGCCGCCTCGGACGCGCTGTCCGACGAGCCCGGCCTGGTGCCGGCCCTGGCGCTCAAGGCGCGCCTGGAGCGCGACGCCGGCGACACCCGCCGTGCCGCCGCGACCCTGGAGAAGGGCTGGGCCCGGGCGCCGCACCCGCAGCTCGCCGCGCTCTACCGCTCGCTCAGGGCCGACGAGGACCCGCTCGCCCGGGTCAAGCGGATCGAGAAGCTGACGGCGAAGCATCCGGGCCATCCGGAGAGCGAGATCGCGCTCGCCGAGGCCTATCTGGAGGCCAAGCTGTTCGGCGAGGCGCGCCGGCACCTGACCGCCGCCAAGGCGCTCGGCGAGACGCCGAGCCAGCGCGGCTGCCGCCTGATGGCCGAGATCGAGGAGCGCGAGCACGCCGACCGCGCCGCCGCCGCCGAGTGGCTGCGCAAGGCCGAGGGCGCCGAGCCCGACGCGACCTGGATCTGCCGCCAGTGCGGCACCCAGGCCGACGACTGGAGCGCCCACTGCCCGAACTGCCAGGCCTTCGACAGCCTGGAATGGCGCAGCCCGCGGCGCGTCGCCCGCACCCTGCCGGTCGCCGCCGCGCCGGCCGCCGGCGGCGCGACCGACGCCGAGGTCGAGGTCGTCGAGCCCGAGCTGGTCCCCGAGCCCGAGGCGCCGAAGCGCGCGGGCTAGAAGGCGGGAGGTGCCCCCACCCCTACCCGGCCGCCTCGCGGCGGGCCAGGGCGGGCAGGCAGCGGGCGGCGGGGAAGCGGATCTCGGCGATCGTGCCCTCGCCGAGCCGGCTGGTCAGGCGGATCGAGCCCTCGTGCAGCTGCACCAGCTGGCGCGCCAGCGGCAGGCCCAGGCCGACGCCCTCGCGCCCCTGCCCGGCCGCCCGGGCGCTCGACTCGAGCTGGACGAAGGGCTCGAAGACCCGCTCCAGCTCGGCCTCGGGGATGCCCGGCCCGCTGTCGCAGACGGTCAGCCGCAGGCCGCCGGCCGGCTCGCCGCCCGGCGCGGACTGGTCGACGCCGCTCGCCAGGCAGACCCGGACGGAGCCGCCGGGCCGGTTGTACTTGACCGCGTTGGACAGCAGGTTGAGCACGATCTGGCGCAGCCGCCGCTCGTCGCCGAGCAGCAGCGGCAGCCCCGCCGGCGCCTTCAGCGGCGCCAGCTCGACGCCGGCCGCCCCGGCGCGGCTCGACAGCATGCGCAGGCAGTCGGCGGCGACCTCGGCGAGGTCGACCGGCTGCTCGGCCAGCTCGATCTTGCCGGCCTCGACCTTGGAGAGGTCGAGGATGTCGTCGAGCAGCTGCAACAGCAGCAGGCCGCTGCCGCGGATGTCCTCCAGGTAGCCGAGGTAGCGCGGCTCGCCGATCGGCCCGTAGAGGCCCTGCTGCATGACCTCGGCGAAGCCGATGATGGCGTTGAGCGGGGTCCTGAGCTCGTGGCTCATGTTGGCCAGGAAGGCCGACTTGGCGCGGTTGGCGTCCTCGGCGGAGAGGCGCGCGCGCCACAGCTCGGCCTCGTGGGCCTTGCGGTCGGTGATCTCGGTGACCGTGCCCTCGTAGTAGAGCGGCCGGCCGGCCTCGTCGCGCACCAGGCGGGCGTTCTCCTCGACCCAGATGCGCTCGCGGCTCTTGTGGCGGTAGATCTCCGAGATGAAGCCCTCGACCTTGCCGTCGCGCTCCATCAGCTGGGCGAACTCGGCGCGCCGGCCCGGCTCGACGTACCACTCCTTGGCGATGTCGCCGACCGCGGCCAGCAGCTCCGCCTCGCTGGCATAGCCGTTGAGGCGGACCAGCGCCGGGTTGGCGCGCAGCTGGCGGCCCTCCAGGCTCGAGCGGTAGATGCCCTCGCGGGCGTGCTCGAAGATCTCGCGGTAGCCGCGCTCGGCGAAGCGCAGCGCCTCCAGCGCCTCGACCTCGGCGGTGATGTCGGCGGCCGTGCCGACGAAGCAGCGCAGCCGCCCCTCGGCGTCGGTGACGGCCTGGGCGCTCTGCTTGACCCAGAGCGGGCGGCCGTCGCGCCGGCGCACCTGGACGACGAAGTCGTCGACCCGGCCGTCGCGCTGCAGCGCCGTCACGAAGGCGCGCCGGCGCGACGGATCGACGTAGAGCTGGCGGGCGACGTCGGTCAGCTCGGCCAGCGCCTGCTCCGGCCCGGCATAGCCGAGCAACCGGGCCAGCGGCCGGTTGATCATCAGCATCCGGCCCTCGGGCGAGCTCTTGTAGATGCCGACGCCGGCCAGGTCGAAGACGATGCGCCGCGCCTCCGCACCCCAGGCCTGATCCTCGCCGGCAGCCGCCGCGGCGCCCGGCTCGGACCCGGGACCGGCCGCGGCCGGCCCGCCGGCTGCGGCGGTCTCGTCCCGCCCTGCCGGACGCTCGTCCTGCTCGACCTGCGCCATGTCCCCCGCTTCTGACGTTCGCGTGCCGCCCGGCTGCCGTGGCGCGCCCTCGGCCCGACCGCGCCGCCGGGTCCTCGAAGCCTATACCGTGAACAGTCTTGACGCGAGATTAACCGGCGCGCGTGCACGGCCGCGCGCCCGCGCTCGCATTGATTGACTCGGTCGCGCGACTCCGCCGCGCGACGGCGGCCGGCCGGCGACGGCACGGCGGCGACGCAGCACCGCGGCCGTTGACGGAACCGGGGCGCTGCATTAGGTAGGGCGCCTGCCGCGCGGCCCGCGCCTGCCAGCCTGGCGGGTCCGGCCGTGCGCCTGCCCCGGGACCCTCGCCCTCTCTTCCGCGAGCCCCCGCCGGCGCCGACGTAGCTCAGGGGTAGAGCAACTGATTCGTAATCAGTAGGTCGCAGGTTCAAATCCTGCCGTCGGCACCACCGCAGCGCTCGCCTCCCGCCCCTTCCCCACCACCCCTCGCGGGAACATTCCTCGTTGCCGGCCAGCGCCGATTGCACCTATCCTTGGCCACGACAAGGGGGACGCGCCGGGTCGCAGGGGGTGGTGTCGCGCGG
Source organism: Tistlia consotensis USBA 355 (assembly GCF_900177295.1). GTDB lineage: Bacteria > Pseudomonadota > Alphaproteobacteria > Kiloniellales > DSM-21159 > Tistlia > Tistlia consotensis. Next base: position 16,167 of record NZ_FWZX01000051.1, read on the forward strand.
CGCGAGATTTGAGACCGATCGGCAACCGCTTTGAGACCGGAAGGGGTTCCGGCCAAGGCCCTCGATGTTCAGGCCTGGTGGCCAGTTTGAACTTGGCTTGAACGCCCTCTTAAGGTCTCCTCCCGGCCTCGTTGCGCATCTTTGGAGGGACCACACGTGGAGTTCGTCAGCCTCGCTCTGTTCCTGCTCGCACCCCTGGCCCTGGTCGCCTTGCTGATCGGCCTGATCTCGCCGCGCTTCTTGCTACGCTCCGCGACCGCTACCCGCAGGAGGGTGTTGCTGGTGTGTGGTGCCGCCTTCCTCGTCTTCCTGGTTGCCGGCAGCATCGCCATGACCCAAAGCGCCAGCTGGAAGGCGGAGACCGCAGCACTGGAGGCCGAGGCCGCTGCGAAGAAGGCTCGCGAGGAGGCCGCCGCAGCTGCCGCGGCCGAGGAGGCGCGCCAAGAGCAGCTGGAGGCCGAGGCCGCAGCACGCGAGGCCGAGGCGAAGCGGCAAGCCGCGGCGGAGAAGGCTAGACAAGAGCAGCTGGAGGCGGAGGCCGCGGCCCGGAAGGCGGAGGCAGAGCGGAAGGCGACCGAGGAGGACAGGCAAGAGCAGTTGGTGGCCGACGTCGCCAACGAATACGCCATGCGGTGGCAGGGCCTCTCAGGGCTGCTGGACGTCCAGGTTAGCCAGGGTGCACCCGGCAAGATCGAGACCTTCTACATCAGGGCCAGGACGCCCTGACGCCTCCAGCGGTCATTCACGATGTCAAACAGCGGCAGGAAGGCCGTTGGCGGAACGGCTTCCTAGTGTTGTGGCGGCAGCAGGGGTCGGGCGGCTGCCTCACTCCCCGGCCAGGAAGGCAGCAGCCTCGCCGCGCGCCTGCGCCAGGGCGGCGTCGATCGCCGCCTCGGTCGCGCCCTCGGCCCGCACCGCGTCCTTCAGCGGCCAGGACCACTGGTACTGAGCCTCGCCGTGGGCCAGGGCCGCATCGCCGAGGGCGATCATCTGCTGCGGGGTCAGCTGGCGGGTGACGTTGGCACCGTCGCGGAAGGGGATGACCGGGTCGGTGACGCCCTGGCCGTCGAGGCGTAGCGCCCGGGCGTAGAGGCGGTCGAGATTGGCCCGATCGTCGTCGTTGCGGGTGTCGACCGGCGCCTGCTCTCCATTGCCGAAGTCGAAGGTGAAGCCGCGGGCGATGCGCCGGTCGCGCAGGCGGCCGATCTCCCGGGCGGCAGCTTCGGCCGGCGCCGGCGATCGGTCGAGGAAGCGGCGCAGCTCGGCGTCGTCGCCGGCCAGGTGCTCGGCCGCCTCGGCGCTGGGGCGGGCGTAGGCGGCGGCGATGGCGCCGGCGGGATCGCGCTGGACGTACATGGCTCAGTTCTCCGGCAGGTCGATTTCGCTGAGGTAGAGGTCGAAGCCCGCGCTGACGTTGCCCTTGAAGAAGCCGATCTGGGAAGCCTGGTCGGTCAGGCCGCGGGTCTGGCCCCAGGTCCACTGTGTGACGCCGCCTGGCTCGGTGTCGGTCGCACGCCCGCCGTCGTAGCTCGACCAGCCCGAGGGTGCCGGGAACAACGAAGGGTCTTGCAGGCCGGGTGTGTAGAGGCGCCACATGCCGTTATCCGACCCGGCCGGGGTGACGAAGTAGACGCCGAAGGTCAGTCGGTAGTTGCGGCCGGTGGGCAGCGGAGTTGCCACCGACTGCCAGGGCGACACCGGCCCGGCCCCGACGCTGGCGAGCAGCGGGCGATCGAGGAACCAAACGCGCCGGGCGTTCTGTGCGAACGGATAGATGTGGCTGGAGCTGTCGGTCACGACGATGCCGATCAGGCGGCGCCGGGTGTAGCCGGCCGGCATGGTGGGTGCGTCCAGGCTGGCCGAGACCAGCACGTCGGCCGCGCCGTCGTCGCCGGCGATGGCGTGGAGCGCGTAGCCGGTGTTGGCTGCCAGGCCGCCGGCATCGAGCCCGCCGCCGCTGCCCAGCGACCAGGCGGCCGAGAGGTCCTTGTCGACCGCGGCGGCCAGGGTCATCAGGTCGCCGTTGCCGTCGACGATCTGGCCGGCCGTCACGTTGACGACGCTGTTGCTGACCCTGCTCGGCAGCAGGCCGACGCCGCCGACGCCGCCGGGTGCGGCGGCGGCCGAGGCCAGGCGCGGGATCGCCTGGGCAAGCTGGGTCAGGTCGGCGCCGTCCGGCACCAGGCCGGCGGCGGTGATCACGTTGGTGATCTCGCGCTGGGGGTGCTCGAAGGTCGCGGCGTCGATGATGCTGCCTTCGATGCCGGCGGCCGGCTGGCCGTTGACAAACGGCCGGTCCGGGTCGCCGGTGTTGCCGTTCAACGGGGGGACGTACTTCATTGGCGGTCTCCTCAGCTCGGCCAGCCGGCCGTGATGTCGACGGCCTCGGCCTCGGCCGGACTGCCTGCGGCGTCGATCGCGGCGCAGATTGCCTGCTCTCGATCGAAGTGAGCGTCGATCCAGGCCGCCAAGCCCGTGCCGATCGCGATCAGGCTGTTGAGATCCTGCCCGACGAACGCGCCGTCCTGGGTTTTCCAGGCGGCGATGGCGAAGGTTCCCGGCCCGTTGATCGACTCGTAGACCTGGCCCCACTGGACCGCTTGGCTCACCGAGGCCCGGCCTTCGACGTCGGAGTGATAGGTGTGCCCATCGCTGTGCTGGTAGCCGGCGACCTGGCGCTGCCAGCGGACCGTCGCGACCTGCGTGCGCCTCGACTGTTGCACTTCGGCGAGATCCGGCACCGGCAGGCTCCACGCCTGGCCGTCATAGAGGTAACCCGGGATCACGTCACCGGGAGCCTCGACGAAACCCACGGCCGCCTTGTCCTGCACCTGGACGACGACGCCCTGGACGACGAGTGCGTAGACCATGGTCAGCCCACCTTCCACATGAAGAACTCGGTGTAGTGCTCCGGGCCGAAGCCGCCGGCGGCACCGAAGCCGTTCGAGCTGACCGTCGTGGCGCAGCGATGCCGGATCTCCAGGGCCTTGGGCGCAGCAAGCGTGAAGAGTCCGGAGATCCAGCTTCGTGTCTGCGTCTGGATCGTGTTGACGGTCATTTCGGACGTGCCGCGCAGCAACTCAGCGCCGTCCGTCGCGTTCCACAGCCAGGCCTGGTGATTGCCGCAGTTGTAGGCCGGCGCCGACCCGAGGAAGAGGTAGGTGCCGGCCGGCGGGGTGAACTGGTTACCTGCCAGCGTGACGCCGATCTGATCGGTCCGCTCGGTGTTGATGGTGCGCACCTGGTCCGCCCCGGCGGTGAAGGTGCCGCCGGCCGTGCCCTGCGTCCTGAGGTCGAGGGCGTGGTAGAGCGCGCTCTCGAAAGGTCCCGCGATCGACAGCGCGTCGAGCTGCTGCTTCGTGACCGGGTGCAAAGGGTCGGTCCCGTCGCCCGACAGCTTGAACTGGCCGGTCATCGTCACGCCGCCGGCTTTCGGCAAGGCGGCGAGCGCCGTCAGTGCGGCGCCCGGCGAGAGCAGCTCGTAGCCGGCGCCGGTGGCGTTGGCGCGCAGGAAGTAGAGCGCTTCGCCCGCGGTCGGCACCACGATCAGACCCTCGGCCGCCGCCTGCGCCGCCTCGGCAGCCACCTTGGCCGCGACCGCGTCGTCGGTAATCGGCTGCAGCTGGCCGGTCAGGTAGGCGAGCAGTAGCGCGAGCGGCACCGAGGCCGGCAGGCCGGCCTTGGAGACCGGCAGCCGCTCGTCGCCGGTCAGCGCGGCCTCCGGGATCGCGGTGGTGAGATCCCACTGCTCCATGTCAGATCCTCACGTTGAAGCCGGCGATCAGGATCTCGCTGCCGCCGATCGCCAGCAGCCGCGGGTCCGTGTAGCCGATGATCAGGTCGCTCTGGGCCGGCGACGCGCGGTGCAGGAAGCACTCCAGGTCCGTGGCCCGGTCGATCCGGGCGAGCGGGTCGACGCCGGCCTGGCTGAGCGCCGCGCGGAACCAGGTGACCCGGGGCCCGAGGACCGTAGCGCGCCAGGTGTGGCGCACCGAGGCCTCGCCGTTGGCCGCGTCGAGGCCGGCCCGGCCGATGCCGGCGACGAAGGGCCGGTACTCGAAGATCTCGATCTCGTAGCCCATGCCGGCGGCGAGCGCGGTCATGAAGGCACGGGATTGGCCGCCGCGGGCAGTCAGGCGGGCGACGACGCGCCGCCGCCGCAACTCCAGGCCCTCGGCCGGCCCGGCGCAGCTGTCCGGCTCGCCGACCACCCGTTCCCAGTCCGTGAGCAGATCGTAGGTGACGCGCGGGTCGGCCTCGACGACCAGGTCCCACGCCCGCTGATCGATGCGCGCCAGCTCGCCTGCGAGACCGCTGCCGAGCAGCCGGGTCAGCACGGCCTCCGGGTCCCGAGGCCAGGCGTCGCCGGGCGGCAGCAGGGCCTGGAGCTGGGCGAGATAGGCGGCGCGGTCCATGGCTCAGGCCCAGGTGATCGCGCCGAGGCGCGCGATGTGGCCGGCCGCCGAGACGATGTCGCCCGCCGGCACCTGCAGCTCGTGGCTGTACTCGCCGACCGCCGCCGAGATGGCGGCCCGGACGCGCGAGCGCGGCAGGGTGCCGCCCGGCTCGGCCTCGCGCACGAGCAGGTCCGCCAGCTCGGCCTCGACGGCCGCCCGGCCGGCCGTCGTGTCGGGATCGAGCAGGATCGTGAAGTCGACCAGGTCGGCGATCGGCGCGAAGACCGTGACGTCGGCGGTGACCGGGCGCTTCTCGTCGATGTGGCTCTGCACCTGCTCGACGACGGAGGGCGGCGGCAGCGAGCCGTCGGGCATCACGAAGGTGACGCCGACCGTCCCGGTGCCGAGATAGCTGGAATAGACCCAGACCTGCGTCTCGCCGACGACCTCCTTGACCCAGGCGGCGTAGTCGTGCCGGTTGCCGCCGTGCGGCGGCAGCTGGATGCGGTCGAGGATGCGCGCGCGCAGGCCGGCGTCGCTCTCCTGGTCGACGCCGCCGGCGATGCCGTTGCCGGCGCCGTCGTCCACCACGGCGGCCTGGCTCTGAACGCCGGCGAGCGTCGCCGTCAGTGCCAGGGTGGTGCCGATCGCGGCGACGGCGGCCGCCCCGGCCGTGACCGCCTCGACCGTGGCGGGAGCGGTTCCGCCCGCGCCGATCTGGACATCGGCGGTGGTGAGGTAGCGCTGATCGTCGGCCCGGCGCAGCTCGGTGCCGGCCGGCACCGTAACGCCGGCCAGGCCGGTCAGGGTGACCCGGCCCTGCGCCGAGACGGCACCTGCCCGGGCGATGCCCCAGATCGCCGCGTGCCGCTCCAGCTCCTCGGCGTCCGCGCTGTCCGGCAGGATCTGGCGCGAGATCCATTCCTGGTAGCCGTGCAGCTCGTGGCTGACGATCGCCATCATGCGGGCCAGCACGCCCTCGACCGAGCGCCGGGTCCGGGCATCGGCACCGGGCAAGGCCGCCTCGATCTCGGCGGCGAGACGGTCCCGGATCTCCTGGGGTGTCGGGCGCAGGAAGGGCATCAGAGCACCCCTGCCGCGATGGTGAGCGGCAGCGCCTGGACGGCGCCGGACGGGAGGCGGATCTCGACGGTGCCGGCGAGCAGGCCGATGCCCTGCCACTCCAGCGACACGACGACGCCGGCGGCGAGCCCCTCCTCGGCCAGCCAGGCCAGGGCCTCGCGCACGTAGTCCTCGGCCCGGCGCCTGGTCTCCTCGGTCTGCTTCTCGCGCTTGAGCAGCCAGAGCCTCGACCCGATGCGGTCGCCGGCGACCTGGCTCAGGGCGTCGCCGGCCCATCCGCGCCGGTCGCTGCCGGCGCCGGCCGGCAGGGGATCGTCGGTGAGGGCGCGGCGGTCGGTGAACAGGCTGACCAGCACGGCGGTGACCAGGCTGTCGTCGCCCGCCAGCCCGAACGGGCCGAGCTGCAGGTCCCCGCTCAGGGTGCTGCCGTCCCAGGCGAGCGCGATCATGACATCAGGCTCCCCGGCACCGGTGCGTCGGTCGGCCCGCCGGCGTCGTTCTCCGGGTGGACGTGGGCGTTGTAGAGGTCGCGCATGCCCTGGACCGTATGCGGGTTGCCGCTGCCGGTGCGGTCGATCAGGTCGCCGGTCACCTCGACGCGCGGGCAGTCGATCACGAGCTTGCTGCCGACCTTCAGTTCCGCCAGCCGGCCGCGCTTGAACAGCAGGAAGTCGCCCTCGTCGGTGTAGACCGCGACCTCGCCGGGCTGCAGGTCCCGCTTGCGGTGACGCCGGTCGTCGACCGCGACCGCGACCGGATGGTCCCGGTTGCCGCCGATGAAGAGCAGGAGGGCGTCGGCGCCGTCGAGCGGGTGCGCGGTGAAGCCGTACTGCTGGAAGCGCTCGACCGAGCTGCGCGTCTCGCCGGCGAGCAGGGAAGCCTGGACGCGCTGCAGGCCGCCGGCGTCGTCGACCAGGCGCAGGACGGCCCGGCCGATCATCAGCATGACGCGGCGGTGCAGCGGCGCGATGGCCTGGGCGATCGGGCGCAGGGGGTTCATGACCCCTCCCGCTTCTTCCAGGTGCCGTCGCCGTCCTGGATGTAGGTGACGCCGGTCTCCCACAGGCCGTAGGCGCCCTTGTCGCCCTTGCGCGCCTTGGCCGGCTCGGCGATCAGGGCGAAGGCGTCGGCCGGCGAGACCTCGATCTCGGTGAGCGTGCCCTGCTCGGACAGCGTCCAGGTCACGGCCGTGATCAGCAGCTCGCGCGCCAGGTCCAGGTAGCTGTCGGTGACCTGGACCAGGGTGTTCGGACGCCAGAGCCGGCCGGAGCTGCCGCGCCAGCCCTGGACCGTGTAGCGGGCACGCCGCGTCCGGCCGGCGGCGACCCGCGCCGCCCAGGCGGCGCGCTCGGCGAAGGTGGCGCCGTCGCCCTGCGTCTCGGCCAGGATGATGGTTGGCCGCCAGCGGGAGATCGCGGCGTCGGTGACGCGCGCCTCGGGTGCTGCGGCCTCGGCGGCGGTCAGGGTGTCGGTGCCCTCCTGCTGGCCGCGCACGACGTATTGCGAGAAGCGCTCGCGATGGCTGAACGTGCCGGAGGCCCTGAGGACGTTGCCGCGCTCGCCGCCGAGCTGGAGCGCCCCGGCAGCCGTTCCGCCCAGGCCGGCGCGGGTCAGCAGCAGCCCGCCGAGGCCGTCGCCGTTCGGCAGCACCGCGCGCTGGCGGCTGGCGCGCTCGATCGCGTCCCAGGCCGTCTCGCCCGGCTGCAGGGCGAAGCGGCCGAACGCCTTGCCGACGTCCGTCTGGGCGCGCACCGTCACGCCGAAGGGCGCGCAGATCCGCTTCGCCACCTCGCCGAGGGTCAGCCCGGCCCACTCGTGGGTGTCGTCGATGGTGGCGGCGCTGTCGACCAGGTCGCCGGTGCGGTCGCGGCCGGTCACCCGGACGGCGTGGCCGCGCTCGTCGTACTGGACGGATACCTCGTCGGTGTAGCCGGCCATCACCGTCTCGCCGTCGAGCGCGACGCCGCAGGCCGCGCCCGGCAGGATCGGGCGGCGCTCGCTCTGCCCCGCCCAGCGCTCGGTCAACCCCAGCTCGAACTCCAGGGCGCAGCGCTCGATCGACTGCGCGATGCTCATGGAGGTCCAGCCGCCGTAGACGACGCCGTCGACCGTCAAGGTGACGTCGGGCAAGCTCACGTCAGCCATCGAGCAGCACCTCGATCTCGTCGCCGCCGGGCACGAAGCCGGGCCGGCGCAGGGCGTTGCGCCGGCCGAGATCGGCGCCGCGGTCGAACAGGCCGGCCAGGTCGTCGCCGTCCAGCTGGTAGGCGAGCGCCGTCGAAGGCAGGGTGGCCGCCGGCCGCACCACGCCGATGCGCGGCAGCAGCGGCGCCCGCCCGGCGACGTCGCGGGCGAGGGCGCCGCGCAGGTCGACGGCGGCACCCCAGGTGGCGTCCCAGTCGGCCTCGGCGGCGCTGTCGGCGGTGCGGTCCAGGCTGTCGACGGCCTGCCCACGCCAGCGAATGGCCTGGTCGCGGCTGTCCCAGGGGATGCTGGTCGCGCTGCGCGCGGCCTCGACCGCGGCGGCCGAGCGCGCGAGCCGGACCAGCGCGGCCTGGTTGGCCGCCTCGAGCGCGCGGCTCGGGGTCGACGCCGTCACGGCCGGGAGGTCGCCGCCGAGCCCATCCGCCATGGCGAGCAGGGCGTTGCCGACCGCCAGGGCCCCGGGTCGCGCCGGGGAGGTCTCGCCGGCGAGCGCCGAGGTCTCGCCGAACAGGCCGGCGAGGCGGGTGCCGAGCTGCTGGCCGTCGACCAGGTCGGCAGGCCCGGTCGCGCCGAGCGTACCGAGGGCGGCGCCGAGGCTGCCGGACGAGGCGGCCTGCTGCAGGCCGAACCGGCGAAGGATGCCTGCGGCCTGTGCGGCGAGAGTGCGGACCGTCGCGGCGCCGCTGTCCGCCACGAAGTCGGGGATCGAAGCGCCGGAGAAGACCCGCGCGAAGTCGGCGACCGACGCGGCGGTCGCCGTGTCGGCGCGGCTGTCGACCTCGGCGGCGGTGTCGACCGCGGCGCTCGGGTAGATCAGCTCGCCGGCTTCCTGGACGGTGAGATCGAGGCGCGCGACGCGGCCTTCCCTGGTCGACCAGCGCGAGCGCGCCGCCGTGACCACCACCTGCAGCTCGCCGTAGACCGGATGGACCAGGCGGCCCGCGCCGGCGGCTTCGACAGCCGTCTCCAGGCTCTGCAGCTGCGCCGTCACGTCGTCGCCGACCAGGATGGCCTCGACCGTGAAGCTGCGGACCTTGCGGCCGAGGTCTTCGTGGGCCGGCTGGTTGCGGAGCGGATACTCGTGCGTCACGACACGCCGGCCGAGATCCTTGTCGCCGCCGTCGACGTGGAACGGCACGCCGCGGAAGCTGGCCGGGCGCAGGGTCTCCAGCCAGCTCATCCCGGCATCCCCATGACCAGGCCGGTGTCGATCGACCAATTGGAGCTGCGGTCGTTGGGGCGCGCCTCGGTGACGTGCGGGCGGCCGTCGCTGTCGATCCGGATGTTGAGCGTGCCGCCCGTGTCGACCCGCTGCGGGCCCGCCAGCGGAACGGCTGCCGCCCCGGCCGGCGCCGACCCGCCCGCCACCGACCCAGTCGTCGTCGACCCTGCCGGCGCTGGTGCGGCGTCGCCCCCACCGAAGCCGAAGAAGCTGGAGATGCCGGAGAGCGCGCTGTCCGCCATCCCCGAGACATCAATGTTGCCGACGCGGTCTTGGAGCGCGCCGACGCTCCTGGCGGCATCGGTGATGTCCGCGATGGCGCCCGCGATCGTTTCGACGATCGGCCGGACGGCCTCCCAGACGCCTTGCAAGGCGCCGCCGATGTGGGTGCCGAAGGTGCCGTCGATCCAGGCCACGAGCGCGTTGAAGCCGGCGATGACCGGGTCCCAGTAGGTCAGCCAGAAGCCGAGCGCGCCCTCGCCGACGCTCTTGAGGCCGTCCCAGGCGCGGCCGAAGTCGCCCGTGAAGACGCCAGCGAGGAAGTCCGTCCAGCCGACGAAGACCTGCTCGACGCGGCCCCACAGCGCTTCGAACCAGGCGGCGATGCCGTCCCAGTCCCGATAGACCAGGTAGGCGGCGCCGGCGATCGCCGCGACCGCCGCCAGGAACCAGCCGAGCGGGGTCGTCAGCAGGGCGACGCCGAGCGTCACGAAGGCTCCCGTGAGGCTCGCCAGCGCCCCG
>NZ_FWZX01000073.1 GCF_900177295.1 Tistlia consotensis USBA 355
GCCCGGAGAGCTGGCGAGGCAGCCGGCGACCAGCGCCGTCAGCTCTCGCGCCCGGGTTTCGGTGACGCTCATGGCCGCTGCTCGACCACGCTGGAAATCGCCGCGCTGCGAGCGGCGTTGTAGTCGCCCAGGGCCTGGAGCTTCGCCTCTTCAGTCGTCGCCCGGCGGCTACTGAGGAACTGCCTCCAGGTCGCGTAGACACGGCTCTGGATCGCCCGCGGCACCTGCCGCCAGCAGCGCAGGCACATCAGCTTCCCGGGCTCGACCGTGGCGTTGCAGCCCGGGACCGGGCAGCGGCGGGTCTCAGCCATCGGCCCGGCCCTCCCGGCGGCTGGAGGCGCGACGGCGCCGGCGCTCGACGGCGGCGTCGATCAGCTCCTGCGGCAGCACCCCCGCCCGGCCGTCCAGGTGGAAGCCGTCCTCGGCGAAGAAGTCGGCGCGGATCGGACCCAGCTCGGCGATGGCGTCGGCCACCCGCAGCAGGTCCACGACCCACTTCGGGGAGCCTTCGCTCACGATGATCGGGAGACCGGCCATCGCTCAGCCCTCCGCCTGGCCGAAGGCCGGCGACAGGCTCTTGTGGCCCTTCGTCAGAAACGTCGCGAACCGACGCAGCGCCAGGACCGCCGCGTCTTCGTCGGGCGCCTCGGGGAGGCCCGGCACCAGCCAGGTCCTGTTGTCGTAGGCGAGGCGCGCGCGCTTGGTCAGAGCGCGACGCAGCGTCGTCTCCGGGCCGTGGGCGATCGGCAGGGTCCCGTCCGGCCGCTTCTTCCCGACCGCGATCTGGCCGGACCGCCAGCAGTAGGCATAGCTGGTCATGGCTGCCCTCACACGTTCGCGAGAGCCAGCGGGATCTGGACGAAGTCCTGATCCGGCGAGGGGCGGCGATAGAAGCGGATGTACTCCTTTGACCGGGTGACCCGGACGCTGTCGGAGATCGCCTGCATGGCACGCTGCCAGCGCCCGTCCTCGAACTTGAAGCGGCGCAGGCCGAGGATGCGATCCTTGTCGAGCTTGCCCTCCTTGTTGACCTTGAAGGCATCGGTGACGATCGCCTTCAACTCGTCGGGCGCCTTGTCGCTCCAGTTCGTCAGGCACTCGTCGATCAGCTGCTTCGCGACCTGCAGCTCCGGACCGAAGTCGATGAACTCGCCGACCGCGATCTGGACGCGCAGCGTGCCGTCGTAGCTGGTCAGGCTGACGTTCCCCTTCTTGCCGCCGTGGGTGACGCCGTACTGCTCGGCGACGAGCTGCAGGTGCGCCTGGATGTCCTGGTACGAGCGCTGCCGGAAGGCGGCGAGCTGCCCGCTGACGCCGAGCGCCTCCTCGATCAGCTCGCGTACCAGCCGGTCCTCTTGCTTGTGCTCGGGCTTGACGACGCTCTCCGGCACCAGGCGCCCTTCGGCGTCCTGCATGAAGCCGGCGGGGATCTCGATGGTGGTCATGACAGTCTCCAGATGATGGCCGTGATGAAGCGCCGCAGGCGCGATGGGCGGCGGCGGCAGGGGGTCAGGGCGCCGGACAGCGCGAGGAGGCCGATGCGGCTCACGGTGCAGCGCTCCCGGCCGGAGCGAGCGCGGAGGCGGCGATCTCCGCCGGCGTCGCCCAGCGCTCGCCCTCGGCCGGCAGCTCGCCGCCCGGCAGGGCTTCCCCCGGGGCGTAGAGCGGCGTCCGGTCGGCGGTGGCCGTCGCTGCCAGAGCCTCCTCGAGGAGCAGGGCGTAGCGGGCAAGCGCCAGGACCGCACCGCCCGCGGCGGCGTCGCGGAGCGCCAGGCGCTCGGTAGGGCCGCCCGAGGTCTCGTACAGCCCCTGGCGTGCCGCGGCGGCCAGTGCCCGGGTGATCGTGGGGTCGCTCATCAGGCGGCCCTCCGGTCCGGGAGCGCGACCACCTTCCGGTCGTGGACGTAGGGGCGGCCCGCCCGGCTCTCGTCCCACCAGGCCGCCATGACCAGCAGGGCGTCGGTCCAGCTCGGCGCATGCGCGTGGGGCCAGCGGATGCCCATGCTGGCGAGCAGCAGGGCCGCACCGACCTCGCGGTCCGCCAGCTGGAGCCAGAGGATGTGGTCGCGCGCGACGGCCAC
>NZ_FWZX01000050.1 GCF_900177295.1 Tistlia consotensis USBA 355
TGTGGGCGGCATTGGCGGTGTCGGTCAGGCGCCCGGAGGTGTGGTTCATGCCGCCGGCGGCCCTGGCGACGGCCTCGAGCAGGCTGCGCACCTTGTCGTCGAAGCCGGCGGTCAGGCGCTGCAGGCGCTCGGCGCGGGCGGCGCGCTCCTCCTGCTGCCGGGCGGTCTGGCGGCTGAGCTCGACGTTGCGGATCATGTTCTCCTTGAAGACCTGGACGGCGCTGGCCATGCGGCCGAGCTCGTCCCGGCGCTCGGTGCCCTCGATCGCGACCGAGGTGTCGCCCTCGGTGAGGCGCGTCATCGCCGCGGTGAGGCGCGTCGTCGGACGCGAGATCGCCCGGCCCAGCAGCACCGCCGCGCCCAGCGACAGCAGGATCGCCAGGCCTGCCGTCGCGAGGACCGCGATCAGCGTGTTGCGCAGCGAGCTGTCGACCTCGCCCGCGATCGCGCCGTCCGCAGCGGCGATGTCGGCCAGGATCTTGCGGCCGGTCTGGATCGCCGCCGTCTCCTTCGCCTGGGTGTCGTTCAGGTACATCAGCGCCAGGAAGGCATCGACCGGAACGTTCGTCAGCGTCTGGTCGGCCGACTGCCGATAGGCGGCGAACTGCTTGGCGAAGGTGGCGATCTGCTCGTCCTCGCCCTGGCCCGTGCCGGCGCCCAGGCGCTCCAGGGTCGACTGCACCTTGTCGATCGACGCCCGGGCCGCAGCGATCGCCTTGTCGATCAGCTTCTCGTCGACCTGGCTCTGCTTCCAGTTCGTCGCCTTCAGGGTCTCGAGGTGCGCCGACGACAGCTCCAGCAATGCGCCCTGCAGGTCGGAGCGCAGCGAGGAGATCCGCATCTGCGACTGCCGCTGCTGCTGCAGGTCGAGATAGGTCGACAGGAAGACCACGCCGATCACGACGATCATGACCACCGCCAGCAGCGGCGCGATCAGCGACTTGACCAGGATGGGGGCGTTGGTGACGAACTTCACGGGCAGGGCCTCCTCGCTCCGAAGCAAAGGAAGGGACGAAGCGGCTCCGTCCCTTCTTCCGCCGGCCTACTTCGCGTAGGCGCCGACCAGGACCCAGTAGTCGCCCTGGTGGATGACGTAGGACTTCTTCGGCTCGATCGCCTTGGTCGTCGGGTTCTGGAAGGAATACTCGACCCAGCCGGCGTCCTTGACCGCCAGGATCTCCTTGACCAGCGGCTTGCCCGAGGGATCGCGCAGCTCCATGATGTTCTTGCCGACCAGCGCGGCGTTGCCGCCGTGGGCGACGTCGGTGCCGTCCTGGGCGATCGCGACGACGTAGAGGTCGCGGTCCTTGAACGGCGGCTTGCCGGCGGTGAAGTCGGCGAAGGCCGTCTCGGCGCCCGCGCTCTGCAGATGGGCCGCGGCCTTCTCGGCCATCGCCTTGGCCTCGTTGGGCGTGCCCTTGCCGCTGGCCAGCGCCGGACCGGCGAGCAGGACGAGCAGGGCGCCGACCACGGCACCCGAGCGGAGCAGTTTCGCAATCATCGTCTTTCTCTCCCCAGGGTTCGTGGACCCGGTCGCCGCGCGACCGAGTCCGGATGATTTCCGCGAAGAGATTTGGCGATCAGGTCTTAACAATGAATAAAGCGCGTCCAATCTAATATTGTTATAATACAAGCATTCATAGCTAATTCCACCAAGTCATGATCTGAATACGGTGTCTACACGCGTGAAGCGACGAAAATTGAAGAGAAGTCCAGGGATCACGGTGACGAACATTTAGCGCGAGACGGGAAAAGCCGCTCGAGCGCTCCCGCATGGCGCAGCAGCCCCGGCAGGACGCGCGAATCCGTCGCCCGGCCCAGAGGTCGGACGGTCGGCTGGACGCACGGCTCTTAACGGCGATCCGGCTCGGTATGCTGTGTCAGGAAGGAGAAGATGGTGCCCAGGGGCGGAGTCGAACCACCGACACTGCGATTTTCAGTCGCATGCTCTACCAACTGAGCTACCTGGGCGCTCCCGGCCGCCGGTCGCCCGGCGCGGAGAAACGGGCTTATAGGAGAAGATCGGGGGGCTGTCCAGCCCCCTCGCGGGGTGCGCGTTGACGGCCCCGGCGGATTGCCGGAGGCTGCCGTCATGTCTCGTTCCGCGCCGGCCGCCAGGCTGCTCCCCAGGGTTCTCGCCGGCCTGCTGCTGGCCGCGCCGGCCCTCGCCGGCGCGCCGGAGGGCGACGCCTCGGGGCTGCTGCGCCAAGCCGTCGTGCTGGGCTGCCCCGAGGGCGGCACGGCGGCGCTGCTGGGGGTGCTGCCCGGCGCGCGGCTGGTGGCCAGCGAGGCGATCGGGCCGGAGGCGGCGCCGGTCGGCCGGCGCGAGCGGCTGGCCCTGGCCGGCGGCGGCGCCCTGGTGCTGGAGCGCCTGGCGCCCGGCGGCATCCTGCGCCGCTTCACGGCGAGCTACGAGGAACCCCACGGCGAGGGCACGCGGCCGCGCCTGCTGGCGCTGGCCGACGGCGGCTGCCGGATCGTCCAGGGCCGGGCGCTCGACTGGCACGCCTTCCCGGCGCCCGACGGGTCGGAGAACGGCGGCGGCCCCGACCGGCTGGTCCTGCTCGCCGCCGACCTGACCGGCGCGCTGGCCGCCGAGCCGCTCGACCCGCCGGTGCCGCCGGGCCGCGATCCGGAGGGCGTCACCGTCGCCCAGGTCGACGCCGGGGTCGCCTACGACCTGCCGGCGATCGCCGGGCGCCTGGCGCGCGATGCCGGGGGCGAGGCGCTGGGCTACGACTGGTGGGACCTGGACCCGCGGCCCTACGACGCCAACCCGGCGGTCTCGCCCTTCTTCCCGGCCCGCCACGGCACCGAGGTCGCCGGGCTGCTGCTCGCCGAGGCGCCCGGCGTGCGCCTGGTCCCCTACCGCTATCCGCGCCCGGACATGGGCCGCATGGCGGCGGTCGTCGAGGCGGCGGCCAGGGCCGGCGCCGGCATCGTCGCCCTGCCGATGGGCAGTAACAGCCGCGACCTCTGGGAAGCCTTCCTGGCCGCGGCCGGGGCCCATCCGGAGATGCTGTTCGTCGTCTCGGCCGGCAACGACGGTCGCGACATCGACGAGCGGCCGGTCTGGCCGGCGGCGGCCGGGCTCGACAACCTCTTGACCGTGACCTCGAGCGAGGCCGACGGCCGGCTCGCGCCCGGCTCGAACTGGGGCGCCGAGAGCGTCGACCTGCTGGTCCCGGCCGAGCGGCAGGCGGTCGTCGACTACCGCGGCCGGCCGCACCTCGCCTCCGGCTCCAGCTTCGCCGTGCCGCGCATCGCGGCGCTGGCCGCCCGCCTGAAGGCCCGCCATCCGGACTGGCAGGCCGCGGCGCTGAAGCGCGCGATCCTGGCCCTCGCCGAGCCACCGCCCCGGGCGGGCCTGGTCAAGGCCGGCTGGATCCGCGACCCGCTGGCGGCGCCGTAGCGGGCAGCCGCCGTCGTCACCGCGCCGTCGTCACCGCGCCGCCCCGTCCTTCGGCAGGGACAGCGTCACCCGCTGCCGGGCGCCGCCACGCAGCAGCGTGATCGCGACGTCGTCGCCGGGCCGCAGCAGGTAGGCGGCGGCGGCGAAGTCGCGCCCGGCGCGCAGCGGCCGACCGTCCCAGTCGAGCAGCAGGTCGCCGGGCTCGAGGCCGGCGGCCGCCGCGGGGCTGCCCGCCGCGACGCTCTCCACCCGCACGGCCTCGCGGTTCGGCGGCACCGTCGGGTCCGCGGTCGCGACGGCGAGGCCCGGATCGACGCTCCGGACCCTGCCGTAGGCGATCAGGTCGTCGGCGACCCGGGCGAGCAGCGGCTGGGAGACCGCGAAGTTGACGCCGATGTTGCCGTCGCCCGGGCCGGCGAAGATCGCCGAGAGCAGGCCGACCAGATGGCCGCTCCTGTCGACCAGGGCGCCGCCGGAGCTGCCGGGATTGACCGCGGCGTCGGTCTGGACGAAGTCCTCGATCGCGTTGAAGCGGGCGTTGCTGCGGTGCAGGGCCGAGACGACGCCGCAGCTCTGGGCGAGGCCGAGGCCGTAGACGTTGCCGAGCGCGCAGACCGCCTCGCCGAGCCGCGGCGGTTCGGCCGGCGTGAAGGCCGGCAGGTCGTCGGCGACCTTCAGGACGGCGAGGTCGGTCTCGGGATCGCTGCCCCTGACCTCGGCCGGCAGGTGCCGGCCGTCGGCGAGGCGCACGTCGACCCGGACCGCGGTCGCGACGACGTGCAGGGCGGTGACCAGCCAGCCGCCCCGGGCATAGACGACGCCGGTGCCTTCGGGCGCCGTGCCGGCCGGCACGTCGGGGCCGCCCTGCGGCTTGCCCGGCCAGACCGGCAGCACCGAGACCACGGAATCCAGGGTGCCCGCCGGCAGCTCGAGCCCCCCGGCCGCGGCGGGTCCGCCAAGGAAAGGAGCCGCGACGACGGCCAGCGCGAGCAGAAGCGCCGGCGGCCGCACGGTCATCCGTCGGACCTCTCGCCCCCGCTGCCCGGCGGCTCCTCCGGCGCCTCGTCGGTCTCGACGCGATAGCTGCCGTTCAGCCAGCGGCCGAGGTCGACCTGCTGGCAGCGCGCCGAGCAGAAGGGCTCGTGGGCGGCGATGCCCGGCTTGCCGCAGATCGGGCAGCGGGGCGCCCGCGCCTTCTTGCGGCGCTCGGGAAAGGGCACGATGCGGTCGTCTTCGCTCATGGTCTCAGCCTAGCACGATCTCCGGCAGCTCGTCGGCACGGGCGGCCTCCTCGACGAGCTCGATGGCGTGGCCGCGACGCGCGCCGAGGGCCTCCAGCGCCGCCCGGCCCGGGCCCTGCAGGGCCAGCGCGACCCGCCGCGAGACGAGCAGCCGCAGGCGCGGCGCGGCCGCGGCAAGGCGCGCGCGGCGCAGCAGCTCGAAGGCGAGCGCCGCCGGCTCGCGCCGCCAGCCGCCGCCGGGCGCCGGCTCAGAGACCAGCTCGTGCAGCGCCGGACGGGCCCGCCGCCGGGTCACCAGGGCGAGGCCGTCGCCGCCCAGCCGGCCCAGCTCGCAGCCCTCGGCCTGCTCGGCCAGAGCCGCCTCGAAACGCACGCGCAGCGCCGCCCGCGCCGCCGGCCCCGAGGGATCGAGGAAGTCGACGGCGATCAGGCCGGAGAGGTCGCGCAGGCGCAGCTGCCGGGCCAGCATGGTCGCGGCCGCCTCGTTGAGCGCGTCGGCGTCGCGGGCGGCGCCGCGGTCGACGTCGACGGCGACCAGGGCGCGGGTCGGCTCGATCCACAGCCGGCCGCCGCCGGCCAGCGCGACCTCGGGATCGAGCAGCGCCGCCAGGAGCTCCGACAGCCCGGCCTCGACAGCGGCGGCCTCGGCGCCGCCCGCGAGCCGCAGGCTAGACAGCAGCTCCGGCCGGGCGGCCAGCGCGGCCTGCAGCCGGCGCAGGCTCGCCTCGTCGTCGACCAGGATCGCCTCGGGCGCGTCGGTCAGCGCCAGCAGCGCCTCGAGCAGCCCTTCGCTTCGCGCCAGCAGGACCGGCGGCCGCACGCCGGATGGCCGCTCCGCATCCGGCGCCGCCGCCAGCTTGACGCCCTTGTCGGGTGCCGCGGCGCGCAGCACGCGCACGGCCAGGGCCTCGCCCTCGCCCGGCCGCCGGGCCAGGCCGGCGAGCGGCAGGAAGCCGGGCCGCGCGAGGCCGATGTCGACGAAGGCCGCCTCGAGATCCTTGTCGAGGGCGACGACCCGGCCGAGGCAGAGGTCGCCGGCGGCGCCCGGCCGGTCGGCGCGCTCGACCCGGAAATCGAGCGCCCGGCCCTCGGCATCGAGGGCGGCCCAGCGCAGCTCGCCCGGCAGGCCGGAGACGAGCCAGCGGCCGGTCATTCCGGCTGCCCCGCCGGCGGCTCCTCCGCTCGCCAGCCCAGGCCGTCGAGCAGGGCGTGGACCTGGGCGAGGTCAAGGCCGACGACGTTGCTGTAGGAGCCCTCGATCCAGGGCACGAAGGCCGCGGCGCTGCCCTGGATGGCATAGCCGCCGGCCTTGCCGTGCCACTCGCCGCCGGCCAGATAGCCGACGATCTCGTCCTCGGAGAGCCGCTTGAAGGCGACCCGGGTGGTCGAGAGCCGGCGACCGATCCGGCCGCCGGGCGCGCGCAGCACGAGGCCGCCCTCGACCCGGTGACGCCGGCCCGACAGCAGCTCCAGGCAGCGCCTCGCCGTCGCCACGTCCTCGGCCTTGGGCAGGATGCGCCGGCCGACGCCGACGACGGTGTCGGCGGCCAGCACGAAGGCCTCGGGGTGGCGCCGCGCGACGGCCTCGGCCTTGGCGTCGGCCAGGCGACGGGCATGCGCCACCGGCAGCTCGCCGGGCAGCGGCGTCTCGTCGAGCTCGGCCGGCTCGACGGCGTCGGGCTCGATGCCGATCTGGCGCAGCAGGGCGAGCCGCCGCGGCGAGGCGGAGGCGAGGATCAGCGGAGCGGCCAAAGCGGCCTCCCGCCGCCTACTTGAAGCGGAAGGTGATGCGGCCCTTCGTCAGATCGTAGGGCGTCATCTCGACGTTCACCCGGTCGCCGGCCAGGACGCGGATGCGGTGCTTGCGCATCTTGCCGGCGGTGTGGGCCAGAACCTCGTGGCCATTGTCCAGCTTCACGCGGAACATGGCGTTGGGCAGCAGTTCGGCGACCGTGCCCTGAAATTCCATCAGGTCTTCTTTCGACATGCGATCCGTTTTCTTGTGCGTGGCGGCCGGCCGTCCGGCCCCCCCTTGCCGCGGTAAGGGGCCGCCGTGAGGGCTGCGAATATAGGCACTGAGCGGGCCGGGAACAACTTGTGGCTTACACTTCCGGCTTCAGGTCGATCGGGAAGCGCTGGCGGATGCGCTCCATCAGCTGGTCGCGCACCTGCCGGTAGGCGGCGAGGCGCTCGTCGCGGCCGCCTTCGACGATCGAGGGATCGAAGGTGTTCCAGAACTCGACGTCGCAGGCCCAGGTGCGGGTCAGCTCGACCGCGGCGTGCTGGGCCTCCGGCGACAGCGAGACGATCAGGTCGAAGGAGCCGTCCTCCAGATCGTCCAGGGTCTTGGCGTGGTGGCGCGACAGGTCGATGCCGATCTCGTCCATCACGGCGACCGCGAAGCCGTCCAGCTCGCCGGCGCGCACGCCCGCCGAATCGACGTAGATGCGATGGCCGAGCAGGTGCTTCAGCAGGGCCTCGGCCATCGGCGAGCGGATCGCGTTCTCCGAGCAGCAGAACAGCACCGCGCCCGGCAGCGGCGCGCGCGCCTGGGCGTCGGGGAGCGGACCGAATGCCACGCTGCTGGCCATCGTGCTCAGCTCTTGATGTGGAGCACGCAGAGCAGGGTGAAGAGCCGCCGGGCGGTGTTCTCGTCGATCTCGATGCGCCCGGCCAGACGCTCGCGCAGGGCCTCGGCGCCCTCGTTGTGCAGGCCGCGCCGGCCCATGTCGATGGCCTCGATCTTCGAGGGGCTCGCGGTGCGGATGGCGTCGTAGTAGGTCTCGCAGACCGTGAAGTAGTCCTTGACGATGCGCCGGAACGGCCCGAGCGCCAGCGGCACGGTCGCGAGCTTCTCGCCCTCGCCCCCCTTGCCCTCCCCCCGGTAGATCTCGAACAGCAGGCGGCCTTCCTCGATGCGCAGGTGCAGGCCGTAGGGACCGGAGAAGTCGCCGACCGGCGCGAAGTGGTTGTCCTCGAGCAGGTCGTAGATCGCGACCGCGCGCTCGTGCTCGACGTCCCCGCTGCGCCGGACGACGCTCTTGTCGTCCAGGGTGATCCTGACGATCCGCGGGTCGCCCATCGCGGCCTACCCGTCCGAGAGATTCAGGCGGATGGCGATCGAGCGGGCGTGGGCGTCCAGCCCCTCGGCGCGCGCCAGGGCGACGGCCGCAGGCGCGAGGCGGCCGAGCGAGCCGGCGTCGCAGGCGATCATCGAGCTGCGCTTCATGAAGTCGAGCACCGACAGGCCCGAGGCGTAGCGCGCCGCGCGCGCCGTCGGCAGCACGTGGTTCGGGCCGGCGACGTAGTCGCCGATCGCCTCCGGCGTGTAGCGGCCGAGGAAGATGGCGCCGGCGTTGCGGATCCGCGCCGCCAGGGCGTCGGGCTCGGCGACCGCCAGCTCCAGGTGCTCCGGCGCGATGCGGTCGACCAGGGCCGGCGCCTCGTCGAGCGAGCCGACCCGGATGATCGCGCCGTGGTCGCGCCAGCTGTCCTGCGCTATCGAGCCGCGGTCGAGCTGGGTCAGCTGGATCGCGACGGCGCGCCTGACCTCGTCCGCGAACGCGGCGTCGTCGGTGATCAGGATGGCCTGGGCCGAGGCGTCGTGCTCGGCCTGGCTCAGCAGGTCGGCGGCGATCCAGGCGGGATCATTGCCGCCGTCGGCGACCACCAGGATCTCGGAGGGGCCGGCGATGGTGTCGATCCCGACCACGCCGAAGACCTGCTTCTTGGCCGCCGCGACGTAGGCGTTGCCGGGCCCGACGATCTTGTCGACCGGGGCGATGGTCGCGGTGCCGTAGGCCAGAGCCCCAACCGCCTGGGCGCCGCCGACGCGGTAGACCTCGGTGACGCCCGCGATGCGCGCCGCTGCCAGGACCAGCGGATTGAGCCGGCCGTCCGGGCTGGGCACGACCATGGCGACGCGCGGCACGCCGGCGACCCGCGCCGGCAGGGCGTTCATCAGCACCGAGGAGGGATAGGCCGCGGTGCCGCCCGGCACGTAGAGGCCGGCCGCCGAGATCGCCGTCCAGCGGTGGCCGAGGCGCACGCCCTGGGCGTCGCGGTAGTCCAGGTTCTCCGGCAGCTGGCGGCGGTGGTAGTCCTCGATGCGCGCGGCGGCGACGCGCAGCGCCTCCAGCGTTTCGGGCGCGCAGGCCGCCTCGGCCTCGGCCAGCTCGGCCTCGGTGAGACGCAGCCCCTCGGCGGTCAGGCTCAGGCGGTCGAAGCGCTCGGTGTAGCGCAGCAGCGCCGCGTCGCCCTCGGCCCGGACGGCGGCGAGGATCTCGGCCACGACGCGGTCGACGGCCGCCGCCGCCTCGCGCTTGGCGTCGAGGAAGACCTCGAAGGCCGCGGCGAAGTCCGGGCGACTGCTGTCCAGCTCATGCGGCATCGGCGACCTCCCGGAAGCGCTCGACCCAGCCCATCACCTCGCGCGGGCGGGTCTTGAGGGCGGTGCGGTTGACGATGAAGCGGCTGGTCACGTCGGCGATGTGCTCGACCTCGACCAGGCCGTTGGCGGCCAGGGTGGCGCCGGTCGAGACCAGGTCGACGATGCGCCGGCACATGCCGAGAATCGGCGCCAGCTCCATGGCGCCGTTCAGCTTGATGCACTCGGCCTGGACGCCGCGCGCGGCGAAGTGCCGGCGGGTGATCTGGGAATACTTGGTGGCGATGCGCACGTGGCTCCAGCGCGAGGGATCGTCGTCCTCCATCAGCTCCTTGCGCTCGGCGACCGAGATCCGGCAGCGGCCGATGCCGAGGTCGACCGGGGCGTAGATCTCCGGATGGTCGAACTCCATCAGCACGTCGTTGCCGGCGACGCCGAGCTGGGCGCCGCCGTGGGCGACGAAGGTCGCGACGTCGAAGGAGCGCACGCGCACCAGCTCGATGCCCGGCACGCTGGTCGAAAAGAGCAGGCGCCGCGAGTGCTCGTCGTGGAACTCCGGCTCCGGCTCGATGCCGGCGCGCTGCATCAGCGGCACGAGCTCGCGCAGGATCCGGCCCTTGGGCAGGGCCAGGACGAGGGGCGGTGGACTGGGACGCTCTGAGGGCACGGGCCGGGCAGCTCCGTCGTCTCGATCTCGCAAGGGGGTCTCAGGAACGGACGCGGCCCGTTCCGGGCGCGGCAGGGTTTACCCCGCGGGCTTCGCCCCGTCC
This sequence comes from Tistlia consotensis USBA 355, assembly GCF_900177295.1. GTDB lineage: Bacteria > Pseudomonadota > Alphaproteobacteria > Kiloniellales > DSM-21159 > Tistlia > Tistlia consotensis. Next base: position 9,811 of record NZ_FWZX01000050.1, read on the forward strand.
AGATCGCCCGCCGGCCCGCCGCGGCCTTCCTGGTGTCCGGGCAGCGACCAGGTCGGCCAGGGCTCGTCGAAGTCCTCGAGATGGCAGCGCACCGCCGCGACTTCCAGCAGGATCCGCCCGCCGCCGGAGAAGTGCAGCTCGATGCGCTTCGGCTCGGTCGCGATGGTCAGCAGGTTGAGGATCTGGTTGCGGTCGGCCTGGTCGATGCCGCGGATCCTGACGGCCTCGACCTTGTCGAAGGTGACGCCGCAGTGGGTCCGATGGTAGGTCGGCCGGGGATCGGCCTCGTGGAAGGCGGCGTCGCCGCTCTCGTCGCCGCCGGCCTCCGCCGACCCCGCTCCCGACGGCTGGCGGACGGCCTTCTCGCGGGCCTCCAGCTCGGCCTCCTCGACGCGCTCCCACATGAAGCGGTTGAGCACCATGACGAAGCGCCGGTCGCGGCGCACGAAGGTCGCCTCGGTCAGCGGCACCAGGGCGTCCTGCAGCACCGACGCGACGACGTCCATGTCGGTGGCGTCGTGGGCCCTGAGCTTCAGTCTCGGCGGCTTGGCCATGGCGGCTCCCCCTGTTCCGCCGGAAACGCTAGCCGGCGACGCGGCGGATGTCGGCGCCGCAGGCGGACAGCTTGTCCTCGACCCGCTCGTAGCCGCGGTCGAGGTGGTAGACGCGGTTCAGCACCGTCTCGCCCTCGGCGGCGAGCCCGGCCAGCACCAGCGAGACCGAGGCGCGCAGGTCGGTCGCCATGACCGGCGCGCCGGTCAGGCGCTCGACGCCGCGGACCAGCGCCGAGGCGCCGTGCACCGTGACGTTGGCGCCCATGCGCGCCAGCTCGGGCACGTGCATGAAGCGGTTCTCGAAGATCGTCTCGGTGACCATGGCCGCGCCCTCGGCGGTCGCCATCAGCGCCATGAACTGCGCCTGCAGGTCGGTCGGGAAGCCGGGGTAGGCCTCGGTCATCGCGTCGGTGCCGTGCAGCCGGCCGTTGGCCCGCCGCACGCGCAGCCCCTGGTTGGTCTCGGCGACCGTGACGCCGGCCTGGCTCAGGATGTCGATCGCCGTGCTCAGGTGGTCGGCCCGCGCGCCGATCAGGTGCAGGTCGCCGTCGGTGATCGCCGCGGCCATGGCGTAGGTGCCGGCCTCGATGCGGTCGGCGACGATGCGGTGCTCGGCGCCGTGCAGGCGGCTCCGGCCGCGGATCGTGACGGTCGCCGTGCCGGCGCCCTCGATCTCCGCGCCCATGGCGACGAGGCAGTCGGCGAGGTCGACGATCTCCGGCTCGCGCGCGGCGTTGACCAGGCGGGTCTCGCCCTTCGCCAGGGCGGCGGCCATCATGACGTTCTCGGTGGCCCCGACCGAGACCTTGGGGAACACGACCTCGCCGCCGGTCAGGCCCCGGGGCGCCCGCGCCTCGATGTAGCCCTCCTTCAGCTCGATCTCGGCGCCCAGCGCCTCCAGGCCCATCAGGTGCAGGTCGACCGGCCGCGTGCCGATCGCGCAGCCGCCGGGCAGCGAGACCCGGCCGATGCCCTCGCGCGCGACCAGCGGGCCGAGCACCAGCACCGAGGCGCGCATCTTGCGCACCAGGTCGTAGGGCGCGCAGGTGTCGGTGATGGTCCTGGCCGTCATGTCCAGCACCCGGCCGCTGCTGCCGCCGGCGCCGCCGTTGCCGTTCATGTGCAGCTCGACGCCGAGCGTCGAGAGCAGCTTGGCCAGGGTCGTGATGTCGGCGAGGTGCGGCAGGTTGCTCAGCCGCAGCGTCTCGTCGGTCAGCAGGCTGGCCGCCATCAGCGGCAGCGCCGCGTTCTTCGCGCCGCCGATCGCGATCTCGCCCTCGAGGGGCCGGCCGCCGCGGATGACGATCCTGTCCATGCTGTCTTCGCGTCCTGCCTCGGTGACCGTCGGCGCCCGACGAGCGCGGGCGGCGGAATGGGGTGACTGTCGCCGGCGGGCCCTGCCGGCTGGGGTGATGCGCCGGGGCGCGGGTGCTCCGGTTGTTCTAGCCCGCGACTCCGAAGCCGCTCAAGCCTTCAGGGGTTTCCGTCCGACGGTTCTTCCGCGTCCGGCGCCCCCAGCGCCCCTGGCGCGCCGGCGGCGCGCTGCCGGGCCTGCTGCTTGCGGCGCTGCAGGTTGGCACGCAACCGTTCGGCGAGGCGGGCCTCGCGCTCGGCCCGCCCGGCGCCCGGCGCCGGCCTGCCGCGCCGCGCCCCCGCCGCCTCGCCCTCGTCGTGATCGCGCATTCCGTCCCGCCCAGCCGCTCCGGCAAGGCGAAGGTGGCGAGCGGCCGTGGCAGGGTCAAGGCGCAGGCGTGGCGGGGCGGCGCGCGGGCCGTGGCCGCTCCGCGGCGGAGCGGCGTGAATCCGCGCTTGCACCGCGGCCGCGATCGGTGCATTTTCGCGCCGCTTTCGGAGGCTCCGGCTTCCGGGACCCTTCTGGCGCCGCCGTAGCTCAGGGGTAGAGCACACCCTTGGTAAGGGTGGGGTCGCGTGTTCAATTCACGCCGGCGGCACCATCTTCCTTCCTGACATCTTTGGGTACGTAGGCGTCTGGCGCGACCTCGGGGGGAGCTGCGTCCCGGCGACTCCGTCGTCGTGCTCAAGCTGGACAGGCTTGGCCGCTCCGTCCAGCACCTCGCCAACCTCTTGGTACGACTTCGGGCGCAGGGTGTGCACTTCGTCTCCCTCTCCGAGGGCATCAACACGACCACGCCGGGCGGGAAGATGGTGTTCCACATCTTCAGCGCCGTTGCGGAGTTCCAGCGCGACATCATCGTTGAGAACACGAACGCCGGACTTGCGGCTGCGCGTCGAAGGGGTAGACAACTCGGCAGGCGTCCCAAGCTCACCCTCGAGGATGTGGCCGAAGCCCACCGTCAGGTCATGCAGGGATATGCGAGCGCCGAGGACGTGGCAGCGCTCTTCAGTGTCCACCCCCGCACGATCGACCGCGCCTTCATCCGCTGCGGGTTCGAAGGCTGAGAAGGATCTTGGGGTCTGTCCTCTTAGGACTAGCGCTAAGTCACTAAATTGCTTATTAGTTTCGTATGGTTAGGCCAAAACGCGACGATTTTTCCGCTGCAGTGAAATCAACCCTGCGGGATAGGGTTGGTGGCAGATGCTCGCAACCGTCCTGTCGGAAGGCGACCGTGGGACCAGAAATCTCCACTGATGACAAGGCGTCGGTGGTCGGCGTTGCCGCTCATATCTGCGCGGCATCCTCTGGAGGTCCGCGCTACGACCCCAATCAGACACCAAAGGAGAGAGCGAGCATATCCAACGCCATATGGCTTTGTGCTACCTGCGCCAGCTTGGTTGATAAAAATCAGGGTGTGGGATACTCCGTTGAAGATTTGAATCGCTGGAAGACCGTGGCAGAGCAAGATGCGCATGATGCTTTAATATCCAGCAGCGTTTTTGAAACGCCCGTTTGGATGGAGAGACTGTCTACGGTACATTTTGCGAACGTTCCTCGGCTGGCACACATGCTGCCTTCAAACGCTATTTCCGATCGTTTGGTTCGTATTCTAGAGAATGGATTTCCTACGCAAGGAATGATTGTTCGAGAACTTGTAGCCGTTGAGAGCGCGATAAAATCCGCACAGCTCAGAGCGATTCCGATCGACCAGATCATGCCACCCACCGATGACATAGTTGGCGCTCTAATTTCATTCCATCACGCCTGCTTTACGAAAAACGGCATTACCGAACGACGATCGACTGACCAATCTCTGATTATGGATTTCGATCCTTCAAAATCCCCCCATTTCTACATCAAGCTTGGGGATGTGAAGCTTATATTCCCTTACGATCCGCGATGGATCACAACCTCGACCGCACATTCGGAGTTTCGGGCCGGGCGCACCAAGCTTGCGGGCCTCGGAGTTGTTAAGCGCATCTCCGACGATCTGTCAGAGGTGGTCATCTCTCCGTTGGTGGTCGGCCTGCCACGCCATCCTGCGTGGGATGGTCTCTTCTAGCCTGTGCCGCCCGGCGGTTGCACTGAAGCGGCGCATAGGAGTACCAGCCTGTCCCACTGTCTGTGTGGGTGCGCTACGCGCAAGATGTGCGGGGTAATACCCCGCCATCTTCTCGGGCCGCGCCGCGGTCCTCGGGAAGGGGGCGTGCCGCCCCCTGTGCCCCCCCTGCTGGTGGCCTCCGGCGAGGCCATTGGAACGTTCCGGCGTTTCATCCCGGCAAACGGTCCGCGCCGTTTGATCGCGCATCCTGATTGGCGCAAGTGGAGCATCGCACCTCCCGCCGTACCAGCGGATCGCATAGCTCGGCGAGGCGCGTGAAACTTCTCGATCAGTTTCGCCACGTCTGCTTGAATTCTTCATCGAACCACCGCTCGGCGTCATAGTTTGCCCCCATGACGGACCGGAAGTTTAGATAGTGGCTGTATCCCTTCATGCTGAGCCACGATTTAAAGTCGAAGAAGCTGGGTTGATCGACAGGCTCTCGCGGAATACCGCTCTCCCGGGCCCATTCGTGACAAAGGTGCCGGATCACTCTCTCAGCTTCGTCCTTCTTTATCATGGCTGACGGCCTCGTTCCCCAGTTTGAGTGATAAATGGCTTCGTTGGGGCAGATTGCGCCTTGGTGACGGCGGCCTGCTGCTTCCGGGTCAATTCGGAAAATCCTCTATCCGGTCGTCTCGTTTCCAATCTCGAAGGCAAGATCGAAGCCGCTCCCGAACGGATGTGGCTTCTTCGCCAACAGAACGAGATTGCGTCCGATCTTCTCCTCGAACGCTTCGCCTGACGTTACTTTGGTTCGGAGATGAGTGGAGTCCGCCGTCTCGCTCCGTATGAGCAATGTAACGGCAATGCGGAGAAATCTTTCAATCGCGGCCTCATGCGGGGTATCGCGACGAAAATCCACCTTTAGTTTCAGCCTCCGAACCAGTCCATCAGTGCCTTCAATAGAATACGATACAGAACTGTAAAGTATCTCGTCGTCAAGTTTGAGAGGTTCGGAGCTGGCCCACCACTCGCCTCCACTGTACGTTTCGTGATAATCAGCGGTTCTTAACCCTTTCTCGGATAGAAACTCCCGCGCAGCATATGGGCTCCAGCCATACCGTTCGTCGACTTGCGGCGGATTTTTCGCTTCACGTTCGTATCGTTCTATCTCGTCTGCAATCCTGTCAACATCGCTATTCTTTTCCGCTGGTAGAGATTGGAACTGTCTGGTTGCGCGAAGAAGCAGCCATGGTCTCAATGCAAAGGAACGGAAGAATCGACGCTTGGCATATCTTTTGAGTTCGTTAGATTGAAAATCTTTGAAATTTATTCGAATAGAGGCGATTTCCACCTGAGAATAGCAATACATGATGTAAAAGAATGGGATTGAACCAATAGTCATCGCAAACGGCAGAATGAAGCTACGGGCGGTGGAAACTTTTAGAAATTCCTCGGGGGATTCCCAAATTCCCGACACCGATTTCCAGATAAAAATGATCACAACGATGAAAAGAATCCATTCTGTGAGTTTCTTCACAGATGTATACTTGTGATCGCGCTCCGAAACGGCATAGAGCAAACCCACACATGTCACTAATGGCGTTAGAACAATTTCAGTGATCAACGAAAATGTATGTGCCACATACAGAAATTCTATAACGCCCGTAATGCTGATTGCATCACGTACGTATTTTCGAAAATGCTTCTCACCCTCTTTGACGTCAAAACTCCGTGCTAGTAAGCTGGTTCCTGAGAGGAAACACCAGAGGACAGTTGCCGCGATTTGACTATCTGTCCAAATTCCCACCCTCCAATATAACCACGCCAGTGCAGCGACATACACCCCAAACGACAAGAACATAAAGATTAGCTGCGGTTGAATTGCCGCGCGAAAAAATCCAACGGCGGCGGTTCGTATCGATTTCTTCAATAAGGCTAAGCTCAAGACGCCCAGAAGCCACACCGCTGCCGCAATTTCCCGATTGTTAAAATTTGCGGTGATCCATGCCCAAAGTTCAGTTGCCCAAGCCATCTGTGGCCACTCTTGGATAGTTTCTCCTTATGCGCGCCCATACCACGTCCCCTTGCCTCTGCCATGCTGGGCGAGGTGGTTAGCGGCCACGAGGCTCTGCAGGTGCTTCTTGACCGTGTTGCGGTTGGCCCCCGTCAGCGTGACGATCTGACCGATCGTCAGCCTGCCGTGCTCCTTGGCAAGGGCGAGGATTTCGGTGGAGAGCGATGGCAGGGACGTCGCCGTGATGCGCTCGCGCTCCAGCTTCTTCTCCAGCCGTGCCTTCTGCTGCTGGAGGCTGCGCAGGAAGTAGAGGGTCCACGGTTGCCAGTCGGGGGCGTCCGTGCGGATGGTCGTCTGCGTCTGGCGTAGCGCCAGGTAGTAGCCCTCCTTGCTCTGCTCGATCACGCTTTCGAGCGAGGAGTAGGGCACATAGGCGTAGCCCGCACGCAGCAGCAGCAGCGTGGTCAGGATGCGCGAGAGGCGCCCGTTGCCGTCCTGAAAGGGGTGAATCTCCAGAAAGACCACCGTGAAGATGCCGATCACCAGCAGCGGGTGGAGCGTTCGCTCCGCAAGGGCGCTGCGGGTCCATTCGACCAGCTCGCGCATCTTGTGAGGTGTATCGAAAGGCGTGGCGGTCTCGAACACCACCCCGATCTCGCGTCCCTCCGCATCGAAGGCGCTGACATGGTTGGGGTTGGTCTTGTACTCGCCCCGGTGACGCTCATCCTTCGCGCTGTGGCGCAGGAGATCGCGATGGAGCTGCTTGATGTGGTTCTCGGTCAGCTCGATCGAGTCCGCGTGCGCGAACACCGTCTCCATGGTCTGGGCATAGCCAGCCACTTCCTGCTCGTCGCGCGTCTCGAACTGCCTGATCTCGAGGTTCGAGAGCAGGCGCTCCACCTCGCGGTCGGAGAGCTTCGCCCCTTCTATGCGGGTCGAGGAGCCGATGCTCTCGATCGTGGCGACGCGGCGCAGGGCCGAGAGGCGTTCAGGAGCCAATGTGCCGAGCGCCTTCCACGCCCCCTTGAACTCGTCCAACTCAGAGATGAGGGAGAGAATCTGCGGGGTGATGGAGAGGGAATCGGTCGCAAGGGTCATACCCGTATCTGTACCCAAAAATACCCATAAATGCAAGTTTGGGCCGCGGATACCCGAAAAATGACCCATAAATACCCGTATCGGAGCGCGCCCCGCTGACCGGCCCCTGCGCGCGCCGCGGCTCGGCGCTCCCCGAGCCGCCCTCCGGGCGGCTACACTCGCCCGACGACGCGGCAGGAGGACGGGACGATGGCGGAGACCGACGGCGCGAAGCGGGTCGGGCTGGTGGCGCACGACCGCTGCAAGGCGGAGATGGTCGACTGGGTTCGGACGCACCGCGCGGCCCTGGCGCGGCACCGGCTGGTCGGCACCGGCACGACGGGCGGGGCGATCCGCGAGGCGACCGGCCTGGAGGTCGAGCGGCTGCTGAGCGGTCCCCAGGGCGGCGACGCCCAGCTCGGCGCACGCATCGCCGAGGGGCGGCTCGACGTGCTGATCTTCTTCATCGATCCCCTGTCGGCGATGCCCCACGACGTCGACGTCAAGGCGCTGCTGCGCCTGGCGATCCTCCACGACGTCGCCTTCGCCTGCAACCGCGCGACCGCCGACGCCTTCCTGCAGGGGCCGCTGCTGTCGGCCCGGGACTGAAGCCGGGAGCGAGGCCCTGGAGCGAGGCGCTGCGCGGCCGCCTCCCGCAGGGCTGGGTCCGCCAGAATCTGCATTGACACCTCTTCGAGCGCACGGGCTAACATTCGCGCGCCTCGATAGAAAAACGGGGCGGGGCCGCTACGCCCGCCGGTCTGCACCGAGCGGGTCGCGGCGGCACCGAACAACGACCTAGGGGAGGAATTCCATGCTTCACGAGAGGCTGTCCCGCCGTCTGTTCGCGAGCCGGGTCATGGGGCTGGCCCTGGCCGCCGCCGCCGTCGTCGCGCTGCCCTGGGCGGCACCGGCCCAGGCCACCACGACGCTGAAGTGGGCGCACGTCTACGAGACCAGCGAGCCCTACCACAGCTGGGCGGTGTGGGCCGGCGAGGCGCTGAAGAAGCGGACCGAGGGGCGCTACGACATCCAGGTCTTCCCGGCCTCCTCGCTGGGCAAGGAGGTCGACATCAACGAGGGCCTCGGCCTCGGCACCGTCGACATCATCTACACCGGCCAGCTGTTCGCCGGCCGCGCCTACGGGCCGATCGCGATCGGCGGCGCGCCCTACATGTTCCGGAACTACGAGCACTGGGACAAGTACCGCCACAGCGACCTGTTCCAGGAGCTGGCCGACGGCTACAAGAAGGAGACGGGCAACCACATCGTCAGCCTGACCTACTACGGCGAGCGCCACGTCACCTCGAACAAGCCGATCGAGAAGCCCGAGGACATGAAGGGCCTGAAGATCCGCGTGCCGAACGCGCCGCTCTACATGATGTTCCCCAAGGCCGTCGGCGCCAATCCGACGCCGATCGCCTTCGCCGAGGTCTACCTGGCGCTGCAGCAGGGCGTGGTCGACGCCCAGGAGAACCCGCTGCCGACGATCCAGGCCAAGAAGTTCTACGAGGTCCAGAAGTACATCAACATGACCGGGCACATCACCGACGCCCTGCTGACCATCGTCGGCGGCCCGGCCTGGGACTCGATGGACGAGAAGGACCGCAAGACCCTGGTCGCCGTCCTGCAGGAGGCCGCGGACGGCTGCACCAAGGACATCATCAAGAAGGAGAACGAGCTGGCCGCCTGGTTCGAGGGCCAGGGCGTCAAGGTCCTGAAGGTCGACCGCAAGCCGTTCCGCGACGCGGTGATCCCGCTGCACAACGGGCCCGACGCGACCTGGAGCAAGGAGATCTACGACCGCCTCCAGGCGATCCAGTAGCGGCGGCCCTGCGCGGAGCCGCCCGCGATGCCGTCACCGCGTGACCAAGGCCGGCGCCCCGACCAGGCGGCGCCGGCCGAGCCGCCCGCCGAACCGTCCGCCGGCCTGGCGCTCGAGGAGGAGCCGGTCTCGCTCGCCGACCTGCGCCGCTACGACGCCCCGGTGTTCCTGCTGTTCTGGGCCCTGGCGGGCGTCGTCTTCCTGCAGTTCTTCACCCGCTACGTGCTCAACGACTCGCTCGGCTGGACCGAGGAGATCGCCCGCTACCTGCTGATCGCCGTGACCTTCGTCGGCGCGATCATCGGCGTGCGCAAGCGCGAGCACGTCGCGGTCGAGCTGATCTATCGCTGGCTGCCGGCGCGCGCCGGCAACAACGTGCGCCTGGTCATCGACGGCCTGAGCTCGGTGTTCTTCTTCTTCCTGGCGGTGATCTGCGCGCGCCTTGCGCTCAAGACCCGCCAGGAGATGGTCTCGATCGATGTGCCCAAGTCGGTCGTCTACTGGCTGGTCTGCGCCAGCTTCGTCGCCATGGGCTGCTTCGCCCTCTCCTGGTTCTGGCGGCGCCTGACCGGCCGGGTCGGCACCGCCGAGTCCTCCCCGGCCGCGATCGACTGACGCCCATGCTGATCATCCTGCTCTTCGTCCTGCTGTTCGGCATGATCGTGCTGGGCGTGCCGGTGGCGCTGTCGCTGGCCGGCTCCTCGGCGATCTTCATCCTGCTGTCCGGCCGGGTGCCCGACGTCGTCGTCGCCCACCGCATGGTCAACGGCGTCGACTCCTTTCCGCTGCTCGCCGTGCCCTTCTTCATCCTGGCCGGCAACCTGATGAACACCGCCGGCATCACCAACCGGATCTTCGACTTCGCGAAGGCCTGCATGGGCTGGGCGCGCGGCGGGCTCGGCCACGTCAACGTCGGCGCCTCGGTGATCTTCGCCGGCATGTCGGGTGCCGCCGTCGCCGACGCCGGCGGCCTCGGCACCATCGAGATCAAGGCGATGCGCGACGCCGGCTACGACGCCGACTTCTCGGTCGGCGTCACCGCGGCCTCCTCGACGATCGGGCCGATCGTGCCGCCCTCGCTGCCGATGGTGATCTACGGCGTCATGGCCTCGGCCTCGATCGGCCAGCTGTTCGCCGCCGGCTTCATCCCCGGCCTGCTGATGGCGGTCGCGCTGATGATCATGGTCGCCTGGTTCTCGCACCGCCGCGGCTACCCGCGCGACGCCTCGTTCCAGCTCGGCCGCCTGGTCACCACCTTCGGCCAGGCCTTCCTGTCGCTGATGACGCCGGTGATCATCGTCGGCGGCATCCTGTTCGGCATCTTCACGCCGACCGAGGCGGCGATCGCGGCCAGCGCCTACGCCCTGGTTCTGGGCGCGGCGGTCTACCGCACGCTGACCTGGCAGCGGCTGCTGCGCGTCTCCTTCGACACCATCGAGACCACGGCCGTCGTGCTGTTCATCGTCGCCGGCGCCTCGATCTTCGCCTGGATCCTGACCAGCAACCGCGTCACCGAGCAGTTCGCCGACATCCTGCTGTCGATCAGCGACAACCCGCTCGTCATCCTGCTGATGATCAACCTGCTGCTGCTGATCGTCGGCTGCTTCATGGAGACCATCGCGGCGATCACCATCCTGGTGCCGGTGCTGCTGCCGATCATCGTCAAGGTCGGCATCGACCCCGTGCACTTCGGCGTCATCATGGTGCTGAACCTGATGATCGGCCTGCTGACCCCGCCGGTCGGCATGGTGCTCTACGTGCTGTCGCGGGTCGCCAAGGTGCCCTTCGAGCAGTGCGTGACCGCGACCCTGCCGTTCCTGATCCCGCTGGTCACGGTGCTGCTGCTGATCACCTTCTTCCCGGTGATCTCGCTCTGGCTGCCGACGCTGATCTACCGGTGAGGAAAGGGTCGCGCGCCGCAGCTCCGCCGCGGCCGGGTCCAGCCCTCTGCCCCACCCGGCCACCCATTCCAGGATACTGTCGTCGGGTGGCCGGGTGGGGGAGAGGGCTGGACCCGCACAGGATTCAGTAGGTCGCGCGGCCGCCGGAGAGGTCGAAGACCGCGCCGGTCGTGAAGGAGTTGTCGGCCGAGGCCAGCCAGGCGACCAGGGCGGCGACCTCCTCGACCTGGACGAAGCGGCCGCGCGGGATCTTCGAGAGCATGTAGTCGATGTGGGTCTGGCTCATCTGGTCGAAGATCGCGGTCTTGGCCGCCGCCGGGGTGATGCAGTTGACCGCGATGTCCCGGACGGCCAGCTCCTTGCCCAGGCTCTTGGTCAGGGCGATGACGCCGGCCTTGGCCGCCGAGTAGGCGCAGGCGTTGGGATTGCCCTCCTTGCCGGCGATCGAGGCGACGTTGACGATGCGGCCGTAGCCGCGCTCGAGCAGCGTCGGCACCACCGCCTTGCAGCACAGGAAGACGCCGGTCAGGTCGATGTCGAGCACGCGGCGCCACTCGTCGAGCGGATAGTCCGCGACGGTCGCGTTGGCGCCGGCGATGCCGGCGTTGTTGACCAGGATGTCGAGGCCGCCGAGCGCCGCCAGCGTCGCCTCCCGCGCCGCCTCGACCGAGGCCCAGTCGGTGACGTCGCAGGCGATCGCGACGGCGCCCGCCCCCAGCGCCTCGGCGGTGCGGCCGGCAAGGTCCGCATCGCGGTCCCAGAGCGCCACCCTGGCGCCGGAGGCCAGGAAGCGCTGGGCGATCGCGCGGCCGATGCCCTGGGCGCCGCCGGTGACCACCGCGCAGCGGCTCTCGAGATCGATTCGGTTCATGGACTTCTCCTCCGGGCCGTCTGCGTCGCGCCCCGGGGCGGGGCCGGGGCGCCAGGGCCGCGGATCCTACAACGCCGGACCGCGCCCCGCACGGGGTGACGGAGCGGCGGGAAGCAGCTAGGACGTTCCTGCAAGGCGGCCGGAAGATCGAAGATGCCGCCGGTCACGCAAGGGAGATCAGGATGCCAGGACGTCTCGCAGGCAAGCGCGCCTTCTGCACCGCCGCCGGCCAGGGCATCGGCCGGGCCACCGCCCTGGCCTTCGCGGCCGAGGGTGCCGAGGTCGTCGCGACCGACATCAACGACGCGGCGCTCGCCGAGCTGGCGCGCCACGACGGCGTCACCGCCCGACGCCTCGACGTGCGCGACAGCGCCGCGGTCGAGGCCCTGGCCCGCGAGCTCGGCCCGGTCGACGTGCTGTTCAACTGCGCCGGCTTCGTGCACCACGGCTCGGTGCTCGACTGCAGCGAGGCCGACTGGGACCTCGCCTTCGACCTCAACGTCAAGTCGATGTACCGCACGATCAAGGCCTTGCTGCCGGCGATGCTGGAGCAGGGCGGCGGCTCGATCGTCAACATCGCCTCGATGGCCTCCTCGATCAAAGGCATCCCGCTGCGCTTCGCCTACGGCGCCAGCAAGGCTGCGGTGATCGGCCTGACCAGGTCGGTCGCCGCCGACTTCGTCGGCCGCGGCGTGCGCTGCAACTGCATCTGCCCGGGCACCGTCGAGTCGCCCTCGCTGGAGCAGCGGATCGCCGCCTTCGACGACCCCGTCGCCGCCCGCAAGGCCTTCATCGCCCGCCAGCCGATGGGCCGCCTCGGCAGGCCGGAGGAGATCGCCGAGATGGCGGTCTACCTAGCCAGCGACGCCGCCGCCTTCGTCACCGGCACGGCCATGGTGATCGACGGCGGCCTCGGCATCTGAGACCCCTCCGGGCCCGCCTTCCCATAACCCCGGACGGCCTCGGACCTGCGGCACTGCAGCACGGGAAACGGGTTGACCCCGCCACCGTTGCGCGGGACTAATGTATCAGTTCCGGCCCGACAGAAGGCCGGTCGTAGAACGATCACGGGGAGCGTCCATGGCGGCCGTCGATATCGTCGGTGTTCGCAAGGCCTTTGGCGCCACGGAAGTCATCCACGGTGTCGATATCGCTATCGCCGACGGCCAGTTCGTGGTGCTGGTCGGGCCCTCGGGCTGCGGCAAGTCGACCCTGCTGCGCATGCTGGCCGGCCTGGAATCGATCACCGACGGCACGATCTCGATCGACGGCAAGGTGGTGAACCTGGTCCCGCCGAAGGAGCGGGACATCGCCATGGTGTTCCAGAACTACGCGCTCTACCCGCACATGAGCGTGTTCGACAACATGGGCTTCAGCCTGAAGCTGCGCGGCGCGCCGAAGGCCGAGATCGACCGCCGGGTCAAGGAGGCGGCCGCGATCCTCGACCTCGACCGGCTGCTCGAGCGCTTTCCGCGGCAGCTCTCGGGCGGCCAGCGCCAGCGCGTCGCCATGGGCCGGGCGATCGTGCGCGACCCCAAGGTCTTCCTGTTCGACGAACCGCTCAGCAACCTCGACGCCAAGCTGCGCGTCGCCATGCGCACCGAGATCCGCGCCCTGCACCAGCGCCTGCGGTCGACCACGGTCTACGTCACCCACGACCAGATCGAGGCCATGACCATGGCCGACAAGATCGTCGTCATGCACGACGGCCGGGTCGAGCAGATCGGCGAGCCGCTGGAGCTCTACGACCGGCCGGACAACCTCTTCGTCGCCGGCTTCATCGGCTCGCCGGCCATGAACTTCCTGCCCGGCCGCATCGAGGCCGGCGCCGGCCCGCGCTTCGTCAGCGACGGCGGCGTCAGCCTGCCGCTGGTGGCGCCGCCGGGAGGCGTCGGGTCCGGGATCGACGGCCGGCCGGTCGTGCTCGGCGTGCGGCCGGAGCATCTGCACCTGGCCGACGAGGGCGCGGCGGCCGAGGTCCTGGTCGTCGAGCCGACCGGCTCGGAGATCCAGGTCTTCACCAAGCTCGGCGGCGCCGACGTCATGGCGGTGTTCCGCGAGCGGCACCGCTTCCGGCCGGGCGACCGGATCCGGGTCGCGCCCCTGCCCGGCCAGATTCATCTGTTCGACGCGGAAAGCGGACGCCGTCTCGTTCCGTGAACGGCCTGCGCTTCCGGCAAAAGAAGGCCCGATCCGCGAGACCGCGGCGAAGGGCCGAACAGGAGGGAGGAGAGAGCCATGAAGTTCACGAGACGTGACGTTCTGCAGACCGGCGCGGGTCTCGCCGCCGGCGCCGTGGGTTCGAGGCTGATCGGCAGCGGCAGCGCCTTCGCCGACGACATGATGAGCTTCAAGCCCGAGAAGGGCGCCAAGCTGCGCCTGCTGCGCTGGCGGCGCTTCGTCCAGGGCGACGAGACGGCCTGGGTCGCCAACACCAAGAAGTTCACCGAGAAGACCGGCGTCGAGGTCGAGATCAACAGCGAGTCCTGGGAGGACGTGCGGCCCAAGGCGGCGGTCGCGGCCAACGTCGGCGACGGCCCCGACGTCATCCTCGGCTGGTTCGACGACCCGCACCAGTATCCGGACAAGCTGGTCCCGCTGACCGACCTCGCCGAGTACCTCGGCAAGAAGTACGGCGGCTGGTATCCGGTCTGCGAGCGCTACGGCAAGCGCGGCGACGAATGGATCGGCCTGCCGCTCGGCGCCGCCGGCGCCTGCACCGTCTACCGGCAGTCCTGGGTCCAGGACGCCGGCTTCGAGACGTTCCCGACGGACACCGAGGGCTTCCTGAAGTGCGCCAAGGCCCTGAAGGCCAAGGGTCATCCGATCGGCATGGCGCTCGGCAACGCGGTCGGCGACGGCAACTCCTGGCTGCACACGATCCTGTGGGGCTTCGGCGGCAAGATGGTCGACGACAAGAACAAGGTCGTCATGAACAGCCCCGAGACGATCCAGGCCCTGGAGTACGTCAAGGAGCTCTACGAGACCTTCGTCCCGGGCACGCTGTCCTGGCTCGACTCCAACAACAACAAGGCTTTCCTCGCCGGCGACGTGGCCGCGACGATCAACGGCATCTCGATCTACTACGCCGCCAAGACCTCCGACGACCCGAAGATGAAGGAGCTGGCCAAGGACATCTACCACGTCAACATGCCGCAGGGCCCGGTCGGCAAGCCGACCGAGCTGAACCTCTTCACCCAGGCGATGGTCTTCAAGTACTCGAAGTACCCCAACGCGGCGAAGGAGTACCTGCGCTTCATGTGGGAGGCCGACCAGTACATGCCGTGGCAGCAGGCCGCGATCGGCTACATCACCCAGCCGCTGCGGGCCTACGAGAAGAACCCGGTGTGGACCGAGGATCCCAAGCACACGCCCTACCGCGACTGCGTCAAGAACATGCTGTGGAACGGCTATTCGGGCGAGCTGGGCTACGCCTCGGCGGCGGCGATGGCCGACTACATCGTCGTCAACATGTTCGCCGAGGTCTGTGCGGGCGACCGCTCGCCCAAGGAGGCGGCGGAGCGCGCCGCCAAGCGCTCCGAGCGCTACTACCGAGTCTGAGCAAGGACGGGAAGCAGGCGGGGCGGCCGGCTGCGGCCGCCGCCCCGCCCGGCCTTCCGCCGACCGGAGAATCCCTCCCACGATGGTCGCCGAGATCCCGAGCGTCACAGCCGACAGCGCCTACCGCATGAGCCTGTGGTCGCGCCTGATGACCGACCGCAACTTCCTCGGCTTCTGGTTCATGCTGCCGGCCGCGGCGGTGCTGATCCTGTTCCTGGCCTGGCCGCTGGTGCTCGGCATCTGGCTGTCGATGACCGACACGACGATCGGCCGGCCCGGCGTCTTCATCGGCCTCGAGAACTTCGACTGGCTGTCCGACGACCCGGTGTTCTGGCTGGCCGTCTTCAACACCTTCCTCTACACGACCGTCGCCAGCATCGTGAAGTTCCTGCTCGGGCTCTGGCTGGCCCTGCTGCTGAACAAGCACCTGCCCTTCAAGGCGCTGCTGCGCGCCATCGTCCTGCTGCCCTGGATCGTGCCGACGGTGCTCTCGGCGATCGCCTTCTGGTGGATCTACGACGCCCAGTTCTCGATCATCTCCTGGGTCCTGCTGAAGTTCGGCTGGATCACCGCCAACGTGAACTTCCTGGGCGACCCGGACAACGCGCGGGCCAGCGTCATCGCCGCCAACGTCTGGCGCGGCATCCCCTTCGTCGCGATCACCCTGCTGGCCGGCCTGCAGACCATCTCGCCCTCGCTGCACGAGGCGGCGACGATCGACGGCGCCAGCGGCTGGCAGCGCTTCCGCTACGTCACCATGCCGCTGCTGACCCCGATCATCGCCGTGGTCATGACCTTCTCGGTGCTGTTCACCTTCACCGACTTCCAGCTGATCTACGTGCTGACCCGCGGCGGCCCGCTCAACGCCACCCACCTGATGGCGACCCTGTCGTTCCAGCGCGCCATCCCGGGCGGCCAGCTCGGCGAGGGCGCGGCCATCGCGGTCGCGATGATCCCCTTCCTGCTGGCCGCGATCCTGTTCAGCTACTTCGGCCTGCAGCGCCGGAAGTGGCAGCAGGGCGGCCGGGACTGATGCGAATGACCGAGGCGCAGCGATGACCGACGCCACTCCGCAGCGCGCCACCGAGCCCGGCGTCGCCCGCGACGGGCCGGCCAGGCGCGGCCGCGGCGGCGACGAAGGCGAGGGCATGGACTACCTGGTCTCGCTGCCGCGCCGGGTGGTGACGGTCTACCTGCCGCTGCTGGTCTTCCTCTTCGTGCTGCTGTTCCCCTTCTACTGGATGGTCATCACGACCTTCAAATCGAACGAGGAACTCTACGACTTCAAGGACTTCAGCCCCTTCTGGGTGGTCCACCCGACGCTGCACAACCTGCACAAGCTGTTCTTCGAGACGCACTATCCGATCTGGCTGTGGAACACGATGGTGGTCTCCGTGGTCGCGACCTTCCTGTCGCTGTTCTGCGCCGTCTGCGCCGGCTACGCGATCGAGCGGCTGCGCTTCAAGGGCTCGCGGCTGGTCGGCATGGCGATCTTCCTGGCCTACCTGGTGCCGCCCTCGATCCTGTTCATCCCGCTCTCGACCATGGTCTTCTCCTACGGCCTGTTCGACAGCAAGTTCGCCCTCATCCTGACCTACCCGACCTTCCTGATCCCCTTCTGCACCTGGCTGCTGATGGGCTACTTCCGCTCGATCCCCTACGAGCTGGAGGAGTGCGCGCTGATCGACGGCGCGACGCGGCTGCAGATCCTGGTCAAGATCATCCTGCCGCTCGCCGTGCCCGGCCTGATCTCGGCCGGCATCTTCGCCTTCACCCTGTCGTGGAACGAGTTCATCTACGCCCTGACCTTCATCTCCTCGACGACGAACAAGACCGTGCCGGTCGGCGTCGTCACCGAGCTGGTCGAGGGCGACGTCTACCACTGGGGCTCGCTGATGGCCGGCGCCCTGATGGGCTCCCTGCCGGTCGCCGTCCTCTATTCCTTCTTCGTCGAGTACTACGTCTCCTCGATGACCGGCGCCGTGAAGGAATAGGTGCGGGACCTGCCGAGCTAGCAGGCTGCGGAAATAGGAGCGATTTTCCGCGCCGGCGGGCTCAGATCGGGGCTGTCGGCGAGGGGATGTGGGCCGTTGCCCTGGTTTTGCGGTCGCTTTCTGGTGTTTCGGCCTGCTTCGGACGGAGTCCTGGCCCGCTCAGGTCGCAGCGAGCAGCTTGGGCAGCCTGACCAGGTTGTAGGCGGCGACGCGCAGGGTGAACATCCAGCCGACGCGCGCGAGGCCGCGATGGCGGGTCTTGCGCAGGCCGCCGGTGGTCTTGATCCAGCCGAAGGCCTCTTCGATGCGCTTACGCAGGCGCTGGCTGACGGCATAGCCGGGGTGGCGGGTCGTGCGTCCGTCGACGG
>NZ_FWZX01000058.1 GCF_900177295.1 Tistlia consotensis USBA 355
TTCCTGGGCCCGCGGGTGGTGACGGATGGCAGGTGTCGTACGGGCTTATCGGATTGCCCGTGCGGCTGAGCCGTTCCAGGAAACAGCCCCCGCAAATGGACCGTACCCTAAACCGACACAGGTGGACTGGTAGAGTATACCGAGGCGCTTGAGAGAACTGTGCTGAAGGAACTCGGCAAATTACCCGCGTAACTTCGGGAGAAGCGGGCCCCGTTTCTGGGCAACCAGGGGCGGGGGGCACAGACCAGGGGGTGGCGACTGTTTACTAAAAACACAGGGCTCTGCGAAGCCGCATGAAGGCGACGTATAGGGTCTGACGCCTGCCCGGTGCCGGAAGGTTAAGAGGAGGGGTGCAAGCTCTGAATCGAAGCCCCGGTAAACGGCGGCCGTAACTATAACGGTCCTAAGGTAGCGAAATTCCTTGTCGGGTAAGTTCCGACCTGCACGAATGGCGTAACGACTTCCCCACTGTCTCCAGCACAGACTCAGCGAAATTGAACTCTCCGTGAAGATGCGGAGTACCCGCGGTTAGACGGAAAGACCCCGTGCACCTTTACTATAGCTTTGCAGTGGCACTAGGGCGTGCCTGTGTAGGATAGGCGGGAGGCTTGGAAACGAGGGCGCCAGCTCTCGTGGAGCCACCCTTGAAATACCGCCCTTGTGTGTCTTAGTGCCTAACCGAGGCCGCAACACGGTCCGGGACCCTGCATGGCGGGTAGTTTGACTGGGGCGGTCGCCTCCCAAAGAGTAACGGAGGCGCGCGAAGGTGGGCTCAGGCTGGTCGGACATCAGCCGTCGAGTGCAATGGCATAAGCCTGCCTGACTGCGAGATCGACAGATCGAGCAGAGACGAAAGTCGGCCATAGTGATCCGGTGGTTCCACGTGGACGGGCCATCGCTCAACGGATAAAAGGTACGCCGGGGATAACAGGCTGATCTCCCCCAAGAGTCCACATCGACGGGGAGGTTTGGCACCTCGATGTCGGCTCATCGCATCCTGGGGCTGGAGCAGGTCCCAAGGGTATGGCTGTTCGCCATTTAAAGCGGTACGTGAGCTGGGTTTAGAACGTCGTGAGACAGTTCGGTCCCTATCTGCCGTGGGTGTTCGAGACTTGAGAGGATCTGTCCCTAGTACGAGAGGACCGGGATGGACGCACCTCTGGTGGACCGGTTGTGGCGCCAGCCGCACCGCCGGGTAGCTAAGTGCGGACGGGATAACCGCTGAAAGCATCTAAGCGGGAAACCCCCCTCAAGACCAGGTCTCGCCATAAGAGCCGTCGTAGACCACGACGTCGATAGGAGGCATGTGGAAGCGCAGCAATGCGCGAAGCTGAGCCTTACTAATCGCTCGATCGGCTTGATCCTCTTTACCGACGACCGGCAACAGGCCAGGAAACCCCTGGCCCGGCCCGACCGGTAACCCGATCATCCCTATCAGTACCGACACTTGATCAGCTGTCCTGGATCGACCTGGTGGCTCTGGCGAGGGCGGAACCACCCGATCCCATCCCGAACTCGGCCGTGAAACCCCTCAGCGCCGATGGTACTGCGTCTTAAGACGTGGGAGAGTAGGTCGCCGCCAGGTCTATCCAGCACAGCTCCAGACGCAACCGCCCACTCGAAAGACGATGTCCACCCCATCCGCCCGAAAAGCGGAACACCTCATCCGCGGGGGGGAGCAGCCCCGCGCTCACGCGCCGGCGCCTTGCGGCGCCCTCGTCAGGCTCATAGCCTGGTCAATGCCCTTAACGCGGGGTGGAGCAGCCCGGTAGCTCGTCAGGCTCATAACCTGAAGGTCGCAGGTTCAAATCCTGCCCCCGCAACCAAAATTACCAAGCAATATCAATGCTTCAAACGAAAGCCTCGATCCTCACGGACGGGGCTTTCGGCTTTTTGGCACATATTTGGCACACTCAGAGCCAAGCCGTCCCAACGATCTTCAACAACAGCCGGCATGACGGCCGTTCAGATTCCTTGCCACAGTGGCCATCGCATATGGTAGCTTGAAAAGAACAAAAGACGAACTTTTGAGATGCTGAACCGCGTGCCCAGAACGAGCCTGATCGACATAGCCGACATAGAGCCCATAGATGGCAATGCAACTGCTGTCGCGCCGGCGCCGAAGCCGGCCGCGAACGATAACTCATCCGTCCCGAGGCAGCTGAGCAAGCTGTTCACGTCCGCCTTGGCTATCGAGATGGAGGAGGCGCGGGAAGCAGGTGCGCTCGGCTTCATGGCGCGTGCAATGGTCCAGGCGACAATGCCTCACCGTCGGATGCCGGGGAACGAGTTCACGCGGACCAACGGCGCCTTCACCATGACCATGCTGGCTCCCTCGAAGATCGGTCTGCCCTACGGTAGCATCCCAAGGCTTGTCACAGGCTTCCTGACCACCGAAGCTGTCCGCACCAAGAGCCGCGAGATTGTTCTCGGGCGGACGCTCAGCAAGTTCATGGCAGAGCTTGACCTCGCGCCGACCGGCGGCCGTTGGGGCACCATCCCCCGGCTCCGCGATCAGATGACGCGCCTGTTCTCATGTTCCATCTCATGCACCTACACGAGCGGCAGCTCGTTCGGCTTGGAAAACGTCAATATCGCCGACAAGGCAACACTCTGGTGGACGCCGCACCAACCTGACCAAGCGGCATTGTGGGAAAGCACCGTCGTCCTCTCAGAAAGGTTCTTCACGGAGATTACCGAGAACCCGGTCCCGATCGACCTTCGCGCCCTCAAAGCGTTGAAGCGGTCCCCGATGGCGCTCGACGTTTATCTCTGGCTCACCTATCGCCTGTCTTACGTGAAGGGCCGGACCGCTATTCCCTGGGCTGCCTTGCAGCTCCAGTTCGGCGCGGATTACCCAACCACCGATCAGGGCCGCCGCGACTTCAAGAAGGCATTCCTGCGGGCACTGGGCAAAGTCGCCGTGGTCTATCCGGCCGCCCGCCTCGATACGGCACCAGACAGCTTGATACTGTTGCCCAGTCGGCCGCATGTCGGCCGCGTCTGATCCCCGCGAACGCCCGGACACCGTCCCTCGTCTGTTCTACGCATAAACGCTCCCGCGAGCCGACCGCCCTCGGGTCGAGGATTCCGTCGTTGACGTCCCTCAGAGCCGGCGCGGTGTGCAAAACCCTGTGAACTCGGAGACTTATCCACGCATAAACGCTCCCGCACGGATTGGCGCGGGAATCCTGCGGTTCCGATTTTTGCTACGCATAAACGCTCCCGCGATTACGCATAAACGCTCCCGCTATATACCTATATGTACCTGTATAATTAAATCCTGTAGTTGGCGGCCCCCTTCTGTGGATAGTCCGTCGAACTTCAATGCAGACTTTAGATATGGATCACTTGTCCTTCTGCCGATACTCTTCCGCCTGTTCCCGCTGCGCCTGACGTTCGGCGATCTTCTGCTGTTTGGCGTCGTTGAACGCTTTCTTGTTCTTGTTCCAGAACACGAGGTTGAGGACGACGATGCCGACAACGATAATGACGGCGATGGTGATGACGTTCTGCATCATTTCTGAAACTCCCTGATGTGCAGATCCTTTGGGTTTTGGTTTTGAAGGGGTGTGTGGCGCGCTGAGAGCCCTCTCAGTTCATTCGTCGAAGGACGGAGGCATCGGACGAGGCTTCGCATTGTAGGATGATTCTGCGGGCCGCTCAGGCGGTCTCATCGTCTTCTCGGGAGAAGGGGATGATGTTTCGGCTTTGCCGTTCCGCATCTCCGCCTGGAGGGCGGCGAGACGGCGCTGATATTCCGGATTGTCTGCCAGGTCGGCGTCTTCTCTTTGAGTGTTTTCACTCTTGGGGGCCGCCGCTGATTCCGCGCCGCCGGATGGCGGTGCATCCAGTTCGTCGTCGGGAGCAGGTATCGGCATTTCCGCGCGCGGTGCGCGCAAGACCTCCTCCCCGAAATCCCGCTTCTGTTCGGCAATCCATGCCTGAAGGGCGGGATTGTCGAAAGCCGGCCTCACCATCCGCGAGCGGATCATCAGGCCATCGAAGAAGATGACAGCATCCTCACGGAACTCCCGTCCCATGAGTTTCTGCGGCGACGCCACCCAATCCTCGCCACCCCAAATGTCCTTCCGCATGCCGAGCCGGTTGGCGATCTCGGTCGCCGTGTTCATGTCATTCGGGCGGAAGAAGATCTGGCAGCGGCAGTTAGCGAGCAGGCTCTCCCACTTCGGGTAAACTTCCTTCAGCTGGGCCATGTCCTGGGTGAAGAGCCATAGCCGCACCCGGTAGCTCCGAGTAATGGCGACAGCTTCTTCGATGATCCGCATGTAGCCAAGCTGCGGCAGCTCATCGAGGTAGAACATCATCGGCCAATCGGGGAAGTTGTCCGGCAAGTCCTCGTCCAGCTTGTTGTTACGCTCGATATCGGCTCGCCACTTGATGGCCTCGCTCAGGTGCTGGCCGAGCATCACCCGCAGCACCGAACGGTAGGCACCAATCTGTTCCGGCGGTACGATCAGATAAACCGATGACGCCATGCCGCGCTCATGACGGCCGGGCGCGGGGGAGTGCCAACCTGGCGGCCGACCCTGCTGGGCCGCGAAGGTGACGCCCATGTTGTCCTTCACGAGGATGGTCTCCACCGACCAGCCCGGCGTGGTGCTCGATGTGGCGGCCACGATCTCGTCTGCCCGCCAGGGTGCGAGTTGTGTGAGCAGCGTCGTCGCGATCGACGAATGAAGGTTCTCCGACCGGCTTTCGAGGATATTCCCCAACTCTTGAAGCCGCTCCTCTGACGAGCTTTGCAGGGTTTCGATCATCGTCTTGAAGTCCGCCTTGCTGCGCGTCAGGCAGCGGCAGACCTCGCGCATGTTGCGCCGTTCCGGCGGGCGGGTACGGAGGACGAAGAAGATCAGGCCGGTGAGCAGATCCTTGGCGGCCTCGTCCCAGAACGGCTCCCGGCTCTGCTGGACGATGAGCAGTTCCGCCAACAGCCGCGCGTCGTCCCAGCCGCGGACCGCATCAATTGGGTTATAGCAGTCGGAGTCGTCCTCGCCTGGCGCCCACTTGTAGACTTGGCCGTAGAGGTTCCGGCGCCACGCGGTCGCCGCGTAGTTCTCGCCCTTGGGGTCGAGCACCACGACAGGCCCCTCAAAGTCCAGCAGCGTCGGAATGACGAAGCGTTGTCCCTTGCCCGCACCTGTGGGGGCCACGGTCAGCAGGTGTCCTTCGCCATGGAAGAGCAGATTCGCGGGCCTGAGGTCGTCCCCCAGCGGAAGTTCGCCGATGATGATCGAATCTAATGGATCGCTCTCGTCGGCCGGCGTGACGATGCCGGCTTCACGCAGGGCGAAAACGTCCGCCCATGCCTCGTGCTGCCCGGCGTACTTGACCTTCTCCTGCGTCTCCGGGCTCATGAACTGGAAGTATTTGCGGACGGTCTCGCGGGCCTCGTCTATCCGTCCTTCCTGGAGGCGCCTGTAGATGTCCTGCTTGAAGACCTCATCCACGGTCTTGTCGGCGGCGATCGCCGTCACGGCGGCGCGCCACATTGGGTCGAGCGATTCCAGCCAACGCCTGACCTGAGGTTTCCCTTCCGGCGGCTTCTTCCCGCCTCCGAACAGCTTGCTGAACACCATCCGCTACCTCGCTATCGCGCCAGTCTCCCTCGTTTGCCTGTTAGAATCTTGTACCCCGATTTGGTCGAATTACCCACCCTGTTCAGCACCTTGCGGCTGACCGTGCAGGCTTTCCGGCTCCGTCAGGTGCCGGCTTGTTTCGGGGCGCATAAGCCATCGTCCGCTGACAAGCGGCCCATTCACATCAGACAGCCTCGCCGCCACCTTTGCGGGGCTGTTCTGCTTTCCGGGTGACGGTCGCCGGCGTCGGCGCGGTGTTCCTCAGATCCTTGTCAGGGACCGCTGCCCACGGGCCGTCCTCATGGGGTGGCTGACCTGGCAGGGACGCCGTGCAGCGCAACGGCGGTCCGTCGGTTTCTTCCCCGGCTGACGCCTTCCTCGCGAGCCAAGAAACAGCCTGCCCGCCGTCTTCCGATCCTCTCCAGCCCGTTCGGGTGCGCCGCCCGTCTTGCCCCTGCCTTTCCGGTCGCCATCGGACGGCCGCGATGGGCGCGGCCCCGCAAGACAAGGAGAGGAACAATGACCGCGCAACGCATGGACGTTTACACCCAGGTCACCAACAACATCATCGCCGCCATCGAGGCGGGAGCGGGCGACTGGCAGATGCCCTGGCACCGCAGCGGCGAGGGACTCAACCGCCCCGTCAACATCGACACCCACAACGCCTATCGCGGCATCAACGTCGTCAGCCTCTGGGTTGCCGCACAGGCCCGCGGCTTCGGCACCGGCACATGGGGCACCTATCGCCAGTGGCAGAACAACGGGGCGCAAGTCCGCAAGGGCGAGAAGGCGAGCCTGGTGGTCTTTTACAAGGAGTTCGACGTGGAAGAGACCACGGACGACGGCGAAACCGAGCACGGCAAGCGCCTCATGGCCCGCGCGAGTTGGGTCTTCAACGCCGACCAGGTGGACGGCTACGCGGCACCGCCACTGCCCGAGCCCAAGGACCCGGTGCAGGTGCTCGACAAGGCCGAGCGCTTCATCGCCGGTACCGGTGCCATGGTGCGCCACGGGGGCAGTCGCGCCTTCTACCGCCCCTCCGACGACATCATCCAGATGCCCGAGCGCGAGCGCTTCCTCGGCAGCGAAACCAGCTCCGCGACCGAGAGCTACTACGCCACGCTCCTGCACGAGCTGACCCACTGGACAGGCCACGACCGACGCTGCGACCGCCAATTCGGCAAGCGCTTCGGCGACGATGCCTACGCCATGGAAGAACTCGTGGCCGAGCTGGGCGCGGCCTTCCTTTGCGCCGACCTTGGCGTGACGCTCACACCGCGTCCCGACCACGCCGCCTACATCGACAACTGGCTGAAGGTCCTCAAGGCCGACAAGAAGGCCATCTTCACCGCCGCCTCACAAGCGGCAAAAGCCACCGATTACCTCGGTGGCCTGCAATCCGCCGACATCACTGAGGCCGCCGCTTAGGCGGCCTCTTCTGTCACGCGCCCAGTTGTCTGAGTTCTGACTCAAGCAGTTGCCTTTCTGACCGGAGGTCCGCTTTTGGCCGATCGGCGCGCGTTTCCAGTTCCTTCTCGATCTCGATGAGGCGGGTGCGGATGGTGGCCACGCGGTCGAGCAAAACGCGTCCAAAGTTGCGTGACGATACGAACCAGAACCCGCCCGCCGCGAGCGTTAGAAGCCAAAGCAGACCAACGTCGATGAACCACCAGCCTAATTGCTCCCAGACGTAGCCGTCGTATCGGAGCGCCCAGTTCGACGTGTTGTTGATCTTGATCAGGAGCACGACGGTGACGAGAACAGCCGGTACTGCGAGCACGATCGCGATGGTGCGAGCGCTTTTCACTTGAGCACGCAGCTTTTGCATTCCTTCCGGCGAAGTCATTGTTTCGGCGAGGAGGTTGCCATCTCGCTGAGCCCCATCGCGTAGCTTCCTGCCAAGAAAGAGCGCCGCGACCACGACCAGCAGAATGACCAGCGCGTCAAGAAGGCCGTCAAGAATGCCGCCGGAATTGGAAGACGCCGCTTGAGCAAAGGCCCTGTGAATTGGCGTGACCGACAGCACCACCAAGAGCGACAGCGTTGCGGATCGCAGGACCATTGCTCTCATGGATTCCACACCTGCTGGTCATTCTCGAAGAAGATGAAGCAGTCATGGGCCGGATTGTAGGCAGGCTTCTTCCGGCAGCTCGCGAGGGCGTCTTCACGCATCTTTTCCATCGACGCACCGACCTTGTACCGCGCGCCATAGGCGCCGTCCGGCGATACGGCGAACGCCTTAGGGAAGGGGCTCGGGCCGTAGTTGGTGAGGAAGCAATCGACGCACGCCTTGCCGCCGCCCGCCTGTTCGAGCGCGGGGACGGCGGCTTTGTAGGCCGCCAGCGGATCGGCGCCTGCGCTGTTTGCACTGGTGGCGCCGGTCGTCTGGCAGGCGGTGACGGTGAGGAGTGCAATGGCGATTATCCTCCCCTTGGACAAATATGTGCTCCGCATTCGGCCCCCCTCAGCCAAGGGCTTCCCAGCGTTCCCAAACCGGAGCGCCCTGGTCCGGTCGGGTCTGTTTCTGGTAGGCCGGGCTCTTGGGATTGTTACAGGTGCCCTTGCCGGAAGCGATAACGGTCTTGCGGTCTTCGGACACCGAACGGATGCCGCCCCAGAAACGGCAAGTCCCGCATTTCTGCGTCGTCGTGGCGGGTATGGTCACCTCCGCCATTGCAGGCTGACTGACGATGGCGCCGCCGACGGTGGCGAGCCCCGCCACGCCGAGCGCCCGGAGAACATCGCGGCGGCTGGCAGGCCGCGTAACAATTTTGTCTTTGGTGTTCATGGCACCTCCTAACTTTCAACGAATGATTCGACGCGCGTGCGCTGCGGACGCGCGCGCGACAAGCGGGCCGTTTAGATGGCCCCCAAGTTCCTTCCTAAGAGGGCTGGCCGTGCGGCGTCATGTCTGAAATTGGAAGCTTTAGAAAATCCGGAAAACAGGCGGAATCTATGATCGGAATCAATGGGTTGACGGAATCCAGCTAGGTGGGTAATAAGTTGAAAAGAGAGGTGTTTGGCCGGGGGCGGCATGGCGGTCGCATTCGACAGTTTCGAGGAATGGCACAAGCTGTTCGATGCCCTTTGCATTGAGCGCGGCCACCTCGATAACGCCAAGCTTGCCAGCGAATACTGCACGATTACCAAGAAGAAGGCTGTTACCGCCTACGAGAGCTCCCTGAAGAGCCTGAGCAACTGGCGGCAGGGATTGCACACACCCAGCCGCCGCAACTTCCGAATACTGACCCTATTGCTTCGGATTGAGGACGCGCCGGAGGCATTGCCTCATTGGAGCCGGCTCTATGAAGAGGCTCAGAGGCGCAAGCCCGCCGATGGCAATGGCGATGCGAGCCAGACCGCGACAACACCCGAGATCGACCAGGCCCCTGCCGCCGCATCCGGCGGACGCACCAGACTACGATTAGCCGCGGCTGCCGTTTTCCTGGTTTTGGTGGCGGGCGGGGCCGTTCTTGCGTTGGGCACCTTCGACGGCCCCCAGACGCATGCTGCGGCATTCACGCAGCCAGGTGCGCAGGTCCTCGACATGACCGGCCAGCGTATCGAGGCGCATGAGATGGTCGCCGCCAAAGTCGGCCAGTCAGTCGTCGTGCATGGCAGCCGCGGGCGGTGTGGTGAACAGCCGCCAGATTGGGAGGAGGTCTTCCAAGGACTGCCTCCGCTATCTAACGGTGTTTGGTCGGACGGGGGCGTCGGTATCCGCGTCAGCCGCGCTTGCAGCGGCGGCACGCCTGCGCGAGCCGTGGTGTTCACGGCAACGCATCCGGGCGAGGAACGATTCACCCTCTACGACGATCCGATTACGATCCGGGTGACCGAGTAGAGCATTCCGTCGCTTCGCGTTATCGGAGGGCTGGAGCAATCCGGCCTGTTTTGTTCTTGCTACGCTTGGGCGGCCCCGGTGTGATCGGAGTGTTCGGTGATTCATCGGAGTGAGTTCTTCTCCGATGCGCTGGTCAGTTGCCCGACTTTTTGTCCCGGCGCAATCGCTTGAGTGCCGAGGTAAGAGCCTCCCTCGTTTCTTGCATGATGCCTCCAGTGCCCCGTAAGCGCTCACTTAACCCCCTCCTGGCCAGCCTGACCTGATCGTGCGAAGACCCCTCCGCTTTGGACGGAGGTGTCTGCGTGGAACGAGACG
>NZ_FWZX01000049.1 GCF_900177295.1 Tistlia consotensis USBA 355
CATCCGGCAGCAGGCTCTCCGCCACGATCCGCGCCTTATCCGCCTCCGTGCGTTGTCGGCGCCCCGTCGGACCCGAGAGAACCTCCAGCCGGCCCGCATAGCCTTCCTTTGAGACGCCCAAAGGGCCGCCCATTTTGCCGTCTCGTTCCACGCAGACACCTCCGTCCAAAGCGGAGGGGTCTTCGCACGATCAGGTCAGGCTGGCCAGGAGGGGGTTAAGTGAGCGCTTACCGTCGGCAGGCTGCCGATCGGGCAGGCTGCATCGGACGGGAAGGCTGCGAGCTGGACAGGGCCGCAGGTCCCGCATCGGACGGGCGCCGCAGACCGCGCTTCGGTGGAATCGACAGGCGCCGCCGACGCCCGGCGGACGTCCGGCCGGGGCCCATCGTCGGGGCCCATCGTCGGGGCAGGCAGGCGGTCCGGTCAGGCGGGGCGGCCGGAGCGCCGCCGCCGCTTCGGCGTCGCCCTTCGGCGAGCCCGGGACGACGCGAGCCAGCCGGCTATTGCAGGGGCTTCATCCCGACCCTGTCGCCGGACGAAGCCGTCGAGGGCGGCCTACGCCGGAATCGGCACCTCGCCCTCGAAGGTCGTGCGCCAGAGCAGGCGGCGGTGGCCGTCGTAGTCGTTGACGGCGAAGTGCAGGGTCGCGCGGTTGTCCCAGATCGTCAGGTCACCGGGCCGCCAGCGGTGTCGGCAGCAGAACTCCGGCCGGGTCATGTGGGCGTAGAGCCGGGCCAGGATCGGCGCGCTCTCTTGCTCGGTCATTCCGTCGAGGCGGGTCGTGTAGGTCGGGTTGACGAACAGCGCCGCCCTGCCGCTGACCGGATGGCGGCGCACCGCCGGGTGGGCCCGCTCGCGGTCGGCCTCGGGATCGCCCCGGGTGATCCTGATCGAGCGGCTGAGCGCGCCGCTCGGCGCGCGGCTGACGCCGTAGGGCGCGCCGGTCTGGATCGCCCGGCGGTCCGTCAGGATCTCCTTGAGGTCCTCGGGCAGGGTCGCCCAGGCCGTGACCTGGTCGGCCCAGAGCGTGTCGCCGCCGACCGGCGGCAGCTCGACGGCCTGCAGCAGCGAGCCGCCGGGCGGCCGCTCCAGGAACGAGAAGTCGGAGTGCCAGTCGCCGCCGAAGGTCGCGATCTTCGCCTCGTCGGCCTCCTTCAGCACGGCGACGACGTCCGGGTCCTCCGGGGAGGGCGCGATGTAGGGCACGCGGGTCAGCGGCCCGAAGACCGCGGTCGCGCGCTTGAGCGCGGCCATCGAAAGGTTCTGCCCGGGCAGGAACAGCACCAGCCGCTCGGCCAGCGTCTGCCGCAGGTCCTCGGCCAGGGCCTCCGAGATCGGCTGCCCGAGGTCGAGACCGGTCAGCCGCGCGCCCAGGCGCGGCGTCACCGGCTCGAGCGCGAAGGCCGCCATCTCAGGCCGCCCGCAGCTTTTCGAGCAGCCGCTCGACGACCAGGCCGAGGATCCACTCGTGGCTGCTCTCGGCCATGCGGCCGTAGGCCTCGGCCGGCGAGCCCCAGAACGGCCGGTGCCCAGCCTCGCTCGGCGGATGGCCGCTGTCCTCCAGGGCGACCTGGTAGAAGGTCGCGTACTTGTGGAAGAACTTGCCCTCGACCGGCTTGGTCAGCCACTGGCGCACGCAGACCAGCGGCCGCGCCTCGACGAGCCGGTAGCCGGTCTCCTCGAGCAGCTCGCGGGCCAGGGCCTGTTCGCCGGTCTCGCCCGGCTCGATGCCTCCGCCGGGGATCTCCCAGCCGTCCCTGGTCTCGACCAGCAGCAGGCCGCTGCCCGGCTTGAAGGCGATGGCGTAGGAGCCGGGGCGCTTGACGTAGTCGCGGCCGGGCTCCGGGGCGTCGAAGTCGATCATGGCTGCGAAGGTAGGCGCGCCGCCGGCCGCGGAAAAGAGACGGCTGCGAAGGGCAGCCTCCCGCCCCGCTCCTCAGGCGGTCGGCCGCTGCTCGAATCCGGCCGGCGCGGCCTCGTCGGTCTCGGCGGTCTCGACCGCGACGACCCGGGCATGCAGGGGGCCGTCGTGGCAGAGCCGAAGCATCTCCTCGACCGCCGCCGCGGCGCCGGCGAAGAGCGCCTCGACCGTGCCGTCCCGGCGGTTGCGCACCCAGCCGTCGAGGCCGAGGCGCTGCGCCTCCTGGACCGTCCAGGCACGGAACCAGACGCCCTGGACCCGGCCGTGGACGCGGGCCAGGACCTGCCGCACCGCCGCCACCGCGCTACAGCCCGACCCGCTTCAGCAGCTCCTCGTCGCGGATCGAGAGCTCCTGGCCGGCCAGGTCGTCGGCGGCCTTGCCGCACAGCCAGGCGACGACCGCCGCCGGCCGCTCGACCTTGGCCAGGCTCTCGCGCGGCAGCTTGCTGATCTGGTTGATGCCGCTGGCGCGGATCTGCACCTGCATCTCGGTGTCGACCGTGCCCGGGCCGAAGCCGAAGACGCGGATGCCCTGCCGGCCGTACTCCAGGTGCAGCGAGCCGGTCAGCATGGCGAGCCCGGCCTTGCCGGCGCAGTAGGCGCTCCAGCCTTCGAGCGGCCGGTGCGCGGCGCCCGAGGAGATGTTGACGATCGTGCCGCCGCCGCGCTCGACCATCGCGGGGATCACCGCCCGCGCCGCCAGGAAGGCGCCGCCCAGGTTGATCCGCACGTTGTCGAGCCAGGCCTCGGCGTCGCACTCGGCGAGCAGGCCGATCGGCTGGATCACGCCGGCATTGTTGACCAGGATGTCGACCGGGCCGAAGGCGGCGCGGGTGCCGGCGAGCATCGCCTCGACGGCGGCCGGGCGGCTGACGTCGCAGGCCAGCGCCTCGGCCTTGCCGCCGGCATCTCGGATCCCGGCCGCCACGTCCTCGCAGGCGCCGAGGCTGCGCGCCGTCACCACGACGCGCGCGCCCTTCGCCGCCAGCGCCTCGGCGATCGCCGCGCCGATGCCGCGCCCGCCGCCCGTGACCACCGCGACCTTGCCGTCCAACTCGCTCATGAAAGACTCCCTACACTGGCTCCGGCGCCAGCCCGCTCCCCCACCCCGCCACCCAACGACAGTATCCTGGAATGGGTGGCGGGGTGGGGGAGCGGGCTGGTGCCGTCTTCACTAACCGTCCTCCCCTGGATACATCGCCAGGAAGACGAGTGAAACCGCCCGGCGCGCCGCCTTCTCCCAGTCGGGCCGGCGGGTCCACTGGTCCTCGAGCGTCAGCACCGGTTCGCGGCGGTTCTCGTGCAGCAGCGCGTTGCGCAGGCCGCGCAGCCAGACCAGCTCTTCGGCGGGAACGGCGTCGTGGCGGCCGGTCGCCTCGGCCTGCGACTCGACGACGGCGCCGGCCAGGATCACGCAGGCGACCCAGGCGCCGGCGCAGAAACAGGCCTGCAGGTCGATGGTCAGCGCCGTCGCCTGCTCGGAGAAGCGGCTGCCGCCCTGGCGCGCCCGCTCCTGCTGCCGGGCCTCGAACCAGAGCCGCCGCTCGTCCCAGGTGACCGGGTCCGGTTGCTCGAGGTGCTCCATGGGGAAGAGGTGGGGAGCGCTCAGCGCCCCCAGAAGGGCCGTGCCTTGCGATAGTCGTCCCAGGCCGCGGCGAAATGGCCGAGGTCGGCCTCGATGCGCGCCGCCTGCCAGCCGATCACCAGGCCTGCGGCATAGGGCTCGAAGGCACGCTTGCGGTCCTGCGCGCCGGCTGCCTCCAGCTCGTCGATCAGGCGGTGCCCGACGACCGCGTCGTTGAGCGTGCCGAGCGTGTCCTGCAGGGCGACCAGCCTGACGAGGTGGCGCTTGACCGCCTTGCTGCCGTAGAGGCCGCGGAAGAACTCCACGGCGTAGCGCAGCTTCTTGGCGGCGATGCGCACCTCGTGCAGCTCGGCCTCGCTGCGCCCCTTGCGCTTGCGCGCGGTCCTGCGCAGGGCCTTGTCGCGGCGGCTCAGCAGCGCGTCGGCCAGCTCGGTGATCGGCCGCCCGGCCGGGTCCGGCTCGCCGAACTCGGGGCGCCGGTGCCAGCCGCCCTCCTGGAGCCAGAGCGCGAGGCGCAGCAGCAGGCGGCTGTAGCGCACGTCGGCGAGCGCCGCCTGGGCGTCCCGGTAGGCCTGCGCGCGTGCCGCCTCGACCGCCTTCTCCAGGCCGCCCAGGCTGGGCTCGTTGGGCAGGCGGCGGGCCAGCGGCTTCAGCGTGCCGATGCCGAACACGTCCCAGTCGCGCGCCGGGCCCAGGCTCTGCTGCAGCCAGCGAAGCTCCTCCTTCAGGAAGGCCGCGGCGTCGGGCGCCAGCACCGTCTTCATCAGCGAGACCAGGGCGCGCAGGCGGCGCAGCGCGACGCGCAGCTGGTGCACGCCCTCCGGATCGGCGCCGGCCAGCACCGCCGACTCGTTGCCGCGCATCTGCTCCAGGCAGGCGCCGGCCAGCAGGGCGAAGGCCTCGGAGACCGTCATGCCGGGCTGGAGCTCCGGCTTGCGGCCGCGGTTCGGCGTCGGCGCAAGCTGCTCGTAGAGGGCGTAGCCGCGCTCGGCCTTGCTGCGTGCCTCCAGGCGGAAGGGCAGCTGCTCGGACAGCAGCAGGGCGAGCTCGTAGAGCCGCGCCGGCGGCCCGGACTTGAGCTCCAGCTCGGCCTCGCTGACCGCCTCGCTGCGGCCGCCGGCATGGATCTCGCCGATATCCAGGGCCAGCTCGATCTCGGCGTCGGCGTGGCGCAGCAGCAGGGTGCGCCGGTCGATGTCGGTCGAGAAGACCGGCTCCAGCCGCTCGGCCAGGCGTTCGTCCCGGAAGAAGTCGCGCAGCGCCTCGTCCTCGATCAGCCCGATGTCCGGACCGTCGCTCTCGGTCACGGTCTCGTACTCGATCAGGTGCTGGACCGTGGCCGGGCTGGCCGCCGGCGCCCTGCCGCCGCCGAGGCCGCGCCCGGCGAGCAGGGCGGCATAGCTGGCAGGCGCGATCTTCAAGGTCTGCAGGCGCTGCTGGCCGACGTCGCGCAGGCGCAGGGCCATGCGCCGGTCGCGCAGCAGGAAGTCCTCGCTGTCGAAGTAGGTGCCGACCAGCCGCCGGCGCTTCGCCCGGCCCTGGGCGATCATCCGCACGAACGGATGCCGGCGCAGCTTCTCCAGCTGCGCCGGCGGCAGGCTCAGCTTCAGCTCGATCTCGTCAGCCATCGGACGCCGAGCGACCGCCGCGCACCCCGGTCATTGAGTCCCCTTGCCCCGCGAATACTGTCACGAAAGTGTCACAAAACTAGATGACCTGAAGGATCGGTCTAGTAAGTGGCCTTGTCAACCGAGGGCCCGCTCGCCGAGGCCCTGCTAGAGCGTACCCGGATAGCCGCCGCCGTCGAGCAGCAGGTTCTGGCCGGTGATGTAGCCGGCGTGAACACTGGCCAGGAAGGCGCAGGCGGCGCCGAACTCCTCGATCGTGCCAAAGCGCTTGGCCGGGTTCGACAGGCGCCGCTCGTCGAGCACCGCCTCGACGCTCTTGCCGGCCTTGGCGGCGGCGGCCTCGGCGGTGCCGCGCAGGCGGTCCGTGTCGAAGGGCCCGGGCAGCAGGTTGTTGATCGTGACGTTGTGCTCGACGGTCTTGCGCGCGATGCCGGCGACGAAGCCGGTCAGGCCGGCGCGCGCGCCGTTCGACAGGCCCAGGATGTCGATCGGCGCCTTCACCGCCGAGGAGGTGATGTTGACGATGCGGCCGAACCTGCGCCCGATCATGCCGTCGACCGTCGCCTTGATCAGCTCGATGGGGGTCAGCATGTTGGCGTCGAGCGCGGCGATCCAGTCGTCGCGGGTCCAGTTGCGGAAGTCGCCCGGCGGCGGGCCGCCGGCGTTGTTGACCAGGATGTCCGGCTCCGGGCAGGCAGCCAGCGCCCGGGCCCGCCCCTCGGCCGTCGTGATGTCGCAGGCGACCGCGGTCACCGGGACGCCGTAGGCCTCGCGCAGTTCCTGCGCCGTCGCCTCCAGGGTCCCGGCGGTGCGTGCGACGATGGTCAGCTCGGCGCCCTCGCCGGCCAGCGCCATGGCGCAGCCCTTGCCGAGACCCTTGCTGGCGGCGCAGACCAGCGCCTTGCGTCCGCGGATACCCATGTCCATCGGGCAGTCTCCCTGCTTGCTGTCTATCGTTCGCTTTCGCCGGCCTCGCCGAGCGCGTCCAGGACCGCCCGGGCGACCGGCTTGGTGACCCGCCGCCGCTCGGCCAGCGCGCGCCGGTCGATCGCCTCGACCAGACGCTGGGCGGCAGCATAGGTGCGCTCCATGCGGGCCACCAGATAGTCGACCGCCTCGGCGGCCGGGCGCAGCTGGCGATCGGAAAACAGCTTGATCAGCAGCCCCTTCATCAGGGCGTCGTCGGGCGGCCCGAGGCGCGCGACCGTGGCCGTCGCCAGACGCGAGGCGAGGTCGGCGAGGCCGACCGGCCAGCGCGCCGGCTCGGCCTCGGCGGCCAGCAGCAGCGTGCCGCGGCGCTCGGCCAGCAGGTTGTAGAGGTGCAGCAGCGCCTCCTCCGCGGCCGGCCGCCCGGCCACCGCGGCCGCGTCGTCGAGCAGTGCCGCACGGGCGGCGCCGAGACGCCCGGCCGGCCCCTCCGCCTCCAGCTCGGCGACCGAGAAGGAGGGGGCGCTGCTGACGCCGCGCCAGACCTCGGCGAGGTGGCTCTTGCCGCTGCCGGCCGGCCCGGCCAGGGCGAGCGCCGTCGCCGGCCAGTCCGGCCAGCGGTCGATCCAGGCGACGGCGGTCTCGTTGCAGGGCGCGACCAGGAAGTCGGCGCGGCCCAGGGCCGGCCGCTGCGGCAGGGTCAGGACGAGCTGGGCTGGCGCGGTCATGCTGGCGGGTCGCGGTCTTCCGCCCCGGGGCCGGTGGGGCCGCCCGGCTGTTCCGCCGGCTGTCCGACGGCCGGCGGCTCGTCGCCGGTGCCGGCGGTGTAGAGCGGGCTGGCCAGGTACTCCGACAGGCTGTAGCGCGCCAGCACGCCGATCACCGCCGAGACCGGGATCGCCAGCAGCACGCCGGTGAAGCCGAACAGCGTGCCGCCGGCGAGCAGCGCGAAGATCACCAGGACCGGATGCAGGCCGATGCGGTCGCCGACCAGCTTCGGGGTCAGGAAGTTGCCCTCGGCGGACTGGCCGACGACGAAGATCACGGCGACGGCCAGGATGCGCCAATGCTCGTCGAACTGCAGCAGCGCCAGCCCGATGCTGAGCAGCGAGCCGATCGCCACGCCGAGGAAGGGGATGAAGGACAGGAAGCCGGCGATCAGCCCGATGATCAGGCCGGAGCTGAGGCCCACCGCGGTCAGGCCGATCGCGTAGAAGGTGCCGAGGATCAGGCAGACCGAGGCGACGCCGCGCACGTAGCCGGACAGGATCGCGTCGGCCTCGCGCGCCAGGCGGCGGATCGTCGGCGCCTGGCGGCGCGGCAGCCAGCCGTCGATGCGCTCGACGAGGCGGTCCCAGTCGCGCAGCAGGAAGAAGGCGACGACCGGCGTCAGGAACAGCAGCGACAGGAAGTTGGCGATCGCCAGGCTGCCGGTCAGCACGCCGCCGACCAGGCCGCCGAGCACCGAGGTCAGCTTGCCCAGCTGCTCGGTGACGGCGCCGCGGATCTTCTCGAACAGCGCCGGGTCGGCCTGATGCTGGACCTTGGCGAGCAGCGTCTGCAGCCCCTCGCGGAGCAGGTCGACGAGCTGCGGCAGCTTGGCGACCAGGGTCCCGCCCTGGTCGACCAGCATCGGCACGAGCAGGCCGAGGAACAGCAGCAGCAGGACGACGAAGCCGGCGGTCACGGTGACCGTCGACCAGGTCCGCGACAGGCCGGCACGCTCCAGACGGTCGCAGATCGGGTCGAGGAAATAGGCGATCGCCATGCCGGCGACGAAGGGCAGCAGGATGTCGCGCAGCAGGTAGAGCAGCACGACGAAGACGACCAGGCCGATCGCCCAGGTGCGCAGCTGTCGTTCCGCCGTCATCGGCCCCTGCCCCTCAGATCACCCCGTGCGCGCGACCGGGCCTTTCGGCCGCCGGGCCGCGCCGCGCCCGCGCCTGTCCGACCGCCGGCTATTGCGTCACCGGCACGGTCACCGGCTTGCCGCTCGCGTCGGTCAGCGGCCGCACGGTCGAGCCCTGCGTCGAGTCCGACGGGGTCGCGGGCGCGGTCCCAGGCGCCGAACCGGGCGCTGTCTGGGGCACGGTGCCGGGCGCCGTCTGGCCGTCCGTGCCCGGCGCCGCCTGGGACGGCGGCAGGGTCTCGAGCTGGCCGTTGCCGCCGAGCGGCGCGCTGTCGATCTGCAGCGCGGCACGGGTCAGGCGCAGCTGCCAGCCGGGATTGCCGGGACTCGGCAGACCGACCTGCTCCAGCGCCAGGTCGACCTGCGACAGGGCACGCTGCAGCTGCATCGGATCGCCGTAGTAGACGAGGCCGATCTTGGCCGACGTCCGGGTCACGCTGAGCGTGTAGTAGCTGCGCACCGCGGCGACCTGGCCGAGCCGGCGCTGGATCTCGACCAGCTCGGCGAGGCTGTTGACCGGCACCAGGGTCTGCAGCTGCGCCTGCTGGTCGTAGTGCAGCTGGTTCTGGGCGAGCCAGTTGTCCTGCAGCCGCGCGCTGACCCCGGCGACGGCGCGCGCCAGCAGGGCCGTCAGGTCCTCGTTCGGCTGCTGGGTCAGGCTGTCGCTGGTCGTCTCCGCCGGCCCCTGGGCATTGGGGTAGCGCATCGTCGTGACCTGCAGGGCGGCGTTGCCGGCCGCCGGGTCGCCGCTCAGCGCCGCGCGGGTCACCAGCACGTCGCCGGCATTGTAGCGCTGCGCCATCGCCGACAGCGACTCGAGGTCGCCGGCCGCGGCCCGGCCGACGTCGACCGCCGTCAGATCCTCCAGGTCGCCGAGCGGCGCGGCCACCGGCACCAGGTCGTTCTGCGAGTCGTACTGCTGCCAGGCCGTCAGCCAGGGATTGTCCCCGGCCCACAGCACGGCCGAGCCCTCGGCGCCGTAGATCGGCAGGACCAGCGCCGGACGGCTCTGGGTCTCGGCGTAGGGGATGTTGTTGCTGCGCAGGAACTGGCGGATCTGGTCGGCGCGGAACTGCACCGTCAGGTCGGCGATGTAGCGGTTGCTCGAGGTCTGCTCGCCGGAAACCCGCAGGTTGCGGATGTAGTAGTTGCTGAGGTCGCTGGCCGAGAGCGGCGGGATCAGCGCGCGCGCCTCGGGCGCCACCAGCCGCTCCCAGAGCTTCTGCACGGCCTGGACCTGGCCTTCCGCCATGGCCTGGTCGCGGGCGGCGGTGACGCTGTCGCCGGTCGCGTCCAGGTGCACGCCGGTCACCGTGAAGATGTCGGCCCGCGCCGCGCCGGCCGGCAGTGCCAGCAGCGCAATCACGGCCAGGGCGACGAGAACGGGAAGCCTGGCAGGCAGCCTAAGGATCATTGCAACGCCTTTGCGAGTCGCTATGCTCCCGCGCGCAGCGGCGCAGGTCGGATGTTGCTCGGCCCAAGTGATACCGCAGGCACCGCCGGGGCACAAAGGTCAAGGCCGTGACGGCGCGTCGCCGGCAGGGGCCGTCGTGCTGTCGGCCTGGACCATCGACGAAGACGGAACGGATCGTGACACAGCGCAGACTCAACGCGCCCCGGACCTACAAGGACGCAGGCGTCGACATCGATGCCGGCAACGCCCTGGTCGAGGCGATCAAGCCGCTCGCCAAGGCGACGGCGCGCAGCGGCAGCCTGGGCGGGCTCGGCGGCTTCGGCGCCCTGTTCGACCCCAAGGCGGCCGGCTACCGGGACCCGCTGCTGGTCTCGACGACGGACGGCGTCGGCACCAAGCTGAAGGTCGCGATCGAGGCCGGCAGGCACGACACGGTCGGCATCGACCTGGTCGCGATGTGCGTCAACGACCTGGTCGTGCAGGGCGCCGAGCCGCTGTTCTTCCTCGACTACTTCGCGACCGGCCGGCTCGATCCGGCGCACGGCGCGGCCGTCGTCGGCGGCATCGCCGAGGGCTGCCGCCAGGCCGGCTGCGCCCTGGTCGGCGGCGAGACCGCCGAGATGCCCGGCATGTACGCCGGCGGCGACTACGACCTCGCCGGCTTCTCGGTCGGCGCGGTCGAGCGCGGCCGGCAGCTCGACGGCACGGCGGTCGCCGAGGGCGACGTCCTGCTCGGTCTCGAGTCCAGCGGGCTGCATTCGAACGGCTTCTCCCTGGTGCGGCGGGTCGTCGCCGACCTCGGGGTCAACTACGACGAGCCGGCTCCGTTCCAGCCTGAGGTGACGCTGGCCGAGGCGCTGCTGGTGCCGACCCGGATCTACGTCAGGCCGCTGCTCGCGGCGATCGCGGCCGGCGGCGTCCACGCCCTCGCCCACATCACCGGCGGCGGCCTGCCCGAGAACCTGCCGCGCGTGCTGCCCGGGGGCCTGGCCGCCGTGATCGATCCCGCGGCCTGGCGCCGCGCGCCGGTCTTCGACTGGCTGGCCGAGGCCGGCTGCGTGCCCGAGGCCGACCTCTACCGTACCTTCAATTGCGGCATCGGCATGGTCGCGGTGGTCGAGGCCGGGCGCGCCGAGGCCCTCGCCGCCCTGCTGCGCGAGGCCGGCGAGCGCGTCGTCACGATCGGCCGCATCGCGCCGCGCGGCTCGGGCGCCGCGGTGCGCTTCGAGCCGGGGTGCGTCGAGGCGGGAGCCGCCGGGTGAGCCGCACCCGCGTCGGCGTGATGATCTCGGGGCGCGGCAGCAACCTGCAGGCGCTGCTCGACGCCGCGGCCCGACCGGACTATCCGGCCGAGATCGCCCTGGTGCTGTCGAACGTCGCCGGCGTCCAGGGCCTGGCCCGCGCCAAGGCGGCCGGCGTGCCGACCGCCGTGGTGCCGCACCGCGACTTCGCCGACCGTGAGAGCTTCGAGCGGGAGGTGACCGCCCGCCTGGAGGCGGCCGGCTGCACGCTGGTCGCCCAGGCCGGCTTCATGCGCGTGGTGACGCCCTGGTTCGTCGCCCACTGGCGCGACCGGCTGATCAACATCCACCCCTCGCTGCTGCCGGCCTTCCCCGGCCTGCACACCCACGAGCGCGCGCTCCAGGCCGGGGTCCGGCTGCACGGCTGCACCGTGCACTTCGTGCGCGACGAGGTCGACCAGGGGCCGATCATCGGCCAGGCCGCCGTGCCGGTGCTGCCCGGCGACCACCCCGACGACCTCTCGGCCCGCGTGCTCACCGCCGAGCACCTGCTCTACCCGCGCTGCCTCACCCTGGTCGCCGCCGGCCGCACCCGCATCGAGGCCGAGCGCGTCATCCACGACGCCGGCGCGGCACCGGACGCCCGGCTGATCGTGCCGGGCGAAAGCGCTTAGAATAGAATCGTCGCCTCTCCCCTCAGGGGAGAGGTCGGATCGGCATCGCCGACCCGGGTGAGGGGGACGCCGCCGCGGAGCATCCCATGGTCAAGATCCCGCGCCAGACCGGTCGAGCCCGCGCGCTCCGCCGCAGTTCGACCGAAGCGGAGCGCCGCCTGTGGCAGCGCCTGCGCGCCGGCCAGCTCGGCGGCCACGGTTCCGCCGCCAGCATTCGATCGGGCCCTACATCGTCGACCTCGTCTGCCTGTCCGGCGGGCTGGTCGTCGAGGTCGACGGCGCTGATCACGCACGCGACATCGAGGCCGACGACGCTCGGACCCGCTTTCTCGCGTCGCACGGATTTCGCGTGATTCGTTTCTGGAATCATGAGGTGCTGCAGAACCCTGAAGGCGTGTGCACCGCCATTTTACAGGCGCTTCAGGAGGAAGGGCCGGAGCAGGCGTCCCCCTCACCCGGAACTTGCTGAGACCAGCAAGTTCCGGCCTCTCCCCTGAGGGGAGAGGCAATTTCTCCTACGTCCTACTCCTCCCGCGGCGCCTTGCGCAGGCGCTTGGTGGCGCCGCGCTTCGTCTTCGCGTCGGTGCGCTTCTGCTTCGCGGCCCGGCTCGGGCGGGTCGGGACGCGGAACCTGGGCGCGACGGCGGCCTCGCGGACCAGGGCGGCGAGGCGCTCGATCGCCTCCTGGCGGTTCTCGGCCTGGGTCCGGCGGCTGCGCGCGGTGATGACGATCTCGCCCTCCTTGGTCAGGCGATGCCCGGCCAGGCGGCGCAGGCGCGCCTTGACCGCCGCCGGCAGCGAGGGCGAGCGGCGCAGGTCGAAGCGCAGCTGCGCCGCGGTCGCGACCTTGTTGACGTTCTGGCCGCCCGGCCCGCCGGCGCGGATGAAGGTGATCTCCAGCTCCGCCTCGGGGATCGCCAGCCGCTCGTCGATCTCGATCATGTCCTGCCCTCCGGCCGCGCGATCGGGCCGCACGTTCGGGCCGCGTCGCCGCAGCCTCTTGTCGCCGTCCCGCGTTTTCCGTATCACAAGCACCGACAG
Organism: Tistlia consotensis USBA 355; assembly: GCF_900177295.1. GTDB lineage: Bacteria > Pseudomonadota > Alphaproteobacteria > Kiloniellales > DSM-21159 > Tistlia > Tistlia consotensis. Next base: position 12,341 of record NZ_FWZX01000049.1, read on the forward strand.
GCACTAGAGACAACGGGGTCGTGGCCATGGCCAACAACGAGCAGCTCGACAGGGAGCACCAGCAGTTCTTCGAGACCGTCGTGCGCTCCGCCGCCTACGGCGCGGGCTTCATCGCGATCATCCTGGTGCTGATGCTGATCTTCCTGGTCTGACGGGCGAACCGGCCTGGGGCGTCGGCCCTCGGCAATGCGAAAAGGGGCGCCCCGCGGGGCGCCCCTTTCGTTCGTGGCGACCAGAGACCGGAGGCCGGTATCAGCCGACGATCTCGGCGTCGGTGAAGAAGAACTTGATCTCGGTGGCGGCGTTCTCGGGCGAGTCCGAGCCGTGCACCGAGTTGGCCTCGATCGACTCGGCGAAGTCCTTGCGGATCGTGCCGGCGTCGGCGTTGGCCGGGTTGGTCGCGCCCATGACCTCGCGGTTCTTGGCGACGGCGTCCTCGCCCTCCAGGACCTGCACGACCACCGGGCCGGAGATCATGAAGGTCACCAGGTCGTTGAAGAAGGGCCGCTCCTTGTGGACGGCGTAGAAGCCCTCGGCCTGCTCGCGGGTCATCTGGATGCGCTTCTGCGCGACGACGCGCAGGCCGGCGCCCTCCAGACGGTCGACGATCTTGCCGGTGATGTTGCGCCGGGTCGCATCCGGCTTGATGATCGAAAAGGTGCGCTGGACGGCCATTGCTGGGCTCCTCTCGCCTAGGCGTTGCTGTGCGTTTTCGTTGGGTGAGGCGCGCGCCTTATAGCCATGCCTTCGAGCGGCGGCAATGGTGCAAGGCGGCGCCGGCCGTGCTAAATCGCCCGCCATGCTGCACATCAACGAGCTCACCTTCCGTCTGGGCCCGCGCGTCCTCCTGGAACGGGCGACGGCCGCGATCGACAAGGGCTGGCGCGTCGGCCTGGTCGGCCGCAACGGCACCGGCAAGACGACCCTGCTGCGCCTGATCGACGGCGAGGTCGCGCCCGACGGCGGCGACCTGCGCCTGACCGGCCGGGTGCGCACGGGCCGGCTAAAGCAGGAGGCGCCCTCCGGCCCGCAGCGACTGATCGACTTCGTGCTCGCCGCCGACACGGAGCGCTCGGCGCTGCTGGCCGAGGCCGAGACCGTGACCGACCCGCACCGCATCGCCGAGGTCCACGAGCGCCTGACCGTGATCCGCGCCGACAGCGCCCCCGCGCGCGCCGCACGCATCCTGGCCGGCCTCGGCTTCGACGAGGCGGCGCAGCAGCGCCGGCTCGACGAATACTCCGGCGGCTGGCGCATGCGCGTCGCGCTCGCCTCGCTGCTGTTCAGCGAGCCCGACCTGCTGCTGCTCGACGAGCCGACCAACCACCTCGACCTCGAAGCCTCGTTCTGGCTGGAGAGCTATCTGATCTCCTATCCCGGCACGGTGCTGCTGGTCAGCCACGACCGCGGCCTCTTGAACCGCGTGCCGACCAAGATCCTGCACCTCGAAGGCCAGAAGCTGACGCTCTACAGCGGCAACTACGACACCTTCGAGCGGACGCGGCGCGAGCGCCTCGAGCGCGAGGCATCGAGCAACGCCAAGATCCAGGCCCAGCGCCGGCACATCCAGGCCTTCGTCGACCGCTTCCGCTACAAGGCCTCGAAGGCCCGCCAGGCGCAGTCGCGCATCAAGATGCTGGAGAAGCTGCAGCCGATCGCCTCGGTGGTCGAGAACCAGACCGTCTCCTTCGACTTCCCGACCCCCGAGGCGCTGTCGCCGCCGATCATCTCGATGGAGGGCTGCGCCGTCGGCTACGAGCCGGGCCGGCCGATCCTGACGGATCTCGACCTCAGGCTCGACATGGACGACCGCATCGCCCTGCTCGGCGCCAACGGCAACGGCAAGTCGACCTTCGCCCGGCTGCTGGCCGGGCGGCTGAAGACCCAGGCCGGCCGGCTCAACCGCTCGCCCAAGCTCAAGGTCGGCTACTTCGCCCAGGACCAGGCCGAGACCCTGGACATGAGCGCGACCGCGCTCGCGCACATGGCCCGGCTGATGCCGATGGAGCCCGAGCAGCGGCTGCGCAACCACCTGGGCCGCTTCGGCTTCTCCGGCCAGAAGGCCGAGACCGCGGCGGGCAAGCTGTCGGGCGGCGAGCGCGCGCGCCTCGCCCTCGCCCTGGTCAGCCGAGAGAGCCCGCACCTGCTGATCCTCGACGAGCCGACCAACCACCTCGACATCGATTCCCGCGAGGCCCTGGTCCAGGCGCTCAATACCTTCGAGGGCGCCGTCGTCCTGGTCAGCCACGATGCCCATCTCGTCGAGATGGTCGCCGACCGCCTGTGGCTGGTCGCCGACGGCCACGTCGCCGGCTTCGAGGGCGACATGGCGGACTACCGCGAGCTGCTGCTGGCGCAGCGCCGGGCGGAACGGCGCGAAGCGCGCCAGGAGCGCGAGGCCGAGAAGGACAAGGCGCCCGTGGCCTCGGCCAAGGACCGCCGCAAGGCCGCGGCGGATGCGCGCGCGGCGGTCGCCCACCTGCGCCGCGCCGCCGAGCAGGCCGAGAAGGCGCTGCACCGCCTGCAGGCCGACAAGGCGAACCTGGAGGCCGCCCTGGCCAATCCCAAGCTCTACGACGGCGGCACGGAGAAGCTGACCGAGCTGCAGAAGCAGCATGCCGCGGTCGTGGCCAGGATCGCCGAGCAGGAAGAGCGCTGGCTGGAAGCCCAGAGCGAGCTGGAGGCGGCGTCCTAGCGGACGGGAGCGGTCAGTTGCTGTTGTTCAGGATGTTCGGGCTGTACTGCAGGATGCCCGGATAGGGTCCCTGGTAGGGATTGGTCGTCGGGTCCTTGGGCTGCACGGCCTCGCCGCAGCGCGGCCTGAGCGGCCCGCAGTCCCAGCGATAGCCGGCCTTGGTGCCGTCCATCAGGCTGGCCCGGAAATGCCTGCACTCGCAGAGCACCTGGACCTGGCAGAACAGCTGGCCCTCGCGCTCGGCCGTGCAGGCCGGCGGCTGGGCGTACCAGGGCGGCGGCGTGGTGCCGGTCGACTGGGCGCGGACCGGCAGCGCGGCCAGCGCGGCCGCCACCACGGCGAGCAGGGCAAGCAGAGCGAAACGCACGGCCATCGTCGGTCCTCCTGACGGCGACGCTACGCCGGCGCGGTTACCCGCCGGTTAACCGTGGCGGGCCGGAGGCGACGAAAATCGGCCGCCAAGGCCTGCGCGATTGTCACGGCTGTGCCGCCGATCGCGGCGTAGACTGCGCGGTCCTCTCATCCCTTCCGCCGGCCAGCCCCTCCGTGCCCGACCAGACCAGCCTCCCTAGCGACCTCCTGGAACCGGGCGTGCCGGCCGCGGTCAGCGAGCCGATCCCGGTCGCCGAGCCGCGGGCCGAGCCCGAGGTCGCGACCAGCGGCGACCGCACGGTCGAGGGCATCGCGCTTCTGGTGCTCGCGGTCGGGCTGTTCTCGATCATGGACGCGGCGGTCAAGTGGCTGGGCGCCGGCTACCCGACGCTCCAGATCGTCTTCTTCCGCAGCTTCTTCGCCTTCGTGCCTCTCGGCGTGATGATCTGGCGGGTCGGCGGGCTCAGCCAGGCGCTGCTGGTGCGCAACCCGCTGGACCAGGCGCTGCGCTGCCTGTTCGGCCTGACCTCGATGGTGCTGTTCTTCTACAGCTACTCGGAGATGCGCCTGGCCGACGCCATCGCCATCGGCTTCGCGGCGCCGGTCTTCGTCACGGCGCTGTCGATGCCGCTGCTCGGCGAGGCCGTCGGCTGGCGCCGCTGGCTGGCCTGCCTGGTCGGCTTCGGCGGCGTGCTGGTCATGCTGAAGCCGGGGGCGGGGACCTTCGAGCCGGCGGCCCTGGCGGCCCTGCTCGGCACGCTCACCTATGCCCTGGCGATCCTCTGGGTGCGCAAGCTCTCGAAGACCGAAAGCAACGTCTCGATCGTCATCTACTTCACCCTGACCACGACCCTGATCTCCGGCCTCGCCCTGCCCTTCGTCTGGATCACGCCGAGCCTGCCGGACCTGGCGCTGCTGATCGGCGTCGGCATCCTCGGCGGCATCGCCCAGATCGTCATGACCCAGGCCTACCGCCTGGCCGAGGTCTCGGTGCTGGTGCCCTTCGACTACACGGCGATGGTCTGGGCGACCGGGCTCGGCTGGCTGGTCTGGGGCGAGATCCCGGGGGCCAACATCTGGATCGGCTTCGCCCTGGTGCTGGTCAGCGGCCTCTACATCGTCCAGCGCGAGGCCCAGCTGCGCCGCAAGCGCGGCCTGGCGCGGCGGCTGCAGGTCCGGCGGTAGAGTTCAGCCGCCCTGGCGCTTCGACCAGGCGCCCCGCTCGTCCTGCTGCCAGTAGCTGAGCTCGTGGCCCTCCGCCTTCAGCTGGCGCCACTGGCCGCGCGCGGTCTCGACCGCCCGGGGGTCGCCGCCGTCGAACAGCAGGCAGCAGAGCTCGTAGCCCTCCAGGCCCTCGGCCGGCGCGCCGTCGCAGAGGAACAGGTAGCCGGCGCCGTTCGCGTTCCCGGCATCGGGCGTGATCCAGACCGGCTGCTCGGCCGGAAAGCCGTCCTTGGCCGTGCCGTGCGGCAGGAAGCCGCGCTCGTCGCGCCGCCAGAGCGCATCGGCCAGCTCCTCGCAGCGCTTCGCGTCGGTCATCCGGACCAGGGCGCGCTTGCCGCGCTCCAGGGTCTTGGCCAGCAGCTGCGGCAGCGCCGCCTCCAGCGGCGTGCGGGTCAGGTGGTAGAAGCGCACCTCGGTCATGAGGTGTCGTCTAGCACAGTTCGGCCCGGTCAGGCCCGCTCCAGGCGCGGCTGCTCCGCCTCGAGCAGCCGGGCGGCGGGCAGCGCGGCGCGCACCCGCGTGCCCTCGCCCAGGCGGCTGGCCAGCTCGAGACGACCGCCGTGCAGCTCGACGAAGGCCCGGCAGAGCGACAGGCCGAGGCCGGCGCCCTCGGTGCGCCGGGTGAAGGGGTCGTCCGAGCGGCCGAAGGTCTCCAGCACCTTCGGCAGCTCCTCTTCCGCGATGCCGATGCCGCTGTCCTCGACCTCGAAGAAGGGCCCCGCGTCGGTGTCGATGCCGGCACGCAACACGACCCGGCCGCCGCGCGGCGTGAACTTGACGGCGTTGGTGCCGAGGTTGAGCAGCACCTGCAGCAGCTTGCGCTCGTCGCCGAGCACCAGCAACGGGTCGCCGGGCAGGTCGACCGCCAGCTCCAGGCCGTGGCTGCGCGCGCGCGGCGACAGGGTGCGCGCGCCCGACTCGACCAGCGCCGACAGGCCGACCTGCTCCTCGAACAGGTCGAGCCGGCCGGATTCGGCCCGCGACAGGTCGAGCAGGTCGCTGATCAGCCGCAGCAGCAGGTGGCCGCTGCCGTGGATGTCGCGCAGATAGCCGAGCTGGCGCTCGTTCAGCGGGCCGACCACCGCGCTCTCGAGCAGCTCGGCGAAGCCGATCACGGCGTTGAGCGGCGTCCGCAGCTCGTGGCTGAGATTGGCGAGGAAGCTCGACTTCGCCTCGCTGGCCTGCTCGGCGGCGCGGCGCGCGAGCTCCAGCTCCAGGATGCGCTGGCGCTGGGTCAGCACCGACTCGCGCAGCAGGTCGAGGCTGCTGCCGACGCCGAGGTAGGTGCCGCCGCGGGTCACGATGAAGCCCTCGCCGAGGGCCGCGCCGCGGCTCTCGGCGATCAGCTCGAAGACCTCGTCGACAGTCATTTCCGCGTCGACGATCAGCGGCGAGCGGTTCATCAGCAGCCGGATCGGCCGACGCTCGTAGAGGGCGTGGCGCACCGGGTTGGTGATGCTGATCATCAGGGTGTCGCGGCTGACCATGCCGAGCGGCCGGCCCTCCTCCTGCACCGCGAGGCCGCGCAACCCCGGCTGACCCTCGAAGATCGCGAAGGTCTCGGAGCAGGAGAGGCTCGCCGGGATCGGCGGCAGGCGCCGGGCCAGCGGACCGATCCGCCGCTCGGCGGGATCGGAAGGCGCGGCCTCTTCGGCGCGGCGCTCGGCGCAAGCGTCGGTCACAGGACCCCCCAGATCCGGCCACATCGGCCCAGCCGTGCCGGCTAGACCTTTGTATCGCGCCGTATAGAGGCGGCGGCAGGCTTAACCGCCGGTTAAGGAATCGCCGAGGGCCGGTCGATTCGCCGATGAATTTTCCGTGTCGCTTCGATGAAGGCCCCGCCGGAAGACCCGACGGCGGCTGCCGTCACTTCTCGTAGTGCTCGCCGACCAGCCGGTCGAGCAGGCGCACGCCGAAGGCGGTCGCGCCCTTCGGCACGGTCGGCTTGTCCTTGTCCGACCAGGCCATGCCGGCGATGTCGAGGTGGGCCCAGGGCGTGCCCTCGTTGACGAAGCGCTGCAGGAACTGCGCGGCGGTGATCGAGCCGCCGTAGCGGCTGCCGACGTTCTTCATGTCGGCGATGTCGCTGTCGATCATGCGGTCGTAGGCCTCGCCGAGCGGCATCCGCCAGACCGTCTCGCCGACCGCCTTGCCGGCGGCGATCAGGCTGTCGGCCAAGCTGTCGTCGTTGGCGAACAGGCCGGCGTGCTCCTTGCCGAGCGAGACGATGATCGCGCCGGTCAGGGTCGCCAGGTCGACGATCATGCGCGGCCGGTAGGTCTCCTGCGCGTACCAGAGCGCGTCGGCCAGCACGAGCCGGCCCTCGGCGTCGGTGTTGATGACCTCGATGGTCTGGCCGGAGGCCGAGGTCACCACGTCGCCCGGCCGCTGGGCGTTGCCGTCGGGCATGTTCTCGACCAGGCCGCAGATGCCGACGACGCCGACCCGCGCCTTGCGCGAGGCCAGGGCGTGCATCAGGCCGAGCACGGTGCCGGCGCCGCCCATGTCCCACTTCATGTCCTCCATGCCGCCGGCCGGCTTGATCGAGATGCCGCCGGTGTCGAAGCACACGCCCTTGCCGACGAAGCAGAGCGGCGCCTCGCCGTGGCCGGCCTTGGTCCTGGCCTTCTTGCCGTCGCCCTTCTTGGCGTCCTGGGGCCTGCCGCTGCCGTGCCACTCCATGACCAGCAGCTGGGACTCGCGGGTCGAGCCCTGGCCGACGCCGAGCAGGGCGCCCATGCCGAGCTTCCGCATCTCCTTCTCGCCGAGCACGGTGATCCGGACGCCCAGCTTCTCGAGCTTGCGGGCGCGCTCGACGAAGCTCTCGGGAAAGATCACGTTGGCCGGCTCGGAGACGACGTCACGGGTCAGGAACACGCCGTCGACGATCGCCGAGAGGGCGTCGTAGCGCTTCTGCGCCTTCTTCGGCTCCTTGACGTGGAAGGTCAGGTCGCCGAGCGACAGCTTCTTATCCGCGCCTTCCTTGGTCTTGTACTTGTCGAAGCGGTAGCTGCGCAGGCGGGCGCCGAAGGCGATGTGCGCGGCCATATCGACCGCGGCGATGGCCGTGCCCTCGACGGTGTCTACGGCGATGCTGGCGCTGGTCTCGCCGACCGCGTTGAGCTGGCCGACCAGCTTGCCGCCGGCGTTCTCCAGCTCGAGCCCGGTGATTTCCGTCGGCTTGCCGAGGCCGAGCAGCAGCACCCGCGGGCTGTCGATGCCGGCGGGCGCCAGGATCTCCAGCAGTTGCCCCCTCTTGCCGGTGAAGCGGCTGCCGGCGATGGCCCGGCCGACGGCGCCGCCGGTCGCCTCGTCGACCGCCGCGGCCGAGGCCGACAGCCGCTTCTCGTCGGTGACGGCCACGACGAGCGTGCCGGCGGTCTTAACGGTCGGGGCGGCAAAGGCGATGCGCATGGGGGTCGGGCTCCACAAGCTGCTGCGGCGCGGCCCTCCGGCGCGCGCTTTTCCCGGATAGACATAGGGTCTGGGGCGCGGCGACGTCAACGAAACGCCCCGCGGGCGGAGCGGACGCCGTCACCGTCCCGCGCGAACCGGCGACGGCGGCCTCGCCGCGACCGGCTTGACGCTGGACGAACCTGCCTTGGAGCCGCTATCCCTGTCCTACGGGAGACCGGCGAAGAACCGACGGGGACGACAACAAGCCATGGCCCATTGCGCCCGGCCGAGCGGCGGAGGCTGACGTGAGCGATTTCGCTCTGCCGCAGATGCGCCGGCTGAAGCTGTCGCCGACCCTGTCGTTCTACATCGCGCGGCAGTTCTGCGGCTGGTTCTTCGGCCTCTACGTCTCTCTCGCCTTCATCATCTTCCTGGTCTCGATCATCGACCTGGTCGATCGCCTGTCGACCCAGGAGAAGACGCCGCTGTCGATCGTCATCGAGATGGCGCTCTACCGGCTGCCCTTCTTCGCCCAGGAGATCCTGCCCTTCACCATCCTGGGCGCGGGCATGTTCACCTTCTGGAAGCTGACCCGGACCAACGAGCTGGTGGTCGCGCGCGCCGCCGGCATCTCGGCCTGGCAGTTCCTGCTGCCGGCGGTCAGCGTCTCGCTGATCATCGGCGTGCTCGCCGTCGGCGTGCTCAACCCGATCTCCGCGGTGATGCTGAAGCAGTACGACGCGCTCGAGGCGCGCTACATCAAGAACCGCGTCTCGGAGCTCTCGGTCTCGCAGAGCGGCCTCTGGCTGCGCCAGCCGGAAAAGGGCGGCCAGACCGTGATCCACGCCCAGCGGGCGGCGCAGACCGGCATGACGCTCCAGGACGTCACCTTCTACGTCTTCAAGGGCGAGGACGACTTCGTGCGACGGATCGACGCGAAGAGCGCCCAGCTGCTGGAGGGGCAGTGGCTGGTCCGCGACGCCCACGTCTCGGTGCCGGGCGTGCCGACGACCAGCGAGCCGGAGCTGACGCTGCCGACGACCCTGACTTCGGAGAAGATCCTCGACAGCTTCTCGCCGCCCGAGACGATCTCGTTCTGGAATCTGCCCGGCTTCATCAGGCTGCTGGAGCGCGCCGGCTTCCGCGCGACGCGCCACCTGCTGCAGTTCCACAAGCTGCTGTCGCTGCCCATGCTGTTCACCGCGATGGTCCTGCTCTCGGCCAGCTTCTCGCTCCGGCCGCAGCGGCGCGGCAAGGTCGGCGTCATCCTGCTGACCGGCGTGGTCATCGCCTTCATGCTGTATTTCCTGACCAACTTCGTCTTCGCGCTGGGGCTCTCGGGCAAGATCCCCGTGCTGCTCGCGGCCTGGTCGCCCGCCGGCATCTCGCTGATGATCGGTGCCACCATGCTGCTCCATCTCGAGGACGGCTGACCGAATGGCCGGGGGGCTCTTGACGGAACCGAACAGGAGACGGCGGCTGGGGCTGGCGGCGCTGGCCGTCGTCGCCTGCCTGGCGCTCGGCAGTGGCCGCGCGGCGGCCCAGGAAGGCATCGCCAGCAACGAGCCGGCCGCCTTCACCGCCGACGAGGTCAACTACGACGACGCCCTCGGCGTGGTCACCGCGCGCGGCCACGTCGAGATCAACCAGGGCAAGCGGATCCTGCTGGCCGACACGGTCACCTACAACCTGAAGACCCAGGTGGTGACGGCCTCGGGCAACGTCTCGCTGCTCGAGCCGACCGGCGACGTGCTGTTCGCCGAGTACGCCGAGCTGACCGACGACATGGCCGAGGGCTTCATCCGCGGCGTCAAGGTGCTGCTGAGCGACAACAGCCGCATGGTCGGCACGACGGCGCTGCGCACCGCGGGCAACCGGACCTCGCTCAAGAACGCCGTCTACTCGCCCTGCAACCTGTGCCGCGAGGACCCGACCGCCGCGCCGGTCTGGCAGATCAAGGCCGACAAGATCGTCCACGACAAGCAGGAGCACATCGTCCGCTACAAGAACGCCCGGCTCGAGGCCTTCGGCCTTCCGGTCTTCTTCACCCCCTACTTCGACCATCCGGATCCGACGGTTCAGAAGAAGTCGGGCTTCCTGGCGCCCTCGTTCGGCAACTCGACCTTCCAGGGCAGCTACTTCGACGTCCCCTACTTCCTGAACTTCTCCAACAACCACGACATGACGATCACGCCGCGCTTCTCGACCGAGCAGACGCTGCTGCTCGGCGTCGAGCACCGGATCCTGTTCGAGGACGGGCGGATCATCACGCGGGTCAGCGGCACGCGCTCCGACCTCCAGCCGAACCAGGGCGACCGGCTGCACGACGTGCTCCGCGGCGACATCGACCAGGAGGCCCGCTTCGACTTCAACGACTACTTCCGCGGCGGCTGGGACCTCAACCGCTCGACCGACAAGACCTATCGCAGCACCTTCGGCTTCGGCACCGAGGACCGCCTGACCAGCCGCGGCTTCGTCGAGGGCTTCCGCGGCCGCAACTACTTCTCGGCCAACAGCTTCTGGTACCAGACCCAGCGCGTCGGCGAGTCCGACGACCAGCAGGTCATCGCACTGCCGACGATCGACGCCAACTACGTCAGCGAGCCCGGCCGGGCCGGCGGCTACTACACCTTCGACGCCAACGTCTGGAACCTGACCCGCCTGCAGGGCCGCGACAGCCGCCGCGCCTCGGCGATCACCGCCTGGAACCTGCCCTATACCAGCCCGCTCGGCGACGTCTATCGCTTCCGCGTCGGCGTCCAGAGCGACCTCTACTTCGTCAACGACTTCGACCCGAACAACCCCGACAACGTCGATCCGACGAACGGCCAGAACTTCACGACCGGCCGGGTCTTCCCGCAGATGAGCCTGGAGTGGCGCTATCCCTGGGCCGGCCCGGTCGGCGATTCGACCCAGATCATCGAGCCGATCGTCCAGGGCGTGGTCGCGCCGGGCTTCAACCAGAACAGCGACATCCCGAACGAGGACAGCGTCGACTTCGAGTTCGACGACACCAACATCTTCCAGCCCAACCGCTTCACCGGCCGCGACCTGATCGACACCGGCAGCCGCGTCGACTACGGCCTGCAGTACAGCTTCGTGTCGCCCGGCGGCCTGTTCTCCCAGGCCTTCGTCGGCCAGAGCTGGCGGCCGGTCACCGAGGGCGTGTTCGCGCCGGGCTCCGGTCTCGAGGACAACTTCTCGGACTACGTCGGCCGCGTGTTCCTGCAGCCGATCCCGGAACTCGACCTGACCTATCGCTTCCGCGCCAACAAGGACACGCTCGACCTCAGCCGCAGCGAGGCGACGCTGACCACGGGCATCCCCGCCTTCCGCCTGTCGCTGAACTACCTGTCGATCCAGGGCAACCAGACGACGAGCAACGGCACGACGACCGGCTTCCCGGACCGCGAAGAGATCTCGCTCAGCGTCAGCTCGCAGCTGACGTCCTACTGGCACGGCACGGTCAGCGCGACCCGCGACCTGATCGCCAACGAGACGCGCGACATCTCCGAGAGCCTGTTCTACCAGGATGAATGCGTGCTGATCGGCTTCAACCACACGACCTCGTTCACCAACAACAGCGAGGTCGACACCAATTCGCAGTTCACCTTCTTCCTGACCCTGAAGTACCTCGGCAACGTCGCCGGCTGACCGCCGGAGCGCGACGGCATCGGGCCCTCCGGGGTCGCCCGGGATGCCCCCGGCTGCCGCGATTTGTCCCGTCTCGCCCGCATTGTCGCGGGGGGCGAGGGCAGCCTATTCTTGCGTCCGCCCGGTCCGCCCCGTAGACCAGGGCCCGAGACCCTGCCGAGACCATCGAAAGCCGATCCGATGACGGTCCGCCGCCTGTTGCTCCGCCTTCTGCTGCTGCCCCTGCTCGCGGCCCCGCTGGCCGCCACGGCGCTGACCGAAGCACCCCGCCCGGCGGCCGCCGAGGAGGTCATGCGCGCCGCAGCGGTGGTCAACGACGAGATCGTCTCGCAGCTCGACCTGGAGATGCGCCTGCGCATCGCCATGGCCGGTGCCGGCGTCAAGGACACCCCCGAGACGCGCCAGCGCCTGCTGCGCCCGGTGATGCGCCAGCTGATCGACGAGCGGCTGGAGATGCAGGAGGCCAAGCGCCTGGGCATCTCGGTGCCCGACGAGGCGGTCGACGACGCCTTCACGCGCATCGCCAAGAACAACAGAATGGCTCCCGAGCAGTTCGCGGAGGTCATGAAGAAGGCCGGCATCCTGCCCGAGGCCCTGAAGCAGCAGGTGCGGGCGGCGCTGACCTGGCGGGCGGTGATCGACCGCCGGATCCGCCCGAAGATCCAGGTCGGCGAGGACGAGGTCACCGACCTGCTGGCCCGCCTGAAGGAGGGCGAGGGCCAGGAGGTCGTGCGCGTCGCCGAGATCTTCCTCAGCTTCGACAACGCCGACCAGGAAGCCGAGGTGCGCAGCACGGCCGAGCGGCTGATCGAGCAGATCCGCCAGGGCGCGACCTTCTCGGAGGTCGCCCGCCAGTTCTCCCAGGCGGCCACCGCCTCGGTCGGCGGCGACCTCGGCTGGCTGCTGCAGAAGGAGCTGGCGCCCGAGGTCGCGGCCCAGGTCGCCAAGATGAAGCCCGGCGAAATGGTCGGGCCGATCCGCTCGGTCTCCGGCTACTACATCGTGCTGCTGCGCGACCGCCGCAAAGGCGGCGAGGGCTCCGGCGAGACCAGGCTGCGCCTGAGCCGGATCGCGATCCCGGTGCAGCCGGGCCAGGAGCAGGCCGCCGTCGCCGAGGCGGCGCGCCAGACCAAGAACATCCAGAGCTGCGCCCAGGCCGACGCGATCGCGGCCAAGGTCGGCGGCCAGACCTCCGAGAGCGCCGGCGACCTGACCATGGAGCAGATCCCGGCCTCGGTCCGCGACCTGGTCAGCAAGCTGCCGATCGGCCAGCCGAGCCAGCCGATCGTCGCCAACGGCGCCGCCAACGTGCTGGTGGTCTGCCTGCGCGAGCAGAAGGACGGCCTGGGCCGCGACCAGATCACCGAGCGGCTGACCCAGCAGAAGGTCGAGCTGGAGACCCAGCGCTACCTGCGCGACCTGCGCCGCGCGGCGAACATCGACATCCGCGTGTGATGCCCGCCGCCCCGGCCGACGCCCGCCTGCCGCTCGCCCTGACCATGGGCGAGCCGGCCGGCATCGGCGGCGAGATCGCGCTCGCCGCCTGGCTCAGGCGCGACGCCGAGCGCCTGCCGCCCTGCTTCCTGATCGACGATCCCCGGCGCCTCGCCGCCCTGGCCGGGCGGCTCGGCCTGGCGGTCCCGGTCGAGACGATCGCCGGGCCCGAGCAGGCGCTCGCGGCCTGGCCGCGCGCCCTGCCCGTGCTGCCGCTCGACGCGCCGGTCGAGGCTCTGCCCGGGCGGCCCTCGGCGGCGACGGCCGGCGCCGTGCTGGACTCGATCCGCCGCGCCGTCGCCCTGGTCCGGGAGGGCCGCGCCGGCGCCGTGGTCACCAACCCGATCCAGAAGTCAGCGCTCTACGAGGCCGGCTTCCGCCATCCGGGCCACACCGAGTTCCTGGCCGAGCTGGCCGGCGAGGGCGCGGTGCCGATCATGATGCTGGCCTGCCCGGAGCTGCGCGTCGTGCCGGTCACGGTGCACCTCTCGCTCCGGCGCGCCATCGAGACGCTGACGAGCGCGGCGATCGTCCAGGCCGGGCGGATCACGGCGGCGGCGCTGGCCCGGGACTTCGCGATCGCCCGGCCGCGCCTCGCCGTCGCCGGCCTCAATCCCCACGCCGGGGAAGGCGGCGCCATGGGCGCCGAGGACCTGGAGACCGTCGCCCCGGCGGTCGCCGAGCTGCGCGATCGCGGCGTCGAGGCGGTCGGGCCGCTGCCCGCCGACACGCTGTTCCACGCCGCTGCGCGCCGCCGCTACGACGCCGCGCTCTGCATGTACCACGACCAGGCGCTGATCCCGGTCAAGACCCTGGACTTCGAGGGCGCGGTCAACGTCACCCTCGGCCTGCCCTTCGTGCGCACCTCGCCGGACCACGGCACCGCGCTCGACATCGCCGGCAGCGGCAAGGCCGACCCGGCCAGCCTGATCGCCGCCCTGCGCCTCGCCGGCAGCATGGCCGAGGCGCGCGCCCGTGCCGGCGAGCGGCCGCCGGCGCCGCGCTCCGGCGCCACCGCCTTTGCCTGAGACCGCGGCCCCGCCGGCCCCCGGGGCCGGCGCGCTGGAGGCGCTGCCGCCGCTGCGCGAGGTCATCGCCCGCCACGGCCTGGGCGCGCGCAAGTCGCTGGGCCAGCACTTCCTGCTCGACCTCAACCTGACCGGCCGCATCGCGCGCAGCGCCGGCGACCTGTCGCGGGGCACGACGATCGAGGTCGGCCCGGGCCCCGGCGGCCTGACCCGCGCCTTGCTGCTGGCCGGCGCCCGCCGGCTCGTCGCGATCGAGCGCGACGAGCGCTGCCGCGAGGCCCTCGCCGAGATCGCCGCGGCCAGCGGCGGCCGGCTCGAGGTCCTGGAGGCCGACGCCCTGACCGTCGCCGCCGAGACGCTCGGCAAGGCGCCGCGCCGGATCGTCGCCAACCTGCCCTACAACGTCGCGACCCCGCTGCTGCTCGGCTGGCTGGCGGCGCTGGCGCGCGATCCCGGGGCCTTCGAGTCGCTGACCCTGATGTTCCAGAAGGAGGTCGCCGAGCGGCTCTCGGCCACGCCGCGCAGCAAGGCCTACGGCCGGCTCGCGGTGATGACCCAGTGGCTCTGCGAGGTCGATGCGCTGTTCGACCTGCCGGCGCGCGCCTTCACGCCGCCGCCCAAGGTCGTCTCCAGCGTCGTCCGCCTGACACCGCGGCCGCGGCCGCTGGCGCCCGCCGAGGCGGCCGTGCTGGAGCGCGTCACCGCCGCCGCCTTCGGCCAGCGCCGCAAGATGCTGCGCCAGTCGCTGAAGAGCCTGGGCCGTGATCCCCTGCCCCTGCTCGCCGCCTGCGGCATCGCCGAGACGGCCCGGGCCGAGGAGCTGGGCGTGGCGCAGTTCTGCGCGCTCGCCGAGGTGCTGCGGGCGGCGGGGTAGGATCGCGAGCCCCAATTCGCTTCGTCCTGAGCCCGTCGAAGGGCGGAGCGAAGCCGGCCCGGGCGGTGGCGCTTTGGCTCCAAGGTTCGACAGGCTCACCATGAAGCCAATGGGCGAGCAGACGGAGAGCTCCCTACCCTTCCCCGCGCAGCTGCTTGACGAAGGAATCGAGGCCGATCAGGCGCTTCAGGCGTCGGCGCTCGGCGGTCAGGATCGCCTTGGCCTCGACGACCGCCCGTTCGACCTGCTCGTTGACGATGATGTAGTCGTAGGCGTCGTAGTGGCTCATCTCGTCGGCGGCCTTGGCCATGCGCTGGGCGACGACCTCGTCGCTGTCCTGCGCCCGCGTGTGCAGGCGCCGCTCCAGCTCCTCGATGGACGGCGGCAGGATGAAGACCCGGACGACGTCGTCGGGCATCTTCGAATAGACCTGCTGGGTGCCCTGCCAGTCGATGTCGAACAGCACGTCGCGACCGGCCGCCAGCGCCTTCTCGACCGGCCCACGGGGCGTGCCGTAGCGGTTGCCGAAGACGACGGCGTGCTCCAGCAGCTCGCCGCCCTGGGCCATGCGCTCGAAGGCGGCATGGTCGACGAAGTGGTAGTCGATCCCGTCGCGCTCGCCCGGCCGCTTCGGGCGGGTCGTCGCCGAGATCGAGAGCTGCAGGTTGTCGTCGTCCTCGAGCAGCTTGCGCGAGATCGTCGTCTTGCCGGCGCCCGAGGGCGACGACAGCACGAACATCAGCCCGCGCCGGCGGAAGCGCGCAGTCCGTCTGGCCACGAGCGGCTACTCCAGGTTCTGGATCTGCTCCTTGAGGCGGTCGATCGCCGCCTTGAGGTCGAGCCCGAGGCGGGTCAGATCGAGGTCGCTCGACTTGGAGCAGAGGGTGTTGGCCTCGCGGCCGAATTCCTGGCAGAGGAAGTCGAGGCGCCGGCCGACGGCCTGGCCCTCGGCGAGCAGCGCCCGGGCCGCCTCGACGTGGCCGTCCAGGCGGTCCAGCTCCTCGCGGATGTCGGCCTTGGTGGCGAGCAGCGCCGCCTCCTGGGCCAGGCGCTCCTCGGACAGGGCCGGGCTCGCCTGCAGCAGCGCCTCGACCTGCTCCTTGAGCCGGGCGCGCAGCGCCTCGGGCTGAGTCACGGCCAGCGTCCGGGCCCGCGCCACCAGCCCCGCGACCTCGGCCAGGTGGCCCTCGACGACGGCGCCGAGGCGCGCGCCCTCGGCCTCGCGGTCGGCAGCCAGGCGCTCCAGCCCCTTGTCGAAGTCGGCGAGCGCCGCGACCAGGCGCGCCTCGCGGGTCTCGGGATCGTCGGGCTCCTCGGCGACCTCGACGACGCCGCGCAGCGCCAGGATCGTCTCGAACTCCGGGCGCGGCAGCTTCATCGACTGGGCGAGGTCGACGGCCTGGCGGTAGAGCTCGGCGAAGGCCTCGGCGTCGATGCGCGGCCGGGCGCGGGCGGCGGCGCTGGCGTACTGGAAGCCGACCTGGACGTTGCCGCGCCGGAGCCGCGCCGCCGCCTTCTGGCGCAGCGGCTGCTCCATCGCGTCCCAGCCGGCCGGCAGGCGGCAGCGCAGGTCCAGGCCCTTGCCGTTGACGCTCTTCAGCTCCCAGGTCCAGGTCATGCCGCCGTCGCCGCCGTCGACGCGTGCGAAACCGGTCATCGAGGAAAGCGGCGCGGCCATGGCAAAGGGGACTCTCGGCGGCTGGCGGGAAAGGTGCGGCACTCTATCGGCTGGCCCGGAGCCGGACAAGCCGATGCGGCCGGCGGCCGTTCCGGCCATGCCTGTTGCCCGCCGCCGGCCGGCCCCGCTATGACCGGGCGCGGCAGCGCGGAAGGAAGCGGCAATGGCCTTCGACTACATCCGGGACGGCGCGGAGATCTACCGCCGCTCCTTCGCGGCGATCCGGCAGGAGGCCGACCTGTCGGGCCTGCCCGACGACCTCTCGACGGTCGCGGTGCGGATGATCCACGCCTGCGGCATGACCGACCTGCCGGCCGGGCTCGCCTGGTCGCCGGACTTCGTGGTCCGGGCGCGGGCGGCGCTGAAGGGCGGCGCGCCGATCCTCTGCGACGCCCGCATGGTCGCCATGGGGATCACCCGCAGCCGCCTGCCGGCCGACAACCGGGTGGTCTGCGGCCTCGACGACCCGCGGGTCCCGGACCTCGCCGGACGGCTCGGCACGACCCGCTCGGCGGCGGCGCTCGAGCTCTGGCGGCCCGAGCTGGAAGGCGCCGTGGTCGCGATCGGCAACGCGCCGACCGCCCTCTTCCACCTGCTCGAGCTGCTCGACGGCGGCGCGCCGCGGCCGGCGGCGATCGTCGGCATCCCGGTCGGCTTCGTCGGCGCGGTCGAGAGCAAGGCGGCCCTGGCCGCCGACAGCCGCGGCGTGCCCTT
Source organism: Tistlia consotensis USBA 355 (assembly GCF_900177295.1). Lineage (GTDB taxonomy): Bacteria > Pseudomonadota > Alphaproteobacteria > Kiloniellales > DSM-21159 > Tistlia > Tistlia consotensis. Next base: position 29,470 of record NZ_FWZX01000049.1, read on the forward strand.
CCTGACGCTGCACGGCCGGCGCGGCGGCAGCGCGATCACGGCCGCCGCGATCAATGCCTTAGCCAGCGAGCGGGAATGAAACATCCCGTTCACAACCGTTCGCGTTCTCGTGATGCGACGCGCGCCCGGAACGTCCCATATTAGGCACTGGACGGACCGACAGGAGCCTCCCCCCAGGCTCCCCGGGAGCGTCCCGGGCAGGCACATCCCCCCAAGCGTGCCCGCTCGATCCTTCCTCTTGTCTGTCCCCGGGGGTGGCGCCCGCCCCGGCGCCACCCCCACGTTTCCGGTGGCGCCCGCCCCCCCCTCGCCGCCCACCCGCCCTTGCCGCCCACCCGCCCTTGCCGCCCACCCGCCCTTGCCGCCCACCCTTGCCGGCCTGGTCCCGCTGCGCGAGGCTGAGGCCATGACGCCGCGCCTTCCCGACCCCCGCCACGTCCTGATCACCGGCGCCTCGAGCGGCCTCGGCGCCGCCCTCGCCCGCGCCTACGCCGCGCCCGGCCTGCGGCTGTCCCTGGGCGGCCGCGACGCCGGACGGCTCGAGGCGGTCGCCGCCGACTGCCGGGCCGCCGGCGCCGAGGCCGACGCTGCGGCCGTCGACGTCACCGACCGCGAGGGGCTCCACGCCTGGATCGCCGAGGCCGACGCGGCGCAGCCCCTCGACCTCGTGATCGCCAACGCCGGCATCTCGGCCGGCACCGGCCGCGAGGGCTTCGAGAGCGCCGCGCAGACCCGGCGGATCCTGGCGACCAACGTCGAGGGCCTGGTCGAGACCGTGCTGCCGGCGATCGAGCGCATGAAGGCGCGGCGCCGGGGCCAGCTCGCCCTCATGGCCTCGCTCGCCGGCTACCGCGGCTTCCCGGGCGCGCCGGCCTACTGCGCCTCGAAGGCCTTCGTGAAGGTCTGGGGTGAGGCGCTGCGCGGCCACCTGAGGCCCGAGGGCATCGCCGTCTCGACGATCTGCCCGGGCTACGTCGCGACGCCGATGACCGAGGTCAACAGCTTCCCGATGCCCTTCCTGATGAGCCCCGAGCGCGCCGCCCGGATCATCCGCCGCGGCCTCGCCCGCGACCGCGCGCGCATCGCCTTTCCCTGGCCGACCGCCTTCGGCGCTTGGCTGGCCGGCGCCCTGCCCCCGGCCTGGACCGATCCCCTGCTGATGCGCCTGCCGGAGAAGGAGTGAGCATGCGCATCTGCGTGATCTCCGACACCCACGGCCTGTTGCGCCCCGAGGCGGTCGAGCGGCTCAGCGGCGTCGAACGGATCCTCCACGCCGGCGACATCGGCCGGCCCGAGGTGATCGAGGAACTGGAGACGCTGGCGCCGGTGACGGCGGTACGCGGCAACGTCGACCTCGGCGACTGGGCGGAGGCCTTTCCCGAGACGGCGGTGGTGCAGTGCGCCGGCCGCTCGCTCTATCTGCTGCACGACGTCAAGCAGCTCGCCCTCGACCCCGCCGCCGAGGGCATCGAGGTCGTGATCTCCGGCCACTCCCACAAGCCGCGCATCGAGACCGAGGGCGGCGTGCTCTACCTCAACCCCGGCAGCGCCGGCCCGCGCCGCTTCAGCCTGCCGATCGCCCTGGCAATCCTGGAGCTGGGGCCCGGGGCACCGCGGGCCGAGATCCTGGAGATCGAACCTTAGCCGCCGCGCCGGTCCGGCCCCCGGCTCGGCATTCCCGGCCCCTCTCGACTTTCCGGGCCGCCCTGCGCCAAGCTGGAGCCCGCCGCGGCCGCCCGGCGCCGCCGCGGCACGACCGTCCTCCACCGCCCCGGACGCCAGCGGGAGCCTGACCATGCCCGACCTCCTCCTGACCGCACCGCCCGCCAGGTCTTCCGCCCCGTGACGGAAGCGTCCGCGAGCGAGACCACCGCGACCGCGGCCGCCGAGGCCGGCACATCCGAAGGCGCGGCGGCTCCAGCCCAGCGCCTGCACGACTGCCCGGACTGGCTCTACCTGCTGCGCGAGTTCGACACGCTCTACCGGGCCGGCCTGGCCGGCGGCAGCCGGCTGATCCGCTCGCACCGCAAGCGCGTGCGCGAGACGCTCTCCGCGATCATCGACGCCGACCCGGCGGTCGCCTCGCGCGGTGTGCCGCCGCCAAGCCCGTGGTCGCCTACCTGCCGCGCGCCCTCGACCTGGGCAAGCGCGGCGCCGTCCGCGACATGGCGCGCGCCCTGCTGCGGGTCACGCCGGAGCTGACCTGGGAGTACGGCTACGAGCGCATCCCCAAGGCGCTGGCCCGCAAGTACGCCTACTGCGAGGTGCTCGGCCCGCGCGGGCCAGTGCGCAGCGAGCGCCTGGTGCTCGGCTTCGTGCTCTTCGCGCCGAACACGACCTATCCGCAACACAGCCATCAGGAGATCGAAGAGAGCTACATCTCGATCGCTGGCTCCTGGTCGGAGAACGACGCCGCGGTCTACGCCCCCGGCTCGCTGATCCTGAACCGCTCCAGCCACGAGCACCGCATCACCACCGCCGCCCTGGAGCCCTGCCTGCTGGCCTACGCCTGGATCGGCCCGGAGGACCGTCTGCACGCCCCCGGCATGAAGCTCTCCTCGACCCGCAAGGCGCGGATGTCGCAGGGGATTTGAAGGGGGGGGATGGAGAGTACGCCTCCGGTGAGAGCCGCCTTGCGGGATAGCGGGATCGTGGGAAGGTCCTAGGGGTAATCCTAGGAGTAGCCCTATGACGATACCGCGGGTCGAGGTGATCACGTCCGTTGAGCGGCGGCGGCACTGGTCGCGTGCGGAGAAGGAGCGGCTGGTCGCGGCGAGCCTGGAGCCGGGCGTGACGGTCTCGGAGGTGGCGCGCTCGGCGGGCCTGCACGTCAGCCAGCTGTTCCGCTGGCGCAAGCAGCTCTGCACGCGGATCGACGCTCCGCCGGCGCCCGAGTCCCAGGCGCTGGTGCCGGTGCAGATCGTGCCGGAC
>NZ_FWZX01000047.1 GCF_900177295.1 Tistlia consotensis USBA 355
GAGACGGTCGAGCATCCCTTTGGGACGATCAAGGCGCGGATGGGCGCGACCCACTTCCTGATGAAGCGGCTCCGCAACGTGAAGACGGAGACGGCGCTCGCCGTCCTCGCCTACAACCTGACGCGGGTCATGAACATCCTGGGCGTCGGCGCGCTGATGGCGGCAATCCGGGCCTGATCCGCCTCCCTCCGGCCCAGAACACTGCTGGAGCCCGTCAGGTCGCCAACGACGGCAAGACGCCGAACCGCCAGCTCGATCCACGCCCGAGCACCAGCGGCGGCCAGGTTGAGCCGATGCCGCCAGCGTTTTCACACGACCAAGACCCGAAGGGGACGCTCCAATCCCCAGATCGCAAATATTGGCACGCCAACACTTGCTAACGCCGACTTCACCGTGGTATAATGTTGTCGTTGGTTAGTAAATAGACAGGTTGCGACCCAACATTTACCTCACCAAGAGGGAGTCTCAATGGGAATAGAAGACATTCTTAATCTTAATATTGCCATTTCCTATATTTTACTATCTTTGTTGACATAGACATTGGCTGCCTGAGGGGGCGGCATCCTCACCATCCACGAGAGAGTGGGGATGTCTCTCTCCAGGACGTCGTTTCAAGAAAAGTGCCCGCGAGAGGCTGACCTCGCAATGCCGCCGGAAGCCGCTTGTGACGCTTTGCGGCCTGACCGCCCAACGGCTAGGCCGTCGGAAGGCATGGCAAGTGATGGAGCGCGCCATTTTTTTGAGGACACATCTGCCTGCACAGCCCTGTTGTTCAGCCGACGTATTGGCGCAATACTATGGTTCCATATTGCCAAACTGACTTCAAGCGACCGAACCACTCATATGAACGACTCCTTTAAGAAGACCAGTTCTCAGCCGCAGAGAATGCCCAGCATCCTTGATAAAGAGCTAGAGGATCGTAGCGCAGACGCCTTCGGACATCAGGACTACGCGGACGCGCTGCGAGATCTGATCGAGGCCCCCACAAACAGACCACCGTTTAGTGTCGGGCTGCTTGGGCCTTGGGGGACGGGCAAAAGCTCGATCAAGGCCCTCTACCGCCGCGACCTGGAATCCGACAAGTCAGGAACTGCCGAAAACCGTCGATCCGATCGCATCCATGTCATCACCTTCAACGCGTGGCGCTTCGGCGGCGAGCAGGACTTAAAGCGCGCATTGCTACGAGAATCCTTCAAACAGCTGGGCGGGAATGAGGCCGCGCTGCGTCGCGCACTCTTCGAGCAGGTGAATAAGGTTACGCACGAGAAGCGAAGGTTTAGAGACTGGTTTGGTGAGGCGTTTGGCCAACTTATAGGGTCGACGGCCATTCTTTTATTACTCTTTGTAGCCGCCATATCGATTACGTGGCTTTTTGTATGGTCGACCGGCCTGGAGGCGCAATACTCTGTAGCCGGGGTCTTCGTTGCAGCAACAGCGTTGACTGGCTGGCTCGGAAAATCCATCGTCGATCTGCGTGTTCGCGCACCTGCGCAGTTCCTGCCTCAGACGTCTGTTTCGTTCCCCGCGACATCAGCGGAAGAATATGAGCGTTTGCTGACAGATCAGATTACCGAGTTCAGGCGGGGTGTCGGCCGAAAGTGCGAGCGCTTGGTTGTCTTTGTCGATGATCTCGATCGGCTGTCAGCTCCGGAGATGGTCGCCGGTCTCGACGCCATCCGCACGTTTCTCGAACTGCCGTTTAATACGTCGGAAGACGGTTTCGGCGTCGTTTTTGTCATTTCATGCGACGAGGACAAGATCGCGGAGGCGATACAGCGGCGAAGTGGAGCCGGCAGTCCTGACTTGCCCGGCGCTGTATTTTCGCGTGGGGATGCGCGCCGGTATCTCGACCGCCTGTTTCAATACCGGTTGGAGATCCCTCAGTTTCCGAAGTTGGACATGCGCGATTTTGCGCTGAAAAAGCTTCAGGGTATAGAGAGCGTAGCTACCGATCTCGAAAAGCGGAAAGTTGCGCTGGAAGACGTTATAGATCGACTGATCCATGTCGATGTGCAGAGCCCACGGAACGCCATTCAACTCTTGAACGCCTTCATACAGTCTTGGTGGATCGGTAGTCTGCGTGAACGCAACGGTGTCGGATCCAGTGCACCCGGTGCGTTGCACAAAGGCGCCGTGACCGACCACCCGCTCTCATTGGCGGCACTGTGCGTGCTTCGTGTTGACTTTCCCGATTTCTACGATGCGGTGCAGACCCGTCCGGAAATCATTTCAGAATTCCGTAGCTCGGTCTTTGGTGGGAAGCCACCAATGGAACTGGCGCCGCAGGCGCGCGAATTGCTTAGAGATTTCCTCGTTGCAGACAAGAACGGCGATCTGACCGGCGAGGTGCGAGCGGACCGCCGGACGGACCACCGAAAGCTCCGACGTTATCTTTCCAGCCTGGCGGACCTGCGGTGGCCGGTCGTATTGCAACCGCTGCTGCGGCTTGCTGAAGACCCAATTACGCGGAAGTTCGGCGACAGAGCGGCCACTGTTTTCGATAGCCTCGTCTCCGGCGATGATGCGGGCGTGTTGGAGGCGTTCGGACGGAATTTGGACGACAAATCCCTCGCTGACGAAGATGTCGTGCTGCTGGAGGATTTCGGAGAGGCATTGCCGCAGGAAACCGAGGCGAGGCGTGTCAATGCCGCGCGCGTTCTCGCTGCGTTGGTAGATCGGATACCTCAGGAGCGAAGACGCAGAATTCTGTCTCCGCTCATAAGGCAGATGGCGGCGCTGAAGGCCGTTCGTATGAACGTCCAGCCTGGGCGCGCCCGGCAGATCATCGAGGGCGCAACGGCTGAGGATCGACGTGATGTTGCCGAAAGGTTTATCACCGATCTTTTGAATTTAAATCCGCTGGATTGGCGTCTAGCTACAGGTGGCGAGCCTAACCTAGATGAGGTGATAGGCGCTGTCAGGGATGCGGTCGATCTTGCCCTGGAAGTGAAGGACGCCAACGGTTTGCCTCCCAGCGCGGATGCCATGCTCAGGGATTGGCTGTTGAAGCGCGAAGTCCGCCTCGGAGGTGAGTCGCAGACTTTACCGTTCACCGAACTCGAAGGGTGGATGGAGAGATACAGCGATCTTCTTCTCGAATATCTGGCGACAGACTACTCAGATCAGGCTATTGGTGAGCTCGAAGGAACAGAGCGCGCTCTTGAAGTTGCACCGCCGGTTCTCGCGAGAATTTCTTCGATACTCGCCGACACTGCGGCGCTCGGACAGGAAGAGCGTGAGGTGCTATGGGGTCAGTTGACTCGGCTGATAGGGGTTCAGCCGCGAACCGCGGCTGAGGCCGCATGGGCGGAAGCTGCACGGTATAGCACTCTTGCCCGTCCAGACGAAAGGCGGGCGTTTCTGGCCGCGTTCGCGACGCGGCTCTGCAAAGAGATTGAAGATGGAGAGAATTGGCCGCTCGACCGAACCCAAGGCGCCATCAAGATTATCGATTTGATCGCGGAATGGCAGGCGGATATTGACCTGAAAACGGCAACGACTCTGGAAAAGCTCATCTTGCTGTGGGCAAAGGAATCTTCGCACGAGAGCTTTGCTCTTCGAGCGCTGGATGTATTGAAGGGCCAGGCGAAAGAGTCCTGGGATCGGATTATATCGGAACTCAGCCAACTGGAGCTCTCCGCGAGGCCGAATGATGTTTCAAGATACCTGGGACGAAGTTTTGGCGAAATTGCGATGGCCGGAAAGAACCAGTTAGTAAAGAAGATGGATGCGCTTATCAACGATAACGAGCCAAATGAAGAGTCTATCGAAAGCTACAAAACCGTCGTGAAGAGCATGCCGGAAATGGCGTGGTCTGCGGCACCGCTCAACGACCACCTTGGTCGGCTCTTGGATCGCATCAGCGCAATGCACAACAATGCGGCCTACCTGGGCCATTTCCTTCCGGTCGCTTCAGGCATTTTTTAAGTTCGCAGCGAACGGCAAGGTAGCGCAGATTTTGACGCTGCTGTTTTCTAATGCTGCCGGCACGCCAAAGGCATATATCGTTGCTCACCGATGCATGATAGGCGCATGGCCCAAACCTGACGATCAGACTGGCAATTATAAGCCGAATGATATCGTAACGAGGGCGTGTCAATTCATTCAAGATCAGCCCGGAAATGCGGGCGTGGGCGATGTATATGGATCGATATGTGACCTCGCGCAGAGAGGTTTGGCGGGTGGCAAGATCAATCAAGGAATTTCAGATGTAACCCCGATCGTGTGGAGTATGGCACCAGGCCGTGTTTCGGCGTTTTCCCCCTTCGTTGCGGCAATATTGGCGCCCGCAAATGTAGCAGAAATTCTTACAGGTGCGCAGGCGCAAGATTTAGAAATTGACGATCTATCCACGTTACTGACTGATACATCGAAGGTCTTCGATTCCAACAAACGGCATGATGTGGCCAGGCGCATTCTGGCTTCGCTGCCTGTGACGTTGCTTGAAAAACCCGATGGGGCGCTCGGGTGTTGGGTTTCGTGTGTCGCCGAGGAGGACCCGGGGTTCGCAATAGATCTTCTTGCCGATGATGGGTTTAACGATGAGCAGCGGAACCGGATTCTTGCGCGCGTAGGAGATGAAGCACTTGCCGAGGCACCAGCTTCATTGGATGGGGTGTTGAAGGACGCGACGCGCCCCAAAACGAGAAATGCGCTTATCGAGCGACTCACACAAGTCGGGAAATGCTGCACCTCGAAGAGCGCAAGGAGCAGGCTTGCGGAACGCATGATTGCCTCTCTGCCTATGCTGTCCGGAGAGGAATTGCACTCTGTAGGCCGGCAAATCGCGGACTTGGGTGGCGTGAGCGCGCTTGAGCGCAATGAGGAGGTTTTGGCCAAGCTTGATGCAGAGCAATCTCGCGTCCTTGCTAACGCATTTCCTTCGTCTCGCCGGCTCCGCAATGCACTAGATGTCCCCGAGAGCTAGTGCACGGAGTGTGCGCGGGGCCAGTTACGGCCGTCCGCTCCTAGCGCATTGCCGCCCCGGCATGAGGAGCGGTCCGCGGGGCCCCAAGCGGCCCGGCCACCGACGATTCAGTCAGAACCACAGGTCGGAAACGCAGCGGCCGTCCCTGGGGAGATCGTCGAATGCTCCGAGACCGTCGAAGTGGTCGATCGGCAGGGCCTGGATCGGGTCGGGCTCGGTCAGGCGAAGGTTGACCGCCGTCCAGTAGCGGCCGTCCTTGCCCGGCCTCGTCGCCACATAGTGCGTCACGCACCCGCAGGCCGGGCAGAAGTGAAAGTCGATCGCCCCGCCGTCGGCGCGGCGATAGGCGGTCGTGTCACCGGACGCGTGTATATCGTGGCCGATGTGGCCGTAGGCCCAGAGGACGCCATAGCGGCGGCAGATCGTGCAGTTGCACGCGGTGACCGACTCCGGCGGCGTGTCGAGCGTCCAGGTCACACGTCCGCAGTGGCAGGTTCCTCGCATCGTCTCGGGCTCCTGTCGCCGGTGCCGGTCGCGCGCTGGGGGCGGGCGTCGACCCGCGTCTGCTGTCAATCTACGCGTGCGACCGCCGGTTCGCCAGCCGTGGCTTCCCCGACGGCCCCTCCTGGCGCAAACCGGGCTCTGCTGGGCACGCACGGGAACGGCCGTTGCGCGCCCCTATCTGCTTCACCCCATCACCTTCCCCAGAAACCCCAGCATCGCCGCGTTGAATTGCGCCGGCCGCTGCAGCGGGGCGAAGTGGCCGACGCCGGGCAGGGGGATCAGCTCGGCGTCGGGGATGGTGGCGGCCAGGTAGGCGGCGTGCTCGGGCTCGACGAACTCGTCCTGCTCGGCCTGGACGACGGCGACCGGCACGCGGATCCGCGCGAGGGCGCGCGGGGCGTAGTTCGGCTGGGTCTGGCGCATCGTGTCGTGCGCCCTGGCGACGGCCGGGAACTGGTCCGGCGTCGCCGAGAGCGCGGCGTAGTCCGCGGCCTGGCGGGCGAGGACGCGGTCGAGCCGCGGGCCGGGCTCGACCTCCCGCAGGCCGCCCGGATCCATGGCGCAGCCGAAGAACAGCACGCCGGCGACCCGCTGCGGCGCCTTCATGGCCAGGATCAGGGCGACGGCGGCGCCGTCGCCCCAGCCGACCAGGCCGGCGCGCTCGATCTTCAGGGCGTCCAGCACCGCGAGCAGGTCGGCGACCATGACCTCGTAGCGGAACGGCCGGGCGTCGCGGCTGCTGCGGCCGTGGCCGCGGCTGTCGATCACGACCGCGCGCCGGCCGGCGGCGCGCAGGGCCGGCACCTGGTGGCCCCAGTCGCCGCCGTGGCCGAGCCCGCCGTGCAGCAGGATCACCGGCGGGCCCTCGCCGAAGCTCGCGTAGCGGAGCCGCGCGCCCTCGTGCTCGACCCAGCCCTCGGCGTCCGGCTTCGGCAGGGGCGGGGCGCCCTCGGCCGCGTAGGTCGTCAGCTCGTCGTCCGGGCGCGCATCGGCGGGGCTTTCGTCGTCCGGGCTTTCGTCTTTGGGGCGGTCCATGGCGTCCTGTCCGGGAGGATGGCCGGACAGTCTACGCCCTGTGCCGCCCCAGGTCCCGGCCCCCGGTCCCGTCCCGGCGGCCGGCCGCGCACCCCGGTGCGCCCGGCCCGACCCTACTCCAGCAAGGTCACCTTGCCGTTGGCGACGTCGTAGAAGGCGGCGACGACCTTCAGCCGGTCCTTCTCCTTGAGCAGGTCGGCGATGACCGGCGAGGACTCGGCGATCAGCTTGGCCTGGTTGCGGGCGTTGACGCCGGCGGTCTTGTCGATGCCCGTCCCCTCCTGGAAGACGGCCGGCATGATCGGCGCGTAGAGCGCGCTGATCTGGCCCGGGACGGCCTTGCGGTAGAGCGCGGCCTCGACCGCGCCGCAGCGGCCGTGGGCCAGGACCATGACGACCCGGACGCCGAGCACCGCCGCGCCGTACTCCAGGCTGGCGATGATCTCGGGCGTCGCGATGTTGCCGGCGACCCGGCAGACGAAGAGGTGGCCGATGGTCTGGTCGAAGACCAGCTCGACCGGCACGCGGCTGTCGGCGCAGGACAGCACGGCGGCGAAGGGCTCCTGCTTCTCGGCCGTGTGGTCGTGCAGCATCTTCAGGTCGTGGTCGAAGGAGGTCATCTTGCCGTCGAGGTAGCGCTGGTTGCCGGCCATCAGCTCCTTCAGGGCCTGGTCGGCGGTCAGGGTGGTCTGCGCCAGGGCAGGGCTCGGCGCCGCCAGGCCGCTGCCCAGGCCCGCCGCCAGCCCGACCGCGAGGCCGCCGGCGGCCGTTCCCGCGACGCCGCTCCGCAGGAAGCCGCGCCGCGACAGGCCGGGGGAGGGTGAGGGCGAGGCGGCGGGCGCCGCACCGTCGCCGGCCTCGGGATGGCAGGCACAAAGGTCCGGACCGTCCCGGTGCGAATGCTCGGAAGCAGCCATCGTGCGTCGTCCTCTTCCCTGCGCTGCGGCCGAAGCGGGGGCAGGCCGCGCCGCGCCTGCCGAGGATGCGCCCCCGCAGGGAGTCTACCTTTGCTTGCGTAATTCCCCAAGTGAATACGCGACAATATAGCATCCGGGGCCGGGTCCCCGCGGACGGCCGGTCACGGGGACCGGTCGCGAGGGCCTGGCGCCGGTCCCGGCGGGTGCCCGCGCGCCGGTGGCCGCGTCAGCCCCTGAGGTCCGCCAGGTCGGCCGTGAGCGCCTTCTGATAGAGGCCGGCGTCGTAGTGGTAGCAGATCACCTTGAAGCCGCGGGCCACGAGCCGCCTGCCCCAGTCGACGCTGCCGACGAAGGCGCCCGCGGGCTTCCCGGCGGCCTCGCAGGCGGCGAGGATGCGGTCGACGGCCTGGCCGAAGGGCTTGCTGTCGAACGCGCCCGGCGTGCCGACCGCGAAGGACAGGTCGGAGGGGCCGATGAAGGGCACGTCGACGCCCTCGACGGCGGCGATCGCCTCGACGTTCGCCAGGCCGTCCGGCGTCTCGATCATCGGCATGACCAGGGTGCGGCGGTCGGCGACCGCGACCTTCTCGGCGAAGCCGCCGGGCCGGTAGTCGTCGTGGGCCGCGCCGAAGGCGGCGCCGCGCACGCCGGCCGGCGGGTAGCGGGTCCAGGAGACGATGCGCGCGGCCTGCTCGGCGCTGCCGACCATCGGCAGCAGCAGCCCGAGGGCGCCGAGGTCGAGCAGGCGGGCGACGCTCTCGTAGGTCTTCTGCAGCGGCCGCACGAAGGGCGTGACCGACAGGCCCCGGCAGGCCGCGACCTGGGCCTTGACGTCGGCCTCGCCGAGGCCGCTGTGCTCCAGGTCGTAGATCAGGAAGTCGGCGCCGGCCGCCGCGGCGATCGCCGGCAGCCCGGGCACCGCGAAATCGAACACGAAGGTGCCGTACTGGGCCTGGCCGGCCGCCAGGGCCTGCTTCACCGGATTGTCGCGCATCGCCGCCTCCCGCTCGTTTCCTGGTCGCGCGGGAGCTTAGCGCCCGGGCGGGCGGGGACGAAGCGCGGGTTTCACACCTCTCCCGTTCGGGGAGAGGTCGGAGCGCGCGCAGCGCGGTCCGGGTGAGGGCCGCGCCCAGACGGCCGGGCCCGCACTGGCTGAGCCCGGTGAAGCGCCTGTGCCAGCCCTCACCCGAAACGCTGCGCGTTTCGACCTCTCCCCGGGGGAGAGGTGACCGACCTCACGCCATCCACCAGCGCTCCATCGACTTCCAGCCGTCGAGGTTGCGGTTGGAGGCGAGCGCGCCGTGGGCGACGCGGGTCGAGCGGGCGTCGACGTACTGGGCGTAGACCGGGATGATCGTGCCGCCGTCGTCCCGCACGATCTCCTGCATCTCCCAGTACATCTGGCGCCGCCTGGCCTCGTCGAGCTCGGTGCGGGCCTCGACCAGCAGCCGGTTGAAGCGCTCGTTCTTCCAGTGGGTGTCGTTCCAGGGCGCGTCGGCGGCGTAGCCGGTCGTGAACATCAGGTCCTCGGTCGGCCGGCCGCTCCAGAAGGCGGTGCAGAAGGGCTTCTTCAGCCAGACGTTGGACCAGTAGCCGTCCTTCGGCTCCTGGGCGACCTTGATCTCGATGCCGGCCGCGGCGGCCGAGGCCTGGAACAGCACGGCGGTGTCGACCGCGCCGGTGAAGGCGGTGTCGGAGCAGTGCAGGGTGACCGACAGCCTGTCCAGGCCGGCCTTCTTGAGGTGGAACTTCGCCTTGTCGGGATCGTAGGCGCGCTGCTCCATCCGGTCGTTGAAGTAGCGGTTGGCCGGCGTGATCGGACTGTCGTTGCCGACGCGGCCGTAGCCTCGCATGATCTTCTCGACGATCTGCTTGCGGTCGATCGCGTACTTGAGGGCGAGGCGCACGTCGACGTCGTCGAAGGGCGCCACGTCGCAGAACATCGGCAGGGTGTAGTGCTCGGTGCCGGTGACCGCCTCGATCACCACGTCCTTGCGCCGCTTCATCAGGCCGACCGTGTCGAGGTCGACCGCGTCGATCGCCTCGACCTCGCCGGTCATCAGCGCGTTGGTGCGCGCCGCGGTGTCGTTGAGCGCCAGCGCCTCGACCCGGTCGAAGTGGGCGCGGCCCGGCTTCCAGTAGCCGGGATAGCGCTCGCCGGCATAGCGCACGCCGGGCTCCGCCTCGACCAGCTTGTAGCCGCCGGTGCCGACGCCGTCCTGCCAGTGGCTCTTGCCGTCGAGCGAGGGGAAGATGATGAAGAAGTACTCGGCGGTGACGTAGGGGAAGTCGGCGTTGCCGGTCTCCAGCGCGAACTCGACGGTGCGCCGGTCGCGCTTGCGGATCTCCTTGACCGCCTTGATCAGGGCCTTGCCCGAGGACTTGCTGTCGGGGCCCCGGTGGTAGTCGAAGGAGGCGATGACGTCGTCGGCCTCCAGGGTCTTGCCGTTGTGGAAGGTGACCCCATCGCGCAGCCTGAAGGTCCAGACGCTGGCGTCCTCGTTCGGCGTCCATTCCTCGGCGAGCTCCGGGACGGCGACGCCGTTCTCGTCGATCTCGGCCAGGCAGTTGCCGACCGCGCCGGTCATGAAGTGGTTGATCATGCCGGTGCCGTAGGTCGCCGGATCGAGGGATTCCGCGGTGTTGCCGCCGCGCAGGCCGAGCCGGAACAGGCCGCCCTGCTTCGGCATGCCGGCCGCCCCGGCGCCGCGCGGCAGCAGGCCGAGACCGGTGCCGGCGAGGGCGCCGGCGGCGGCGAGGCCCTGGTTGAAGCGGCGGCGGGTGATCCTCGGGTCGGTCATGGGCTGCTTCTCCCTGCTGGTTCGGTGCCTGCCGCCGTCGCGCCCCTCTGCCGGGGACGGCGCGGCGTCGCCCAAGCCTCCGCCGAAGCGCGCGGCCGCACTATGCATTCTGCCGCGCCGTTGCCGGCTCTTTGCCGCAACCTCAGGGCGCGTCGGCGACGACCGGCGCGTCGAGCCTGCGGCGGTCGGCGCTGGGCGCGACGCCGAAACGCTCGCGATAGGCCTGGCTGAAGCGCCCGGCATCGGCGAAGCCGCAGGCGAAGGCGATCTCGCTGACCTTCAGGGCGGTGCGGCGCACCAGGTCGCGGGCCCGGCGCAGCCGGATCGAGCGGTAGTAGCGGATCGGCGGCTCGCCGGTCGCGGCACGGAAGCGGCGCTCGAAGGAATCGCGGGAGAGCTCCAGCCGCCCGGCGATCTCCTCGGCGCGCAGCGGCGGCTCCATGTGCGATTCCATCAGGCCGATGGCCTTCAGCATCAGCGTGTCGGACAGGCCCGTGCGGGCGCGCAGCGAGAGGGTGCCGCGGTCGATCGAGCGGCGGGCGCGGTCGTGGACGAACCAGTCCGAGACTGCCGTCGCCAGCGCCAGGCCGTGGTCCTGCTCGATCATCTCCAGCGCCATGTCGAAGGCGCTGACTCCGCCGGCCGACGTGAAGCGGCGGGGCTCGACGACGAACAGCTCGGCGGTCAGGGCGACGGCCGGGAAGTTCTCGCGGAACGAGGCCTCGCTCTCCCAGTGGATCGAGCAGCGGTGGCCGTCCAGCAGGCCGGCGCGGGCGATGAAGAAGGCGCCGTCGGCGACCGCGCCGACCTGGGCGCCGCGCCGGGCCTCGCGGCGCAGCCAGCTCCAGGCGCCCTGCGGCGCGATGCGGTCGGCGTCGCCGCCGGAGACGACGGCGATGCGGTCGAACTGCGGCTGGTCCTCGGGGCTGCAGGCGGCCTCGATGGTCAGGCCGTTGGAGGCCGCCACCGGGCCGGCCCGGAGGCCGACGATGGTCCAGCTGTAGGCCGGCCGGGCGCCCAGCGGGTTGGCGGCGCGGAACGGCTCGAGGAAGGCGCTGAACGCCATCATCGGGAAGTTCGGCAGCGCCAGCACGCCGATCCGGGGGCGCTTCGCCGTCTGCTCAGGAGTTGCCGCCGTGGCCATCCTACCCGCTCCGCCGGTCCGGGTTCTGGAGCGACTTGCGCGGAGGGCAGCTTAGCGGGCCCCGGCCGCCCGGGAAATCGCCGTTGCCAGGGGCGGGCGGGGAGGAGGAGGGGGGCGGGGAGGAGGAGGGGGGCGGGGCGGCGGCCGCGCTACTCGACGGCGCCGAAGCCGAGCAGGTGGGTGACCCGGCCGTCCTCGATCAGCGGCAGCCGCAGGCTGACGACCGCGCGCCAGGCGCGGCCGATGTGATCCAGGGACCAGCCGCTGCAGACCGGCCGTCCCTGGCCGACGCAGAGCGCGTCCCGGCGCTGCCAGCGGGCGCGCAGCGCCTCGGGGAAGCCGGCGCTGACCTCGTCGAGGTAGCGGCCGGTCGAGTCGTAGCCGATGCCGGCGGCGATGCCGGTGCCGATCAGGCGGTAGCGCAGGCGGCCGGTCTCCGGCTCGACCTCGATCAGGAAGACCTGGGCCAGCAGGCGGCCGAGCTCCTCGGGCAGGACGTCGGCCCGGCGCGGCGGGCGGCCGTCGCGCCAGTGCGCCAGCCAGTAGTCGAAGAAGAGGCGCCCGTCACGTCTCGGCAGGGCCGTGCCGAAGGCGGCGAGCTCGTCCAGGCTGACGGCGGGGTCGAGGCACGACGGCCCCGCGAAGTCACCCAGTTCCACCTGCTGGACCCGTGCATCCATCATGACCTTCCGACGGGCGCCCGGCGCCGCCCGATTCCTTGCCGTCGTCTTGCGGGAACGAGGACGGCGCCGCTGTCGAGGCGGCGCCGTTCACCGAGTACTTACCCGTGACAAGTGGCGGCGCCAAATCGTTTGCAAGGCGTTTACCAAAAAAGCACGAAACGGGAGGACTTCGAGAGGGCTCCCGGAACAGTCGTTCGGGAAACCGGCCCGGAGCGGCATTTGATTTCGCCCGGAGCGGAGCGTCGCGGCCGGTCGGGCGGCCGTCGAAGCCGCGCGCATGGCTGGGGAGACGGTGCGGCTCGGCCGTTGCGCAACGCGCGCGGCCTGTGCCAAAGCTAGCCGCTCCAGTTTCCGCCGAACGAGGGGAGTGCCGCCCGTGGCCGATATCCGCCTGTCCAACGTCTCGCTGCTCCAGGCTGCCTGGCCGGTCCAGGGCGCCCAGCAGCGCGTCCTGCGCGACCTCCTGATGATCGTCGCCGGCTCGATCCTGCTGACCGTCTCGGCGAAGATCCAGGTGCCCTTCTGGCCGGTGCCGATGACCATGCAGACCTACGCGGTGATCCTGCTCGGCGCGGTCCTGGGCTGGCGCGTCGGCACGGCCAGCGTGCTGCTCTATCTCGCCGAAGGCGCGATCGGCCTGCCGGTCTTCGCCGCCGGCGGCGGGCTCGCCTACTTCGCCGGCCCGACCGCCGGCTACCTGGTCGGCTTCGCGCTCAGCGCCCTGCTGGTCGGCCTGCTGGCCGCGCGCGGCTGGGACCGGCGCCTGCCGACCGCCCTGCTGATGATGGCCGCCGGCACCGTCGTGATCCTGGCGCTCGGCGTCGCCTGGCTGTCGGTCTTCCTGGGCAGCCTCGACAAGGCGGTCGCCGCCGGCCTGACGCCCTTCCTGCTCGGCGCCGTCTTCAAGACCGCTCTCGCCGCCCTGACCGCGCCGCTCGGCTGGAAGCTGGTGCAGCGCCTGCGGGGGTAGGGCGCCCAAACCCACAAGTTCCCTCTCCGCCCCCGGGGGGCGGAGAGGGCAGGGAGAGGTGGGGCGATCCTTCCGCTCCGTCTGCGCTGCGTCGACGGCGCGCCCCCACCTCACCCCGACCCTCTCCCCCCCAAGGGGGCGGAGAGGGGGCTTCTCCGCGTCGCAGGGAGGAAGCCATGAGACGAACGATCGGTCTGCTGTTCGGCCTGAGTCTTGCAGCCCTGCCCCTGGCGGCGCGGGCCTACGACTGGGCTGAGGCGGCGGGGGACGATCCCCAGTTCGCCGCCTCCAAGGCGATCTGCCGCCGGCTGCAGGGCCTCGAGGCGCCGCCGGCCGACCGGCCGGACGCGGCGATGGCGGCGCAACTGAAGGACTGCAGCTCCGAGACGCTCTACTACGGCATCGGCGTGCCGGCCGATCCGGAGAGGGCGCGGCTCTGCGCCTTCGTCGAGCAGCAGAAGGACCTCGGCGGGCTCGGCGGCACGGCGATGCTGATGACGGTCTATGCCAACGGCCTGGGGGCGAGGCGTGACCTCGACCTCGCGACCGCCTACGCCTGCCGGATCGAGGGCGCCCCGGCCGAGTCGGACGGCCGGGTCCTGCACCTGCAGCGCCTGAAGGCCGAGGGCTGGGACGGGCACGACTTCAGCTTCTGCGACGACATCACCAGCGGCTATGCCGGCGGGCTCTGCGCGGTCCACGCGGCAGCCATCGAGGACGCGAAGCGCGCGCAGGCGGCGGCCGGCCTGACGCAGGGCTGGAGTGCCGCCGAGACGCGGGCCTTCGCCACCCTGCAGAAGGCGAAGGACGCCTACATCTCGACCAGCGTCGACAACGAGGTCGACCTCAGCGGCACCGCCCGGGTCGCCTTCGAGGTCGAGCAGCAGCAGGCGCTGGAAGAGCAGTTCCTGGCGACGCTGAAGCAGCTCGAGGCGGGAGCGGCGCCCCACGAGGCCGCTTCCTACGCGGCCGCGGACCAGCGGCTCAACCTGCTCTGGAAGCAGGTCATGGCGGCCGAGGACCCCTTCTGGGGCACGGTCACCAAGGAAGGCATCCGCACCGCCCAGCGCGCCTGGCTGCGCTACCGCGACGCCTGGGTCGCCTTCGCGGCCGTCAGGTTCCCCGGGATCCCGGCCGACGACCTGCGCGCGCTGCTGACCGAGCAGCGCAGCAAGCTGCTCGAGGACTTCGCCGGTTAGGACCGGCCCGCCGGTCAGCGCTTGACGATCAGCTCGCGCGGCGTCGTGCAGAAGGGCTCGGCGCCGCGCTCGATGACCCGGAAGCATTCCGAGATCTCGATGCCCCAGTCGTCCTGCCAGATGCCCGGGATCAGGTGGATCGTCATGTCGGGCTTCAGCTCGGTCGTGTCGCCGGGCCTGAGCGACAGGGTGTGCTCGCCCCAGTCGGGCGGGTAGTTCAGGCCGCAGGAATAGCCGATCCGCGATTCCTTGAGCAGGCCGCCCCTGGCCACGGTCTCGCGCCAGGCCCGCTCGACCGCCTCGGCGGTGGCGCCGGGCCTGGCGGCCGCGAGCGCCGCCTCGATGCCCTCGACGACCCACTTGGCGGCCTCGGCCAGACGCTGCGGCGGGCTGCCCAGGAACAGGGTGCGCGCCTGCGGGCAGTGGTAGCGCAGGCGGCAGCCGGCGAGCTCCAGGATCGTCGCCTCGCCGCTCCTGAAGGGCGCGTCGCTCCAGGTCAGGTGCGGCGTCGAGGTGCCGAGGCCGGTCGGCAGCATCGGCACGATCGCCGGGTAGTCGCCGCCGAACTCCGGCGTGCCGGAGACCGCGGCGCGGTAGATCGCCGCCGCGGCGTCGCACTGGCGCACGCCCGGGTCGATCGACTCGATCGCCGTCGACATGACCAGGTCCATGATCTCGCCGGCCTGCTGCATCAGCGCAATCTCGGCCGGCGACTTGACGATGCGCAGCCAGTTGACCAGCAGGTCGGCGTCCTGGAAGGAGGCGTTGGGCAGCGCGCCCTGCAGGGCGCCGAGCGCGCGCGGCGAGAAGTAGTAGCTGTCGGTCTCGACGCCGATCCGCTTGCCGCCGAGGCCGTAGCCCTCCAGCACCTGGCCGGCCCAGCCCATCGGGTGCTTGAGCGGGGTCTGCACGTAGTCGTCGGGGTAGGGGTGGATGTGCTCCGGCTTCAGGAAGGTCGTGACGCGCGCGCCGTTGACGTCGATGCCCCGGCCGATCCACAGCGGCTGCTCCAGCTCCTGGCCGATCACGACGCACTGCGGCGTGTAGAAGGACCAGCCGTCGTAGCCGGTCAGCCAGTGCATGTTGGCGACGTCGGTGACGACCAGGGCATCGAGCCCGCGCGCCGCCATCTCGGCCTTGGTGCGCGCGATGCGCGCCTCGTATTCTGCCTGCTCGAAGGTCGCCATGCCCTGCTCCGCAATTGCGTTCCTCGAACCAAACCACAGCGCTGCGGCGTCGGACCAGCGCGATGCATCCCGCGCCCGGCGGGTTTTGCGTGCCGAAAGGCGCGCGCCGGGCGACACTGCAGCCGGCGAGTCGAGATCACGGAAGGAGAGGCATCTTGGCGTTCGAGGAGTTCGATCTGGCGCCCGGCATCCGGGAGTTCCTGGCCAGGAGCGAGGCCGCCTATCCGCTGAACGCGACCGAGCTGTCGCTGGCCGAGCAGCGCGCCTGCTACGACGCGCTCTGCCGCAGCTTCGCCGAGGACCGGCCGGCGGGCGTCTCGGTCGAGGAGCTCTCGGCGCCGGCGGGCGGACGGGCCGTGCCGCTGCGGCTCTACCGGCCGGCCGGGGTCGAGCGGCCGCCGGTCCTGCTCTACTGCCACGGCGGCGGCTGGGTGCTCGGCGGCCTCGACAGCCACGATGCCGTGGTCGCCGAGCTGGTCGCCGGGGCGGGCTGCGCCGCCGTCTCGGTCGACTACCGCCTGGCGCCCGAGCACCGCTGGCCGGCGCAGATCGACGACGCCTGGACGGCGCTGACCTGGCTGGCCGACGCCGCCGAGTCGCTGGGCCTGGACGGCGGCCGGATCGCGGTGGCGGGCGATTCCGCCGGCGGCCAGCTGGCCGCCGCCCTGGCGCTGAAGGCGCGCGCCGCCGCGGCGCCGCGCCTGGTCGGCCAGGTCCTGATCTACCCGGCGCTCGGTCTCGAGTTCGCCGAGCCGCAGCGCGCGCCCGCGCCCGACGGCCCGGGGCTGACCCACGCCGACATGGCGGCCTATCACCTGCAGCTGTTCGGCGCGACGGTGCCGCGCGACGCCCTGGCGCATCCGCTGCTCGCCGGCGACCTCGCGAACCTGCCGCCCGCGGTCATCGTCGCGGCCGAGTACGATCCCCTGCGCGACGACGCCGCGGTCTATGCCGAGCGGCTCGCCGCCGCCGGCGTACCGGTCGAGCATCGCTGCTTCGCCGGGCTGATCCACGGCTGCCTGCGGGCCCGCCACATGAGCCCGGCGGCCGGCGCGATGTTCGCCCAGCTCGTCGCCGGCACGCGGCGCCTGTTCGCGGCCGCCTGAGAGCCGTCAAATCGTCATGCTGCGCGGCTAGGGTGCGCCGTTGGAGAGAAGGAGGAGAAACGAGATGTCGTCCTCGCTGCCCCGGGCGGCGATTCCGCCCGCGATCACCGAGCTGACCGTCGACCACGAGTGGCTGACCGTGACCTGGAGCGACGGCCCGGCCAGCCGCTTCCCGGCGCTCTGGCTGCGCGACAACCTGCCCGAGGGCCGGCACGCGCCGGAGGGCCAGCGCACCTTCGACATCGCGACCCTGCCGGCCTACATCGAGCTCGGCGACGCCGTGCTGAACGACGACGGCCGCCTGGCCGTGACCTTCCAGCCGGAAGGACTGACCGCGATCTTCGAGCCCGACTGGCTGCGCGGCCACGACCTCTCGGCGGCGGCGCGGGCGGCGCGGCGACGGCGGCCGACGCTCTGGGACGCCGGCCTGCAGGAGCGCCTGCCGGAGCAGCCCTGGCAGGAAGCCGCCGAGGGCGGGCCGGGGCTGCTGCGCTTCCTGCGCAACCTCGACCGCTGCGGGCTGGCGATCCTGCGCGGCGGACCGGCGGAGCCGGAGACCGTCTTCGAGGCCGTCTCCTGGTTCGGCTACGTCCGCGAGACCAACTACGGCCGGCTCTTCGACGTCGTCAGCCTGGAGGCCCCGAGCAACCTCGCCTTCACCGGCCTGGCGCTCGGCCTGCACACCGACAATCCCTATCGCGACCCGGTGCCCGGCCTGCAGCTGCTGCACTGCCTGGAGGCCAGCGCCGAGGGCGGCGAATCCCTGGCGGTCGACGGCTTCGCGGTCGCCGAGCGGCTGCGCGCCGAGGCGCCCCAGGACTTCGCCCTGCTGGCGCGCCACGCGGTGCCGTTCCGCTACCTCGACCGCAAGGCCGGGGTCGACCTCTCGGCGCGCGCGCCGCTGATCGAGCTCGACGACGAGGGCCAGGTCGTGGCGCTGCGCTACAACAACCGCTCGGCCGCGCCCTTCGACCTGCCGGCCGAGGTCCTGCCGGAGTTCTACCGGGCCTACCGGCGCTTCGGCCGGCTGCTGCACGAGGCCGGCCAGCGGGTCGCCTTCCGCCTGGCGCCGGGCGATCTCTTCGCCGTCGACAACCGGCGGGTGCTGCACGGCCGCACCGGATACGGCGGGGGCTTCGGCGGACGCCGCCGCCTGCAGGGCTGCTACGCCGACAAGGACGGCCTCAGGAGCCGTCTCGCGATCCTGGAAGCGGAGCTGGAGGGGGCATGAGCCCGGTCGTCTCGGAGATCGAAGCCGTCTTCGCCGCCAAGGGCGGCGAGACCTACGGCGAGCAGGTCACCCAGCTGGAGCACGCCCTGCAGTGCGCCGCCCTGGCGGCCGCGGACGGCGCCGCGCCCTCGCTCGTCGCCGCGGCGCTGCTGCACGACGTCGGCCACCTGATCGAGGAGCCGGACGACGCCTTCGGCCAGCACCGCCACGACCGCGGCGGCGCCGCCTGGCTGAGCAGCCGCTTCGGGCCCGAGGTCACCGAGCCGGTGCGCCTGCACGTCGCCGCCAAGCGCTGGCTCTGCGCCGTCGAGCCCGGCTACTTCGACCGCCTGTCGCCGGCCAGCGTGCACTCCCTGAAGCACCAGGGCGGCCCGATGAGCGCGCCCGAGGCCCGCGCCTTCGAGGCCGAGCCCTTCCACGACCAGGCCGTGCGCCTGCGCCGCTGGGACGAGGAGGGCAAGCGCGAGGGCCTGCACGTCCGCCCGCTCGGCGACTACCGCGAGCTGCTCGAGGGGCTGGTGCTGCGGTAGATGTTCGGGCCCGTCCACCGGTCCGTGCCGCCACCTCTCCCTCCCACGCTGTCGCGTGGGCCCCTCCCTCTCCCCTGAAGCGGAGAGGGAAAACGTAACCCTCTCCGCTTCAGGGGAGAGGGTGCCGAGCGCGAGCGAGGCGGGTGAGGTGGCGGCACGGACCTGTCCGAAGGAGCAAGAATGTCCGGCAAGGTGATCCTGGTCATCCTCGACGCGCTCGGCTTCGAGGCCGCCGTCGAGAACTGCGGCTGGCTCGAAGGCCTGGTCGAGGCCGGCCAGGCGCGGCGCTGGCGCATGCGCTCCTGCCTGCCGAGCCTCTCGGCGCCGATCTACGAGACGCTGCACACGGGCACGCCGCCGGCGCTCCACGGCATCCGCTCCAACGACCACGTGCCGCTGTCGAAGGGCCCGCACGTCTTCGGCGTGGCGCGCGCGGCCGGGAAGAGGACCGCGGCCGTCGCCCACTACTTCTTCTCGGAGCTCTACAACCGCTCGCCCTGGGAGGCGCTGCGCGACGCCGAGGTCGACGACCCGGATCTGCCGATCCAGCACGGCCGCTTCTATTCGGAGCGGGGCTATCAGAAGTTCAACCTGCACCTGCCCAGCGAGCACGACCTCTGCGTCCGCGCGACCCTGGCGATCCGGCGCCATGCGCCCGACTACCTGCTGCTGCACTCCTTCTCGATCGACGCGGTCGGCCACGGCTACGGTGCCGACAGCCGCGAGTACCGCAAGCAGGTCTGGATGGTCGACAACGCGCTCGCCGAGTTCCTGCACCTCTGGACCGGCGCCGGCTACCGCGTGCTGGTCACCGCCGACCACGGCATGACCGCCGACGGCCGCCACGGCGGCAACTCGGAGGCCGAGCGCCTGGTCGCCTTCTACGACGTCGGCCATCCCGAGGGCGGCGTCGCCGGGGAGACGGTCAGCCAGCTCGCCGTCGCGCCGACGATCCTCAAGCTGATGGGGCTGCAGGCGCCGCCGGAGATGACCGAGCCGGCGCTGGGATAGCGCTCACGCCGTGGTGCCCGCCCCCCAATTCGTCATCCCCGCGAAAGCGGGGATCCAGAGAAAGGTGACTACTATGCGGACAGAGGAGGTCCGTGCAGGCCTCTTCATTCTCTGGATCCCCGCTTTCGCGGGGACGACGGAGAAGGGTGGGGGCGCGAGATGGGAAACCCGGGAACCCGCCGTCGCTAACCCGCGTGCTGGGGCTGCTCAGGCTGGCTGCCGACGGTGAAGGACTCGCCGCAGCCGCAGCGGCCGGTCTCGTTGGGATTGGAGAAGACGAAGCCGCTCTGCAGCTTGTCCTCCTGGTAGTCCATCTGGCTGCCGAGCAGGAACATGACCGCCGTCGGGTCGATGAACAGCTTGACGCCCTTGTCCTCGATGACGTCCTCGAGGCGCTTGCGCTCCTTGGCGTACTCGACGAAGTAGCTGAGGCCGGAGCAGCCGCGCGCCTTGACGCCGACGCGCAGGCCGAGGATCTGCTCGTCTTTCGGCGCGGCGGCCATCAGCTTCTTGACGCGCTCGGCGGCGGCGTCGGTCAGCGTCAGGATCGGGGCCATGGTCGGTTCCTCTCGTGTCTCGCGTCGTTCGCGATCGGTTCTCTCAATATAGGGCCTTGCGAGGCGTTCTCAAAGGCCCGTGCCGCGACCGCTTCACCCTTCGACAGGCTCAGGATGAAGCGGTTGGGGGTGCCTTCTCCAAAACCGCTTCATGGTGAGCCTGTCGAACCATGGAGCGGTTCCCGCACGGGCCCCTCAGTAGATCCCCAGGGCCAGCTTCGCGTCCTCGGTCATCTTGTCCTTGTCCCACGGCGGGTCCCAGGTCAGCGTCACCGTGACCTCGCCGGTGCCGGGCACCGCGGCGATGGTGCGGGCGACCTCGCCGGGCAGGGTGCCGGCGACCGGGCAGGCCGGGGCGGTCAGGGTCATGGTGACGTCGACCGTGCCGTCCTCGGCGATCTCCAGGCTGTAGATCAGGCCGAGGTCGTAGATGTTGACCGGGATCTCCGGGTCGTAGACCTCGCGCAGGGCGTCCTCGACGGCCGTGCGCTCGGCCGGCGGCACCTCGGGGTCCTTGGGCTCGCCGGCGTGGGCCTGGCTGCCCTCCTCGGCCTCGGACTCCATCGCGCCCGGCCAGATGTAGGGGTTGTAGTGCGGCTGGGCCGGCAGCTCGTCGGCCTCGTGCCGGCCTGCGACGTCCTCGCCCTGGATGTCGTCCGGGGTGACCACCGGGCGCTTCGGCGTCTCCTCGGTGGGGGTCTCGCGGCTCATCTTCCGGTCCTTCGAAAACAGCCCAAACATCACGCGGCCTCCGCCTGGCGACTGAGTTTCTGGATGTGCTTCAGCATGGCCATCATGCCGACCTGGCGCTGGGTGGTGAGCGCGCCGAGGTTGAGCTTGCGCACGTGGTCGAGCGTCAGGGCCTGGATCTCCTCGCTGGTCAGGCCGCTGAAGGAGTCGGTCATCATGTGGACGAGGCCGTTGACGATGGCGCCGTCGCTGTGGCCGCGGAAGTAGTGCCGGCCAGCCTTCTCCTCGTGGATGATCCAGACCCGCGACTGGCAGCCGTGCATCAGGTTCTCCCGGGTCATGGCCTCCTCCGGGAAGGGGGCGTCCTTGTGCTCGCGGGCAAGGTCGAGGATGTACTCGAAGCGCATCTCGTCATCGAGCTCCTCGAGCGCCTCCACGAACTCCTGGTATCTTTCCAGAGACATCCCGATCCCTATCCCAGCTTCGCCTTGACCTTCTCCAGCGCCGTCGCCAGCGCCTCGACGTCTTCGTGGCGGTTGTAGCAGGCGAGCGAGGCGCGTGCCGTCGCCGTCAGCCCGAGGCGCGCCATCAGCGGCTGGGCGCAGTGGTTGCCGGTGCGCACCGCCACGCCCTCGCGGTCGAGGATCAGGCCGATGTCGTTGGCGTGGGCGAAGTCGGCGTGCAGCGAGATCACGCCGCCCTTGCCCGGGGCGGTGCCGACGATCCTCAGGCCGTCGATCGCCGCCAGCCGCTGGGTCGCGTGATTGAGCAGCGCATGCTCGTGGGCCGCGACCCGCTCGACGCCGAGGCGCTGCAGGTAGTCGATGGCGGCGCCCAGGCCGACCGCCTGGGCGATCGCCGGCGTGCCGGCCTCGAACTTGTGCGGCAGCTCGGCCCAGGTCGAGCCCTCGAAGGTCACGACGTCGATCATCTCGCCGCCGCCCTGGTAGGGCGGCATGGCCTCGAGCAGCGCCTCGCGGCCGTAGAGCGCGCCGATCCCGGTCGGGCCGTAGAGCTTGTGGCCGGTGATGACGTAGAAGTCGCAGCCCAGGGCCCGGACGTCGACCTTGCCGTGGACCGCGCCCTGGCAGCCGTCGATCAGGGTCGTGGCGCCGACCGCCTTGGCCTTGGCGACGATCTCGGCGACCGGCAGGATCGTGCCGAGCACGTTCGACATGTGCGCGACGGCGACCAGCTTCGTGCGCTCGGAGAGCTGCCGCTCGAAGGACGCCATGTCGAGCCGGCCGTCGTCCTCGATGCGCGCGACCTTCAGCAGCGCCCCGGTCGCCTGGCAGAGCAGCTGCCAGGGCACGATGTTGGCGTGGTGCTCCAGCTCGGTGACCAGGATCTCGTCGCCGGCCTTCAGGGTCTGGCGGCCCCAGGAGCCGGCGACCAGGTTGATCGCCTCGGTGCCGTTGCGGGTGAAGACGATCTCGCGCTCGCTGGCGGCGCCCAGGAAGCCGCGCACCTTCTCGCGCGCGGCCTCGAAGGCCGTGGTCGCGCGGTCACTCAGGTAGTAGAGGCCGCGGTGCACGTTGGCGTACTCGGTCTCGTACAGACGGCTGACCGCCTCGATGACCTGGCGCGGCTTCTGTGCCGAGGCGGCGCTGTCCAGGAAGACCAGCGGCTTGCCGTAGACCGGGCGGTGCAGGATCGGGAAGTCGGCCCGCACGGCCTCGACGTCGTAGGGCTGGTCCAGCGCTTCAGCGGTGCTCATCGGCCGCCCTCCGTCTCGTTGCGGTCCTGCTCGCCGGCCTTCTGCAGCCAGGCGCGCACGCGGGCCAGCAGCGGCTCGCGCAGGCCCTCGTCGCTCAGGCTCTCGATCGCCTCGGCCAGGAAGGCCTCGATCAGCAGGGCGCGCGCCCGGCGCTGGTCGAGGCCGCGGCTGCGCAGGTAGAACAGGGCGTCGGCGTCGATCTCGCCGGCCGTGGCGCCGTGGGCGCACTGCACGTCGTCGGCGTAGATCTCCAGCTCCGGCTTGCTGTCGACCTCGGCCTTGTCCGAGAGCAGCAGGGTCTTGTTGAGCATCCGCCCGTCGGTCTTCTGGGCGCCGCGCTCGACCAGGATCAAGCCCTGGAAGACGGCGCGCGCCTCGTCGTCGAGCGCGCCCTTGTAGGTCTCGCTGGCCCTGGTGTCGGGTACCCGGTGGACGATGCGGGTCGTGGTGTCGCCGTGCTGCCTGCCGCGCAGCAGGTAGGCGCCGTTGAGCGCGACCTCGGCGTCTTCGCCGTCGAGCGTCAGGTCGATCTCGTGGCGCGACAGGGCGGCGCCGAGGGTCAGGGCGAAGGCCTCGTAGCGCGCCCCGGCCTCGAGCGCGCCGAAGGTCGTCGCCAGCTCGATCGCCGCCTCGTTGGCCTCCTGCAGGCGCAGGTGGGTGAGGGCGGCGCCCTTGCCGAGCCGGAGCTCGGTGACGGCGTTGGCGAGGCCGCCGGTCGGGCCGACGCCCAGGATGCGCTCGACCAGCGTCGCGCTGGCGCCCTCGCCGAGCACGACCAGGTGA
Source organism: Tistlia consotensis USBA 355 (assembly GCF_900177295.1). Taxonomy (GTDB): domain Bacteria; phylum Pseudomonadota; class Alphaproteobacteria; order Kiloniellales; family DSM-21159; genus Tistlia; species Tistlia consotensis. The sequence continues at coordinate 22,993 of NZ_FWZX01000047.1, forward strand.
CGCGGCGCGTGGAACACCGGCCGTTCGCCGAGACCGCCGAGCTGGACCAGCTCGATGCGGCCCGGCACCGCGACGCCGGGCTCGACCAGCAGGACGAGGCCGTCGTCGAGCAGGGCGGCGTTGAGCGCCAGCAGGGCGAGCTGCGGGTCCGCGCCGTCCGCGTCGCCGGTGAGGGCGTCGAGGCGGCCTTCCAGCAGGCCGGGCTCGCGCTCCAGGGCCTGGGCGAGCGGCAGCAGGCGGACGCCGTCGGGCAGGCTGCCCGAACCGGTCGCCGCGCGGCTGAGCTCGGCGCGGTAGAGGCCGTCGACGAAGACCAGGCGGGCCAGCGGCTCGTCCCCGGTCAGGGCCGGCACGGCGTCCAGGCTGGCCGGCGCCTGGCGCTGCGCCGGCAGGTAGTCGCGGTCCTTCAGGGCGCGCGGCAGGTCTGTGTACTTCCAGGCCTCGAGCCGGCGATGCGGCAGGCCGAGCGCGCGGAAGCGCTCGGCGGCCGCCTTGCGGCGCTCGGCCAGCCAGGGCAGGCCGGCGCCGGGCAGGGCGGCGGCGCCCTCCTCGACCAGGCGGGCGTCGAGCAGGCGGGCGAGGGGAGGCGCGTCGCCCATCGTCACGCCGCCTCGGTCTCGTCCAGGTAGCCGGCGTAGCCGCCGGCCTCCAGCTTCTCGGCCAGCTCCGGGCCGCCGCTCTCGACGATGCGGCCGCGCGCCAGCACGTGGACCTTGTCGGGCACGATGTAGCCAAGCAGGCGCTGGTAGTGGGTGATCAGCAGGAACGAGCGGTCGGGCGACCGCAGGGCGTTGACGCCGTCGGCCACGGCCTTGAGCGCGTCGATGTCGAGGCCGCTGTCGGTCTCGTCGAGCAGCGCCAGGCTCGGCTCCAGGCAGGCCATCTGCAGGACCTCGTTGCGCTTCTTCTCGCCGCCGGAGAAGCCGACGTTGACGGCGCGCTTCAGGAACTCGTCGGACATGCCGAGCTCCTTCAGCCTGGCGCGCAGGACCTTCATGAACTTGAGGGCGTCGTAGCGCTCCTCGCCGCGGTACTCGCGCACCGCGTTGACCGCCTCGCGCAGGAAGGTCGTGTTCGGCACGCCGGGGATCTCGACCGGGTACTGGAAGGCCAGGAACAGGCCCTCGCCGGCGCGCTCCTCGGGCTCCAGGGCCAGCAGGTCCTTGCCCTTGTAGGTCACCGAGCCCTCGGTGATCTCGTAGCCCTCGCGGCCCGACAGCACGTAGGACAGGGTCGACTTGCCGGAGCCGTTCGGCCCCATGATCGCGTGGACCTCGCCGGCCGCGATCTCCAGGTCGATGCCCCGGAGGATCGGCTTGCCCTCGACAGAGGCATGAAGGTTCTGGATTTTCAGCATGCTATCGGACATTGTTCGCTTCTTGTCTCACGTTTTCATTCGTCATCCCCGCGTAGGCGGGGATCCAGAGCCATTCCTCCGAGACCCTTGGCCCCTGGATCCCCGCCTTCGCGGGGATGACGGGATAAGGGAGCGCAGGAAAGGCCGTCCTCACCCGACCGAACCCTCCAGGGAGATGCCGACCAGCTTCTGGGCCTCGACGGCGAACTCCATCGGCAGCTGCTGCAGGACCTCGCGGCAGAAGCCGTTGACGACCAGGGCGACCGCGGCCTCCTGGCCGATGCCGCGCTGGCGGCAGTAGAACAGCTGGTCCTCGGAGATCCGGCTGGTCGTCGCCTCGTGCTCGACCTGGGCGGTGCGGTTCCTGTTCTCGATGTAGGGCACGGTGTGGGCGCCGCAGCGGTCGCCGATCAGCAGCGAGTCGCACTGGGTGTGGTTGCGCGCGTTCGCGGCGCGCGGCCCCATGCGCACCAGGCCGCGGTAGGTCTGGTTGGCGCGGCCGGCCGAGATGCCCTTGGAGATGATCCGGCTGCGCGTGTTCCTGCCCAGGTGGATCATCTTGGTGCCGGTGTCGGCCTGCTGGAAGTTGTTGGTGATGGCGATCGAGTAGAACTCGCCGACCGAGTTGTCGCCCTTGAGGATGCAGCTCGGGTACTTCCAGGTGATCGCCGAGCCGGTCTCGACCTGGGTCCAGGAGATCTTGGAGTTGCGGCCGGCGCAGAGGCCGCGCTTGGTGACGAAGTTGTAGATGCCGCCGCGGCCTTCCTCGTCGCCGGGATACCAGTTCTGCACCGTCGAGTACTTGATCTCGGCGTCGTCGAGCGCGACCAGCTCGACCACCGCGGCGTGCAGCTGGTTCTCGTCGCGCTGCGGCGCCGTGCAGCCCTCCAGGTAGGAGACGTAGGCGCCCGCGTCGGCGACGATCAGCGTGCGCTCGAACTGGCCGGTGTTCTGGGCATTGATGCGGAAGTAGGTCGACAGCTCCATCGGGCAGCGCACGCCCTTGGGGATGTAGACGAAGGAGCCGTCGGTGAAGACCGCCGAGTTCAGGCAGGCGTGCTTGTTGTCGGCGTAGGGCACGACCGAGCCGAGGTACTTCTTCACGAGCTCCGGATGGTCCTTCACCGCCTCGGAGATCGAGCAGAAGATGACGCCGACCTCCTGCAGCTTCTTGCGGAAGGTGGTCGCCACCGAGACGCTGTCGAACACGGCGTCGACCGCGACGCCGGCCAGCATCTCCTGCTCCTTCAAGGGGATGCCGAGCTTCTCGTAGGTCTCCAGCAGCTTCGGATCGACCTCGTCGAGGCTCTTCGGGCCCTCCTTCGCCTTCGGCGCGGCATAGTAGTAGGACTCCTGGTAGTCGATCGGCGGGAAGTCGACCTTGGCCCACCGGGGCTCGGGCATCTCCAGCCAGTGGCGGTAGGCCTTCAGCCGCCACTCGAGCAGCCACTCCGGCTCCTGCTTCCTGGCCGAGATGAAGCGGACGATATCCTCGCTCAGCCCCTTGGGGGCCGTGTCCATCTCCAGGTCGGTCGACCAGCCGTACTTGTAGCGCTCGCCGAGCGACTTGACCTTCTCGACCGTTTCGACGCTTGCGGCCATGCCAGTGAATTCCCTTCGGAAGCGATCTCTCGTTGACGTCTGCGGCCTCTAGCGGGCCGTTTCCAGGCCCGGCTGCACCGCCGCGGCGGCGGTCGCCAGGACCTTGTCGTCCACCGGCCGCCGGGGCGGCAGCGGCGGGAAGCCGACCGTCATGTCGGCCAGCGTGACCCCGGACAGCGCCGTGCGGATCGCGCCGTTGACCTTTTCCCAGTTGCCGCGCATCGGGCAGATCAGCTCGCTCTCGCAGCTGTCGTGGGCGCCCTCGACGCAGGCGGTCAGCGCGATCGGCCCCTCCAGGGCCTGGATCACCGAGGCGATGGTGATCGCCTCGGCCGGCGCGGCCAAGCGGTAGCCGCCCGCGGCTCCGCGGGTCGATTCGATGACGCCGCCGCGGGCCAGCTGGTTGAGCAGCTTCGAGACGGTCGGCAGGGGCACGCCGCTCTCCTCGGCCAGCTGTGTCGCGCTGACCAGGCGCTCGGGCGCCTGGGCCATCTGCATCAGCACGACCACGCCGTAGTCGGTCAGGCGGTTGAGGCGGAACATCGGGCAATCCGGACTGTTCGTGTCAGGATTGGATATACCGCGCCCGCGAAGGCGATCAAGCGCTTTCTTGACCGGATTGGTAGGAATTGCGGGAGCGCAGCGATCGGCCGCGCGTCAGGCCGTCGCCGTCTTGCCGTGCTCGGTGCCGTAGAGCCGGTCGCCGGCGTCGCCGAGGCCCGGGATGATGTAGGCGTTCTCGTCGAGGTGGCTGTCCAGGGCGGCGGCCAGGATCGGCACGTCGGGGCAGGCGGCGGCGAAGCGCTCGACGCCCTCGGGGGCCGCGATCAGGCAGAGGAAGCGGATGTCCCTGGCGGCGATGCCGCGGTCCAGCAGGACCTCGACGGCATGGACCGCCGAGCCGCCGGTCGCCAGCATCGGGTCGACCAGCAGCACGCGCCCCGGATCGGCCGGCAGCTTGACGAAGTACTCGCGCGGCTGATGGGTCTCGGGATCGCGGAACAGGCCGATGTGGCCCTCCTTGGCGTCGGGCATCAGCTCGCGCAGGCCCTCGGTCATGCCCAGGCCGGCGCGCAGGATCGAGACCAGGGTTACCGGCCCGGCCAGGAAGGGCGCGTCCATGGTCGTCATCGGCGTCTCGATCGGCCGGGTCTTCAGGGTCAGGTCGCGGGTCAGCTCGTAGCCCATCAGGATGCCGATCTCGCGCAGCAGCTGGCGGAACAGCACCGGCCGCGTGGTGCGGTCGCGCATCAGGCTCAGCTTGTGCTGGATCAGCGGGTGGTCGAGCAGGGTCAGTGTCGGAAAACGGCTGGTCATGGCTCCCCCTGGAAGAGCCGCCACAATACCCGCAGTCGATCACAGAGCCATGACGGAATCGCGGCCGGCGGGCCGGAAAATCCGGTGCCGGCGGGACGCGCGCCCGATCAGGCGCTCCGGCTCCGGGCCAGCAGCGCCAGCGGCAGTGCCGCCACGGCGGAGAGCAATGCCATGGCGAGATAGCCGTGCCCGCCGAAGCCCTGGTAGAGCCAGCCGGAGGCGAACATCACCGAGCCGATGCCGAGGCTGCCGGTGATCGTCGCGTAGAGCGCCTGCGAGGTGGCGGCGCGCTCGGGCGCCACCGTCTCGGCGATGTGGCGCATCGCGCCCAGGTGGCTGGCGGCGAAGGTCAGGGCGTGCAGCGCGTTGACGGGCAGCAGCAGCCAGGGATCGGCGACGACGGCCATCAGCGGCCAGCGGACCAGCCCGGCGGCGATGCCGAGCGCCATCATCCGGTAGGCGCCGAAGCGGCGCACCAGCCGGCCGCCCTGCCAGAACAGCAGCACCTCGGCGATCACGCCGGTCGCCCAGAGCCAGCCGACCCAGCTCTCGCTCAGGCCCGCGGACAGCCAGTTCAGGCTGCCGAAGGCGTAGTAGAAGCCGTGGGTGCCCTGCAGCAGCGCGCCGGTCGCGCAGAACAGCAGGAAGCGGCGCTCGGCGAGCAGGGCCCAGGGCAGCCGCCAGCGCCTTGCGGGGCGGGCCGCGGGGCCCGGGCCGGCGGGCAGGGCGAGCAGGACCAGCGCGGTCGCGGCCAGCACCGCGATGAAGGCCCAGAGCACCAGCTCGGCCGGCCGCCCGGTCAGCAGCCAGCCGCCGCCGAGGTTGGCCAGGACGAAGGCGACGGAGCCCCAGAGCCGGGCCCGGCCGTAGTCGAAGCCGCCCTCGCCGGCCGGGCGCTTGCTGGCCTGGATGGTGAGGCTCTCGTTGATCGGCATCTGCGGCTGGTGCAGCAGCGCGCCCAGCCCCTGGAGCAGGGCGACCAGGAGCAGCGAGTGCACCAGGGACAGGCCGAGGAAGCAGGCGAGCGCGCCGAGCGCCAGGATCACCATGACCCGGCGCGGCCGGCCGCTGCTGTCGGCCAGGCCGGCGAGCGCCGGCGTCGTTGCCAGGCGCAGCCAGGCGGGCAGGGCGACGACCAGCGCGATCTCCTCGGCCGAGAAGCCGCGGCCCTTCAGGAAGACCGGGAAGTAGGGCAGGTAGAGCCCGATCGCGCCGAACAGCCCGGCGTAGGCCAGGGCGTAGGGCAGGGCGGCGCGGGCCGAGGGCGGCAGTCGGAGCATGGCCCCTTCTTATCAGCCGCCGCCGCCGTCGGCCCATGCCGCGCGCGCAGGGCGACCACGCGGCCCCAGGGGCCGGAGCCTTGCTCGCGCGGGCGCGGCGGCCGGCGCTTCAGCCCGCCCGGATCTGCGCGATGAACTGCTCGACCTCCTGGCGCAGGTTCTCGGACTGCTGTGCCAGTTGGTCGGCCGCCTCCAGGACCAGGCCGGCGGAGCCGCCGGTCTCGGTCGCGGTCCTCGAGACGGCGCTGATGCTGCTCGCCACCTGCCTGGTGCTCTCCGAGGCCTGCTGCACGTTGCGCGCGATCTCCTGGGTCGCCGCGCCCTGCTCCTGCACGGCGGCCGAGATGCTGGCGGCGATCTCGTCGATCGTCTCGACGGTCTGGCCGATCCCCTTGATCGCGGTCGCGGCGTCGGTGGTTGCGCCCTGGATGTGGCTGATCTGCTGGGAGATCTCCTCGGTCGCCTTGGCGGTCTGGTTGGCCAGCGCCTTGACCTCGCTGGCGACCACGGCGAAGCCCTTGCCGGCGTCGCCGGCGCGCGCCGCCTCGATCGTCGCGTTGAGCGCCAGCAGGTTGGTCTGCTCGGCGATCTCCTGGATCAGCTCGACGACCTCGCCGATCTTGCGCGCGGCATCGACCAGGCCGCTGACCTTCTCGTTGGTGAGCCGGGCGTCCTCGACGGCACGCGTCGCCGTGTGGGACGAGCGGTCCACCTGACGGCCGATCTCGTCGATCGAGGACGAGAGCTCCTCGGCGGCACTCGCCACCGTCTGCACGCTGGCGGAGGCCTCCTGGGAGGCCGCGGCAACGGCGCCGGCCTGCTGCTCGGTCTCCTCGACCGCCGTGCTCATCGATCTTGCCGTCGTCTGCATCCTGCCGGCGGTCTGCGACAGGGTCTCGACGACCGACTGCACCGTGGCCTCGAAGCCGCTCGCGATCTCCTGCATCGTGCGCCGCTTCTCCTCCTCGGCGCGCTGCGCGGCGAGCCTGCTCTCCGCTTCCAGGCGCTGTCGCTCGACGGCGTTGGCGCGGAACACCTGCACGGCCTGCGCCATGCCGCCGATCTCGTCGCGGCGCGCCATGCCGGGCACCTCGCCGTCGAGGTCGCCCGCGGCGAGGCTGCGCATGCGCTGGCTCATCCGCGTGATCGGCCTGGTGATGCTGCGGGCGACCAGCAGCGAGATGCCGCCGATGACGAGCAGGATGAGCGCGATCTGTCCGGCTTCGACGGTCGCCTTGCTCCGGAAGGCGGCCTCGATGTCGTCGATGTAGACCCCTGTGCCGATGATCCAGCCCCAGGGCGCGAAGCCCTCGACGAAGGATTCCTTGGGCACCGGCTGCTCCTTGCCGGGCTTCGGCCAGAGGTAGCCAACGAAGCCGGCCCCCTGCGCCTTGACGACCTTCACGAACTCCATGAACAGGGCCGTGCCGGCGGGGTCCCGGAGCCCCGACACGTCCTTGCCGACGAGGTCGGGCTTCACAGGGTGCATGACCATGACCGGGGTCATGTCGTTCACCCAGAAATAGTCCGCGCCGTTGTAGCGCATCGCGCCGATGGCCTTCAGGGCGGCCTGCTGCGCCGCTTCCTTCGTCATCTCGCCGGCTTCGGCACGGGCGTGGTAGGCCTCGGCCACCGAGGTCGCGCTCTCGACCAGCTGGCGCAGCTCCGTGCGCTTCTGCTCGACGAGCGCGTGCTTCAGGTCGACCAGCCTGATTCCCGCCAGGACGATCATGCTCGCGGCCGTCAGCGCGATCAGGGCGATGACGCGATGGGTGATGCCGAACGAGGTGAGCCTGGAGAAGCGCATGGTCGGTCCTGCGGAAATTCGGGATACAACGCACGGTGGGGCAGTGCGTCGAACTTACGCGGATCCATTTAAATATTCGTTATTTTGCATATGAAATCGGGAGCCGCCGGCGCCCGCGGGGCGCCGGCGGCGCTTCCGATCAGCCCCGGGCGTCCTCGCGGATCATGTCGCTGGCCTTCTCGGCGATCATGATGGTCGGCGAGTTGGTGTTGCCCGAGGTGATGGTCGGCATGACCGAGGCGTCGACGACGCGTAAGGACTCCAGGCCGTGGACGCGCAGCCGCGCGTCGACCACCGCCTGGTCGTCGCTGCCCATCCGGCAGGTGCCGACCGGGTGGAAGATCGTCGTCGCGATGTCGCCGGCGGCGCGCGCCAGCACCTCGTCGCCCTCCAGCTCGGGGCCCGGCTTGATCTCGACCGGCCGGTACTTCGCGAGCGGCTCGGCGGCGCAGATCTTCCGGGTCAGGCGCAGCGATTGGGCGGCGACCAGGCGGTCGGCCGGGGCCGAGAGATAGTTCGGCAGGATCTCCGGCGGCCGGTCCCAGTCGGGGCTGGTGATCCGCACGTGGCCGCGGCTCTCCGGCCTGAGGTTGCAGACGCTGGCGGTGAAGGCCGGGAAGCGGTGCAGCGGCTCGCCGAACTTGTCCAGGCTGAGCGGCTGCACGTGGTACTCCAGGTTCGGCGTCTCCTGGCTGGCGTCGGAGCGCGTGAAGGCGCCGAGCTGGCTCGGCGCCATGGTCAGCGGGCCCGAGCGGCGGAGCGCGTACTCGAGCGCCATGGCGGCCTTGCCGAACAGGGAATTGGCCTGCTGATTCAGGGTCTTGACCCCCTGGACCTGATAGACCGCGCGAATCTGAAGGTGGTCCTGCAGGTTGCCGCCGACGCCGGGCAGGGCGTGCCGCACGGCGATGCCGTGCTGCTGCAGCAGAGCGCCCGGCCCGACGCCGGAGAGCTGCAGCAGCTGCGGCGAGCCGATCGAGCCGCTCGCCAGGATCACCTCGCGGCGCGCCCGCGCCGAGACCGGCTCGCCCCTGCGGCGGAAGGCGACGCCGCGGCAGCGCCGGCCCTCGAAGACCAGGCGCTCGGCCTGGGCGTGGGTCATCACCGTCAGGTTCGGCCGCTCCAGCGCCGGCCTCAGGAAGCCGGTCGCCGTGCTCCAGCGCCGGCCGCGCCGCTGGTTGACCTCGAACAGGCCGACGCCCTCGTTGCTGCCCTGGTTGAAGTCGTCGGTCGGCGGGATGCCGACGGCGACCGCCGCCTGGCGGAAGGCCTCCAGGATCTCCCAGGAGAGGCGCTGCTTCTCGACCCGCCACTCGCCGCCGGCGCCGTGCAGCTCGCTGGCCCCCTTGTAGTGGTCCTCGGAGCGCCGGAAGTAGGGCAGCACGTCGTCCCAGCTCCAGCCGCCGTTGCCCATCTGGCGCCAGAGGTCGTAGTCGCGGGCCTGGCCGCGCATGTAGATCATGCCGTTGATCGAGGAGCAGCCGCCCAGCACGCGGCCGCGCGGATAGTTGAGCGAGCGGCCGTTGAGCCCCGGGTCCGCCGCGGTCTTGAAGCCCCAGTCGGCGCGCGGGTTGCCCATGCAGTAGAGGTAGCCGATCGGGATCTTGAACCAGATCCAGTCGTCCCTGCCGCCGGCCTCGAGCAGCAGCACCGAGGTCTTCGGATCGGCGGACAGGCGGTTGGCCAGCACGCAGCCGGCGCTGCCGGCGCCGACCACGACGTAGTCGTATTCCCCGAGATCCTGGCGCGCCTCGTCGTGCCGCTCCGCCATGGGCTCTTCCCCTCCCGCTTCTTCTGCTTGGCGCCAGCTTGCCCAAGGACGGCGAGCCGGGGAAGGGGCGGATCGCCGCCGCCCCCTGGTCCGGCCGGCTGCCGGTGCCTACTTCAGGGGTGGGAAGCGGTGGAAGGGTCTCCGGTCATGGCAGGAAAGCTGGCGGCGCTGGTCTCGGCGCTGGTCCTGGGCGGTCGGGCCGCCGTCACCGGGCTTCCGGCGCCGAGCGACCGCCGCGCCCGGCTCGCGGCCTTCCCGACCCGCGGCCTGCCGCTGGAGGGTCGGGTCACGGTCCGCTGGAACGAGCGGATGGTGCCCTTCGTCGAGGCCGGCAGCGACCGCGACGGCGCCTTCGTGCTGGGCCTGGTCCACGCCCACCTCAGGCTCGGCCAGATGGAGACCCTGCGCCGGGTCTCGCAAGGCCGCATCGCCGAGATGGTCGGCCCCTTCGCCACCGACATCGACCGCTCCCTGCGCATCCTCGGCCTCGGCCGCGCCGCGCCGGCGATCGTCGCGGCGCTGCCGGCGGCGACGCGCGACTGGCTCGAGGCCTACCTCGAAGGCGTCAACCACTACCTCGCGACCTGCGAGCGGCTGCCCCACGAGTTCGCGCTCTTCGGCCTGGAGCGGGAGCCCTGGCGGGCCGAGGAGGTCGTCACCCTCGGCCGCCTGGTCTCGACCGACGTCAACTGGCTGGTCTGGTTCGGCCTGCTCAAGCAGCGCGCGCGGCCGGACTGGCCGGGGCTCTGGGCGCGCCTCGTCGCGGCCGGCAGCAACTCGACGGCCAGCTATCACCTCGAGGAGGGCGCCCAGGCCGCCTTGCTGGAGGCGATCCTGGCCGGCGCGAGCCGCAGCGGCTCCAACGCCGTCGCCGTCGCCGGCACGCGCAGCCGCAGCGGCGGCGCGCTGCTCGCCGGCGACCCGCACCTCGGTGTCAGCCAACCCAACGCCTGGATCATCGCCGGCTATCGCACGCCGAGCACCCACGCGGTCGGCTTCATGGCGGCGGGCCTGCCCTTCGTCGCGATCGGCCGCAATCCCTGGATCGCCTGGGGCGGCACCAACCTGCGCTCCGCCAACAGCGACCTGATCGACGTTTCCGGCCTGCCGCCCGAGGCCTTCGAGACCGAGCGCCAGACCATCAAGGTGCGCGGCTGGCGCGACGCCGAGGTCGCGATCCGCCATACCGTCCACGGCCCGGTGATCACCGACGCGCCGCTGCTGAAGGCCGACGGCCTGCAGGCGGCGCTCACCTGGATCGGCCATCGGCCGAGCGACGAGCTCAGCGCCCTGCTTGCCGTGAACCGGGCCCGGAACTGGGAGGAGTTCCGCGCCGGGCTGGAGGGCTACGCCGTCTCGCCGCAGAACTTCGTCTACGCGGACGCCGCCGGCGACATCGGCCAGGTCATGGCGACCCGCCTGCCGGCGCGGCCGAAGGATCCGCCGGCGGAGCTGCTCCAGCCGCCCGAGGCGGCGGCGCACTGGCAGCGCATCCTCGGCGCCAACGAGCTGCCCCAGGCCTTCCGGCCGGAGACCGGGCTGCTCGCCTCGGCCAACAACCGCGGCGCCGAGGCCGAGGTGCCGGTCGGCTGGTTCTTCTCGACGAACGACCGGGTCGAGCGGCTCTACGCGCTGCTCGCCGCCGGCGACAAGGTCGGGGTCGAGGACCTCGTCGCCCTGCAGCAGGACGTCTACATGGCCTCGGCCGTCGCGCTGCGTGACCTGGTCGTCGCCCGGGCCGAGGGCCTGCCGCTCGACGGGCCGGCGGCCGGGGTGCTGGCGAGCCTGCGCGACTGGGACGGCCACTACCGGGCCGACAGCCGCGGCGCACTGGCCTTCGAGCAGACCCTGGTCCCGCTGACCGCCGCGCTGTTCGAACGCCGCGACCTAGCGGCCTTCGAGTCGGGCGGCCGTGCGTTCCAGCTGATCGGCGAGGAGCTGTCGCTGCTGCCCGACGCCCGCCTGCGCCCGGCGCTCGCCGAGGCGCTCGGCAAGGCCGCCGCCGGCGTCGCGCGCTTCGGCGACTGGGGCGGCCAGCACCGCATGGTGCTGCAGCACCCGCTCGGCGGCCTGCCGCTGCTCGGCCGCCGCTACCGCTTCCTCGACTATCCCGTCGCCGGCTCCAGCTCGACCGTCATGAAGACCGCCCACCGGCTGACCGCCGAGCGCCACCCGACCGGCTACGGCAGCCAGGCCCGCCACATCTCCGACCTCTCGGACCCCGACGCCAACTGGTTCGTCCTGCTCGGCGGCCAGGACGGCTGGTTCGGCTCCGAGCACTTCCTCGACCAGGTGGAGCTCTGGCGCGCCGGCGAGTACGTGCAGGTCCCGCTGAGCCCCGGCGACGACTGGGGCGAGGTCATGGTGCTGGCGGGGTAGGGCGCTCGCCGGCCCCAATTCGCTTCGTCCTGAGCTTGTCGAAGGGCGGAGCGAAACCGGCTCGGACGGTGCCGGAATGGCTTCGCCCTTCGACAGGCTGTATAGACCGGAGAGATGGTGGACGGGTGTTCGGGGACATGGTGGACGCATTCTGATCGGCATTGAGGGTCTCATGAGGGAGGCTTTCGATGCCCTGGCAGGAGGTGTCGATCGTGTCGCAGCGTCGGGAGTTCGTGCTTTTGGCGAGCCGGGAGGGGGCGAACAAGCGCGCTCTGTGCCGGCGCTTCGGGATCAGCCCGACGGTCGGCTATCGCTGGCTGGCGCGCTATCGCGCGGCGGGCCTGGCGGGCCTGGAGGACCGCTCGCGCCGGCCGCTGCATTCGCCGAACGAGACGCCGGTGGCGATCCAGGCGGCGGTGGTCGAGCAGCG
>NZ_FWZX01000005.1:0-288258 GCF_900177295.1 Tistlia consotensis USBA 355
AGCCGCCCGGTCAGCCACATCACTTCGACATTGCAGCCGGCCTCACGCTCGATGCGCCGGCTCGATTGGACCCGGTTGAGATAGCCGTAGACGTAGAGCTTCAGCAGCACCGCAGGATGATAGCTCGGCCGTCCAGTCGCCGCAGGATCGACACCGCAGAAGCCCAGCGCGGCGAGATCCAGCTCCCCCACGAAAGCATCGATCACCCGAACCGGATTATCCTGGTGCACCCAATCTTCGAGGCTTTCCGGAAACAGTGTCGACTGATTGCGATCCACACCCTCGACAAAGCGCTTCATCACCGCCCCCGTCGGCTCCGACGAGGAATCGTAGCAGCCGACGCGTTTTCACACAGCCAGGGTCAAAAGCCGCCCCCCTCCCCTAACTCTCGAACCGTGTCGCCCCCCGCCGCCGCTCGTCGATCGGCAGCTCCAGGTGCAGCGGCTGGTGGGCCCGCTGGGTGCAGCTCTGGCGGGGGCAGAGGCGGCAGGTGATGCCGATCGGGGTCACCAGGTCGGGGTCGGAGAGCTGGTAGCGGGCGGCGTAGACCAGCTGCCCGGCGTGCTCGATGGCGCAGCCCAGGCTGACCGCCAGGCGGTTGTCCTGGCTCTGGTGGCCCAGGCTCGGCCGGTCGACCGTGCGGTTGACCGTGAAGTAGCGCGAGCCGTCGGGCATCTCGACGAACTGCGCCAGGATCCGCCCCGGCGTGCGGAACGAGAGGTGCACGTCCCAGCGCGGGCAGGCGCCGCCGTACTCGGCGAGCTGGAAGGAGGTCGCGTTGAAGCGCTTGCCGACGTTGCCGGCCTTGTCGACGCGCAGGAAGAAGAAGGGCACGCCCTGGGCGCCCTCGCGCTGCAGGGTCGTGACCCGGTGGCAGACCTGCTCGTAGGTCACGCCGAAGCGCGCGGCCAGCAGGTCGAGGTCGTAGCGGGTCGCCCGCGCCTCGGCGAGGAAGGCGGCATAGGGCATGACGACCGCGGCGGCGAAGTAGTTGGCCAGCTCGACCCGGCAGCGCGCCTGCTCGCGCGCGCCGGTGATGCCCCCGCCGGTGATGTCGGCGCCGGCGATCACCGCGTCGATCGCCTCGCGGTACTCCAGCAGGCCGGTGACGTGGATCAGCTGGAAGACCTTGTTCGGATAGTCCAGGCCGTCCGACAGCAGCAGCCGGCCGCCGGCCTCGTCGTAGAGGCGCAGGGCGTGCGGCAGCGCGTCGACCGGCACCGAGCGGACCTCGATGCCCAGGCGCTGCTCGAGGCGGCGCTTCAGGAAGCCGTAGAAGGCCGCGGTATCGATCTCTTCGCCGCCGCGGAAGGCCTCGGCCGCCTCCTCCAGGATCGGGAAGTGGTTGCGGTGCCGGCGGAACAGGTCGTGGACCACGGTCTCAGGGCTGGCGGTCAGCAGGCGGTCGAGGTCGCCGACGCCGGCCCGCCCGACCGACAGCAGGCGCTCGCCGAGCGCCTGGTAGGCCTTGTGCAGGACCAGCAGGCTGCGCGCCAGGCCGGGGCTGTGGTCGAGGGCGGCGCGCAGCTCCTGCAGGTCCGGCCGCTCGGCGTCGAAGACCGGGTCCTGCAGCGCGCTGCGCAGGTCGGCCAGCAGGCTGGCGGAATCGTCCTCGACCAGCTCGCGCCAGTCGACGCCGTAGGTCTCGGAGAGGCGCAGCAGGACCTGCACCGAGAGGCTGCGCTGGTTGTTCTCCAGCAGGTTGACGTAGGCCGGGCTGACGCCCAGGGCGGCGGCCATCCCGGCCTGGGTCTGCCGGCGCTCGCGGCGCAGCTGGCGCAGCCGCGGCCCGACGAAGGTCTTGCGCGGCGCCATGGCGCGGCCTCCTCCGAGAAGCTGTAACTTACAACATTACTAATCCGGTTTCGGTAAATCACAAGCCCTTCACATCGACCCCTTTCGGTTGGCGGCCGGGGGCGCGCCGGTGCTACCCCGGCCCTGTTCCGGTCGGGGCCAGCCCCGGCCCCAGCCCCGAAGGCGGCCGTCCGAGCCGCCGGGCAGCGAAGGAGGAGGACGCGATGCGCAACGGGATCACCCATCTCTACATCCCCGGGCCGACCAACATCCCCGAGGCGGTCCGCCAAGCCATGAACGTGCCGATGCAGGACATGCGGGCCGCCGACTTCGGCGAGCTCACGAAGCCGCTGTTCGAGGGCGTCAGGAAGGTCTTCAAGGCGGAGGCCGGCCGGGTCTTCCTGTTCCCCTCCTCGGGCAGCGGCGCCTGGGAGGCGGCGATGACCAACACCCTCAGCCCCGGCGACCGGGTGCTGATGGCCTCCTACGGCCAGTTCTCGCAGCTCTGGGTGCAGATGGCCGCGAGTCTCGGGCTGCAGGTTGAGTGCCTGGAGGTGCCCTGGGGCGAGGGCGTGCCGCTGGAGGCCTACGAGCAGCGCCTGAAGGCCGACCGCAGCCACGCCATCAAGGCGGTCTTCGTGACCCACAACGAGACCGCGACCGGCGTCACCTCCGACGTCGCCGGCGTGCGCGCCGCGCTCGACGCCGCCGGCCACCCGGCCCTGCTGTTCGTCGACGGCGTCAGCTCGATCGGCTCGATCGACTTCCGCCAGGACGACTGGGGCGTCGACCTGGCGGTCGCCGGCTCGCAGAAGGGCTTCATGCTGCCGGCCGGCCTCAGCCTGATCGGGGTCAGCGACAAGGCGCTGGAGGCCTCGAAGGGCGCGACCCTGCGGCGCTGCTACTTCGACTTCGCCGACATGGCGAAGATGAACGCCGAGGGCTTCTTCCCCTACACGCCGCCGACCCAGCTGTTCCACGGCCTGAAGGCCTCGCTGGCGCTGCTCTTCGAGGAGGGGCTGGACCAGGTCTTCGCCCGCCACGCGCGGCTCGCCGAGGGCGTGCGCCGCGGCGTCGCCGCCTGGGGCCTGGAGCTCTGCGCCGCCCATCCGCGCTGGTACTCCGACACGGTCAGCGCCGTGCGGGTGCCCGCCGGGGTCGACGCCAGGGAGGTGATCCGCCTGGGCTACCAGCGCTACCGCACCTCCTTCGGCAGCGGCCTCGGCCCGCTCGCCGGCAAGGTCTTCCGCATCGGCCACCTGGGCGACCTCAACGAGGTCATGTGCCTGGCGGCGCTGGCCTCAGCCGAGATGGCCCTGCTCGACGCCGGCGCCGACCTCGAGGCCGGCAGCGGCGTCGCCGCCGCCCAGGCCTGGTACCGCGAGGCCGCGGCCCAGCAGGTCAGGCTGGCCGCGGAGTAGGCCGAAGCGCTCGTGCCGACTTCGCTCCGCCCCTCGACAGGCTCGGGACGAAGCGAAGGGGGGCGCGGGGAGCCATGGGCTCCCCTTCGCTTCATGGTGAGCCTGTCGAACCATGGAGCGAAAGCCGTGCCGCCAGCCTTTCCGAAACGCCGTCCGCGATGCCGCGCCCGGCCCGGCTACTCGGTGCGCCCGGCGAGGCTGTCGAGCAGGCTGTCGGGCAGATCGAACTCGTCGCGGGCCGCGGCGAGGGTGCGCTCGTCGAGCGTCGGCGGCGCGAGGTCGACGCCGCGCCCGAGGCAGCGGACGATCTCGCCCAGCGCGGCGATGCGCGCGTGCTTCTTGTCGTTGGCGGCGACCAGCGTCCAGGGCGCGTGGCGGGTCGAGGTCCGCTCGATCATCTCGTTGATCGCGTCCTCGTAGTCCGGCCAGCGGCCCCGGTTGCGAAAGTCCTCGTAGGTCAGCTTCCAGCGCTTCAGGGGATCGGTGAGCCGTCTCTCGAAGCGCTTCAGCTGCTCCTCGGGCGTGATGTGGAAGAACAGCTTGACGACGCGCGTGCCGTCGTCGCCCAGCATGCGCTCGAAGTCGTTGATCTCGCGGTAGGCGGCCTGCCAGCGCGACTTCGGGGTCAGGTTCTCGACCCGCTCGACCAGCACCCGGCCGTACCAGGAGCGGTCGAAGGCCGAGATCGCGCCGTTCGGCGGCAGGCGCTCCATGAAGCGGGCCAGGAAATGCCGCTCCAGGTAGTAGCGGCGCGGTGCGCCGATCGTCCAGACCTTGAAGCTGCGCGGATCGAGGGCCTCGGAGATGCGCCGGATCGTGCCGCCCTTGCCGGCGGCGTCCCAGCCCTCGAAGACGATCGCGGCGGAGTTGCCCGAGAAAAGATAGGACTGCTGGATCAGCCGCAGCCGCTCCTGCAGGCGCCGGAGCTTCTTCTCGTAGCTCTTCCGGTCGAGCGCGAGGCTCATGTCGAGGCGGTCGAGCGGGCGCTTCCCGCTCTTGCCGGCCTCCTTCATCGGCGCCGTCCCCCGCGAGCCCTCTGCCGCCCCGTCGGTGCCATCCGGCGCCCCCTCCTGCGGTTCCGCCCCGCTGCCGTCTTCGTCGCCCGGCCGAACAGCATGGTAGCCTGATTGTCACAGAACTGACATATCGCATGGCTGCGCCACGACGACGGCTGCTGGAGTCCGGCGCAGGGCGGCGCCGCCCGGCGGGGATCAAGGGGAAGGGCCAGGGGCCGGCTGATGACCGACGACGTTCCGAACGTCCGGAAGATCGAAGAGGCGCTGCTGGTCAACCGCGGCGAGCTGTTCCGCTTCGGCACGGCGCTGCTCTTCATCATCGTGATCATGCTCTACAGCCTGTCGCAGGGCTTCGCCGGGGCGCACGCTCCGCTGGTCACCGCGGCCGCCATGATCGGCGGCTACATGGCGCTGAACATCGGCGCCAACGACGTCGCGAACAACGTCGGCCCGGCGGTCGGGTCCCGGGCGCTCACCCTGGCCGGCGCGATCGTCATCGCCGCGATCTTCGAGGCCTCGGGCGCGCTGATCGCCGGCGGCGACGTCGTCGGCACGATCAAGAACGGCATCATCGACCCGGCGCTGATCAAGGACGGCCCGACCTTCGTCTGGCTGATGATCGCCGCCCTGCTCGCCGCGGCGCTCTGGCTGAACCTGGCGACCGCGATCGGCGCGCCGGTCTCGACCACCCACGCCATCGTCGGCGGCGTCCTCGGGGCGGGCATCGCGGCCGGCGGCTGGGGCATCGCCGACTGGAGCGAGGTCGGCCGCATCGCCGCCTCCTGGGTGCTGTCGCCGGTCTTGGGCGGCATCATCGCCGCGGCCTTCCTCTACCTGATCAAGCGGCGCATCACCTACCAGGCGGACATCCTCGCCGCGGCACGGCGGACGGTGCCCTGGCTGGTCGCGGTCATGGCCTGGTCCTTCACCACCTACCTGCTGATGAAGGGGCTGTCGCACGTCTGGAAGATCGGCTTCCCGGCGGCGGCGGCGGCCGGGCTGGTCGTCGCGCTGCTCGTCCTCGTCGCGGTCCGCCGCCACGTCGCGCGGGCCGCGCCGCGGCTGCCGAACAGCAAGGGCGGCGTCAACGAGCTGTTCACCGTGCCGCTGGTCTTCGCCGCCGCCCTGCTGAGCTTCGCGCACGGCGGCAACGACGTCGCCAACGCCGTCGGGCCGCTGGCCGGCATCAGCGAGGCGGTCAGCTCGGGCGGCACGGCGACCAGCGCGCCGATCCCGCTCTGGGTGATGCTGGTCGGCGCCGGCGGCATCGTCCTGGGCTTGGCGCTCTACGGTCCGAAGCTGATCCGCACGGTCGGCTCGGAGATCACCGAGCTCGACCGCACGCGGGCCTTCTGCATCGCGCTGTCGGCCGCGCTCACGGTGATCCTCGCCTCGCAGCTCGGCCTGCCGGTCAGCTCGACCCATATCGCCGTCGGCGGCGTCTTCGGCGTCGGCTTCCTGCGCGAGTACCTGAAGGTCAGCTACGCGCGCATGATCGAGGAGATCCGCTCGCACCACCACGACGCCGAGGAGCCGGCGGTCGAGGACTTCCTGGCGCGCTTCGAGGCGGCGACGGTCGAGCAGCGGAGCCTGATGCTGCGCGAGCTCAAGCGGCAGAAGGGCCCGCCGCACCTCTACAAGAAGGAGAGGAAGGGGCTGAGGAGCCTCAACCGCATCGAGCTGGTCAAGCGCTCGCTCCTGCTCCGGATCGCCGCGGCCTGGGTGATCACCCTGCCCGCGACGGCCGTGGCGGGCGCGATCTTCTTCTTCACGATCCGCGGGGCGATGCTGCCATGACCGGCGTGATCCTCTGCGCGGTCGACTTCTCGCCGGACTCCGAGGCGGCGCTGCTCTGGGCCTGCCGGCAGGCCGAGCTGACCGGCGCCCGGCCGGTGCTGCTGCACGTCGTCCACGACCCCGCCTCCAGCCCGGGCTTCTACCGGACGCTCGAGGGCGACTGGCTGAGGCCGATGGTCACGGTCGCCGAGGAGATGATGGCCGACTTCCTGGCGAAGATGCGCGGCGAGCATCCCGAGACGCCGGCCCTCGCGACCATCGAGACGCGGCTCGTCCCGGGCCTGCCGCCGGGGCGCATCGTCGAGACCGCGGCGGAGCTCGGCGCCGAGCTGGTGGTGGTCGGCAGCCGGGGGCGCACCGGCCTGTCGCACATCCTGCTCGGCTCGGTCGCCGAGCGCGTCGTGCAGACGGCGCCGATGCCGGTCACGGTGGTCAAGGCCGACGGGACCGCGACGTGACCGGGGGCGCCGCGACATGACCGGGGCCGGCGCGGCCACGCTCGACCAGTTCGCGCTCTGGAGCGGGCTGCTCGGCGGGCTCGCCCTCTTCCTCTTCGGCCTCGACCTGATGACCGGCGCGCTGAAGCGCACGGCAGGCGACCGGATGCGGACGCTGCTCGGCAAGGTGACCCGCAACCGCCTCGCCGGCGTCGCCGTGGGCGCCCTGGTCACCGGCATCGTCAACTCCTCCTCCGTGACCACGGTCATCCTGGTCGGCTTCATCTCGGCCGGCATGCTGTCGATGGCGCAGAGCGTCAGCATCATCATGGGCGCGAACATCGGCAGCACGGTGACCGCGCAGATCCTGGCCTTCAACGTGACCCGCTTCGCGCTGCCGCTGGTCACGCTGGGCTTCCTGGTCGCCTTCCTGTCGAAGGACGAGGACCGGCAGGACTACGGCCGGATCCTGCTGGGCGCCGGCCTGGTCTTCTACGGCATGGGCGTGATGAGCACGGCGATGGCGCCGCTGCGGCTCTATCCGCCCTTCGTCACCTTCCTCGGCTCGCTCGACTCGCCCCTGCCCGCCGTGCTGGCCGGCGCCGTCTTCACCGCCGTCGTGCAGTCCTCGGCCGCGACGACCGGCCTCGTCATCGTCCTGGCCGGCCAGGGCCTGATGACCCTGGAGACGGCGATCGCCGTCACCCTCGGCGCCAACATCGGCACCTGCGCGACGGCCGGGCTCGCCGCCATCGGCAAGCCGCGCGAGGCGGTCCGGGCCGCCGTCGTCCACGTCCTCTTCAACGTCGTCGGCGTGCTGATCTGGATCGGCTTCATCCCCGAGCTGGCCGAGCTGGCGCGCAGCGTCTCGCCCGGCGTCGCCGGCCCGGCCGGCGCCGGGCACGCGGCCGCCGACCTGCCCCGGCAGGTCGCCAACGCCCACACCATCTTCAACGTCGCCAACACCCTGCTGCTGGTCGGCTTCACCGCGCAGATCGCGCGGCTGGTCGAGCGGCTCGTGCCCGACCGGCCGCTCTCGGCGGAGGAGCCGCTGGCGCCGAAGTTCCTGGACGAGAGCCTGCTCTCGACGCCGGCGATGGCGCTGCACAGCGCGCGCTTCGAGCTCGGCCGCATGGGCGACTACGTCGCCGACATGCTGGACCGGGCGCTGCCGCCGGTGCTGAGCGATTCGCGCAGCGCGCTGACCGCCCTGGCGGCGCTCGACAAGCCGGTCGACCGGCTGCACCGGGCCCTGCTCGACTATCTCGGCCGCATCTCGCTCGGCTCGCTCTCCTCGGAGCAGGCCGACAACCTGATGCAGCTGGTCGAGGTCGCCAACGACCTCGAGCACGTCGCCGACACCATCGCGACGGACATGGTGACCTCGGCGCGCAAGCGCATCGACGAGCGGGGCTCCGTCGTGCCCGACGCCGCCAAGCGGATCGGCCTCTACCATGCCCAGGTGGCGCGCGCGCTGCGCCAGGCCGTGCGGGCGGTCGTCGAGGAGGACGTCGAGGCCGCCGCCTCGGTGCGCGGCATGAAGCGCGAGGTGACGGAGATCGCCCACGAGATCAGCCGCGACCGCTTCCGCACCCTGCCCCGCGGGCCGCACGGCCCCGGCGGCCCGGGCGCCACCGTCACGGGCTACGTCCGCGAGGTCGAGCTGCTCGAGATCCTCGACGGCGTCTTCAAGATCGCCCGCCGCATCGCGCGCAGCCAGATCCCGCACGCCGACAAGGCGGCGCAGCCCGCCTGAGCGCCGGCGGCGGCCGGCCGCTGCGGGCAAGGCACCCCTGCCCTGGCGGGGTTGGGCAAAGGCGGCGGCGCCACGCGGTGCGGCCAGATGGTCGGCGAATGCCTGGTGCTCGACCTCTCCAGGCACCTCGACGGTCCAGCCGGGCCACGATCGGCGGCATGGCCGGCAACAACTCCTGCGGCTCGCGCTCGCTGCGCTACGGCACGATGCGCGACAACGTCGAGGCCGTGGAGGCGATCCTGGCCGACGGCACGGCGATGCGCTTCGGCCCGCTCGACCCGGCCCTGGAGGGCGCCAACCGCCCCTCGGCCGAGCGCGACCTGGTCGCCGGCCTGCTCGCCGGCAAGGTCTTCTGCACCGGCCACCTGGGCGACCTCGACGAGGTCATGTGCCTGGCGGCGCTGGCCTCGGCCGAGATGGCCCTGCTCGGCGCCAGCGCCGCGATCGAGGCTTGCAGCGGCGTCGCCGCCGCCCAGGCCCGGTACCGCGAGGCCACGGCCCAGCAGGTCAGGCTGGCCGCGGAATAGGCCTTCCCGCTCGGCTCGCGGGAACCGCGAGGGGGTGAGCGCCGGTGCCGGCGGCCGGCACGTCGGTCCGGCCGTCGGGCCAGTCCGACAGCCCTGGGGCAGCTATTTCCCCCACCAGAGCAGATCGCGAAACTCCTGGATGAGGGCTTCGCGGCCTGGGCTTCCCATGATCGTCCAGGTGAAGGTCGCGGACAGGTTTATGAAGAAGGCTGCCAGGAAGCCGAGGAACACGCTCTTCTTGGAGCCCCGACGCAAGCCTTGGATCGCCGCGTTGATGACCAGGTCCTTCTGCTCGTTCGTGAGCGCCCCCCATTGTTCGGCTTCGGAGGTCTTGTCCCGAATGTAGAGGTCGAGCTGCTCCCGAATCCTCTGCTTCTCGTTCAGCTCGAGCTGCTTCGACAGGATGTGATGCCTCAGCCCGTCGATATGGCCCCGGATCTCGCCGATCTCCGATTGCATCGCGGTCAGACGCCTGACGAGCGCATCGCTCTCGTCCGACACGGTCTTGGTGTCGGCCTGCCGGACGATGACGAACCCCATCCCGACCAGCACCGGCAGCAGGATCATGACGACGAACTCTATCGGCAATAATACATCGAGCCACGCGCACATCAACAAGACGATCACCGTCCGAATTACCATGTACTCAGAAATGAACGACGTCCGCCCGAAGAGCGATACCCTATAGATAATAGCGCAATATTTTTCGCCGAAGGCCTTCGACTGAGCATAGTAGATCGCAAGCGTGAACAGCACGGATGGCAGGATCACCACTGCCATGACGACCACCATTTCCCGGACGCTCATGCCACTCTCCTCCTGCCGGTCGGTCGCACGGCAATCGACGCCGCCCCGTTTTCCGGGTTAGATATCCATCTAACACTCGCATATCGGGATATCGAATATCCAATATGCGAGAAAAAATCTACCACCATCACAATGTATGATTGCTCACCACCTCCCGGACCGGTACCGCGAGGTCGCGCCCCGGCAGGTGAAGCTGGTGATGGAGTAGCGGCGTCCGTGCCGCTTTCGCTTCGCCCTTCGACAAGCTCGGGGTGAAGCGACGGGGAGCCGCAGGCTCCCCTCTGTTTCATGGCGAGCGCGTCGGACCATGAGCGGACCACCCGCGATCGGACCGGGCTCCGCCCCCGGCATACCGTCTGCCATGCCGTGCCGGGGGTTCCGCCGCGCCCGTCGGCGCGGGCATAATCGGGCATATGACGATGACCAGACCTGCCCGCCCGCAGCCGGGCGATTCGCGCCTCGCCCGCCGCCTCGCCGACGCCCTCGAGGGCGAGGTGCTGTTCGACGCCTTCGACCGCGGGCGCTATTCGACCGACGCCTCGGTCTACCAGATCGAGCCGCTCGGCGTGGTCGTGCCCAGGCACGAGGCCGACGTGCGCCGGGCCCTCGACATCGCCCGCGAGGAGGGCCTGCCGGTGCTGCCGCGCGGCGGCGGCACCTCGCAGTGCGGCCAGACGGTCGGCGAATGCCTGGTGCTCGATCTCTCCAGGCACCTCGACGGCCTGGTCGAGCTCGATGCCGCCAACGGCCAGGCGACGGTGCAGCCGGGCATCGTGCTCGACAAGCTGAACCGCCAGCTCAAGCCGCACGGCCTGTGGTTCCCGGTCGACGTCTCGACCTCCAGCCGGGCCACGATCGGCGGCATGGCCGGCAACAACTCCTGCGGCTCGCGCTCGCTGCGCTACGGCACGATGCGCGACAACGTCGAGGCCGTGGAGGCGATCCTGGCCGACGGCACGGCGATGCGCTTCGGCCCGCTCGACCCGGCGCTGGAGGGCGCCAACCGCCCCTCGGCCGAGCGCGACCTGGTCGCCGACCTGCTCGACCTCGGCCGGCGCGCGCAGCCGGCGATCGAGGAGCACTTCCCCAAGGTCCTGCGCCGGGTCGGCGGCTACAACCTCGACGCCCTGCTGCCGGCGCCGGAGCGCGCCCTGATGAGCGGCGAGATGGCGCGGGCGCCCGGCGATCCGGCCAACCTCGGCCACTTCCTGATCGGCTCGGAAGGCACCCTCGCCTACTTCGAGCGCCTGCGCCTCCGGCTCTCGCCGCTGCCCAGGAACAAGGTGCTCGGCGTCTGCCACTTCCCGACATTCTACCGGGCCATGGACGCGGCGCAGCACATCGTCAAGCTGGGGCCGACGGCGGTCGAGCTGGTCGACCGCACGATGATCGAGCTGGCGCGCGAGATCCCGGCCTTCCTCGACACCATGAAGCTGTTCGTGCGCGGCGAGCCGGACTCTCTGCTGCTGGTCGAGTTCGCCGAGGCGGACCAGGGCGAGAACCTGCGGCGCCTCGCGGCGCTGGTCGAGCTGATGGGCGACCTGGGGCTGCCGGGCACCGTCGTCGAGGCCGTCGATCCCGGCTTCCAGACGGCGATCTGGGAGGTCCGCAAGCAGGGCCTCAACATCATGATGTCGATGAAGGGCGACGGGAAGCCGGTCTCCTTCGTCGAGGACTGCGCCGTGCGGCTGGAGGACCTCGCCGAGTACACGCGGCGGCTCGACGAGGTCTTCGCCAGGCACGGCACCAAGGGCACCTGGTACGCCCACGCCTCGGTCGGCACGCTGCACGTCCGTCCGGTGCTCAACCTCAAGCTCGAGGCCGAGGCCCGCAAGATGCGGGAGATCGCCGAGGAGGCCTTCGAGATGGTGCGCGCCTACAAGGGCTCGCACTCCGGCGAGCACGGCGACGGCTTGGTGCGCAGCGAGGCGCACCGCGAGATGTTCGGCGAGGAGCTGGTCGGCTTCTTCGGCGAGGCCAAGCGGCGGCTCGACCCCGAGGGCCGGCTCAACCCGGGCAAGATCGTCGATCCCTCGAAGATGGACGACCGCAGCCTGTTCCGCTTCAAGCCGGGCTACGCGCCGCTGCCGCTCGAGACCGGTCTCGACTGGTCGGCCTGGGGCGGCTTCTCGGGCGCCGTCGAGATGTGCAACAACAACGGCGCCTGCCGGAAGGACCAGGGCGCCGTGATGTGCCCCTCGTTCCGGGTCACGCGCAACGAGCGCGACCTGACCCGCGGCCGCGCCAACGCCCTGCGCCTCGCCGCCTCCGGCCAGCTCGGCCCCGACGCCCTGACCTCCGACGAGATGCTGGAGACCATGAAGCTCTGCGTCGGCTGCAAGGGCTGCCGGCGCGAGTGCCCGACCGGCGTCGACATGGCGCGCATGAAGACCGAGGTGCTGTACCAGCGCTCGAAGCAGGAGGGCATCCCGCTCGGCGAGAAGGCGATCGCCTTCCTGCCGCGTTACGCGCCGCTGGCCGGCCGCCTGCCCTGGCTGGCCAACGCCCGCGACGCCCTGCCGGGCGGCGCCCGCCTCGGCGAGGCCCTGCTCGGCCTCGCCGCCGACCGCCCGCTGCCGCGCTGGAGCGACCGGCCGTTCCGCGACCAGCCCTTGAAGGGCGCGACGGCGACCGGCCGCGAGGTCGCGCTCTTCGTCGACACCTTCGGGCGCTGGTTCGAGCCCGAGACGCCGCGCGCCGCCCAGCGCGTGCTCGACGCCGCCGGCTACCGGGTCGTGCTGCCCAAGGCGGCCGACCGGGGGCGCCCGCTGTGCTGCGGCCGGACCTTCCTGGCCGCCGGCCTCGTGGAGGAGGCGCGCGCCGAGGCCCGACGCACCCTGGCCGCCCTGCTGCCGCTGGCCGCGCGCGGCCTGCCGATCGTCGGGCTGGAGCCGGCCTGCCTCCTGACCCTGCGCGACGAGTTCCTGGCCCTGCTGCCCGGCGCGGACAGCCGGGCCCTGGCCGGCCAGGCCCTGCTGTTCGAGGAGTTCCTGGCCGCCGAGCAGAAGGCCGGCGCCCTGGCGCTCGACCTCAAGCCCCTGCCCGGCCGCAAGGCGCTGATCCACGGCCACTGCCACCAGAAGGCCTTCGCCGCCTTCTCCCAGGTCTCGGAGGTCCTGAGGCTGGTGCCGGAGCTGGAGGTCTCGACCATCGAGTCCTCCTGCTGCGGCATGGCCGGCGCCTTCGGCTACCGCAAGGAGACGGCCGAGGTCAGCCGGGCCATGGCCGAGCTGTCGCTGCTGCCGGCGGTGCGCGCCGCCGACGCCGACACGACCCTGGTCGCCGACGGCACCTCCTGCCGCCACCAGATCGCCGACGGCAGCGGCCGCCAGGCGATCCACGCCGCCCGGCTGCTGGAACAGGCCCTCGCCTGACGCGACCACGGCCGGCCGCGCGAGAGCGCGGCCGGCCGTGGTCCGAAGGAGGAAGAGGTGGCGGCGGCCGCCGGGATCGCGACCGACAGCCGCCGCCTGGCCAGTCGTTCCGTGGGGGCATGGAGGCCGACTGGCGGGTATCGGAGGGGAAGTCTCCGGTGATGGTTAATCTGCCCTGGTAGTGTGGCTGCGAAAGGCTCGCACCACGGCGATAATGTGAAAGCCGGCCCGAGGCAGCCAGAAAGCGGTCGGCGTGGTGATCCCACGTCCCTCGACAGGCTCGGGACGAAGCATCCGCTCTCGCTCGCTCTGAAGTTCGCTTCGTCCCGAGCCTGTCGAGGGACGTGGCAGCCGCGAATAGCCGCTCCCGGATGGAGCGACCGCCCCTACCCCGCCTTGCGCGCCAGCAGGTAGAGCTGCGGATCACCGACCTCGAAGGGCCGGCCGTCGATCTCGGCGTAGGCCTCGACGCCGGTGAAGCCGCTGTCCGCCAGCATCCCGCCGATCTCGCGCACCGTGAAGATCCAGTGGTGGCCGAGCCGCTCCTCGACCCGGCCGCCGCGCACCAGGCGGTAGCGGGTGTCGAGCCGGCCGGCCAGGGGGTCGTAGTCGTTGAGGCAGCGCATGCGGTAGTCGCCGACCTCGACCTCGATCTCCGGCTCGTAGTTCGGCAGCAGCGATTCGGCCGCCATGCCCGTGTGCAGCAGGAAGCCGGCGCCCGGCGCGAGCGTGCCGGCGAGGGCGGCGAGGAAGCGCCGGCACTGAGCGGCCTCGAAGTAGCCGAAGGCGTTGCCCAGGCAGCAGGCCCCCGCGAAGGGCCCGAGGCCTTCGAGGTCGCGCATGTCCCGATGCAGGAAGCGCGGCGGAACCTCGATCTCCTCCTCGACCGCCGCGGCGGCGCGTGCCCGCTCCAGCGAGATCTCGGAGAGATCGAGGCCGGTCGGCCGGTAGCCGCGCTTCGCGAGCTCGACGGCGTGGCGTCCCTCGCCACAGGGCACGTCGAGCAGGGTCGCGTCGGAATCGAGGTCGAGGGCGTCGGCGATGAAGTCGCACTCGGCCGACAGGCGGTCCTCGTCGATCGCCGCGCGCCAGATGTCGAGGGTCAGGCCGTCGAAGAAGGCGCCGGCCCAGCCGGGATCGGGAGCGCCCGCCAAGTCAGTCGTACTTGCGCTGATCGTCGATGACCTTGCCGTCGTTCGGCAGGCTGCCCGGCGCCAGCAGCTCGACGTCGCCCCTCAGCTTGGTCGCCGCCTGCAGGGCCTCGGCCAGCGCCGCGCCCAGCGAATCCTCGGCGCCGCTGGTCTCGACCTTGAGGACCATGCGGTCGCGCTCGCCCTCGCGCTCGACGACGAGGCGCGCCTTGACCACGGCCGGGAAGCGCTTGACCGCCTCGGCGACCTGCTCGGGATGGACGAACATGCCCTTGACCTTGGTGGTCTGGTCGGCGCGGCCCATCCAGCCCTTGATGCGCCGGTTGGTGCGCCCGCAGGGGCTGGTGCCGGGCAGGATCGCCGAGAGGTCCCCGGTCGCCAGGCGGAGCAGCGGATAGGCCGGGTTGAAGGTCGTGACGACGACCTCGCCGACCTCGCCGTCGGCCACCGGGTCGCCGGTGCCCGGCCGGACGATCTCGAGCAGGCAGCCCTCGTCGACGATCAGCCCCTCGATGCTGCCGTCGGGGGCCTCGGCCTCGTAGGCGACGAGGCCGAGCTCGGCGGTCGCGTAGCACTGCTTCACCGCGACGCCGCGCTCGGCGTACTCGGCGCGCAGGCTCGGGAACAGCGCGCCGCCCGAGACCAGGGCCTTGGTGATCGAGCCGCAGTCGAGGCCGAGCTCGGCGGCCTTGTCGAGCAGCACCTTCAGGAAGTCGGGGGTGCCGGCATAGCCCTGCGGGCGCAGGTGGGCGATCGCCTCGGCCTGCTGCTCGCTGTTGCCGACGCCGGCGGCGATCACCGCGCAGCCCAGGGCCTGGGCGCCGGCGTCCATGATCCAGCCGCCGGGGGTCAGGTGATAGGCGAAGCAGTTGTGGACCAGCTCGCCGGGCCGGAAGCCGGCGGCGAAGAGCCCGCGGGCCATGCGCCGGTAGTCGCTGTCGCGCCCCTGCAGCTCGAAGATCGGGCCGGGCGAGACGAAGATGCGGCCGGCCTCGCCGGGCGCCAGGGCGTTGAAGCCGCCGAACGGCGGCTGCTGCTTCTGCAGGCGGATCAGATCGGCCTTGCGGGTGACCGGCAGCCGGCCGAGGTCGGCCCAGCCCCGCACGCTGGCCGGATCGAGCTCGGCCAGCCGCGCGCGGTAGCCCTCGGTCGCCTTGGCCCGCGCGATCTGGCCGCGCAGCCGCTCGAAGAGGTCGGCCTCGCGCGCCTCGCCCGACCGCGTCTCCAGCTCGTCGTAGTGCCTGCTCATCGCCCGGTCCCGCACGCTCAGGCGAGCCAGCGCTTGCGGCGCTTGTAGTGCTTGACCTCGCGGTAGGACTTGCGGCCGGTCGCCGAGAGGCCGAGGTAGAACTCCTTGACGTCCTCGTTCTGGCGCAGGGCGTCGGCCGGCCCGTCCATCACGACGCGGCCGCTCTCCAGGATGTAGCCGTACTTGGCGTAGCGCAGCGCGACGTTGGTGTTCTGCTCGGCGAGCAGGATCGACACGCCCTGCTGCTCGTTGATCGTCTTGACGATCTCGAAGATCTGCTCGACCAGCTGCGGGGCCAGGCCCATCGAGGGCTCGTCGAGCAGGACGACCTTGGGCCGGCTCATCAGCGCCCGGCCGATCGCCGTCATCTGCTGCTCGCCGCCCGAGGTGTAGCCGGCCTGGCTGTTGCGCCTGACCTTGAGGCGCGGGAAGTACTCGTAGACCATCTCCAGGTCCTGCTGGATCGCCGCCGCGCCCTCGCTGCGCGTGTAGGCGCCGGTCAGCAGGTTCTCCTCGACGGTCAGGTGCTCGAAGCAGTGGCGTCCTTCCATGACCTGGATGACGCCCTTCCGGACCAGGTCGTTCGGCGTCAGGTGCTGGACCCGCTCGCCGGCCAGGGTGATCGAGCCCTTGGTGACGTCGCCGCGCTCGGCGCGCAGCAGGTTGGAGATCGCCTTCAGGGTCGTGGTCTTGCCGGCGCCGTTGGCGCCGAGCAGCGCGACGATGCCGCCCTGCGGGATCTCCAGGGAGACGCCCTTCAGGACCAGGATGACGTGGTCGTAGATGACCTCGATGTTGTTGACGCTGAGCAGCGCCGGCGCGCCGAGGGCGGCGGCCGCCCCCATGCCCATGCGTTCCTGGCCCATGCGTTCCTGAACGGCGGCTTCACTCATCGCGTGTCGGGTCCCGGTCCGGTCTCGTGGCAGGCAGGTCTCGGTAGGGGAAGGCCCCCGCTCCGCTCTGGAGCGAGGGCCTTCCGAGCCCGTGGCAGCGCCCTCGCGGCTACTTGCAGGTGCGCGGGGTGATGCCCTTCTCCTTGGCGTAGGCCAGCGCGTCCTCCTTGTAGGCAGCACGCAGCGCCTCGCGGTGCGGCGAGAACCAGTCGGAGACCTTCTTCCACTGCTCGCCGTCCCACTGCTGGACGAAGGCCTGGCCGCCGCCCTCGTGGTCCTCGCAGGTGATGTGGATCGGCTTGGTGAAGTCCTTCAGGCCGATCGCCGCGAGCTTGTCCTCGGTCAGGTTCAGGTTCTCGAAGCCGTCGCGGATCTGCTCGCCGGTCAGCTCCTTGCCCTTGCCGTGCATCTCCTGGGCCTGGCGGATCGCCTCGATCTCGATGGCCATCAGGAACAGGCCGCGGTTGTAGAGCACCGTGCCCCAGGCGTTCTCCTTCGCCTTGGCCTCGTCGCCGTTGTAGACGTACTTCAGCACGTCCTGCAGCAGCTGGATGTCGGTGCCCGGCAGGTGCAGGCCCAGCGCCTTGTAGCCCTTGGCGGCGGCGCCGGCGGGCACGACGTCAGGCTCGGCGCCCGACCACCAGATGCCGATGAAGTGGTCCATCGGGTAGCCGACCGCCGCGGCTTCCTTGACCGCGGTCGAGTTCATGACGCCCCAGCCCCACATGAAGACCCAGTCCGGCTTCACCTGCCGGCCGATCTGCAGCCAGGTCGACTTCTGCTCGAGGCCCGGATGCGCGACCGGGAACTTGTAGAACTCGAAGCCCTCCTCCTTGGACAGGCGCTCGAGCGTCGGGATCGGCTCCTTGCCGTAGGCCGAGTCGTGGTAGACCAGGGCGATCTTCTTGCCCTTCAGGCTGCCGCCCTCCTGCCCCTTGGCGTACTGCACCATGATGTCGGCGCCCGACCAGTAGGTCAGCGGCGCGGTGAAGACATAGGGGAAGACCGGACCGTAGGAGGCCGAGGTGCGGCCGTAGCCGCCGGTGTAGAGCGGGATCTTGTCCTGGGCGACACGGTCGAGCAGTGCGTAGGTGATGCCGGTCGACAGCGGCTGGAAGGCCGCGGCCGTCGGCTTCTTCAGGCGCTCGTAGCACTCGACGCCGCGGTCGTTGTTGTAGCCGGTGTCGCACTCGTCGGTGACCAGCTTGACGCCGTTCACGCCGCCGTCGCGGGCGTTGATCAGCTTGATGTAGTCCTCCCAGCCCGCGGCCATCGGGATGCCGTTCGGCGCGTAGGGGCCGGACTTGTAGACCAGCAGGGGCACATACTGCTCGGCGGCCTGGGCGGGAAGCCCGGCCACCGTCAGCATCGCCGCCCCCGCGGCGGCCAGACAGAGAGTCTTCAAACGCATCGTGTCGTACCTCCCAGAGTGATGCGGACCTGCTTGTTCATCGGCGTCCGCTTTCGCCGATTACGGTACCACCCTCCTCCGACCGACGCCAACCGCAGCGGCGGCGCGCCGCCGGCCTAGTAGGGGAAGGGCCAGAGTCGCAGCTTCTCCTTGCCGATCTGCCAGAGCCGGGCCAGGCCGTGCGGCTCGACGATCAGGAAGAAGATGATCAGCGCGCCGAACAGCATGAACTCCATGTCCGAGACCAGGGCGACCGAGAAGGTCGGGTCGATCGCCAGCATGGTGACGTTCAGCGCGATCGGCAGCAGCACGATGAAGATCGCGCCGAGGAACGAGCCCAGGATCGAGCCGAGGCCGCCCAGGATGACCATGAAGAGGACCTGGAACGAGCGGTCGATCTGGAAGGCCAGCGCCTCGACCGAGCCGGTGTAGATGAAGGCCCAGAGGCCGCCGGCGATGCCGATGTAGAAGGAGCTGACGGCGAAGGCCGAGAGCTTCGCGACCAGCGGCCGGATGCCGATGATCTCGGCGGCGATGTCCATGTCGCGGATCGCCATCCAGGACCGGCCGATCCGGCTGCGCACCAGGTTCTTGGCGACCAGCGCCAGCACCGCGACCAGCACGACCAGGAACAGGTACTTGCTGATCGGATGCGCTTCCGAGCTGGTGACCACGAAGCCGAGCACCTCGCGCGGCGGCGCCGAGATCACGCCCGAGGGGCTGTCGTTGGTCCACCAGCCGAACTTGTTGAACACCCAGATCAGGAAGAACTGCGCGGCGAGCGTCGCGACGGCGAGATAGAAGCCCTTGATCCTGAGGCTCGGCAGGCCGAACAGCACGCCGACCACGGAGGTGCCGAGGCCCGCCAGCAGGAACACCAGGATCAGGTTCAGGTCGGGAAAGGCGGTCGCCAGCTTGTAGGAGAAGAAGGCGCCGCAGGCCATGAAGCCGCCGGTGCCGAGGCTGAGCTGGCCGCAGTAGCCGGTCAGGATGTTCAGCCCGATCGCCGCCAGCGAGAAGACCAGCACCGGCACCAGGATGGTCTCGAGCAGATAGTTGTCGGCGGCGAAGGGCACGACGAAGACGGCGAAGGCCAGGATCGCCAGCACGCCGATCTTGTCCTGCAGGATCGGGAAGATCGCCTGGTCGGCCCGGTAGGTCGTCTTGAACTGGCCGGTCTCACGGTAGAGCATCGCGTCACACCCGCTCGATGATGCGCTCGCCGAACAGGCCCTGGGGCCGGAACAGCAGGAACACGAGGGCCAGCACGTAGGCGAACCAGTCCTGGATCGCGCCGCCGATCTCCAGGCCGATGAAGTTCTCCGCGACCTGCTCGCCGTAGCCGATGATCAGGCCGCCGACGATGGCGCCCGGAATCGAGGTGAAGCCGCCGAGGATCAGCACCGGCAGCGCCTTGAGGGCGATCAGGGCGAGCGAGAACTGCACGCCGGCCTTGCCGCCCCACATGATCCCGGCGACCAGCGCGACGACGCCGGCGACCGACCAGACAATGGTCCAGATGGTCTTGAGCGGGATGCCGACGGACAGCGCCGCCTGGTGGTCGTCGGCGACGGCACGCAGCGCCCGTCCGATGCGCGTGTACTGGAAGAACACGCCCAGGCCGGCGACCAGCGCCGCGCCGACGCCCGCCGCGATCAGGTCGTAGACGTTCATGCGCACGCCGAGCGGCGAGACCGCCGAGGCGATCGGCATGCCGATGTCGAGCACCTTGACGTCGGAACCCCAGAGCGCCTGGCCGAAGCCATCGACGAAATAGAAGATCCCGATCGTCGCCATGAACAGGATGATCGGCGGCTGGTTGACCAGGGGCCGCAGCACCAGCCGCTCGATGGCGATCGCCACCAGGACCATGACGCCGACCGTCAGGATGAAGGCCAGGACCCAGTGCAGCCTGATGCCGAAGTCGCGCTCGAACAGCTCCATCAGGCCGACCATGGT
Source organism: Tistlia consotensis USBA 355 (assembly GCF_900177295.1). Lineage (GTDB taxonomy): Bacteria > Pseudomonadota > Alphaproteobacteria > Kiloniellales > DSM-21159 > Tistlia > Tistlia consotensis. The sequence continues at coordinate 19,593 of NZ_FWZX01000005.1, forward strand.
CAGCGCCGCGAACAGCACCAGCGAGCCCTGGGCGAAGTTGAAGATGCCCGAGGCCTTGAAGATCAGCACGAAGCCGAGCGCGACCAGCGAGTACATCACGCCCTGCAGCAGGCCGGCCGCCGAGACCTCGAAGTAGAAGGACCAGTCGAAGAAGCTGATCCAGCCGATCTGGGCCAGGCCCCAGTGCAGGCCGCCGATCGCGAAGATCGTGACCAGGGCGCCGACCAGCCAGGTGAGGATGTGCAGGGGCTTCATCGCGTCCGGATCCCGGTCAATGGGCGACGCCGAGGTAGGCGTCGACGACTTCCTGGTTGCTGCGCACCTCGTCCGGCGTGCCGTCGGCCAGCTTGCGGCCGTAGTCGAGCACGACGACCCGGTCGGACAGGTCCATGACCACGCCCATGTCGTGCTCGATCAGCGCGATGGTCGTGCCGAAATGGTCGTTCACGTCGAGGATGAAGCGGCTCATGTCCTCCTTCTCCTCGACGTTCATGCCGGCCATCGGCTCGTCGAGCAGCAGCAGCTCCGGCTCCATGGCCAGGGCCCGGGCCAGCTCGACCCGCTTCTGCAGGCCGTAGGGCAGCTTGCCGACCGGCGTCTTGCGGATCGCCTGGATCTCCAGGAAGTCGATGATCTCCTCGCAAAAGGCGCGGTGCTCGATCTCCTCCCGCTCGTTCGGACCCCAGTAGAGCGCCTGCAGCAGCACGTTCGAGCGCATCTTGAGCAGGCGCCCGGTCATGATGTTGTCCAGGGTCGACATGCCCTTGAACAGCGCGACGTTCTGGAAGGTGCGCGCGATGCCCTGCTTGGCCGCCTTGTGCGGGCGCATGGCGCGGCGCGTCTCGCCCTTGAAGATCACCTCGCCTTCCTGCGGGTGATAGAAGCCGTTGATGACGTTCAGCATCGAGGTCTTGCCGGCGCCGTTCGGCCCGATGATCGCGCGGATCTCGCCCTTGCGGATGTCGAAGGAGATGTCGGTCAGCGCCTTGACGCCGCCGAACGACAGCGAGATCCGCCTGACCTCGAGCAGGACCTCGTTGAACACGCGTGGTGCGGTGACCATCGCCGAAGCGCCCCCCTTGCCTGCGCTCAGCCGCGGCTCACGCCGCGGCCCGCCGCGGTGTGCCCGCGCCGGCAACCGGATAGGTCTCGGCGTCGATGATCCTGAGATCGCCCTTGATGCGGCCCTTGCGGCCGTCCTCGAAGCTGACCTCGAGCTCGATGTGCACCGTCTCCTGCCCGGAGTAGAGCGCCTCGATCAGCGGCGCGTAGCGCTCGGCGATGATCCGGCGGCGCACCTTGCGGGTGCGGGTCAGCTCGCCATCGTCGGGATCGAGCTCCTTGTTGAGCACCAGGAAGCGGTGGATCTGCGCGTTGCCGAGCTTGGGATCGCGCGCGAGATCGCGGTTCGCCTGCTCGACGTGCTCCTTGACGATCGCCGCGACCCGCGGGTCCTGGGACAGCTCCTGGTAGCTGCCGTAGACGACGTTGTTGCGCTCGGCCCAGCTGGCCATCGCGGCCAGGTCGATGTTGACGAAGGCGCAGACCTCGTCGCGGCCGTTGCCGAAGGCGACCGCCTCCTTGATGTTCGGGAAGAACTTCAGCTTGTTCTCGATGTACTTCGGCGGGAACAGCGTGCCGTCGTTGAGCCGGCCGACGTCCTTGGCGCGGTCGATGATCTTCAGGTGGCCGCGCTCGTCGATGAGCCCGGCGTCGCCGGTGTGCATCCAGCCCTCGGCGTCCTTGGCCTCGGCCGTCGCCTCCGGGTTCCGGTAGTACTCGACGAAGACTCCCGGGCTGCGGAACAGCACCTCGCCGTTCTCGGCGATCTTGATCTCGACCTGGTCGACCGGCTTGCCGACCGTGTCGGCGTAGATCTCGCCGTCCGGATGGATCGTCACGAAGACGCTGGCCTCGGTCGAGCCGTAGAGCTGCTTCAGGTTGACGCCGATCGAGCGGTAGAAGTCGAAGATGTCCGGCCCGATCGCCTCGCCGGCCGTGTAGGCTAGGCGGATCCGGCTGAAGCCGAGGGTGTTCTTGAGCGGCCCGTAGACCAGCACCTCGCCGAGCCAGTAGATCAGCCGGTCGAGCAGCGCGACCTTCGCGCCGTTGAGGATGTGCACGCCGCACCTCTCGGCATGCTTCATGAAGAACTTGAAGATCCGGCGCTTGGGCGCGCTGGCGTCCTCCATGCGCACCATGACGGTGGTCAGGATGTTCTCGAAGATGCGCGGCGGCGCGAAGAAGTAGCTGGGACCGAGCTCGCGCAGGTCCTGCATCACCGTCGCGCCCGACTCCGGGCAGGAGACGCAGAAGCCGCAGACGTAGGACTGGGCATAGGAGAAGATGTGGTCGCCGACCCAGGCCATCGGCAGGTAGGCCAGCATCTCCTCCTTCTCGGTCAGGCCCTCGAAGGCGGCGCCGTTGCGCGCGCTGATCAGCACGTTGTCGTAGCTCAGCACGACGCCCTTGGGCTGGCCGGTCGTGCCCGAGGTGTAGGCGAAGATCGAGACGTCGGAGCCCTTGCCCTTGGCGATCTCCGCCTCGAAGAGCTGCGGGTGCTCGCGGTCGTAGTGGCGGCCGATCTCCAGCACCCGGTCGAAGCTGTAGAGGAAGGACTGCTCGTAGTGCCGCATGCCGCGGTCGTCGTCGAAGACGACCGTCTCCAGGCTCGGCACCCGCTCCTTGATCTCGAGCAGCTTGTCGACCTGCTCCTGGTCCTCGGCGATGGCGAAGCGCACGCCCGCATGGTCCAGGACGAAGGCCATCTCGCCGGCGATCGAGTCCTGGTAGAGCGGCACCGGCACGGCGCCCAGGCTCTGGATCGCGCAGAAGCTCCAGTAGAGCCGCGGCCGGTTGTCGCCGATGATCGCCATGCGATCGCCGCGCTTCAGGCCGAGCGCCGCCAGCCCGCAGGCATAGGCCCGGATCTGCTCGCCCGCCTGCTTCCAGGTCCAGGTCTGCCAGATGCCGAGATCCTTCTCGCGCATCGCCGGCCGGCCGGGACGCTCGCGCATGTGGTGGAGCAGCAATTTCGGAAAGGTATCGAGGGCCGTCGTGTCCTTGGCCACGCACCCGTCTCCCGCAGCACATCCCTGTCGCATCCGAGCCTTGTGCCGGACGCTTATCGTTTTCCTTTGGTCCCTGAGGACGGTCCGTTAGTAAGTCCAATTCGGAGAGGCGTCAAGCACTGCCCGGCCTGCCCGGAAAAGCGGCAAGAAGCGGCCGCAGCAGCGGAGATACAGAGCGGTAATGGCCTTGCGCGAGACTGACGAAACGGCCGCCACCACCGGGGCGAGAGAGGATCTGCAGGTGGTGGCGGACGGCCATCACCTGGCCGTGCGCCGGCTGCTGCCGGTGGGCGCGACGCGGCGCGGCCCCTGGCTCGTCTTCCTGCACGAGGGGCTCGGCTCGATCGCCCAGTGGCGCGAGGTCCCGGCGCTGCTGGCACGGCGTCTCGCCCTGCCCGCCCTGGTCTACGACCGCTGGGGCTTCGGCGGGTCCGACCCTCTGGTCCTGCCGCGCCCCGACGACTTCCTGGAGCGCGAGGCCGAGATCGCCCTGCCCGCCGTCCTGGCCGGATCGGGCGTCGAGCGGCCGATCCTGATCGGCCACAGCGACGGCGCGACGATCGCGCTGCTCTACGCCGCCGCCTTTCCGGAGCGGCCGCTCGCCCTCGTCTCCGAGGCCGCGCACGTGTTCCTCGAGCCGGTCTCGCGCGCCGGCATCCGCAAGGCCGAGGCCGCCTGGGCGGCGGGCGGCCTGCGCCAGGGCCTCGAGCGCCACCACGGCGCCAAGGCCGAGTCGGTGTTCCGCGGCTGGGCCGAGACCTGGCAGCGGCCCGCCTTCGACGGCTGGACGATGCTCGACCGCCTGCCGTCGATCCGCTGTCCCGTGCTCGCCCTGCAGGGGGCCGACGACCAGTACGGCACCCCCGCGCAGCTGGAAGCGATCGCGGCCGGCTGTGCCGGCCCCTGCGAGACCCGGCTGCTGCCCGACTGCGCCCACAGCCCCCACCACGAGGCGCGCGAGGCGACCCTGAAGGCGATCGAGGCCTTCCTGCGGCCGCTGGTCGTCTAGGCTGCGACCGGGTCGCCCCCGACCATTTGCGAGCGCCGGCGTCACGAGGCGGCCTGCCGGAGCGTCCGGAACTCGGCACCCCGTTCGCAGCGCAGCCGGAGCCGGTCATGGCCTACAGCTTCCTGATGCCCTACGGCTACACGCTCGCCGGCGGGCAGGTCCTGCTCGCCGAGCGCCAGCTGATCCAGAAGCGGGTCGACGGCAAGACCGTCAAGGGCGTGATCCCGGCCTGGGCCGGCCAGTGGGGCCTGATCGGCGCCGAGGCCGCGAGCGGCGAGTCGCCGAGCGACACGGCGATCCGGGCCGGCCGGGAGCAGACCGGCATCGACCTCTCGGACAGCGCGACCAGCCAGCTCTATCTCGCCTTCAACCGGGAGGTGATGAGCCTGAAGACCGCCGACTACACCGCCTTCGCCGTGCTGGCGATCTTCCTGACCGAGGCCTCGCTCGGCGCAATGGCCGATGCCGCGACGAAGGCGATCGGCGCGGGCACCCCGAGCGAGGGCCTGCTGCAGACCGTGAGCGTCACGCCGGTCGGCAAGGCCTTGCAGCAGCTCGGCGCGACGCCCAAGCCGCCGAAGGGCTGGCAGTCCTACCTGATCCAGAACTACTACGGCGGCAAGGTGCCCGGGCAGTTCAACACCGAGATCGACACGCTGACCAACCAGATCAGCAAGCGCTCGGCCGACGACCCGGAGATGTTCCGGCTCGCGCTCCAGCCGCTCGACGTCAAGCCCGAGTCCGGCGGCAAGGCGCCCAAGACACCGTCCCAGATCGAGATGCCAACCACCTTCGTAGACGGCTCGCCGGAGAAGAGCTGAGTCCGGGGAATCGCCAGGGGCATGGTCGAGATCTACCAGACCATCGAGCAGCACCGACACGGCCTCTCGCAGCTCCACTTCGACGAGGACCTGGAGGCGGCCTGGCCCTTCACGCTCGGCGGCACGGTGATGAACCGCTCGCTCGGCCAGGCGATCCACCAGAACACCGACTACGTCGTCGCCAGCCAGGTGCAGGCCTACCTGAACGGCTTCCTGCGCGCGAACCGCTGGGAGTGGAATCCCCGCGGCTACGGCGGCAGCGGCGGCGCGGTACTCGACTTCGAGCAGGAGTCCGGCAGCTGCTGGTTCCCGGCCATGTCGCTGGAGCTGCTGCTCTACGCCCCTCTGCCGTACGGCTTCGAGCAGGACCAGAGCGAGGTCACCACCCGCGAATACAAGGGCGCCGCGAACAGCGGCTTCGTCACGCGGCACGATCACCGGCGCGCCTTCGGTCTCGGCTACAACATCGTCAACCGCAACACGACGCACCTCTGGCAAGGCTACTATTTCTGGGGCAGCCACGTCGTCACGGCCTTCGACGACCAGTTCTACGACCCCAGCTACAACCGGCGCTATGCCGAGATCGACGACATGGCCTTTGCCGAGATGGCGCGCTTCGACGACAGCTGGAACGAGGCCGGCACCATACGCACCCGCGCCGTGACGACGGCCGACCTCTCGAACGGCCCCGCGGCGGCCCTCGACGGCGTCTACGTCCAGATCACCGGCGGCGGCTACGGCACGCGCCTGGCCGAGCGCGCCCAGAGCGAGAACCGGCAGCTTGGCGCCGACCTCTACGACCTGCCCTTCGCCGGCCCCTTCGACAAGCCGTTCGATCCAGAAGCGAACTACCAGCTCGACCTCGGCTGAGGCCACCGGTCACGGCCCGCCCTGCCGAAACGTCCGTGGTCGGGAGAACCGGACCACAGCCCGGAGGCCTGGACCGCCATGGTGAAGATCTACCGGACGATCCAGCAGAACCGCCAGAACCTGGGGGCACTGACCATCGGGTACGACCGGCGCGCTCGCTGGCCCGGCACCCTCGGCGGCGCGATCATGGAGCGCTCCTACGGGAAGGCCGCTGACCGCAGGAGCAGGGGCAGCGGCTACTACGTCTACGACCGCGAGGTCGTCGCCTGGCTCCACGCCTTCCTCAAGGCGAACCGCTGGGAATGGTCGCCGCAAGTGGAGGGGGCGGACGGCGGAGCCGTGCTGGATCTCCAGCGGACGGCGGGCGAATGCAGCTATGTCTCCGCGGCCCTGGAGCTGCTGTTCTACGCGCCCGCCCCCTACGGCTTCCAGCTCGCACAAGGCAGCGTCGAGCTGGCGCCCTACGGCGGCAGAAACGGCGCGGGCTTCATCGCCAACCACGATCCCGCCGGTGCCTTCGGCCTGGGCTACAACATCATCGACGCCGGCACGCAGAAGCTCGTTCCCGGCTTCTTCCTCTGGGGCAACCACATGGTCACGAAGTGGGCCGGCGACTTCTACGACGCCAACTACAACCGGACCTATCGCAGGCTCTCCGACATGGCCCGGGTCGAGATGGCCTCGATCGACATCAAGTCGCAGACGATCGACGGCGAGGACTGCACGCTCTTCGTGAACGACACCGGAAGCCTGTCGTCGCGCTCCAGCCAGGTCAGGGCGCTGGAGGGCATCTACGTCAAGGTCGCCAACGACGGCCCCTACTTCAGGAAGCTCGTCGCCCTGGGCAAGCGATTGAACGGCGCGATCGGCGCCGAACAGCGCAGCGTCCCCTTCGTCGGTCCCTTTCCGCGTCCCTACCGGGAGGACGCCGACTACTCGATCAAGATCGACTAACGCATCGGCGGATCCTGCGATGGTGGATATCTACCGAACGATCCAGCTGAACCGCGCCGACCTGGACGCCGTGAACATCGGCAACAACCGGCGCGCGCTCTGGCCCTACACCCTGGGCGGCACGATCATGCAGCGCTCGCATGGCCAGGCCATCGTGCACGGCGCCGACTACGTCTACGACACCCAGGTCGTCGGCTACCTGCACAGCTTCCTCGCGGCCAGCGGCTGGGAGTGGATCCCGCTGAACGACGGCGACGACGGCGGCGAGGTGCTCGACTTCGAGCGGAACTTCGGCGAATGCCGCTACGTCTCGGCGGCCCTGGAGCTGCTGTTCTACGCACCGGCACCCTACGGCTTCGAGATCCCGGAGGACGAGGTCGAGACGGTGCAGTACGCCGGTGCCCACGGCGCCGGCTTCCTGGCGGCGCACGATCCGGCCACGGCCTTCGGCCTCGGTTACAACATCATCCGCCCGGACACGGGGCGGCTGCAGGAGCACTGCTTCCTCTGGCCGAATCATTGGGTCACCGAGTGGGACGGTGACTTCTACGACGCCAACTACAACCGGCGCTACGGTACCCTGCCCGAGATGGCGCTGGTCCAGATGGCCGCCAAGACCGAGCGCAACCTCGAGGACCGGGGCTACCAGGAGATCGTGACGACTGTGGACCTCCGCGGCACGAACCGCGCCGCACTCGACGGCGTCTACGTACGGACCTCCGGCAACGACTATGGCAACGCCCTGGTCCAGCGCGCCGTGCAACTGAACGAGGCGCTCGGCTTCGAGGCCCGCAGCCGGCCCTTCGTCGGCCCCTTCCCCCGGCCGTACGACCTCGAGCTGCCCTACACGATCGAGCTCGACTGAGCAGAAGAGCGCGGCCTGAGCCCGTCACAGCCCCGACGCTGGATCGTCCCAGAGAAGGCGCAGGGACGATCGCCGGACGGCTGGAAGGGGCAATGGTCGAGATCTACCAGGACATTCAGCAGAAGCGCTCGGATCTCTCGACGGTCAAGTTCGACTACAAGACGCAGGCACTCTGGCCGGAAACGCTGGGTGGGGCGATCATGAAGCGCTCGCGCGTCCAGGCCGACGTCCACGGCGGAAACTACGTCTACGACGACGAGGTGCTCGGCTACCTGCACAGCTACCTCGCCGAAAACGGCTGGAAGTGGCAGCCGAGCAAACCCGGCAAGAACGGCGGCGCGGTCTTGGACCTCGCGCTATCCGGCGGTGAGTGCCGCTACGTGTCCGCCGCCCTTGAGCTCCTGTTCTACGCGCCGGCTCCCTATGGCTTCCAGCTCCCCGAGAAGGCCGTCAAGACGGTGCAGTACGAAGGGGCCAAGCAATCCGGCTTCCTGTCGCAGCACGATCCGGCCAAGGCTTTCGGCCTCGGCTACAACATCATCGACCCCAAGACGAAGACCCTCCTGGAAGGATTTCTTTTCTGGCCCAACCACTGGGTCACCGAGTGGGGCGACGACTACTACGATGCGAACTACAATCGGATCTACCGCAAGCTGTCCGACATGTCGCTGCTCGATGTCGACCATGACGAATACAAGAAGGCGGGAGAAACCTCCTACATCAGCCTGGTGACGGCGGCCCCTGGCCAGGACTGCCCAGAGGAGCTCGACGGATTCTATGTGAGGACGGTCGGCGGCGAATACACGGCCAAGACTCAACAGTTGGCCGTGACGCTCAACGAGAAGCTCGGCTTCGAGCTACGGACAGGCGTCTATGTCGGCCCCTTCCCCAAACCCTACGACGCGAACAAGACCTACGCGATCGACCTCGACTGACCGGCGTCCGGCCAGGGCGCGCGCACCCTTCACAGGCTCGGATGCCGGAGCGTCAAGGAAGGGCCCGCGGCCACCCGGTGCCGACGCCCGAAGGAACGATGGTCGACATCTACCGCACGATCCAGCTGAACCGCGCCAACCTCGGCGCCGTCAACATCGGCTTGGCGGTCCAGGCGCTCTGGCCCAACACCCTCGGTGGTACGATCATGCAGCGCTCACGCGGCCAGGCCCAATACGTCCATCACGGCAACTACGTCTACGACGACGAGGTGGTCGGCTACCTCTACAGCGTCCTGAGGGCGAACGGATGGAAGTGGGCGCCCTCCGTCGAGGGCGCCAACGGCGGCGCGGTCCTCGATTTCGAGCAGGATGCCGGCGAGTGCCGCTATGTCTCGGCGGCCCTGGAGCTGCTGTTCTACGCCCCCGCGCCCTACGGCTTCCAGCTCCCGCAAGGCAACGTGCAGACCGTGCAGTACAATGGCGCCAACGAGGCCGGCTTCATGGCCGTCCACGATCCTGCCAGGGCCTTCGGACTGGGCTACAACGTCATCAGCACGACGTCCCGGAACCTGCTGCCCGGCTACTATCTCTGGGCCAACCATTGGGTCACCCACTGGGCAGGCGACTACTACGACGCCAACTACAACCGGATCTATGCGGCCCTGCCGGCCATGGCGGCGATCCAGATGGCGAGCGTCACCCCGAAGTCCCGGGACGACGGCAGCTATCTGATTGTGGTTGACACCGTGGACCTCAGCCACACGGCGAACGCCGCCCTGGACGGTCTCTACGTGAAGACTCAGGGCAACGACTACGCCCGGCAGGTCATCGACCGTGCCAGGCAGCAGAACAGCACGACCTATGGGGCCGAGCTGCGCTCCGTTCCCTTCGTCGGCCCCTTCCCGCGCCCCTATCGGGACGACGGCGACTACACGATTCCCCTGTCCTGACCGGTCCTGGGAAAGAGCGTTTCGCCCCCTTTTCCAGGAGCGGCGAAGCGCGTATATAGCCGCCTACAATCCAACAGATCCCGCGGACAAGGTCGCTACCGGTCGCGGGGCCGCCGTGCTGAGCCTCCCGTGACGCGCCGTTTGCGTCCGAAGGATCTGCCCGGCGACCCGGACAACCGGCGGCGCGTTTCGCCTTCGCGCCGCCCAGCGAGAAGGAGAAACCCGTGACGCTCGGAAAGGACACGCTGAAGACCCGCCGCACGCTGACGGTCGACGGCAAGGAATACGACTATTTCAGCCTGGAGGCCGCAGCCGAGCGGCTCGGCGACCTGGCCCGGCTGCCGGTCTCGCTGAAGGTCCTGCTCGAGAACCTGCTGCGCCACGAGGACGGCCGCTCCGTGTCGGTCGAGGATATCGACGCGATGGGCGCCTGGCTCAAGGAGCGCAAGAGCGACCGCGAGATCGCCTACCGCCCGGCGCGCGTGCTGATGCAGGACTTCACCGGCGTCCCGGCCGTCGTCGACCTCGCCGCGATGCGCGAGGCGATGGAGCAGCTCGGCGGCGATCCGCGCCTGATCAACCCGCTCAATCCCGTCGACCTGGTGATCGACCACTCGGTCATGGTCGACGCCTTCGGCACCCCCGACTCCTTCAAGGAGAACGTCGACCTGGAGTTCGAGCGCAACGGCGAGCGCTACGCCTTCCTGCGCTGGGGCCAGACCGCCTTCGACAACTTCCGCGTCGTGCCGCCGGGCACCGGGATCTGCCACCAGGTCAACCTGGAGTACCTCGCCAAGGTCGTCTGGTCGGCGGACGTCGAGGGCCGCAAGGTCGCTTATCCCGACACGCTGGTCGGCACCGACAGCCACACCACGATGGTCAACGGCCTGGCCGTGCTCGGCTGGGGCGTCGGCGGCATCGAGGCCGAGGCCGCGATGCTCGGCCAGCCGGTCTCCATGCTGATCCCCGAGGTCGTCGGCTTCCGCCTGACCGGCGAGCTCAAGGAGGGCTCGACCGCGACCGACCTGGTGCTGCGCGTCACCCAGATGCTGCGCAAGAAGGGCGTCGTCGGAAAGTTCGTCGAGTTCTACGGCCCGGGCCTCAAGCACCTGACCCTGGCCGACCGCGCGACGATCTCCAACATGGCGCCGGAGTACGGCGCCACCTGCGGCTTCTTCCCGATCGACGAGGAGACGCTGCGCTATCTCGCCTTCAGCGGCCGCGACGCGCACCAGGTCAAGCTTGTCGAGGCCTATGCCAAGGCCCAGGGCCTGTGGCGCGACCAGGGCGGCGAGCCGAGCTTCACCGACAGCCTCGAGCTCGACCTCGGCGTCGTCGAGCCGGCCCTGGCCGGTCCGAAGCGGCCGCAGGACCGCGTTCCGCTGAGCCGCGCCGCCGCCGAGTTCACGACCCTGCTGGCCGGCCAGCTTGGCGTCGACCCGGTCGGCGCCGAGGGCCAGCTCGACGCCGAGAGCCCGGGCGCGCCGAAGAAGGAGGCCAACGGCCTCGACCATGCGGTCGCGGTCGAGGGCGCCAACTACAAGCTGAACCACGGCGACGTCGTGATCGCGGCGATCACCTCCTGCACCAACACCTCGAACCCCAGCGTGATGGTCGCCGCCGGCCTGGTCGCGCGCAACGCGGTCGCCAAGGGCCTGACGGTCAAGCCCTGGGTCAAGACCTCGCTGGCGCCGGGCTCGCAGGTCGTCACCGACTACCTGGCCGCGGCCGGCGTGCAGGGCGACCTGGACACGCTGGGCTTCGACCTGGTCGGCTACGGCTGCACAACCTGCATCGGCAACTCCGGCCCCCTGCCCGACCCGATCGCCGCGGCGGTCGAGAAGGGTGACCTGAACGTCTGCTCGGTACTGTCGGGCAACCGCAACTTCGAGGGCCGCATCAACCCGCACGTCAAGAGCAACTACCTGGCCTCGCCGCCGCTGGTCGTGGCCTACGCGCTGGCCGGCTCGATGCGCGTCGACCTGCTGAACGATCCGCTCGGCAAGGGCAGCGACGGCAAGGACGTCTTCCTCAAGGACATCTGGCCGTCGAACCGCGAGATCGCCGAGACGATCCAGAAGGCGCTGACGCCGGAGATGTTCCGCAGCCGCTACTCGAACGTCTTCGAGGGCCCGGAGGAATGGCGCTCGATCGAGACCGCGGGCGGCATGACCTACGCCTGGGACGAGGGCTCGACCTACGTGCGCTACCCGCCGTTCTTCGAGGCCATCGACCCGGAGCCGGCGGCGATCGAGAAGATCGAGGGCGCCCGCCCGCTGGCCCTGCTCGGCGATTCGGTGACCACCGACCACATCTCGCCGGCCGGCTCGATCAAGAAGGACAGCCCGGCGGGCAACTACCTGCTGGAGCACCAGGTCCGGCCGCAGGACTTCAACTCCTACGGCGCCCGGCGCGGCAACCATGAGGTCATGATGCGGGGCACCTTCGCCAACATCCGCATCCGCAACGAGATGGTGCCGGGCATCGAGGGCGGCGTCACCCGGCACCAGCCCTCGGGCGAGGCCATGCCGATCTACGACGCGGCCATGAAGTACGCCGAGGAGGGCGTGCCGCTGGTCGTCGTCGCCGGCAAGGAGTACGGCACCGGCTCGTCGCGCGACTGGGCGGCCAAGGGCACGCGCCTGCTCGGCGTGCGCGCCGTGATCGCCGAATCCTTCGAGCGCATCCACCGCTCCAACCTGGTCGGCATGGGCGTCCTGCCGCTGCAGTTCACCAAGGAGGACAACCGCCAGAGCCTTGAGCTGACCGGCGAGGAGACCTTCGACATCCTGGGCATCGAGGACGGCGTCAAGCCGCGCATGGCGGTGACCTGCCGGATCAACCGGCCGGACGGCTCGTCCCGGGAGATCGCCCTGCTGTGCCGGATCGACACCGCCGACGAGGTCGAGTACTTCCGCCACGGCGGCATCCTGCACTACGTCCTGCGCAACCTGCGCAAGGGCGGCAAGCAGGCGGCCTAGTGGAACGCCAGGGGGCGGCGTCCGGCGCCGCCCCCGCCGCGTCCCCGCCCCGGCCCGCCATCCCCCGGCCCGCCATCCCCCGGCCCGCCATCCCCCGTCCCGCCATCCCCGCCCTTCGGCGCCCCGTCGCGCCGGCAGCGGTCACGGGCGCTTGTGACGGCCGGCTCCCGATATTTCTGCCGACTCTGCTATTTCATCTAGTCTCAGCGCTCCAGCAGCTAGATTGACGGGATCATGACGATCCTGACCGTTCGCCATCTCACGTCCTATCGCTATCGCCGGCCGGTGACCTTCGGGGAACATCGGCTGATGTTCCGGCCGCGGGACAGCCACGACCTGAGACTGGTCGACACCGCGCTGGCGATCTCGCCGAGAGCCCAGGTGCGCTGGCTGCACGACGTCTTCTCGAACTCGATCGCCATCGCCAGCTTCGAGGAGCCGGCCGAGGAGCTGCGCTTCGAGAGCCGCATCGTCATCGACCACTTCGGGCTCGAGGATCCGGATTTCGGCATCGAGCCCTACGCGCAGACCTACCCCTTCTCCTATTCCAGCGACGAGATCCCCGACCTCGGGCGCACGGTCGAGCGCCACTATCCCGATCCCGACCGCGCGGTCGACGCCTGGGCCAAGGCCTTCGTCCAGGAGGCCGACGGCATCGGGCCGGTCGGCACCTTCGACCTGCTGCTGCGCATGAACGCCGCGATCCACGAGCGCTTCGACTACCGGCGCCGCTACGGCCTGGGCACCCAGACGCCGATCGAGACGCTGGAGCACGGCGGCGGCTCCTGCCGCGACTACGCCCTCTTCATGATGGAGGCGGCGCGGGCGCTCGGCTTCGCCGCGCGCTTCGTCAGCGGCTACCTCTACGATCCCGCCCTCGACCAGGCCGGCGCCGCCAGCCGCATCCAGGGCGCCGGCGACACCCACGCCTGGGTGCAGGTCTACCTGCCCGGCGCCGGCTGGGTCGAGTTCGACCCGACCAACGGCAAGGCCGGCGGCGCCAACCTGATCCGCGTCGCGGTGGCGCGCGATCCCAGCCAGGCGATGCCCTTGCAGGGCACCTACTACGGCGGCCCGGACGACTATCTGGAGATGACGGTCGAGGTCGAGGTACGGCGCGGCCCGCCGGGCGACCCCGTGCCCGGGCAGCTCGCGCTGTCGCTGCTCGAGGCCGGCTGACGGGAACGACCGGCGGTGACGGATCTCTCACCTGAACGTGACTCGTGCGTGTCCGTCGCGCTGCCTACCCTTTTTGCATGACCTCCCTGCGCCCGCTCCTGCTGCTGCCCCTGCTCGGCGTCGTGCTGCTGGCCGGCGCGCCGGGGCGCGCCGCAGCCGAGCGGCCGGTGGTCGTGGAGCTGTTCACCAGCCAGGGCTGCAGCTCCTGCCCGCCGGCCGACGCGATCCTCGGCGAGCTGGCGATGCGCGGCGACGTGCTGGCCCTGTCGCTGCACGTCGACTACTGGGACTACATCGGCTGGAAGGACCCCTTCGCGAGCGCCGAGATGACCGAGCGGCAGCGCGCCTACGCCCGGGCCATGGGCTCGCGCATGGTCTATACGCCGCAGACGATCGTCGATGGCCGGGAGGAGATGGTCGGCTCGCGCCGCGACGCCGTGATGGCGGCGATCGACCGGGCCGAGCAGGGCCCCAAGGGCGTCACCGTCACGGTGGTCGGCGACGACGCCATCCAGATCGGCGCCGGCGAGGCGCCGCCCGACGGCGCCGTCGTCTGGCTGGTCACCTACGACCACGAGCAGACCACGGACATCCAGCGCGGCGAGAACGCCGGCCGGCGGATCAGCTACTACAACGTCGTGCGCTCGATCGAGCGGCTCGGCCACTGGATGGGCAAGGCGCTGTCGTTCCCGGTCGACTGCAACAGCCTGATCGGCCCGAACCACGGCGCCGCCATCCTGGTCCAGGCCAACGGCTACGGCCCGATCCTCGGCGCGACGCGCATCCAGCCGGCCCCGCCGTCCCAGTAGCGGCCGGCCTCCATTTTCTCAGAGCATCGGCGTCGCGATGCCCGCCAGCGGGCCGCGCAGTCGCTTGGCCTCGTCCGGCCGGTCGCGCAGGTGGCCCGACCAGCGGTGCTCGACCCGCCTGAACAGGCCGAGGATGGCGTAGGTCACGGCGAGGTAGAGCAGCCCGGCGGTGATGAAGATCTCGTAGACGTCGAAGGTCTTGGAGACCAGGGTGCGGGCGACGCCGGTCAGGTCCATCAGGGTGATGATCGAGACCAGGGAAGTCGCCTGGAACAGGAACACGACCTCGTTGGAATAGGCCGGCAGGGCGTAGCGGAAGGCCTTGGGCAGGATGATCCGGCGATAGAGCAGCGAGCCCGACATGCCGCAGGCGCGCGCCGCCTCGATCTCGCCGTGCGGCACCGCCCGGATCGCCCCGCGCAGGATCTCGGTCGTGTAGGCGGCGGTGTTGAGCGTCAGGGTCAGCACCGCGCAGAAATAGGCGTCGCGGAAATAGACCCAGAGGCCGAGGTCCATCAGCTGGAAGCGGAACTGGCCGCTGCCGTAGTAGATCAGGAAGATCTGGACCAGCAGCGGCGTGCCGCGGAAGAAGAAGACGAAGCCGTAGACCGGCATCCAGAGCACCGGATGCCGGCTCAGCCGCAGCATGGCGAGGCCGATCGAGCAGCTGAAGCCGATCGCCAGCGAGATGAGCGTCAGCTCCACGGTCAGCTGCATGCCCTGCAGCATCTGCGGCAGGGATTCGACGATCACCGCGAGGTCGACGGGGCTCTTCGGCAGGGCTTCGGCGAGCGCCTGGAAGTCGATCACCGCTCAGGCCCTCCGGATGCCGCGGTTGGCCCAGCGCTCGGCGCGGTGCAGCGCGAGCTGCGAGACCAGCGTGATCAGCAGGTAGAGGCAGGCCGCGACGAAGAAGAAGGTGAAGGGCTGGCGCGTGTTGCGCGCCGCGATGTCGGACCAGCGCAGCAGCTCGGTCAGCTGGATCACCGAGATCAGCGCGGTCGCCTTGATCAGCACCAGCCAGAGGTTGCCGAGACCCGGCAGCGCGAAGCGCCAGACCTGGGGCAGCATGATCCGGCGGAACGCCAGGGCGCGGCCCATGCCGCAGGCGCGCGCCGCCTCGAGCTGGCCCTTGTCGAGCGCCAGGAAGGCGCCGCGGAAGACCTCGGTGGCGAAGGCGCCATAGATCATGCCGATGGTCGTGACGCCGGCGACGAAGGGATTGAAGTCGACCCGGATGTCGTGGCCGAAGTGCTCGGCGATGTTCTGGATCAGCGTCGGCGTGCCGTAGTAGACGATCAGGATCATCAGCAGCTCGGGCACGCCGCGCACGACCGTCGTGTAGAGCGTCGCGAGGCCGCGTGCGAAGGCCGAGCGCGACAGCTTGGCCCAGGAGCCGAGCAGGCCCATGACCAGGGCGACGCCCAGGGCGCAGAAGCCCACGAGCAGGGTCATGCCCAGCCCACGGAGAATCTCGTCGCCCCAGCCCTGCAGCATCGTTCAGCGGCCCCCGAGGCGGAGGGCGCGACCCCTGGCGCGCCCTCCGGTCCTCCTGGTCAGATCACTTGCCGTAGACGTCGAAGTCGAACCACTTGTCGTTGATCTTCTTGTAGGTGCCGTTGGCCCGGATCTCGGCGATCGCCTTGTTGAGGGCCAGGCGCAGCTCGTCGTCGCCCTTGCGGACCGCGATGCCGGCGCCGTCGCCGTGGTACTTCGGATCGTTGTAGTCGGGACCGACGAACTCGAAGTCCTTGCCGGCCGGGGTCTTCAGGAAGCCCTCGCTGAGCGCCACCGAGTCGGCCATCACCAGGTCGACGCGGCCGTTGCTGAGGTCGAGGTTGGCTTCGTCCTGGGTCGCGTAGGGCACGATCTCGACGTCCGGGAACTTGGCGCGCAGGTAGTTCTCGTGGATCGTCGCGCGCTGCACGCCGACCCGCATGCCGGCCAGCTTCTTGTCGGCCGCGGCGACGTCGTCGGGGATCTCCAGCTTCAGGGACTTCGCCTTCACGAACTTCGCCGGCGTGTTGTAGTACTTGTCGGTGAAGTCGACGACCTCCTTGCGCTTGGCGGTGATCGACATGGAGGCGACGATCGCGTCGTACTTCTTGGCGATCAGGCCGGGGATGATGCCGTCCCAGTCCTGCACGACGAACTCACAGTCGAACTTCGCGGCGGCGCAGAGCGCCTTGGCGATCTCGATGTCGAAGCCCTGCAGCTTGCCGGCCTGGTCGATGTAGTTGAACGGCGGGTAGGCGCCCTCCGTGCCGATCCGCACCTTCTTCATCTCCGCGTGGGCGGCACCGCCCACGAGCCCCAGCGCAGCCACGGCGGCCAGCGCGAAAACCAGCTTACGCATTGTTCTGTACTCCCTGTTCAGACCTCGCGGTTGGACGCCAGGAACTGCCGGCAGCGTTCCGATGCCGGGTTGCCGAAGACCTGGGCCGGCGGCCCCTGCTCCTCGATCCGTCCCTGGTGCAGGAACAGGACGTCGCTCGCGACCTCGCGTGCGAAGCCCATTTCGTGGGTCACGATAATCATGGTCCGGCCTTCCTCGGCAAGCTGCCGGATGACGCGCAGCACCTCGCCGACCAGCTCCGGGTCGAGCGCCGAGGTCGGCTCGTCGAACAGCATCACCTCCGGCTCCATGGCCAGCGCCCGGGCGATCGCCGCGCGCTGCTGCTGGCCGCCCGAGAGGTGCGAGGGATAGTGGTCCCGCTTGTCGGCGATGCCGACCTTCTCGAGCAGGCCCATGGCCAGCTCGACGGCCTCGGCCCTCGGCCGCTTCAGCACGTGGACCGGCGCCTCGATGACGTTCTCCAGCACGGTCATGTGGCTCCAGAGGTTGAACTGCTGGAACACCATGCCGAGCCGGGTGCGCAGGCGGTCGACCTGCTTCCAGCTCTCCGGCCGGCCGCCGTGGCGCGTCTCGATCATGTGGATCGTCTCGCCGCGCAGGGTGATCGTGCCGGAGTCCGGGATCTCGAGCAGGTTGATGCAGCGCAGGAAGGTGCTCTTGCCCGAGCCCGACGAGCCGATCATGACGATGACGTCGCCGTCGTGCGCGGTCAGGGACACGCCCTTCAGCACCTCCAGTGGGCCGAAGGACTTGTGCACCTCATCGACGACGAGCGCTGGAGCGCCGTCTGCCATTCCCCCTCCGATGTTCCCGGCCGCTCCCCGCTGCACCAGCGCGTCCTCGTGATCGCCTTGAGGCGATTCTTTCGGTTCTGTGACCGTGACGCGACCGAACGTTAGTCGGAAGGTCGCGAACCTGCCAAGCGAAAAGCCCCCGATGCCGTGGCGACGGCGGGCGGTTCGCGCAAGGCGGGCAACCGCCTGGCGGCCGCCTCGCCCCGGCGGAGAGCCGTCCCCCGCCTAGTTGTCGGCGTCGAAGACGTCGAAATCGAAGTACCTGGCGTTGATCTTCTGGTAGGTGCCGTCGGCGCGGATCTTCCGGATCGCCGCGTTGAAGGCCTCGCGCAGCGCGTCGTCGCCCTTGCGCAGCGCGATGCCGGCACCGTAGCCGTGGTACTTCGGGATCGAGATGTTCGGCCCGACGAACGCGAAGCCCTGCCCGGCCGGCGTCTTCAGGAAGCCCTCCTGCAGCACCACGGAATCGGCGACCACCAGGTCGAGGCGGCCGTTGACCAGATCCAGCTCCGCCTCCTCCAGCGTCGGATAGGTCACCGCCTCGGCAGCGGGCAGCTCGCCGCGCACGAAGGCCTCGTGGCTGGAGGCCCGCTGGACGCCGATCCTCAGACCCGCCAGCGCCTCGTCCATCGCCTTCAGGTCCCTGGGGATCTCGAGCTTCAGGGCCTTCGGCTTCACGAACTTGGCGGGCGTGTTGTAGTAGCTGTCGGTGAACGCGACGATCTGCTTGCGTTTGTCGGTGATCGACATCGAGGCGATGATCGCGTCGTACTTCTTGGCCAGCAGGCCTGGGATCATGCCGTCCCAGTCCTGGATCACGAAGCTGCAGTCGAAGTCCGCGGCCTCGCAGAGCGCCCGGGCGATGTCGATGTCGAAGCCCTTCAGCCGGCCCGAGGCGTCGATGTAGTTGAACGGCGGATAGGCGCCCTCGGTGCCGATCCGCACCTTGCGGCCCTCGGCGTGGGCGCCGGAGGCGGCCAGGCAGGTCAGAGCGGCCAGGACGGTCAGGAGCCGGCGCATCGTCACCGTTCTCAAGGCTGCTGGCCGAGCGCCTTCAGCGCCTGCTCGACGCTCTGGCGCTGGGCGTCGCCGGCCGGCCGGCCAGCCAGCTGCTTCTGGGCGCTGCGCAGCGCCTCGACGGCCTGGTCGGTCTCGCCCAGGACCTGGCGCGCGCGCGCCAGGCGCAGCCAGCCGTCGATGTCGCCTGGCTCCTCCTTCAGGCGCGTCGCCAGGCGCTCGACCATCGAGCGGATGAAGGCGGCGCGATCGGCGTCGCTGAGCTTGCCGGCGGCCTCGACGTCCTGCTGGCTCGGCCCCGGCATGCCGGGGCCCGGGGCGGTGCCCGGCGCGCCGCCGGCGACCGGCGCCTGGCCGAGCTGGGCCGAGAGGCTGGCGATCGACTGGTTGAGCGACGGCAGCCAGGGGGCGCCGGGCGGGCTGCTGGCCGCCAGCTCCTTCCAGAGCTTCAGCCCCTCCTCGCCGCGGCCGTCCTGGACCATGGCCAGGCCCGCGTAGTAGCGCGCCCGCGGATCCCGGGAGTCGGCCTGCAGGGCCTGCGCGAAGGCGGCCCGCGCCTCCTTGCCGACGCGGCCCTGGCCGGCGGCGACCAGCGCCTCGCCGAGCTCCGAATTGAGCCGGCCCCGGTCGGCGCCGTGGGCCAGGGCCGTGCGGAAGGCCTCGGCCGCGTCGGCCGGCCGGTCGAGCTCCAGATAGGTACGGCCGAGCAGCTCCCAGCCCTGCGTGTTGTCCGGCTCGCCGGCGAGGCGGTCGCGCAGCTGCTTCGCCAGGCCGGCCATGTCCGACACGGCCGCCTGCTGCTGGGCGAAGTCGACCGACGGCACGTCCGGCCGGCCGAGCAGCAGGTAGCCGCCGAGCGACAGGCCGGGCACCAGCAGGCCGACGACCAGCGGCAGGAACCAGTCCCGGCGCCGGGCCGCGGCCGCACCCGCCGCCGCCCCGGCGGCCTCGCCGGCGCCGCGGCGGTCGGCGGCCAGGAGGCGGCGCTGCACCTCGAGCCGCGAGGCCTCGGCCTCGGCGGCGTCGAGCACGCCGCGCTGATGGTCGCGCTCGATCTCGGCCAGCTGGTCGCGATAGACCGTGAGGTCGTAGTCGCTGCGCGGCAGCGCAGCCCGGGCACGCCACAGCAGCGGCCAGACCAGGGCCGCGGTGGCCAGCAGCGCGAGCAGCGCCGCCGCGATCAGGAAGAAGGTCGTCATCGTGCCGCCCCGCCCCCCTGGGCCGCGCCGCCGTGGGCGACGCCGCCCTCCGGCGCCTCCCCCTGCCGCCCGGTGAGCTCCGCGACCCGCGCGACCTCCTCGGGGCTGAGCGGTGCGACGGCGGCCGGGCCGCCGCGCCGGCGCTGGCTGCGCAGGAAGACCGCGGCGCCCAGGCCGCCGAGCAGCAGCACCGCGACCGGACCGAGCCAGAGCACCAGGGTGTAGCTCGCGAAGGGCGGCTTGAGCAGCACGTAGTCGCCGTAGCGCGCAACCAGGTAGTCCTTGACCTGCTGGTCGCTGTCGCCGGCCTTCAGCCGCTCGCGGATCAGCACGCGCAGGTCGTGGGCGATGTCGGCGTCCGAGGCGTCGACCGACTCGTTCTGGCAGACGACGCAGCGGATCTCCTCGGAGATCGCCCGGGCCCGCGCCTCCAGCGCCGGGTCGGCGAGCTTCTCGCTCGGCAGCACCGCCCAGGCGGCAACGGGGGCTAGCAGGGCCGGCGCCAGCAGGGCCGCGGCCAGCAGCAGGGCCAGGCCACGCCTCATTTCGCCGCCTGCTCGAGGGCCGGCAGGATCTCGTCGTCGACCTGGTTCGGGGCGATCGGGCCGACGTGGCGGTAGACCACCCGCCCCTTGTCGTCGACCACGAAGGTTTCCGGCACACCGGAGATGCCCCAGTCGATGCCGGCCCGCCCGGCCGTGTCGGCGCCGAGCCGCTCGTAGGGATTGCCGAGCTCGCCGAGGTACTTCAGCACGTCCGCCGGCTTGTCCTTGTAGTCGATGCCGACCAGCCGCACGCCGTCGCCGGCCAGCTTGCTCAGCACGCCGTGCTCGGCGCGGCAGGGGATGCACCAGGAGGCGAAGATGTTGACCAGGGTGACGCCGTGGCCCTTCAGGTCGGCGGTCGCGAGGCCCGGCCGGTCGGCCCCGGGAATCGGCCCCAGCTCGAAGGCCGGCGCCTCCTTGCCGATCAGCATCGAGGGAATCTCGCTCGGGTCGCGCTGCGGGTTGAGCCCCCAGAGGAAGAAGGCGGCAGCCGCGAGGAAGATGGCGAGCGGCAGCGCGCCGAGCAGCACACGCAGGGCCATGGGAGCTACTCCGCGGGCTGGACGAGGGCCGGCGCGCGGACCGCTCGGCGCGGCGCGCCGACCCTGAGGCGACGGTCGGAGAGCGACAGCAGGCCGCCCAGCATCATGGTCAGGGCGCCGACCCAGAGCCAGGGCACCATCGGCTCCTGGTAGATGCGCACGACCCAGGCACCGGCCTTGTTCTCGGCCGGGTCGCCGATCACCGCGTAGAGGTCGGCGAAGCCGGTCGTGTGGATCGCCGCCTCGGTGGTGTTGCGCCTGGTCACCGGATAGAAGCGCCGCTGCGGCTGCAGCGTCGTCACCAGCTCGGCCCCGTTCGGCCCTGGCCGGGTCACCTCGAAGGTTCCCTGGTCGGCCACCCAGTTCGGCCCCTGCACCCGCTCGACGTCCTTGAACAGATAGTGGTAGCCGGCCAGGTCGATCGACTGGCCCGGGCTCAGCGCCTCGACCGACTCCTGCTTGAAGCTGCCGGCGCCGACCATGCCGGCGATGGCGATGGCGAGGCCGAGGTGCGCGACGGTCGCGCCGTAGGCGCTGCGCGGCAGCAGCCGGGCGCGACGCCAGCTCTCGGCGAGCGGTGCGCGGAACAGCCGGACCCGCTCGGCCCATTCGGTCAGGGTACCGGCGACCAGCCAGACGATCAGCCCGGTCCAGAGAATCGGCATGATCGGCGTGCCGTCGTAGAGCCAGAGCGCGACCAGGGCGGCGGCGACGGCGAGCGCCAGCGCGACCTTGAGCCGGCCGAGCAGCCCGGCCAGGTCGGCACGCTTCCAGGGCAGCAGCAGGCCGGCGCCCATGACCAGCACCAGCGGCATCATCAGCGGCACGAAGGTCAGGTTGTAGAACGGCGGGCCGACCGAGACCCGGCCGCCGCCCAGCGCCTCGAGGAACAGCGGATAGAGCGTGCCGATGAAGACCGTCGCCGCTGCCGTGGCGAGCAGCAGGTTGTTCAGCACCAGCCCGCCCTCGCGGCTGACCGGCGCGAACAGGCCGCCGGGCTTGAGCACCGGCGCGCGGATCGCGAAGAGCAGCAGCGAGCCGCCGATCGCGACGGCGAGCAGCAGCAGGATGTAGAGGCCGCGGCTCGGATCGACGGCGAAGGAGTGCACCGAGGTGATCAGGCCCGAGCGGACCACGAAGGTGCCGATCAGGCTGAGCGAGAAGGTCAGGATCGCCAGCAGGATGGTCCAGGCCTTCAGGGCGTTGCGCTTCTCGACGACGATCGCCGAGTGCAGCAGCGCCGTGCCGACCAGCCAGGGCATGAAGGAGATGTTCTCGACCGGGTCCCAGAACCACCAGCCGCCCCAGCCGAGCTCGTAGTAGGCCCACCAGCTGCCGAGCGCGATGCCGGCGGTCAGGAAGCACCAGGCGGCCAGGGTCCAGGGCCGGACCCAGCGGGCCCAGGCGGCGTCGACCCGGCCCTCGAGCAGCGCCGCGACGGCGAAGGCGAAGACGATCGAGAAGCCGACGTAGCCCGTGTAGAGCATCGGCGGGTGGAAGGCGAGGCCGGGGTCCTGGAGCAGCGGGTTGAGGTCGTTGCCGTCGGCCGGCGGCGGGAAGACCCGGGCGAAGGGATTCGAGGTCAGGATCGTGAAGGACAGGAAGCCGATCGAGATCCAGGCCTGCACGCCGAGCGTGCGGGCCCGCAGGCTGGGCGGCAGGTTGCGCCCGAAGAGGGCGACCGCGGCGCCGAACAGCGTCAGGATCTGCACCCAGAGGACCATCGAGCCCTCGTGGTTCCCCCAGGCGCCGGTGATCTTGTAGAGCAGCGGGATCGTCGAGTTCGAGTTCGCGGCGACGGTCGCGACCGTGAAGTCGCTGACCACGTAGGCCCAGATCAGCGTGCCGAAGGCGACGGCGACGCAGACGAACTGGGCGATCGCAGCCGGCTCGGCGACGGCCATCCAGCCCGGCTTGCCGCGGGCCGCGCCGATCACCGGCACGCTGCCCTGCACCAGCGCCACGGCCAGGGCCAGGATCAGGGCGAAGAGGCCGAGCTCCGGAGTCATTGGGTCGTGCTCTCCTTTTGGCCAGCGGCCGCGCCGGCCTCGCCACCCTGGCGGCGCCACTCGCCGGACTGCTTCAGGGCCTCGGCGACCTCGGGCGGCATGTACTTCTCGTCGTGCTTGGCCAGCACCTCGACGGCCTTGAAGCTGCCGTCGGGCTGCATCCGGCCCTGGACCACCACGCCCTGCCCCTCGCGGAACAGGTCGGGCAGGATGCCGTCGTAGACCACCGGCACCTTCTCGTTGGTGTCGGTGACCGAGAAGGCGACCCGGCTGCCCGGGCCCTTCTGGACCGAGCCGTCGACCACGAGCCCGCCGATCCGCACCAGCCGGTCGGACGGCAGCCCGGCCTTCATCAGCTGGCTCGGCGAATAGAAGAACACCAGGTTGTCGTTGAAGGCGGACAGCACCAGGGCGGTCGCCGTGCCGAGCGACAGCATGGCGAGCAGCAGGATGATCAGGCGGCGGCGCTTGCGGGTCATCGCGCGTCTCCGCCGCGCCGGCGCCGGTGGCCGGCGGCGCCGCGGCTCCGCTCGAGCGCCTGCAGGTGCCGCTCGCGCCTGCGCAGCTCGGCGCGCGAGACCGCGAACAGGCCGATCAGCACGATGGCCGCCAGCAGGTAGGCCGGCCAGACGTAGACCGCATAGCCACCCATCGCGAGAAAATCATCGAGCGAACCCATCCGCTCAGCGCCCTTCCGTCTGCAGGCGGGTGAGGGCGCGCAGGCGCGCCTCGATCAGCTCGCCCCGGACACGGACGATCACGACCCAGAAGTAGTAGAGTGTGAAGGCGATTGCCATCGAAAAGAGCGGCCAGAGCATCGAGGGATCGATCGCCGGCGTGCCCATGCGCGTGATGCTGGCCGGCTGGTGCAGCGTGTTCCACCAGTCGACCGAGAACTTGATGATCGGCAGGTTGACGCTGCCGACCAGGGCCAGCACGGCGCTGGCGCGCTGGCCGCGCTCCGGGCTCTCGAAGGCGTTGGTCAGGGCGATCAGGCCGAGATAGAGGAAGAACAGGATCAGCACCGAGGTCAGGCGCGCGTCCCAGACCCACCAGGTGCCCCACATCGGCTTGCCCCACAGCGAGCCGGTGACCAGCGCCAGGAAGGTGAAGCCGGCGCCGATCGGCGCGCTGGCCTTGGCGAACAGGCCGGCCAGCGGGTGGCGCCAGACCAGCAGCGAGGCGCTGGCGACCGCGATGCAGGCATAGACGAAGAGCGCCATCCAGGCCGCCGGCACGTGGATGTACATGATCCGGACGCTCTCGCCCTGCTGGTAGTCCGGCGGCGAATCGAAGAGCGCCAGATAGAGGCCGAGGGCCATCAGGACCAGGGTGCCGCCGGCCAGCCACGGCTGGACGGCACCGGCGAGGCGCAGGAAGCGCGCCGGGCTGGCGAAGCGGTGCAACCAGGCACCGCCGGGGCTACGGGCAATTTCGCTCACGTCGGGTGTTCTGTCCGCTCCAGGAAGCGCAATCAAGCGACAGGAAGTCGCTGCCGGCCTTGATCTCCGTCAGTCGCCGGTCTCATTCGTCGTTCTCCTACTCCGCAGTCTGCCTCAAGGCGGCCGCCCCGGAAAGGGCGGCGACCGGCAGGCTGACCAGCAGCAGGGCACCGAGCAGCAGCAGATGGGGGCGAACGCTGAAGCCCGCAAGGCTGGCATCGACCGCCGCGACGCCGAACACCAGCACCGGGATGTAGAGCGGCATCGTCAGCAGCGGCAGCAGCACGCCGCCGCGCCGGGCGCCGAGGGTCAGGGCCGCGGCCGTCGCGCCGAGCAGGCTGAGGCTCGGCGTGCCGAGCGCCAGAGCCAGCAGCAGGACCGGCAGCGCGTGCGCCGGCAGGCCGTAGAGCAGCGCCGCCAGCGGCGCCGAAAGCAGGATCGGCAGACCGCTGGTCAGCCAGTGCACCAGGACCTTGGCCAGCACCATGGCCTCGAGCGGCTGCGGCGCCAGCAGCAGCAGGTCGAGCGAGCCGTCCTCCCAGTCGGCGAGGAACAGCCGCTCCAGCGACAGCAGCACGGCGAGCAGCGCGGTGACCCAGAGGATGCCCGGGGCGATGCGCAGCAGCAGGTTCGGCTCCGGGCCGATGCCGAAGGGGAAGAGCGCGGCGGTCAGCAGGAAGAACAGCACCGCGGTCAGCAGGTCGCCGCGCTGGCGCAGCGCCAGCCGCAGGTCGCGCCGGATCAGGGCCCAGAGACCGCTCATCGACCTCCGCTCCCGGGCCCCGTCACCAGTGCCACTCCGCCAGCTCGAGCGGCGCCGGGGCATGCTCGGCGAGGCCGAGGCTCTGCGGCGCGGCGAGGCCGAGGTCGACGTGGGTCGCCAGCACGACCTGGCCGCCGCGGCCCCGGTGCGCCTCGATCTCGGCGACGAGGCGCGCGACCGAGCGGCTGTCGAGGCCGACGCTCGGCTCGTCGAGCAGCCAGAGCGGCGCCGGCGCGGCGAGCAGGCGGGCGAGCGCCAGCCGGCGTTTCTGGCCGGCGGAATAGAGCCGCATCGGCTGCGCCGCCAGCTCCTCGAGCTCGAAGGCCGCGAGGGCGGCGTCGATGCGGGCAGTGCCGGCGCCGCGCAGGCGGCACCAGAACTCGAGGTTCTCGCGGCCGCTCAGCACCGGCTTCGCGGCCTCCTGATGGCCGAGGAAGTGCAGCCGGGCCTGGTAGGCGCCGAGCTCCTCGAAGACCGGCTGGCCACCCGAGGTCAGGCGGCCGGCGGCCGGCCGCAGCAGGCCGGCGAGCAGGCGCAGCAGGCTCGACTTGCCGCTGCCGTTCGGCCCGGTGAGCAGCAGCAGCCCGCCCGGCGGCAGAACGAAGTCCAGCTTCTCGAAGAGCAGGCGCTCGCCGCGCCGGCAGGCCAGCGCCTCGGCCGCCAGCGGCGCGCCCGCCGCCGTCCCCTCCCCTGCCGTTCCGCCTGCCGCGATCCCGCCCATGCGGCAGGGGCTATAGCAGACCGACCGGGGCTGTCGAGAGAGTCGCTGCCGTTCCGGGCATTTCGCTGCCGCGACCGGCCGGCCCGGAACGAAGGCAGGCCCCGGAACGACGACGGCCGCCGGGGGTCGGAACCGGCGGCCGTCTTGTCCAGTCTCATTGGGGGGCATGAGAGGCCGACTGGAAAACCTCGGACAGAGAGGGGAAGTCTCCGTGGAAATAATCTTGAGAGCGATCATGGCCGCCGCGCGCCTCAATCAAGGCAAGATTGTGGCGGCCCGGACGGCCCCGCCCCCGCCCCCCACCCGCTCCCCGCCCGGTTCCTGGCCCCGCCCCCGGCCGCCCCGGGGTCAGCGGCGTCGTGTCGCGGCGTTGGCCAGCAGGAGGCCCGGAATGACCAGGGCGGCGCCCGCCAGGTGATAGCCGTGCAGCCGCTCGCCGAGCAGCAGCACCGCGAGCCCGGCGTTGTAGAGCGGCATCAGGTAGAGCAGCAGCCCGGTCCGCGCCGCGCCGAGGGTCTGCAGGATCAGGCCGTAGACCTGGTAGGCCGCGAAGCCGGCGACGACGGCGAGCAGCAGCACGAAGCCGACGGTCCTGAGGTCGAGCGTCGGCGGCCCGAGCGTCACGGCCTCCCAGAGGTGGAACGGCAGCAGGACGGCGACGCCGAACAGGCAGATCGCCGTGAAGCGCGTCATGCCGTCGAGCCGGCTCGGCACGTAGCGCAGCACCACCGAATAGACCGACCAGCCGAGGGTCGCGGCGGCGATCCAGAGGTCGCCGGCGACGAAGCGCAGGTCGAGCAGCACGCCGGGATCGCCCTTGGCGACCAGCACCAGCATGCCGGCAAAGGCGAGGCCGGCGCCGAGCAGCTGGACCGGGCGCAGCCGCTCGCCGAAGCAGACGGCGGCCAGCAGCACGATCAGCACCGGCGAGTTGGCGTAGATCAGGCCGATGTTGGTCGCGGTCGTGCTGTGCGCCCCGATGTAGACGAAGGCGCCGCAGACGCCCATGCCGAGCGCGCCGAGCAGCGTCAGCACCGGCCACTCGGCGCGCAGCACCTCGCGCTGCCGCCAGAGCGACGGCCCGGCCAGCGGCAGCATCATCAGGAAGACCAGGAACCAGCGCCAGAAGGCAAGCGCGACCGGCGGGATGAAGTCGGCGGCGGCGCGCGCCACCAGCATGTTGGTGGCGAAGAGCGCCGGCGCGACCAGCAGCAGGCCCTGGGCGATGCGCTCGCCCTGGGGTCCCCGGGTCAGCTCCCCGGCGAGCAGCCTGCGCACGCCCGCTGCCCTGCCCGCCTAGCCGAGCCGCGCCGAGCCGCGCGGCCGGAACAGGAAGTACCAGGCGAGCGCCAGCGCCTGCAGGCCGAGGAACAGCCCGAAGGCCATCGAGTAGGCCTGCGGCGGGTAGGCGCCGCCGGCCGAGGGCGCCAGCAGGTCGAGCAGGCCGCCGATCGCGTACTGCACGCCGAACACCGAGAAGAAGCTGGCGACGTTCATCGCCGTGTTGGCCCGCCCGGCGTAGGCCAGCGGGAAGCTGCGGGCGAGCAGCGGGTAGGCGTAGACCGTGCCGAGATTGGAGAAGAGGCCGAACAGCGCCCAGGGCCAGAGCGCCTGGACGTCGAGGCGCAGCACGAAGACCGCCTGGATCAGCCCGAAGATCACCAGGCCGCCGACCAGCAGGCTGCCGAGGCCGATCCCGAGCTTGCGCAGCCGGTCCGCCAGCAGGCCGCCGAACACGAAGCCGGCGGTCAGGGTCAGCGAGTTGACCAGCAGCCGCTCGGCGATGGCATCCTGGTCGAGCCCGGCGACGTCGCGCAGCCAGGGCCCGGCCCAGAGCGTCTGGATCGACATGGCGGCCGAGATGCCGGTCACGGTCATCGGCATGATCGCCCAGTAGACGCGGCTGGCGAAGATCGCCCTGAGGCCGGCGAGCTGGTCGCGCAGGCCGCCCGCCCTCGGCTGGTCGTGGCGCTCGGGCACGACCAGGAAGATCAGGGCGGCGATGGCCAGGGTCAGCCCGGCGAGGCCGGCGAACAGGCCGCGCCAGTCGGTTAGCGTCAGGGCCGCCTCGACCGGCGCGGTCGCGGCGACGGCGCCGAGCCCGCCCATGCCGAGCATGCAGCCGTTGAGCAGCGGCCAGCGCTCCTGGGGGAACCACAGCGACACGGCCTTGAAGGCGGCCATCAGGCAGCCGGC
This sequence comes from Tistlia consotensis USBA 355, assembly GCF_900177295.1. Classification (GTDB taxonomy): domain Bacteria; phylum Pseudomonadota; class Alphaproteobacteria; order Kiloniellales; family DSM-21159; genus Tistlia; species Tistlia consotensis. The sequence goes on from NZ_FWZX01000005.1 coordinate 47,621, forward strand.
GACACCCAGGCCGATCAGCGCGCGCCCGGCGATCAGAAGGTCGAGGTCCTCGCCCAGCGAGAAGACCAGGGCGCCCGCCGCGGCGATGACCAGCAGCACCGCCTGGACGCGGCGCGGCCCGAAGCGGTCGAGCAGCACGCCGAGCGGCAGCTGGAAGCAGGCGAAGGCCAGGAAGTAGGCGGCGGTCAGCAGGCCGAGGTCGCTGGCCGTCAGGTGCAGCTCGCCGGTCAGGCGGCCCGAGATCACGGCGTTCACCGAGCGGAACAGGTAGGAGACGAAATAGGCCGCGGCGAAGGGCAGGCAGACGGTCAGCACGACGCGCAGCAGGCCGAGCTGCCGCGACGGACCGACGCCGGCTTCGGAAGACAGGCTCATCGACAGGGAGTCCGCAACTGTCCCTAGGGCTCGCCGCGCCGGGTTGCTCCCGGCTGCCGGCAGGTTCGGCGCGACACTATGGAGACCCGGGGCGCACGGCAAGGCATGACAGCCCTGCCGGCGCCGGGGCGGGGGGCCGGCGGAAAACGGTTGCGCTCGGCCGCCACCGCCCTAGCCTCCCCGCCATGACCCTCTCCCGCGCCCTCTGGTACGGCTCCCCGGGCAGCGCCGAACTGCGCGACAGCGCCCCGGCGGCGGCGCAGGCCGGCACGGCCCTGGTGCGGGCGCGCTGGGGCGCGCTCAGCCGCGGCACCGAGGCGCTGGTCTTCGCGGGGCGCGTCCCGGCCAGCCAGGCCGGGCGGATGCGCGCGCCCTTCCAGCAGGGCGACTTCCCCTTCCCGGTCAAGTACGGCTACGTCTCGGTCGGCACGGTCGAGGACGGGCCAGCGGCGCTGCGGGGACGCAGCGTCTTCTGCCTGCACCCGCACGAGGAGCGCTACCGCGTGCCGGCCGACGCCCTGCTGCCGCTGCCCGAGGGCGTGCCGCCCGAGCGCGCGGTGCTGGCCGCCAACCTGGAGACCGCGGTCAACGCCCTCTGGGACGCCGCCCCGCGCGTCGGCGACCGCATCGCCGTGGTCGGCGGCGGCCTGCTCGGCTGCCTGGTCGCCTGGCTGTGCGGCCGCCTGCCGGGCGCGCAGGTCACCCTGGTCGACAGCAATCCGGCGCGCCGCGCCGTCGCCGGCGCGCTCGGCGTCGGCTTCGCCGAACCGGCAGGGGCCGCGGACGCGACCGGCGGCGACTGCGACCTGGCCTTCCACTGCTCGGGCAGCCCGGCGGGCGCCGCGACGGCCCTGGCGCTGGCCGGCTTCGAGGCGACCGTGGTCGAGCTGTCCTGGTACGGCGACCGCGCGGTGCCGCTGCCGCTCGGCGAGGACTTCCATTCCCGGCGCCTGACTCTGCTGTCCTCGCAGGTCGGCGAGGTCGCGACGGCCCGGCGCGCGCGCCGCAGCCGGCGCGACCGCCTGACCCTGGCGCTTTCGCTCTTGACCGAGCCGGCGCTGGACCGCCTGTTCTCGCACGAGATCCGCTTCGCCGAGCTGCCGGACGCCCTGCCCGGCCTGCTCGGCCCCGACGGCGACGCGCTCTGCGTGCGCATCCGCTACGACGACTGAAGGAGCCCGACGCCGGTGTTCTCGCTGACCGTTCGCGACCACGTCATGATCGCCCACAGCTTCGAGGGCGCGATCTTCGGCCCGGCCCAGGCCCTGCACGGCGCGACCTACGTGGTCGACGCCGAGTTCCGCCGCGCCGAGCTCGACGCCGACGGCCTGGTCGTCGACATCGGCAAGGCCGCCGAGGCCCTGAAGGCCGTGCTCGCCGAGATCAACTACCGCAACCTCGATGCGCTCGAGGCCTTCCGCGGACGCAACACCACCACCGAGTTCCTGGCGAACTGGGTCTGGCGGCAGCTCGCCGCGCGCATCGCGGAGGGCGGCCTCGGGCCCGCCGCCACCGGCCTGACCGGCCTCAAGGTGACGCTCGCCGAATCCCACGTCGCCTGGGCCGCCTACGAGGCGGCGCTGCCGGCATGAGCCGGTCCGGGCCGGCCGAGACCGAGGGGATGCCCCTGGCCTTCGCCGTGCCGGGGCGCCTGGGCACGCTGACCGGCGGCTTCCTCTACGACCGGTGGATCGTCGAGGGCCTGCGCCGGCGCGGCCGGGCCGTCGAGCTCGTCGAGCTGCCGGACGGCTTCCCCTTCCCGTCGGAGCCTCGGCGCGCCGAGGCCGAGGCGCGCCTCGCGACCCTGCCCGACGGCCGCCCCCTGGTCGTCGACGGCCTCGCCGCCGGGGTGCTGCCGGAGGCGATGGCGGCGCTGGGCGGGCGCCTGCCGCTGACCCTGCTGGTCCATCATCCCCTGGCGGCGGAGAGCGGACTGGCGCCGGAGCAGGTCCGCGCCCTGCGCGACAGCGAGCGCAGCGCCCTGACCGCGGCCCAGCGGGTCGTCACGACCTCCGGTGCGACCGCGGAGACGCTCGGCCGTGACTACGCCGTGCCCGCCGAGCGGCTGCGGGTGGTGCCGCCGGGCACCACCCCGGCGCCGCTGGCGCTCGGCGGCGACGGCCGCTGCCCGCACCTGCTCTGCGTCGGCTCGCTGATCCCGCGCAAGGGCCAGGACCTGCTGATCGAGGCCCTGGCGCCGCTCGCCGGGCTGCCCTGGCGGCTGACCCTGGCGGGCGCCGCCCGCGACCCCGGCTTCGCGGCCGGCGTGGAAGCCCGGGCGACCGCCCTCGGGCTCGCCGGGCGGGTCGCGTTCCCCGGCGAGCTCGAGCCCGGCGCGCTCGCCGGGCTCTACGCCTCGGCCGACCTCTACCTGCAGCCCTCCCGGCTCGAGGGCTACGGCATGGCGATCGCCGAGGCCCTGGCGCGCGGCCTGCCGGTGCTGTGCAGCGCGCGCGCGGCGATCGTCGGCGAGCTGCCGCCCGACAGCGTCGCAACGGTGCCGGCCGGCGAGCGCGAGCCCTTGACCGCGCGCCTCGCCGACCTGCTGGAAAGCCGGTCGCAGCGCCGCTCGCTGGCCGCGGCGGCACGGCGCGCCCGCGACCTGCTGCCGGACTGGCCGGCCGCCGCCGAGCGCTTCGAGAGCGCGCTCGCGGCACCCCCCGAGGTCGCCGCGCGCCTCCTCCGCCATGGGTGACTTCAGCGCAGACTGGCTGTCGCTGCGCGAGCCGGTCGACGCGCGCAGCCGGGATCGCGGCCTCAGGCGCCTGCTCGCGACCTGGGTGCCCGAGCGCGGCGGGCTCCGGGTGCTCGACCTCGGCTGCGGCAGCGGCGCCAACCTGCGCGCCCTCGCCCCCTCCCTCGGTATCGGCCAGCGCTGGACCGCCTTCGACCACGACGCCGCCCTGCTCGAACGCCTGCCGCGGCGGGCCTCCGGCGAGGGCTGGTCCGCCGAGGTCGCGACGCAGCTCGGCGAGCTCGACGGCTTCGACTGGCCGAGCGCCGACCTGGTCACCGCCTCGGCGCTGCTCGACCTGGTCTCCGAGCGCTGGCTGGAACGGCTGATCCGCCGGCACGCCGGCGCCGCCTTCCACTTCGCCCTCAGCGTCGACGGCCGCATCGACCTCGCCCCCCGGCACGCGGCCGACGGCCCGGTGTTCGAGACCTTCGTCCGCGACCTGCAGCGCCCGAAGGGCCTGGGCCCGGCCCTCGGTCCCACCGCCCCGGCGGTCGCCGAGCGGGTGCTGCGCGAGGCCGGCCTGCAGGTCGCCGGCGCCGCCAGCGACTGGATCCTCGACCCCGAGGACGGCGCCCTGGTCGAGGCTTGGCTGCGCGGCGTCGCGGCCGCGGACCTGGTTCGCGAAGAAGTCGAGGAAACGGCTTTAAAGGATTGGCTCGACAGCCATCTTGGCGATCTGAGGGACGGCCGCCTGCGGCTGCGCGTCGGGCACCGGGACCTGCTCGCCCTGCCGCTGTGACGGCGGCCGCCCGATGGCCGCGTGGGCGCCCGGCCTATCCCTGCGCGGCCAGGTCGAAGTCGAACAGCACGTCCGGACCCATCCGCCAGCAGCGGCAGGGCGCACGCCAGGCCTCGGCCATCCGGCCGGCCGGCGGCAGGCCGAGGCCGCGCTTGCCGCCGCCCAGCAGCAGGGGCGCGACGCAGAGCTGCAGGCGGTCGAGCTGGCCGGCGGCGAGGAAGCGCGAGACCGTCACGCCGCCGCCCTCGACGAAGATCCGCGCGAGCCCGCGCGCGGCCAGCTGCTCGACCAGGTCGGCCAGCGACAGGGTCCCCTCCCGCTCGGCGACGGTCAGCCGCTCGGCCAGCCCCGGCGCCCGGCCTGGCGCCAGGCTGGCCTGCAGGGTCGGCGCGGCGCCGTCCTGGAACAGGCGGTGGCCGGGCTCCAGGGCGCCGCGCGGATCGATGACGACCCGCACCGGATTCCGCCCCGGCACGCGCCGCACGGTCAGCTGCGGATCGTCGGCCGCGACCGTGCCGGCCCCGACGACCACCGCGTCGGCCAGGGCGCGCAGGCGGTGCAGATGGTCCAGGTTCTCGGCGCCGTTGATCACGTCGCCCCGGCCGCCCGCCGTGCCGATGAAGCCGTCCAGGCTCTGGCCCAGGTGGCCGAGCCGCCAGGCGGGCCGCAGCAGCGGCTCGTAGAGGCCCTCGTCGGCCGGCGGCAGAAGGTCGGTCATGGCCCTTAATAGCCGCGCCGGCCCCGGGCGGGCTACTGGCGGATCGCCTCGACCTCGATGATCACCTCGACCTCGTCGCCGACCAGGCCGTCGGCGACGCCGTAAGTCATGCCGAAGTCGCTGCGCTTGAAGCGCGTGCGCGCCGAGATGCCGGTCACGTAGCTGTTGCCGAAGGGATAGGCGCCGGTCTTGTTCCAGGTGACCTCGAGCGTCACCGGACGGGTCACGCCGCGCAGCGTCAGGTCGCCGGTCACCAGGCCGGTGCGCGCGCCGGTCGGCTCGGCCGAGGTCATCACGAAGCGGATGTCCGGGTGCGCCTCGGCGGCCAGGAAGTCCCCGCTGCGCAGGTGGCCGTCGCGGTCCCGGTGGCGGGTGTCGACGCTGGCCGCGGCGATCGTCACCTCGAGGTCCGAGAGGCTCGGCGCCGCCTCGTCGAAGAGGTAGCTGCCCGTCACCCCGGTGAAGCGGCCGAGCACCTTCTCGTAGCCGATGTGCGAGACCAGGAAGGCGACCACGGCGTGATCCGGGTCGGTGACGTAGCGCGCCGGCTCGGCGCGCGCCGCGGCGGGCGGCAGCAGGCCGAGGCAGAGCGACAGGAGGACCGCGAAGAAGGCGGCGGCGACGCGTCTCTCGAGGGTCATGTCTCGTCTCCCGCAGCAGCACGGCGCCGGAGCGCCCGGACGTCGCGGAGGAAGGAGCCGGCCAGCAGCGCCAGGGCCAGGGCGGCCGCCGATCCGGCCAATGGTCCGGGCAGGTCCGGCACCAGGCTCGCGACCAGCACCGCGGCCATGATCGCGTAGGCGGCCTTGCGGCTCCAGCGCGGCGCCAGCGGCCCGCGCAGCCAGGACCAGCGCCAGCCGGCGGCGACGAAGAGGTAGCGCAGGGCGCCGGCGAGCAGCACCCAGGGACCGAGCCGGCCCTGGTCGACCGCCAGCGCGGCGATCACCGCCAGAAAGAAGGCGTCGCACTCCATGTCGAAGCGGGCGCCGAAGGCGGTGGCCCAGCCGCCGCGCCGCGCCGCCCAGCCGTCACAGGCGTCGAGCAGCAGGGCGAAGGCGGCGACCGCGGCGGGCAGCGCGTCGAGCGGCGTGGCCAGGTCCTGGCCGATCAGCGCGGCCAGCCAGCAGGCCGCGATGCCGCGCAGCAGGGTGATGCCGTTGGCCGGGCCGAAGCGCGCCAGCGGCAGGTGGCCCGGCAGGCCGAGCAGGACCAGCAGGCAGAGGCAGCCGTAGAGCAGCAGCGCCCGGCCCGCGGCCGCCGGCGGCAGGTCGAGGGCCAGGCTCGACCAGAACCCGAGCAGGGTCAGCAGCAGGCCGCCGGTGATCAGGGACAGCAGGCCGCTGGCCAGCAGGCTGCGCCGCGCCCCGGCCGGCACCGGCGGCGTCGGGGCCTGACCGGCCGCGGCCGGGCTGCTATAGCTGTGCTCTGTCATCGACCTGTCGGAAACGCCCCCTTGACCACGCCCCCCGCGATCGCCCGCACCTTCGCCGACCTGACCTGGCCCGAGGTGGCGGCGCTCGACCCGGAACGGACGGTGCTGGTCCTGCCGGTCTCGGCGACCGAGCAGCACGGCCCGCACCTGCCGCTCTCGGTCGACGCCGAGATCAACCGCGGCATCGTCCGCCAGGCCATGGAGATAATGCCGCCGGAGCTGACGGCAAGCTTCCTGCCCGAGCTGGTCTACGGCCGCTCCGAGGAGCACCAGGGCTTCCCGGGCACCCTGACCATCGAGCCTGGGCGCCTCGCCCACGTCTGGCACGACATCGGCCGCTCGCTGGCGCGTGCCGGCCTGCGCAAGCTGGTGATCTTCAACAGCCACGGCGGCCAGCCGCAGGTCGTCGACTTCGCCGCGCGCCGGCTGCGCATCGAGCGCGGCCTGCTGGTCGTCCAGGCCGACTGGTGGCGCCTGGCGCCGCCGGCGCAGGTGCTGCCGGCCGGCAGCCTGCCCGAGACGGAGCTGCGCCACGGCATCCACGGCGGCGCGGTCGAGACCTCGATGATGCTGCACCTGCGCCCGGACCTGGTGCGCCGGGAGCGCTTCGCCGACTTCCGCCCGGCCAGCGCCGACTGGGCCGAGACCTACCGCCACCTCAACGCCGTCGGTCCGACGCCCTTCGCCTGGATGACCCAGGACCTGCACGAGACCGGCGCCTGCGGCGACCCGCGCCTCGCGTCGGCCGACCTCGGCGAGCGCCTGGTCGCGGCCGCCGCCGAGGCCCTGGTCAGGCTAGTGCAGGAGACCGCGGATTTTCCGCTGTCGAATCTGAGACAACGCTGAGCGCCCGGCCGGCCGCCGGCGCCCTCAGCCTCTCGACCGTCTCGAGGTCGGCGAGCAGCAGGGCCTGCTCCTTGCCGGTCAGCGGCGCGCCGCGGGCGAACTTGTCCCGCGCCTCGTCGAGCGCGTCGCCGTCCGGGGCGGTCTCGCCGACCGCCAGCAGGATCGAGCGGTGCAGGCTCCAGAGCTCGCGGTCCCCGGCGACGGCGCCGAGCGGGTCGCGCGGCGGCAGCGGGGCTTCCTCGGCCGCCAGCTCGTGGGCGCGGACGACGACGAAGGGCGGCTCGACCTCCTCGGGGATCAGGAACAGGCCGCGCCGGCCCAGCCAGGCACCGACCGAGCGCTTGGCGGTCGCCCAGCTGAGCAGCGGCGTCAGCACCAGGCCGCCGGCCAGCGGCAGGTACCACCAGCCGAGCGTGCCGGGCAGCAGCCTGGCGGCGACGCCCAGCAGCAGGCCGATCGCGACCTCGCTGCCGTGCGCCCTGAGCGCGGCGACCAGCGGGAAGTCGCCTTCGGCCCGCTGCTGCGGCCGCCAGCCGCTGTCGGCGCCGGACAGCACCTCGATGACGAAGCGGCTGTGCAGCAGCATCATGGCCGGCGCCAGCAGCGTCGCGAGGATGCACTCCAGCAGCAGCGACAGGGTCAGGTGGAAGCGGCCGCCGAGCCGGCGGGCCAGGCCGCCGTCCAGCATCGCCTCGATCCAGGCGATGATCTTGGGAATGAACAGCAGCACCAGGCTGAGCCCGAACAGCCGGAGCGCATCGGCGGCGACCGAGGCCGGCCAGACCGGGAAAGGATCGCCGGGCACGAAGTACTCCGGCGTCGCCAGCGCCTGCTGGAAGCCGAGCAGCAGGCCGCCGGCCAGGAACAGCAGCCAGAGCGGCGCGGCCAGGTAGGACAGGATGCCCATCACCAGGTGGACCCGGCTGAGCAGGTGCAGCCCCTCGGCCGGCACCACCGCGGCATGCTGGATGTTGCCCTGGCACCAGCGGCGGTCGCGCACCGCGAAGTCGAGCAGGCTCGGCGGCGGCTCTTCCCAGCTGCCGCCCAGCTCCGGGCACATCCAGACCTTCCAGCCGGCGCGGCGCAGCAGCGCCGCCTCGACGAAGTCGTGGCTCAGGATCGCGCCGCCGAAGGGTCGCGGGCCGGGCAGCTGCGGCAGGCCGCAGCTGCCGGCGAAGGCGGCGACGCGCAGGATCGCGTTGTGGCCCCAGTAGTTGCCCTCGCCGAGCTGCCAGAAGGCCTGGCCCTGGGCCGCGGTGCGGCCGACCAGGGCGCCGGAGAACTGCTGGAAGCGGGCGAAGAGCGACCTGCGGCCGATCGAGCGCGGCGGCACCTGGATCAGCGCGGCATCGGGATTGGCCGCCATGCGCCGGACCATCTCGACCATGGTCTCGGCCGCCATCAGGCTGTCGGCGTCGAGCACCAGCATGAAGTCGTAGCCGCCGCCCCAGCGGGTCACGAAGTCGGAGAGGTTGCCGCTCTTGCGCTCGCGGTTGACGGCGCGGCGCCGGTAGAACAGCTGGACGCGGTTGCCGAGGCGCCGGCGCAGGTCGGCCCAGGCGCGCTCCTCGGCCAGCCAGACCGAGGCGTCGGTGGTGTCGGACAGCACGAAGAAGTCGAAGCGCCTGGCGACGCCCAGGCGCTCCAGGTCCTCGATCATCGCCTGCAGGTTGCCGAAGACCCGGCCGGTGTCCTCGTTGTAGACCGGCATCACGACGGCGGTGCGGCGGCGCAGCTCGGCCTCGGCCTCGGCGCGTCGGAAGCCGGCCGGACGCCAGCCGCCGAGCCGGGCCAGCCCGCCGGCCAGCGAGGCCCAGGCCGGCACCGCGATCCAGGCGGTCAGCAGGGCGAAGATGCCGAGCAGAGCCACGTCGAGCGGCTGCCAGCCGTCGACGGCGAGCACACTGGCGAAGGCCGAGGCGGCAATCGCGGCCGTCGCCAGCGCCGCGATGAACACGAGCGCGCGGTTGAGAACCGCTTCGAGGCGCTGCTGCTTGCCCATCGAGGGTCTTGGGCTCAGCGGTCGTCGTTAGCTGCCGGCGGCACCGGCGTCGCGGCGATCCGGGCCGGCGCCAGACGCGCCGGCTCGCCGAACAGCCGCAGCAGCGGCACGGCCTCCAGCCGCTGAATCGGCATGGCCATCCGCTGCTGGGGAGGAACCACCAAGCCTGCAACCTCGAAGGGAGCGCCCCCCGGATCCGACGCAAGCGCGCCGCGACCGGGCTCGACCCCTGCCTGCTCCTTCATTCCCGTTACCTCGTGAGCCAGATGGGAAGTAGCTTGGAATGCCCGCGGCGTCGCGCAAGCTGCCGCACTCACAAATAGTTGGAGCCGACAGCGGCCACCCTGCGGGCACCCGATGGCAAAAATGCGTTCGATGCTCCATGGTTCCCGCGGCACCCGGAATCGCGTCCCGAAAAGCGCCTTGAAACAGGCTCCCCGACGGCGCGGAACGGCCGGCCGAACAAGGAACCGTTGCGTGTTGCAGCGGCGCCTTGTAGAGCGTACCCCGTTACTATAGAAACCGTTCCATAGTCGTTCCGGGAGCGATGCTTGGGGAACTCTTCGCGCATTCTGGTCGTCGAGGACGATGCGCAGGTTCGGGCAATGGTATCCACGCTTCTTGGAAGGGCTGGATACCAGGTGGATGCCGTGCCCAGGGCCAGCGACATGAGGAAGGCGCTGACCGAGGGCAGCGTCGACCTGATCCTGCTCGACGTGCTGCTGCCTGACGGCGACGGCTTCGAAGCCCTGCGCCAGCTCCGTGAGACCAGCGACCTGCCGGTCATCATGCTGACCGGCGTCGACGGGCCGGACGACCGTGTCCACGGCCTCGAGTCGGGCGCCGACGACTACGTCTGCAAGCCCTTCGATCCGAACGAGCTGATCGCCCGCGTGCGCAGCGTGCTGCGCCGCGCCGACGGCGCCGCACGCGTTGTCGACCCCGGCGGCACCTCGACCGTCTACAGCTTCGCGGGCTACGACATCGACGTGACCCGGCGCACCTTGACCAACCGCAACGGCCGGGACATCGAGCTGACCGCCGGCGAGTTCGACCTGCTGCTGGCCCTCGCCGAGGCGCCGAACCGGCCGCTGTCGCGCGACCAGCTGCTCGACAAGACGCGCTCGCGCGAATGGTCGCCCTACGATCGCTCGATCGACGTGCTGATCGGCCGCCTGCGCAAGAAGATCGAGGAGAACCCCTCGAAGCCGGCGCTGATCAAGACGGTGCGCACGGTCGGCTACGTGCTCTCGGCGCAGGTCGAGCGCCGCCAGGTGCGCCGGGTGCCGCTGCCCGCACACTGAATGACGGGCCGGAAAGCCGGCCGCCCCGCCAGGGTCGTCGCGCAATCGAGGATGTCCTCTGCCCCGCCCGTGGAGGATGCGGTTTCGTCGCTGGTGCCGGCCCGGTCCTCCAGGGCGCCTCAGCGTCTCACCGAATCGGGCGCAAGGCAATATCGCGGCGCAGCATAGGTCCCGTGCATCGGGATCGGGCGACCGCCTGCGCGATCAACCGGCGAATCCGGCCGACCCCGCCGCCAGGGCCTCGTAACGGGGGCGCAGGTCGATCCGTGCGCCCGTCCCGGCCGCCTCGCTGACCGCCAGCGTGGCGATCAGGGTGCGGGTGCCGTCCTCGACGCTCTGCAGGGAGTCGGCCTCGCCGCGGATCACGTCGCGGAAATGGTCGAGCTGCGCGACGTAGGGGTCGAGCGTCGGAGCCGGCAGCCGCTGCGCGAGCACCGCGCGGTTCCAGCTCGGCGGCCCGCCCGGCTGGCTCCAGCGCACCAGGTCCGGGAACTCCAGCGCGCCGAGGCTGCCGAAGAAGCGGTAGCTGCTCTCGCCGCTGAAGGGAAAGTCGGGGACCTCGCCGGTGCCCTGCTCGACGCTCCAGGGAGAGACGGCGCTGTCGCTGGCGACGACCGTCGCGAGCGCGCCTTCGGCGAACTCCAGCAGCGCCGCCGCCGTGTCCTCGACCGCGAAGCCGCGCTGGCTGTTCGAGGCCATGGCCCCGACCGCGGCGATCTCGCCGACCAGGTAGCGCAGCAGGTCGATCTCGTGGATCAGGTTGATCAGGATCGGGCCCCCGCCCGGCTCCCGGCGCCAGGGCCCGGCCTCGAAGTAGGCCTCGGGCTTGTAGACCGCCCAGACCACCGAGACGCCGACCAGCCGGCCGATCTCGCCGGCGCCGAGCAGGCCACGCAGCACCTGGACCTGCCGGTGGTGGCGGCGATGGTGGCCGACCAGCGTCTTGATGCCGGCGCGGCGTGACTCCTCGACCAGCCGGGCGGCGGCCTCGACGGTGTCGGCGACCGGCTTCTCGACCAGGATGTGCACCCCGCTGCGCGCGCAGTCGATGCCGGTCTCGGCATGGGCCCGGTTCGGCGAGGCGATGATCACCGCGTCGGGGCGCGCTTCGGCCAGCAGGGCCCGGTGATCGGCGACGACCCGCTCGCCCGGGTAGCGCGCGGCGACGACGTCGCGCTCCGGGTCGGCGATGCCGGCCAGCTCGAAGTCCGGGTGCGCCAGGATCCGCTCGATGTGCTTGCGGCCGATCATGCCGGCGCCGATCACGCCGATCTCAAGGGGGCGCATCAGAGGCTCGCTCTCCCACGCTCGGAGGCCCGCCGCAATCCCCGGCGTCCGGCGGCGTCCGATCAGCCGTCGCGCAAGACTCTTCGGCGAGGCGGCAGATCGGGCGCCGCAGACGCCCGAGCCGCTGCAGGCCCCGGCGTCGGCTCCGCCACCCTAGCTGCGCAGGTCGAGCGCCTCGACCTCGGAAGCGTCGACCGCGTTGCCGTTCACACAGAAGGCCACGCAGGCGCGAGCCGGGCTGGCGTCGCGGCCGTCGAGCGCCTCGATCTCGGAAGCGTCCACCGCGTTGCCGCTCGTACAGAAGGTCACGCAAGCGGAAGCGCAGATCCGTGCCGCGTCCGCGCCGCGGGCGTCCAGCGCCTCGATGCCGTCGAACTCTCCGTAGGTCGCCTTGTCAGCCACGGTCCGTTCCTCCGTCAATGGGAAGCAGCGAGCAAAACCGACATCGGTGCGTGCAGGCGCCGAATCATACTCCGTCGTTGCTGCGAGCGTGCGGACCGAATGCCGCTTCTGTCAAGCAGGGAAACATTAAATTACTCGTCAGAATCAGGGATTTGCAGAGTCTTTCGACCGCGCCGCGAAAGCCTCCCGCCTTGCTTGCCGGTCGCCGGCCCCCGAGGAGACTCCGCCGGCCGAGCATACGCGAGGGCGGCACGGCGGCAGCGGCCGATTGATCCGAGGAGGTTGCCGCCCCGCGGACAACGGTGGCGGTCCGGCCGCGCGGGCCATCTGTCCGCTGACGGCCCGGCGAAAAAGGGCCCCGCCGCCGGGACAGCCGGCAACGGGGCCTGTCGATTGCGGTGACGTCCGGTCAGTCGCCGCGCGCGTCCGGCGCCTCGACCTCCGGCGCCTTGCAGAAGCCCCAGCAGGCTGGCATCACAGGGCAGGCGCGCAAGCCGGCAGCGAGGTCTTCCGCGTCCAGCGCCTCGATCTCGGGCTCCGGGCTGCCGCCGGTCCTGTTGTAGCAGACTCGCGGACCATCGTCGTCCCGTTCGTCCAGAGCCTCGATTTCCGGCGTCTTGCAGATGGCGCAAGGCACGCAGCCGGTGCAGACGCGGGCTCCGTCGGTGAGATCCCGCTCGTCCAGGTCCTCGATACCGTCGAACGGTCCGCAAGTCGCCTTGTCAGCCACAGTCGGTTCCTCCATCGATGGGATGCACCGGCGAAACGGCATCGCTGCCCGCAGGCGCGGATGATAGTACGTCGCTACCTCGAGCGTCCGGTCGGGTGCCGCCCCTGTCAAGCGGGAAAACATTGAGTTGCCTGTCAGAAACAGGGATTTGCGGTGTCCGTCGGCGGCGTCGCGAACGGCCGGACGGCTTGCTTTCCGGCCATGGGCTCCCGACAGTGTCGGCACCGTCGAACCCGCCCTCCTGCCGCGGAGCCGCCCGCCGATGTCCGATCCAGCGACGCGTCGATCCCCGGCAGCCGGCAGCGCCGGCCAGGCGACGGGCGACAGCCTCTGCGTCGGGCCCCACCCCGACCTGGCGGCCGTCGAATGGTCGGAAGCGAGCGCCCGGCTGCTGCTCACCGGCGGCCTCGAGACGAGCCTGGCCTGGCGCCTGCCGGAAACCGGCGCACTGCTGCGCAGGCTGTTCGGCGAGGGGCTGTCCCGGGCCGCCTGGTCGGAGGCGGCCGCGGCCGCCCCCGACCAGGGGGCCGAGGCCGAGGCGCTGCTCGACCGCCTGCGCCGCGGGCGCCTGCTGCTCTGGTGGTACGGCGCGCCCGGGCGTCGCCTGCTGCTTGCCGAGCCGCTGCGCGGCAGCTTCGCCCCGGCCTCGCCGGCCGAGCCGGTCGACGCGACCTGGCGGCTGTCTGAGAAGGCCCTGCTGTTGCTCGCCCGCGAGGCGCCGCGCCTGGTCGATCCGCTGGTCGAGGCGCAGATCGTCGTGCCGGGAGCGGGCCTGCCCCTGCTGCCGGCGCTCGCCGCCCTGGCGCGCAGGGCGCCCGCCGCCTCGCCCCCGCCGGAAGGCCTGCCGGGGGGGCTGCCGGATGGCCTGACCGAGTTCCTGGCCTGCTGCGGCTTCCTGCACCCGGACGGTGCGGTCTCCGCCTTCGCCGAGGCCTGGACGCCGGCCGAGTGGCTGTTCCAGCGCCAGACCGGCTTCGGGACCGGCGGCCGCTTCGAGTTCGCGACGACCGGCGCGCGCGACGTGCCGCCCGCGGGCCCGCGGCCGCGCGCGCCCGAAGCGACGCGGATCGCGCTGCCGCAGCCTGTGGAGCGGCCGAGTTCCCCCTTCGCCGAGCTGATGGAGCGGCGTCGCTCCCTGCGCCGCCCGGGCTCGCGGCCTCCCGCGCTGCCCGACCTCGGCGCGCTGCTGTGGAGCGTCGCGCGGCGCCGCAGCGATCGCGAGCAGGCGATGGAGGGCGACATGGTGCTGCGCAACGTGCCGGCCGGCGGGGCGCTCGGCGAGCTCGAGTTCTATCTGGCTGTAAACCGCTGCTCGGGGCTGGAGCGCGGGCTCCATTTCTACGACGGCCTCGCCCACGCCCTGGCCCCCGTCGCGGCACCGGACGCGACCTTCGAGGCGATGATGCAGGACGCCGCGGAGAGACTGTTCCTCGAGAACGCCCGGCCCGATTGCCTGGTGATTCTGTCGAGCCGCCTCGCGCGCCTGTCGCAGAAGTACCGCGGCGGCGCGCTCCGCCTCTCGCTGCTGCACGTCGGCTTGGTCTTCGAGGCGCTCTACCTCGGCGCGACCGACCTCGGGCTCTCGCCCTGCGCCAACGGCTTCGTCGACCAGGCCTTCTTCGCCGCCCTGACCGGGCTCGACCCCTTCGAGGAGCTGGCCCTCGGCCAGTTCGCGCTGAGCGGCCCGCCGGACTGAGCGCGAACGCCTTTCGCCAGGGCGCGCGATCCAGGCTAGTCTGGCGATGAAAGGGGCGACGACCTGACGACGACGGACCTGGACGGCTTCTGCCGGCGCTATATCGAGCAGTGGGACGGCCGTGCCACGGTGCGCGGCCATGCGCGCCGCCGGGTGACCGAGGCCGAGGCGGAGGGCGTGCTCTTCCCGTCCAGCCTGCAGCCCCTTGCCGGACATCCCGCCGTCCGGGCGCGCGGCGAGTCGACGCTGCGCGAGCTGCTGGTCCGCACGGCCTGCAACTGGCAGGGCGGCATCGCCTCTTTCGAGGTCGAGGTCGTGGCCGGGCTCTGCGGCCGGCTGGCCAGCGCGGGACCGGGCTGCCCGATTCCCGAGACGGCCCGTCAGGTCGCGCTGACGATCGCGACCGACGAGGGCTATCACGCCTACGCGGCCCGCGAGTTCATCGCCGACGTCGAGCGCTTCACCGGGATCGTGCCGGTCGCGCCGGAGGACGAGACCCTGCTGCTCAAGGGTCTCGTCGCGGCGCGCGGCGCCGCGCCCGACACGCTGACGCGGGAGGTCGAGACCATGGTGCTCTGCTTCGCCGAGCACTTCGTCACCGAGAGCCTCTACGGCCTGACCAGGGAAGCCGATGCGGGCAGCGCCTTCCAGGTCGCGATGCGCGAGCATCTGATCGACGAAGGGCGGCACCAGGGCTTTTTCCGCCTGCTCCTGCGGCAGCTCTGGTCCGAGCTCGACGAGGAGCGCCGGCGGGCGCTCGGGCGCATCGTCCCGCTCTTCCTCGACGCCTTCCTCTGCGACGCGGCCGCGGTGCGGCAGACCAACCTCGAGCTCCTGGAGCAGAGCGGCTTCGCGGCCGAGGAGGCGGACCGAATCATCAGGGAGACCTTCGAAGCCCTGGCGCGCCGCTCGAGGCTGACCAAGCCGCAGCTTCCCCACGCACAGAACTGCCTCGACCTGGCCGCCGGCTCGGGCATGCTCGAGCATGGCCCGACCCGCGACGCCTTCGTCGAACGCGGCTGGATCGAGGCCCGGCCACCGGCCTGAGACAGGGGCACCGGCCCGGGCGGCGCGTCCGCCGCCGGCGGACCGCGCCTTGCGCGCCCGGCGGCAAAGCCGCCGAAACCCGCGTCACTCCGCCTCGTTTTCGTCGATCCAGGTGCTGCAGTGGCAGATGTAGCAGAACTGGGCGGTCACGGCGCCGCGTGCATCGAGGTCTTCGACGTCCATCAGGAAGCGCGGCTCGTCCTCGCGATCGACAGACTTGATCTCGTCCATTCGGAAGCTCCTCCGGGAAGCTGTGGAACGACAGCGCTCGGGTCACGCCCCACCGCGCAGACGGAGAGCGAAACATCCCCTTCCGCATCGCAGGCGGTCAAGTTGCAAAACCGTCATTCCCGGTCACACTCGGAGGCCGCGGCGGCCACGTGGGACCTGGTCGGGGGCGAGGGAGCCGTCGCCCCGCCATGGGATCCGGGCTAGTCTCGGCGTGAGACGAAACGGACCTGATGCGAGGCGAGCATGGACCTGGACCGCTTCTGCCGGCGCTATCTCGAGCAGTGGGACGAGCGGGCCACGGTGCGTGGCCTGGCCCGCTACCGGGTCTCCGAGGCGGAGACGGCCCGGGAGCTCTTCCCGGCCCGGCTGCAGCCGCTCGCCGCGCACCGCCTGGTCAGGTCGCGCGGCGCCGGGACGGCCCGCGAGCTGCTGATCCGCACGGCCTACCAGTGGCAGAGCGACATCGCCGCGCTCGAGGTCGAGGTCGTCGCCGACCTCTGCGGCAAGCTGGCCAACGAGGGGCCCGGCTGTGCGATTCCCGATTCGACCCGGCAGGTCGCGCTGACGATCGCGACCGACGAGACCTACCACGCCTTCGTCGCCCGCGAGTTCATCGCCGACGTCGAGCGCGTCACCGGGTTCGAGCCGCCTGCCCTGCCCGGCAGCGAGCCCGCCCTCGTCAAGGGCGTGCGCGTCACCCGCGAGGGCTCGCCCGCGGAGCTGCGCCGCGAGGTCGAGACGATGGCGCTCTGCTTCGCCGAGCACTTCGTCACGGAAAGCCTGTTCGGCCTGTCGAAGGAGACCGAGCCGGACAACGCCTTCCACGTCGCCGTGCGCGAGCACCTGATCGACGAGGGCCGTCACCAGGGCTTCTTCCGCCACCTGATGGGCCACCTCTGGGCCGGGCTCGACGAGGAGCGGCGCATCGCGCTGGGCCGCGCCGCGCCGCTGTTCCTCGACGCCTTCCTCTGCGACTTCGAGACGATCGGGCGGTCCAACATCCGGATGCTCTCGCAATGCGGCTTCACACCCGAGGAGGCCGACCGCATCAACCGCGACACCGCGCGTGCGATGGCCCGCGGCAAGCGCCTCGGCAAGGCCGAGATGCCCCACGCCCAGCACTGCCTGGTGCTGGCCCGGGCCGCCGGCCTGCTCGGCCACGCGCCGACCCGCGAGGCCTTCATCGAGCGGGGCTGGATCGTGCCGGAGGCGTGCGGCGCCGCCTGACCGCTCCGATCGCGTCGCCCGGAGCGGTCAGGCGAGCAGCTGCAAGGCCGCGCGGATCGCCTCCGCCGAAGGACCGAGCTGCCGGGATTCCGCGAAGCCCAGGCAGCGCTCCAGGTCCGCGCGCAGCGCCTCGTCCCGTCGGCCGCCGGCAACAGCCGCAAGGGCCCGGGCCCGGCCGACGACATAGTCGGTCCAGTCCGTCGTCTCCCCGCCGAGATAGGCCTCGAAGGCCCGGGCGTGACGCTCGACGCCCTCGAGATCGCCGTTGTCGAGGCAGTACTGCAGCGCCTCGTGGCGGAAGAAGAAGTGGTTGTGCGCGACGGCACCGGCGCCGAGTGCCGCCTCCCCGCGCTCGAGATCGGCCCTTGCTGCCTCTGCGCTTTCGGCGAGACGGGCCGAGGTCGCCAGGATCCAGGGGCCGCAGAAGCCGAAAGCCGGGCCTTCGGCCAGGGCCTTGGCCCGGGCACTGTGCGCGCGCGCCGCGGTGCGCGCGCCCTGCGCCATGCAAAGGTCCGCGAGGTGGTTCAGGCCGTAGGAGCCGAAACGCGCCGAGCCGAGCCGCTCGCTGAGTCGGACGATCTCCTCGGCGTGCCTCGCCGCGGCATCGAGGCGTCCTCGCGCGGTCTCCAGGAAAGCGAGCGCGTTGTAGACGATGATCGCGGCCCGGTCGTTGCCGGCCTGCTCGGCCGCCTGCAGCGCCGCCTCGGCCGAAGCCGACCCGCTCGCGAAATCGCCGACCAGGATCGCCGTCCAGGCGAGCATCGGCGCATTGGCGACCAGGATCGCCCCGAAGTCGTGCGCGCGGGCCTGCGCGACGCAATCCTCGAAGTGCCGGTGCGCGCTGCGGATCCGGCCGCTGACATAGTTGGCGTCGCCCAGCCCGCCGAGCGCCTGGACCTCGAGCCGGGCGCTGCCCGCGGCGCGGCCGAGCGCCAGCGCCTCCTCGTGAGCGGCGCGGCATTCCTCGGTCCGGCCGAGCGGAAACAGCAGGTTGCCGCGCAGGTAGGCGACCTGCGCCGCCCGGTCGGGCCGTTCGAGAGCCCCGGCGAGTGTCGTCGCCCGGTCGAGCTCGGCGAAGGCCGCGTCGAAGCGGTCGAGAATGCGCATGCCGGCGGCGAGCCCGATCCGGGCGTCGCACTCCTGCTCCGGCGTGGCGGCGAGGTCGAGGGCTTCGCCGAAGCAGGCGAGCGAGCGCTCGGACTCGGCCAGCATCCGACGCAGCTCGCCTTCCAGGCAGAGCAGGGCGAAGCGGACCTCCGTCGGACCGCCGAGCGCGCGGGCGGCCTCGACCAGGCCGAGGGCGCGATCGTAGCGGTAGGCCGCAAGCTGCTCCTCGGCGGCCGCCAGATAGGCTGCGGCGGCACCGGGATCGCCGGCGGCCTCCAGGTGACGGGCACGGAGGACGGCGTCGCTCGCCGCGTACCAGTCCGCGGCGCGCCGGTGCAGCGCCTGGCGGCGATCGCGGAGCAGGGTCTCGTAGACGCCGTCGCGGACCAGCGCGTGGACGAACAGGAGCTGGTCGCCCTCCGGGCGGACCAGGTTCTGGGCGAGCAGGACCGCGCAGTCGTAGGCCTCCAGGCCGAGCGCGTGGGCGACGGCCGCGGCCGTGAAGCGCTGGCCGAACACCGCCGCGGCCTGCAGGGCGTCGCGATCGACCGGCGCGAGCTTGTCCATGCGACTCTGGACGATGCTCTGGACCGAGCCGGGCACGCCGGCGGCGCCGCTCTCGAAGGCGTTCTGCAGCAGCTGGTCGAGGAACAGCGGATTGCCGGCCGCCCGCTCGATGCAGGCGCGCGCCGTCTCTGCGGATGCCGCGGCGTACTGCCCGGCCAGCGCCATCGCGTCCTCGGGGCGCAGCGGCCCGAGATCGATCGTCGTGAACGGACAGTCGCGGACCAGCGCGCGCCAGGCGACGTCGATCGGATCGCCCTCGATGCGCGTCGTCATGACCATCGCGATCGTCCCGTCCGGAATGCGCGCGGCGATCGCGCCGAGCTGCCCGAGCAGTTCCGCGTCTGCCCAGTGGATGTCCTCGATCCTCAGCAGGACCGGCGACCGCCGCCCGGCTGCGACGACCAGGGAGGCCAGCGTCTGCGCGCGCCCCTCCTGGCGCGTGCGATTGTCCATGGCGTCGTAGAGCGCCTTCAGCGCCGGCGGCTGGGGCAGGTCGAGCAGGCCGTTCAGGTGGACCAGGTCCGCCGCCTCGACCAGGCCCGTCTCGACGCCCCGCTCCGCGGCGGCCCGGCGCACCGCCTTGCCGCTGCCGAGCGGGATGTCGAGCAGGCTGCGCACCAGGGCCGGGACCGCGTCGCGGCCCTTGCCGGCACCGAAGTCGAGCACCAGCCCGCTGTGACAGGCGACGCCGGCCGCCTGCGCCTCGCCCTGGAAGGCGTCGATCAGGCGGGTCTTGCCGATCCCCGGCTCGCCACGCACCCGCACCAGCTGGCCGGCCTTCTCGGCGAGGCACTCGGCCAGGATCGCGGCGAGCTGGCGAAGCTCGCGCCGGCGCCCGACCATGGGACGGCCGGCCACGCCCTCCGGCCGGTCGCGCAGCCCGGCCAGGCGCCAGACCTCGACCGGCTCGGCGATGCCCTTGATCGCCACCCGGCCGACCGGATCGGCCTCGGAGATCGTGCGCACGCTGCTCCAG
Organism: Tistlia consotensis USBA 355; assembly: GCF_900177295.1. Classification (GTDB taxonomy): domain Bacteria; phylum Pseudomonadota; class Alphaproteobacteria; order Kiloniellales; family DSM-21159; genus Tistlia; species Tistlia consotensis. The sequence goes on from NZ_FWZX01000005.1 coordinate 67,044, forward strand.
ACCGCCTCCGAGATCAGCGTCTCGCCGGCACCGGCGCGGTCCTGCAGGCGGGCGGCGAGGTTCACCGAGGCGCCGGTGACGGTGTATTCCGCGAAGCTGTCGCTGCCGGTGCGATTGGCGACGACCTGGCCGCTGGCGATGCCGATGTGGCCGGTCAGCGGCGGTTCGAAGAGAGCGAGGCGGCGGTGGATCTCCAGGGCCGCCCGGACCGCGCGCTCGGGGTCGTCGGAGTGCGCGAGCGGTGCGCCGAACACGGCCATGACGGCGTCGCCGATATGCTTGTCGATCGCGCCGCCGAAGGCGTGCAACGTCTCGTCGACCGCCGCGAAGTAGCGCTGCAGCAGGGCATGCACCTCCTCAGCGTCGAGGCGGCCGGACAGCTCGGTGAAGCCCGAGAGGTCGGCAAACAGGATGGTCACCTGCCGGCGCGTCCCCGGCGCCGCGGCCGGCGGCGGATCGGGGGCCGGCTCCCGGGGCGGCGAGGCCTCCGAGGGCGCGTCGCCGAGCCGCCGAATCGCCGCCAGCAGGCGCTTGCGGTCGCCGAGCGACAGGCCGAGTTCCTTGAGGTCGTCCTCGGCGAGCTCCGGCAGGACGTCGAAGCCGATGTCGTTCGCGGCGAAGACGCTGGCGTGCTTGCCCAGCCCGACCCCGTCCAGCCATCGCTTGACGTCCGTCATCGCCGCGTCTCCAGGACGAGGCCGGGATCGTCGCTCGCCCTTCCCGCCTCCACGGCAGGGTACCGCCAACCCAGGGGTCCTGCGAGTCAGGCGTTCGACCCGCGGCAGCGGCGGCGACGTCGAACTGGCCGGCGGCGTGGGCGCAGACGTTGTCCGAGGGGATGATAAACGGCCGCCCCCGGCCAGCGCCGCGACCTGCAGCTCGCAGGCCTTGTTGAGGTAGTAGATCAGGCTGAAGGCCTCTGCGACCGAGACGCCGGAACTCGAGATGACGACCGGGACCGCTCACTGCCGACGCGGCCAGCGCGACGAAGCGGCCGCCCGGTTGGCAGCGTGGCCGCGGTCGCCCAGTCTCACCGGATGTGAGGCAGCGCCACCGACACCGTGCCCTGACACGACCCTGACAGGCGTTCGGACGTGCCGGGGCGGACAGAATGTAGGGTTGCGCCGTGAACCATAGTAGGCTCTAGCTGCCGTTCAGTGGCCCAACGCCAGACTTGGCGGTGAGCACGGTCCTGCAATGCCAGCGACGAGGAAGAACCGTGGGACGAGACCGGCTGTTCGAGCGCCTCTGGCCCGGCGCTGCAACGAGAATGCCGACCTTACCGCCGTGCTGAGACAGGAAGGATGAGAGCACTCGGCCTGGGCCATTTCACCTTTCTCGATTTGCGGCCGGTCGAGCTGGTCCGCCTGGCGCGGCGGACCGGCTACTCCTTCGTCGGCCTGCGGTTCAATCCCTTTGCGCCCGGTCAGCTGCACTACTGCCCCCGGAATGCCGCAGAACTGCGGGAGCTTCGCAGGGGCTTGGAAGACGAAGACATCTCGGTCTACGACATCGAGACGATCGTTCTGGACCAAGCCTTCGACCCTGATGCACTGCAACCAGTGATCGAGGCAGCGGCCGCAGTAGGCGCCGAACGCCTGAACCTCTGCGCCGACGACTGGGACCGCGCCGCGCTGATCGACCGCTTTGCGCGACTCTGCGAGCTGGCCGCCGCCTCCGGCCTGGGGGTCGACATCGAGTGCATGGCCTGGCGCGGCATCGATACTCCTGGAAAGTGCGTCGACGTCATCAAGGCGTCAGGCGCACGAAACGCGGGCTTTCTCGTCGATGCGCTCCACCTGTACCGCTGCGGCGGCACGCCCGCCGAGGTTCGCGCGATGGGGCCCGGCATGGTCGTCAGCGCGCAGCTGTGCGATGCCCCGGCGACGCCGCCGGCAGACGTCGCCGGATCCATCGCCGAAGCGCGTGGCGGACGACTGATCCCCGGAGAGGGAGGCTTGGACCTCACCGGCCTTCTTGCCGCGCTGCCCGACCGGACGGCCGTCTCGGTCGAACTGCCCATGGGCGATGACCCCCGGCCACCGGAGGTCCGCGCAGCGGCCATATTCCGCGCGACCATGAGCCTGCTGGCAAACCTGCAATGAGCGAGGCTGCCTATGTCGTCAACGGCCCCGACCCGGAGCTTCCCGGCCAGCGGCAGCCCGACATCCACGGCCGTGAAACGCTGCGCGATGTCGTCGACTGGATCCACGAGGCGCGACGACGCAGCTGAGGCGTCGTCATCAATCCCGCGGCGCTGACGCATACCTCAGGTGCGATCACCGCGGATCCGATCCGGAAAGGAGTGAAGAGTGCTCATCGACAGCCATGAAGTCGTCACGCCGGCTGTGCTGAAGGTGATGGAGCAGACGAAAGACCCGCGCTTGCGCGAGATCATGGGCAGCCTCATCAGGCATCTGCACGGATTCGTCCGGGAGGTGCGCTTGACCGAGCTGGAGTTCCAGCAGGCGACGCGCATCCTCAACACCATGGGTCAGCAGTCCAACGACAAGCACAATGAGTTCGTGCTGATGGCGGGATCTCTGGGCGTTTCCTCGCTCGTTTGCCTGCTCAACAACGGTGACAACGGCGCGACCGAAACCTCGCAGTCGCTGCTCGGCCCCTTTTGGCGGCTGAATCACCCCGAAACGGAAGACGGCGGCTCCATTCTGCGCTCCGAGACGCCGGGCCCGCGGCTCTACTGCACGTTTCGGGTTCAGGATAGTGACGGCAATCCGATAGAGGGCGCGGAAGTCGACGTGTGGCACGCATCCCCGGTCGGGCTGTATGAAAATCAGGACGAGAGCCAGGCCGACTTCAATCTTCGGGGCAAGTTCCTGACCAAGGCCGACGGCACCCTCCGGTTCAAATCGGTGAAGCCCATAGGCTATCCGATTCCGACGAACACGACTGTCGGCAAGCTACTGGCCGCGCAGAACCGCCATCCCTACCGGCCAGCGCATGTCCACGCGCTCATTTTCAAGGAAGGATTCAAGACTCTTACAAGCCAAGTCTACGTCGACGAGACCGATTACCTGACGTCGGACGTGCAGTTCGGCGTGACGAAGGCGCTCATCGGTCACCTTGTCGCCCGCAACGAACCGCATCCGGAGGACGGCGACGTGGGCGAATGGTACACGCTCGACCATACCTTCACCATGGAACCGGGCGAAGCCAAGCTCCCGATCCCCCCCATCAAGTGAGGCCGCGATGTTGACCGATGCAGAGCGGCAGGCCGCTGCCGACAGTCTCCTGAAAGCCGGGGAGACACGTGTCGTCGTTCCCCAGCTTTCGAAGACCTATCCCGGCATGACCATCGAGGATGCCTATGACGTGCAGCGGCGCTGGGCCGCGGGGCGGATTGCGAAAGGCGCCAAAGTCGCCGGCCGGAAGATCGGGCTCACCAGCCGCGCAATGCAGATGGCCTCCAGGATGACGGAGCCCGACTACGGCTTGATCCTCGACGACGCGCTGTTCAACGACGGAGCCCGAATCCCGGCGGGCACCTTCATCAAGCCGCGTCTCGAGACGGAACTCGCCTTTGTCATGGGCGAGAACCTCTCCGGGGCCGGTTGTCGCGTGCACGACGTCATGCGTGCGACCGAGTACGTCACGCCCGCCCTCGAGATCATCGACTATCGCACCGAGGTGCCGCGCCAGATTGTCGATACGATCGCCGACAACGCGGCCTTCGGCGCGATCGTCCTCGGCGGCAGGATCGTCGAGCCATTCGAGGTCGATGTGCGCTGGATCGGCGCCACGCTGTCGAAGAACGGCATCATCGAGGAATCGGGCGTCTCGGCTGCGGTGATGGGGCACCCCGCAGCCGGCATCGCCTGGCTGGTCAACAAGCTCGCGCCCCTCGGCGACGGCTTGAAGAAGGGAGAGGTCGTGCTCGGTGGTTCCTTCACGCGGCCTGTCGACATCGCCAGCGGCGATGTCATTCAGGCCGACTACGGGCCACTGGGCGCCATCGGCGTCAGCTTCGCGTGAGCCCCATGATCTCAGGACGCATTCGCGTGCGGTCATCGGCTCGCGCGGAAGCGTGACCGGATCGAGGGCGGCAGCCCGCTCCCCTGCGGGAGGCCGCGCCCTCAGGTCTTGTAGTCCGGCTCCTCGCGGTCGAGGCGGCGCAGCAGGGCCGTCCACTCGAGCTGACCGGCGGTCGGCGTGCCGACGTCGAACTGGCCGGCGGCGTGAGCGCAGACGTTGTCCGAGGGAATCACCAGCGGCCGGCCGCCGGCGAGCGCCGCGACCTGCAGCTCGCAGGCCTTGTTGAGGTAGTACATCAGGCTGAAGGCCTCGCCGACCGTGACGCCGACGGTCAGCAGGCCATGGTTCCTCAGGATCATGCACGGCTTGTCGCCGAGGTCACGCTGCAGGCGTCCGCGCTCGTCCAGGTCGAGCGCGATGCCCTCGTAGTCGTGGTAGGCGAGACGGCCGTGGAACTGCATCGACATCTGGTTGATCGGCAGCAGGCCCTCCTGCTGCGCAGCCACGGCCATGCCGGCGACGGTGTGGGTGTGGACGACGCACTCAGCGTCGTGGCGCTGCTGGTGGATCGCGCTGTGGATCGTGAAGCCGGCCGGGTTGACCTCCCAGTCGCTGTCCTCGACCGGCCTGCCGTCGAGGTCGATCTTGACCAGGCTCGAGGCGGTGATCTCCTCGAACAGCAGGCCGTAGCCGTTGATCAGGAACTGGTCGCGGGTGCCGGGCACGCGCGCCGAGATGTGGGTGTAGACCAGATCGGTCATGCCGTAGCGCGCGACCAGGCGGTAGCAGGCCGCCAGCTCGACGCGGCGCTGCCACTCCTCGGCGCTCCAGCGGGCGGGACGGGCTTCTGCGAGATCGGTCATGGCGGGCTCCCTGGCTAGGTCGGCGGGAGCTTAAGGCGGCGGCGGGCGGCATTTCCAGTCCCCTCTCCGCCCCGGGGGGCGGAGAGGGTCAGGGAGAGGTGAGGCGTCACCGCCTCGAAGAGCCGCCGTCGCCTTTTCCCGGGGGCGACTCCCCCACCTCTCCCCGGCCCTCTCCGCCCCCCGGGGCGGAGAGGGAGGACTCGGAGCTGCGCAGCGGCGGATCGTCAGGGATCAGCGCGGCGACCCGCTGCCGCAGGGCCTCGGCGATGCGCTCGGCCTCGCTCTCGGCGCTCCCCTCACTGGCCAGTTCGGCCGCGGTCGCCGGCGCGCCGATGAACGCGCGGATCCTGCGCAGGCGCGGCCAGGCGCGGTGGCGCGGCCAGGCGTCGAAGGTGCCGTCGAGGTAGAGCGGCACGATCGGCAGGTCGCGCCCCTGCACCACCTCGCCGACACCGGGCAGGAAGCGCTGCAGGTGGCCGTCGGGCGTGCGCCAGCTCTCCGGGAACCAGACCAGGCCCTCGCCGCGCTCCAGCACCGCCTTGCCCGCCTCCAGGACGTTGCGCGCGTCGCGCTCGTCGACCGGGAAGACCCGGAAGATCCGGCAGAAGAGGCGGCTGGCCGGACCGCCGAACAGCCGGCCGCGCTCGCCACTCCAGGTCAGGCGGCGGCGCAGGCGCGGCGTCAGCGCGGCGGCGACGACGCCGGGGTCCAGGTCGCTGGCGTGGTTGGCGACGACCAGGAAGGGCGCGTCGGCCGGCAGCTTCTCGCGGCCCCGCGTCTCGAAGCGGAACAGCAGGGCCGCGACCAGCGCGTTCAGGCGGTAGCCGAGCTCGGCGGCGGCGCGCAGCGGCCAGGAGCGCCGGCCGAGCCAGTCGTCGAGGTCGGGCGCCGCCGCCCTGCCCTCGCCCGGCTCGGCCTCGCGCACGGCCTCCAGCAGGTCACGCACCGTCGCGAGCCGCGCGACCGTCTCGTCCGACAGCGTGAGGCCGAGCCGGCTCTCGAGCTCCAGCGAGACCGAGACCCAGCCGAGCGAGTCGATGTTGAGGTCCATCGCCAGGTCGGCGTCCGGGTCCAGGCGATCGCCGGGCGCCCGCGCCTTCAGGATCTCGGCCGCGACCGACGCCTTGGGGTCGGCCAGCAGCGCGCGGTCCGCGGCGCTCGGCTCCTTCGGCTCGGGCTGCCGGCCGGCCTTGGCGTCCGCGTAGAGCTTCGGCAGCAGGAAGCGCCGGAACTTGCCGAGCCGCGTGCGCGGCAGCGGCTCGCGCACCAGCGCGAGGCCGGAGAGGCGCTGGTAGGCCGGCAGGGCGTGGCCGAGCTCGGTCAGGCTGACCCGCACCGCCTCCTCCGGCCGGGTCAGGCCGGCCGCATTGATCGCCGCCTGGTCGGGCAGCACCAGGGCGACCAGGGTGCCGTCCTTCTCCAGCACCGCGACCTCCTGGACATAGTCCGACCTGCCGAAGTGCTTCTCGATCTCCTCCGGGAAGACGTTCTTGCCGCCGCCGAGCACGATCAGCTCCTTGGCGCGGCCGGTCACGAAGAGGTAGCCGTCCCGGTCGATGTGGCCGAGGTCGCCGGTCCGCAGCCAGCCGTCCTCGGTGAAGGCCTTGGCGTTGGCCTCGTCGTTGTTCCGGTAGCCGGCGAAGACGCTCGGGCCCTTCAGCTGGATCTCGCCGCCCGCGTCCGCCCCGGCCGTGTCCCCCTCGGCCGTGTCCCCCCCGGCCGTGTCCTGGCGGTCCTCCGTCTCCTCGAGCGGCCGGATGCGCATCTCGCCGACGCCGAAGGGCTTGCCCTCGCTGCCCAGGCGCGTCGCGCCGGGGACGTTGCCGGTGAAGACCGAGGCGGTCTCGGCGAGGCCATAGCCGCTGCGCACGTCCCAGCCGATCACCGCCAGCTTCTTCTCGGTCTGCCAGTCCAGCTTGGCGCCGCCCGAGACCAGCAGGCGCAGGCCCGGCGCGATCCTCGCCCGCATGAAGCCGAAGAGGCGCCGGCCGAGGTTGAAGCCGGTCCGGCGCCGGACCCACCAGGCGAGGTCGAACAGGCGGCGGATGAGCCCCGCGGCCAGGCGGCCGCGCGCCGCGACCTGGCCGTCGACCGCGGCGACCAGGGCCGCATAGAGGCGCGGGACGCCGATCAGCAGGGTCGGCCCGGCCTCGCTCAGGGCGGTGCGCAGCAGCGGCCCGGTGACGCCCTCGGGAAAGATCACCGAGGCGCCGAGATGCAGCGGCGTCAGCAGGCCGACGGTCTGCGGATAGACGTGGTGCAGCGGCAGCGGCAACAGGAAGCGGTCGCCCTCCCAGGCGAGGCCGCTGGCGGCGAGCGCCTCGATGTTGGCCCAGAGGTTCGCGTAGGTCAGGGCGAAGACCTTGGGCGCGCCGGTCGTGCCGGAGGTGTGCACCAGCATCGCCTCGCTCGAGGCCGCCACCGCCGGCAGCGGCTCCTCGCCGTCGGACAGCAGCGCGCGCCAGAGCGGCACGCCCTCGTCGTTGTCCTCCAGGGCGTAGAGCGCGACGCCGAGCCTCTCGGCCAGGGGCTTCGCGTCGGTCAGGTGGTGCCTGCCGGCGAAGAGGAAGCGGCAGCCGGCATCGCGCGTCTGCTGCTCCAGCTCCTCGGGACCGGCCAGCTCGTCGACCGCCGAGGCGAGGCCGGCGGCGGCCCCGGTGGCCAGGCGCACGATCACCCAGGCGGCCGAGTTCTGGCCGACGATGCCGACGCTCTGGCCGGGCTGCAGGCCGGCGCCGACCAGGCCGTGGGCGAGGCGGCGGGCCTGGCGGGCCAGCTCGGCTGCGTCCAGCGTCTCGATCCTCTCGCCCTCCAGCCACTGCAGGGCCGGCTGGCCGCCGCGGCGCTCGAGGGCGTCGAGCAGGGTGCCGATGGTCCAGCCGTCGCTCATGCCCGCTCCCTTGCCGGTGGAATCGCCCCGTCCCCGCCGCCGGCCGCAGCCGCCCGCCGGGCCGCCCGCTGGGCCGGCGGGCCGACCGAGCGCGAGTCGGGGAAACCGGCCGGGCCGGCCCGCGGTTCCCGACGCAGTCTCAGCTGAGGTGCTTCTGGCAGAGGTGGCGGATCTCGATCCGGGCGTTCTGCAACCCGTACTTGGCGCCGCCGCGCGGCGCGACCATCTGCAGGGCCAGGGTGTCGCGGCTCTGCGGGCTGGCGACCCGCATGCCCTCGAAGACGAGGGGCTGGACCGGCCCCATGCCGACGGTCTGGAGAGCCAGCAGGCCGCTGCCCGTGTTGTCCCCGGCAGCCGGCAGGATCTGCTCGGCCGGCCCGTAGGTCGCGAAGTTCTCGGCGTAGTCGCGGCCCTGCAGGGTCTTGATGTAGCCGTCCGTCCGGCCGTAGGGCAGCCGCACGACGCCGAGCACCAGGCGGTCGGCACCGCCCGGGCCGCCGACCGCGTTGCCGCAGACCTGCATCACCACGAGGTGGGTGATGTGGCTGCAGGCGGCGCGCAGGCAGTAGCCGACGACGATGCCGCCGTCGGCCTGGGCCTTGATCTGCTCGATCGTCTCGCCCTTGTGCACGCGGCTGCCGATGCCGAGCTGGCCGCCGGGCACCGGCATGTAGAGCTCCGGCGAGGGAATCAGCCGGCGCAGCGGGTCGCGATCGATCGACGCCGAGCCGGCGCGCGTCGCCGGGACGGCCGAGACGGCGGTCAGCAGAACCCCGAGCAGCAGGGCGAAGACGGCGGATCTCACGGCCTCGGTCCTTTCAGACAGTCAGCCACGTCACCAATCTAGCGCAGCGCGGCCGTCCCGGCGAGCCGTCGCGGGCGGGCGGCGGGCGGCGGGCCCCTCACCTGCCCTGCGCGAGCAATCCGATCAGCCGCTCCAGGTAGCGCCTGGCCTCCGTCGGATCGCCGAGGCGCAGGCCCGCCGCGGTCTCGCGGTCCTCCTCGCCCTCCAGGACGATGCAGACGCCGCGACCGGCCAGCGCCTCGAAGGCGGTCTCGTCGGTCGTGTCGTCGCCGAGGAAGATCGGCAGGCTCTCCGCACCGATGCCCTCCTCCTCCGTCAGCGCGACGATGGCCCGGCCCTTGTTCCAGTCGAGCGCCGGCTGCAGCTCCAGCACCTTCTTGCCGGACAGGCCCTTGAGCTGCGGGTGCCGGGCGAGCTGGGCGGCGACGGCGTCGCGCACCGCCTGGACGGCCTCGGGCGCGACGTGGCGGTAGTGGATCGCGATCGAGAAGCGCTTGCGCTCCAGCAGCACGCCCTCGATGCCGCCGATGCCCTGCTCCAGGGCCGCGCCGGCCGCCTCGACGTGCGGCACCAGGGCGGCGACCTCCGGCGGCTGGGCCGTGCTGCCGTCGGGATGCAGGATGTCGAAGCCGTGCTCGCCGGCAAAGGTCAGGCCCTCGACGCCGACCAGCCGGCGCAGGGTCGCGAGGTCGCGGCCGCTGACCAGCGCGACCGGGCAGAGCGCGGCCAGCCGCTCGAGCACGGCGCGGACCGGGGCCGCCAGCACGGCCTGCTCCGGCCGCGCGGCGATCGGCGTCAGCGTGCCGTCGTAGTCGAGGAAGACGGCCGGCCGGCGCCCGGCGAGCCGGCGCTCCAGATCGTCGAAGCGCTCCAGCGCCGAGGGCAGCTCGGAGATCAGCACCTGTCGGGGTCTCCCTCCCGGTTCCGGCCGACCGGGCCGCGCGGCGCAAAAGGCCCGCCGGAGGTGGCGCCGGGCCGACGTGCGCCGCTGATAGCACAGGCGGGCACGGCCTTCGACCCCGGCGGCGCCGCGCAGTCCGACGTTGCGCCGGCGCCGATCGATCCCGACTTCTTGGCCTGTCGATCCCGCCCTGCCCGCCGCCACGATCCGGATCCGCCGCCGATGCCCCTGTCCTCCAGCGCCCCGAGCTCGCCCCGCGACCCGGCCCTTCCGACCGGGCCGGCCAACGATGCGGCAAAGCGCCGGGCGCTGCGGCGGCACCGCTTCTGGGCGACCTTCCTGCTGGTCGCCGTCGGCGCCGGCTTCGTCGCCGCGCTGCGGGTGCCGCAGCCGGGCTTCTGGGTCGAGCTGGCCAGGGCCGGCTGCGAGGCGGCGCTGGTCGGCGGCCTCGCCGACTGGTTCGCGGTCACCGCGCTGTTCCGCCGGCCGCTCGGCCTGCCGATCCCGCACACCGCCGTCATCCCGAACAACCAGGCGCGCATCGGCGAAGGCCTCGGCCGCTTCGTCGAGCACAACTTCCTGCAGCCGGAGCTGATTGCCGGCAAGCTGCTGCACGCCCGCCCGGCGGCCCGCGTCGCCGACTGGCTGGCCGAGCGCGAGCACGCCGAGCTGATCGTCGAGCGGATCGCCGCCGCGGCGCCGGTCGCCCTGCGCTCGATCCAGGACCGCGAGATCCGCCGCTTCGTCGCCGGCGCGCTGGAGCGGGAGCTCAGGGGCCAGGACCTGGCGCCGCTGCTCGGCCGCCTGCTCGCCCTGCTGCGCGAGGGCGACCGGCACCAGGAGCTCTTCGACCAGGCGGTCGGCACGGCGCGGCGCTTCCTGGCCGACAACCGGGAGCGGGTCTTCCGCACCATCGCCGACCGCAGCCGCTGGTACGTGCCCCGGACGGTCGACCGCAAGGTCGCGGCCGCCCTGATCGAGGGCGCCGACGAGATCCTGGCAGAGCTCGGCGCCCAGGACCACGAGGCGCGGCGGCGCTTCGACCAGGCGGTCGCGCAGTGGATCGAGGAGCTGCACAGCGCGCCGGAGGCCCGCGCGAAGGTCGCCGAGTGGCGCGACCGGCTGCTCGCCAATCCGGAGATGCGGCGCTACCTGGCCGGCCTCGGCGGCGAGCTGCGCGAGCGCCTGATCGCCGGGCTGGAGAACCCGGACTCGACGCTGCGCCGGGGCCTCGTCGAGAGCCTGCAGGCCCTGGCCCGGGCGCTCGCCCGCGACCCGCACATGCAGGAGCGCTTCGACCGCCGCCTCGCCGAGATCGTGCGCGGCCTCGTGCCGCCCTTCCGGCACGAGATCGGCGGCTTCATCGCCGAGGTCGTCAGGAGCTGGGAGAGCCGCACCGTGGTCGAGCGGATCGAGCTCGCGGTCGGCCGCGACCTGCAGTACATCCGGGTCAACGGCACCCTGGTCGGCGCCGCCGTCGGCTGCGCGCTGTTCCTGGTCACGCACTATCTCGTCTGAGCCGCGCCCGCGCGATAGTCTGGCGGCCTCTCGGAGGCGTCCGGAACGCATCGAGCGACACGCGCATTCGCAAGGGTGCGTCATGGAAAGGAACGACGATGGGCGCTCCCGAGGATCCGCGGAAGATCAGCGATGTCACGGCGCGCGGCGAGGTCTACGAGGCCATGGACACCTACGGGCTGACCGAGGCGCAGGACATCGCGCAGCACCTCAACCTGCCGCTCGCCCAGGTCGAGCGCGTGCTGCGCAACCTCCAGACCGAGCTGCCGCTCGACGACCTCGGCGAGGAGCCCTGAGCGGCGCGCCCGCCTCCGCGCGCCTCACATCTCCTCCTTGATGCCGGCCCGCAGCAGCCACCAGTTGACCGGATAGGCGGTCGCGAAGCCGAACAGCATGGCGATCTGCATCATGAACCAGAACTCCGGGCTGGCGACCTCCAGCGTCGCGCCGAGCAGGTCGCGAAAGATCCAGAAGTTGGCGACCGCCATGAAGCCGTACATGCCGACCTGCCAGGCGGTCAGCGACAGGGTGTCGGCCTTGACCGCCTGCGCCAGCCCGGCCCACAGGCCGAGCCCGCGCATCGGCGCGATGGTGAAGTACTGGAAGGCGACGCCGAAGCCGTAGGCGAAGAGGAAGTCGAGGATCCAGACGGCGAACATCTTCTCCTGGAAGAGCGACTGCCAGCCGAGCCAGACCGCGACGGCCGGCAGCGCGAAGGCCAGCCACTCGGCGCAGATGTCGCCCAGCGTGCAGCCGGCGCCGCAGTGGCTGGTGCCCTTGGCGACCATGATCCAGAAGGGCGTCCCGGCCTTGTTGGGCGGAGTCTCGTCGCGCTGCAGGGCCCGCCGCATCTTCCGGTGCGTCGAAAGGCGCCCGTAGGCGACGTAGCCCCACAGCGCGATCGCCGTACCGAACAGCGCGACGACCGGCCAGACCACCCCCATGATCCACATGTGCTGGGGATGGCGCAGCACGTCGACCAGTACGGCGGCGGCGCAGAGCAGGCCGAGGCCGAGCGCGGCGATCGAGAGCAGGTGCAGCCAGTCGGGAATCATCGAGGCAAACCTCGGTCGTGGCGGGGGACGGGGCAGCCGACCGGTCGGCGGCGTCGTCGGGCCAACGGCAGGGACTTGCCCCTTGTTCCCCGGCGCCCCCTGCCGCGGGGGGCTGCCCTGCGCCCCTGGACCCTTGCCCCCGGCGCCCGGGCGCGGCATGGATGACCGCGAAAAGACGAGCATCGACGGCAGGAGACGAGACGATGGCGGAGCTGCGGACCAACCCCTTCAAGCAGGCGATCCGGGAGGGCCGGCCGCAGATCGGCCTCTGGTCCCAGCTGATGCACCCGCTGGTCGCCGACATCCTGAAGGAGGCCGGCTTCGACTGGATCGTGCTCGACATGGAGCACGGCCAGAACGAGATCCAGGACGTGCTGGTCCAGCAGATGGCCATGACCGGCGGCACCGCCGAGCCGGTCGTCCGGCCGCCGTGGAACGACATGGTCTACCTGAAGCGGATCCTCGACACCGGGGCCCAGACCGTGCTGATCCCGATGATCGACGACGCCGAGCAGGCGGCGCGCGCCGTCTCCTACTGCCAGTACCCGCCGCAGGGCCTGCGCGGCGTCGCCTCGGGCATGCGCGCCAACCGCTTCGGCCGCATCAAGGGCTACCACCCCCTCGCCAACGAGCAGATCTGCGTGCTGGTCCAGGTCGAGAGCCGCAAGGCCCTGGAAAACATCGACGCGATCGCCGCGGTCGCGGGCGTCGACGGCGTGTTCATCGGCCCGACCGACCTCTCGACCGGCCTCGGCCACCTCGCCGACCCGAACCACCCCGAGGTCCAGGCCGCGATCAGGCACGCCGTCGAGCGCTGCAAGGCCGCCGGCAAGCCGGCCGGCATCCTGACCGCCGACAACGCCGCCGCCGAGCGCTACCTCGACTGGGGCTACACCTTCGTCGCGGTCGGCGGCGACACCGGCATCCTGGCCAACGGCGCCGACGCCCTGGCCGGCAAGTTCCTCAAGCTGATCGGGCGGTAATATGGGCTAAGTCGGCTGGCAGCGCCCGAGAACACCAGCGCGGCAGTCACCGAGCCGGCAGTTGCCCCGGGATCATGGCGTCCACCCACGCGGCTTGTAGTTCGCTTGCCGTGCAAACGACCCGTTCTCCCTGCGTCCGCTTGTCGTTGAGGAGTGCGAGCACTCGCTGTTCCATGTCGTAAGCCGCCATCTGGGTCTTCCATCTCTGGGTCAGCACCGCCGTCCAGCTTTCGCCGAGGGTTTCGTGCGGGACATGCTTGTTCACCTCCGCAAGGCGAGCGGCGACATCTTGGGCATGGCCGATCTTCCAGATATTGCGTCTACCGAATCGCAACGCATAGGTCACAGCGGCACCGCTCATGTTCCGCGAGACCTCTCCGGACCATGACGAGGGTGCCGGCCCCTTCGTGGGTCCTGAGGACGACAATGCGTCGGCCAAGGCGCGATGACGTCGGATAAGCTCCAGATCGGGTACGTCAACTTCCTCGCGCGGCAGCTCGAGAACGGCGGCTCGGTCGTCAGCGTCCAGCAACACGGCGCGGACAGTTGCTCCGTAGGATAGCTGCGCTTTGATGACCTCAGTGACCTTCGGACGATCAGGAAACTTCCACGCACGAAGCATCGGCAGAGCCTTCGGCCACTTGAACTTACCGTCGCTGGCAAAGCTTTCCGGCTGCAACGTGGTGGTGTCGAGAACGTCAAGACTGTCGATCGGCAAGCGTCCGATCTCGGCAAGGCCGAGAAAGCGACCGCGATCTCCGAGCGCCGTCGGCTCCTGCTGGGTTCCGACGAAGGCGATGACGTCACCCGCACGCGAACTGCGGATCAGGGAGTCGCGGCTCGCCGCTAGACCGAATGAAATAATAGGCCAGCGTTGCGGGTCGAAGCCCCAGAAGCGCTTTGCAAAGACCTGCCTCAAGTCGGCGCCCCCCTGATCGGAGCTTGGGAAGTCCCGCCGATCGGTCACAACAGCTCAGCGTCGGCCAGCCTTGCCGAGGGGCATCTTAAGCGATCGGTCACGGGCTGTAGAGAGTGCGCGATCGTGCACGAGTCCGCGCCGTCGCGCCGGCTCCCGCCCCTCACCGTGCTCGCGACTTCCCCTCACCCCCCGAAGCGCGGCTCCGGGACGCCCTGGATGCCCAGGTCGTAGATCGCGAAGAGGCTGCCGCGCAGCACGCCGTCGCCGGGGAAGCGCGGTAGCGGCGGCTTGGCCATCGAGGTGACGTAGAGCACGTCGAGCTTCGGGCCGCCGAACATCGCGCTGGTGACCTTCCTGACCGGCATCTCGATGATCCGCTCGACCGTGCCGTCGGGCCGGTAGCGGACCAGCTTGCCGGCATAGACCAGGGCGCTCCAGACGCAGCCCTCGGCGTCGACCGTGGCGCCGTCGGCGGCGCCACCGCCGCTGGTGTCGACCTTGGCGAAGGTGCGCCGGTTGCTGACCCCGCCGGTCGCCTGGTCGTAGTCGTAGGCCCAGATCTCGCCCGACCAGCTGTCGGCGAAATAGAAGGTGTCGCCGTCCGGGCTCCAGCAGGGGCCGTTGGAGACGATGATGCCGCTGTCCAGGCTGTGCAGCGAGAAGTCGGGGTCGAGCCGGTAGAGCGCGCCGTTCGGCCCCTCCTCCATGGTGTCCATCGAGCCGGCGACGAAGCGGCCCTGCTTGTCGACCTTGCCGTCGTTGAGGCGGTTGGCCGGCTTGCCGGGCTCGGGGTCGACGATCAGCGCGACCTCGCCGCTGGCGAAGTCCAGGGTGTGGAAGCCGTTCTCCAGCGACAGGATCGCGCCCCGGCCGTCCTTGCGGATCGCCATCGAGCCGATCTTGCCCGGCACGTCCCAGGCGCGCAGCTCGTGGCCCTCGGCGGTCGCGCGGAAGACCCGGCCGTCGAAGCTGTCGATCCAGTAGAGCCGCTGGCTCTCGACGTCCCAGAGCGGGCCCTCGCCGAGGGTCGTCTTGACGTCGACCAGGACTTCGATGCGCATCGCTTCTCCTCCCTTGCTGCTGTTCCGTCCCGGCCGGTCAGCCGGCGAAGCGCGGCTCCGGCAGGCCGGTGACGCCCAGCCCGTGGACCGCGAAGACCATCCCCGCCTCCCGCTCCTTGTGGCGCACCCCGTCGTGGGGCCGCGCCATCGAGGTCACGAAGGCGATGTCGAGGTTCGGACCGCCGAAGGTGATGCTGGTCGTCGAGAAGACCGGCAGGCCGACCACGCGGTCGACCACCCCCTCGGGGTCGAAGCGGACCAGCCGGCCGGCGTAGACCTCGACCGACCAGAGGAAGCCCTCGGAATCGACCGTGGCGCCGTCGGGGAAGCCCTGGCGCGCCTCGAAGCTGGCGAAGAGCCGGCGCGAGCGCACGGCGCCCGAGGCCGTGTCGTAGTCGTAGGCGTAGATCGCGGCGGCCGAGCTGTCGGCGAAGTAGAGCGTCCGCCCGTCCGGGCTGAAGCAGGGGCCGTTCGAGCAGATGATGCCCTCGTCGAGGACGTGGCAGGAGAGGTCCGGATCGAGACGGAACAGCTTGCCGATCGGGTCGGCCTCCTGGAAGTCCATGGAGCCGGCCAGGAAGCGGCCCTGGCGGTCGACCTTGCCGTCGTTGAGCCGGGGGCGCAGCTCACCGGGCTGGGTCTCGACGATCCGCGTGACCGCGCCGCTGTCGAGGTCGAGGAAGTGGAAGCCGCTGCGCAGCGCCAGCACCGCGCCGCCCTTCTCGCGCAGCGCGAAGGAGCCGATCGGCTCGGGCAGGGACCAGGTCCGGCGGTCGCCGCCCTTCAGGTCGCAGCGATGCAGCGCCGGGCCGTAGGAGTCGATCCAGTAGAAGCGCTCCTCCGCCGGATCCCACAGCGGCCCCTCGCCCAGGCTGTCGCGCTCGGCGACGAAGGTCTCGATGCGCAGCATGGCTCCCTCCTCCTGTTCCGGTGCGTCGCCCACCCCTCACCTCCCACGCTTCGCGTGGGCCCCTCCCTCTCCCCCAAGGGGCGAGGGAATGGACGGGGCCCTTCCTGATCCCTCGCCCCTTGGGGGAGAGGGAGGGGCCCGCGGCCGTCAGGCCGCGGGAGGGTGAGGGGTGACGCCGATCCAGTACCTTCCCCAGCGCCCTAGAAAGCCACCGCGTCGCCGCCCTTGAGCGACAGGATTTCGCGCGCCTCGGCCGGTGTCGCGAGCCGCTTGCCCAGGCCCTCGACGAGCTGGCGGGCGAGCCTGACCTGGTCGGCGTTGGAGGTCGCGAGGCGGCCCTTGCCGGCCCAGAGCGAGTCCTCCAGGCCGACGCGGATGTTGCCGCCCATGGCGGCGGCCTGCGCCGCGATGCGCAGCTGGCTGGCGCCGGCGCCCAGCACCGACCAGCGGAAGTCCCTGCCGAACAGCCGGTCGGCGGTCCGCTTCATGTGGATGACGTCCTCGGGGTGGGTGCCGATGCCGCCGAGCAGGCCGAAGACCGACTGCACGAAGAACGGCGGCTTGACCAGGCCGCGGTCGGCGAAGTGCGCCAGGTTGTAGAGATGCGAGATGTCGTAGCACTCGAACTCGAAGCGCGTGCCGTTGTCGTAGCAGGTCTGAAGAATGAACTCGATGTCCTTGAAGGTATTACGGAAAACCAGATCGCGGGTAGCCTCGAGGTGCTGCCGCTCCCACTCGAACTTGAACTCCTTGTAGCGGTCGACGAGGTGGTAGAGGCCGAAGTTCATCGAGCCCATGTTGAGCGAGGCGACCTCGGGCTTGAAGGTGTCGGCCGGCCTCACCCGCTCCTCGACGCGCATGTAGGGGCTGCCGCCAGTGGTGATGTTCACCACCGCGTCGGTGTTCTGCTTGATGCGTGGCAGGAAGCGCGCGAAGGCCTCCGGCGTCTGGTCCGGCTGGCCGGTCTCGGGGTTGCGCGCGTGCAGGTGCAGGATCGCCGCGCCCGCCTCGGCGGCGGCCAGGGCGTCGGCCGCGATCTGGTCCGGCGTGATCGGCAGGTGCGGCGACATGGTCGGCGTGTGGATCGCGCCGGTGACCGCGCAGGTGATGATCACCGCCTCGGCGCCGGCGCCGACAGAAGCCCTCTTGTTCATGCCGCTCTCGCTCATTTGCCGAACTCCCGATCCGATTGCTTCTTGTGGGCCGCCAGGGCGATCAGCCGGCGGTCCCGCCACAGCTGGCGCGCCGCCAGCTCCCGCTCCGGCAGCCGCCCGCGCCGCTGCGCCAGCACCCGCTCCAGCACCGGCCCGGCCCAGTCGGCGCGGTGGCGCGTCTGCTCGAAGATGTTGCTGTAGATGCCCTGGTAGCGCGCGACGTAGTCGGCGACGCCGCCAGGCGCGTTGAGGTCGATGGTCTCGAAGGGGCCGATGAAGGACCAGCGCAGGGCGAGACCGTCGCGGATGCCGATGTCGACGTCCTCGACGCTCGCGTAGCCCTCGTCGACCAGCCGGAAGGCCTCCTCCAGCAGGGCGCCCTGCAGGCGGTTCATGACGAAGCCGTCGAGCTCGCGCTGCATGACGATCGGCGCGTGCCCGGCCTCGACCAGCAGCGCCCGCGTGCGCTCGACCGCTTCGGCCGAGGTCCAGGGCGCCGGCACGACCTCGGCGGCCGGGATCAGGTAGGGCGGATTGATCGGGTGCACGACCAGGCAGCGCGCCCTGCCCTTCAGCGCCTCGGTGAAGCGCGAGGGCAGCAGCGCCGAGCTGGAGCTGGCGATGACCGCCGCCGCGGGCGCGGCCTCGTCGAGCTCGGCGAAGACCCGCCGCTTGACCGAGAGATCCTCCGGCGTGCTCTCCTGGACGTGCGCCGCATCGGCCAGGGCGGCCCCGAGGTCGGTTTCCGGCGCGATGCGCGCCAGCACCTCGGCGGGCGTGGCGCCGTTCAGCAGGTCGTGGGCGGCCAGGTCCTTCAGGATCTCCGAGACGAAGCCGAGCGCCGCCTCGGGCGCCGCCGGCTCGCGGTCCCAGAGCGCGACGCGGAAGCCCGCGCGGGCGAAGGAGATGGCCCAGGCCCGGCCGATCAGGCCGCTGCCGACGAGCGCGATCTTGGTCATTGTTCTGGAACCCTCCGTCATGGCGTCACAGGGTCTCGACGTTGCCGTCCACGCCGAGCGACTGCCCGGAGATGTTCCAGCCGTCGGGCGACAGCAGGAAGGCGACCATGCCGGCGACGTCGTGCGGGCTGGTCATGCGGCGCAGCGAGATGCGGTCCAGATATTGCCGCTCCATCGCCTCGAACGACACCCCGACCTGCTCGGCGCGGGCGCGGATCACGCCGGCCATGCGCGGCCCCTCGATGATGCCCGGCAGGATCGCGTTGACCCGGATGTTGGCCGGCCCGAGCTCCTTGGCCAGGCTCTGGGTGAAGCCGATGAGGCCGAACTTCGCCGAGGAATAGGGGCTGCGGAAGGCGTAGCCGTAGCGGCCGGCCGCCGAGGACATGTTGACGATGGCGCCGCCGCCGGCGGCCTTGATCAGCGGCACGGCATGGTGGGCGCAGAGGAAGCTGCCGGTCAGGCTGACCTCCAGGCAGCGCCGCCAGTCGGCCGGGGAGATCTCCTCGACGCCCCCGGTCGGCCCGGCGATGCCGGCGTTGTTGATCAGCGCGTCGAGGCCGCCGAGCTCGCTCTCGGCGACCGCGACCAGGGCCGCGACCGCCGCCTCGTCGGTGACGTCGGCCGGCCGCGCCAGGGCCTGGGGGAAGCGCGTCGAGAAGTCGGCCAGGGCCGGCTCGGCGACGTCGCAGACCAGGACCCGCGCGCCCTCGGCGATCAGCCGCTCGGCGATCGCCAGGCCGATGCCGGCGGCGCCGGCGGTGATCAGCACGCGCTGGCCCTGCAGGCCCGGTCTGGTGCTTCTTTCGTCTGTCATGGGCAGCTTCTCCGATGAAGGGCCGATCAGCCGGCACGCCGCTCGCGCAGCGCGATGACGGCGCCGAGCACGACGAGACCGAACAGGATGGCGCGGGTGGCGTAGGGCAGCGTGGTGCCGGCCAGGAGCGTCTGCAGCGCGGTCAGCAGCAGCACGCCGCCAAGCATGCCGAGGTAGTGGCCGCGGCCGCCGGTGATCAGCGCGCCGCCGACCACGACCACCGCGATCGAGGGCAGCAGGTAGTCGTCGCCCATGCCCAGGCTGGCCTGGCCCGAGAAGCCGGTCAGCAGCACGCCGACCAGGCAGGAGCAGAGCGCCGAGAGCACGTAGACGCCGACCAGGGTCCAGTCGACGTTCACGCCCGAGAGGCGCGCCACCCTCTGGCCGTTGCCGATGCCGTAGACCCGCCGGCCGAAGGCGGTGCGGCCGAGCAGCAGCACGGCGAAGACGACGAAGGCGGCGACGAAGAACACGACCGGCGTGATGCCGACCAGCTTGGCGGTCATGAACCAGCGCAGGAGCGGCGAGGAGAAGCCGTCGGGCGTGCCGCCCGAGTAGATCAGCGCCAGGCCCTGCAGGATGCCGTTCATCGCCAGGGTCATGACGATCGGCGAGAGGCCGAGCACGACGATGCCGAGGCCGTTGACCAGGCCGACCAGCACGGCGACCAGCAGCACCGCCGGCAGCGCGTAGAGCAGCGCCACGTCCGAGCCCTTGACCAGGCCGGCCAGCAGGATGCCGCAGAGGCCGATGGTCCAGGGCACCGAGAGGTCGAGGCCGCCGGTCAGGATCACCGTGCCCTGGCCCAGCGCCAGGATCGCCAGGAAGCAGGACAGCACCAGCAGCGAGTTCCAGTAGGTCCAGTTGCCGACCGCATGGCCGAGCCAGATCTCGGTGACCAGGACGACGCCGAGGAAGCAGAGGTAGGCCGGCAGCGCAAAGCGCAGCGTCTCGGCGTGGCGCTGGCCGAAGCCGACCGCCGTCGTGGCTCGGCGCCGGGCCGGCAGCGCCAGCTTGAGCCGCCGGTCGCCGCCGCCGAGCTGCCCGGGCAGCTGGCCGCGCCGGGCGGCGCCGAGCCGGCGGCCGG
The DNA here is from genome assembly GCF_900177295.1 of Tistlia consotensis USBA 355. Classification (GTDB taxonomy): domain Bacteria; phylum Pseudomonadota; class Alphaproteobacteria; order Kiloniellales; family DSM-21159; genus Tistlia; species Tistlia consotensis. The sequence goes on from NZ_FWZX01000005.1 coordinate 86,959, forward strand.
CGGCGCGCAGCTGGCGGGCCAGCACCGAGTCGCGGCTGACCGAGGCGCCGAGCACGGCGAGCACCAGGATCGTGCCCTCGGCGATCGTCGAGTAGTAGGCCGAGACGTTGAGCACCAGCAGGATGTTGACGACGATCATCAGGATGTAGGCGCCGAACATCGAGCCGAGCGGGCCGCCCCGGCCGCCGCCCAGGCGGGTGCCGCCGACCACCACGGCGGCGAAGATCGACAGCAGCATCGGGTTGCCGACCAGCGGGTCGCCGGAGCCGGTCTGGGCGCTGATGAACACGCCGGCGAGGCCGTAGAGGCCGCCGGCCAGCACGTAGACCGCGAAGCGCACCCAGTCGACGCGCAGGCCCGTCGAGGCCGCGGACTCGGGATCGCTGCCGACCGCGTAGAGCGCCGTGCCGAAGCGGCTCTTCTTCAGCCACAGCCAGAGCAGCCCGAGCACCCCGAGCAGCACCAGCGGCATCGGCAGCACGCCCGGGATGGCGTCGCCCAGGTAGGCGCTGCCGAGCGACGGCGAGACGAAGCCGCCGGGCTTGTCCATGACCAGCAGCGTGACGCCCTGCAGGATGAACATGCTGGAGAGCGTGACCACGATCGGCTGCAGGCGCAGGAAGGCGATGAAGAAGCCGTTGAAGGCCCCGGCCAGGGCGCCGACGCCGATGCCGGCCGCGGTCCAGAGCGGCACCGAGGCGTTCATGTCGGTCATGTCCATGTTGCTGGCCAGCACGACGTTGACCAGCGAGATGACCGCGGCCGCCGAGAGGTCGAAGCCGCCCGACAGGATGACCAGCGTCTCGCCGACGGCGGCGATCGCCAGAGTCGCGCCGCCGCTCGACAGGAAGGAGACGTCGAAGTAGCTCAGCGGCCCCTGGCTGATCAGGTCGACGACCAGGAACAGGGCCGCGAAAGCCAGCATGGCGATGACCAGGCCGCGGCTGCGGTTGAGGCTGCGGCCGAGCCGCGCCAGCGCCGTCATGCGCGCGCCGTTCCCGGACAGCGCGCTCACGACGCCGCCTCCTCGACCACGTCCGAGCCGCCGAGCGCGGCGCGCATGATGGTCGTCTCCTCCAGCGCGTCGCCGGCCAGGGTCTCGACCGTGCGGCCGCCGTAGAGCACCACGACCCGGTCCGAGAGGTTGACCAGCTCCGGCACCTCGGTCGAATGGAACAGGATCGAGCCGCCCTGGTCGGCGAAGGCGCGCATCAGCAGGTAGATCTCGTGCTTGGTGCCGACGTCGATGCCGCGCGTCGGATCGAACAGCAGCAGGATCCGGCTCTCGGCGAACAGCCACTTGGCCAGCACGATCTTCTGCTGGTTGCCGCCGGAGAAGGCCGAGACCCGGGTCCAGAGCGCGCGCCGGTCGATCTCGACCCGGTCGAAGGTCGCGCCGACCTCCTCGAGCTCGCGCGCGCCGTCGATCAGGCCGCCCGAGAGCAGCGGCCGGGTCAGCCGGCCGATCACCGGCAGCGAGGCGTTGCGCCGGCCGTCGAGCTTCAGGAACAGGCCCTCGCTCTTGCGGTCCTGCGGCACCAGGCCGATGCCGATCTCGGGCCTCAGCGCGTCGCGCGGCGAGGTCATGACGACCGGCCTGCCGTCGACCTCGATGCGCCCGCGGTGCGTCTCGGCCAGGCCGAAGCAGGCGTGGAAAAGCTCGAGCTGGCCCATGCCCTGCAGGCCGGCGACGCCGAGGATCTCGCCACGGTGCAGGGTGAAGCTGGCGTGGCGCAGCTTGGCGCCGGCCGAGAGGTCCCTGCAGCCCAGCACCGGCTCGCCGATCGCGCCGGGCGCCCGGGTGCGGTCCGGATAGGTCTGGTCGAGGCTGCGGCCGACGATCAGCTCGATGACCTCCCGGTCGCTGATCTCGCCGACCGCGCCGGAGGTGATGTGCTGGCCGTTGCGCAGGATGGTCAGGCGGTCGCAGAAGGCGCGCACCTCGCGCATGCGGTGCGAGATGAAGACGATGGTGACGCCGCGCCGCTTCTCCTCGGCGATGATCTCGCCGAGCCAGTCGACGTCGCGGCCGGTCAGGGTCGAGGTCGGCTCGTCGAGCAGCAGGATCCTGGGCTCGCGGAACAGCGCGCGGGCGATCTCCAGCTTCTGCTGGACCGCCAGGTCGAGCTCGCCGACCTCGGCCCCGAGATCGACCTCGAAGCCGAGCCGGTCGAAGTGCGCGCGCAGCGCCTCGGCGGCGCGCCGGCGCCGGATCATGCCGCTCGGGCCGACCGGCGCGTAGGGCATCAGCATGTTGTCGAGCACGGTCAGGTCGCGGACCAGGGTCATCTCCTGGAAGGCGGTCTGGATGCCGGCCCGGTGGGCGTGGCGCGGCGAGGCCAGGGCGACCGTCCCGCCGAACACCTCGAAGCGGCCGTGGTCGGGCTCGAGCAGTCCCGACAGCAGCTTGACGATGGTCGACTTGCCGGCGCCGTTCTCGCCGAGCAGGGCATGGACGCTGCCCGGCGCGATCTCGAAGGAGACGTCGTCGACCGCGACGGTCGCGCCGAAGGATTTGCGCACCCCGACCAGGGAAACGGCCGGAGCAGCGGCCTGGATCATGGCATGGGCTCCCGGGGACGGCGCCGGGCGGCGCCGCCAGTCTGAGCGAAGGAAACGGCCTGGGCGAAAAAAGGCGGGGCGGACCGGATCCGGCGGGACCGCAACCGGCCCGCCCGCGGGAGGTTCGGCTCAGAGCTCGGGTTGGCCCACCAGAGCGGCGTTGAGGCCGATCTCCGGGGTCTGCTCGGAGAAGATCGAGGCAAACCAGCCGGGGTTCGGCACGATCGACGGCTTGAAGGCGTTGCAGCCGTTCTTCATCTCTTCCCAGGTGCCCTGGTCGCACAGCTTGACCGTGTCGTTGGTCACGATCGGCAGCGGCAGGATCACCTTCTTCGGCACGTCCTTGCCCTCCAGCTTCTGGACCGCCAGCTTGAGCGCGAGCGCGCCCGAGTAGGGCGGCGAGGCATAGGAGATGCGCGGCGCGCCGAGCGGCGCGTAGGGCGAGGAGGCACCCTCGACCTCGGTGCCGACCGGCAGCATCTGGATGCGGCCGCCGTTGGCGCCCTCGCCGGCGCAGGGCAGCAGCTGCTCGGGCTTCTTGCCGGCTTCGAGCTGCATGGCGTTGGCGGTGTAGCAGCCGACCTGCATCCACAGGCCGTCGATGTCGTCCCAGGTCCGGGTCGCCAGGATCTTGGACAGCTCGGTGCGCGCCACGGCCTGGCTCCACATGCCGACCGCCTCGCCGACGACGTGGATGTCCGGGTACTTGGCGAAGACCTCCTTGGCGGCGGCGGTGCGCAGGTTGTCGACCGAGGTCCCGGGCACGCCGGTGACCACGACGATGTTGCCCTTGCCGTTCAGCTTCTTGGCCAGCCACTCGGCGGTCACCCGCCCGGCCTCGGTCTGGTCGATGTGGACGTTGTAGGCGCAGGGCTCGGTGATCTCGGCATCGTAGGCGAAGACCAGCACGCCCTTGTCGCAGGCGTTCTTGACGACCTGGTTGAGCGCCGTCGGCGAGATTGGGAAGACGACGATCGCCTCGGCGCCGGCCTGCACCATGGCGTTGATCTGCTGGATCTGGCGCTGGGCGTTCGGGCCGGCGACCTGGACCTGCAGGTCGACCTTGTCGGCGAGGCTCTTATGCAGGGCCATCGCCTTGACCATGTTGGCGGCCTCGGCCTGCCAGTCGTTGCCGATGAAGCTCATCGACAGGAAGATCTTGTGCTTGCCGGCGGCCCGGGCGGGCGTCGCCGGGCCGCTGCCGGCGAGCAGCGCGGCCCCCAGGGCCAGCGTGCCGGCCGCGAGCGCCGCGCCCCGCAGCATCCTCGAGATGCGAGTCATGAAATCCCTCCTCCCTCATCGTTTCGCCCGCCCTTCAGCGAGCGGTTTTCGTCGGGACCCGCGGCAGCCGCGCCGTTGATCCGTTTTGATCATAGATCAGAAATCAAATATCATTCAAGGCACCCGTTGCGGAAAGGACTGAATCGGGGCACTTGCAGTCCCTGGTGGAGGAAAGCTCGGGTCATGACGATCGCGACGGAAGGAAAAGGAGCGCTGCAGGTCGCGCCGCTGGCGCGCAAGACGCTGCAGGACGAGGTCTATCGGGAGATCTGCGAGCTGATCCTCGACGGCGGCATCGCGCCCGGCCAGCAGGTGACCATCCAGTCCCTGGCCGACGCCTTCGGGGTCAGCGCGATGCCGGTGCGCGAGGCGCTCAAGCGGCTGACCGCCGCCGAGGCCCTGACCGTCGTCTCCGGCCGCACGATCGGCATCCCGAAGCTCAGCGCCGAGCGCCTGGACGATCTCTACCGGGTGCGGATCGAGATCGAGCCGCTGGCCGGACGCTGGGCCGCCGGGCGCATCGACGCCGCGACCCTGGCCGAGCTCCGGGCGCAGCTGGCGGCGCTGGAGCAGGCCAACCGCACGGGCGACGTCAAGGCCTACCTGCGCGCCAACCGGGCCTACCACTTCACGATCTACCGCAGCGCCGGCTCGACCGTGCTGCTGCCGATCATCGAGAGCCTGTGGCTGCAGATCAGCCCCTACTTCCACCTGCTCCAGGAATCCGGCAACTACCGCACCGCCAACCAGCACCACGCGGCCATGCTGGCCGGCCTCGAGGCCGGCGACGGCCCTGCGGTCGAGGCGGCGATCCGGGGCGACATCGCCGACGCCTACCGGGTGCTGGCGGGCCTGTTCGGCTAGGGTCCCGATCGCGACAGTCGATGGATCGAATTTCGCGTGAATGGGCAGACTAACCTATTGATCCTGGTGTGATTCAGCTTCCGAAATTCGGCCCATGCAACGGGCCGAAATTCGGAACCATCACACTAGCTCGCGCCGGCCAGCTCCTTGCGGAAGGTCAGCGAGGTCGTGCGGTCGTAGCCGGGATGCGCGGTCTCGGCGACCCTGGAGAAGCCGAGCGCCGCGAAGATCCGGTGGTTGTCGGTCAGCTCGACCCGGGTCTGCAGGGTCAGCGCCGGCCGGCCGGCGGCCGCCGCGACGCGCTCGGCCTCGGCCAGCAGGGCGCGCGCCAGGCCGCGGCCCTGCAGGGCCGGCGCGACCGCGATCTTGCCGACGTAGGCCGCATCGGGATCGAGCCGCAGGAAGGCACAGGCGATCGGCCGGCCGCCCCCGGTCTCGGCGTCGTCGCGCACCAGCAGCAGGCGCTCGGCGCGCGCCTTCCCGGCGAGCGCCTCGGCGGTCAGGGCATCGGCCGACGACGGCGGATCGATCCGCCCGGCCATCGGGGCGAAGCTGGCCGCGACCAGATCGAGCAGCGCGGGCCAGTCGGCGAAGTCGCTCGGCCCGACCTCGACCCGCCAGCCCTCGGCCCCCCCGCCCCGCTCGGCGAGCCGCCGCGCGAGCACGCCGAGGATCGTCTCGACCGCGCGCTCCATGGTCGCCAGGGTGAGACGCCCATCCCCGTCCGCCTCGGCCGCCGGCGGCACGTGGACGAAGCCGCAGGGGATGCCGAGCCCGCGCGCCTCGACGAAGTGCCGGGTGCGGAAGAAGAGGTCGTTGCAGACGTAGCCGCCGGCATCGTCGGACCAGCCGACCGGCACGCCGGCTGCCTCCAGGGCCCGGTGCAGCGCGCCCAGCGGCAGGGTCGAGGGATAGGCCGCCGGCGCCGCCGCGTCGATCGCCCCCGGCCCCTGAGTCCGTCCCGCCGCGTCCGGCCGCCCGGCCCGACTGGCGTTGCGCGCGAGGCGCTCGAGCCGGATCGGCCCGGCGCCCGCGACGCCGAGCATCACGACGGCATCGGGCCGCCCGGCCTCGATGGCCTCCGCGAGGCCCGCGGCAGCGCCGGCGAACTCGGTCGGCAGCGTCAGGGTGGAGAGGCCCGACGCGCGGTCGGTGAAGCGCCGCACCAGCGCTTCCGCCGGATTGCTGGGGACACCCGGAAAGGGGCCGAAGCCCGAGAGCAGGATCATCTCCTGGCCGCTCCCTTCCCGGCGCGTCCCCGCTTCCGGCGACGATCCGTTGGCCCCGGAGCGAACGGCGGCGAAACGGGCGTCGGCAGCTGAGGCATCGGGTGGGACACGGCGGATTGCTCGAAAGGGGACGGCCGCCCCGCAGGGAGCGGCCGCCCGGATCCTAGCCCGCCGGCGGGCCCGCGTCGCGCGGCTATTCGCCGTCGATGCCGCCCGCGATCTCGACGACCACCTTGCCGCGGGCGCTGCGCTCGCGCAGGGCCCGGTAGGCCTCCTCGACGCTCTCCAGGGCGAAGCGGCGCGGGTCGAGCTGCGGCGCGACCTTGCCGGCTTCGACCAGCCGCCTCGCCTCCTCCAGGATCTCGCCGTGGTGCGCCGCCCCCTCGCCGGTCAGCAGCGGCAGCAGGGTGAAGACACCGGAGTAGGTCGCCGCCTTGAAGGACAGCGGCCCGAGCGCATGGCTGCCCCAGCCGAGCGCGCTGACGACATGGCCGAAGCGCCGCACGGCCTGGAACGAGGCGTCGAGCGTGGCACCGCCGGCGGTGTCGTAGACCAGGTCGAAGCCGGCACCGCCGGTCAGCCGGCCGACGTAGTCCTCGACCGTCTCGCTGCGGTAGTCGATGAAGCTCGCGCCGAGCCGCTCGACCTCGCCGCGCTTCGGCTCCGAGTCGGTGGCGAAGACCTCGGCGCCGAAGGCCCGGGCGATCTGGATCGCCATCCGCCCGACACCGCCGCCGCCGCCGTGGACCAGCACCCGCTGCCCGGCCGAGACCCCGGCGCGGTCGACCAGGCCCTCCCAGGCGGTGACGAAGACCAGCGGCAGCGCCGCCGCCTCGCGCATCGTCAGGTTGGCGGGCTTGTGGGCGAGCAGGGCCTCGTCGACCGAGGCGAAGCCGGCCAGCGAGCCCTGCCGGCCGCCGACGCCGCCGGTCATGCCGTAGACCTCGTCGCCGCTGCGCCAGCGCGTGACGCCGGGGCCGACCGCCTCGACGACGCCGGCCAGGTCGAGCCCGAGCACCGCCGGCGGCGCCTGGCGGGCGTGGGCGGCGACGCCCTCCTGGATCTTCAGGTCGAGCGGGTTGACGCCGCTCGCGGCGATACGGACCAGCACCTGGCCCGGTCCCGGCTCGGGGCGCGACAGGCTGGCCAGGCGGAGGGGCTTGCCGTGGGCTTCGAGGACGGCGGCCGGCATGAGAACGGTCGAGGACATGGGGTGCTCCTTTCGTGGATTTCCTGGAGCCGAATGTTTGCCTTTCGCATCCGCATGGAAATCGACGTTGATGCACGAGCCCCATTCATTATTGAATGGGACTGCAGAACCGGGAGCCGGCCATGGAGTGGAGCGACCTGCGCATCTTCCTGGCGATCGCCCGCGAGGGCACGCTGGGCGCCGCGGCCCGCCGCCTGGGCCAGAGCCAGCCGACCATGGGCCGCCGGCTGCGGGCGCTCGAGGCGGCGCTCGGCCAGACCCTGTTCCAGCGCACCGCCGAGGGCTTCGTGCCGACCGACGAGGGCAGCGCCCTGCTGCCCCACGCCGAGCGCATCGAGGAGGAGGTGCTGGCCGCCGAGCGCCGGCTCGCCGGCCGCGAGAGCCGGCTGGAGGGCCTGCTGCGCCTGTCCTGCTCGGACTGGTTCGGCAGCTGGCTGCTGACCCCGGTGCTGGCCGAGTTCGGCCGGCGCCATCCGGGCGTCGAGGTCGAGCTGCTGACCGACGCCCGGCTCTACAGCCTGCCGCGCCGCGAGGCCGACCTGGTGTTCCGCATCCGGCCGTTCGACGAGCCGGAGGTGATCTCGCGCCGGCTGCTGCACGTGCCCTACGCGCTCTACGGACCAACCGGAAGCGAGCCGCCCCAGCCGGGCGACGGCATGGGCGCCCGCGTCGTCACCATGGACCAGGGCTTCGTCGCGATGCCCGACGCCCTGTGGCTGAAGCGCCTGCTGCCGAACGCGGCGGTCGCCTTCCGCAGCAATGCCCGGGAGGTCCAGGCCCGGCTCTGCGCGCTGGGCGCCGGCCTGGCGGTGCTGCCGCGTCCGCTCGGCGACGCGCTGCCCGGCCTCGTCGCGCTCGACCTCGGCGAGGCGCCGCCAGGGCGGGACACCTTCGTCGGCTACCACCGGGACCTGCGCCGCCTCGCCCGTCTGCGCGCCCTGCTCGACCTGGTCGTCGAGCGCCTGGCGAACTGAGCCCAGCAGCAGGGCCCGGTTGCCGGCGAAGTCGCTGGGCGCCGGGAACTCGGCGTGGAAGTCCTCGACCGGCGAGGCCCGGCAGGAGGCGGCGCTTCGGATCCCGGACGGCGAGCGGCCCGCCGGACGCCTCACACCGGCGCGAAGGGCATCCCGGCGCGATCCATGGCCTCGTCCGTCGCGGCGGCCGGGGTCTGGTCGAGGAGCCGCCTCAAGCGCTCGTCGACCTGCGGCGCCTCGGTGTCGCTGCAGTCCTCGAAGACCCGGGCCAGCACGGCGATCTGCAGCTCGCGCCGGCCGGATTGCGACCGCCGCCGGCACGAGCCGCGGTCGACCGGGCAGCTCCGAGGCAACCGGCCGGCGCACTGGATGGACAGCACCTTCGCGTGAAAATAGAATAACCCGCGTCTGCGCGCTCACCGGGACCCGATCGGCGATGAACGGATGGATTGCCAGGCTCCTGCGGCTCCTCGCCAATCCAAGGCGGGTCTTCGGGCTCAGGCGTCTGCTGATCGAGCTCTCCGGGCTCCTGGACGTCGTCCTCGGCGCCGCTGCCATCGCCAGCCTGTTCCTCCCGGCGCTGCGCGCTCAGCTCGGCCCGCTCCAGGGCTGGCAGGACTGGCAGCTGCTGGCGCTGGGCGCCGTCCTCATCCTCGGCGGCGGGGCGCTGGTCGTGCCGTCGCTGCTGGCGCGCCTCGCCTCGCACGTCGAGGTGCAGGACTCCTTCCTCGCCGGGCGCAGCAGCTGGCTGCTCAGGACAATGCAGAGGGGGTCCGCTCCGAGCGACGCCTCGCGCGAGCTATCGAGCTCTGCGCCGCCACCCGCTTCGCGCGCCTCCCGGACCGCGGCCGAGGCCCCGCCGCCGGAGGAGGCCTGGATGCGGGAGGCCACGGAGATCTATAGGCGCAGGGAGCAGGCCCGGATGCGGGAGGCCGTGGCGCGGCAGGCGCGGCAGTTGCAGCAGGCCAGCCCCGACGGGGCGGCGCCGGAGGAGGCACGGTCCGGCGGGCCGGAAGCCGAAGTCCCGGCGGAAACCGACCGCTTCATCGACCTGACGATCTATCGCGGCCACCTCTACCAGGGCGACGCGCCGGCACCCGCGGACCGCGTCGACGACCTGGAGCCGCTGCCGCCCGAGGAAGGCTGCACCCTCGAGGTCGCGATCCGGCGCGAGCGCACCGGCATCGCGGCGGGCGCGGAGGCTCCTCGCGTCCGCAATCCGCGCAAGCACGAGGAAAGCCTGACGATCTACGCCCGGGTACGGTCGCTCGATCCGGAGATCCTGGAGTTCGAGGACGGGCTGCTCGATTTCGAGTGGCCCTACGACGCCGACAGCGGCACTGCCCTGTTCCGCTTCACGCCGCACAAGCCGGCGGGGCGCGACGACGCCCGCGCCTCGATCGAGGTCCGGCTCTACTCGGCCGAGCTGGAGCTGCTCGAGCTGGTCGAGATCCGCGACATCACGGTCGGCGAGGCGCCGACAGGCGCGCTACGAACGCTGGCCTGGCCGGAGGCGCGTCCCTCCGACCCGACGACCGGCCCGCGGCGCTGGCCCCATGCCTTTGCGATCCACGTCTTCGCAGTGCCCGGCGGCTACAGCTTCGAGGTGCTGCGCCGCGACGGCGAGCGGCCGCTGCCGCCGGTCGCGCTCGGGCGCACGATCCCGAGCGGCGAGCTCGAGGAGCTGCTTCGCCGGGTCCGGGACTTCTGGACCGGGCTGGTGGTCGGCGTCCTGGCGACGCAACGACAGCTCACCTTGGCCAGCTACGGCAAGATCCTCGACAAGATGGCCGGGCTCGGCCACGACGGCTGGCGCCTGCTGTTCGGCAACCGGCGCGGGGCCATGGCCGGGTCCTCCGAAGCTCTTGGCGAGCTGCTGACCGGACTGGGCGAGCGTGGCAGCATCGTCCAGGTCAGCTACGCGGCGGGTGCCGAGGGCTTCGTATTTCCCTGGTCGGTGCTGCGCCCGCCGCTGGCCCGCGACGAGACGCCTGATCCCGAGGCTTTCTGGGGCCTGCGCTATCAGATCGAGCAGCTGCGCGCCGGCCCGCGCAGCAACCGCCTGGACGACGAGCCCGTGGCCGTGGCGACGGTCATCGACCCCGACTTCGAACAATCCGGCGAGCACGCCGAGCATCTCAGGGCAATCGGCGCCGAGCATGCCGAGCACGTCGCCCTCCTGGCCGCGATCGGCGACCGCGAAGACCTGTTCGAGGCCCTGGAGCAGCCGCGCGCCGCCCACCTCTACTACTTCTTCTGCCACGGCTACGCACCCGGCCGCCGGCCGGCGATGGCCCGCGACGCACTGGCGGCGCTGCGCGAGAAGGTCGGGGCGCTGGCCGAGGGCTCGCCGGAACGCGCGGCCTGGGACACCTGGCTGAGGCGCACCGCCGAGATGGGCGACGAGGCGAAGCTGTTCTTCGGTAAGGCCGAGCTGACCGAGAGCCAGCTCAGTCGCGGCGAGTTCTTCGCCGGCCGCCGCCCCATCGTGTTCCTCAACATGTGCCAGTCGGCCGACCTGCTGCCGGCGATGAGCAGCGGGCTGACGCGGCTCTTCCTCGACCGCAACGCGGCGGCGGTCGTCGGCACCGAGTGCCCGATGACCGCGGTCTTCGCCGCGCCGTTCGGCGAGGCGGTGCTGCGCCGGCTGCTCGAGGGCGCCGAGATCGGCGAGGCCGTCTGGCAGGCACGCCGATCCTTTCACGAGGCGCGCAACCCGCTCGGCTTCGCCTACACCCTCTACGGCCGTGCCGATGCCGGCTTCGCGCTGCCGCGGGCCAAGGCGCCGGCGGACGCCCGAACGATCGGCCAGGTCTAGCGGTCCCGGTCTCGTCCATCCCGCCAACAGAGGAGCCATCGCCCATGGGCATCGAAGAGAGGACCATCGCCGCCGCCCAGGACTTCGCCGCCTTCGACGAGGACGCGCTGCTCGTCGTGCTCGGCAAGCAGGAGAAGGAGATCGAGAAGGACCCGTCGCTCGCGGCCGATCCGACGCTGAACCCGGCCTACGATTCGACCCAAATGGGCATCGCCGACCTCAAGGCCCTGGGTGCGCGCATCCTGAGCCGCTGGAACAAGGAGCTCCACCGCCTGGTCTGCCAGGCCGGCGACGACGTCGAGCGCAAGAGGCTGCTCGACGCCCTGAATCTCGGCGAGGCGGCGGCGATCGCCGCGGTCGCCTCGCTGCTGCTGGCGATCGCGCCGGCTGCCGTGGCCGCCCCGGCGGCCGCGCTCATCGTCAAGCGCTTCCTGGAACCGGCCAAGGAAGAGCTCTGCGCGGCCTGGAGCGAGATGATCGAGCTGGAGGCCTGAGCCGGCGGCCTGCCGGACGCCTCACACCGGCGCGAAGGGCATCCCGGCGCGGTCCATGGCCTCGTCCATCGCGGCGGCCGGGGTCTGGTCGAAGAGCTGCATCAAGAGCTCGTCGACCTGCGGCTCCTCGGTGTCGCTGCAGTCCTCGAAGACCCGGGCCAGCACGGCGATCTGCAGCTCGCGCCGGGCGTCCTCGGCCTCGCCCGGGTCGAGCTCTTCGTCGTCGAAGCGGCAGGCGCGGATCACCGCCAGCGCCGACTGGAAGGGCGGCAGCAGGGCGATCGGCAGGCGGGCCTGCTCGAAGATCCGGCGCAGGCCGAGCGCGCCGCCCTCCAGCACCAGCTGGCGCGCCGCCTCGGAGCCGATCCGGCAGCGCGCGGCCACGGCCTCCAGGAAGAAGGCCAGCTCGCCGGCGCAGAGGCCGCGGAACATCAGGCTGGCGGTCAGGCGGTTGCTGGTCAGCAGGTGGCCCACGAAGAGCGAGAGGTCGTGGGCGCGGCCGGCGACCGGCTTGAGCAGCGGCAGGGTCGCGGCCTCGCGGGCCCGGCCGACCAGCTGGCGCAGCACGACCGGCGAGATGCGGTGGCGCTCGGCCAGGCCCTCGCGCAGCTCCTCGGAGACCAGGTGCAGCAGACGCTCGACGACCGGCATCGGCAGCAGCGGCCGCTCGGCAATCGCCTCGCTGACCGGCGGCAGGTCGCCGTAGCGGGTCAGCGCCTTGTTCAGCGTCGCCTCGGCGATCTCGGCGCCCTCGTTGCGCAGCAGCGTGACGATCGCCTTGACGTTGGCGCTGTCGACCAGCGCCTCGGCGACGACCTCGCTGATGCGGCGGCGCTGCGAGATGGCGATCTGCTTGGCGGCGTCCTTCTGCTCGATGACCCGGACCAGGAAGCGGTCGTCGAGCACCTCGGCGTGGCGCAGCACCGGCAGGGCGATCTCGGCGAGGTCGTTGGCCAGGGTCTCGGCGAGCTCGCGGGTCAAGAGCGGCGACTGGGCGATCTGGCGCGCCAGCGCCTCGCGCACCCGCTCCTCGACGTCGAGGGCGAAGCGTTCCAGGATGCCCTGGGCGATCTCGGCCTCGCGCGGCGAGAGCCCGCCGGACTCCAGCTCCTCGAAGACCTTCTCCAGGGTGTCGATGCGCACGTCGGGCGAGCGGTCGGCGAGCAGCCGCTCGACGTCGCGTGCGCTGAGATGCTGTGCGGCCATGGTCATGCCCCCCATGCCAGGCTGCTAAAAGGCTTCCGGGTCGCCGTAGCGGATGACGTCGGTCCAGGTCCGCTCCAGGCGCCTGAGGGTACGGTAGGCGGTCTCGAACTCGGCCAGCTCCTCGGCGCTGGCGATCAGACGGCCGGCGTGGGCCTCCTCGACCGCGCGCAGCTCGCGGCACAGCTCCTCGCCGCGCGGCGACAGCTTGATGCGCGCCGCGCGCTTGTCGCGCTGCGAGGCCGAGCGGTCGATGTAGCCGGCCTCCAGGAGCTGCTTCAGATTGTAGGAGGCGTTGGACGAGAGGTAGTAGCCGCGCTCGATCAGGTCGCGGACCGAGACCTCCTCGCCCTGGATGTTGAGCAGCATGACGACCTGCACCGGGCTGATGTCGTCGATGCCGAGCCGCGCCAGCTCGATGCGCACGACGTCGAGCAGACGCCGATGGATCCGCTCGATCAGGCGCGTCAGCTCGCGATAGAGCTGCGGCCCGCTGAGCGTGCCCTCGAGCGCCCCAAGTATGCCGTTGTCCCTCGCTCGGGCCGTCACCGGAGCCCCTGCCATACCGCTTCCCGTTCCCAACTGACTGTGTGCGTGGAGTGCGGATTCCATGACATTAACCCTTTAGGTTGTCTTAACCGTCGACGCTCTAGGCTCGGACCGCTGCCGATTGCCCCCGCGAAACCGAGAGCCGGACCCCCGAATCGCGATGCCCCTGCCCCGCCGAACGCTCCTGCGCCCGCTGCTCCTGAGCGGCCTGCTCGGCCTCGCCGGGCCGCTGCTCGCGGCCTGCCAGCTCGACCAGCTGAAGCTGCCCGACCTGCCGCAGCCGGCGCCGCGCACCACCGCGGCGAAGGCGGTGCCCGAGGGCACGCCGCGCCGGAGCGACAGCGGCACGGCCGGGAGCACCACGGCGGCCACCGGCGACGGGGCCCTGGACAAGGTCATGGAGGTCGCGGGCAAGACCCGCCAGCTCGGCGATCTCAGGATGGCGGCGACGCTCTACCGGCGCGCCGCGGTCGACCATCCCGACCGGCCGGAGCCGGCGAGCGCGCTCGGCGACACGCTGCTCGACCTCGGCGAGCCCGCGCAGGCGGCCCAGGCCTACCGCGCCGCGCTCGGCGCCCAGGCCGGCTACCGCCCGGCCGTGCTCGGGCTCGGCAAGGCGTTGATCAGCCAGCAGCAGCCGCTCGCCGCCGCGCAGGTCTACCAGGCCTTCCTGGCGAGCCATCCGGACGATGCCGGGGCGCTGGCCGGCGCCGGCGTCGCGGCCGACATGGCCGGCGACCATGCCCAGGCCCAGGCGCTGTTCCGCCGCGGCCTCGCGGCCGCGCCCGACGACGGCCGGCTGCTCAACAACCTCGGCTACTCGCTGATCCAGAGCGGCGACTACGCGGCCGCCGTGGCGCCGCTGGAGCGCGCCGCGGCCCTGCCCGGCAGCGACAAGAAGACGCGGCAGAACCTGGCGCTCGCCTACGGCCTCGCCGGCCGCGAGAGCGACGCCGCGCGCACCCTGCGCTTCGACTGGGACGAGGCCGCGGTCGCGCGCAACCTCGCCTGGTACCGCCAGCAGCGCCAGCTCGGCGCCAAGGGCGCGGCGGCCAGGCCGGCGGAATAGCCCGCGCGTCGCCATCGCCGTCCTCCTCACAGCCTGCTCAGCGCGTCGATCGTGCGCAGGATCGCAGGGCCGATCAGCACGATGAACAGCGACGGCATGATGAAGAGGACCATCGGCAGGGTCAGGGTCACCGGCAGCCGGGCCGCCTTCTCCTCGGCCTTCATCATCCGCTCGGTGCGGAGCTCGGCCGAGAGGACGCGCAGCGACTGCGACAGCGGCGTGCCGTAGCGCTCGGTCTGCACCAGGGTGTTGATCAGCGCGCGCATGCCCGCGAGCGGCACGCGCTCGGCGAGATTCTCGAGGGCCTTGGTGCGCTCCGGCAGGAAGGACAGCTCGACCGCGGTCAGGCCCAGCTCGTCGGCCAGCTCCGGCGCGGCCTCGGCGATCTCGCGCGACACCCGCTCGAGCGCGGCGTCGAGGCTGAGCCCGGCCTCGGCGCAGATCACCAGCAGGTCGAAGCCGTCGGGCAGCGCGAGGCGCAGCGCCTGGCTGCGCTTCTGGAAGGCGTTGTGGACATAGAGGTCCGGGAGATAGGCGCCGAACAGCGTGAAGCCGGTGCTGCCGGCCAGCTTGCCGAGCGCCGACAGGTGGAACAGGTCGAGGCCGTAGAACAGCAGCGCCGCGATGCCGCCGGCGGCGATCGGCGAGATCGCCTTGGCGAAGAGGAAGCGGACCAGGGCGTCGCGCGAGCGCCAGCCGGCGCGCAGCAGCTTGCCCTGGGCCGCCGTGGCAGCCTGGCTGCGCAGCAGCTTGAGGTGGCCGACGACCTTGCGCATCAGGCCGGGCTCCTCGGTCCGGCCGGCCCGGCGCCTGGCGGCCAGGGCCTGGCTGCGCAGCTGGCTGCGCCGCGCTTCGATCGCCTTGAGACGGCCGGGCAGCGGATCGCGCTCGACGAAGGCGACCCAGATCGAGCCGACCGTGACCAGGCAGGCCAGCAGAGCCGCGGCCAGCATCAGCGGCGAGTTCAGCACGGCCGGCAGGAGGGCCTCGATCTGGGCGCGGACCGCGTCGGCGCTCATGCGTCCAGCCTCACCATGCGGGCCATCACCAGCACGCCGACCAGGACGCCGGTGAGGCCGATGCCGGTCATGATCATGCCGCGCGGATCGTTGAACAGCTGCAGCACGTAGCTGCGGTTGACCAGCATCAGGATGCCGAACATGACGAAGGGCAGCGACCCGATGATCCAGGCGCTGGCCCTGGCCTCCGAGCTGATCGCCTTGACCTTCAGCTTGAACTGCCGGCGGTGACGCAGCAGCTGGCTGAGATTGGCCAGGGTCTCGGCGAGGTTGCCGCCGGTCTCGCGCTGGATCGCCATGGCGATGACCAGGAAGTTGAACTCCGGGATCTCCAGCCGCCGGGCCGTCGCCCAGAGCGAGTCCTCGAGGGTCGCGCCGACCCTCAGGCCGTCGGCGACTTGGCGGAACTCGCCGCCGACCGGCTCGGCGAGCTCATGGGCCACGGCCCGGATCGATTCCGAGACCGGCAGGCCCGACCGCAGGCCGCGCACGATCAGGTCGATGGCGTCGGGAAAGAGTGCCAGGAACCGCGCCGTGCGGCGCCGGCCGAGCGAGCCGACGACGAGGTGCGGCAGCCACAGGCCGAAGGCCAGCGCCTCCGGCAGGGCAAGCAGCGGCGGTAGCCGGAAGAGCTCGATCGCGATCCCGGCGTCGAGGGCGAAAACTGCCAGGCAGCCTGCCAGATAGTGGCCGAGCGAGATGCGCCGGCCGGTGCGCGCCAGGCGCTGGCGCAGCTTCTGCGGCCGCGGCAGCAGGGTGCGCATCAGGCGGTCGAGACTCGGAAAGGCGCCTTCCGGCTCCAGGCGGCGCACGCCGCCGCCGCGCCGGGCCGGGCCCGGCTGCAGCGGGCCGCGGCCGACCCGGGCCAGGCGCCGCTTCATGGTGCGCCCCGGCACCCCGCCCTCGCCGCCCAGCGCCAGGGCGACCATCAGCACGCAGAGACCGAGGCCGCCGGCCAGCACGATCGGCAGCAGCTGCTGGAGGTCGAGGGTCCCGGCGGCCGCCATGCTCAGATCGCCTCCAGCAGCGCCTTGTCGAGGCCGTAGTAGGCCGCGCGCGTGGCGAAGTGGGGCCGCAGGCCCTGCGACTTGAACTCGCCGATCAGCTTGCCGCCGGGCGCCTCGCCCTGGAACTCGTAGAGGAACAGGTCCTGCATGGTGACGACCTCGCCCTCCATGCCGACGACCTCCGAGACGTGGGTGATGCGACGCACGCCGTCGCGCATGCGGCTGACCTGGACGATCAGGTCGACGGCCGAGGCGATCTGGGTGCGCACCGCCTGGGGCGAGAGCTGGATGCCGGCGAGGCCGACCATGTTCTCCAGGCGCACGATCGCCTCGCGCGGCCGGTTGGCGTGGATCGTCGAGAGCGAGCCGTCGTGGCCGGTGTTCATGGCCTGCAGCATGTCGACCGCCTCGGCGCCGCGGATCTCGCCCAGGATGATCCGGTCGGGACGCATGCGCAGGGCGTTCTTGACCAGGTGGCGCATGGTGATCTCGCCGCGCCCCTCGAGGTTGGCGGGCCGCGTCTCCAGGCGCACGACGTGCGGCTGCTGCAGCTGCAGCTCGGCGGCGTCCTCGATGGTGACGATGCGCTCGGTCGGATCGATCATCTGGCTCATGGCGTTGAGCAGCGTCGTCTTGCCCGAGCCGGTGCCGCCGGAGATCAGGATGTTGAGCCGGCAGCGCGCGGCGATGCGCAGCACCGTCGCCATGGCCGGCGAGATGTTGGACTGCCGGGTCATGACGTCGAGGGTGATCTTCTTCTTGGAGAACTTGCGGATCGAGATCGAGGGGCCGTCGAGCGCCAGCGGCGGGATGATGATGTTGACGCGGCTGCCGTCGGCAAGGCGGGCGTCGACCAGCGGCGTCGACTCGTCGACGCGCCGGCCGACCGCCGAGACGATGCGCGCGGCGATCTGCATGACGTGCTGGTCGTCGCGGAAGCGGGCGTCGCTGAGCTCCAGCTTGCCGGCACGCTCGACGTAGACCTGGTCTGCGCCGTTGACCATGATGTCGTTGACCGCCTCGTCGGCGAGCAGCGGCTCCAGCGGGCCCAGGCCGAGCATCTCGTCGAGCAGCTGCTCCAGCAGCGCGATCCGCTCGACCCGGTTGATCTGCAGCTTCTCCTCGCCGATCAGCTCGTCGAGCAGCGGGCCCAGCTCGGCCGACAGCTCGCTGCGCTCCAGCGCCGCCGCCGCCGAGCTGTCGATGCGCTCGAGCAGCAGCGGCAGGATCTTGCGCTTGGCGTTCTCGATGGTGCCTCGGCTGCTGCCGCGCTGGCCGGCGGCCGGGCCGCCGGAACCACCCCTGGGACTGCAGGGCGGGCAGAGCGGCGGACAGGGCTGCAGCTCGATCGGCTCGTCGGCCTCCACCGGCTCGGCGAGCGCGGCCCTGGGGGCTGCCGGCCTCTCGTCGCGCGGCGCACTGCCGGGCGCAGGGGCGGGGCGCTGCGGCGCCTCGGCGAGCAGCGCGGCCGCCAGGCGCGCGACCAGCTCGCGCTGCTCCAGCAGGTTGTAGCGGCTCCAGTCCTCGCCGGCCGCAGCCGGCATCGCCGCCTTGATCTCCTGGACCAGCTGGGCACGCGCCAGGCCGGCGAGCCGCTGCGCCGGGAAGTCGGGGCGCAGACGCTCGACCAGGGCATCGAGATCGGTCGTCTCCACGGGCTCGGAAACGGCGGCCCCGGCGATGGCCGCGTCCGGCTCGCGCTTCAGGCGCCGCTTGACCCCGGTGCCGCGTCCCGACAGCCAGCTCATGCCGAGGTCCCCTTGCCGCGGCCACGCAGCCGCCGGAACAGGCCGCCCTTGGCGACGACCGGCGGTGGCGACAGGACGTCGGCGAGGCCGCGCACCGCGGCCGTGACCCCGGCCTTCGGGGCCACCTTGAGCAGCGGCTTGCCGCCGTTGGCGCAGGCGGTCAGGGTCTTGGCGTCCTCGGGCACGACCGCGGTCAGCTTGACCCCGACGGAGCGCTCGAAGCTGGCCTTGTCGACCTGTGCCGGCCGGCCCTTGCCGACCCGCCCCGCGACCAGCAGCGGCGGCGTCTCGCGGCCGACCGCCTGGAGCAGCTGCAGGGCCCGGCCGCTGTCCCGCACGCCGGCCAGGGAGAGGTCGCTGACCAGCACCAGGTCGTCGGCGCGCAGCAGCGTCTGGCGATGGCTGATCATCAGGTGACGCGGCAGCTCGACGACGATCTGCTCGAACGAGCCGGCCAGCTCGTCGAGCAGCGCCACCAGGGCGTCGTCGTCGAACCAGCTGGGCGCCTCGAGCGGCTCCTCGGCGCCGAGCACGCAGAGCGTCTCGCTGGCGTTGACGCCGGCGCTGAGCAGCAGGAACACGTCCATGCGCGCCGGGTTCTCGAGCGCCTCGCGCAGGCCCCTGCCCGGCTCCAGGTCGAGCGCCAGGGCGCCGATGCCGAAGTGCAGGTCGAGGTCGACCAGGGCGGTGCGCGCCTTGCGCTCCTCGGCCAGCATCCAGGCGCTGTTGACCGCCAGGGTCGAGGCGCCGACGCCGCCGCGCAGGCCGACGAAGAGGCTGATCCGGCCGCGCTTCGCCGGCCCCGGCTCGGCCGGCACCACGCCGCCGAGGGAGCGCGGCCGCGAGGCCTCCTCGAGCAGCGCCGGCGTCAGCGGCTTGACCAGGTAGTCGGAAACGCCGTGGCGCAGCAGGCTGCGGTAGAGCTGGGCGTCGTTGCTGCTGCCGACCGCGATCAGCGTCGTGGCCGGCGCCTGCAGGCTGAGCGACCGGCAGGCCTCCTCCGGCGTCGCCTCGCCGTCGAGGTCGACGACGAGCAGGCGCGGCGCCAGGCCGCCGCTCAGCGCCTCCACGGCCTCGGCCGGACCTCCGGGCCTCAGGTGCTCGGGTGCCCAGCCGCGGACCGCGGCCCAGTCGCCGACGACGCGCCGGCTCTCGTCGTCGGCCAGGAAGGCGAGCAGTTCGACCGGGCCGGCGGCGGCCGCCGCCTGCTCGTCGCCCTCGTTGCGGATCAGAGCCAAGGCCATGGCGTCAGTTCGACCCGCTCGAGCCGGAGCCCGAGCTGCCGGAGCCGCCGCTCGCGCTGCCGCCCGAGCTGCCGGACGCCGACCCGTCGCTCAGCAGGGGAATCGGCGCGCCGGCGTCGTAGAGGGCGACGCCGACGGTCATGCGCGCCGCCGGCGCCGGGCCGGTGGCACGTCCCTCCAGGGCGTCGCGCGGGCGGTCCAGCATGGCCGCGAAGTTGCGCGCGGTGGCGCAGCCGAAGTTGCCCGAGACGCCGTTGTCGAAGCTTTCCAGCGTGCCGAGCTGCTGCCAGTCGGGACAGCCTTCGGGCGCATGCACGGCGACGGTCTCGACGGCGACCCGGACACGGTCGCCGCCGGCCTCGGGCAGCGCCACGCTGCGGCTCGGCAGGCCGAGGGCGGCCAGGCTGGCGCCGACCGCAGAGGCCCGGCGCGCGGCCAGGCCGCCGGCCCGGCTGCCCGCCGGCAGCTCGACCAGCAGCGGGTCGCCGGGCTGGGGGTCGACGGCGGCGACGAAGCGGGCGAGGTCCTGCTCCTCGGCCGGGCTGAGCGCGGCGCTGTCCGGCGCGAAGGCGACGGCGTGCAGGCTGACCAGCGGCTGGGCGACCGGGCGCCTGGCCTCGGAGGGCGGCCGGATGTCGCTGGCGCAGGCGGCGAGCAGGGGCAGGACGAGGAGGCCGAGGGCGAGAGGCTTCATGATCGTGGTTTCCTCAGCGAGCCGTCAGTCGAGCAGGTAGCCGACGGCGCCGACCGGGCCCTTGACCGGACCGACGTCGTTCTTGGCCGCCGCCGAGGGCTGGCCCTGGACCTTGCCCTTCAGGATCAGGTCGACATCGCTCGGACGGGTGTAGCCGTCGGTCGGCGCCGCCAGCCGGCGGGCGTCGCTCGGCCGCACGAGATAGGGCGTCACGATGATCACCAGCTCGCTCTCGTCGGCCTGGAAGGTCGAGGAACGGAACAGCGCGCCGAGCACCGGCAGGTCGCCCAGGAAGGGGTACTTGGAGACGCTGGAGTTGACGTCGTTGCGCAGCAGGCCGGCGATCGCGAAGGACTGGCCGCTGCCCAGCTCGACGGTCGTCTCGGCGCGCCGGGTGGCGATCGCCGGGATCTCCAGGTTGTTGACCCTGACCGCGCCGGCCGTCGAGAGCTGGCTGACCTCCGGGCGGACGCGCAGGTTGACCCGGCCGTTGCCGACCAGGGTCGGGGTGAAGTTCAGCGACACGCCGAACTGCCGGTACTCGACCGAGACGTCGCCGTTGCTGTTGGTGATCGGGATCGGGAACTCGCCGCCGGCCAGGAAGCTCGCGGTCTCGCCGGACATCGCCGTCAGGTTCGGCTCGGCGAGCACCGAGACCAGGCCCTCAGAGGCCAGGGCGTCGATCAGCGTGTTGAGGTCGAGCTGGTTGCTCGAGTAGCCGAGCGCCAGGGCGCCCAGGCTGTTGGGGCCGCGCTGGATCACGCCGCTCGAGTCGAGGAAGTCGCGGCCGACGCCCAGCGCCGCCGTGACGTTGCCGAACTGCGCGGCGCTTTCCCAGTTGATGCCGAACTGCTTCGACAGGCTGCGCGACACCTCGGCGACGCGGACCCTGAGGTTGACCTGGGTCGCACCGGTCACCGCCAGCTCGTTGATCACCTCGCCCGTCTTGGGCGGCACGAAGCGGGCGGCCAGGCGCGCGGCCTGCTCGGCCTCGGCGGCCGAATCGACCTTGCCGGACAGCATCAGCCCGCCCTCGACCGAAGCGGCCTTGATGTCGCTGCCCGGCATCGCCTCGGCGATCGCCCGGCGCAGTCCGGAGAGGTTGTGGCTGACCACGACGCGCTGGTTGGCCAGCACCTTGTCGTGGCTGTCGACCGCGAACAGCTGGGTCTCGCCCAGGCCGCGGCCGAACACGTAGACCAGCGTCGGCGACAGCACCTGGACGTCGGCGACCGCAGGGTTGGCGATGAAGACCGAGGCCGCCGGCCGGGCCAGGTGGACGACGTCGCCCTTGTCGATTTCGACCTCGAGCAGCTTGCCGGTGGTGATGGCGAGCGCCGGTGCCAGCGGCAGCAGGGCCAGGCCGATCGAAAGACAGAGACGGAGCAGCAGGGCGCGCATGGGTTCCTCGCTCGGGGCCATCCTGGCCCCGTCAAATCGCAACGACGTCACTTCTTCGAGGTGTCGAAGACCTTCTCGGCGGCCTCCTGGCCGCGGAACACCTGGACCGAGCGGTGGCTGTCCTGGGGATCGGTCGGTCGCGGCAGCACGGCCGAGACGTCGCTGTCCCAGCTGTAGGCGCGGCGGTCTTCGGGATCGCCGGCGGCCGTCCGCTCGGCCGGATGGACCGGCAGCGACGGCGCCTGGGCGAAGGCGGCCGGACCGACCAGGGCGGTCTCGGTGCGGCCGTGCAGCCGCGGCGCGGACTCGTCGAACAGGGCCAGGCGGTCCGCCGCGGGCGAGGCCGCGGCCGGCGCGGCGGTCGGGCCGTCGGCCAGCAGGCTGCGCAGCGACAGCGACAGCTGGCCCAGCTCGGCCAGCAGCACGACCTGCTCGGCCTCCTTCGGCGTGACCTCCAGGGTCGCGATCTTGCCGACCTTGGGCGCCGTCGTCTGGTCGTCGACCGTCTGGTCGATGGCGAGCACGCGCAGGTCGGTCAGCACCGTCTCGCTGACCCGGCGCTCGGCGAGGTTGGGGTCCTGCTTGCGGACCACCGTATGGGTCAGGATCAGGTCGACCCGGTCGCCCGGGAAGACCAGGCCGGCGAGACCGGTCACGGGGTCGATCGGCACCGAGACGGCGCGCTTGCCGGGGTCGAGCACGGCGGCCAGGAAGCCCTGCTCGCCGGGCTTGACCAGGCGGCCGACGACGATCGGATCGCCGGCGTCGATGCCGCGCCGGACCACGGCGCCGCGGTAGTCGAGCGGCTGCGTCTCGCCTTCGCGCAGCAGGCTGGGCAGCTTCGGGTCGGCCTTGTCCCAGGCCTTCCACTGCAGGTCCTCGGCCTTGATCAGGGTTCCGGCGGGCAGGTTGCGCGCGGCGACCAGGACGCGCAGCTCGGGCGTCTTCGGCCCGGCCGGTGCCGCGACGGGGGCCGCGACCTGGGCCGGTTCCGGGGCCTTCAGCAGGCCCTTGGCGACCAGCAACGTGCCGCCGCCGACGACCACCGCGACCAGGACGAAGAGCAGCTTGCGCGCGGACATGGCCGTAGCCTCCGGTCAGAGCAGGGGGGCGGCGAGCCCCCAGAGCGCGTAGAGTCCGGCAATCGAGATCGCGACGCCGTAGGGGACCGGCGCACGTCGCAGGTCGGCGCGGCTCGGCAGGCCGACGGACAGCAGGCCGCCACCGGCCGCCCGGGCCCGGGCCTGCTGCAGCGTCAGCAGCTGCGCCAGGGCCAGGACGCCGCCGACCAGGCCCATCAGCAGGACCGCCGCCAGGATGCGCTCCGGTCCCGCCCAGAGCGCCAGGGCGGCGAACAGCTTGCCGTCGCCGCCGCCGGTGAGATTGCAGGAGAAGGCGGCGATGCCGATCGCGAGCGCGAGCGCACCGACCGTCAGGTGCCCGCTCCAGGACAAGCCCGCCCCCCAGGCGCCGAGCGTGAACAGCCCGAAGGCGGCGACCAGCGCCAGGCTGGCCGCGTTGGGAATGCGGTAGCGCCTGAGATCGCTGGCGCCGGCCCAGCAGAACAGGCCGGCGGCGGCAGCGAGCGCGGGGAGCTGGATGGCGGGCAGCATGGGCAGGTCTCGGAAGAGCAGGAGGAAGGAACCGCGGGCGGGCGGGGGCGGAGCCGCTGGCCCCTCCCCCTGCCCGCGCCAAACGGGTCAGCCGATCACGGAGTCGGCGTCGCGCCGGCGATGCCGGTCTGGGTCTGGACTTTGGTGAAGATGTTGAACAGGTCAGTGCCGATCTGGCTCA
The DNA here is from genome assembly GCF_900177295.1 of Tistlia consotensis USBA 355. Taxonomy (GTDB): domain Bacteria; phylum Pseudomonadota; class Alphaproteobacteria; order Kiloniellales; family DSM-21159; genus Tistlia; species Tistlia consotensis. Next base: position 110,119 of record NZ_FWZX01000005.1, read on the forward strand.
GGAGCGCGATGGCGCCGATGGAGACGAGCGCGGCAATCAGGCCGTACTCGATCATGGTCGCGCCGGACTCGTCGGTAACGAACTGCTTCAGCGTGCGGAACATCGGAACCTCCGTTGGTTGGCAGCAGGCTGTCTCGCCATATCAACTAACAAAAATGAACGATGCGTTAAGATCAGAGACTTGTTTCGGGAGTTGTCAGATTTTTATTGAATGTCGTCCGGGATGATATTCGCCATAACAAGAAGATGAAATGTATCCGATGTTCCAGTGAACAATTCTATTTATAGATCTAGACCAGAAGGAAATTGGTTCGAATTTCGTTGCATTTTCCATGCGGAATTTTACCTAAAATGCGCGGGAACTGACTTGACAGCCGAGGGATCGTTCATCGGGCCTTAAGGGCTTCGGCGCCTAGGATCGCGCTCCTGCGGCAAGCGAGCGTCGAGATGAGCACCAGAGACCGCATCGCGGAGCGCCTCGCCGGGCTGTCGTCCGGGCTCCACGCCTTCCGGAAGGCCGAGCGCGGCGGCGTGGCGATACTCCTTGCCGGCCTCCTCGTGCCGCTGATCGCCTTCACGGGCCTCGCCGTCGACGCCGGTCGCGCCTACTTGGTCAAGGCGCGGCTCAGCCAGTCGATCGACGCCGCGGCCCTGGCCGGCGGGCGGGTCTTCTACGACGCGAACCGCGACAGCGACGTCACCATGTTCTTCCACTCGAACTTCCCCGACGGCTTCATGGGCGCCAGCGTCTCGCCGCTGGCGATCGTCGGTGACGGCGACGCCGGCACCCTGACCGTCTCGGCCGATGCCACCGTGCAGGCCACCTTTCTCAAGGTCATCGGCGTCGACGACATCACGGTCAGCGCCCGCTCCGTGGTCCAGCGCGCCGACCGCGGGCTCGAGCTGGCCCTGGTCATGGACAACACCGGCTCGATGACCAGCAACGACCGCATCGGCTCGATGAAGTCGGCGGCCCATGAGCTGCTCGGCATCCTCTACGGCAACCGCAATACCGTGCCGAACCTCTGGGTCGGGCTGGTGCCCTATACCGCCGCGGTCAACATCGGCCGAGGAAACGCCAGCTGGCTGGCGTCGGGATCGCTCGACGCCCTGGCCTACGAGTACTCGAGCAGCCAGGTCTCGCACGGCAACTGCGACGGCACTGGCATCAACGTCGCCTGGAACAACGGCTATTCGGCCTGCACGATCGGCGACACCCGCGAGCTGGGCTCGGCCGACGGCATCAACCAGACCGCCTGTGCCTCGATCGGTGTCTGGGACTCGCACAGCCACAGCTGCCTGGTCGCCGACGGCTGGAAGGGCTGCGTCGAGGCGCGCTGGGGTGCCGCCGGTCGCGACCGCACCGACGATCCACCCTCGGTCGAGGCCTTCCAGCCCTACTTCTGGCCGCGCTGGTTCGGCCCGTACGGCCAGACCAACAGCAGCTACAACTCCTACCTGCCCAACGACATCGACGAGACCGAGGCGACCAACATCACCAGCAACAACGGCCTCGGCCCGAACCTCGGCTGCGGACCGGCGATCACGCCGCTGACCGGCGACCGCAGCGTCGCAGACGCCGCGATCGACGCGATGGGCGCCTGGCACCGTGGCGGCACCACGACCAACCTCGGCGTCGTCTGGGGCTGGCGGGTGCTCTCGCCGCGCTGGCGCGGCCTCTGGAACACCGATCCGACCCTGCCGCTCGACTACGACGCGCCGCTGATGGACAAGGCCGTGGTCATCCTGACCGACGGCGACAACAACCTCTACAACGGCATGGCGCCCTCGGGCGACACCGACTACACCGGCTACCAGCGGCTCTCGGCGGGGCGCCTCGGCACGACCAACCGCGACACCGCGCGCCAGCGGCTCAACGACCGGATGGTGGAGACCTGCAATGCCATGAAGCAGCAGGGCATCATCATCTACACGGTCACCTTCCAGGTTGCGAACAACAGCTCGGGCGACGCGATCCGCCAGGTCTTCCGCTCCTGCGCGACGAGCCCGGGCAACTACTTCGATTCCTACGACGGTTCGGACCTCTCCACCGCCTTCCGGACGATCGCGACCCAGCTCGCCAACCTGCGCATCGCCCAGTAACCGGCGGCCCGGCGGGCGCCAGCCACCGACAAGAGCGATTGATCCCTGTCAGGGTGCCGTCAGCGAAGTCGCGCTAAGCAGGGGCGTCACGCCACTTCGCGCGGGAGCTATCCATGTCGGCTTTGGTCAAGGTCTGGGATCCCTTCGTGCGCAGCGCGCACTGGTTGATCGCCCTGGGCTTCCTCGTCGCCTACCTCAGCGAAGGCGAGCCGCTCTGGCTGCACAGCTGGGCCGGCTACCTGGTCGCGGCCGTGGTCGTGCTGCGCATCCTCTGGGGTTTCGTCGGAACGCGCTACGCCCGCTTCAGCGACTTCGTCTACGCGCCCTCGCGGATCGTGGCCTATCTGTTCGACCTGCTGCGCCTGCGCTCGAAGCGCTATCTCGGCCACAGCCCGGCCGGCGGCGCCATGACCCTGGCCCTGCTGCTGGCCCTGGCCGCCACGACCGTCACCGGCATGGCGACCCTGGCGCAGGACGAAGGCAAGGGCCCCCTGACCTTCCTGGTCGCCCAGACGGTGCGCAGCCCCGAGCAGGCCGTCGCCCCGGCGCGCGGCGACGACGAGGAGGGCGACGAGGACGGCGGCCGCGGCCACGGCATCTGGAAGGACCTGCACGAGCTCGCCACCAACCTGACCCTGGCCCTCGTGCTGCTGCACCTCGGCGGCGTCGCCCTGGCCAGCCTGGCCCACCGCGAGAACCTGCCGCGCGCCATGGTCACCGGCCGGAAGCGGCGCGACTAGAGCAGAGGGCGTCTCACTCTGCTCTGAGGATCTGGTCCAGAGGCCGCCCGCCGACCTACTTGCGCGCCCGGTAGACGCTGCGGTGGTAGAGCCGGTGCGCGCTCACGAGATCGAGCCCGAACAGCGGCTGGAAGTCGTAGAAGACCTCGGCGATGTAGAGGCTGTCGTTGGTCTCCGGCGTCAGGCCGTCGGGCAGCGTGGCGGCCGCGCCGACGGTGCCGATCTCGCTGCTGGCGTCGATGCCCGCACTGTTGAGCCGCTGCCAGACGACCTGGGCGGTGCCGCCGTCCTCGCGGCGCACGGCCGAGACGACGACCCGGCCGTCGGTGGCGAAGTCGAAGGGCTCGACCAGGTTCGGCACGGCGGCGAAGATGTCGGCAATCTCGGCATCGCTCGGCTGATCGGAGCGGCTGACCAGGTCGCCGATCGTCATGGCGACGCGGTCCAGCTTCTGCTGCAGCAGCACATAGCGCGCGATCTCGACGCCGCTCGTGAGCAGGCCGACCAGCAGGACCAGGCCGAAGGCCGCCTCGATCAGCACGTTGCCGCGGCGGTCGCGCCAGAAGCTGTCGGCCCGGTCCGGCCGGCCGGCTGACGCCACGCCGGTCATCCGCCGCCTCCGCTGGTGCCGAAGGGCTCGTTGCGCACGATGATCGAGGCCGACAGCGGCATCTTGCCGTTCTGCCCGATCAGGTCGTCGAGCAGGCCGGTCATCAGCGGCCAGTCGTAGCGCAGGGTGTAGAGCACGATGTCGCCCGGCCCGCCCAGGCCGGCGGCGCCCATGTCGGCGTCCCACTGGCCGTTGCCGTTGACGTCCACGAAAGGCTCGGCCGGACTGCTGTCGTATTGGCCGTTGCCGTTCTCGTCGGTGAAGGGCTCGGGCTGGCCGACGTCGGCGAAGCCGGGATAGACCAGGGTCTGCAGCTGGACCTTGTCCATGTCGACCAGGCCGTGGGTGTGCTGGCCGACGATCGCCAGCACCTCGGCCTCGCGGGTCGTGCCGCTGCTTTCGAAGCCGGTCACGCCATAGCGCGCCGCCTCGCGCAGGCCGCCCTCCATCAGCGAGTCGACGAACAGGATCATGGCCAGCTCGATCAGGCCGATCGCGGCAACCACGATCAGCATGCCGACGAAGGCGAACTCGATCGCCGCGACGCCCTCGCGGGCGCGCAGGAAGCGCCGGACCAGCGACGCGAAACCGGGGCTTGGCGGACGGTGCGTGGACGGGGCCAGCATCCTGCCAGCCTGAGCGTACGCGGGTTAAGGAGCGGTTAGCGCGCCGCGTCCTCCTCGACGGCGGCGACCGCGCCGCGCGGCGGCGGCGCGACGGGCAGCAGCACGGTGACGCGCGTGCCCTCGCCCGGCCGGCTGTCGATCTCCAGCCGGCCGCCGTGCAGCTCGACCAGCTGGCGGACCAGCGGCAGGCCCAGGCCGGTGCCCTCGAAGCGCCGGCTGAGCCGGCTGTCGACCTGGCCGAAAGGCGCCAGGGCGACCGCGATGTCGGCCTCCGACATGCCGATGCCGCTGTCCGCGACCGTGAGCGCGATCCGCTGCCGGCCGGCCCCGGCCTCGCCGCCCGCGTCGGGACGGGCCTGCAGGGCGGCCGAGAGCACGACCCGGCCGCCGGGCGGCGTGAACTTCACCGCGTTCGACAGCAGGTTGAGCAGGATCTGCTTGATCTTGTCCGCGTTGCCGTAGGCCGCCGGCAGGTCCTCGGGCAGCGCCAGCTCCAGCGCGACCTGGCCATCGTCGGCGCGCTCGCGGACCATCTGCAGCGCCTCGGCGGCGACCGCCGGCAGCGCCACCGGGCCGCGGCGGATCTCCATCTTGCCCTGCTCGATCTTCGCGAGGTCGAGGATGTCGTTGATGATCGACAGCAGGTGAGTGCCGGACCGCCCGATGTCGTCGGCGTAGGAGGCGTAGCGGCGGTCGCCGAGCGGCCCGAACAGCTCGCTGCGCATGGTGTCGGCGAAGCCGATGATGGCGTTGAGCGGCGTGCGCAGCTCGTGGCTCATGTTGGCCAGGAACTCGCTCTTGGCCCGGTCCGCGAGGCGCGCGCGCTCGAGCGCCAGCTGGATCCGCCGGCGGTCGCCGTCCAGGCGGTCGGCCATGGCGTTGAAGCATTCGATCAGGCGCCTGAGCTCGACCGTGACGAAGTGCTCTCTGGGCTCGATGCGGGTCTCGAAGTTGCCGGCCTGGATCGCGTCGGCGGCCAGGGCGGCGCTCTCGATGGGCCGGGTCAGCAGGCGCGCCGTGACGAAGCCGAGCAGCGCCGCGAGCAGCAAGCCGGCGACGGCGACCACCGCGGCCAGCCAGGTCACCTGGGAGGCGCGCTCGCGCAGCTCGGAAAGCGGCTGCGGCACCATCACCCCCCAGCCCGGGCCCTTCACCACGGTGTAGCCGGTGATCATGTCGGCCTTGATCGCCGGCGAGAAGAACTGGGTCACGCCGGTCTCGCCGGCCATCATCCGCTGCACCGGCTTGACCTTCGAGAGGTCCTTGATCTCGCGCCGCCAGCTCTCGAAGGGATGGCCGATGACATGGCCCTCTCGGTCGACGATCGCAGCATGTCCGCCCTTGCCGAAGGCGACGACCCCGGCGAGATGCACGATGTAGTCGGTCGACAGGGCGCCGACGTCGAGCAGGCCGTCGCCGCTGCCGGCACGCAGGAAGATCGTCGGCACGCCCGAGGGATCGTGGACCACCGGCGAGAAGTCGATGCCGGTCTCGGGTACGCGGTCCCACAAGACCCTGGTCAGCGCGGGGCCGAGCCGGGCCGGCGCCGCGCCCTTGACGGCGACGCTGTGCCGGACGATGCCGTCGCGGTCGACCGTCAGGAAGTAGCGGAAGCCGAGGCTGCGGTGCAGGGCGACGATCGGCGCCGCACTGTCGACGGTGGCGTCGCGGGTCTGGCAGTAGAGCTGGAAGCCGGCCGCCACGTCCCGCGCAAAACGCTCCAGGGCCGCGGTCAGGTTGCGGGCCAGCAGCAGGTGGCGCTCGCGGACCTCTGCAACCTCGCGGTTGTAGGCGGTCTGCTGGACCCAGAAGGCCAGGAGGCCGACGGGCAGCAACGCGACGACGACGAAGGCCGCCGTCAGCACCCACCGCAGGCGCAGTCTCATCGCCAGCCCCCCGAATGGCTGCCGTCATGATCGGGGCAAAGCCCGGGTCTGTCCAGGAAAAGCGCAATATCCGGGGGCGTTCCGGTCCGTCGACTCCAGGCTTTCGACTGCAGGCAGGCAAGTAGTGACAGAGTTTCGCTTCTCCGCTCCCCGCGGCGTTGACCCGCACCCTTGCCTGCCTTAGAGCAGAGGATCCCATGGCAAGCCGGGCCCGACCATGCCGAGCGCCAGCACCGACAGCTACCCGATCGAACTCACGCCTCCGGATATTGGCGTTCATCGCGCCGCGAACACGGGCATCGACTGGCTGTGGAGCTTCGACTCCGGCCTGCCCGGCAGCCACGTCCTGCTGACCGCGGTTGTGCACGGCAACGAGCTGTGCGGTGCCATCGCCCTCGACGGCTTCCTGCGCGAAGGCCTGCGCCCACGCCGCGGCCGGCTCAGCCTGGGCTTCATGAACGTCGCGGCATTCCAGCGCTTCGACCCTGCGGACCCGACCGCCTCGCGCTTCGTCGACGAGGACTTCAACCGGGTCTGGTCGGAGAGCACGCTCGACGGGCCGCGCCAGAGCGTCGAGCTGGCCCGGGCCCGGACGCTCAGGCCCTTCCTCGACACCGTCGACCGGCTGCTCGACATCCACTCGATGCAGCACCGCACGCCGCCCCTGATGCTGGCCGGGCCGCTCGCCAAGGGCCGGGACCTGGCCGCCCGGGTCGGCATCCCCGAACTGGTGGTCAGCGACCAGGGCCATGCCGCGGGGCGCCGGCTGCGCGACTACGGCGGCTTCGGCGACCCGGACAGCCCGAAGAACGCCCTGCTGGTCGAGTGCGGACAGCACTGGGAAGCCGCCGCGGCGCCGCTGGCGGTGGCGACGGCGCTGCGCTTCCTGCTCGCCTGCGGCACGCTGGATGCGGCCGACGTCGCCGGCCGCCTCGGCACCGCGGCGGCGCCGCAGCGTTTCATCGAGGTCACCGACGCCGTCACCATCGAGAGCGACGACTTCCGCTTCGTCGAGGACTTCCGCGGCCTCGAGACGATCCCGCGCAAGGGCTCGCTGCTGGGACACGACGGCGACCGCCCGGTGGTCACGCCCTACGACGACTGCGTGCTGATCATGCCCTCGCGCCGCCTGCATCGCGGCCAGACGGCCGTGCGCCTGGGCCGCTTCCTGGCCTGAGGCGCGACCGCCCCGGTCACGAAACCTGTGACCTGAGGTCGGGTCGTCGCGGCTTGAGCCGGAGGCGCAGGCGCCTCACCTTCCCCTTCCGAACCGCAGGAAGGGGCCAAGCATGAGCCGGATCTACGTTCTGCACAAGAACGAGGCGTGGGTGCTGCCGCTGCGCGCGGCTTTCGAGGCGCAAGGCCTGCCCTACGAGGAGTGGTTCCTCGACCAGGGCCGCGTCGTGCTCGACCGCCTGCCGCCCGAAGGCATCTTCTACAACCGCATGAGCGCCTCGTCGCACACCCGCGGTCATCGCTTCGGCCCCGAGGCGACGCGCGCGACGCTGCAGTGGCTGGAGCTGCACGGCCGGCGCACCGTCAACGGCAGCCGGGCGATCGCGCTGGAGGTCGACAAGCTCGGCCAGTACGCGGCGCTGCAGGCCGCGGGCATCGCGACGCCGCGCACGGTCGCCGCCGTCGGCCGCGAACAGGTGCTGGCCGCCGCGCGCGAGTTCGGCGCCTGGCCGCTGATCCTGAAGCCGAACCGCGGCGGCAAGGGTCTGGGCGTGCGCCTCGTGCATTCGCCCTCGGCCGTCGAGCAGGCGCTCGACGATCCGGCCGCGGCGCCGCTGGACGGCATCTGGCTGATCCAGCAGTACGTCGCCGCGCCCGAGCCCTTCATCACCCGCCTGGAGTTCGTCGGCGGGCGCTTCCACTACGCGGTCCGCGTCGACACCAGCGAGGGCTTCGAGCTCTGCCCGGCCGGCGCCTGCGCGCTGCCGGCGCAGCAGCTGGCCGAAGGCGCCCTCTGCCCGGCCGGCCCTTCCGGGACCGAGCCGGGCGAGGCGCCGAAGTTCCGCATCGCCGACGGCTTCCACCCTGCCCTGTCCGGGCGTCTGGAGCGCTTCCTCGCCGCCCACGGCATCGAGGTCGCCGGCGTCGAGTTCATCGTCGACCGCCAGGGCCAGCCCTTCGTCTACGACATCAACACCAACACCAACTACAACGCCGAGGCCGAGACGCGGGCGGGCATGGATGACCCGGCCTTCGAAGGCGGCATGGCACGCCTGGCCCGCTTTCTGGGCGAGGAGCTGCGCAATCTGCAGGCCCAGGCGGCCTGACCGTCGGCGCCGGCGGCAGCGACATCACGCGCCGGAAATGCTTCGCCCGGCCCCGGAGGCCGCACGACGCGCCCGGCGGACTCTCCGCGGTCTCATGCCCGACGTGCCGAGGCCGGCGGACCGTGAAGCCGCCGCCTCGGCCGGTGGTCAGTGCAGCTGACGGAGCCGGAAGCGCCCGGCGTTCGGGCAGAAGGCCGGCGGCCGGTTGACGACGTCCTCCGCCGCGGCCTCGAGCCAGAGCCGGCAGCGCTCGCCGTGCGGACAGGCGATGCAGGCACGGGCCACCGACAGCATGGTCTGGCCGAGCCGGTCGCGGGCCAGTTCGACCCGGTCGACGCCGCAGCGGTCCATCATCCGGCCGAGATTGCTGGCGCGGGAATCGAGTCGGGACAGAAAGGCGGTCATTGCGCGATCCCTCGTTGCGGGGCCCCTCGTGCCGCCGTCCGGCGGCAGCCCCATCGAAGCGGAGGCCGCCATTGGGCCCCGAACGCCGCGCCCCGTCCTTGCGCTAGCGCAAATCGCGCGCCGGGCCGCACGCCAAGGGGTATGCTTGCCGTCCACCGAAGCGGAGCCACCGATGGCTGGCCAGGATCCCGCCCGCTCGGCGGGCGTCGTCGCCCCGCCGCCCCTGATCTATCTCGCTGCGCTGCTGCTCGGCCTCGGGCTCGACCGCCTGCTCGGCCTGCCCGGGCTCGGGCTCGGATCCGGGCTGCGGCTCGCCCTGGCGGCCGCCTGCGGGCTCGTCGGCCTGGCGCTGGCCGCGCCGGCGCTTCTCGGCTTCCGTCGCGCCGGCACCCAGGTCGAGCCCTGGAAGCCCTCGAGCGCCCTGGTCACCGGCGGCCCCTACCGCTGGACCCGCAATCCCATGTACCTGGGGCTGACCCTGGTCTACCTCGCCGCCGCGCTGGTCGCCGGCAGCGCCGCCGCCCTGGTCCTGCTCGCGCCGCTTCTGCTGGTCGTGCGCTACGGCGTGATCGGCCGCGAGGAGCGCTACCTCGAGGCGCTCTTCGGCCAGCCCTACCGCGACTACAAGGCCCGCGTCCGGCGCTGGTTCTGACGCGACCCTCCGTATGCATGCGAATGCGAGTCCTTCGCAAATTACAGATTGCGAAAGACTCGCATTTGCATATGATCCGCGGCTGACGCAGCGGCATGGCCGGGTCCGGGATCCGTCGGGGCACCGCCATCGACCGGATTCCCGCCGCTCCTGGCCCCTCGGGCCTCGCGCCGTCGGACAGAGGCATGCGGGCGAACGCCCGCCAGAAGGATGAAGGGGAAAGATTTGATGCGAAGGGGACTTCTCAACGGCACGGCGCTGGTCGCCGCCGCCACGGCCGCCGCAGCGATGGCTGCACCGGCCCAGGCCCAGATCCACCTGAGCCTGGAAGGCATCATGCAGCAGTTCCTGGGCTACGCGAACAGCGACACCAACGTCGGCTCGGGTGGCGACGCCTTCAACGGCTTCGACGTCAAGTCGAACTCCGAGATCTACTTCGTCGGCTCGACGACCCTCGACAACGGCCTCAAGTTCGGCGTCAGCATCACTCTCGAGGGCAACAGCAACGCCGACAACCAGATCGACGACTCCTTCATGTTCGTCGAGGGCTCGTTCGGCCGCTTCAACATCGGCGGCGAGAACTCGGCCGGCTACCTGATGAGCTATGCCGCGCCGGACGTCGGCCTGGGCGTCAACTCGACCTCGATCCTGACCGGCTTCCTGCCGCAGGCCGGCGGCTTCGCCGGCGCCAACTTCTTCGACGCCCCGCTCGGCTCGACCTATCTCGAGCTCGACGCCGCCGACAAGTCGCAGAAGATCAGCTACTTCACGCCGCGCTTCTCCGGCTTCCAGCTCGGTGCCTCCTACCTGCCGGACCCGAACAAGGACTCGAACGCGCAGGTCGACGAGACCACCGTCTCCTACCGCGACGGCTTCTCGCTCGGCGCCAACTACGTCGACACGATCGGCGAGGTCGACGTCGCGATCTCGGGCCGCTACGACTGGGCCAACGACCAGTCTGCCGCCGGCAGCGACCCCAGCCTCTACGCCTTCGGCCTGAACCTCGGCTATGCCGGCTTCACGATCGGCGGCTCCTACGCCCACACCGACGACCAGGGCGCCGACACCGGCCGCTCCTTCGACCTCGGCGCCTCCTACGAGACCGGCCCCTGGGGCGTCTCGGTCACCTACTTCAACGGCCGCGCCGAGGCCGACACCACCGTGGCCGGCGACAGCACCTACAAGGCCTACGAGGGCGCGGTCAGCTACGCCCTCGGCCCGGGCGTCACGGCGATCGGATCGGTCTCCTACCAGGATCTCGACGCCGATACCGGTGACAAGGCCAAGACCTGGGCCGTCGTCGGCGGCTTCGCCCTCGAGTTCTGACAGCCCTTTCCGGACGCCGCGCGGACGATCCGCTCCGCGCGGCGTCCCGTTGCCCGCCAGCGGAGCCGGCGCGATACTCGCCGGCATGAAGCGCGACCCCGCCGTCGATTCCGCCGAGCCGGCCGCCTGCGGCCGGTCGCGCGACCCGGTGCTCGCCGTCTCAGCCGGCTTCCTCCTGCTCTGCCTGCTGCTCGGCCTCCTGGCCTTCGTCTCGCCGGCGGCGCGCGCCTTCTACGAGGCCGGCTTCGCGGCGCTCTACGAGGCGATGGCCGGCCTGGCCGCAGCCTGCCAGTGGGCGCTCTGAAGGCAGCCTAGCCGCGGGCGGCCTCGGCCAGGGCCCGGCGCAGCGCGTCGGCGACCTGCTCGACCGTCGCCTTGTCGGCCAGCACCGCGACGGCGTTCCAGTTCCCGTCCATGACGTAGAGCCGCGAGGAGTGGTCGACCGGGTAGAAGGCCGGGTCGACCTCGGTGCGCAGGCGATAGACCACGCCGAAGCGTCGGGTCAGGCGGTCGATCTCGCGCCTGGCGCCGGTCAGGCCGACGAAGTCGGGACCGAAGGCCGCCATGTAGCCGGCCAGCCGCTCCGGCGTGTCGCGCCCGGGATCGAGGGTCACGAAGAGCGGCTGCACGCGGCCCGGCTCGGCCAGGCGATCGCGCGCCTCGGCCATGGTCTGCAGCGCCAGCGGACAGAGGTCCGGACAGAAGCTGTAGCCGAAATAGAGCAGCACGACGCGCCCGGCGAAGTCGGCCTGCGTGCGCTCGCGGCCCTGCTGGTCGGTCAGGCGGAAAGGCCCGCCGAGGTCGCGCCGCTCCTCGATCAGCCCGGCGCCGGTCAGGGTGTGGGGCTGGCTCAGCCTCTCGGCCAGCAGCCAGCCGGCGAAGCAGAGCGCGCCGCCGAGCAGCAGCGCCGTGCCCCAGCGGATCGCCCGGTCGAGCCGCGAGGCCCTGCCCGCCTGCCCGGACACCGGCGCCTCGCTAGCGCTTCGGCCCGTAGGCCTTCATGAACACCTCGACGCCGGCGCCGACGTAGCGGGCGATCTGCTCGTCGCTCGGCGGCTCGCTCTCGACCGCGTAGAGGCGGCGGCGCATCAGGCCGGAGACGCAGAGATCGAGGAGCTGGCGTGCCGCGACCTCCGGATCGGGGACATCCAGCTCGCCGCTCTCGCTCTTGCGCCGCAGGAACTCCGCCAGACGCTGCTGCGCGATCTTCGGCCCGCCTTCGTAGAAGCGCCGGCCGATCTCCGGCATGCGGTTGGTGACGCCGATGACGATGCGCTGGGCGCTGATCGCCCAGTCGGAGGTCACCTTGCGCAGCATCACCTTGCCGAGATGCAGCAGCGCGCTCTCGACGTCGGGATGGTTCTCGAAGGCGGCGAGCAGCTCGTCCCGATGCTGGCAGCGCTGCGCTTCGGCCAGCTCCGCGAACAGCTCCTCCTTGCTGGAGAAGTAGACGTAGACCGTCGCCTTCGAGACGCCGGCCTCGCGGGTGATGTCGTTCATGCTGGCGGCGTCGAAGCCGACCGAGTTGAAGACCCGCTCCGCGCCCGCGAGAATCTGTGCCCGCTTGGCGGGGTCCTCGCCAGCCGCCAAGCGCCCGCGGCGCGCCGAGGCCTCCCCGCTCTTCGCTTCCTCGACCGACCGCGCCGGCCCGTCCTTCGTCACGCTTTCCATGCTCCGTCCCCGGTGCCGCTGGCGGTCCTTCCACAAGGCGCGCGGCGCAACAACAGCTTTTCCTCAGATAGAGAACCAAACCGTTCGGTTCAATCTTGATCCGATGCCGCAGTGCGCCATATCATCGCGAAACCGAACGGTTCAGTACGCTGCCGTTCGCCCTGCCCGAAAGCGAGTGATTTCAATGGCGATGAAAGCACAGCGCCTGGAACCAAGCGAGCCGTCCGTGGAGCTGCGGCCGAGCGCCCTGCGGCCCGGGGGCGATGCCCCGGAGATCCGCGAGGAGCGGTCCCAGCCGAATCCGGCGCCCGCCCGGCCGGCTGCCCCCGCCCCCGCCCCTGCCCCTGCCACCGGCGGCCCGGGTGGCTCCGGCGGCGCCACGCCGCCGAGGAAGCGCGGCCGCGGCCGCCTGCTGCTGCTCGCCGTCGTGATGATCGCCGGCGGGCTCGGCGCCTGGCAGGGCTGGCGCTGGTGGACGCAAGGCCGTTTCCTGGTCTCGACCGACGACGCCTACGTGCAGGCCGATCTCGCGATCCTCTCGCCCAAGGTCTCCGGCTACGTGGCGGCGGTGCTGGTCGAGGAGAACCAGCCGGTCAAGGCCGGCCAGCCGGTCGTCCAGCTCGACGACGGCGACCTGCGCCTGGCGCTCGAGGCGGCCGAGGCCAAGGTCGAGACCCAGCAGGCGACCCTGACCCGCATCGCCGCCCAGATCGACGCCGCGCACCAGCAGGTCGCCAAGGCGGAGGCGGCGCGCGGCGCGACCCGCGCGCACCTGACGGAGGCCGAGGCCGACTACAGGCGCAAGGCGACCCTGGTCGCCCGCAAGGTCAGCTCGCCGGCGGAGCTCGACACCGCGACCGCCGCGCGCGACGCCGCGGCTGCCGACCTCAAGGGCAGCGATGCCGCGGTCGCCGCGGCCGGGGCCGACGTCGCGGTGCTGCAGGCCCAGCTGGAGGAGGCCCAGCAGACGCTGGGCGAACTCCAGGTCCAGCGCCGGATCGCGGCGCGCGACCTGTCCTTCGCGACGATCCGCGCGCCCTTCGACGGCCTCTTCGGCAACCGCCAGGTCCAGGCCGGCGACTACGTCACGCCGGGCCGCCAGCTGGGCGCCGTGGCGCCGCTCGACAAGGTCTTCATCGAGGCCAACTTCAAGGAGACCGACCTCGCCGGCATCACGGCCGGCGAGCGCGCGACGATCACCGTCGACGCCCTGCCCGGCGTCGAGATCGAGGGCAGGGTCGCCTCGCTGTCGCCGGCCTCGGGCTCGGTCTTCTCCCTGCTGCCGCCGGAGAACGCGACCGGCAACTTCACCAAGATCACCCAGCGCCTGCCGGTGCGCATCGAGGTGCCGGCCGCGGTCGCCGCCAGAGGCGTGCTGCGGCCCGGCCTGTCGGTCGTCGTCGAGGTCGACAAGCGGACGGCACCTGCGGAAGCCACGACCCGGACGGCCGGCGCGGACTGACGGACGTCCGGCCATGAGCAGCGCCACCGCCGAGTTTCACGTCCCGCCGCGGCGGTTCATCGCCTTCCTGGCGATGGGCTTCGGCATGTTCATGGCGATCCTCGACATCCAGATCGTCTCGGCCTCGCTGGCCGAGATCCAGGCCGGGCTCTCGGCCAGCAGCGACGAGATCTCCTGGGTCCAGACCTCCTATCTCATCGCCGAGGTCGTGATGATCCCGCTGTCCGGCTTCCTCGGCCGCCTGCTCTCGACCCGCGTGCTCTTCGCCGTCTCGGCGGCCGGCTTCACCCTGGCCAGCGCGCTCTGCGCGACCGCGACGACGATCGACGAGATGATCGTCTACCGGGCGATCCAGGGCTTCATCGGCGGCGGCATGATCCCCTCGGTCTTCGCCGCCGCCTTCACCGTCTTCCCGGCCTCGCGCCGGCCGGTCGTCTCGCCGCTGATCGGCCTGATCGCGACCCTGGCGCCGACCATCGGGCCGACGGTCGGCGGCTACGTCAGCCATGCCCTGTCCTGGCACTGGCTGTTCCTGCTCAACGTGCCGCCGGGCATCCTGGTCGCGATCACGACCTGGAGCCTGATCGACTTCGACGAGCCGGAGCCCGGCCTGCTCCGCCGCTTCGACTGGCTCGGCCTCGGCGCCATGGCGGTCTTCCTCGGCTCCCTCGAGTACGTGCTCGAGGAGGGCGCACGCGACGACTGGTTCGACAGCAGCCTGATCCTGGCCCTGGCCCTGGTCTCGGCCGCCGCCGCCCTGGTCTTCTTCGTCCACGTGCTGCGCCGTCACGAGCCGATCGTCGACCTCAAGGCCTTCGGCGACCGCAACTTCGCCCTCGGCTCGCTGTTCTCGGCGGTGCTGGGCGTCGGCCTCTACGGCCTGACCTACGTCTATCCGCTCTACCTGGCCCAGATCCGCGGCCACGATTCGCTGCAGATCGGCGAGACGCTCTTCGTCTCCGGCCTCGCCATGTTCGCGACCGCGCCGATCGCCGGGCGCCTCGCCTCCAAGGTCGATCCGCGCCTGATGGTCATGACCGGCTTCCTCGGCTTCGCGCTCGGCACCTGGATCATGACCGACGTCACCGTGCAGTGGGACTTCGACCAGCTCCTGGTGCCGCAGATCCTGCGCGGCGCCTCGCTGATGCTCTGCATCGTGACGATCAACAACCTGGCCCTCGGCACGCTGCCGCCGGCCAAGCTGAAGAACGCCTCGGGCCTCTACAACCTGATGCGCAACCTGGGCGGCGCGATCGGCCTGGCGATCATCAACACCGTGCTGAACGACCGCACCGACCTGCATCTCGCGCGCCTGCACAGCTCGGTCGCCTGGGGACGCGCCGCCGTCGCCGATCGCCTGCAGACCCTGCAGGCCGCCTTCGCCGCCCACGGCCTGGACGGCAGCCGGGCCGCGGTCGCCGAGCTGGCGGCGATCGCGCGCCGCCAAGCCCACGTCATGTCCTTCGCCGACGTCTTCTTCCTGCTGACCCTGCTCTTCGTCTCCCTGGCCTTCCTCGCCTTCACGCTGCACCGCCCGCGACGGGCCGCGGCCGGCGGCCACTGACGGGCCGCGCCCGTCCCGGAAAAGCCCGGCGATCGTAACCGAAGATTAATGCGCACTTTCCTAGTTTGGCATGCCGACGTCTTCCGGGCGTCGGGCGCCGCGCCGACCGTGCGCCTCCTGCAATCCGGGAACCCACATGCCCAAGCTCCTCCGCGACATGCGCATTTCCGTCCTGCTGACCAGCCTCTTCGCGATCATGCTCGTCATTCTGGTCGTGCGCCTCGGCGCCACCATGCTCGACGCCGCGGACAAGAGGCAGGCCGCGGAGATCGCGGCGAGCACCGCGTCGGCGGCCGAGACCGTCTTCACGGCGCTGCAGAACACGCGCCTGGAACGCGGCCCGACGACCAGCGCCCTGAAGGCCGAGGGCCCTGCCGCCGCCAGCTTCATCGCCTCGGTCGAGAACCGCCGCTCGATCTCGCGGCCGGCCCTGGAAGCGGTGATCGCCGCCTGCAGGCGGATCGCCTGCTCGAGCGCCGTCGATCCCGAGCAGCTCGACAAGGATCGCCAGAACCTCGAGCGCCTGCGCCCGATCGTCGACACGTCGCTCAAGAGCACGCTCCCGGAGCGGCCGGCGAACATCGCCCAGGAATGGCAGGACGCCGCCACGGCCGTCGTCAAGCAGCTCGAGGCGATCTCGGCCGCTCTCGACGACCGCATGCGCATGGCCGATCCGATCATCGCCGAGCAGATCGCCATCAAGAACGCCGCCTATCTGGTGCGCGACGCCTTCGGGCTCGAGCGGGTCGCCTTCTCCGACGCCATCGCCCGGGGCTCGATCACGCCGGAAGCGGCGCTGAAGATGACCAGCCTGCGCGGCCGCGCCGACGCCAGCCAGCGCATCCTCGACTCCTTGATGGCGCGGCCCGGCGTCAACGCCGAGATCCGCCGAGCCTACGACGCGGGCTTCGCCGCCTACGGCAAGCTGATCGGCGAGCGCGCGAAGATCGAGGCGTCGCTGAAGGACGGCAAGCCGCTCGACGTCACCGGCAACGACTGGACCCTGCGCTCGACCAAGGTGCTGGACGCGCTCGTCGGCATCGCAACGACCGCGCTTCGCGAGACCCGCGTGCACGCCATGGCCCGGGTCGAGGACAGCAATCGCCGGCTGCTTCTGGCCGGTGGCCTCCTCGGCCTCGCCCTGGTGCTCGGCGTCGGCGGCCTGCTGCTGGTGCGCATCCGCGTGGTCAGGCCGATCGGCCGGATCACCCGGGCCATGCTGCAGGTCGCCGAGGGCGACCTCGAGGTCGAGGTGCCCTACCGCGAGCGGCGCGACGAGATCGGCGAGCTCGCCGGCACGCTCGTCGTGTTCAAGCAGAACGCCGCCGAGCGCGCCCGCGTCGAGGCGCTCAATTCCGAGGCCCAGCAGCAGCGCGAGCAGCGCCAGCAGGCGGTCGACCGGATCATCGGCGAGTTCGATGCCGGCGTCTCGGACGTGCTGGCGACCGTCGCCTCGGCGGCGACCCAGCTGGAGCAGACCGCGCGCTCGATGGCGAGCATCGCCGAGACCACGGCCGGCCAGTCCCAGGAGTCCGTGTCTGCCGCCGAGCGCACCGCGAGCAACGTCCAGACCATCGCCTCGGCCGCCGAAGAGATGTCCTCCTCGACCTCCGAGATCGCCCAGCAGGTCGAGGAGAGCGCACGCATCGCCCAGGTCGCCTCGCAGGAGGCCGAGGAGACCAACGGCATCGTCGAGAACCTGGCCGGCTCGGCCCAGCGCATCGGCGAGGTCGTCGAGCTGATCAACTCGATCGCCGAGCAGACCAACCTGCTGGCGCTCAACGCGACCATCGAGGCGGCCCGCGCCGGCGACGCCGGCAAGGGCTTCGCCGTGGTCGCCGGCGAGGTCAAGACGCTGGCGACCCAGACCGCCAAGGCGACCGAGGAGATCTCCTCTCAGATCGGCGCCATGCAGTCGGCGACCGGTGCGGCGGTCGAGGCCATCAAGTCGATCCGCAAGGTCATCGAGCAGGTCAACGCGATCGCGACCAGCGTCTCGGCGGCGGTCGAGGAGCAGAACGCCGCGACCGGCGAGATCTCGCGCAACGTCCAGATCGCCGCCGGCGCCACCCAGGAGGTGACGGCCGGCATCCTGAAGGTCACCGAGGCGGCCTCGCAGACCGGCGCCGCCGGCGAGCAGGTGCTCGGCGCCGCCGGCTCGCTGTCGCAGCAGTCGGAGTCCCTGCGCCGCGACATCGAGGCCTTCCTGGCGCGCATCCGCGCCGCCTGACCGGAACGGCCGGCCGGCGCCCGGAGACGGCGCCGGCCGCCTACTCCTGCTCCAGCTCCAGGCGCAGGGCGAGCAGCTTCATCAGGTCCTTGAGGGTCAGCAGGCCGACCAGCCGGCCGCGCTCGACCACGATCAGGCGGCTGACCCCGTCGCGCTGCATGCGGGCCAGCGCCTGCACGGCGTCGCCGCCGGCCTCGATCGTGATCGTCGCGTCGAGCGGCCGAGCGATCTCGCCGACCGTCGTCTCGTCCCAGAGCGCGCGCGGCACCGCCTTGATCTGCCGGGTCTCGATCGAGCCGAGCAGGCGGTCGCCAGCGACGACCGGATAGAAGTCGTGGCCGTGGTGGAACAGGTAGTCCTCGACGAAGGCGCGGACCGTCGTGTCGTGCGGCACCGCGACCGGATCGTCGGTCATGAAGCGGCGCACCGGCTCGCCGGTCAGCATCTGGCGCGACTGCAGCTGGACCAGCGACGAGGCGGCGGCCTGGCGGATGAAGAGGCCGATCAGGAACCACCAGAAGCCGCCAACGAAGTTGCCGCTCAGCAGGTTGAAGAGGCCGAGGCCGACCAGCGCCAGGCCGAAGAGCGAGCCGGCCCGGCTGGCGGCCCGGGTCGCGCGCTTCAGGTCGCCCCAGCGGTACCAGAGCGCCGCGCGCAGCACCCGCCCGCCGTCCATCGGGAAGGCCGGGATCAGGTTGAAGCCGGCGAGCAGCAGGTTGAGGAAGCCGAGGTAGCTGGCGATGCCCCAGACCGGCGGCGGCGCGCCGTAGCTCTGGCCGAGCGCGGCCAGGCCGTAGAAGACGCCGGCCAGGAACAGGCTGGCCAGCGGCCCGGCGACCGCCATCCAGAACTCGACCTTGGCGCTCATCGGCTCCTCCTGCATCTCGGCGACGCCGCCGAACAGGAAGAGGGTGATGCCGCGGATCTCCAGGCCGAAGCGCCGGGCGACCAGCGAGTGCGACAGCTCGTGGAAGACCAGCGAGACCAGCACGCCGACCACGCCGACCACGGCCATCCACCAGTAGGTCGCGACGGTCAGCCCCTGGTAGAGGCTGGGAAAGAGCCCCTGGGCGAGCGACCAGGCGATCAGCAGCGCCAGGAAGGCCCAGGACAGGTCGACCTTGACCCGGAAACCGAAGATCTCGAAGAGCGTGACCTGCCTGCCGAACACTGTGCATCCCCTCGTCGATGAGCGGGACCAGCGTCCCGCTTCGCAGGTGGGGCGGCATTGCGGTCGATCAAGCGCGGCTGGTGGTCCCGGGCTCCCGCTCTGCTCCCCGGGAGCCCCCCTCTCTGCCCCTCCGGGGCGGAGAGGGAACTCGGTCGCTCCTACACCGTGACCGGGCACAGGCCGCCGTCGACCAGCAGGTTCTGGCCGGTGACGTAGGCGGCCTGGCGGCTGCACAGGAAGGCGCAGGCAGCGCCGAACTCCTCGGGGGTGCCGGCCCGGCCCATCGGCACCCTGGCGATCAGCGCCTCGGCGGTCGCGCCGAGCGCCCGGATGCGCTCGGTCGCGATGGTGCCGGGCAGCAGGTTGTTGATCGTGACACCCTCGGGCGCGACCTGGCGGGCGACGCCCGCGACGTAGCCGGTCAGGGCCAGGCGCGGCACGGTCGAGAGATCGAGCCTCTGGACCGGCATGCGGACCGTCAGAGAGGTCACGTTGACGATCCGCCCGAAGCGCCGGCCGATCATCGCGTCGACCGTCGCCCGGATCAGTTCGGCCGCGGCCAGGAAGTTGGTCTCCAGGGCCGCCGTCCAATGCGCCGGCCCAAGCGCGCGGAAGTCGAGGCTCGGCGGCCCGCCGGCATTGGTCACCAGAATGTCGGGGTCGGGCAAGGCCGCCAGCGCGGCCGCGCGACCGGCTGCCTCGGACAGATCGGCGACGACGAAGGCCGGCCGCCGTCCGGTGCTTTCCGCCAGCCGCGCCGCGGCGGCGGCCAGCCGTTCCTCGCTGCGCGAGACCAGCGTCACGGCGACGCCCTCGGCGGCCAGCGCCTCGGCGCAGGCATAGCCCAGGCCCTGCGAGGCGCCGCAGACCAGGGCGCGGCGGCCGGCGATGCCGAGATCCATGGCCGCCTACGCACCCGGCAGCGCGGCGTTCATCGCCAGCGCGACCTCGTAGTGCGCGGCCGTCTCCTCGAAGGCGGCGAGCACGGCGCGCGCCTCCGGCTCGACGACGCTGCGCCCGATGTCGTCGCCGGCGAAGGCGCGGATCGAGTCGAGGCTGTCCCACAGCGTGACCGCCAGCACCTCGGTGCCGCCCTCGGCCTCGCGCTGCAGCAGGAAGGCGCCGCGATGCCCGGCCATCGTCGCCAGCTCCGGGAAGACCCGGGCCTCGAGGTGGTGCCGGTAGTCCGCGGCCCTGCCCGCTCGGGCGAGGCCGCGCCAGACGCGCACGATCATGCCGCTCCTCCGCTTCAGGTGACGCCGTGGAAGCCGGTCTCGGCGGCGATCTGCCGGCCGATGACCAGGCGCTGGATGTCCGAGGTGCCCTCGTAGATCGTGCAGACCCGGACGTCGCGATAGATCCGCTCGACCGGGAAGTCGGCGAGGTAGCCGTAGCCGCCGTGCACCTGGATCGCCTCGCGGCAGATCCGTTCCGCCGTCTCGCTGGCGAAGAGCTTGGCCATCGAGGCCTCCTTGAGGCAGGGCCGCCCGGCGTCGCGCAGGGCGGCGGCGCGCAGCACCATCAGCTCCGCGGCGGCCAGGCCGGTCGCCATGTCGGCGAGCCGGAAGGCGACGGCCTGGTGCTCTATGATCGCCTTGCCGAAGGTCCGGCGCTCCCTGGCGTAGGCCAGCGCCGCCTCGTAGGCGGCGCGCGCCATGCCGACCGACTGGGCGGCGACGCCGATGCGTCCGCCCTCCAGCCCCGAGAGCGCGATCGCATAGCCCTGCCCCTCCTCGCCGAGCAGCTGGTCGGGCCCGACCTCGCAGTCCTCGAAGACCAGGTGGCAGTGGTCGGTCGCGCGCTGGCCGAGCGTCTCCTCGACCCGCGCGACCCTGTAGCCGGGCGTGTCGGTCGGCACCAGGAAGGCCGAGATGCCCTTGCGGCCGGCCTCGGGGTCGGTGACCGCGAAGACCAGCGCGAGCTGGGCGCTGCGCCCCGAGGTGATGAACTGCTTGCTGCCGTCGAGGACCCAGCGGTTGCCCCGGCGCCGCGCGCGGGTGCGGATCGCCGCGGCGTCGGAGCCGGCGGCCGGCTCGGTCAGGCAGAAGGCGCCGAGCCAGGTACCGGACGCCAGCGGCCGCAGGAAGCGCTCCTTCTGCCCGCGGCTGCCCCAGGCCAGGATCGGCAGGCAGGCGAGCGAGTTGTGGACCTGGAAGGCGGTCGAGACCGCGCCGTCGGCGGCAGCGATCTCCATGATCGAGAGCGCGTAGGAGACGAGGTCGGCACCGGCACCGCCCCAGTCCTCGGGCACCAGCATGCCCATCAGGCCCAGCTCGGCCATCTTCGCGAAGGCCTCGGCCGGGAAGCGCCGCTCGCGGTCCCGAGCGGCGGCGCCCGGCGCCAGCTCGCGCCGGGCGAACTCGGCGACTGTGTCCCGGATCATCCGCTGCCGCTCGCTCAACACCATCGCCCCCTCCCACCGGTTCCAGCTCTCGGCAGGATCCCGGCGGCAGGGGGCGGCGGTATTGGCGAAAATTTGGGCGGCAGCGTCGCCCTTTGTGCGCCACATCCCTCGACAGGCTCGGGATGAAGCGACCTGCGAGCCAGCTCTGACGCTCGCTTCGTCCCGAGCCTGTCGAGGGGCGTGCAGGCTCGGGTGGCTCCGATCTCGAGCCGCCTCAGGCCTCGAAGATCATCAGGGTGCGCACCTCGATCGACTCGCGGGGCGCGGCCGCCGCCGGCGTGTCGGGCAGCTCGACGGCGCTGTGCGGCGTGAAGCGGGCACGGCCGTCGTCCAGGCTGTCCCAGCCCTTGATCAGCAGCACCTCGTCCGGGGTCATGCGCGGCGCGAAGTACCAGCGCTGGGTCGGCGCGTAGCTCAGGTGGTAGATCTCGCCGACCCGGTCCGGGAAGATCTGGTCGGTCGCGACCAGCTCGCGCGGCCGCACCGTGCCGGCGTCGGCCAGGGCCAGGGGCGAGCGCTCGACCGGCCCGCGGATCGGCCGCCAGACGTTGACCTGGACGATGCGCGCCCCGCTCTCCGCCAGGCGGGCCGCCTCGGCCTCGCCGAGGATGTCGCGCACCCGCTGGGGGCCGCTCGCCTCCGTGTAGTCGACATGGACCCGGCTGGCCGGCCCGCGCAGGCCGTCGCGGTTGCGCGCCCCGGTGCCGTCGTCCGAGCGCCGCGTGACGTCGAAGACGACGACCCGGTCGGCGCCGGTCGCGCCCTTCAGCAGGTCTTCAATCTCGGGCTTGTAGCGGCTCTCGATCGCCTCGTCGTCGTAGAGGTCGGCGACGGCGCTGCGGTGGCGCAGCAGCTCGAAACCCTCGCGATCGAGCGACAGCGCGCCCTCCAGCGGCCGCATGTCGTGGACCGGCACGACGTGGCGTTCGCTGTCGAACAGCATCTGCGGCGCGCCGCCGGTCCAGGCCGAGCTGTAGAACCGCGGCTTGGTCTCGGTCGGCACGATGAAGGTGAGCGGCGCCCGGACGTCGGCGCCGACCGCGTCGATGCCGCGGTAGCCGGCTGCCGAGGGAACCAGCGCGCTCCGGCGGCTCCCGTCGACGAAGGCGAGGAGCGGATTGGCGATCGTGGTTTGCATGGCGACCTCCTGAAGCTCTGGATTGTCTTTCCGCCTCCAGAGATGCCGCCGCCGGCGCGCGAGCGCCAACGAGTTCGCTTCAGGTCGACTTGAACAGAATTCAAGTCGTGCCGGCCAGGCCGTGGAGCCAGCGCTCGACCCGGCGCGCCGCCGTCGTCGGCGCCGCGCCGGCGGCCCGGCAGAGGTAGTGCGCGGCACCGGTCGGGTCGCCGGCCCCGAAGGGCGCGACCAGCGAGCCGCGGGCCAGGCGGTCGTCGACCACCGGCCGGCGGCCGAGCGCCAGGCCGTGGCCGCCCTCGGCGACCTGCAGCACCTGCTCGGCGCTCTCCAGCTCCAGCGCGCCCGACAGGTCCGGCGGCACCAGGCCGCGGGCCCGCGCCCACTCCTCCCACTCGTCGGGGTTCAGCGTGTTGACGATCAGGCGGACGCGGCGCAGCGCCGCCTGCGGATCCTCGCCGGATGCCAGCTCGAGGTAGCCGGGCGCCGCCACCGGCAGCGCCGTCTCCTCCAGCAGGAAGCCGGCCTCGATGCCCGGCCAGGCGCCCTTGCCGTGGCGGATCGCGAGGTCGACCTGATCGCGCCGCAGGTCGAGCACGCGGGTCGTCGCGACCAGCTGCAGCTCGATGTCGGGATGCGCCCGCTCGAAGGCGCCGAGCTGCGGGATCAGCCAGCTGGCGGCCAGCGAGGGCGGCGCCGTCACGCGCACCACCGTGCGACCGCCGGGCTGCAGCAGCGCCTCCGTCGCGGCCTGGATCTGGCGGATCGCCGGATCGATCTGGTCGAGGTAGCGCCGCCCCGCCGCGGTCAGCCGCACCCCGGAGCCGGAGCGGTCGAACAGCGCGACCCGCAGGAAGTCCTCGAGCCGCCGGACCTGGTGGCTGATCGCGGACTCGGTGACCCCCAGCGCCTCGGCCGCGTCGCGGAAGCGGCCCCTGGCCGCGGCGGCGTGGAAGGCGCGCAAGGCGGCGAAGGGCGGCAGCGGGATCTTCGGCTCGACCATGGTCTCCAGCTTCGCCCTGACATGAGTTTCTTTCAAGTCACGACAGCTGTTCCACGGCGGCACGGGCGCAAGCGCCGGATTGACAGCGCCCGGCCGGAGGGCTTCCTTGAGGGACGGCGGAGGCAAGGAATGGCCCGCAGCGACCCGCGGAACCGCAGCGACTACTGGTGGGACCGGCACATGACCGGGCTCAGCCTGCTGCGCGCCGACTTCACGACCCACGCCTACCCGCCGCACAGCCACGAGGCCTTCGTCGTCGCGGTCACCGAGGCCGGCGGCTCGGTGATCCGCAGCCGCGGCGTCGAGGAGGAAGCGCACCGCAGCGAGCTCTTCGTCTTCAACCCGGCCGAGCCGCACGAGGGCTGGATGGGCCGCAGCGAGCGCTGGCTCTACCGCTCGCTCTATCTCACCAGGGACGCGATCGCGGCGCTGGAGACCGCGCTCGGCGTCGAGGCCCTGCCCTACTTCCTGACCA
Organism: Tistlia consotensis USBA 355; assembly: GCF_900177295.1. Taxonomy (GTDB): domain Bacteria; phylum Pseudomonadota; class Alphaproteobacteria; order Kiloniellales; family DSM-21159; genus Tistlia; species Tistlia consotensis. Next base: position 133,864 of record NZ_FWZX01000005.1, read on the forward strand.
ACAAGCTGGCCGACCCCGACCTGATCGAGGCCTTCCTGGCGCTGCACCGGGCGCTCGAGCAGGGCCGCGACCCCTTCCGCGAGCGCGAGCTGCTGGTCGGCTCCTTCGGCGTGCTGTTCGGGCGCCACGGCAGCGGCGGCGGCCGCATCCCGCCGGCCCCGGCCGACCGCACGCGCCTGGCCCGGGCGACGGCGCTGATGCACGGGCGCCACGGCGAGGCGCTGCGCCTGGAGGAGGTCGCCGCCGAGGCCAACCTGACGGTCTTCCAGCTGATCGGCCTGTTCAAGCGGACCACCGGCCTGACGCCGCACGCCTTCCTGACCCAGGTCCGGCTCAACGCCGTCTGCCGCCTGCTCAGGGGCGACACGCCGCTCGCCGAGGTCGCCGCGGCGACCGGCTTCTACGACCAGAGCGCCATGACCCGCCACTTCAAGCGCTGCTACGGCATGACCCCGCGCCAGTTCGCGCTGGCGGCACAGGAGGGGCGCGCCGTGATGGCAAGCTAGCGGCAACGCCTGCGCGCGCACGTCCCTCGACAGGCTCGGGACGAAGCAGACAGCGAGCCCCGGTCCATCTTCGAAGCCGGCAAAGTCGTTTGCTTCGTCCCGAGCCTGTCGAGGGACGTGAAAGCGCGGCCTCACAATTTTCGCCAATACCCCTGCCCCGCCCGCGTCCGAGACTGCAGGTTCAGCAGCAGCGACGGAGGCGAGCCGGCCGATGGCCCACTACTTCTGCCACGCCCATCCCGAGACCCTGATCCTCGAGACCACGGTCGAGGACGCCCGGCCCGGCCGGGTCGCGCTCGCCGAGACGCCCTTCTATCCGGGCGGCGGCGGACAGCCGGCCGACCTCGGCGTGCTGCGCCACGCCGGTGGCCAGGTCGCGGTGGTCGGCTTCGAGCAGGCCGAGGGGCGCAGCTGGCACCTGCTGGCCGAGGAGCTGGAGCTGGCCGGCACGCTCGAGGCCGTGGTCGATGCCGGCTTCCGCAGCACCATGCGCCAGCTCCACACCGACACCCACATCCTCAACGCCCTGGTCTACCAGGCCTTCGACGGCGCCCTGGTGACCGGCGTGCAGATGTACGCCGACGGTACGGCGCGCATGGACTTCGACATCCCCGGGGCCGACAGCGAGCGGCTGCGCGCCCTGGAGGCGCCGATCAACGAGGTCATCGGCCAGGACCTGCCGGTCGGTTTCGACTATGTCGACGTCGAGACCGCCCAGGCCCGGCACGGCCTGATCCGCAGCCGCTCGGTGGCACCGCCGCCGACGCCCGACGGCCTGATCCGCATCGTCGAGATCGCCGGCCTCGACCGCCAGGCCTGCGGCGGCACGCATCTCGCCTCGACCGGCGGCTCGCTGCCGGTGCGCATCCTCAAGATCGACAACAAGGGCCGCCACAACCGCCGGGTCCGCATCGGCCTGCTCGGCCATCCCGGCGTGCCGGGCTGACCGGCGGGAGAGGCGCCATGATCTTCGAGAGCGCGGCCTTCGACGGCCACGAGCAGGTCGTCTTCGCGAGCGACCGGGACAGCGGCCTCAGGGCGGTGATCGCGGTCCACGACACGACGCTCGGCCCGGCGCTCGGCGGCTGCCGGCTGCGCGCCTACGCCGGCGAGGCCGAGGCGGTGACCGACGTGCTGCGCCTGGCCCGCGGCATGACCTGCAAGGCGGCCCTGGCCGGCGTGCCCTTCGGCGGCGGCAAGATGGTCGTGCTGGCCGAGCCGGCGGCCAAGACGCCGGCCCTGCTGCGCGCCGTCGGCCGCGCCATCGACCGCCTGGGCGGCCGCTACATCACCGGCGAGGACGTCGGCACGACGGTCGAGGACATGGCCGAGATCGGTGCCGAGACCCGCTGGGTCATGGGCCGGCCGGAAAGCGCGGGCGGCGGCGGCGATCCCTCGCCGAGCACCGCACTCGGCTGCTTCGTCGGCATCGAGGCGGCGGTGCGCCGCGCGCTCGGCCGCAACTCCCTGGCCGGCGTGCGGGTCGCCGTGCAGGGCCTGGGCGCGGTCGGCTTCCGGCTCTGCCGGCTGCTGCACGAGGCCGGCGCCGCGCTGGTCGTGAGCGACGTCGATCCGGAGCGCGTGGCGCGCTGCCGCGACGCGCTGGGCGCCGTGACCGTGGAACCGGAGGCGATCCTGGAGCAGGAGGCCGAGGTCCTGGCCCCCTGCGCGCTGGGCGCCGTCGTCGATGGCGCCACGGCCGAGCGCCTCAGGGTGCGGATCGTCGCCGGCGCCGCCAACAACCAGCTGGCGAGCCCCGAGGACGGCCGCATCCTGGCTCGCCGCGGCATCCTCTACGCGCCCGACTACGTGATCAACGCCGGCGGCATGATCCGGCTCAGCGGCGAGCTGACCGGCGACGACGCCGCGGCGAGCGAGCGCAAGGTCCGCGCGATCGCCGGGACCCTGGAGCAGCTGTTCGGCCTCGCCGAGGCCGAGGGCCTGGCGCCGAGCGACGCCGCCGACCGCCTGGCCTGCGAGCGGATCAGCGCCGCCGCGGCGAGGGGAACTCGCGGTAGATGAGCAGGCCGACGCCGACGAGCAGGAGGCTGGCCAGCGAGGCGATGGTGCGGACGAGGTTCCAGCTGTCCCAGGGATCGGCGAAGCCGGCCCAGACCCGCAGGGCCTGCTCCCGGTCGGCGGGGATCGCGACCTGGGCCAGGGCGTCGTTCATCGGCACGTGGATCAGCAGGGTCGGCAGCAGGGCGCAGGTCACGTAGAGCAGCGCGGCGATCAGGAAGGCGAGCGCCACGGCGCGCCGGCGCAGGCGGAGGAACAGCCCGGCGGCGATCAGGGTCGCCAGCGGCGCGCCGAAGAAGGAGATCCCGAAGCCGGGGTTGCGGATCGTCGCGTTGATGCCCTGCATCGCGGCGATCGCGTCGCGCGGGTCGCTGACGTCGAGGCCCTGCAGGACCGATGCCGAGTAGGCGTAGAAGAAGCCGGCGATCGCTCCGGTCAGGACCAGGGCGAGCAGCCCGGCACCCGCGGCGATCCCCCTCGCCAGATGCGACGACGGCCCGTCGCTCCGATCGGTCCCGGCCATCGCCTGCCCCTTTTCGATCCCTGGTTCCCGATCCACGGCGCAGTCTAGCACCGCTGCGCCATCGCCAGCAGGCGTCGCGCGTCGCCGGGCGCGTCGGCCTCGGCGGTGTTGTCGAAGTAGCAGAAGACCTCGAGGCCACGCCGGCGCCAGCGCGCGATGCGCCGGGCCCAGCCGGCCAGCCGGCGGCCGTCGTAGCGCCCCCGGTAGGGGGCCGCCGGATCGGGGCCGTGCAGGCGCAGGTAGGTGAAGTCCGCGGTCAGCATCTCCCGCGGCCGGCCGGCGATGTCGGACTGGCAGCAGGCGACGCCGTGGCGTTCGAGCAGCGCCCGTACCGGCGCCGCCAGCCAGCTCTCGTCCCGGAACTCGATGGCGTAGCGATGGCGGCACGGCAGGGCCGCGAGGAAGGCCGCCAGCCGGCCGTCGTCGCGCCGCCAGCGCGGCGGCAGCTGGAACAGGATCGGCCCGAGCCGGTCGCCGAGCGGCGCGACCAGCGGCAGGAAGCTGCCGAGCGTCGCTTCGGGATCCTTCAGCTTCTTGTTGTGCGTGATGTAGCGGTGCGCCTTGAGGGCGAAGCGGAAGCCGGGCGGCGCCGTGTTCCGCCACTGCGCCACGGCCTCCGGCGCGGGCAGCCGGTAGAAGGTGTTGTCGACCTCGACCGTGTCGAAGCGCTCGACGTAGCGCGCCAGGAAGTCGGCGGCCCTGGTCCCCTCCGGATAGAAGCGGCCGCGCCATTCCGGATAGGACCAGCCCGAGGTGCCGATGTGGAGCGCGCCCGTCCCTGCCGCCACGGCAGCCTCCCTTTCCGACCGGGGCCCGACCGGGGCCCGGCCGAGACGCCGGACAGGCGCCGCGGGTTCCCCGCCCCGCCGCCCGCGGCCGTCAGGCCGCCGCGTCGTCGTCGTCGTCGTCGCCGAAGCTGCGCCATTCGACCAGCTCGCCCTGGCGCGTCGTCAGGATGAAACCGCTGGCGCCGCCCGCGCCGTCCTCGACGATGCGCACCGCCAGCTTGGCCCCGCCGGAGAACTCGAGGGCGATCCGGCCGCTGCCGGCCGAGAGCGAGACCAGCCGCTGGCCGACCAGCCCGGTCAGACCCTCGCGTTCGTCGAGCCGCTCGGTGCTGTAGGGCCAGGTGATGGTCAGGACCGCGCCGTGGGCGAAGCAGAGGCGGCTGCGCTCGGCTTCCTGCCAGGCTTCCGCGACGGTCCGCGAGACCAGTGCGCGCAGCTCAGCTTCCATCATCCCGCTCCCCGCTCGACCCTGCCGCGGCCCGCCCGGCTGAGAGCCGCCGCATTTTGCCCGACCTTGGGTGCCGCGACGGACCGGCGCCTTGATCCGAATCAATCGATGCGCACTTTCGACCGGCAGACGGGACAACCCCCGATAAAGAGGATCCGCGGCGAGACTCGGGACGGGGTGGCATAGTCGCGACACCCTTCGGAGCGGGGCCCCTGATGACCCTGAGCGAGCAGTTGCCGATCCTGACGACCGCGCGGCTGTGCCTGCGTCCCTGGCGACCGGCCGACCGCCTGCCCTTCGCCGCGCTCAACGCCGATCCCGAGGTCATGCGCTTCTTCCCGGGCACGCTGGAGCGCCGGTCGAGCGATGCGCTCGCCGAGCGCATCGAGGGGCACTTCGCCGAGCACGGCTTCGGCCTCTGGGCCGTGGAGGTGCTCGGCGGCCCCGCCTTCGTCGGCTTCGTCGGCCTGTCGGTGCCGCGCTTCGAGAGCCACTTCACGCCCTGCGTCGAGATCGGCTGGCGGCTCGCGGCCGAACAGTGGGGGAAAGGCTACGCGACCGAGGCGGCGCGGGCCGCCCTGGCCCAGGGCTTCGGTCCGCTCGGCCTCGCGGAGATCGTCTCCTTCACCGTGCTGGACAACGGTCGCTCGCGGGCGGTCATGGAGCGGCTCGGCATGACCCGGCGGCCGGAGGAGGACTTCGAGCACCCCTCCCTGCCCGCCGGCCATGCGCTGCGGCGCCACGTGCTCTACCGGCTGCGGCGCAGCGACTGGACCGGCGCCGGCGATCGGATGCGCCGGGACTGACGGGCCGGCCGCCGCGCCCCCGAGATCGCGCGCCCCCGGAATCGTCAGCCGGCCGCGAGCAGCTCCTCGACGGCGCCGATGAAGGCCGCTCGGTCCAGGGGCTTCTCGAGGACCCGGTCGGCACCGCAACGCTTGGCGAGCTGCAGGAGATCGAGATTGCGCACCCGGCCGCCGCCGGACATGGCGATGATCTTCAGCGCCGGATTCTCCGCCTTCAGCGCCTGGATCATCTCCAGCCCCTCGCGGTTCGGCATGATGAGGTCGGTGACGACCAGGTCGGTGGGCTCGGCCCTGACCGTCTGCTCGCCGACGAGGCCGTCGTTCGCGACGGCGACGTCGTGTCCGGCGCGCTTCAGCACCTTCGAGAGGATGTCGCAGATCGCCTCGTTGTCGTCGATCACCACTATTCGCGCCATGACCTGTCCCTGCCTCAACAAGAGCGTGCCGCGCCGACGAGGCCGTCGAGCGTCGCACCGAGCTCCCGCAGCGTAAAGGGCTTCACGAGCAGAGCCGTGTGGCCCAGTTCCGCGAGCCTGGTCTCGTCGAGACCGTGACCGTAGCCGGTGCACAGCAGCAACGGCAGCGCCGGGCGGGTCTCGCGGATCGCCATGGCCAGCTCCTGGCCGCTCATGCCGGGCATCACCTGGTCGGTCACGACCAGGGCGAAGTCGTCGGGATGCTCGCGGAAGCCCTCCAGCGCGCTGGCGGCGTCGGAGAACTCGACGATGCAGTAGCCGAGCCGGCTCAGCAGCCCGGCGGTCGCCCCGCGCACCGCCGGATCGTCGTCGACCAGCAGCGCATTGCCGGCGCCGCCCGCCGTCGCGGCAGCCGTCGAGGCGACGGCCCGGCGCTCGCCCGCCGCGTCGGTGGCGCGCGGCAGGTAGACGTGGAACTCGCTGCCGACGCCGGGCTCGCTGTAGGCCGTGACCATGCCGTCGTACTTGCCGACGATGCCGTGCACCACGGACAAGCCCATGCCGGTGCCCTCGCCGACCTGCTTGGTCGTGAAGAAGGGCTCGAAGATGCGCTTGAGCAGGGCCTCGTCCATGCCCGGACCGTCGTCGCGCACGACCAGGCGGACGCAGGGGCCGCCGGCGAGCGGCGGATGAGCGGCGGCGAAGACCTCGTCTACCTCGACCTCGTCGACCCGGACCTCGACCCGCCCCTTGCGCCGGCCGATCGCCTGGACGGCGTTGACCGTCAGGTTCATCACGATCTGGCTGAGATGGGCGGGAATCGCCAGGACGTCCGCGCAGCGGCTCCGGACGTCGACCTCGAGACGGATGTCCGGGTGGATCGTCGGACGCAGCATCGAGACGACCTCCCCGGCGACCGTCGCGAGGCAGCAGAGCTCGGCCGCGCCGTCGTCGGTGAAGCGGCTGAAGCGCAGGATCTGCTTGACCAGGTCCTTCGCCTTCTGCCCGGCGGAGAGCACCTGCTCCACGCAGTCCCGGGCCTCCTCGCCGAGGTCGGGCTCGTCGGCCAGCAGTTCGGTGTAGCCGATCATGGCGGCCAGCAGGTTGTTGAAATCGTGGGCGATGCCGCCGGCCAGCGTACCCAGGGCCTGCAGGCGCTCCGACTGGATCGCGCGCTCGGCGTTGCGCTTGACCTCGGTGATGTCGGTGCGCATGCCAACCGTGCCGCCGTCGGGAAGCGGCGTCTCCTCGACCAGGATCCAGGCGCTGCCCTGGCGCTGCTCCCAGGCGCCGGTCGGATGGCGATGCTTCTCGAGGCGCTCGGCCAGCCACTCCTCCTCGCGGCCGAGCGCCTCGAGGTAACGCCCCTCGGCCAGACCCTCGCGCACCGCGGTCTCGAAGGAGACGCCGGTTCGGATCGCCTCGTCCGACAGGCGGTAGAGCTCCTGGTACTTGGAGTTGCAGAGCACCAGGCGATCGTCCCGATCGTGGATCACGAAGCCGTAGGGCACGCTCTCGACCGCGGCGCGCAGCAGGGCCTCCGCGCGCTCGGCCCGGAGCCGCGCCTCGACCTCCTCGGTCTCATCGGCCATGACCCCCCGGTAGCCGCCAAACCGTCCGTCGTCGTCGAAGACCGGCACGCCGCCGGTGCGGTAGTGGCTGATCTGGCCGGACGGCATCGACTTGGAAAAGCGAAAGTCGCGGAACGGAAGGTGCGCCTCGAGCTCGTCGCAGTGCCGGCGCCAGTACTCGTTGGCGGTGCCTTCGGCCGTGACCACCTCCCACAGCGTCCGACCGAGCAGGCGGTCGCCCAGCACGCCGGAGTCGTCGCCTTTCGGCACGCTGTAGTAGGAGAAGCGCAGTTCCTCGTCCATCTCCCAGAAGCGCTCGGAGCCGGCCTCGGCGAAATGCCGGAAGCGCGCCTCGCTGGCTTGCAGGCTCGCCTCCCGCCGCTTGAGCTCGGAGATGTCGGTGACGATGCAGACCAGGGATTCCTTGACCGTGCGGCGGGTCCTCATGCGGATCCAGCGATTGCCGGCCAAGCGGAGCTCCATCTCGCCATTGGCCGCGGTCAGGCAGCGGATCGTGTCGTCGACCCACTGGTCCTCGCGGCCGATCGCGTCCGGAAACAGGCCCGCTTCGGCAGCCGCCCGCGTGAGGTCTCGGAAGGCCGTTCCGGAGCGGACCAGCTGCGACACCGGCCGGTAGAACGCGTCGTAGTGCTCGTTGCAGAACAGCAGCCGGTCGTCGGCGTCGTAGAGCGCGAAGCCTTCCGACATCGTCTCGACGGCCTCGCAGAGCGCCTCGTGGGCCGATGCGGCGACCTGCCGCTCCCGCTGGACCCGCTGCTCCATCTGCTTGAGGTCGGAGATCGGCAGGTGCTCGATGACGAGGCCGCCCTGCCGCAGCGGCCGCGCCGTGCAGAGGAACCAGCGCTGCTCCTCGCCGAGGTGATCGGGATACTCGAGCCGAAACTCCGGGGCCGCGCCGGCCAGCACGGCGCGCAGGCCGGCGGCGATCGCCGTCAGCACCTGGTCGCCGCCCGCCGCTGCGGCGTCACAGATCGACAGGTAGCTCGCGCCCGGACCCTCGTAGAGGCCGGCCCGGCCCGCTCCCCCGATGCGGCTGCGCCAGGCCTCGTTCACGCAGACGATGTCGCCGCCGGCCGACAGGACGGCGATGCCGGCCGGCAGCGCGTCGAGAACGGCGAGGTCGATGCGCGCCGTGTCGGATCGGTCGGGCTGGATCAGGTCGTGCACTGCCTGGGCGCTCCTGGCTGCTCCACCGCCCCCCTCGACGGGTCGGCTCGCGGAGCCGGACGGTCGCTGGGTCCGGGTCGGCCGCGGTCGAGGCTCCAGATAGCCACGGCCGCCGTTAAGAAACGCTGAAATGGCCGGAAGATCCAAGAATTCGCGCGAAACGGCTGAAACATCGAAGGGATTGGCGGAGTATTCCCTCGCGAATATTCCCCTGGCGGCGACCGTCGACGCCGGGGCGCCGGACGCGAGACGGCCGCTGCCGGGCGGTCCGGGAAGAGCGGCTCGACCTGCAACGTGAGGAGGCACCAGACCGGGAAGACGCACCGCAGACGGGCAGGATTCACTCCACCTTAACTGGCGTCGACGACAGTGCGCTTTCGACCGGAGAGTTCCGATTCGGAGTCCGGGACGAGCGGGTCGGAACGCGGGCGAAAGGCCGCAGGCCGCTGCCGCGTCACCGGTCGCCCGGAGGGCGGCCCAGCCGCGCCGGCAGACCGCCGACCCACCCGGAAACGCAAGGCCGCCACCGTTCGGCGAAGGAGCCATGATGCCAGTTCAGCCGCCCGGACCGACCGGTGTCAGAAGGGCATGGCGGCAGTTGCTTTCGTTCCTGGAAGTCTCGGAGGAGGCGCCCCGGCCGACCGCGCACCCGGCCGCGCACCCGGCCGCGCCGGCAGCCGCGCCGCGCGCCGCGGCGGAGGCTGCGGCACCCGCCGGCGGCGCCAGGCTCGATCCCCGGCTGGAACAGCTCCTCACCCGCCACGCCGAGACCGGACCGGTCCCCGGGGGACGCGTGCATCTGCTCAACCTGGAGCCGATCAAGGCGCGACTAGGCGACCGCTGGCCGAACGCCCGCGACCGGGTGCGCAGGACCATCGAGACCGAGCTGCAGGGCCGGCTCGGCCGGCACGACTTCTTCTCGCACAGCGGCGAGAACGGCTACGTCATCGTGTTCGGCGACTGCAGCGAAGCCGAGGCCAAGCTGAAGATCGCGCTGCTCGCGGAGGCGGCCCTGGCGAAGCTGTTCGGCGGCAAGGAGGCCGAGGAGCTCCGGGCTCTCGCCGTCCGGTCGGTGGTCACGGAGGCCGACGGCCGCCTCGCCACCCGGCTGCTCGACAGCACCGAGTCGCTGCTCGCCTCCTTCGACGACGCCCAGCCGCTGCCGGCCGACGACCACCGGCCCGAAAGCCGCCAGGATTCGGCGCTCGACGAGGCGGCGGTCGCCATGCTGCTGGCCGGCCTGGACGAGCAGCTGAAGATGCTCCGGACCTCCGGCGAGCAGCGGGTGCAGCCGCAGCTCGTCGCCAACCGCCTGCACGAGATCCTCGGCCACCTGCGCGCGCTCGAGGGCAAGATGGTGCGCCGGCTCGACGACCTCGCCGCGGCGGGCGGCCCGGACCGGCCGGATATCAAGCTCAATCCCGGCCTGATCCGCGTCGCTCACCACTCGCTGAAGACGCTCCGCCAGATCAAGCACCAGGCGGAGACCGAGCTCGAGACGCACGAGCAGGCCGCCGCCACACTGCCGACGGAGAGCGAGCCGGCGCTCGAGCAGGCGGATCTCCGGGTCCTCTACCGGCCCTACTGGCACGCGCCGAGCAGGAAGGTCGCCGTCTACGCGCCCGAGGCACAGCTGGTGACCAGTTCGGGCGCGCTGGCGAGCGATCGGGATGCCGTCTTCGACGAGGAGATCGAGGAGGCCGTGGACCGGCTCGTCCTGCTGCACGGCCGGCGCGATCTCGAAGCCGCGATCAAGGCGCACAGCCCGGCGATCGTCGCGATCTCGATCCACTACGGCACCCTCGCGCGGATCGGCAGCCGCCGGCGCTACCTCGATCTCTGTCGCAACATCCGCGCCGAGGACCGCAGCTTCGTGCTGTGGCAGCTGCTCGGCCTGCCACGCCAGGCGTTCCAGAGCCAGCTGCGCGGATTCGTCGAGCAGCTGCGCCCCTTCGGCCGGTCGATCTCGGTGATGCTGACCCTGACCGAGCAGACCTTTCCGCACCTCGCCCACGACCTGGAGCTGATCGCCCTGTCCGGTGTCGCGGCGGTCGGGCTCGATGCCGGGCAGCTCGGCGCCGAGGAGAAGGAGCTGATCAGGCTGTTCGACTACGTCGCCAAGGTCAGCGAGGCCGCCAGGCTGAAGTGCTATGCCACCGGCATCGAGACCAGCAGCCTCGTGCTGGCGGCGACCTGCGCCGGCTTCAGCTATGTCGCCGGGCCCGCGGTCGCCGAGCCGCTGACCAGGCTCGACGGCGTCAAGCCCGCCGAGTTCGACCGGATCTATCTCGGCAAGGCCGAGGCGGCCGGCACGGGCTCCGACGAGACGGCCGGATAGCGCCCGGCCGCGACCGCGGGCCCCCGGACTTCTCCGAATCGTCGCCGGCGCGCGCCAGCTTTTCCGGCCTGGCGCGTGAATGTCTCCTGAAGCCCCTTTTCGCGGGCTCGCATCAACTTGCCGAGGAGACAGGAGATGCTAGGCGGCATCGGCAGCTACGGGTCCGCGGCTTCGGCCCTGATGACCCAGCAGTTCAGCCGGCTGGACAGCGATTCCAGCGGCACGATCAGCCAGGAGGAGTTCGTCGCCGGCCGGCCGGACGGCGTCAGCTCGGACCAGGCTTCGGCGCTCTACAGCGCCCTGGACAGCGAGGGCTCGGGCGAGCTTTCCGCCTCGGACCTCGCCTCCGCCTTCCAGCAGCTGTCCGGCGCCATGCAGACCACGATGCTGCAGGCCCAGGAGAGTGCGCAGCAGGGCGGCGCCGCGAGCGACCTCTTCGCGACGCTCGACAGCGACGGCGACGGCAGCCTGACCAGGGAGGAGTTCCTGGCCGGCAAGCCCGACGACGTCAGCGACACCCAGGCCGAAGCCTTGTGGAACGACCTCTCGGGCGGCAGCGACAGCATCGACGAGGCGGACTTCGCCTCCGCTGCGCCGTCCGGGCCGGCGGCCGGCGGCCCGGGGGGACCGGGCGGCGCCGGCGGCCCGCCGCCGTCCGACGACAGCGACGACACCAGCACGTCGGTCTCGCCGCTCGACACCAACGGCGACGGGGTGGTCAGCGAGGCGGAGTTCCTGGCCGGCAAGCCCGAGGCGGTGACGGACCAGCAGGCCCAGGACCTGTGGAGCGCGCTCTCCGGCGGCAGCGACAGCCTGTCGACGCAGGACCTCGCCGCGGCCCTGCAGCCGCCGATGGCCTTCGCCCAGGCCGCCTCGGCCTACGCCGCGACGGCGGCGGGCTGAGCGGCCCGGCCGGACCGGACGGCGGCCGCGCCGCTCAGTGGTTGTCGCGCGGCAGGCCCTTGGTCTCGGCGATGCGCAGGTAGAGCGTCGCCGGCTCCAGGCAGCCGCCGCCGTCGAGCTGGCCGACCATCGAGCGGTAGATCTCCTGCCAGGGCGTCTGGTGCTCCGGGTAGGAGGGCGTCCAGGCCGCCCGCCGGCGCTCGATCTCCGCCTCCTCGACCAGCATGTCGACGCGCCGGTTCTTGAGGTCGACGCGCACCCGGTCGCCGGTCGCGAGCAGCGCCAGGCCGCCGCCGACCGCCGCCTCGGGCGCGGCGTTGAGGATCGAGGGGCTGGCCGAGGTCCCGGACTGGCGGCCGTCGCCGATCGTCGGCAGCTCGGTGATGCCCCGCTTGATGAGCCGCGCCGGCGGCTGCATGTTCACGACCTCCGCCGAGCCCGGATAGCCGACTGGCCCGCAGTTGCGGATGAACAGGATCGCGTTCTCGTCGATCGGCAGGTCCGGGTCGTCGATCCGGTGGTGGTAGTCCTCGGGCCCCTCGAAGACGATCGCCGTGCCCTCGAACATGCCGGGATGCTCCGGGTTCTCCAGGTAGCGGCGGCGGAAGTCGGGGCCGATCGCCGAGGTCTTCATGACCGCGGCGTCGAAGAGGTTGCCGCCCATGACCAGCAGGCCGGCGCTCTGCTTCAGCGGCTCCTTGACCGTGCGGATGACCTCGCGGTCGAAGGTGAACTGGCCGCGCATCTCCTCGCCGATCGTGCGGCCGCTGACGGTCATCGCCTGCTCGCGGATCAGGCCGGCCTCGATCAGCTCGGCCATCACCGCCGGCACGCCGCCGGCCCGGTGGAAGCGCTCGCCGAGGAAGCGGCCGGTCGGCTGGCAGTCGACGATCAGCGGCACGTCGAAGCCGACCCTCTGCCAGTCCTCCATGGTCAGCTCGACGCCCATGTGGCGGGCGATGGCGATCAGGTGCGGCGGCGCGTTGGTCGAGGCGCCGAGCGCCGAGCAGAGCACGATGGCGTTCTCGAAGGCGGCCTTGGTCATGACCTGCGAGGGCCTGAGGTCCTCGCGCACCATCTCGACGATGCGCTTGCCGGTCGCCCAGGCCATCTGCGCGCGCTCGCGGTAGGGCCCCGGGATCGCCGCGCAGCCGGGCAGCGACATGCCCAGGCCCTCGGCCAGCGAGTTCATCGAGAGCGCCGTGCCCATGGTGTTGCAGTGGCCGACCGAGGGCGCCGAGGCGGCGACCCGCTTGATGAACTCCTCGTAGTCGATCTCGCCGGCCGCCAGCAGCTTGCGGGAATCCCAGACGACGGTCCCCGAGCCGGCCAGCTCACCCTTGTGGTGGCCGTCGAGCATCGGGCCGCCGGACAGCACGATGGCCGGCAGGTCGACGGTCGCCGCGCCCATCAGCTGGGCCGGCGTGGTCTTGTCGCAGCCGGTGGTCAGCACGACGCCGTCGATCGGATAGCCGTAGAGCACCTCGACCAGGCCCAGGTAGGCGAGGTTGCGGTCGAGCGCGGCGGTCGGCCGCTTGCCGGTCTCCTGGATCGGATGGACCGGGAACTCCATCGCGATGCCGCCGGCCGCGGCGATGCCGTCGCGCACCCGCTTGGCCAGCTCCAGGTGGTGGCGGTTGCAGGGCGCGAGATCCGAGCCGGTCTGGGCGATGCCGATGATCGGCTTGCCCGACTGCAGCTCCTCGCGGGTCAGGCCGTAGTTCAGGTAGCGCTCCAGGTAGAGCGCCGTCATGCCCGGGTTGTCCGGATTGTCGAACCACTCCTGGGAACGCAGCCGCTTCTTGCTTGCTTCCGTCATCGGTCTCTTCCCTCGGGCTTCTTCTCGTTCAGGGCGTCGTAGGCTTCGACCAGCCGGCGCGCGGCCGCGCCGACCTCGCCGGCCGCCCGGCCCAGCTTGTAGAGGTTCGAGCCGAGGCCGAAGCCGATGCACCCGGCCCGACGGTAGGCCGACAGGTCGGGCGCGTCGATGCCGCCGACAGCATAGAGCGCCAGCGCGGGCGGCATGACTGCTTTCAGGGCGGCGACGCCGGCAGGGCCGAGCAGGAAGGCCGGGAACAGCTTGAGCGCCGTCGCCCCGGCCGCAGCCGCGACCAGGCACTCGGTCGCCGTGAAGGCGCCGGGATAGGAGTCGAGGCCGGCGTCGCGCGTCGCCTCGATGATCACCCGGTCGGTGTTCGGCGAGACCACGAAGCGGCCGCGTGCCGCCCTGACCTTGCGCACCTCGCCGGGGGTCAGCACCGTGCCGGCGCCGACCTCCGCGCGCCCGCCCAGGCGCTCGGCCAGCAGGGCGATCGACTCGAAGGGCCGCGGCGAGTTGAGCGGCACCTCGAGCCGCTGGATCCCGGCCTCGACCAGGGCCTCGCCGACCGCCGGCGCCTCCTCGGGCGTCAGCCCGCGCAGGATCGCCATCAGTTCGCGCATTTCGGTCCCTCTTCCGTTCTGCCGCGGCGAAGCGCCGCCAGGCCGGCGATCACCGCCGTCCCGCCGCTCACCGTCTCGGGCGTGCAGCCCGCGATCCCCAGCGCCTCGACATAGAGTGCGGCGAGGCTGTCGTCGCCGATCACTGCGACGCCGGCGCTCGGCGCCGGGCCGCCGGGCCAGGTCGCCGCCGAGGCCAGCTCCTGGCCGATCAGCAGGCCGGAGAGGCGCGAGCGCGCGGCGGCGCCGGCCTCGCCGAACAGCAGGTGCCGGGCGCGCAGGCCGAACAGCCGGGCCGGCACCTCGGCGGGCGCCGCCAGGGCCTCGCGCACCCCCACCGCGAAGGCCTCCGGGTCCGTAGCCCCGGCCCCGCCGACGCTGTGGCGCAGGATCGACTGGCCGGCCAGCAGGCCGAACAGCTCCCCGGTCATGTAGGTGCGGAAGGACCGCAGGATGCCGCGCGACACGCTGACCCACTTCGAGTGGGTGCCGGGCAGGCAGAGCGCCCAGTCGCCCATTCCCGCGCCCATTCCCGCGCCCTGGCCCGCACCCGCGCCGCGGCCGGCCAGGAAGCCGAGGATCTGGGTCTCCTCGCCGCGCAGCACGTCGGGCGCGGCGGGATCGCGCTGGGCCAGGCCCGGCACGATGGCGACGGCGATCCGCGGATCGCGGGTGCCGACCTCGAGGGCGCCGGCGCCGAGCCAGTCGAGCGGCAGCGGCAGGTCGAGGTAGGGCGCCTCCTGCCAGCCCTGGCGGGCCCCCGCCATGCCGCAGACCAGCACCGGCAGCCGGACCCCCTCGGCGACGCCGTCCAGCCAGTCGCCGAGCGCCGCGACCAGCGCCGTCTCGAAGGCCTCGGCCCCCTGTCCGGCCAGGCCGCCCATGCCGGGACCGCCGCGCGCCGGGCCGAGCGGCCGGCCGGTCCCGTCGAAGGCCCAGGCCCTGAGGTTGCTGGTGCCCCAGTCGACGCCGATCCAGTCGATGGTCATCCTTCGGGAGTCATCCTTGGGGGGTCATTCCGTCGTCCGGCCCGCGGGGTGGCGGCGCGGCGACGCCCGGTCGGGCGGCCTGCGCGGTGCCCCCGACATAGGCGGGCGGCGGAGCAGGTGTCAACGGAGCCGAGCGGCGCGGTCCCCCTCGCCTACTGCGTCGCCGGTGCCGGATCGGCCGGCGCGGCGGGCGCGCCCGGCTCGATCTTCGGGGCCGTGGCCCCGCCCGGCGCCGAGAGGCCGAGGTTGTCCGGGGCGAAGGCGTTGCCGAAGGGCGAGGCCGGCTTCGGCGCGGCGCCCGGCGGGGCCGGCGCGGGCACCGCCCCGCCCGGCGCCGAGAGCCCGAGGTTGTTCGGGGCGAAGACACCGCCGAAGGGCGAGGCCGGCTTCGGCGCGGCGCCCGACGGGACCGGCGCCGGCTGGGCCGGGGCCTGCTGCTGCATGCGCTGGCGCTGCTGCTCGAGCAGCTCCTGCTGGCGCTGCAGCTTCTGCTGCAGCAGGGCGTCCTGGCAGGCGCTGGAATCGTAGCGGCTGCCGGCCCAGACTAGGCCGCCGACGACGGCCAGCAGCAGCACCGCGACGCTCGCCGGATGGCTCAGCAGCCGGCCGGTCGGGCCGGCCATCACCGCCGCCGCTCCCGCCCCGGCCGCCACCCCCGCCAGGGCCTCGCGGCGCCTGGCGGCGAGCCGGCGCTGGCGCGCCTCCTGGATGATCGCGGCGACCAGGGTCGTGGTGATGATGATGACGGCGATCGCCGAGATCGTCGGGTCGATGCCGAAGCGCACCTTGGAGGCGAGCACCGTGGTGAAGGTGCTCTCCGAGACGATGGTGAAGACCGTCGTGTTGTAGTTCTCGACCGAGGCCAGGAAGGCCAGCACCGCGGCGGAGCCGATCGCCGGCTTCAGGAAGGGCAGCAGCACCTTGCGGAAGGCCTGGCCCGGCGTCGCGCCGAGGTCGAGCGCGGCCTCGGTCTGGGTCGGGTCGAAGCGCTGGATGCGCGCCAGGAAGATCAGCATCGAGTAGGAGGAGATGAAGCAGACCTGGCCGAGGATGGTCAGGAAGATGCCGTTGTAGAGCAGCGTGTCGTGGCCGAGCCCGAAGCTGCCGGCGATGCGGCCCCAGAACAGCAGCGTGGCGATGCCGATGACGATGCCGGGCAGCAGGATCGGCACGATGAAGACGGTGTAGAGCAGCGAGCGCGCCCGCTCGCCGACCTCGCTCAGCGCGATCGCCGCGGCGAGGCCGATCGGCAGCGACAACAGCACCACGCCGAGGCCGATGAAGAAGGAGTTGGCGAGCCCGGCGAGCAGCAGGGAATCGCGGCCGAAGCGGCCGAACCACTGGGTCGTGAAGCAGTCCCAGGGCGTGACCCGCGGGTAGTCGGCCGAGTTGAAGGCCGTCACCGTCATGATGATCAGCGGCCCGAAGAGATAGGCGAAGAAGGCCGCCACGAAGAGCAGCAGCAGCAGGCGCTGCCAGGAGATGCGGGCGACCACCGGCCGCCAGACCGAGCCGCGGGCCGCCAGGACGTTGCCGCGCGCGCTCATCGGCCGATCTCGCCGATGCGGACCTTGAAGACGCGCATCGCCAGCAGGGTCACCAGGATGCAGGCGAGCAGCAGGACCACGGCATAGGCCGAGCCGCGCGGCCAGTTGCCGCCCTCGTTGAACCACTGGTAGATCAGCTGGGTGAACCAGAGGCTCGAGGGGCCGCCGAGGATCTGCGGCGCCGCCAGGGCGCCGGCGGTCAGCATGAAGACCATGGTCGCGCCCGAGGCGATGCCCGGCTTGGCCACGGGGATGACGATGCGCCAGTGCACCCGCCACCAGGGCGAGCCCAGGTCGCGCGCCGCCTCGATCTGGTTGCGGTCCAGCGCCTCGACGGCGTTGTAGATCGGGAAGATCATCAGCAGCAGGTAGGTGTAGGTCAGGCCGGCGTAGAGCGCGACGTCCTGGCGGATGAAGTCGACCGGCGCCGCCCAGAGGCCGAGGCCCAGGCCGACGGCGTTGAGCACGCCCGAGGAGCCGAAGATGATCCGGAAGGCGAAGGCACGCAGGATCTCGTTGACCCAGAAGGGCACGATCAGCCCGAGCACCATCAGCCGCGCCCTGCCGCCGCTGGTGCCGTGGGCCAGCACGAAGGCGATCGGATAGCAGAGCAGGAGGTCGAGGATCGTCACGAAGACCGCGGCCAGGATCGTGCGGCCGAGCACGCCCAGGTCGAGCCAGTTGATGCCGCCCCGCCCGTCGAGCAGCAGCGCCGCGTAGTTCGACAGGGTGTGCAGGTCCCGCGGCCCGCCGATCTCGGCCGGCGGCAGGTTGAAGCGGAACGAGGCGTCGAACATCGCCAGCTGCGGCAGCACGATCAGCAGCACGATCCACAGCGCGACGGAGCCGGTGACGAAGATCCCGACGCCCGGCCCCCAGCGATGGAAGAAGCGCGAGAAGGCCACTCTGATGCCGTTGGGGCTCATGCCGCTCAGGCCCGCGCCAGCGGCCCCTCGGGCAGCACCGATGCGACCGACGGGTCGAAGGTCACGGTCAGCGCCGCGTCGGGCTGCAGCGGCGGCAGGCTGCCGTCGTTGACGACGGACATGCGCAGCGGCTGCCCCCCGACAGCCAGCGCCCCGACAGCCGGCGCGCCGCCGCTGCCGCCGACGCTTCCCCCGACGGCGAGGGAGACGTGACGCAGGTTGCCCTCGAACTCCTCGGCGAGGACGCGCGCGGCCAGGCGGTTCGGGCCGGGCTCCGGCGGCGCCACCTTGATCTGCTCGGGCCGCACGAAGACCTGGCAGCGCTCGCCGGCGCGGTACTGGCGCCGGCCGACCGCGAAGCCCTGGACGATCAGGCCGCCGTCGGTCTGGAGCGTGACGTCGGTGCCGTCGCGCCCGGTCACGGTCGCCGGCAGCACGTTGGTCTCGCCGACGAAGGAGGCGACGAAGCTGGTCTTCGGGTGGTCGTAGACGGCGAGCGGCTCGTCGACCTGCTCGATCCGGCCCTCGCTCATCACCGCGACCCGGTCCGACATGGTCAGGGCCTCGCCCTGGTCGTGGGTGATGTAGATGAAGGTCAGGCCGACCCGCCGCTGGATCGCGCGCAGCTCGCTGCGCATGTGCTGGCGCAGCTTGAGGTCGAGCGCCGAGAGCGGCTCGTCGAGCAGCAGGATCTGCGGCTCGGCGGCGAGCGCGCGGGCGATGGCGACGCGCTGCCGCTGGCCGCCGCTGAGCTCGTAGACCTTCTTGTCGCCGACGTGCGGCAGGGCGATCAGCTCCAGCAGCTCGACGGCCCGCTTGCGC
Source organism: Tistlia consotensis USBA 355 (assembly GCF_900177295.1). Classification (GTDB taxonomy): domain Bacteria; phylum Pseudomonadota; class Alphaproteobacteria; order Kiloniellales; family DSM-21159; genus Tistlia; species Tistlia consotensis. Next base: position 152,093 of record NZ_FWZX01000005.1, read on the forward strand.
CGGGCCTGGCGCCCAACGCCGCGCACCTCCAGCGCGAAGGCGATGTTCTCGGCGACGCTCATCAGCGGGAAGAGCGCCAGGTTCTGGAAGATCAGCGCGGTCGGCCGCCGGTTCGGGCCGACGCCGCGCATGTCCTCGCCGCCGATCAGCACCCGGCCCTCGGTCGGCTCCAGGAAGCCGGAGACGCAGCGCAGCAGGGTGGTCTTGCCGCAGCCCGAGGGCCCGAGAAACGAGAAGAACTCGCCCGAGCGGATGGTCAGGTGGGCATCGTCCACCGCGGTATGGGATCCGAAACGGATCGTCACGTGCTCAAGGGTGACGTCCCTGCTCATGCGCTCTTCCGTGCCGGTGGAGAAAGCCCCGGCCGGCCGCTGTGCCGCGGCCGGCCGGGTGAGGCTCCGGCCCAAGTCCGGAGGAGGAAGAAGCGCCTGGAGCCTGATCCGATCACATCGATCGATGTGATCGGTGGATCAGCCTCCAGGCATCTCGTCCTAGAGGGCGATTCACAGACCAGGTCGGGGACCTGATCGGATCGCGCTCTAGGCGTTCAGGAACTTGTTGACGAACTCCGTGCGCAGGTCGGCGTAGCACTGCGGCTCGGCCGGCCAGGGGTTGAGGTTCGACAGCGCGTTGCCTGGATAGGCGTCGGCGAAGTTCTTGGCGTAGACCTCGCCGGCGTACTTGTCGGCGCCGAGCACCGGCGAGTTGTAGCCGTGGGTCTTGATCGCCGTGCCGGCCAGCTCCGGATCGTAGCAGCACTCGATGAAGGCGTAGACCTGATCGATGTTCGCCGCGCCCTTGGGCAGCGCCATGCCGTCGACCCAGGCCATCGCGCCCTCGACCGGGGCGCGGTACATGACCGGCTCGCCCTGGGTCTTGAGGGCCAGCGGCGGGCCGTCCCAGGTCTGGCCGACGATCACGCCCTCGTTCATCAGGCCGTTCTTCTGGGTGTCGGCGTCGTTCCACAGCAGCTTGATGTTCGGCTTGCGCTTGACGCAGTAGTCCGTGACCTTGCCCCAGACCTCCTTCATCTTGTCCTCGCCGCTATAGGCGGCCCACATCGAGCCGGGCTCGAGCTCGCCCTTGCGCTCCAGCGACAGGCCGGCGCCGAGCATCATCGAATGCCCGCGGCCCATGGTCTTGCCGGCGTTGGCCTCGTCCCAGACGTCGCCGTAGCTCGGGAACTCGCCGGCCGGGGTGAAGAGGTCGGTGCGCCAGGCCATGCCCTCGGTGCCCCAGATGTGCGGGATCCAGGAGACGCCGCCGAAGTTCCAGGCCGTCTCGCCGATCTTGGCCATCGCGGGATTGACCTTGTCGATGGGGATCCGCTTCATGTCGTAGGGCTGCAGCAGGTCGAGCGGCTGCCACTGCAGCGAGCGGTTGTTGGTCGGCGAGCAGATGTCGAAGCCGGCGCCCTTGGTCGCCTTCAGCTTGTTCAGCAGCTCCTCGTTGGAGCCGATGCCGGTGAAGTTCATCTTGATCCCGGTCTTCTTGGTGAAGGCCGTGACGAAGGACTCCGGCAGGTAGTCCGACCACATGATGATGTTGATCTCGCCCGACGAGGCGAGCGCGCTGCGGCGCACGATGGCCGGTGCGGCCAGCACGGCACCCGCCGCGGCGGCGCCCTTCAGCAGCCGGCGGCGCGTGACGCCGCGATCCTTGCGATTCGCCGGGCTCACGGCGGCCCCGACGGTCCCCTTCTTCTCGAACATGATGAAGCTCTCCCGAAGCGCTCTTTATGACGCAGTGCAAAAAGCCTAGGGCCGCACGCGAAACTGGCTTAGATCCAGAGGGCGAAATCTTTGGTGCCAGGGACAGGGAGACCGGCCCGGTGCTGGACCGATACCTCGGCCGCCCCTTCGTGGCCGGACGCACCCTGCAGGAGCAGCTCCACGAGCGCCTGGTCGAGGCCGTGCTCGACGGCGCCCACCCGCCGCACCAGCCGCTGCCGGCGACGCGCGAACTGGCGCGGATCCTCGGAATGTCCCGCAATACCGTGTCGCTGGTCTACGAGCGGCTGACCGCCGACGGCTACCTGACCCCGGTGCCGCGGCGCGGCCACTTCATCAACGAGCAGTACGTCCGCCAGCAGCTCAACGTGCGCCTCGGCTTCCGTCCCGACGCGCTGTTCGGCGGGCCGGCCGAGGCCGACCCCTGGAGCGCCCGGCTGCGCGTGCGCCCTTCGCTGCAGCGCAACATCGCCAAGCCGACGAACTGGGCCGAGTACCCCTACCCCTTCATCTACGGCCAGGTCAGCCTGGACCGCGTCTCGATCGCCCGCTGGCGCGACTGCGTGCGCCTCGCCGGCAGCTCGCAGCACGCCGCGGCCTGGGCCAGCGACCTGATCGACGCCGACGACCCGCTGCTGCTGGCCCAGATCGTCAGTCGCATCCTGCCCCAGCGGGGCCTGCGGGCCGAGCCCGACCAGCTGCTGGTCACGGTCGGCACCCAGAACGCGCTCTACCTGCTGGCGACGCTGCTGTCCGGGCCCGGCACGGTGTTCGGCGTCGAGAACCCGGGCTACGTCGACGCGCGCAACATCGCCGAGGCGACCGGCGCGACCCTGCGGCCCCTGCCGGTCGACGCCAACGGCCTGCTGCTCTCCCAGGCCCTGGAGGGCTGCGACCTGATCTACCTGACCGCCAGCCACCAGTCGCCGACCAGCGTCACCCTTTCGCTGCAGCGCCGGCTCGGCCTCGTCGAGTGGCTGCGCGGCCGCGACGCCCTGCTGATCGAGGACGACTACGAGCACGAGCTGAACTTCGTCGGCCCGCAGCACGCCGCGGTGAAGTCCTTCGACACCTCGGGCCGCATCGCCTACCTGGGCAGCCTCTCGAAGTCGCTGTTCCCGGGCCTGCGGCTCGGCTTCGTCGTGGCGCCGCCGGCGCTGGTCCGCGAGCTGAGGGCGCTGCGCCGCCTGATGTACCGGCACCCCTCGGCGCTCGACCAGCGCGCCATGGCGCTGTTCCTGGCCGGCGGCCACTTCGACGCGCACATCCGGCGCCTCCGCGACCGGCTGTCGCGCAAGTGGTCGGTGATGCTGCGCGAGCTCGACCGCCTGCTGCCCGACTGCCGCCTGGCCCAGACGACCGGCGGCTCGGCGCTCTGGCTGCGCCTGCCGAAGCGCAGGGACGGCAGCGCGCCCGACGCCTGGGACCTGCAGCGCGCGGCGGCCCGGCGCGGCGTGCTCATCGAGCCCGGCGACATCCACTTCGCCGAGGACCCGCCGCCCTCCGACTACGTCCGCCTGGGCTTCGCCGCGATCGCCGAGGAGAGGATCGCCCCGGGCCTGGCCCTGCTCCGCGAGGCGCTCGACGAGGTGCTGGGGTAGCGGGAGTTCACCACCATCTCCCAATTCGCTTCACCCTGAGCCTGTCGAAGGGCACGAAGTGCGGCGCGCAGCGCGGGCGAAACGAGCCCGGACCGTGCCGGAATGGCTCCGCCCTTCGACAGGCTCAGGACGAAGCCATTGAGTGGCGAACGGCTCAGAGATTCGCCCTTCCCAGCACCCGCTGCAGCACCTCGAGCATGCGCTCCAGGCCGGCCTCCAGCGGGGCACGCTGCGCCGGCCTCAGTCCGCCATCCACGCGCGCTCGGCGATCCTCGCGCCTTGCAGCGGCGCGACGGTATCGGGCTCGAGGCCCTTGACCGCCGGCGCGTAGGCCTCCGTCTCCGCCGGGAAGTGATAGATGCCGTTGCCGCCGTCGTCGCGCACGATCGCCTGCAGCTCCCAGAGCATCGCCTTGCGGCGCTCGAAGTCCGTCGTGGTGCGGCTTTCGGCGAGCAGCTTGGTGAAGCGCTCGTTGCACCAGAAGGCCTCAGCCCAGGGCGCGCCGCAGGCGAAGGCGATCGAGAACATCATGGTCGGCGTCGGCCGCACGGCCCAGTTCGACATCACGTAGGGCTTCTTCATCCAGACGCTCGACCAGTAGCCGTCGTTCGGCTCGCGCACGACGTTGATCTCGAGTCCCGTGCCCTCCGCCGCCGCCTGCATCAGCACGGCGGCGTCGACGGAGCCGGCATAGGCCGCGTCGGCCGCGTGCAGGTCGACGCGCAGCCTGTCGTGGCCGGCCTGCCGCAGGTGCCAGCGCACCTTTTCCGGGTCGTAGCTCCGCTGCGGCAGGTCGCTGTTGAAGAAGGGATCGGAGGGCGGCACGGGATGGTCGTTGCCGACGAGGCCGGAGCCCCGGAACGCGGTCTTGCGGATGCGCTCGCGGTCGATCGCCGCCTTGAGCGCCGCCCGGACATGGGGATCGTCGAACGGCGCGCTGCGCACGTCCATGACCGTGGTCAGGTAGCGCGTCCCGACGCTCTGCAGGATCTCGAAGCTGCCCCTGCCCTTCAGCAGGTCGATGACCTTCGGCTCGACTCGGTCGATGCCGTGGACCTCACCGGTCATCAGCGCCGTCGTTCGTGCCGTGGCGTCGAGGACATTGAGGATCTCGACCCGCTCGAGCCAGGCACGGTCCGGTTTCCAGTAGTTCGCGTTTCGCGTCGCCGAGAAGGCGACACCCGGGTCGAAGCGCTCCAGCACGTAGGGGCCCGTGCCGACGAAGCCCCGGCCGAACTCGTAGCCTTCCGGGACGATGACCAGGTGGAACTGCGCCATCGCGACCGGGATGTCGGCATCGCCGGACTCGTGCTCGACGACCAGCGTGTCGCCGTCGGCACGGATCGCGGAGATGCCCTTCAGGAAGCCCCTGGCCGCGGACTTGGAGCCCGGCGCGATGTGCCGGTTCAGCGACCAGGCGACGTCCGCCGCGGTCAAGGTCTTGCCGTTGTGGAACTCGACGCCCTTGCGGATCCGGAACACCCAGCGCTTGGCGCCGTCGGCGCTGTCCCAGCTCTCGGCCAGCTCCGGGACCGGCTTCTTGTTGTGGTCCAGCTCGACCAGGCAGTTGCCCATCGTGAAGCCGAGCGTGTAGGCGTAGACGTCGGTGAAGCTCACCGGATCGAGCGTCGTCGAGGTACTGCCGAAGCTGGTGCCGATGCGCAGCGTGCCGCCGCGGCGCGCTTCGGCCCTGGCCCCGAACGGGGCCAGGGCGCCGAGCGCGAGAGCGGCGGATCCCTGCAGGAAACCGCGTCGGTTGGCTCTCAGCATGTCGCTTCTCCCTGTCGGTCGGTTGCTTGCACCTCGGCGGCGGCGACGTCCGGCGCCGGTGTGTGGTTGAAGGCGTTGGCCCGGCAGGCGAGCGGCCCGCCGAAGACGCCGATGCGCCGCCGCTGGTCGGCGAAGGCGCGCGCGCTGACCGCCTCCGGATCGCAGATCCGCTGCAGCCGCCGCGCGCCCTCGCGCAGCGCCGGATGACGTCCGCGGGTGCTTTCGGCGAGGTCGAGGCGCTCGCCGGGATCGGCGGAGAGGTCGAAGAGCTGCGGCGCCAGGCCGGCGTAGTGGACGTACTTCCAGCGGTCCCAGCGCAGCAGGAAGGCGCCGGTCGAGGAGCCGCCGTCGTGGTACTCGCTGAAGGCCGTCCGCTCGGGATCGTCGGGTGCCTGCGCCAGGTCGAGCAGCGACGCGCCGGGCAGCCCCGCCGCGAAGTCGTCGGCGCCGCACAGCCGCGCGGCGGTCGCCGCAACATCGAGGAGGCTCGCAGCCGTGGCGACCCGGCGGCCGCTCGGCACGCCCGGCCCGGCGGCGATCAGGGGCACGCCGGCCGAGGCCTCGTACATCACCGACTTTGTCCAGAAGCCATGGTCGCCGAGCATCTCGCCGTGGTCGGACAGATAGAGCACGAGCGTGTCCTCGTCCGCTCCGCTCGCCGCGAGCGCGGCCAGGACGCGCCCCACGCAGTCGTCCATGAAGCTGACCAGCCCGTAGTAGGCGGCCCGTGCCTCGCGGGCTCGCCGCGCATCGAAGTGCCGGCCGTAGTCCCAGAAGGCCGCGAGGCGCGCGAGCTCGGGATGGCTCGGCCGCTCGCCCTCGGCGACCGGGCGGTCGACGGCCTCTGGGCTGTAGAGCCGCAGGAACGGCCCGGGAGCCCGAAAGGGATAGTGCGGTGCCACGAAGGAGACGAAGGCCGCCCAGGGCTCGCGGCCGCGGATCCTGCCGCGCAGCCAGCGTTCCGCCTCGTCGGCGACGGCCCGGTCGTAGCGCGTGTAGCTGCTCTCGCCGGGACCGACGTCGGCGGCCAGCTCGGCGGCGGCCTCGAAGGGCGGCGGTTCGTCGCGCAGCAGCCCGACAGTCCAGCCGATCCCGCCGGCCACGTGCATCGGCAGGATCTCGCGCGAGAAGCCGTTGTCGTCGCCGGACGAGCGAAAGTGGAGCTTGCCGAAGGAGACGGTCTCGACGCCGCGGTCTCGCAGGGCGTGCATCCAGCTGCGCGGGCTGCCGGCATAGGGCGCGGCGCTGTCCCAATGCCCGGTGTCGTGTATGTGGCGGCCGGTCGCCAGCGCCGCCCGCGCCGGTACGCAGATCGGCGACGGCGTATAGGCGTTGGTGAAGAGGCTGCCGCGGGTCGCGAGCCGGTCGAGCGCCGGCGTCCGGACGAGCGGATGGCCCATGCAGCCCAGCGCGTCGCGCCGGTGCTCGTCCGACATCACCACGAGGAGGTTCCGCGGCTTGCCGGTCACCCGGCGAACTCCGGCTCGTCCTCGCGCAGCACCGCGATGACCGCGGCGAGGTGCTTGTCGGCGAAGCCGGGATAGTCCTCCCACTGCCGTGCCGTCTTCTCGGCGACGGCGTCCGAGGCGACGTTGAGCGGCTGTCCGGTCGCCAGCGCGGTCAGGTAGGTCTCGGCCGCCCGCTCGAAGTAGTAGATGTCGTCGAGGCAGCGGGCGACGGTCGGGCCGACGACGAGGATGCCGTGCTGCCCCATCAGCAGCAGCGAGCGGTTGCCGAGCGCCCCGGCCAGACGCTCCGCCTCTTCGCCGAGCCCCATGCCGTCGAACCCGAGGTCGACCGCCATCCGGTTGAAGAAGCGCATGCAGTTCTGGTCGACCGGCGGCAGTCGCGGGTCCTTCAGGCAGGCGAGCGCCGTGGCGAAGCGGGAATGCAGGTGCATGATGCAGCGCGCCTGGGGCACGGCGCGGTGCAGGGCACCGTGGATCGCCCAGGCCGTGGGATCCACCGTCTCGCCGAGCCCCTCCGGCGCCGCATCCGACCGGAGCAGCAGCAGGTCGCTCGCGCGCATCCGCGACCAATGGCGGCCGTAGGGGTTCATCAGGAACTGCCGACCGTCCGCCGAGACGGCCAGGCTGTAGTGGTTGGCGATGCCTTCGCTCATGCCGAGCCGAGCCGTCCAGCGCAGCGCGGCGGCAAGCTCGATGCGGGCGTCGACGTGGGTCACCTGGATCCTCCGGAACTGCACAGGCGAACGCTGAGCCTTGCCGCCCCGGCCAACAAACAAATAAAAATATGATCGTAGCATAAGGAAATTTATGAATGTCGACCCCCCTGACCTGGTTGCGGAGCTTCGAGGCGGCCGCCCGTCTCGGCAGCCTGACCCTGGCGGCGCAGGAGGTCGGACTGACCCAGGCGGCGGTCAGCCAGCAGATGAAGGCGCTCGAGACGCGACTGGGCGTTCAGCTGCTGCAGCGCGAGCCGCGCGGCGTGTCGCTGACCGGTGCCGGCGCGGAGCTTTATCGTGCCGTGGCGGAGGGCCTCGAGCGGATCGACGGCAGCCTTGCGCGTTTCGTCCGGCGTGACGCGCGCGAGCTGCGCGTCCTGTGCAACACGAGCCTCGCCGTCCGCTGCCTGCTGCCCAGGCTGCCCGCCTTCTGCGCGGCGCACCCCGAGGTCGCGCTGCAGGTTCGCACGGCGCTGTGGCGCACCGACGCGCTCGGGATCGATCCCGACGTCGAGCTGTTCCTCGGACCGGACAGGAGCGGAGCGACCGGCGCCATCCCGATCCCCGGCGGCGAGATGACCGCCGTCGCGGCGCCCGCTGTCGCCGAGCGGCTGGGCCGGGGCGCCGGCGGCGTCCGCACCCTGGCCGTCAGTGGCTTCGACCCGCTGTTCGAGGCCTGGGCCAAGGCAGGCGCCTCGCCGCGCGGCGCCGCCGGTGAGCCGCTCGTATCCGACAGTTTCCACGCCGCACTGACGCTCGCCGAGGCCGGCATCGGCGCGACCATCGCGCCGCGCCTGCTCGCTGCCGCCTCCCTGGCGACAGGCGCCCTCGTCGAGCTGGCCTCGCCGCCGCGGCACCAGGTCCTCGTCTACCAGTGCCAGCTCTCGTCACGGCCGTCGGATCCGGCCGTGGCCTTCCGGGACTGGGCGCTGGGCGCCCTCGCTGCCCCGCCGCCGGCCCCCTAGAGGCGGCCGCAGGTTGGCGTCGGCGGCCTGCTAGAGATCCGCCCGGCCCAACACCTTCTGCAGGACCTCGAGCATGCGGTCGAGGTCGGCCTCCTCGACGACCAGGGCCGGGGCGAAGATCAGGGCATCGCCGGTCGCCTTGACGTGCAGGCCGGCGTCGAACAGCGCACGCTGCGCCCGGCTGCCCTTCTCGCCCGGCACGGCGCCCGGACGCAGCTGGATGCCGGCCATCATGCCGTAGCCGCGCAGGTCGGCGACCTGGGCCAGGTTGCGCAGGCCGAAGACGCCGTCGAGGAAGCGGTCGCTCATCGCCTGGCCGCGCTCGAACAGGCCCTCGTCGCGATAGATCGAGAGCGCCGCCAGGCCGGCAGCGCAGGCGACCGGGTGGGCCGAGTAGGTGTAGCCGTGGAAGAACTCCGGCCGGTCGCCCCTGGCGGCCTCGATGATGGTCTGCTGGATCCCGGTCTTGCAGGCGACGGCGCTCATCGGGATGGTGCCGTTGGTCAGCGCCTTGGCCATGGTCATGACGTCGGGGGTGACGCCGAACTCCTGGCCGGCGAAGGGCGCGCCGAGCCGGCCGAAGCCGGTGATCACCTCGTCGAAGACCAGCAGGATGCCGTGGGCGTCGCAGATCGCGCGCAGCCGCTCCAGGTAGCCCTTGGGCGGCACGATGGTGCCGATCGAGCCGGCGACCGGCTCGACGAAGACCGCGGCGATGGTGTCGCCGCCGTAGGTCCTGCAGATCTCCTCCAGGTCCTCGGCCTTGTCCAGGCCGGTCTCGGGCTGGCCGCGGCTGTAGCGCTGCTCCTCGCTCCAGGTGTGGCGCATGTGCGAGACGGCGCAGGTGACGCCGGAGAAGTCGCGGCGGTTGGCGACCATGCCGGCCAGCGAGGTGCCGCCCAGGTTGACGCCGTGGTAGGCCCACTGGCGCGACACGAAGCGGCTGCGCTGGCCCTCGCCGCGCGACCGGTGGTAGGCGAGGCAGAGCTTGAGCGCCGTGTCGACCGCCTCGGAGCCGGAGCCGCCGAAGAACACCCGGTCGAGCCCCGCCGGCAGCAGCCCGGCCAGCGCCGTCGCGAACTCGAAGGAGATCGGCGCCGCGCGCTGGAAGTGCGGCGTGTAGTCCAGGGTCATGAGCTGGCGGTGCACCGCGTCGGCGATCTCCGGCCGGCCGTGGCCGGCGGCGCAGCAGAACAGCCCCGACGAGCCGTCCAGCACCTCGCGGCCGTCGTGGGTCCAGTAGCGCACGCCCTCGGCCTTGGCGAAGACCTGCGGCTCCTGGCGGAACAGCCGGTTGTTGGTGAAGGGCAGCCAGTGATGGTCCATCACCGGCAGGGTCGACTGGAGAGGCTGGTCCATCGGCGGGCTCCTGGCTGCGACGTGCGATCGCACCCTTGCTAAGGCCGCCGCCGCCGCCGCCCTAGATCCAGCCGGATTTTTCCGATGGTGCCAGGAGCCCTGCCAGCGCCGGTACCGTGGCCGCAAGCGCGTCGGCCCCTGCGGCGCGCAGCTCGGCCTCCGAGCCGTAGCCGTAGAGCACGCCGATCGAGGCCAGGCCGTTGGCCTTGGCCCCCGCCACGTCGTGGGAGCGGTCGCCGATCATGACCGCGCCGGCCGAGGCAGCGCCGGTCTCGGCCAGGGCATGGGCCAGCAGCGCCGCCTTGTTCGCGAGGCGCCCGTCGAGCTCGCTGCCGAAGGCCCGCTCGAAGAAGCCGTCCAGCTCGAAATGCGCCAGGATGCGTTCGGCATAGGGCCGCGGCTTGCTGGTCGCGAGGAACAGGCGCCGCCCCTGTGCCCCGAGCTCGGCCAGCAGCTCGGCGATGCCCGGATAGACCGCGTTCTCGTAGAGCCCGACCGTGCCGAAGCGCTCGCGGAAGTGCGCCAGCGCCCGCGCGCCCAGCTCCGGGCTGCCGCAGAGGCTGGCCAGGCTGTCGTGCAGCGGCGGCCCGATGCACCAGGTGAGATCCTCGGCCTCCGGCACCGGCAGCGCCAGGCAGCCGAGCGCGTGCCGGATGCAGCCGACGATGCCGGGCTTCGGGTCGGTCAGCGTCCCGTCGAGGTCGAAGAACAGGCTCTCCACCGCCTCAGGCCCAGCCGATCCGCGCGAAGAAGCCGCCGATCTCCGCCGCCGCCCGGTCCGGGTCCTCGCGGTGGGCGAAGTGCCCGACGCCCGGGAAGGGCGCCAGGTCGAGGTCGCTGAAGCTCTCGCCCAGGCGGTCGGTCCAGGCGTAGGGGAAGATCGGATCGTGCTCGGCCCAGCGCACGCAGGTCGGCAGGTCGATCGGCGGCAGCGCCGGCGCCTCGCCCTTCATCATGGCGATGCGCGGCGCGTGGCTGGCCCGGTAGTGGGCGAAGCCACCGGCGAGGTTGCCGGGCTTGAGGAAGTTGTCGACCCAGGCCTCGAGCACCGGCTCGAAGGCCGCCTTGCGGTGGGCCCAGTGGCTCAGGAAGTGGCCGATGTAGGCCCGGCAGGTCTCGCGGCTGGCGCCGACCAGGGCCGGCGCGAAGGGCATCTGGTTGAAGGACTGGTACCAGATCTCGTTGAGCCGCTCGGGCTCCGCCATGCGGCCACCGATGCCGGGATGGACGAAGCCGAAGAAGAACAGGCCGGCGAGCCGCTCCGGGACCTGGCGCGCCAGCGGCAGCATGACACCGCCGCCGACGTCGTGGCCGACGACCCCGACCTTCTCCAGCCCCAGGGCCTCGAGCAGCGCCGCCAGGTCCGCGGCATGGTCGGCCGGCCCGAACGGCCCGTCCGGCTTGTCGCTGTCGCCGAAGCCGCGCAGGTCCGGCGCGATCAGCGTGTGGCGCTCCGCGAGCCGCTGCATCACCGGCTCCCAGGTCAGCCAGAACTCCGGCCAGCCGTGGAGCAGCAGCAGCGGCGCGCCCCGCCCGGTCCTGGCGACGTGGAAGGCGGCGCCGTTGGCGCGGACGGTCAGGTGCTCCACCAAAGGCCTCCTATCGAATCCCCTCTCCGCCCCCTTCGGGGGGAGAGGGTCAGGGAGAGGTGGGGTCGGCCGGAACGGAGAGGCCGGCACAGGCTTCAGGGTCGGTCCCCACCTCTCCCCGGCCCTCTCCCCCCTGAAGGGCGGAGAGGGAGATTCTTGGCGACCTACCCCCGCCAGCCGGGCGCCTCGGCGTCGAGCACGGCCTTCAGGCCGTCGAAATGCTTGGCCGCGTAGGTGGCGGTGGGACCGCCGTCGATGTCGGCCTTGGCCTTGCCGGCGACGTTGTCGCCGATCCGGCGCAGCGGCTTGCCGGTCGAGAGCGCCAGCACCTGCAGCTCGCAGGCGCGCTCCAGGTAGTAGAGGTCGTCGAAGGCCCTGGCGATCGACTCGCCGACCACGATGACGCCGTGGTTGCCGAGGAACAGCACCTTCTTGTCGCCCAGGCAGGCGGCCATGCGCGCACCCTCGGCGGCGTCCTCGGCGAGGCCGTTGTAGTCCCAGTCGTAGGCGACGTCGTTCCAGAAGCGCAGCGCGTTCTGGCTGATCGGCTCCAGCTCCGTCTCCTCGACGCAGCAGAGCGCCGTCGCGTAGGGCATATGGGTGTGCAGCACGGCGTGGGCGCGCGGGTTGGCGCGGTGGATCGCGCCGTGGATCGTGAAGGCGGTCAGCTCGGCCTGGCTCCTGCCCTCGACGGTGCGCCCCTCGCCGTCGATCAACAGGATGTCGTCCGGCGTCATCTGCGACCAGTGCACCCCGTGCGGGTTCAGCAGGTAGCGGTCGCTCATCCCCGGCACGGCGAAGGAGAAGTGGTTGCAGACCCCCTCGTTGAAGCCGAAGCGCGCGGCGAGGCGGAGCGAGGCGGCAAGGTCGACCTTGGCCTGGTGGATGAGGTTTTCCATGGCCCTGGAGATTAGTCGGCCGCGGCGATTGACCGCAAGGCCGGGGGCCGGGATGATGCCGCCGGACAGCCATGACGCGCCCGCAGAGGCGCGCGGGGCGAGGAAACGACGCGAGACGGGGAGAAGGCGATGTCGGCCGTGGCGGCTGGGCGAGCCGGCGAGGCAGGCGGCCGGGACGAGGCGCTGGTCCGCGGCTTCGACCTCAGGAAGGTCGGGCCGGATTTCCTGGAGAATCCCTATCCGACCTACCACGCGCTGCGCCGGCTCTCGCCGGTGCACCGCTGCCCGGACGGCAGCCTGTTCCTGACCCGCTGGGACGACCTCAACCGGGTCTACCGGGACCACGAGGGCTTCTCCTCGGACAAGACCGTCGAGTTCCGGCCGAAGTACGGCGACAGCCCGCTCTACCGCCACCACACCACCAGCCTGGTGTTCAACGACCCGCCGAAGCACAGCCGGGTGCGCCGGCTGCTGGCACCGGCCTTCACGCCGCGCGCCCTCAGGCTGCTGGAGGCGCGCTTCGTCGCGCTGGTCGACGGCCTGCTCGACAAGGCCGAGGCGCGCGGCGGCATGGACGTGGTGACCGACTACGCGGCCAGCCTGCCGGTGCAGATCATCGGCGATATGCTGGGCGTGCCGGAGGCCGAGCGCGGCCCCCTGCGCGACTGGTCGCTGGCGATCCTCGGCGCCCTGGAGCCGCTGCCGAGCCAGGCGGCGCTCGACTGGGGCAACCGCTCGGTCACGGAGTTCTCCGACTACCTGGCCGGCCACGTCGCGCGCTACCGCCGGGGCGGCCTCGCCGAGGGCGGCGAGGTGCTGGGGCTGCTGGTCGACGGCGAGGTGGAAGGCGAGAGATTGAGCGACGAGGAGCTGGTGCAGAACTGCATCTTCCTGCTCAACGCCGGCCACGAGACCACGACCAACCTGATCGGCAACGGCGTCGCCGCCCTGCTCGGGCATCCCGGCGAACTGGCCCGGCTGCGCGCCGAGCCGTCGCTGATCGAGAGCGCCGTCGAGGAGTTCCTGCGCTTCGAGAGCTCGAACCAGCTCGGCAACCGCCGGGCGGTGACGGACGCCGAGGTCGGCGGCGTGGCGGTGCCCGCCGGCACCCTGGTGACGCTCTGCATCGGCGCCGCCAACCGCGACCCGGCGCAGTTCGCCGAGCCGGACCGCCTGGACGTCGCGCGCCGGCCGAACCGGCACCTCGCCTTCGGCGGCGGCATCCACGCCTGCGCCGGCATGACCCTGGCGCGCCTGGAGGGCAGGATCGCCATCGGCCGCCTGCTCGCCCGCGTCCCCTCCTTCCGCCCGGCCGGCCCCTTCACCCGCGGCGGCCGGGCCCGGTTCCGGGGCTTCCTGTCCTATCCCGTGACTTTCGGGGAAACGTGAGGAATGTAACACATAATGCTGTTATATATAAATTTCTTCCACTCCCCCTCATTCGTCATCCCCGCGAAAGCGGGGATCCAGAGGAAAGCGCCGCCCGCGCAAACCGGGCGGGCCGTTCCCCGGCTTCGTCGTCTTCTGGATCCCCGCCTTCGCGGGGATGACGAATCAAGGAGGCGATGACACGGGAAGAGGCGCGAGCGACGAGGAAGCGACGGGCACGACGAAGAACAACGAACCAACCAAGCAGGGAGGACACCCGATGTTGCGCAGAACCCTGGCCCTGGCGGCGGCCGCCGGGCTGACGCTGGGCGCCGCGGCGGCGGCCCAGGCGGCCGAGATCAACCTCAAGCTCAGCCACTTCCTGCCGCCGGTCCACGGCATCCACACCGACTTCATCGAGCCCTGGGCGCACGACCTGGAGGCCTGCAGCAACGGCAAGGTGCACGTCGACATCTATCCGGGCGGCACGCAGCTCGGCAACGTCGCCAAGCAGCAGGAGCAGGTGCTGGCCGGCGTCGTCGACATCGCCCACGGCCTGACCGGCATCCCGCGCGGCCGCTTCCCGCGCACCTCGGTGATCGACCTGCCCTTCCTGACTGAGAGCGCGGACGCCGCGACCCGCACGCTCTGGAAGCTCTATCCCGAGTACCTGAAGCCCGAATACAAGGGCCTGCACGTGCTGGCGCTGCACGCCCACAACGGCGGCCTGATCCACACGCGCGACAAGCAGGTCAAGACGATGGACGACCTCAAGGGCCTGCGCATCCGCACGCCCTCGCCGGCCATCTCGATGATGCTGGAGGCGCTCGGCGCGGTGCCCCAGGGCATGCCGCCGGGCCAGGTCTACGAGGCGCTGCAGAAGGGCGTCATCGACGGCACGGTCTTCCCCTGGGACCCGGTCAAGTCGTTCCGTCTCGCCGAGGTGCTGAAGTACCACCTCGACGCCCGGGTCTACACCGTCTCGTTCTTCTTCGTGATGAACCAGAAGCGCTACGACTCGCTGCCCGACGACGTCAGGGCCTGCGTCGACAAGCTGTCCGGCGACAACCTGATCCCGAAGTTCGGCCCCTGGTGGGACAAGTGGGACGCGCCGGGCAAGGCCGCCGCCGAGGAGCGCGGCAACGTCATCACCAAGCTGTCGGACGCCGAGCGCGCGCGCTGGCGCGAGGCCCTGCAGCCGATGATCGACGCCTACCTCAAGCAGCTCGAGGACCAGGGCGTCGAGAACGCGCGGGAGATCTACGCCAAGGCCCAGGCCTACACGGCGGAGTTCGAGAAGAAGTAGGGACGGTGCAGGCGGTCCCCTCCCCCCTGCCCCTCGCCCGCCTCGTCGCCCGCGGCGTCGCCCTCGTCGGCCTCGCCGCGCTCGGCGTCGCGGTCGGGGTGACGCTGCTCGACATCGCGCTGTCGCTAGGCGAGAGCGGCATCGCCGGCGAGGTCGACATCGTGCAGCTCTGCGTCATGGCCGGCGCCTGGCTGGCCATGCCGCTGGCCTTCCTGGACGATGCCCACGTCTCGGTCGACCTGCTGAGCGGCCGCCTGCCGCACCGGGCCGGGCTCGCGCTCAAGGGCTTCGGCGAGCTGCTCTCGGTCGCGCTGATGGCCCTGGTGCTGCGCTACGGCTGGGACACCGCGCAGCAGCAGCTGACGTTCGGCGACGTCAGCCAGGAAATCGGCATCCCGATCATCTGGTACTGGGCGCCGCTGCTGGCCGGCGCCGCGCTCTCGATCCTGGCGGCCCTGCTTGTCGCGCTCGCCGACCTCGCGGCTGCCCTGAAAGGAGCGCCGCGATGAGCCCGCCGCTGCTCGGTCTCGCCGGCTTCGGCGTCACCCTCCTGCTGATCCTGCTGCGCGTGCCGGTCGCCGTCGCCATGGGCCTGACCGGGGTCGCCGGCTTCGCGCTGCTCAACGGCTGGCCGGGCGCCGCCTTCACGCTCGGCTCGGCGCCCTTCGAGAGCGTCTTCCCCTACAGCCTGTCGGTCGTGCCGCTGTTCGTCGCGATGGGCGTCTTCGCGGCACGCGCGGGCCTGAGCCAGTCGCTCTACGGCGCGGTCAACGCCTTCGTCGGCCACCGGCGCGGCGGCCTCGCCATGGCGACGATCGGCGCCTGCGCCCTGTTCGGCGCGATCTGCGGCTCCAGCCTGGCGACTGCGGCGACCATGGGCCAGGTCGCGCTGCCCGAGATGCGCCGTCACGGCTACGACGACCGCCTGGCCAGCGCCGCGATCGCCGCCGGCGGCACGCTCGGCGTGCTGATCCCGCCCTCGATCCTGCTGGTGCTCTACGGCCTGCTGACCGAGACCTCGATCGGCGCGCTCTTCGTCGGCGCGCTGATCCCGGGCCTGGTCTCGACCCTGCTCTACATGGCCGCCGTGGTCGTGCAGACCCGCCGCCATCCCGAGCTGGGACCGGCCGGCGAGCGCCAGTCCTGGCGCCGGCGCGGCCGCGCGGTCGCCCGGATCTGGGAGGTCGCGCTGCTGTTCGCGCTGGTCATTGGCGGCATCTACTTCGGCCTGTTCTCGCCGACCGAGGCGGCGGCGGTCGGCGCCGCCGGCGCCTTCCTCTTCGCCCTGCTCGGGCGCGGAGAGGGCCGCAGGAACCGGGCGCGCGACCTGCTGGGCGCCGCCTTCGAGACGGCGCGCACCACCGGCATGATCTTCCTGATCCTGGTCGGCGCGGGCCTGTTCAACTACTTCGTCGAGACCTCGAACCTGCCGCAGCTGCTGGTCGGCTGGGCCCAGGCCGCCGGCCTGCCGGCCTTCGCCGTGCTGCTGCTGGTCATGCTCTTCTACCTGGTGCTCGGCTGCTTCATGGACGCGCTCTCCATGATCCTGCTGACCATCCCCTTCATCTTCCCGCTGATCCAGGCGCTCGGCTTCGACGCGGTCTGGTTCGGCATCCTGGTGGTCACGGTCGCCGAGATCGGGCTGATCACGCCGCCGGTCGGCATGAACCTCTTCGTCATCCAGGGCGTCGTGCCGGGCCTGCGGCAGGAGACCATCGTACGCGGCATCCTGCCCTTCCTGGTCGCCGACCTGGTGCGCCTCGTCCTGCTACTGCTGATCCCGGCCCTGGTGCTGTTCCTGCCGGGGCAGATGGGCCACTGAAACGGCGGCTCAGCCGCGTCCCGCCGCATCTCTCCCGAAGGCCGAATCACAGGAAAAGCCGGACCCCTCACGGTAGTCCTCCCGAGGTGGGCGTCACAGTGCCGCGCGGCGACGGGCCCGGCGGCCGGTCGGGCGGCGGTCCCTGCGTCGGGCGGCTGCACGGCGGGCCCCGGGGGCGGTTTTGCGGCCCGGCAGGGTCATAACCTTGGGTTGCTTCGACTGCAGCCAGGCAGTTGCCCGGCGCCGCGCGCGCTGTCAGGATGCGGCTTCGTCAGCCAGAAACGCCAAGCAACCCGAGGGAGGATCCGGTTATGGACGTGCGTGCCGCCGTGGCGCTGGAAGCGGGCAAGCCGCTGTCGATCGAGACGGTCCAGCTGGAGGGTCCCAAGGCCGGGGAAGTGCTGATCGAGGTCAAGGCGACCGGCATCTGCCACACCGACGCCTTCACCCTGTCGGGCGACGACCCCGAGGGCCTGTTCCCCGCGATCCTCGGCCACGAGGGCGCGGGCGTCGTCGTCGACGTCGGGCCGGGCGTCAAGTCGGTCAGGAAGGGCGACCACGTGATCCCGCTCTACACCCCGGAGTGCCGGGAGTGCGAGTACTGCCTCAACCCCAAGACCAACCTCTGCCAGGCGATCCGCACGACCCAGGGCAAGGGCCTGATGCCGGACGGCACCAGCCGCTTCTCGATGAACGGCAAGCCGGTGCTGCACTACATGGGCTGCTCGACCTTCGCGAACTTCACGGTGCTGCCGGAGATCGCGGTCGCCAAGGTCCGCGAGGACGCGCCCTTCGACAAGATCTGCTACATCGGCTGCGGCGTCACCACCGGCGTCGGCGCCGTGGTCAACACCGCCAAGGTCGAGCCGGGCTCGAACGTCGTGGTCTTCGGCCTCGGCGGCATCGGCCTCAACGTCATCCAGGGCGCCCGCCTGGTCGGCGCCAACATGATCATCGGCGTCGACCTCAACAACGCGCGCAAGCCGCTGGCCGAGAAGTTCGGCATGACCCACTTCGTCAACCCGAAGGAGGTCGGCGGCGACATCGTCGCGCACCTGGTCGAGCTGACCAAGGGCGGCGCCGACTACTCCTTCGAGTGCATCGGCAACGTCAAGACCATGCGGCAGGCCCTGGAGTGCTGCCACAAGGGCTGGGGCACCTCGATCATCATCGGCGTCGCCGGCGCCGGCCAGGAGATCTCGACCCGCCCCTTCCAGCTGGTCACCGGGCGCAACTGGCGCGGCACCGCCTTCGGCGGCGCGCGCGGCCGCACCGACGTGCCGAAGATCGTCGACTGGTACATGGACGGCAAGATCAACATCGACGACCTGATCACCCACACCATGCCGCTCGACAAGATCAACGAAGGCTTCGACCTGATGCACGAGGGCAAGTCGATCCGCAGCGTGGTGATCTACTGATGGAGCTGGAGACGGTCTCGAAGAACCGCTGCTTCGGCGGGACCCAGGGCGTCTACCGGCACGACAGCAAGGCCTGCAACGGCCCGATGAAGCTGGCCGTCTACCTGCCGCCCCAGGCCGAGCAGGCCGAGAGGGATGGACGGCGGCTGCCGGTCCTCACCTGGCTGTCGGGCCTGACCTGCACCGAGGAGAACTTCACGGTCAAGGCCGGTGCCCAGCGCGTCGCCGCCGAGCTCGGCCTGATCGTCGTCGCGCCGGACACCAGCCCGCGCGGCCAGAACATCCCCGGCGAGGACGAGAGCTACGACTTCGGCAGCGGCGCCGGCTTCTACCTGGATGCGACCCGGGAGCCCTGGTCGAAGGCCTACAACATGTACTCCTACGTCACGCGGGAGTTGCAGGCCCTGGTCGCCGAGCGCTTCCCGGTCGACACGGCCCGCCAGGGCATCATGGGCCATTCGATGGGCGGCCACGGGGCGCTGACGATCCACCTGAAGAACCCGGGGACCTACCGCTCCTGCTCGGCCTTCTCGCCGATCGTGGCGCCGAGCCAGGTGCCCTGGGGCCACAAGGCCTTCGGCGGCTACCTCGGCGAGGACCGGGCGGCCTGGCGGCAGTACGACGCGACCGAGCTGGTCCGCGAGCGGCCCTCGAAGGCGACGATCCTGATCGACCAGGGCGAGGCCGACAACTTCCTGTCGGAGCAGCTCAGGCCCGAGCTCTTCGCCGAGGCCGCGCGCCGGGCCGGCCAGCCCTTCGAGCTGCGCCTGCAGCCCGGCTACGACCATTCCTACTTCTTCATCGCGAGCTTCATCGAGGACCACCTGCGCCACCATGCCGCGGCCCTGAAGGGCTAAAACGCAGGAAATCCAGGGCCTTCCGGCGACCTTCGCAAGTTTTCGGTCAGGTTCGGACGCTATCCTTCAGGTGGTGGGAAACGCCCACCAACCTGAAAAGGAGACCACGATGCAGGTAGGATCGATGGGTTCGCACGTCGGCAGCGTGCAGACCGCGCACACCGCCGCCCCCGAAGCTGCGGAGCGGGGTCCCGACCACGACGGCGACAGCGACGACACGGCGGCGAGCGCCGTTCAGAGGTCGCTGCCGGCACCGGCGGCGGGCCGCGGCACCGCCGTCGACCTGGTCGCCTGAGGCCGCGTTCGGCCGAAAGCCGATCGAGACTGGCCGCGCCCGCTTGCCGGGCGCGGCCTGTTTTTCGCGCCGACGCCGGCCGGCTACTTCACGACCAGCTTGTCGAGGGCCCAGACCGAGCGGTCGACGTACTGCTGGGCGTCGTAGCCGGCGTCGTAGGGATAGACGATCCAGAAGGGCCCCTTGTCCTTCGGCAGCGGCTTGCCGTCCATCTGGTCGGCGATCAGCATCGGCGTCGTCTCGAAGTCGTCGAGGGGGATCTCGATGGTGTAGCCGTCCAGGGCGTGGGCCTCGACCATCGTGCCGGCGGCGCCGAGCGAGCGCATCAGCGCCTGGCCCATGACGCCGCGGAAGGTCGCCTTGCCCTGGGTCCACTGGGTGGTGGTGGTGAACTCGCCGCGCGGCAGCTTGTCGAGCTCCTCCCGGGTCAGGGTGCATGGGCCGGCGACGATGTTGCCCTCCACGGTCAGGCTCTGGGCCCGCGCGCTGCCGGGCAGCAGGGCCGGCGCCGCGACGAGCAGCAGGAGGGCGGCGAAGACGGACGGAAGGCGGCGCGGCATCGACGAAAGCTCCGGCAGTTTTACCCGTGGGCCGGAAGGTGAGCCGAAGGCCCGACAGGGTCAAGCCGCGTCGAGGTCCCGCTTCTTGACGAAGTGTGAACGCTATCGGCGAACCGCGCTCAGGCGGCGCGCTCGCGGCGCTTGACGACCTTCGCCGGGTTGCCGAGCGCGACGACGTCGGCCGGCAGGTCCCGGGTCACCGTCGAGCCGGCGCCGACCACCGAGCGGGCGCCGATGCGCACGTCGGGCACGACGATGGCGCCGAGCCCCAGGAAGCACTCCGCCTCGCAGACGACACGGCCGCCGAGATGGCAGCCGGGCGCCAGGAAGACGCCGTCCCCGAGCCGGTCGTCGTGGCCGATGGTGCAGTCCCAGTCGACCAGGACGCAGCGCCCAAGGCTGGCGTTCGGGTTGACCACCGACTTGCCGAGCAGGATCGAGCCGGCGCCGATCTCGGCGTAGAGCGAGACCCTGTTGCTGGGATGGACCAGGGTCGCGAGGCCGCCGCCGAGCCGCTCGACCCGGGCGGCGTAGGCCAGGCGCCGGCCGCCCTCGCCGACGCTCGGCGCGAAGCGGTGCGCCGCCACGAAGGCCGGGTCGTCGAGCAGCGCCTCGCCGCCCAGCACCGGGCAGTCGTTGACGATCTCGCCGGCCGGCCGGCGCGTGTCGAGGAAGCCGGCGACGGCGAGGCCGAGGTCGCGGCAGGTCTCCAGCACGCAGCGCCCCTCGCCGGTGCCGATGATGACGATCGGCCGGCCGTCCGCCGCGCCGCTCACGCCGCGGCTCCCGAGAGCGCCGGCCGCCGGTCGATCACGCGGCGCGCCTTGAAGGCGGTGCGGTCGAAGGTCTGCTCGGGCACCAGCCGGGCCGGCACGCGGATCCCGAAGGCGGCGCGCAGGGCCGCCTCGACCTCGGCCTGGAGCGCCGGGTTGCCGGGCTCCCCGGCCTCGACCTCGACCGAGATCTCGTCGAGCTCGGCCGGCCGCTCCAGGTGGATGCGGAACTCCGTGCCGGTGCCCGGCACGCCGCGCAGCACGTCCTCGACGGCCGAGGGGAAGATCTTGACGCCGCGCACGACCAGCAGATCGTCGAGCCGGCCGATAATGCCGTGCGGCAGGCGCGGATAGGTCCGGCCGCAGGCGCAGGGCTCGTCGGTCATCAGGGTCTCGTCGCCGGGGAAGTAGCGGATCATCGGCTGCGCCCGGCGCCAGAGCTGGGTGTAGACGACCGCGCCCTTGCTGCCCATCGGCACCGCCTCGTTGGGCGCGTCGGCGCGCACCACCTCGGTGTAGTCGATGTCGAGGTAGGTGTGCATGCCGGTGCGGTGCTCGCACTCCATGTTGGTGCAGGGATGGACCTCGGCGACGTTGCCGAAGTCGATCGCCTTGAGGCCCCAGCCCTGCTCGAGCCGGCGCTTGACCGCGGGCACGCCGCCGCCCGGCTCGCCGCCGAAGAAGCCGAGGCGCAGGCTCGAGGCCGCCGGGTCCTCGCCCAGGGCCCTGGCGCGCTCCAGCAGGTGCAGGGTGAAGGAGGGCGTCGCGCAGATCACGCTGGCGCCGACCCGCTTCATCAGCAGCAGCTGGCGGTCGCTCTCGCCGCCGCCGACCGGCAGGACCTTGGCGCCGATCGTCTCGGCCGCGCCGAGCAGGCCCCAGCCGCCGACGAAGAGGCTGAGCGGGAAGGACATCTGGACGATGTCATGGGGCCGCATGCCGGCTGCCCAGACCTGCATCGCCTGGGCCTGGGAGACGTGCTCCCAGTCGTCCCTGGTGATCGCGAAGAGCGTCGGCTGGCCGGTCGTGCCGCTGGTGCCCTGGATGCGCATGACCTCGGCGAAGTCGACGCCGAGGTAGTTGCCGAAGGGCGGGTGCGCCTCCTGGCTCTCGCGCAGCATCGCCTTGGTGACGACCGGCACCTTCTCGGTGAAGTCCTCGAGCCGGCGCACCTGCTCGGGCCGGAAGCCGCGGCGGTCGTAGAGCTCCCGGTAGAAGGGGATGCGGTGGTAGGCGTAGTCGAGCTGGTGGCGAATCCGCTCCAGGATCACCCGGCGGCGCGCCTCGGGCGCCAGGGTCTCGCGCTCCTCGTCCCAGAAACGCCGATAGCCGTCGGCGCCGATCGTTCCCGCCATGCCGTCTCAGATCCTCAGCGCAACAGATTGGACAATTTCGAGTTCAGGCAGCGACCCGGCGCTGCGCACGACCCAGCGCCGCCGCGACCCGCTCGACCTCGGCCTCGCCCATGTCGAGGTGGAACGGCAGCCCGAGGCTGCGCTCGGCGAGGCTCTCGGTGAACGGCAGGGCGGCGCGCGGGCAGTCGCGGAACGGCGGATGTCGGTGGCAGCCGCTGCCCCACCAGAACTGGCTGCCGATGCCCTGGTCGGCCAGGTCCTCGGCCATGTCCGCGGCGTCGCCGCGGCCGGTCACCATCATCGTCGAGGCGGCGACGCCGGACAGGCCCGGCGCGAACTGCAGCCCGCGCAGGCCGCCCAGGGCCTTCTCGTAGAGCCGGCGCAGGGCGATCCAGGCCTCGCGCGTCTCCGGCCAGGCGTCGAGCGCGGCGAGGCCGACGGCGGCGGCATACTCCGACAGCTTGGCGTTGGTCGCGTCGACCGTGGCGAGGCGCTCGCCGCGGAAGCCGAAGCGGCTGCGCGCGCCGATCTCGGCCGAGAGCGCGGCATCCTCGGTGACGATCAGGCCGCCCTCGCCGATGCCCAGCGCCTTGGTCGCGTGCAGGCTGACCATCGCCGGCACGCGGCCAGGCTTCAGGCTGTCGAAGCCGGCAGCGGCGTCGACCACCACCGCCAGCCCGCTGGCCTCCTGGAAGCGGTCCCAGGCGCCGAGGTCGAGGGGCGCGCCGAAGGGCGCGACCACCGCGACGGCGCCGACGGGACCCGGCGCGCCGGCGGCCTGCAGCAGCGCGCTGGTCGGCGACAGCGCCCAGGTCTCGGGCTCGACGTCGACGAAGAAGGGCTTGAGGCCGGCCTGACGCACCGCGTGGGCGGTCGCGACGAAGGTCCAGGACGGCATCAGGCAGTAGGAGCCGGCGGGCGGCCGCTGGGCCTGCAGGGCCAGGGTCAGGCCGAGCGTGCCGTTCGCCGTCAGGGTGACGCAGTCGGGCTCGAGGCCGAAGTGCGCGGCCATGCGCTGGCGCAGCTTGTTGTGCAGCGGTCCGGCGTTGGTGTACCAGCCGGCCTCGTCGATGCGCTTCAGCCAGGGCAGCAGGGCCTCCGCGCGCGGCAGGCGCGGTCTCAGGACGGGCAGGTCGATGCAGGCATCGCTCATGGGGCAACAGCCTGACATAACAGGCTTAATCGCCGGTTAAAATGCGCCCGCCTTTACCGATCGTTCAGCATGATCCGGCTAGAAGCCGGCATGGCCACTGCCGAACAGACCTTCTTCAAGGCCGTCGAGCGCCAGCAGCTCGGTGATCTTCCCGGCGCCGAAAAGCTCTATCGGCGGGTCCTCAAGCAGCATCCCGACCATCCGGCGGTGCTCAACAACCTCGCCGTCCTGCTCAAGGCGCTCGACCGGCGCGAGGCCGCCGAACGCGCGCTGGAGCGGGCCCTGAGGACCAGCCCCGACCATGCCGACGCCTGGAACAACCTGGGCACGCTGCGCGAGGAAGGCGGCCGGGACGACGAGGCGCTGGCGGCCTACGAGCGGGTGCTGGCCCTCCAGCCCGACCATGCCGACGCGCTCGGCAACCACGCCGACCTGCTGCGCCGCCGCGGCCGTTTCGCCGAGGCCCTGGCCGGCCTGCGCCGCGCCGTCGCCGCCAACCCGGCCGGCGCGCGCAACTGGGAGCGGCTGGGCGATGCCCTGCAGGCCGAGGGCAGCCTCGCCGAGGCCGAGGAGGCCTACCGACGCTCCTTCCAACTGCAGCCGCGCGACGCGCTGCGCATCAAGCACGGCCTGATGCTGCCGCCGGTCTACCGCTCCGAGGCCGACCTGGAGAGCCACCGGCAGCGCTTCCTGGCCTCTCTCGACAGCCTGCTCGGCGAGCGCCTGACGGTCGCCGACCCGCTCGCCGAGCTCGCGGAGCTGCCCTTCTACCTCGCCTTCCAGGGCCGCGACGAGCGCGAGACCCAAGCCAGGCTCGGCCGCCTGTTCGGCGGGCTGCTGCCCGCCGAGGCGCCGGCGCCGCGACCGAACGCCGGCACCCGGCCGCGCATCGGCCTGCTGTCGAGCCACTGGCAGGGCCATTCGGTCGGCAGCTGCTATCGCGGCACCGCGGCGGCCCTGGCCGAGGCCGGGCTGGAGGTGCTGCGGTTCGACAGCGGCCGGGCCGCCGCCGGCGACACCCTGCCCCTGCCCCGCGATCTCGCAGCGGCCCGGCGCCGGATCGCCGAAGCCCGGCTCGACGCCCTGATCTACACCGACCTCGGCTTCGATCCCTTCAGCTACTTCCTGTCGTTCAGCCGCCTGGCGCCGCTGCAGCTGGTGCTGAACGGCCACCCGATGACCAGCGGCGTGCCGGCGCTCGACCTCTTCGTCACCGCCGAGCCGCTGTGCGGCCCCGGCTTCGACGAGGGCTTCACCGAGCGCCTGGTGACCCTGCCCTGGGTGCCCGGCGTGTTCGAGGAGCCCGCCGCGCCGCCGCCGCCCGCGGATCGCGAAGCCCTGGGCCTGCCGGCGGCCGCGCGGCTCTACTGCTGCCCGATGATGCTGTTCAAGCTGCACCCGGCCATGGACGAGGCCTTCGCCGGCATCCTCGCGGCCGATCCCGAGGCCCTGGTCCTGCTGGTCGAGGACCGCTACAGCCCGAAGCTGGGCGAAGCCCTGCGCGCCCGCTTCGCCGAGAGCCTCGGCAGCCTCGCGGCCCGGGTCCGCTTCCTGCCCTACCAGGGCGGCCGGGCCTTCCCGGCCCTGCTGCAGGCCTGCGACGTGCTGCTCGATTCCTTCCCCTTCGGCGGCGGCACGACCAGCCTCGCCGCGCTCGCCGTCGGGCGCCCGCCGGTCACGCTGGAGGGGCCGCTGACGCGCAGCCGCAGCACCGCCGGCTTCTATCGGGCCATGGGCTTTGCCGGCCCGGTCGCCCACGATGTCGAGGACTACGTGCGCCAGGCCGTGGCGCTGGCCGGCGATCCGGCGCTGCGGCAGGCCCGGGCCGAGGAGATCGCTGCGAAGCGCCCGGTGCTCTACGGCAACCGCCGCGGCGCCGAGGCCCTGGCCGAGCTGCTGCTGCGCGAGGCGGGCCGGGCCGCCGCCTAGGGCCCGGACGGACCGCCCTCTAGACGAAGCCGCCCCGGCGCGAGGCCCCGCCCCCGAGGATCGCGGCCACGCGCTCGATCGCGCGGCGCAGGCGGTCGTGGTCGAGCGCGCCGCCGATCGAGATCCGCACGGCCTCGAGCGGATCGCCGCTGCGCACCGCGAAGGCGCTGCCCGAGACGATCGAGAGGCCGAGGGGACGGACGGCGGCGACGAGCTCGGCCGCGCCCGCGCCGTCCCGCAGCGGCAGCCAGAGATGATAGCCTTCCGGATGGGCCGCGTAGTCGGCGCCCGGCAGATGGCGGGCGACGATGCGTTGCCGGGCGACGGCCTCGGCCCGGATCGCCGCGACCAGCTGCTCGAGCGTGCCGTCCCGCATCCAGCCGGTCACCAGCGCGGCGTTCAGGGGCGGCGCCATGACCGCCGTCTCCTGGACGTCGGCGGCGAGGCGCCAGGCCTGCTGGGCCGAGGGCGCCCGGACGTGGGCGACCCGCAGGACCGGCGAGACGATCTTCGACAGGCTGGCGATGTGCCAGGTCAGCTCGGGGGCGAGCCGGGCCAGGCACGGCAGCGGCGCCGAGGGAAGCTGCCCGTAGGCGTCGTCCTCGACGATCGCCAGGCCGTGCCGGCGCGCCACGGCCGCGATCGCGCGGCGGCGCTCCAGCGTCGTCGTCGCGGTCGTCGGATTGTCGTTGGTCGGCACGATGTAGAGGGCCCTGGCGGCAGGCACGATCGCCGCCTCCAGCGCGTCCGGATCGAGGCCCTCGCCGTCGCCCTCGACCGGGACGACGGCGAGCGAGAAGCGCGCAGCGAGCGCCAGGAGCCCGGGATAGACGTGGCGCCCCGCATAGAGCACGTCGCCCGGCCTCGCGATGCCGGCGAGGATCGCATGCAGGGCGTTCTGCCCGCCGGCCGCGATCACGACCTCGTCCTCCGAGGTGGCGACGCCGCGCCCGGAGAACCGCGCCGCCGCCTCGGCCCTGTCGTGAAGATTGCCGCCGTTCGGCTGATATTGCAGCAGCGGCGACTGCCCGCCGACCCGCAGCAGCTTCGCCGTGCCGGTCCGGATCGCCTCTTCCAGCAGCGCGAAGCCCGGCTGCGGCGGCATGTTCATGCCGCTCTCGGCCGCGCCGTCGTCCAGCCGCGCCAGCGCGCCCGCGTCGTTGCGCACGTAGGTGCCGAGCCGCCCCGCGCCCTCGACCCAGCCGGCATCGCGGAGGAGGCCGATGGCTCGGGTCACCGTCGTCAGGTCGACCGCGAGCCGCCGGGCCAGCTCGCGCTGCGACGGCAGGCGCTCGCCGGGACGCAGGACGCCGGAGCGGACCGCCCGCTCGATGGCATCGGCGATCGCCAGGTACTTCGGGCCGGGCTCCTCGGCCAGGAAGGGAAGCCAGCTTTGCATGGATATGGCCCCCGATATGTCTGGCTAAATAATCCGTACAAATAACCTACATAAGCCGAAACGTCTCAAGGAATCCTGCGACATGGACAACGTGATCGGCGGCTCCCGAGCCAGCGGCGCCCGGGTGAACGATATCCTGGCGAACGATATCCCGGCGAACGATATCCCGGCGAGCGACACCCAGGGCGACTGGCCCGTTCTGAAGCCCGTCAGAACCGGCATCCGCGGACGCTGTCCGCGCTGCGGCCAGGGCCATCTGTTCCACGGCTTCCTGACGCTCCGCGACGGCTGCGAGGTCTGCGGCCTGAGCTACGCCTTCGCCGATCCCGCCGACGGGCCGGCCTTCTTCGTGCAGTGCTTCGGCTGCGTGCCGGTGGTGATCTTCGCGCTGGTTCTGCAGGTGCAGGCCGATCCGCCCTTCTGGGTCCACCTGGTGACCAGCCTGCCGCTGGCGCTCGTGACCTGCGTGCTGCCGCTGCGGCCGCTCAAGGGCTGGCTGACCTGCAGCCAGTACTTCTTCAAGGCCGGCGAAGGTCGCCTGGCGAGCGACTGAGCCGCCGCGCGCCGGTCTCGCCGCCTCAGGGTCGCTCCGTCGCGATGCGCAGGCCGAGGCCGATCAGGACGGCGCCGGTCGCGCCCTCCAGCAGCCGCCGGACCGGCGGGCGGCGCAGCAGGTCGCCGACCCGGGCGACCGCCAGGGTGTAGGCCGCCAGCCACAGCAGGGTCATGAGCGCGAACAGCAGGCCGAGGGCCGCCAGGTCCTCGAAGCGTGCCGGTCCGCCGGGCCCCGCCGGGGCGAACTGCGGCAGCAGGCTGGTGAAGAAGGCCGCCATCTTCGGGTTCCCGAGGTCGCTGACCACCCCCTGGCGGAAGGCCGCGCGCGCCGGCAGGCGCGCCGCCCGGCCGCCCTCGGCCGCCTGCCCGCCGACCCCCGCCGACGGCCGCCAGGCCTCCCTCAGCGCTTGCAGGCCGAGCAGCACGAGGTAGGCGGCACCGGCGTACTTCACCGCCAGGAACAGCGGCTCCGAGGCGACGAGCAGCGCGGCGATGCCGGCACTCGTGGCGAGCGCCCAGACCGACTGCCCGGTCGAGACGCCGAGCGCGGTCGCCAGCCCACCGGCGCGACCGCCCGCCAGGGTGTTGCGGATCGTGACGGCCGTGTCCGGCCCGGGCGTCACGATGACCAGCGCCGCTATGCCGAGAAAGGCGGTCAGCGGCCCGCTCAGCTGCTCGATCACGTTCCTTCTCCCGTTTGCTCGGCCGTGGACAGGAATGAAGTGAACCTGTATTCACTTCTATCTGTCAAGCCGTCGACGGAGCGAAGGGGCCATGGCCTACCGCAAGACCGAGAAGGTGCAGGAGGCGCTCGCCGACAAGCGCCAGCGGATCCTCTCCGCGGCCCGGCGGCTGGTTTCCGACGGCGGCTTCCAGGAGGCCCCGGTGACCGCCGTGGCCGGCCTCGCCGGCGTCGCCACCGGCACGGTCTACCGGCATTTCGCGTCGAAGGCGGCACTCTTCGCCGAGATGATCGGCGAGACCTCCCAGCGCGAGCTCGAGGTGGTCGAAGCCATCGCCCTGTCCGATGGCCCGGCCTCCCTGCGCCTGGCCGACGCGGTGCGCACCTTCGCGCGACGCGCGCTACGGAGGCGCCGGCTGGCCTACGCCCTCGTCGCCGAGCCGGTCGACGCGGAGACCGACGCGACGCGCCTCAGGTACCGCCGCGCCCTGGCCCGGGTCTTCGAGACGGTCGTCGAGCAGGGCATGCGCAGCGGCGAGTTTCCGCGCCAGAACGCGGCGGCCTCCGCCGCCTGCCTCGTCGGCACCTGCATCGAGGGGCTGGTCGGGCCGCTGTCGCCGGACGGCCTGGGCCCCGACGGCAACGGCGACGAGCTGGTCGACGACCTGGTCGCGTTCTGCCTGCGCGCGGTCGGCGCCCCGGCGGAGCGGGCCGCGACGCATGCCCCCCGGGCCCGCACCTGAGGCGGCCCGATGCCGGAGCCCCTCGGCACCCTGGCCGGCGTCGCCGGCGTCTACCTCCTCGGCTGCCTCAGCCCGGGTCCGGACTTCCTGATCGTCGCGACGACGGCCGCCGCCTGCTCGCGCCCCGCCGGCATCCTGGCCGGCCTGGGGGTCACCGCCGCCGCGCTCTGCTGGGCCGCCTTCGCCCTCTTCGGCCTCGGCCTGCTGCAGGCCGGGGCGCCCTGGCTGCCGCGCGCGCTGCCGCTGCTCGGCGGCGGCTACCTGTTCTGGCTCGGGCTGCGGCTCGCGGCCGCTGCGCTGCTCGCGCCGCGGCGGCCCGAGTCGGCCCCCGCGCCGGTCGCCCCGCTGCCGGGCCGGCGGGCGCTGGCACGCGGTTTCCTGACCGGCCTCGGCAATCCCAAGGCCGCCGCCTTCTTCGCCAGCGTCTTCGTGGTGGCCCTGCCCCAGGCGCCGTCCGGCCGGCTCGGCCTCGCGGCCCTGGGCGTGGTCGCCGCCGTGGGCGTGCTCTGGCACGGGGCCCTGGCGCTCGCCTTCTCGACGGGCCGGGTGCGCCGGCTCTACGGGCGTGCCCGGCGCGCCGGCGATGCGGTCGCGGGCGCGCTTCTGGCCGGCCTCGGCGCCGGCCTGCTGATCCGGGCGCTGACGCGCGCCGCGCCCGGCTAGCCGGCGACCAGGCCGGGCGCGCCCGGCGCCAGGTGGCGGTACTCCGGCCGATCCCACCAGGGCCAGGGCAATGACAGGGCCGCGGCCTCGGGGTCGTCGAAGGCCGGGGCATGGGACGGATCGTCGAAGCGCGCGCCGGTGACGCGGACGCCGTCGGGGGTCACCGCGAGACGCCCCTCCCAGAGCCAGGCGACGAGCTGCAGCAGCCCCTTGACCGAGAGCTCGAAGAGCCGGTGGCGCAGCCGCTCGGGCTCCTCGCCGTAGGCGCGGACCAGGGCCGACTGCTGGACGATCGGGCCGCCGTCGACGCTGTCGTCGACGACGTGGACCGTGCTGCCGACCAGGCGGGTCTCGACGGCGAGCTGCTGGTCGATGGGGTTGAGGCCCTCGAAGGCCGGCAGGATCGAAGGATGGACGTTGAACAGGCGGTCGCGATAGGCGTCGGTCATCGGCGGCTTCAGCAGGCGGCGGAACGAGGCGGTCACGAGATAGTCGATCCGCGCCTCGGCGGCATGGCGCAGCAGCGCCGCCGAGAAGGCCCCGTTGTCGGGCTCGCTGATGATCCGCGTCGGCAGGCCGTGGCGCGCCGCCGCCTGCAGCCCGCCGCAGGCGCGGTCGCTGACCACCCCCTCGATGCGCGAGCGGAAGGCCGGACGGGCCAGCGCCTCGTTGAGGAAGGCGCCGCCGGTCGTGGTCAGCAGCAGGATCTTCGCGGTCATGGCGGCAGGCGCCCTCGTGCGCTCGTTCGACGGTCGGAAACGGCCGCAGACTGCCGGGAACAGGGATAACGGCCCGTTAACGCAAGTCATAAGTACTCTTCTGTTAATAATTGCCGTCTAGGCTGTCGGTTTCGGATCGGGGCGCGCGACGCCTCTGCTTTGCTTGGACTGCGGACGACCAGCGCAACGGTTGAAGAAACGGCATGCGACGGCACCATCTCATCGAAGAGGCCAAGGCGGAGCTCGACGTCGCCTACGAAGAGGTGAAGCGCGCCGAGCACGACCTCATGGGCCTGGAGTTCGAGTACAACGAGCGCGTCAAGGAGATGAACGGCCACGCCGATCCGGACGCCCTCGCCGAGCTGCTGAACGAGAAGGAGAACCGCCAGCAGGCCCTGGAGCTGGAGCAGCTCTACGAGCTGCAGCGCCGCTCGACCCAGCGCTTCGCCCTGGTCAGCGCCTGCTTCGGCATCGTCGGCTCGATCAAGGACCCGACGATGACCGTCGACCTGATCGAGCGCCTGCTGTTCCAGGAGAGCGAGCTGCGCCGCAACCGCGTGGCGATCCAGCGCCACCTGCGCGCCTTCCAGAAGAGCCTGCGCGCCTACATGCTGGAGGACAGCAGCCCGGAGAACGACCGCACGGTGCGCGGCAGCTGGACCGCGGTCGAGGAGACCCTGCGCGAGCTCGGCCGGGAGATCTGAGCCGGCACGATCCCTGCGGGTCGTGGCTCCAGGTTCCTGCCCGTTTCGCGCTGGCCCGCCGCGCCTGAATCGGCGATCGTAGGACCTGCCTTGGGGCATTCGCCGGAAGCGAACGGGGAATGGGGGACGGGTTCGGATGACAGCTCTGCGCAGGCCGCTGCGGCTGGCGTTCGCGGGCCTGCTGCTGGCCGCGCCGCTCGGCTGCCGCACGCTGCCCGAGCCGCCGCCGGCGGCACCACCGGTGATCAGCCTCGACCAGGCGGCCGCCCTCGATGCCGAGGGTGACTACGCCGCCGCCGAGCAGGCCGCCGCCGAGGCGCTGACCCTGGCCGACCGGCACGCCGATCCGGACGACCCGGGGTTCCCGCTGCTGCTGATGTTCCTGGCCCGCGAGAACATGAACCGGGCGCACTTCGAGAAGGCGCAGCGGCACCTCGCCCGGGCGCGGCTGCTCAACGACCGCCACTTCCGCCCCGCCGACCCGCGCAGCAGCGCCCTGACCGCGACCGAGGCCGAGCTGGCGATGATGCTGGGCCAGGCCTCGGAGGGCGAGACGCTGGCGCGGCACCAGCTCGAGCTGGCCAAGGCGGCCTACGGCCCGCGCCATCCCTTCGTCGCCGACGAGCTGTCCCTGCTCGCCCGCGCGCTCGAGGAGCAGGACCGCGTCGCCGAGGCGCAGCCTCTGTGGAGCGAGGCCCTGGCGATCCTGAAGAACGCCTGGGGCGGGAAGCATCGCGACGTCGCCTGGGCCATCATGAACCTGGCGCAGAACGCCGCCATGAGCGGGCGCGGCGCCGCGGCCGAGCGGCTGGCGGCCGCGGCGACGGACCTGGCCGCCGAACTGGCCCGCGGCGCCACGCGGGACGAGCGGGCCCTGGCGGAGACCGACCGCGCCCGGCTCGAGCTGGCGCGCGGCTCGATCGAGCTGCAGCTGGCCGACGACGGGGCCGCCCGGAAGAACCTCGAGAGGGCGCTGCCGCTGCTGCGCGCCAGCCTCGGGCCGCACCACCCCGATACCGGCTGGGCCCGGGTGCTGCTCGGCCAGGCGCTCGCCGGCCTGGGCGACTTCAAGGCCGCCGAGCCGCATCTCGCCGAGGGCCTGGAGACGATCCGGCGCAGCCACGGCGACCAGCATCCCCTGTTCATGAACGCCCTGATGCACCGCTCGGCCGCCTACCACCGCGCCGGCTGGGACGCAGAGGCCGTCGCCGACTACGACGAGGCCCAGCAGATCCTCGCCCGCCTGAAGCAGATCGGCCGGCGGGAGATCGGGGTGTCGCTGTGAGAAGCGCCCTCGCCGCCCTCCTGGTCCTCCTCGCCGCGCTGCTGGCGCCGGCAATGGCGGGCGCCCAGTCGCGCGCGGAGCTGCCCGGCATGCCGCCGCCGCCGCCCGCGCTCGAGGAACTGATCGAACGGCGCCTCGACGTCCCGAAGGCCCAGAGGGATCTGCCGGCGACAGAGCAGGAGCTCGAGGCGCTGCTGGAACGCATGCAGGGCGACAGGACGGTCGCCGACCAGGTCGTCGTCCTGGCGTGGCTGGCCCTCATCCGCATCGGCCGGGACGATTTGGCCGGCGCCGTCCGGGCACTCGACAGCGCCATCGGGCTGGACACCGGATACTGGTTCCTGCGGCAGACCCGGGGCGGCACGCTTCAGCGCCTGGGCAAGTCCCAGGCAGCCCTGACGGACCTCAACTTCGCCTATCGCGTGATGCCGTCGGCCGATCGACAACGCTACCTGCCCCTGGTCCTCCTGCCCCGCGCCGCCGCCCACGAGGGGCTGCGGCAATACGAGGAGGCCGCCGCCGACTACGAGGGCGCTTCCGACAAGCCAGGGCCCTCGGCCTCACCCATTTCTTCGAAGACGGCCTCAGCCGACTGGAGCTGAAGAAGCTGGGCGGCTAGCGCCTCAGTCCTCGGGCAGCGGGATGAACTCGGTCTCGCCGGGCACCGAGGCGAAGCGGCCGTCCCGCCAGTCCTGCTTGGCCTGCTCGATGCGGGCCTGGTCGCTGGAGACGAAGTTCCACCAGATGAAGCGCTCGCCGGTCAGCGGCTCGCCGCCGAGCAGCATGACCCGGGCGCCGGTCAGAGCCTTGAGGGTCGGCGCGCCGCCGGGCTCGAGCACCGCCATGCGCCGCGCCTCGACCCGCTCGCCGGCCAGCTCGACGGCGCCCTCGACGACGTAGACCGCGCGCTCCTCGTGCTCCTCCGGCAAGGTCAGGCTGTGGCCCTCGGCCAGTTCGCCGTCGAGGTAGAACATCCGCGAGAAGACCGCGACCGGCGAGCTGCGGTTGTAGGCCGAGCCGGCGATCAGGCGCAGGCGGACGCCCTCGTGGTCGAAGCTCGGCAGCTGCTCCTTGGCCGTGTGGGTGAAGCTCGGCGCGGCCTCCTCGTCGGCGAGCGGCAGGGCGATCCAGCTCTGGATGCCGTGCAGGCTGGAGCTGCTGCGCCGATCGGCCTCGGCGGTGCGCTCGGAGTGGACGATGCCGCGCCCGGCGGTCATCCAGTTGACGTCGCCGGGCTCGATCCGGCGCGCGCTGCCCAGGCTGTCGCGATGCATGATCGCGCCGTCGAACAGGTAGGTCACCGTGGCGAGGCCGATGTGCGGATGCGGCCGGACGTCGATGCCCCGGCCCGGCTCGAAGAGCGTCGGGCCCATGTGGTCGAAGAAGATGAAAGGACCGACCAGCCGGCGCTTCGGCGAGGGCAGGACCCGGCCGACGGTGAAGCCGTCGCCCAGGTCGCGGGTCCGGGCCTCGATGGTCAGTGCGATCGTCGTCATGGCGGGGCTACTCCGGGAGGGCCGAGACGATGTAGAGCGCCTTCAGCAGATCGCTCTGCTCGGCCTTGCCGAAGGCGCTGGCGAAGATCTCCTTGATGGCGCCGGAACGGTAGAGCCGGCTGAGCGCCGTGTCGACCGCCAGTCGGAACGCGCTGTCGCCGCGCGGCAGGGCCAGGGCGTAGGGCTCGTAGGACAGGTACTGCGGGGAGAGCCGGAGGTCGGCCGGCAGGCCGTGGCCGATCATCAGGGACTGCAGGATCGCCCGGTCGGCGAAGTAGGCGTCGATGTCGCCGCTCTGCAGCCGGCTGAAGCCCTCCTCGTGGGCGTCGAGCGGCACGACCTCGGCCGCGATGCCCGAGCTCTTCAGGGTCGTCTGCAGCCGGTCGGCCGTCGAGGTCGCGCGGCGCACGCCGATCCGCTTGCCGGCCAGCTCGGCGAACTGCCGGGCCCCGTCGGCCCGCACCAGCACGCCGGCGCCGTCGATGAAGGTCGGGATCGAGAAGTCGACCAGCCGGCGCCGGGCCAGGGTCGCCGTCGCAGCGCCGCACAGCAGGTCGATGCGGCCGTCGGCGACGGCCCGGAAGCGCTCGTCGGTGTCGACCGAGACGTACTGGATCGAGACCTTGGCGAGCTCGAGGTCCTGGGCGATCTCGCCGGCGACGGCGCGGCAGAGCTGCACGCTGTAGCCGGCCGGCTTGTCGTCGACGAGATAGGAGAAGGGCGCCGCGTCGACCCGCACGCCGAGGCGCAGCGGCTCGCCGGCCTCCAGCCTCTCGATCGTCCCGGCCCGGGCGGCGCCGGCGAGGCCGGCCAGCAGGCCGAGCAGCAGCAGCAGGCGCATTGTCGAGACCTCCCTCCCCCCTGATGGCGGCCCCATGAGACCCGAAGACGCCGGGCCCCTCAACCGGTCATTCGGAGACGGCGACCAGCCTCGCGGCGTGCTGCCGCAGATATTGCGAATAATTCTCATTTGCATTAAGCAGGCCGCCTGACCCACGAGCTAATCGGGATCTTCCGTGTCGGGCGACGGTCTGGATGCCCTGTTCCGCAGCTGCCGCCGGGACCTGGAGCGCTTCTTCCGGCGCCGCGTCGGCTCGCCGGAGGCGGCCGGCGACCTGACCCAGGAGGCTTTCCTCAGGCTGCTGCGCGCCGGCCCGACGGCGGCCCTGCAGGACCCCCGCGCCTACCTCTTCCGGACCGCCCGCAACCTCGTCGTCGACCACTACCGCGCCGCCCCTGCCCGCTCGGCCGAGCCCCTGACCGACGCCGCCTGGCTGGGCCTGCCGGCGGACACGCCCTCGCCCGAACGCACGCTGCTGTCGCGCGAGGAACTCGCCGTGCTGCGCCGGGCGGTCGCCGAGCTGAGCCCGCGCGAGCGCGAAGTCTTCCTGCTGCACAAGTTCGAGGGCCTGAGCTACGCCGAGATCGCCCGGCGCCTGGGCATCGCCCGCAACACCGTCGTCGTCCACATGGTCCGCGCCCTCGCCCGCTGCCGGGCCCGGCTCGAGGCCCATCGGCGCGACCAAGCAGGCGAGCCGTAATGCTCCGCGCCATCCCCATCGTCTTCAACGAAGAAGGCCGCGCGGGCAACCGGTCCGCCGGCCGGGCGACCGGGCCGCGAGCAGGGAGTCCGGCGGAACGATGACGAACGAGGCCGGCACCCCGGTCGACGAGGCGGCCGTCGCCTGGTTCGCGCGGCTGCGCGACCCCGAGGCGAGCGCCGCCGAGCGGGCGGCCTGCGCCGCCTGGCTGGCCGCCGATCCGGCACACCGCGCGGCCTGGTCGGAGGTCGATGCCCTGTGGCACGGCCTCGACGGCCTCGAGGCCGACTTCGCGGCCCTGCCGACGGACCGTCCCGCCCGCCCTGCCCGGCGACCACTCGCGGTCGCGGCCGCGATCGCCCTGCTCCTGCTGCTGGCCGCGACGGCCGGGCTCTGGACGCTGCAGCCGCCGGGCTTCGCGGCCGGCCTGCTCGCCGATGCGCAGACCGGGCTCGGCGAGCGCCGGCGCATCGCGCTGCCCGACGGCTCGAGCGTCGTGCTGGCCGCCGCCTCGGCGCTCTCGACCGACTTCGAGGACGGCCGGCGCCGGGTGACGCTCCTTCGCGGCGAGGCCTTCTTCTCGGTCGCACCCCACCCGGACCGTCCCTTCGTCGTCGAGGCCGGGGCCGGCTCGGTCACCGTCGTCGGGACCGCCTTCGACGTCGCCCTGCGCGGCCGCGGGACCAGCGTCAGCGTCGCCTCGGGCCGCGTCGCCGTGACGCCGGAGGCCGGGCCGCCGGTGCGCCTCTCGCCCGGCCAGGGCCTGCGCTACGGACCCGAGGGCGCCGGCGCGCCCTATCCGGTCGCGGCCGCCGACATCGGCGCCTGGCGCGAGGGCCGCCTGGTCTTCGAGGCGGCCCCGCTGGCCGAGGTGCTGCACGACCTGGAGCGCTACCGCCGCGGCCGCATCCTGGTCACCGACCCGGCGATCGCCGCCCTGCCGGTGACCGGCGTCTTCGACACCCGGCGGCCCGAGGCCGCCCTGGAGACGATCGCGCGCAGCCTGCCGGTCCGCCTGCTCTACCTGACCGACCTGCTGGTCCTGGTCCGCCCGGCCGGCTGAGCTTTTTTTGCCGGCGACCTAATGCTCCGCCGCCCCCGCCTCGTCTGCCCTGACGAAAATGCGAATGCCTTTCATTTGCATCACTTGACGGTACAGCCGCGGCCGTGCCGGACAGGTCACCTGAAGGGGAGCGAGAGAGGTGGGGATCAAGAACG
This sequence comes from Tistlia consotensis USBA 355, assembly GCF_900177295.1. Classification (GTDB taxonomy): domain Bacteria; phylum Pseudomonadota; class Alphaproteobacteria; order Kiloniellales; family DSM-21159; genus Tistlia; species Tistlia consotensis. The sequence goes on from NZ_FWZX01000005.1 coordinate 188,035, forward strand.
ACGGGACGCGGCGCGCCAGGGCCGGCGCGCGCCCGCTGCTGCTGACGGCCACGGCCCTGGCCGTGGCCGCAGCGGCCTGCCTGACGCCGGGCGCGGCGGCCCGCGCCGGCGGCAAGGTCGGCGGCGAGGCGGGCGGCGAGGCGGGCGGCGTCTGGGACCGCGCGCAGCTGGTGCAGAACACGGAGCGGCGCTTCGACATCCCGGCGCAACCGCTCGCCCAGGCGCTGCTCAGCTTCTCGCGCGCGACCGGGATCGAGCTGTTCTTCGACGACGCCCTGGCCCGCGGCCTGCGCTCGCCGGGTGTCGACGGAGAGCTGGCGCCCGAGGCGGCGCTCGCGCGGCTGCTCGACGGCACCGGCCTGACCTACCGCTTCACCAACCCGACGACCGTGACGCTGGAGAAGCCGGCCGCGGGCGACGAGAGCGCGATCCGGCTCGGCACGGTCACGGTCCAGGGCAGCGGCACCGGCGAGGCCGCGCGCGGGCCGGTCGAGGGCTTTGCGGCGAGCCGCACGAGGGCCGGCAGCAAGACCGATACGCCGATCGTCGAGGTGCCGCAGTCGGTCTCGGTGGTCGGCCGCGAGGAGCTGGAGCGGCGCAACGCCCAGACCCTGTCGGAAGCGATACAGTACACGCCCGGCGTGCGCACCGACGCGTTCGGGGCCGATCCGCGCGGCTACGACTTCGTCGACATCCGCGGCTTCGACGCCATCACCAACGGCAACTTCCGCGACGGGCTGCGCATGGTCGGCAGCCGTTTCGCCGTGTTCACCACCGAGCCCTACGGCATGGAGCGCTTCGAGGTGCTGCGGGGGCCGGCGGGCGCGCTCTACGGCCAGGCCGACCCGGCCGGCATCGTCGACCGCGCGACCAAGCGGCCGACCGCCGAGCCGATCCGCGAGATCCAGGGCCAGGTCGGCAACTGGCACCGCTTCCAGGGCGCCTTCGACCTGGGCGGCGCGCTCGACGAGGACGAGACGGTGCTGGTGCGCCTGACCGGCCTCGGCCGCGAGAGCGGGACCGAGTTCGACTACAACGACGGCACCGCGATGCACAACGACCGCCTGTTCGTCGCGCCGGCCGTGACCTGGCGGCCGAGCGACTCGACCGAGCTCACCCTGCTCGCAGACTACCTGAAGGACGAGCGCTCGACCGACTTCGGCCCCTTCGGCGGCATCGACCGGGTCCGCACCGACGTGATCGCCGGGGAGCCCGGCTTCGACGAGGCGCACCACGAGCAGTACTCGGTCGGCTACCTGTTCAGCCACCAGGTCGACGAGGTCTTCGCGGTCCGCCAGAACGTCCGCTACTTCCACGTCGACGTCGACCTGCACTACGTCTACCCGGAAGCCAAGCTCGACGACGACACGATCTACCGCTCGATCTGGGCCGCGCCGGACGTGCTCAGCCAGTTCGCCATCGACAACCAGGCCGAGGCGCGCTTCTCCCTGGGTCCGGTCGACCAGACCCTGCTGGTCGGCCTCGACTGGAGCCGCGCCAGCGAGCGCTACAGCAACCACTACGGCCCGGCGCCGACCCTCAGCATCTCGGACCCGGTCTACGCCGGCGACATCACCATCCCCGCGCCCTACCGCTCGGCGATCGAGACGCTCGACCAGCTCGGCGTCTATGCCCAGGACCAGATCGAGCTCTACGACCGGGTCGTCGTGACCCTGGGCGGGCGCCAGGACTGGGTCGACCACCGTACCGAGGACCGCCTGGCCGACGCCACCACCGACCAGGACAGCAGCGCCTTCACCGGGCGGGCCGGCGTCAGCTACCAGTTCGACGTCGGCCTCGCGCCCTACGTCAGCTACGCCGAGGGCTTCCTGCCGCAGACCGGCGCCGACGCCGCCGGCAATGCCTTCGAGCCGGAGCGGTCGCACCAGTACGAGGTCGGCATCAAGTACCAGCCGCCCGGCCTCGACGCGATCTTCACCGCCGCCGCCTTCGACCTCACCAAGACCAACGTGCTGACGCCGGACCCGAACAACCCGAACCTCAGCGTCCAGACCGGCGAGATCCGCAGTCGCGGCATCGAGCTGGAGGCCAAGGGCAGCTGGAACGGCTTCAACCTGACAGCCGCCTACAGCTACCTCGATTCGGAGGTCACCGAGAGCAACGGCAGCGACCTCGGCAAGCGGCCGATCGAGGTGCCGGAGCACATCGCCTCGGGCTGGCTCGACTACACGGTGCAGAACGGCTTCCTCGAAGGCTTCGGCCTCGGCGGCGGCCTGCGCTACATCGGCCCCAGCTACGACGACGCCGCCAACACCAGCGAGACGCCCGGCTACGTCGTCGCCGACGCGATGCTTCGCTACGACCTCGACGACCAGCTGTCGCTGCAGGTCAACGCGACCAACCTGTTCGACCGCGAGTACGTGACGACCTGCGCGGGTCTGGTCTGCTACTGGGGCGAAGGCCGGCAGGTCATCGGCACGGTGACCTGGCGCTGGTAGGTCCCGCAGCGGCCCCGGCGCCTCCCAGGGCGCCGGGGCCGGCCGTTCCTTGGCACCGTCCAGTCGAGGGCAAATGCAGACCGCCCTCGCACAATATATGATTCTCCAGGTTTACAGTCCGGCGGGCCGCTCCTAAGGTCACCGGACAGCGCCGATTTGAGCTTCAGCTTGCGGGCGCTCTACAAATGCGGCTAAAGCGGATCACCCGTCCGGCTTCGCCGCGACGGGCTTTGTCTTTCCGGCCTGGTCCTCCGTGACGGACCCGCGGGCTTTGATCGGGCAGCTTGCACCCGCGTCACCAACTGCTAAAGCGCTGCGGGGACCGCTCCCGTAGGCCCGCCACGGCCAGGCCCCGAGGGCAGGGCCCCGCAACGAGGAGCAGAGAGATGACCACCTCCCCCAGCGCCGCTGCCGCCGGCGCGACCGCCGCGAGCGCGGACTATGCCGGCGACCTCGACAGCCGCGCCGCCCACGAGCTGCTGGCGCGCGAGCCCGAGGCCCTGCTGGTCGACGTGCGCAGCGCCCCGGAATGGGACTTCGTCGGCCGTCCGGATCCCGAGGCGCTCGGCGGCCGCGTCGTCTTCGTGTCCTGGAAGCGCTGGCCGGGCATGGCGTCGAACGAGCGCTTCCTGCAGGAGGTCGCGGCGGCGGGCGTGCTGCCCGAACGCCCGCTCCTGCTGCTCTGCCGCTCCGGCCAGCGCTCGCGCGACGCCGCCGTCGCCCTGACCCGCGCCGGCTTCGGGCCCTGCTGGAACATCGCCGACGGCTTCGAGGGGCCGAAGGACGAGGCCGGCCACCGCAACACCCTGTCCGGCTGGCGCGCCGCCGGCCTGCCCTGGATCCAGGGCTGAGAACCGAGGAACCGAGCATGTCCGAGACGTCCAGCCGCCACCCCGGCCGCCCGGCCGGCCCGGGCCGCGCCACCCGCCTGGTGCGCGGCGGCCTCGAGCGCTCGCCGCACGGCGAGACCAGCGAGGCGCTCTATCTCACCTCCGGTTTCGTCTACGAGACTGCCGCCTCGGCCGAGGCGCGCTTCAAGGGCGAGGAGGAGGGCTACGTCTACTCCCGCTACGGCAACCCGACGGTGACGATGTTCGAGGAGCGCATCGCCGGGCTGGAGGGTGCGGAGGCCTGCTTCGCCACGGCGAGCGGCATGGCCGCGGTCTTCTCCGCCCTGGCCTGCCAGCTCTCGGCCGGCGACCGCCTGGTCGCCTCGCGCGCCCTCTTCGGCTCCTGCTTCCAGGTCGTCACGCAGATCCTGCCGCGCTTCGGCGTCGAGACGGTGCTGGTCGACGGCACCGACCTGGAGGCCTGGAAGCGCGAGCTCGCCAAGGGCGCCAAGGTCGTATTCTTCGAGACCATCTCCAACCCGACCCTGGAGGTGCTCGACCTGCCGGCCATCGTCGCGCTGGCCAAGGCCGCCGGCGCCACCGTGGTCGCCGACAACGTCTTCTCGACGCCGCTGCTGCTGCGCCCGATCGAGCACGGCGCCGACGTCTCGGTCTATTCCGGCACCAAGCACATCGACGGCCAGGGCCGCTGCCTGGGCGGCGCCATCCTGTGCAGCCGGAAGTTCCACGACGACAGGCTGCTGCCCTTCGTGCGCCACACCGGCCCGGCGCTCAGCCCCTTCAATGCCTGGACCCTGCTGAAGGGCCTGGAGACCCTGGAGCTGCGCGTCGAGCGCCAGGCCCGCACCGCCCAGGCCGTCGCCGAGTGGCTGGAGGCGCACCCCGCGGTCACGCGCGTCGTCTACCCGGGCCTCGCCAGCCACCCGCAGCACGCCCTGGCGGCCCGGCTGCTGGAGGGCTTCGGCACGGTCGTGACCTTCGAGGTGCAAGGCGGCAAGGAGGCCGCCTTCCGCCTGCTCGACAGCCTGGAGATCGTCGACATCTCCAACAACCTCGGCGACGCCAAGTCGCTGATCACCCACCCGGCGACCACGACCCACCGCTCGATGCCCGAGGAGCAGCGCCGGGCGACCGGCATCACCCCCGGCCTGGTCCGCCTGTCGCCGGGCCTGGAATCCGCCGAGGACCTGCTCGCCGATCTGGAGCAGGGCCTGGCGGCGGCCGGCGGAGGACGCGCGGCGGCGGAGTAGCGCCGAACGTTACACCTCTCCCCCGAGGGGAGAGGTGACGAAAGCGCACTGCTCCGAGGCCCAGCCTTCGCCTAAGCTCCGGCTCACACGGCAACAGGGGGAACTGCGCATCATGGCCGAGTTCACGCTGCACTGCTTCTGCCAGTCGGGCAACGCCTTCAAGGCCGCCAGCCTGCTGGCCTGCGCCGGGGCGGACTGGGAGGCGGTCTTCGTCGACTTCCTGGGCGGCGAGACCCGCACCCCGGCCTGGCGCGAGCAGGTCAACGAGATGGGCGAGGTGCCGGTGCTGGAGCACCGCGGGCTCAAGCTCAGCCAGTCCGGCGTGATCCTGGACTACCTCGCCGAGGCGCTGGGCCGCTTCGGGGCGGAGAGCCCCGAGGAGAAGCGCGAGATCTGGCGCTGGATCCTGTTCGACAACCACAAGTTCACCAGCTACTTCGCGACCCACCGCTGGCTGCGCAGCCTCGCGCCGGCGGCGCCGGAGCCGGCGGTGCTGGCCTTCCTCGAGGCCCGGGCCGACGCGGCCTTCGCGGTCGTCGAGAAGCACCTGGAGAGCCAGGACTTCCTGGTCGGCGGGCGGCCGACGATCGCGGACTTCTCGCTCTCGGGCTACCTCTTCTACCCGCCGGAGGAGACCGGCTACGACCTCGCCGGGGCCTTCCCGGCGGTCCACGCCTGGAGCCAGCGCCTCGCCGCCCTGCCCGGCTGGCAGCCGCCCTACGAGCTGCTGCCCGGCGAGCGCATCGCGCCGCGCCGCAGCTATCCGATCAAGGGCTGAGCCGCGATCGCCCGGCGCCCGGCTCAGTCGTCGCCGAAGAAGCCGCGCGCCGCGTCGCGGTGGCAGGCGACGCAGTTGGCCTTGGAGCCGACGCGCGGGTCCTTGAAGGCGCTCGGCGAGACCTCGCCGCGGTGCTGCCGCTCCCACCAGGGCGTCTCGGAGATCCGGAGCGGGACGTCGTCCGGCCCCAGGCCGCGCAGCACCGGCGAGCGGTGGCCGCCGGCGTCGGCGGCGTTGGCGACCAGGTAGTCAGTGATCTTCGCCGTCGTCGCCGGGTCGAGGCCGGCGTTCTCGCCGAAATGGTCGTCGAGCCCGGCCATCAGCGCCCGCCAGGAGCGGGCCGGCAGCAGCGCGGCGGGGAAGGCCATGTGGCAGGCCGAGCATTCGGCCTGCACGGTCGCGTCGGCGACCGGCGGGATGCTCATGCCCTCCTCCTCGGCCTCGGCGCGCGGCCCGGCGAGCAGCCCGATCGCCAGGGCGGAGACGGAGACCGCCAGGGCGGCGGCGAGCAGGCGGGCGCGGTTGCGGGAGCTCGGCATGGCGCGGGTCCTTTCGCGGGGTCAGAGGCTGGAGAGGTAGGCGATGAGGTCGCCCTTCTCGGCGGCGCTGCAGGGCCGGCCGAGCACGGAGTCGCAGTTGCGCTTGAACCACTTCTCGACGAAGGCCGAGTCGGTGAAGCGCTTCGGGTTGGCCGAGACCGCCATCGGCTCGATCGCCTTGCCGGCGCGCGTCCGGCCGGGCATGCGCGGGTCCATGCCGTGGCAGGTCGTGCAGGAGGGGGTCTCGGGCTTGCCGCCGGCGTGGCTGGCCTCGAAGAAGGCCTTGCCACGCTCGGCCGAGAAGGCTGCCACGCCGGCCTCCTTGGCGTAGCCGTCGAGGATCGCCTGGCGCACCGGGGAAGCGGCGAGGGCCAGGCCGGCGGTCGCGACCAGGGTCACGGCGAGCAGGATGGTCGGCAGTCTCATGGGGTCGTCTCCTCGGGCACATGGATGGCAGTGGGGTCGAAGCGGCCGCTCCGGGCGTCGCCGTGGCAGGCCTCGCAGTTGCCGCGGCCGCCGACCGGCCGCGACGCGAAGAGCGCCTCGGGGAGGCCGGCGTGGGTGCGCCGCCAGAAGGGTGTCGCGGTGATGCTGAAGGGCCGCTCGGCGGCGACCCGGCGCAGCCGGTTGGCCGCCTTGGTGTCGTAGGCCTCGGCGGCGTTGGCCTGCAGGTAGGCGGCGATCGCTGCCGCGGTCTCCGGGTCGAGGGAGGCGTTCTCGCCGAAGTGGTCGTCGAGCCCGGCCATCAGCGTGGCCCAGGAGGCGCGCGGCAGCAGGCTCGGGTGGTAGGCGACGTGGCAGGCCGAGCACTCCTCCGCGTAGGTCGGATCGAGCGGCGCCGACGGCACGCCGAGCCCCGGCCGCGCGGCGAAGGACCAGACGGCTGCCGCCGAGACGGCGAGCAGGCCGCCGCCGAGCAAGGCCGCCACCACGGGCCGGGCCCGGCGCGGCGCCGGCGGATGGTCGCCGGCCCGCGCCTCCTTGCGGCCGTCGACCAGGGCGAGCACCAGGTTCTCGCGGCTGCGCCGGCTCTCGACCAGGACCCCGGCCAGATGCAGGGCGATCAGGCCGAGCAGCAGGAAGGCGAGCAGCCGGTGCAGTCCGCGCAGCTCCCAGCCGGTCGCGAAGCTGGTGGCGAAGGCGAGCGGCCCCGACTTCAGGACGCCGCCGAGCGCGATCGTGCCGGTCGCCGCCAGGAGGGCGACGACCAGCAGCAGCGCCAGCACCATGGCGCCGCCGAGGGGATTGTGGCCGCGGTGGCGGACACCGCCGCCGGACAGCAGCCCGCGCAGGTGCGCGCGCATCGCCTTCGGCCCGGCCAGGAAGTCGCCGAAGCGCGCGTGGGTCGGGCCGAGGAAGCCCCAGAGGACGCGCAGGGCGACCAGCGCCGCCGCCGCGATCCCGGACCAGAGATGGACCTCGACCCAGGTGGCGTCGCCGAAGAAGCCGCTCGCCGCGGCGGTCGCCAGCGTCGCGACGAGCGACCAGTGGAACAGCCTGACGAAGCCGTCCCACACCGGCACCCGGACGGGCTCGCCTGCGGAACCCTGCGCGCGTGGCGCCCCGGCCATTGCCCTCGTCTCCCTCGTCGCTTCGTCCGATCGACGAGGAGGGTGACCGGGGATGCTGACGCCTTCCTGACGGATCCGGTCAGGCGGGCGTCAGCCTGGCACGGTCAGCGCCCCTTCCAGACCGGCTTGCGCTTCTCGGCGAAGGCGCGGGTGCCTTCCCGCTCGTCCTCGGAGCCGGTGACCGCGTCGACGGCCGGGATCGCCTTGCGGCGCATCATGTCGAAGCCCTCCTGCACCGGCAGGTGGCGGGTCATGCGGATCGTCTCCTTGATCGCCGCGAAGACCAGCGGCGGGCCGTCGGCCAGCAGGCCAGCGATCTCGCGCGCCCGCGCCAGCAGCCTGTCCGCCGGCAGGACCTCGTTGACCAGGCCCCAGCGCAGCGCCTCCTCGGCCTCCATCCAGCGGCCGGTCAGCAGCATGTCCAGGGCGACGTGGTAGGGGATCAGGCGGTGCAGCTTCAGGGTCGCGGCGTCGGCGAAGACGCCGACCTTGATCTCCGGCAGGGCGAAGCGGGCGTGCTCGGCGGCGAGGATCAGGTCGGCCGAGATCATCAGCTCGAAGCCGCCGCCGACCGCCAGGCCGTTGACCGCGGCGATCACCGGCTTGTTGAGGCCCGGCAGCTCCTGCAGCCCGGCGAAGCCGCCGACGCCGTAGTCGCTGTCCGAGGCCTCACCGGCCGCGGCGGCCTTGAGGTCCCAGCCCGGGCAGAAGAACTTCTCGCCGGCGCCGGTGACGATCGCGACGCGCAGCTCGGGATCGTCGCGGAAGCCGGCGAAGACCTCGCCCAGGAGCCGGCTGGTCGCCGCGTCGATGGCGTTGGCCGGCGGCCGGTTCAGCGTCACCTCCAGCACCTTGCCGCGGCGGACGGTCTCGATCGGGGAGTCGGTCATGGGAAAGGGTCCTTTCGCTTCTTGTCTCGCCGCGCCACTTCCCTCTCTGCCCCTGTGGGGCGGAGAGGGTCAGGGAGAGGTGGGGGACGGCGCTTCAGCCGCCGCGATGTCTATCGTTGGCAGCAAAGGGGAAGAGCGGCCGGCGGAGAGCGACGCCGCAAGTCCGTCCCCCCCACCTCTCCCTGCCCTCTCCGCCCCCGGGGGCGGAGAGGGAAATCGGCGCGATGGAGACCGGGGCAGCACGTCCGCTACTCCTCCCGCAACCGGATCAGGGCGTCGACGGCGACGGCTCCCCCGCCCTCCGCCCCCAGGGGCCGCACCAGGATCGGGTTGACGTCGAGCTCGACCAGGCGGTGGGCCTCGGAGACGGCGTAGCGCTGGACGGCCTGGATCGCGGCGACCAGCGCCGGCAGGTCGCCGGCCGGGCGGCCGCGGTGGCCCTCGATCAGCCGCATGACCCGGAGCGAGCGCAGCGCCCGCTCGATCTCCCCGGCGCTCGCCATCAGCATCAGGATCGCGCGGTCGGCGATCAGCTCGACCAGCACGCCGCCGGAGCCGACCAGCAGGAAGAGGCCGAGCTGCGGGTCGTGCTGGACGCCGACGATGACCTCGGCAAGCGCGTCGGGGACCATGGCCTCGACCAGCAGCGCCTCGCCGAGCGGCAGCAGCTCGGCCGCCGTCGCGCGCACCGCTTCGGCATGCTCCAGCTTCAGCCGCACGGCGCCCAGCTCGCTCTTGTGGGCGAGCCCGGCGCCGGTCGCCTTGAGCACCACGGGATAGCCGAGCGCCTCGGCGGTCGCGACGGCGTCCTCGACGCTGCCGACCCGGCGGCCCGGCGGCAGGGCCAGGCCGGCGGCCTTCAGGGCCTGCTTGGAGTCCCATTCGGAGAGCGTGCGCACCGCGCCCTCGCTGGCCGGCCGGAATGGCAGCAGCGGCGGCAGGCCGCCGGTGCCGACGAGCGCCCAGGCCTCGCCGATGTCGGCGGCGGCCTCGATCGCGGCCAGGGCCTCGTCGATGCCCTCGAAGGGCACGATGCCGGCGGCGATCAGGCGCTCGGCGACGGCTTCCGGCATCAGCTCGCCGAGCGTCGCGACGACGCCGGCGCGCCGGCCGGTCGCCCGGACCGCGTCTTCCAGGGCGTCGAGCGTGACGTCCCAGTCGGCCGGATCGCAGCGGTCGGCGCGCGGCAGGTCGAGGATCAGCAGGGTCAGGTCGAAGCCGCTGTCCATCATCGCCCCGAAGGTCGCCGCCGTGCGCGCCCGGTCGGCCCAGATGAAGGTGTGGTAGTCGAGCGGGTTGTCGATCGCCACGAGGTCGCTCAGCGTCGCCCGCACCGCCTCCCTGCGCGCCGCGCTCAGCGGCCGGAACGCGACGCGACGCTGCTCGCCGGCGTCGGCGATCAGCGAGGCCTCGCCGCCCGAGCAGGACATCGAGGCGATCGCCCGGCCGGGCAGCGCGCCGTGGACGTGCAGCAGCTTGAGCGTCTCCAGGAAGGCCGGGATCGAGTGCACGCGGGCGATGCCGAGGCGGCGCAGGAAGGCGTCGACGACGGCGTCCTCGCCGGCCAGGGAGGCCGTGTGGCTGAGCGCCAGGCGCTTGCCGGCCTCGGAGCGGCCGGCCTTGAGCGCGACGATCGGCACGCCGCGCTCCCGGGCGCGCTCGGCGACCCTGGCCAGGCGGCTCGGCTCGTCGATACCCTCGAGGTGCAGGCCGACGGCGGTGACCCGCGGGTCCTCGATCAGCGCCTCGACGGCGGCGGCGACGCCGATCTTGGCCTGGTTGCCGAGCGCCAGCAGGTAGCCGATCGGCAGGCCGCGCTGGTTCATCGTGAAGTTGATCGCGATGTTGCCCGACTGGGTCACGATCGCGACGCCGCGCTCGCAGCGCCGGCCGCCGTGCTGGTCGGGCCAGAGCAGCGCGCCGTCGAGGTAGTTGATCATGCCGTAGCAGTTCGGCCCGATCACCGGCATCAGGCCGCTCGCCTCGACCAGGCGGCGCTGCAGCGCGCCGCCCTCTTCGCCGGCCTCCTTGAAGCCGGAGGCGTAGGCGATCGCGCCGCCGGCGCCGCGCGCCGCCAGGGCCTCGACGACCTCCAGCGTGCGGTGGCGGTTGACCGCGACGAAGGCCGCGTCGGGTGCCGCCGGCAGGTCCTCGACCGAGGCGAAGCAGGGCCGCCCGGCGACCTCGGATCTGGTCGGGTTGACCGGCCAGATCGCGCCCCCGTAGCCCATCTTCTCGCACTGCCGGATCACCACGCCGGCCTCCTTGCCGCCGATCACGGCGATCGAGGCGGGACGCAGCAGCCTGCCGAGCAGGCCCTGGGGCATCGTGGCGGGCTGTCCGGGTGCCGTTCCGTCGTCGGGCATCGCGGTCACGACTCCAGGGGGCGCAGCAGGTCGCGGGAGATGATGTGGCGCTGGATCTCGCTGGTGCCGTCCCAGATCCGCTCGACCCGCGCGTCGCGCCAGAGCCGCTCGACCGGCAGCTCGTCCATCAGCCCCATGCCGCCGTAGATCTGCAGGGTCTGGTCGGTGACCCGCGCCAGCATCTCGGAGGCGAAGAGCTTGGCCTGGGCGATCGGCCGGTCGGCCGCCAGGCCCTGGTCGAGCTGCCAGGCGGCGGCCAGGGTCAGCCAGTCGGCGGCGTCTATCTCCGTCGCCATGTCGGCCAGCTTGAAGGAGACGCCCTGGAACTTGCCGATGGTCTGGCCGAACTGCTTGCGGCTGGCCGCCCAGTCGAGCGCCAGGTCGAGGGCGCGGCGCGCCCGGCCGACGCACATCGCGGCGACGGTGATGCGGGTGGCGCCGAGCCAGGTGTTGGCGACCTCGAAGCCCCGGTCGACCTCGCCCAGAACCTGGCCGGCCGGCAGGCGGCAGTCGTCGAAGGTCAGGATGCAGTTGTGGTAGCCGCGGTGGCTGACCGAGCGGTAGCCCGGCCGGATCTCGAAGCCCGGCGTGCCGCGGTCGACCAGGAAGGCGGTGATGCGCTTCCTGGGCCCCCGCGGCGTCTGGTCCTCGCCGGTCGCGACGAAGCAGATCACGAAGTCGGCGACGTCGGCGTGGCTGATGAAGTGCTTGGTGCCGTTGACCACGAAGTCGTCGCCGTCGCGCCGCGCGAAGCACTTCATGCCCCGCACGTCGGAGCCGGCGTCCGGCTCGGTCATGGCGAGCGCGTCCATCTTGTCGCCGCGCACGGCCGGCAGCAGGTAGCGCTCGCGCTGCTCCGCGTCGCAGGCGCAGAGGATGTTCGAGGGCCGGCCCCACCAGACCGAGAGCGCCATCGAGGCGCGGCCGAGCTCGCGCTCGAGCAGCGCGAAGGTCAGGTGGTCGAGGCCGCCGCCGCCGAACTCCTCGGGGATGTTCGGCGCGTAGAAGCCCATGTCCAGGACCTGGCGCTGGATCGCCTTGCCGGTCTCCAGCGGCAGCTCGCCGTCGCGCTCGACCTGCGCCTCGAGCGGATAGAGCTCGTTCTCGACGAAGCCGCGCACCGTCTCGACCACCATGCGCTGCTCGTCGCTCAGGCCGAAATCCATCCTCTCGCTCTCCCTGTTCGCCGTGTCCCGGAACAGCTAACGGGCGCCTCGGCGCCCGTCCCTTCCCTTCGCGACATCTGAACGTCGTCGTCAAGTCGGAGCGTCTGGCCCCCCCCCCCCCCCCCCCCCCCGGGGCCCCCCCCCCCCCCCCCGGGGGGGGGGGGGGGGGGGGGGGGGGCCCAGACGCTCGCACTCCACCCTACCGCCGCCACAGCCCCTCGCGCTCCAGGTCGTCCTGGGTTCGCTCGATGCCCTGGCGCAGGATCTCGACCAGACGGTCGATCTCCGGCTTCTCGATGATGAGAGGCGGCGACATCACGCACATGTTGTAGATCGGCCGGACGACCAGGCCGAGCTCCTGGCAGTGCGCGTCGATGCGGCCGCCGACCTCCTTGTCGAGCGCCAGCGGGTTCTTGCTCTGCTTGTCGGCGACGCAGTCGACGCAGGCCATCAGGCCCAGGCCGCGCACCTCGCCGACCAGCGGCAGCGCCTCGAGCTCCCTGAGGCGCGCCTGGAAGTAGGGCGCGATCTCGCGGACGTGCTCCAGCAGGCCCTCCTGCTCGATGATCCGGATGTTGGCCAGGGCCGCGGCGCAGGACACCGGATGGCCCGAGTAGGTGTAGCCGTTGGAGTAGACCGAGCCCTTGTTCTCGGGCCCGGCGACCTGCTCGACGACGGCGCGCGAGATGGCGAAGCCGCCGAGCGGCACGTAGCCGGAGGTGACGCCCTTGGCGAAGGTCACGATGTCCGGCGTGATGCCGAAGACCGCCTCGCTGGCGAACCAGTGGCCGAGCCGGCCGAAGGCCGTCACGACCTCGTCGGAGATCGTCAGGATGTCGTACTTGCGGCACAGCGCCTGGGCGCGCCGGTGATAGCCCGGCGGCGGCATCAGCACGCCGCCCGAGGCCAGGATCGGCTCGGCGATGAAGGCGGCGACCCGCTCCGGACCGAGCTCCAGGATCTTCGCCTCCATCTCCTCGATCAGGAAGTCGCAGAAGCCCTCGACGCTCATGCCCTCGGGCCGGCGGTAGGGATTCGGCGCCGAGAGGTGGACGACCAGGTCCTTGGCGAAGTCGAGGTAGACCTTGTCGCGCTCCTTGCCCGAGCAGGAGGCCGAGAGATAGGTCGAGCCGTGGTAGGCGCCGCCGCGCGACAGGATGATCTTCTTCTCGGGCCGGCCCAGGTAGTTGTTGAAGAACTGCACGAAGCGCAGGGCCGAATCGACGGCGGTCGAGCCGCCGGTCGTGAAGAAGACGTGGTCGAGGTCGCCCGGCGTCATCTCGGCGATGCGCGCCGCCAGCTCGGCGGCGACCGGGCTGGTCGAGTACCAGGGCGAGTTGTAGGCCATGCTCATCGCCTGCTCGGCCATGGCCTCGGCGATCGCGCGCCGGCCGTAGCCGACCTGCATGCACCACATGCCGGCCGGGCCGTCGATCAGGCGGTTGCCCCGGGCGTCGCGCACATAGACGCCCTCGGCGCCGGTCAGGAGAGTGCGCGCCTCCTGGCCCAGGTGCTCGAGCGATTCCCAGGGCTGCACCAGGTGGCGGGTGGCCAGGGCCTCGAGCTCCGCGACGGCATTGGCGCCCAGGGGAGCGGCGGCATCCTCCGGAGGACGGCCCGGACGGTCCGCGGTGTCGGCAAAGGTCTCGGCCATGTCTGTCACCTCACTCTCGATCACGGAAATTCCCGTCCTATTCGGCGGCGTGCTGGCCGTCCTCCCGGTCCTCCAGCTGCTCCAGCGTCGCGTCGACGGCCGCAGCGAAGGCGGTCACCGTCTCGTCCAGGCAGTCGCCCGCGGCCTTGTCGCGGGCGTGGGCCTCGCAGATGAACCAGGGCTCGCGCGAATCCGGCTCGATCAGCACACCGCGATCGACCAGCAGCGGTGCCAGGGTATCGTAGAAGAGGTAGTCGCTGGCCTTCCAGTCGCGGTAGCCGGCCGGCGGCGTCTCCGAGAAGAACAGGCCCGAGAGCGCCGGATGGCCGACGAAGCAGTGCGGGATCGAGCGCTGCTTCAGCACCCCCGACAGGCCCTCGCGCAGCCGCTCGCCGTAGCCGGCGATGGTCTCCAGCGCGTCGGTCTCGTCGAGGATCTCCAGGGTCTTCTCGGCGGCCGCCAGCGAGACCGCGTGGGCCGTGTAGGTGCCGCCGTGGACGACGCCCCGGCCGATGATCGACATGATGTCGCGCCGGCCGGCGACGGCCGAGATCGGGTAGCCGTTGCCCATCGCCTTGGCGAAGGTGCAGAGGTCGGCCTGGATGCCGTAGATCTCCTGGGCGCCGCCGCGCGCGACCCGGAAGCCGGTCTTGACCTCGTCGACGATCAGCACGACGCCATGCTTCGTGCAGAGCTCGCGCACCGCCCGGACGTAGTCCGGATCGGCCGAGATGGCGCAGCAGTTGCCCTGGATCGGCTCGATCAGCATGGCGCCGATCTTGTCGCCCTGGCGCTTGAACAGGTCCTCCAGGCGGTCCGCGTCGTTGAGCGGCACCTGCCAGACCAGGCTGCGCAGCATGCGCGGCACGCCGCCGCTGTAGGGCACGAGGTCGGGGTCGCCCTCGCCCGCCCAGCCCTCCATGTCGGTGGTCCAGAGCGCAGCGTCGAAGACGCCGTGGTAGCCGCCCTCGGCGACGACGTAGCCGTCCTTGCCGCTGTAGGCGCGGGCGACGCGCAGCGCGGCCATCACCGCCTCGGTGCCGGAGCAGGAGAAGCGCACCATCTCCGCCGCCGGGACCATCTTCGCGATGCGCTCGGCGACCGACAGCTCGCGCTCGGTCGAGAGCGCGAAGACCGAGCCGATCCGCATGCCCTCCTGCGCCGCCGCGTCGACGCGCGGGTCGCAGTAGCCGAGGATCGTCGGCCCGTAGCCCAGGCGGTAGTCGATGTAGCCGTTGCCGTCGATGTCGGTGAGGCGGCCGCCCTCGGCGCGCGCGATGTAGAAGGTGTCCTCGTCGCCCCAGTAGCGGAAGTTCGAGGCGACACCGAGCGGCAGGCGCTTCGCGGCCTTGCGGAAATGCGCACGGGACCGCTCCAGCTTGCGCTGCATGATTCTGTTCCACGAGTCGTTTCGGAGGTCGCCAATATGGCATTTCGCTGAACGACTGTCCAGCGACACGTCGAACGACTGTTCAATCAAAATAGTCCTTTCCTATCGCGCCGGGCTTGCGCAGTATGAAAGGGATAACAGGGAATTGGAGCGGGCTCCGCAGGCGGCGGAGCCGGCCCGGCCGGCCAGGGCCGGAGGCCGGCGAGAGCCGCAGAAGGAAAGCGCTCCGCTCGACGAACGGACGAGGTTGGGAAAAGCGAATGCCCCAACGCGCGGCTACGGCACAGCCGCTCAAGCGCGCCGAGAAGAAGGAAGTCACGCGGCAGCAGCTGATCGCGGCGACGGTCGACTCGATCGCCGCCAGCGGCTTCGCCGAGACGACGCTGCACAAGGTCTCGGCACGCGCCAACGTCTCGCGCTCGCTGGTCAACTTCCACTTCGACAGCAAGGAGCAGCTGCTCGTCGAGACGCTGCGCCACCTGACCGACGAGTACCGGACCTTCTGGATGAAGGCGATCACCAGGCCGGGGCTCAGCGCCGCCGGCAAGCTGAACGCCCTGGTCGACGCCGATTTCCATCCGCAGGTCTGCAACCGCAAGAAGATCGCCGTCTGGTACGCCTTCTGGGGCGAGTCGAAGTCGCGCCCGACCTACATGGAGGTCTGCGAGCGCGCCGACCGCGAGTTCGCCAGCGCCATGGAGCGCCTGACCGCCGAGGTCGTCGCCGAGGGCGGCTATGCGGTCGATGCCGTGGCCGCGGCAAAGGGCCTGCGCTGCATGATCGACGGCCTCTGGCTGGAGCTGCTGCTGTCGCCGGCCAGCTTCGAGCGCGAGGGCTCGAAGCGCATCTGCCGGACCTATCTCGCGGCGCTCTTCCCCAGGCACTTCGAGATGCCGGGCCAGGTCGAGATGCCGGCGGGAGGCGCCCCGTGAGCGAAGGCGCCCTCGCCCGGCCGGGCACCGCGCCGGCAGCGGCGGGCGATGACCTGCTGACCCGCTGGCGCCGGCGCTACCTGCGCAGCGAGGGCATCCGCGGCTGGTGCCTCAGCGCCCCCGCCCTCTTCGTCGTGATCGCGGCGCTCGCCGTGCCGATCGGCCTGCTGGTGCTGTTCAGCTTCTGGACCCAGGACTACGTCCACATCGACACCAGCCTGACGCTGCACAACTACCAGCTGATCGCCAGGCGCACGGTCTACCTGGAGGTCTTCCTGCGCTCGGTCGCGATCTCGGGCCTGGTCACGCTGATGACCGTGACCCTGGCCTATCCGCTGGCCTACTACGTCGCCTTCGACGTGACGCGCAAGAAGATGGTCTGGCTGATCCTGATCACCCTGCCCTTCTGGACCAGCTACCTGCTGCGCGTCTTCGCCTGGAAGATCATCCTCGGCTACGGCGGCGTGGTGAACTCGGGCCTGCAGTGGCTCGGGCTGATCGAGGAGCCGCTGTCGTTCCTGCTCTACAACCCCTTCGCGGTGATCCTGACCCTGGCCCATGCCTGGGCGGCCTTCGCGATCCTGCCGATCTACGTCAGCCTGGAGAAGATCGACCGCTCGCTGCTGGAGGCGGCGACCGACCTCGGCGACGGCCCGATCGAGCGCTTCTGGCGGGTCACCTTCCCGCTGTCGATGCCGGGCGTGATCGCCGCCGCCATCGTGATCTTCATCCCGACGGTCGGCGACTACGTGACGCCGGCCCTGGTCGGCGGGCCGAGCGGGCTGATGATCGCCAACCTGATCCAGACCCAGTTCAGCAAGGCCAACGACTGGCCGCTCGGCGCCGCCCTGTCGATCGCCTCGATGGTCACCGTCACCCTGATCGCCTGCCTCTTCGTCTGGTTCTCGAAGAAGGCGACGGCACGGATCGCGTGAGGGAGCAGCGGCCATGAGCACCATCGCACGTCAGGGCCGCGGCTTCCGGGCCGGCTACGCCTTCCTCTACCTGGCCTTCCTCTACATCCCGGTGCTGTTCCTGCCGCTGTTCAGCTTCAACTCCGGCATCTACGTCGCCTTCCCGATCCAGGGCTGGACCCTGAAGTGGTACGGCACGCTGCTGGTCAACGACCGGCTGCACGAGGCGCTCGGCAACTCCCTCGAGGTCGCGGTCGCGGCGGCCCTGATCTCGACGACCCTGGCGATCTTCGCGGCCAAGGCCTTCACCCGCTACCGCTATCGCGGCCAGCGCCTGTCGCTCGGGGTCGTGATGCTGCCGATGGTCATGCCCGACATCATCGTCGGCGTCTCGCTGCTGATCCTGCTGAACCAGGTCGGCATCGGCCTCGGGCTGCACTCGGTGATCATCGGCCACACGATGATCTGCCTGCCCTTCGCGGTCGCGGTGCTGATGAGCCGCATGGAGGGCTTCGACCGCAATCTCGAGGAGGCCTCGCTCGACCTCGGCGAGGGCCCGGTCGCGACCTTCTTCCGGGTCACCCTGCCGCTGATCCTGCCGGGGGTCGTCGCCAGCCTGCTGCTGACCTTCACGATCTCCTTCGACGAGTTCATCATCGCCTTCTTCCTCTCGGCGACCGACACCACCCTGCCGGTGTTCATCTGGAGCCAGCTGCGCTTCCCGCAGCGCCTGCCGACCGTGCTGGCGCTCGGCGCCTGCATCCTGGTCTTCTCGGCCTGCCTCGTCGTCTTCTCCGAATGGTTCCGCCGGCGCGGCCAGGTCAGCGCCGGCCCCGGTGTCTGGAGCTAGCAACACGATGTCCGACCCCGCCCGCTTCATCGACATCCAGAAGGTCACCAAGCGCTTCGGCAGCGTGACCGCGGTCGACGCGGTCGACCTGCAGATCGCCCGCGGCGAGTTCTTCTCGCTGCTCGGCGCCTCGGGCTGCGGCAAGACCACGCTGCTGCGCATGCTGGCCGGCTTCGAGAGCCCGACCGAGGGTGAGATCCTGATCGACGGCCAGCCGATGGCCGCGGTCGCGGCGCACCGCCGGCCGACCAACATGGTGTTCCAGAGCTACGCGATCTTCCCGCACCTCAACGTCGGCCAGAACATCGCCTACGGCCTGCGCAAGGAGCGCCTGCCGAAGCTCGAGCTGAAGAAGCGGGTCGACGAGGCCCTGGAGATGATCAAGCTCTCCGGCTACGCGAGCCGCCGCGCCGACCAGCTCTCCGGCGGCCAGCGCCAGAGGGTCGCCCTGGCCCGCGCCCTGATCCGCCGCCCCAAGGTGCTGCTGCTCGACGAGCCGCTCGGCGCGCTCGACAAGAAGCTGCGCGAGGAGATGCAGCTCGAGCTGCGCCAGCTGCAGGAGAGCCTCGGCATCACCTTCGTGTTCGTGACCCACGACCAGGAGGAGGCGCTGACCATGTCGGACCGCATCGCCGTGATGTCGGCCGGCAACGTCCTGCAGGTCGACGACCCGCACTCCCTCTACGAGCGGCCGAGCTGCGCCCAGGTCGCCGCCTTCATCGGCTCGATGAACTTCCTCAAGGGCAAGGTGCGCGGCCGCGAGAACGGCCACGCCGTGGTCGAGGCCGAAGGCCTGGGCACGATCAGGGCCGAGGCCGTCGCCGGCGAGTTCGGCGAGGGCGCGCCGATCCTGCTGGCGATCCGGCCGGAGAAGCTGGCGATCACCGACTCCGCCGAGCGCGCGCCCCTCGACAACTACGTGGGCGCCATCGAGGGCAAGATCGCCGCCGCCAGCTACCTCGGCGACCGCAGCCACTACTACGTCACCCTGCCCGGCGTGCAGAGGCCGCTCGCCGTCGCCGCCCAGAACGTCGACCGCGAGACCGAGGGCTGGCTGCAGTCCGGCGCCCCGGTCTGGCTGTCCTGGCAGCCCAAGGGGCCGATCCTGCTGCCCGCGGAGTAGGCCGGGCCGGCCACGACCCTGTGCCGGCTTCGTCCCGGTGCCCGTGGCATCCGCGTCACCCGGTCAGGCGACGCCCCCCTTGACGGCCCACGCCCTCGCCTTGAGGTGGATCGACCCGTCCTCGTTGCGCGGGAGGCTGTCGTCCAGCCGCTCCTTCAATCGCTGCCGGACCGCCGGGTCGAGACTCATGCAGTAGCCCGGCGCCGGGCCGGTGCCCAGCGTGAAGGGGTGCCAATAGTCCTCGAAGTCCTTGAACACCGTCGGCGCCTCGATCCGCTCGCAGGCCACCGAGACCAGCCCGGCCTCCCGGGCCAGAGCGGTCAGCCCGTCGGGCGTGCAGAAGGGAAACCGCCTGTCTTCCGTGAGATCGGCAGCGTTCGGATCGAGCGCCGTCGCGGCTGTCCAGAATGCGCGCATGAACTCGACGCCGCGACCGGGATAGTCCCATACGTAGAACGCGACGGTCCCGCCGGGGCGCGCCACCCGCTTCATCTCGGCCAGCGCCCTGTCCCTGTCGGGTACGAAATTGAGGACCAGCCCGGACACGACGAGGTCCTTGCTGGCCGTTTCGATATCCAGCGCCTCGGCGCTGCCAGGCCGAAACTCGACGCGCGCGTCACGCACGTTCGCGCGGGCCTTTGCGAGAAAGCCCCCAGACGGGTCGATGGAGACCACGCTCTTCGGATCGCAGCGCGCCAGGATGGCTGCGGAGAGCGCACCCGTGCCGCAGCCGACCTCCAGCCACTCCAGCCGGTCCGCGGCATGAAGCCAGTCGACGAAGCGCAGGGCGATCTGCCGGCTCCACCGCCCCATGTAGGCGTCATAGCTGTCGCCGGCCTGCCATGCGTCGTGACGCGATGCCCGAGGCATTCCACTCCTTCTCGCCAAAGGCGACAGGCCTGGAAGAGCGGATTTATACGCTTCCCGGCGAGAGGCGGTGAGTCGAATCTCCTGGTGCGGGCCTGCTCTTGACAAGGCTAATAAGTTGATATCAACTCTCTGCCGCGACGACAGACGAGAGGCGGACAAGATGAAGCTCTACTACGCCGAGACGCTGAACCCCCGGAAGGCCTGCGCCGTCGCCAAGCAACTGCAGGTGCCGCTCGACTACGTCCGGGTCGACCTCGGCAAGGGCGAGAACCGCACGCCGGCATTCCTCGCCCTGAACCCCAACGGCAAGGTCCCGGTGCTGGAGCTCGGTGACGGCCGGACGCTCTGGGAGAGCAACGCCATCATGGCCCACCTCGCCCGCCAAGCCGGCTCCGAGCTCTGGCCCGCCGACGGCGAGCGCCAGATCGAGGTTCTGCGCTGGCTCGCCTGGAACGACGTCCACTTCACGCGCCATGCCGGCACGCTCTACTTCGAGCGGATCATCAAGCCGATGTTCGGCATCGGCGCGGAGAACGCCGCCGCGACCGAAGAGGCGACCGGCTTCCTGCGCCGCTTCGGCAAGGTGCTCGACGACCATCTGCGCGGCCGCCATTGGCTGCTCGGCGACGCCATGACCATCGCCGACTTCGCGGCCGCCATCGCCCTGCCATACCGCGCCGCCAGGCTGCCGCTCGACGACTTCGACGAGATCCGGCGCTGGCACGGCCAGCTCCAGGAGCTGCCGGCCTGGCGCGAGCCCTTCCCGGCCGACCGCGCCGCCGCCTGACCGCACCGCTGAAAGGAAGCCGCCCGATGCCCCAGCTCCAGAAGATCTCGCCCTGCCTCTGGTTCGACGGCGAGGCCGAAGAGGCCGCCAGGTTCTACGTCTCGGTCTTCGAGGATTCCGCGATCGAGAGGATCATGCGCTGGGGCAAGGACGGCGTCGGCGACCACGGTCAGCCGGACGGCAAGGTGCTGCTGGTCTCCTTCCGCCTCGCCGGCCAGAGCTTCTCGGCGCTCAACGGCGGCCCGCAGTTCCACTTCACCGAGGCGGTCTCGCTGATGGTCGGCTGCGAGAGCGAGCAGGAGGTCGACTACTACTGGGAGCGCCTCGGCCCCGGCGGCGGCGGCAAGGCCGGCGACTGCGGCTGGCTCAAGGACCGCTTCGGCCTCTCCTGGCAGATCGCGCCGCTCGAGCTGCTCGACATGTACCACAGCGGCGACGTTCCGGCGGCCGAGCGGGCCATGAAGGCGATGATGACCATGCAGAAGCTCGACCTGCCGGCCCTGCGCAAAGCCTACCGCGGCGCCTGACCGGCGCCGTTCAGCCCTCGCCGGCCGGCTCCCACTCCTCGGCGCTGGCGCCGGCGAGCGCCCGCACCCGTTCCTCGTCCTTGGCGAACTCGGCAGCCGAGCCCTCGTAGACGATGTGGCCGTCGTCGAGCACGTAGGCGCGGTCGGCGACCGCGACGGCAGCCCGGACGTTCTGCTCGACCAGCAGCACCGAGATGCCCTCGTCGCGCGCCGTGGTGACGACCTTGAAGACCTCCTGGACGATCAGCGGCGCCAGGCCCTGGGACGGCTCGTCGAGCACCAGCAGCTTCGGGTTGAGCAGCAGCGCGCGGGCGATCGCCAGCATCTCCTGCTCGCCGCCCGAGAGCTGGCGGCCCTTGTTGGTCTTGCGCTCCGCGAGCCGCGGGAACAGCTGGTAGATGCGCGGGATCGACCAGGGCCCCGGCCGCTCGGCCGGCACGCGCAGGTTCTCGTCGACCGTCAGGGTCGAGAAGATGCGCCGGCCCTCGGGCACGTAGCCGAGCCCGAGGCCGGCGATGCGGAACGGCGGCCAGTCCGTCGTCACCTTGCCGAACAGGCGCACCACGCCCTCGCGCGCGTGGGTCAGCCCGGCGATCGAGCGCAGGGTCGTGGTCTTGCCGGCGCCGTTGCGGCCGAGCAGCGTCACGACCTCGCCCTCGCGCACCTCCAGCCCGACGCCGTGCAGGATGTGGCTCTTGCCGTAGAAGGTATGGAGGCCCTCGGCCTCGAGCATGCTCATGCCGTCTCCGCCTCCGCCCCCAGGTAGGCCTCCTGCACCGCGTCGTCGGCGGCGATCTCGTCGGGCGTGCCCTCGGCCAGCAGCTGGCCCTCGGCGAGCACCATGACGCGGTCGGCCAGGTGGAAGACGACGCGCATGTCGTGCTCGATCAGCACGACCGTCAGCTTCTGCTCCCGGTGCAGCTTGCGGATCAGCTGCGTCACGTCGTAGGTCTCCTGGTCGCCCATGCCGGCGGTCGGCTCGTCGAGCAGCAGCAGCCGCGGATTGAGCGCGATCGCCATCATGATCTCGGTCGCGCGCTGGTCGCCGTGCGACAGCTCGCCGGCCAGGCGCCCGGCCTTGCCGGTCAGGCCACTGCGCTGCAGCAGCTCGTCGACCCGCTCGTCCATGGCGCGCGCGTCGGCGCGCGACTGCCAGGGCTTGAGCCGGTGCCCCGCGGCGACCTCGACCGGGATGCGCAGGTTCTCGCGCACCGAGAGCTCGGGAAAGATCTCGGTGACCTGGAAGGTGCGCGCCATGCCGAGCTTGACCCGGTTGGCCGGCTTGACCGCCGTGACGTCCTGATCGTCGAACAGGATGCGTCCCGAGGTCGGCAGCAGGAAGCCGCTGATCAGGTTGAAGAAGGTCGTCTTGCCGGCGCCGTTCGGGCCGATCACGGCCCGGAACTCGCCCGGCTCGACGGTCATCGACACCTGGTCGACCGCGACCAGGCTGCCGAAGCGGCGCGAGACCTGCTCGACCTTGAGGAGGCTCATGACGCGGCCTTGCGCCGGAGGAGGCCGACCACGCCGCGCGGGAAGAACAGCACGATCAGCACGAAGAACAGGCCGATGAAGGACATCCAGTTCTCGGTCTGGCTGGAGATGTAGTCCTGCAGCACGACGAAGATCGCGGCACCGATCAGCGGCCCCCAGAAGGAGCGCATGCCCCCGAGCACCGCCATGATCACGAAGTCGCCCGACTGGTCCCAGCGCAGGTCGTGGGGGTCGGCGAAGTTGTTGAGCAGCGCGTAGAGCGTGCCGGCCAGGCTGACGAAGACGCAGGAGATCAGCCAGGACATCCAGATGTGCTGCTCGACCGGGATGCCCAGGAAGCGCGCCCGCCGCTCGTTCTCGCGGATTGCCAGCAGCGTGCGCCCGAAGGGCGAGCGCAGCAGCAGCGCCATGATGCCGACGGCGACGGCGAAGAGCGCCAGCACGAAGTAGTAGAAGGTCAGCGGCTGGCCGGCGATGTCGAGCTTGCCGATGCCGAAGTCGAGCGGCAGCGTGCGCCAGCCGGACAGGCCGTCGTCGCCGCCGGTCACCGCGTTCCAGCGGTAGGCGATGAAGTAGAAGACCTGGCCGAAGGCGATCGTGACCATGGCGAAGTAGACGCTGCGCAGCCGCACGATGAGGGTGCCGATGATCGCCGCGGCGGCGGCCGCCACGCCCATGCCGACCAGGATGCCGAGGGGCGTGCTCGGCGCCAGGTACTTGATGGTCATGCCGACGCCGTAGGCGCCGATGCCGAAGTAGGCGGCATGGCCGAACGACAGCACGCCGGTGAAGCCGAGCAGGAAATTCAACGACATGGCGGCCAGGGCCAGCACGACGACGCGGCTGGCCAGCGAGGTGTAGCCGCCGACGAAGCCGATCCAGTAGGGCATGGTCAGCAGCAGCGCCCAGATGAGGGCGTTGGCGATCTGCCTGTTGAGCGTGGAGTTCACAGCACGCGTCCCTCTTCACCGAGCAGACCGCGCGGCCGGATCAGCAGCACCAGTCCCATCATGACGTAGATCACGGCCTCCGAGGCTGAGGGGAAGAACACCGCGGTGACGCCCGAGGCGACGCCGATCAGCAGGCCGCCGAGCAGCGTGCCCGGCAGGCTGCCCAGGCCGCCGACGATGATCGCGACGAAGCTCGGCATGATCAGCTCGTTGCCGATCGTCGGCTGCAGGCCGAGCATGCCCGCGGCCAGCACGCCGGCGAGGCCGGCGAGGTAGATGCCCAGACCGAAGTTGAGGTTGCGCAGGATGCGCACGTTGACGCCGAGCACCGAGACGGTCTCGAGGTCGTCACTGCCGGCGCGGATGCGGATGCCGAGGCGCGTGCGGTTGAGCACCAGGAACAGCGCGCCGACCGTGACCAGGACCAGCACGACCATGAAGACCCGGTAGCCGGTCAGGAAGAAGAAGTCGCTGCTCAGCGGGCTGGCCAGCCAGTCGGGGATGGTGAACGGCAGGGTCTCCGGTCCCCAGAGGTAGCGGGTGCCGTCCTCGATCATGAAGGCGAGGCCGAAGGTCAGCAGCAGGCTGTAGAGCGGGTCGCGGCCGTAGAGCCGCCGGATCAGCACCCGCTCGACCAGCAGGCCGATGATCGCGGTCAGGATCGGCGCGACCGCCAGCGCGCCCCAGAAGCCGATGTAGGGCGTCAGGCTGTAGGCGAGATAGGCGCCGATCGCGAGGAACCCGCCGTGGGCGAAGTTGATCACGCCCGACAGGTTGAGGATCATCGACAGGCCGAGGGCCATCAGCGCGTAGAAGGCACCGATGATCAGCCCGTTGAAGACGTTGAACAGAATCAGTTGTGTCATGCCCGACCCACGATCGTCAGACTCGCCTCAGCCCGTCCCGGGAGCCGGGCCGGGCGCCGCCCGGTCGGACGGCGCCCGCTGCCCTGCTCCGCTCAGGCGGGCCAGGTGACCTTGCAGCCGGTCTCGGAGACCGGCAGCGCGGCGTCGGTGCCCTTGACGATCTTGTCGACGTGGAACAGGTCCTCGGGCACGGCACCCTTCGAGACCGCGTGGCCGACGTAGAGGTCGGGCATCAGCTGGTGGTCGCCGGCGCGGTAGGCGACCTTGTCGGGCATCAGCGCGATCTCCGGCGGCAGCGTGAAGCCTTCCAGCGCCTTGGCCAGCTTGACCGCGTCCAGGGTCTTCTCCTGGTTGGCGATCAGGGCGCAGGTCCAGGTCGAGACGTAGCCGAACCAGTGGCGCGCCGTCGGCACCTTGCCGTTGTTCTTCTTGCGGATCGCCGCGACGAACTCCTTCACGTGCGGCACGTTCGGCTGGTTCCAGTACCACTCGAAGACCCAGGTGCCGATGCGCGCGTTCTCCGGCAGGCCCTCGAGCACCTCGAGCTCCTGCTGCGCGCCGGCGATGTGGAACTTCTTGTCGAGACCGAACTGCACGGCCTGCTTCAGCGAGTTCACCGCGTCCTGGCCGGCGGTCAGGAAGATGATGACGTCCGGGTTCGCGGCCTGCGCCTTGATCAGGTAGGACGAGAAGTCGGTGGTGCCGAGCGGGGTCAGCGAGGCGCCGGCCTCGGTGCCGCCGAACTTCTTCAGGCTGGCCTCGAAGCCCTGCTGCAGGGTGTGGCCGAAGGCGTAGTCCGGCGTGATGAAGTACCACTTCTTGCCGAACTC
Organism: Tistlia consotensis USBA 355; assembly: GCF_900177295.1. Lineage (GTDB taxonomy): Bacteria > Pseudomonadota > Alphaproteobacteria > Kiloniellales > DSM-21159 > Tistlia > Tistlia consotensis. The sequence goes on from NZ_FWZX01000005.1 coordinate 213,092, forward strand.
GTTGAACAGGATCTGCGAGACCGAGTTGGTCTCCATGCGCGTCGTGTTGCAGACGCGGAAGACGTTCCAGTGGCAGTCCGTGCCGGTCACGGCGTCGGTGTGGCCGCCGGTCACGATGTGCAGCACCTTGGCCTGAGCCGAGACCTCGCCGGTCGCCAGCGCCATCGCCGAGTTCACGTTGCCGAGCAGGAAGTCGACCTTGTCGCGGTCGATCAGCTTGTGCGCCTTCTGCACCGCCGTGCCGGTGTTCGTGCTGGTCGAATCCTCCGACAGCAGCTCGACCTCGCGGCCCAGGATGCCGCCCTTCTTGTTGATCTCCTCGACCGCCAGCTCGCAGCCGATCTTCTCGTTCTTGCCGAGCTCGGCGTAGGTGCCGGTGAAGGGATCGTCGAGACCGATCTTCACCTTATCGGCGGCGCGCGCGGAGATCACGAAGGGCGCGGCGACCTGCGCGACGCCCACCGCCGCCGCGGCCTTGAGCACGCTGCGCCGGTTGATTTTCATGGAAAAGGGCCCGTCCGTCATGGTCGCTTCCTCCCGGCATTGGATTGTCTTTTTTTCGACGCGTGGCTGTCCTCGGCCCGCGCCGGCAAAGCCTAGGAGGGGCTCAAATTGCCGACAAGCAGAGATGGAGACCGTCGTTATTAAGGATTTTTAATGTTCGGGCGACCCGAACACTCCGCCGAAGCTACGTTTCGGCTGGAGAAATTACGACCCCTGGCGAAAATGTGCCCAAATATCAGACATCTACTAGACAAATTGTCGCAGACTCCGATACCGCTTCTATCGGCAACATTAAATTTCCGTCATGCAGGAACCGGGTCCGGGCCTCTCCCTTCGCGCGAACTCCGGTCGCCGACGCGGCGCCGCGAGGTTCCGGCGGAGGGCACCTCGAAGGGCCGGCCGTCGACCTCGGGGATCCGGGAACCGCCCTCGGAGCCCCTGGCGGCACCGCCCCTAGATCCGTCCCTGGCCGAGCCGCCGGAACAGGTCCTCGCGGCCCATCTGGCCGCCCTTCAGGACCAGCGGCAGGCCGTCGAGCTGGGGGTCGGCGGCATGGGCGAGGCAGAGCGGCGCGCCGGGATCGAGATCGGCCTGGAAGGAGATGCTGGTCAGGCCGAGCGCCCGCACCGCCATGCTGGAGGTGTCGCCGCCGGCGACCACGAGCGTGCCGGCCAGGCCGGAGCGCGCCACCTCGGCGGCGATCGTCGCCGTGGCCGCCGCCAGCTTGACGTTCGACAGGCCGTGCTCGGCGCCCGGCAGCAGGTGCGCCAGCACCGACCGCCCCTCGGCGAGCAGCTCGGCGCAGCGCGCGGCGATCTCGCCGCAGCGACGCCGCGTGTCGTGGACCAGCTCGCCGGGTTCGATCGGCAGCCGCGCGAAGCCGCCGGCGGCCTCGATCTGCCGCTCGGTGACCGCCGAGCGGCTGCCGCTCAGCACGAAGCAGGGCCGGCCGTCGCGCGCGACCACGGCGGCGCCGCCGCCCGACGCCGGCCGCGAGGCCCGGAGGGCCCCCGCCGCCAGCAGCGCCTCGGCGACGCTGCTCGGCCCGACGCAGAGCAGAGGCGCCCGCTCGGCCACCGCCGCCAGCGCCCCGCCGACCGCCGCCAGGTCGTCCTGCTCGCCGACGTCGAACAGCACCGGCTGCCGGCCGTCGCCCCACAGGGCCTCGAGCCGCTCCGCCAGGGCTGCGGCGCCGGCCCGGTAGAGGCCGCGCTCGACCAGCTGCGGCTGCGGCAGCCCCTGGGCCGCCAGATGCAGCCTGAGGTCGGCCTCGGCCATCGGCGTGACCGGATGGCGGCCCATCACCGGGTGGCGGTCGATGCGGTAGACCGCGCCGTCCGCGGCCCGGGCGAAAAGGTTGCCGTAGTGGCAGTAGCGCCCCAGGCTGGGCTGGCCGCCGACGACCGCCAGCCGCGTCAGGCCGAGACGCTCGCCGAGCGACCGGGCCGCGGCGCCGATGGAGCCGACCGTCGGGCTGCTGTCGAAGGTCGAGCAGACCTTGTAGTGCAGCAGGCGCGGCTGCATGCGCGCCAGGGCGTCGGCCAGGTGCGCGAGCTCGGCCTGGATCGCCTCCGGCGGCAGGGACCGGGTCGCCGTCGCGATGCCGATCGCATCGAGCGTCAGATGGGCGCTGTCCCGCAGCGCTTCGGCGGCGTCGAGATAGAGCCGCACGGCGAGGCCGCCGCGCGCCAGCGTTCCCAGGGTGTCGCTGGCGCCGGTGAAGTCGTCCGCGCAGAAGAGGTAGGGGCGGAGGCCCGGCATCTCAGCCGGCCTTCGGTCCGAAGAAGGCCAGCGCCGCCGCCAGCTCCGGCCGCCGCGCCGCGGCGCCCTCCAGCGTCTCGCCGGCCGACAGCGCCGCCCAGGCCTGGCGCAGGCTGGCGACGCCGGCCGCCGGGCCGCCGGGATGGGCCAGGATGCCGCCGCCGGCGAGCAGCAGGAAGTCGGCGGCCCCCGCCCCGCCGAGCGGCGCGAGGGCGTCGCGGGTCGCCGCCAGCGTGCCGGCCCACTGGCCGGAGGAGAAGACCGGCAGGACGCGGTCGCCGCCGCCGGGATCATCGGCGGGCCCGGGGGCCAGGCCGGACAGGCAGTGCCGCGCGGCTGCCGCGACCTCCTCGCCGTCGTCGGCGAACTTGCCGCCGATGCCGTGGACGTGGAGGTGGTCGAGGCCGGTCAGGCGGTAGAGCGTCTGGTAGGCCTCGATGCCGATGCCGAGCGCCGGGTGGCGCATCAGCGCGCCGATGCCGTTGCGGTGGCCGTGGATCGCCAGGCCGGTCGAGGCGCGCAGGCTCTGCAGGGCCGCGAGGCCGCACCAGTTGAGGCTGGCCATGACGCAGCTGCCGCCTTCCCGCTCGACCAGCTCGGCATGGCGGCGCATGGCGTCGAGCTCGTCGGAGACGTTGAAGGCGACCATGACCTCGCGGCCGGTCCTGTCGCGGTAGCGGCGCACCCGCGCCATCACCGCCGGCACCCGCTCGGCGAGCGGCGCGTGCACCGGGTTGCCGGCGACCTCGTCGTCCTTGACGAAGTCGACGCCGGCCTCGCAGAGCTGCTCGACCAGGTCGGCCAGCTCGGTGCTGCGCAGCCCGACGTTGGGCTTGATGATCGTGCCGAACAGCGGCCGCCCCTCGACGCCGAGGCGCGCGCGGGTCCCGGCGACGCCGAGCGCCGGTGACGGATAGTGCCGGCGATAGGCCGGCGGCAGCGCGAGCCGCAGCAGCCGGAGGCCGGTCAGCTCGCCGAGGTCGAAGAGGTTGCCGGCGACGGTCGCCGCCAGGGTCGGCAGGTTGACGCCGATGTTGTCGAGCGGAAAGGCGACGCGGATCCGCGCCCGCCGCCAGGGGCCCGTCTCGCCGCGCCGCTCCAGGTAGGCGCTGGCGAGCGAGGGCCGCGGCGCCGGCTCCAGCTCTTCCAGGCCGACGACCTCGGCGGCCGCCCGGGCGCGCAGCTCGTCGGTCTCGCCGGCGACCTTGACGAAGGTGCCGCTGCTCTGCTCGCCGGCGATGATCGCGGCGACCCTGGCCGGATCGAGCGGCGTCTCGATCAGGTACTCGGCCTGGAGCACCTCGCGGGTCATGGCCGGCCCTCGCCGCCTCGAGAAGAACCCTCTCCGCCCCCTTGGGGGGGAGAGGGCAGGGAGAGGTGGGGAGCGGCCGAAGGCCGCTTGATCCGCCCTGCCGGAAGCCCGGCCGTACCGCCTACCCCCCCCCTCTCCCCGCCCCTCTCCCCCCCCAAGGGGGCGGAGAGGGAGTTGCGGATCTGGATCATCGCGACGGCCACCGTCACAGCGTCGCGAGGTCCGGGAAGGGCCGGATCGCGTTGCTGCCGTCCCAGCCCTCGGAGGCCTCCCGGATCATCCGGAACAGCCGGCCCTTCGGCCCGACGACCTCGGAGAGCTCGATCACCGTGCCCGGGTGCATCTCCCTGTCGAAATAGGCGAAGCGGCCACGCTCGCCGACCTTGCCGCTCATCTTGACCCGGAAGCCCTCGGCCTCCATGGCGGCCAGGTCGCGGTCGTAGTCCTCGGTCCAGTAGGCGACGTGCTGCAGGCCGACGTGGCCGGCGCGCTGGAAGTCGCGGTACATCGAGGGCGCGTCGTTGCGCGTCTGGATCAGCTCGACCTGGACGAAGCCGGAGTTGGCCAGGGCGACCGAGTTGTGCACCTCGTAGCGCTGGCCTTCGTAGGCGTAGTCCTCGATCGGCACGCGCGGATTGTAGAACCAGGGGCCGACGCCCATGACCTCCGACCAGTGGCGCATCGCGTCCTCGATGTCCGGGACGACGAAGCCGAGTTGGCGGATCTCACCGAGAAACCTGCTCATACTTCCTCACTTGATGACGAGATTCGGCAGCCAGGTGGCGACGGCCGGGACCAGCGTGACGACCAGCAGCGACAGCAGCAGCGGGATCAGGAAGGGCAGCACGCCGACCACGACGCGGTGCAGCGGCAGCTTGGCGACGATGGCGACCATGTAGAGGCTCATGCCGACCGGCGGGGTCAGCAGGCCGATCATCAGGTTGAGCACGAAGACGACGCCGAGCTGGATCGGATCGACCCCGGCGGCGACCAGGGCTGGCGTCACGATCGGCGCGATGATCAGGATCGCGGCGAGCGACTCCAGCACCATGCCGACGACCAGCAGCAGGCCGTTGAGGATCAGCAGCAGCACCAGCGGATCGCGCGACAGGCCGAGCAGGAAGCCACTGGCGTTGGCCGGCACCCGGTCGACGGTCAGGACCCAGGCGAAGAGCGCCGCGGCGGCGACGATGAACAGCACGCTCGCCGTCGCCTCCACGGTCTCGCGCGCCGCCGCCAGCAGGCTGCGCCAGGTCAGCTGGCGATAGACCAGGCTGCCGATGGCCAGGGCATAGGCGACCGTGACGCCGGCGACCTCGGTCGGCCCGAAGTAGCCGCTCAGCAGGCCGCCGATCAGCAGCACCGGCGCCAGCAGCGCCGGCAGCGAGACCAGGAAGGTCCGCGCGATCTCCTTCAGGTCGGGCCGGACGGCGTCGCGCGGCAGGCCCTTCAGGCGCGCCGTGACGGCGATCTGCAGCATCAGCAGGACGGCGATGATCAGCGCCGGCACGATGCCGGCGAGCAGCAGCTTGACCGCCGAGACGTTGGCCGCGGCGGCGAAGATGATGATCGGGATCGAGGGCGGGAAGATCGGCCCGATGGTCGCCGCCGCCATGGTCACGCCGGCGGCGAACTCGTCCCTGTAGCCCTGCTCGCGCATCATGCGCATCTGGATCGAGCCGAGCGCGCCGATGTCGGCGAGCGCGGCGCCCGAGATGCCCGAGAAGACCAGGTTGACCAGCACGCTGACCTGGGCGACGCCGCCGCGGATCCGGCCGACCAGCAGGCGGATCAGCTGGAACAGGTGGCCGGTGACGCCGGCGGCGTTCAGCAGGTTGGCGGCGAAGATGAACAGCGGCACAGCGAGCAGCGGCGAGGAGTCGAGGGCGTTGACGCTGCGCTGCGCCAGCACCGCGACCGGCAGGTGATGGGTCAGGATCACGACCGCCGCCGACAGGCCCATGGCGACGGCGATCGGCGCGCCGACCAGCAGCAGGCCGAGGAACAGGCCGAGCAGCAGCAGGGTCATGGCGCGCCCGGCTCCCGCGCTTCCGGCGCCCGCGATTCCGGCTCCGGGGGCTCCAGCGCCCGCGGCGCCGCGCCGGCCAGCCGGCCGAGGCCGCGCAGCAGCGCGGCCAGGCCGAGCAGCAGCGTGCCGGCGAAGGCCGGCGCGTAGAAGACCAGGTTCGGCAGGCCGAGCGACGGCGTCGAGAAGGCCGCGGCCCGGCCCAGGAACTTGACGAAGCCCCAGAGCATCAGCGCGCAGAACAGCGCGACCGCCAGGTCGGCGACGGCCAGGACCAGCCGGCGGCGGCGGCCGCCCAGCAGGCCGACCAGGAACTCGACGGCGATGTGCTTGCCGCGCGCCAGCAGGTAGGGCAGTGCCAGGAAGGTCAGCGCGATGCCGCTGAGCCGCGCCAGCTCGTCGGCCCAGGGCAGCCCCAGGTCGAAGAAGTTGCGCGCGACGACCTGCAGGACGACCAGCGCGGTCATCAGGCCGAGGCAGGCGACGGCGAGGCCGAGGCCGAGGACGGAGATCCGCTCGAGCTGCGACGCGACACGGCCGCAGAGGCCCTGCTCGGTCATGCGACGGATCCCCGGCCCGCGGCGCCCCGCTCCCTACCGGATCGCCTCGATCTCCTTGTAGAGCGCGCCGTACTTCTCGCCGAAGTTCCTGGCGACCAGCGCCTTGACGCTGGCCTTGAAGGCCGCCTTGTCGAGGCCCTGCTCCGGCCCGACGATGGTCATGCCGTGCCGGCGCAGCTGCTCCAGGTCGTCGGCCTCCTTGGCCAGCACCGTCTCGGTCGCGCGCTTGCGCACCTCGGCGGCCGCCTCGGCCAGCGCCTGGCGCTGCGCGTCGGTCAGGCTCTCCCAGACCTCCTCGTTCATCACGACGACCTCGCCGCTCGAGATGTGGCCGGTCAGCATCATGTGCGACTGGACGTCGTAGAGCTTGTTGTCGAGCACGACGTTGACCGGGTTCTCCTGGCCCGAGACGACGCCGGTCGCCAGCGCCGTCGGCACCTCCGACCAGTCGACCGGCACCGGCACGGCGCCCAGGCCCTCGACCGCGGTCGTGTAGATCGGGAAGGGAATCGCGCGGATCTTGACGCCGGCGAGGTCGGCCGGCTTCAGGTAGGCGGCGTTGGCCGTCAGGTTGCGGGTGCCGAAGTAGTAGGCGTAGAGCACGCGCACGCCGGCCTTGGCGATCAGCCCCTCGTTGAGCTTCTTCATGACCGGCGAGTCGATGTCCATCACCTTCATCAGGTGGTCGACGTCCCGGTAGAGGTAGGGCGTGTCGAGCGCCGCGAAGGGCTCGTAGAGCGCGCCGATGCCGCCGGCGGTGTTGTGCGAGAGCGCGATCGTGCCGGTCGAGACCGCCTCGGCCAGCTCCTGCAGCTTGCCGAGCTGGGAGGAGGGATAGACCTCGACCTCGATGGCGCCGCCGGTCTTCTTGGCGATCGCCTCGGCCAGCCACTGTGCCTGCAGGCCGTGGATCGAGGTCGGCGAGTTCATGTGGCCGTAGCGCAGCACCAAGTCGGACGCGCGCGCCGGGCGGCCGCCGACGGCGGTGGCGGCGAGCGTCGCCAGCGCAGCGGCGCCGAGCAGCAGGCCGGTCCGGCGCGAGATCGCGGTCGCCGCTGCCCGCGGCTGCAGGTGGGTCGGTGTCCTGGTCATCGCTTCCTCCCGATTTGACGTCTTTTGATTGGCCGCTGCCGGTCCGAAAGCCGGCCTTTTCCTCTATGTGCACAAGGCTATGAAGAGGGAAGGTTGACGTCAAATGCGAAAGAGTGATGTATTTTGATGTCTTTTCATCCTGAACGAAGCGAGCCCATGAGCCGGAACAGGCGGCCGATCCTGACCGACGTGGCCGAGACGGCCGGCGTCTCGCCGGCGACGGTCGACCGCGTGCTCAACGGCCGTGCCGGGGTCAAGCCGGCGACCGCGCAGCGCGTGCTGGAAGCCGCGGCGCGGCTCGGCTACCGGCCCGAGGGCGAGCTCGGCGCCCTGCTCCGGCCGCCGACCCTGAAGCTGGTCTTCCTGCTGCCGGCGGGCAGCAACCAGTACCTGCAGCAGCTCGGCCGCACGATCCGCGACATCGCCGAGGAGCCGGGCTCGGCCGACTGCCGGATCCGCTGCTTCTTCATCGAGGGCTTCAACCCGCGGGCGCTCGCCGAGGCGCTCGGCCGCTACGGCGCCGAGGCCGACGGCCTCGCCTTCATGGCCCTCGACCATCCGGTCGTGCGCGAGGCGGTGGCGCGGCTCGCCGACGCCGGCAAGCCGGTGGTCACGCTGATCTCCGACCTCTCGAGCTCGGGACGCAGCGCCTACGTCGGGCTCGACAACCGCGCCGCCGGGCGCACCGCCGCCTACCTGCTCGGCCGCTTCGCGCGGCGGCGGCCCGGCGACTCGACCGGCGGCTCGACCGGCGGGTCGGTCGCGCTGATCGCCGGCAGCCGCAGCTACCGGGCCCACGAGGAGCGCCAGATGGGCTTCCTAAGCCTGATCGAGGAGACCCTGCCCGACTGCCGGGTCACCGGCACGCGCGAGGGCCACGACGACCCCGACGAGAACTACCGCCTGACCCGCCGCCTGCTCGCCGACCTGCCGGACCTGGTCGGGCTCTACAACGTCGGCGGCTCGACCGACGGCATCGCCCGGGCGCTGCGCGACGCCGGGCGCAGCGGCGAGGTCGTGCTGATCGGCCACGGGCTGAGCCCGAGCACCCGCGCGCTGCTGGTCGAGGACGCCATCGACGCCCTGATCAACCAGAACCCCGAGAGCCTGGTGCGCAACAGCCTCGCCATCTTCCGCAACCTGCGCGACCGCCGGCCGCTGCTGCTCGGCGTGCCGCCGGTCACGCTCGACATCGTGCTGCGCGAGAACCTGCCGTGAGCGCTGGCGCTCTGCTCCCTGCGGGGACGAGGTCCCGAGCGGAAGAAGGTCTTGAGAAGACTACGGGGACCCGAACATGACTCCTAGCGGCACACAATAGACTTTCCGTCCTGTCACGCACTCATGGCCGAACGAACCGGGAAGTTGCGAAATATCTACCGAGCTCGAAAAATCGCACTTCTTGCCATCCTTGGACCGGCAGAGAGCAAAGTACCCATCGCCGCAATCTGGATCACAGGCTGGAGCCGAGCCACGCCATACAGCGCCGCTCCCTTTCAGCCCCTGATAGTTGATCACATTAGGGTATTTATTTATCGGTGAACAAAACGGCTTCTGCGACCCCAAATTACAGGGCCCACCAAATCCTGATGGCGCAATTATTTTAGAATAAGAACATTGACTATTTATGTATCTGTCACTCATTACGCAAAAAGCGAATTGATTGCTGCCACATGGATTATCACATTCATTCCAGAACCCATATAATACAGGTTCCACTTTCTCTTTTCCTGGATCTATTCCTCCAGAAAAGGCCGAATTTCCTTGAAAAATCGCGATAATTGATAAAGAGGTCAACACATATATCAATATTTTGGCCATTCCATCACCATTTATATCACCATCATTTCACGAAATAACCTTTAAGTCAGAGCTATATTTTGATTTTCCTTCAATATTTCTCGGTATTTACAGGTAAATCCAGATCTTTTGATCTTTATTCACCACTTGAAACTTTCTTGATGACAGCGCCACTTAAGATAGCAACCTTCTGAAGCAACCGGAAGGAAAAGAAGCGCTATGAGCAGTCAGCGATGCGTGGCCAGTAGCCGCCGCGTCGGAGCTGCTACCATCGTCGCCGTGCCGCGGACCCAGCGTGACCATGGCGGCGTACGCCATCCAGAAGAGCATGGCGACTGCTGCCCCGACGGCCCCGAGGATCTCGCTTGAGACCGTGCTAACGAGCGGCAGCTCTTTTGGCGCCGGTTCGACTCGCCCTTCGCCGGCCTCAGGCCGAAGCGAATTGGGGAACGGAAGCGACGGAAAAGGCCGGCCGAGGTGTCCCCCGGCCGGCCCGGCTCCTGCGGTCCCCCCGTCGCGCGCTTGCGCGTCAGCCGCCGAGCTTCACCTGCTCGAAGATGTCGATCATCTTCTCGCGCTTCTCCGGCGGGATCTCGCCCTGGTAGCGCGTGCCTTTCAGGAACTTGTCGAGGTCCGAGGTCAGGCCGAGCTGCTTGGCCAGCTCGCTGGTCGCCAGCTTGTAGCTGTTCCTGTTGGAGTGGCCGTAGCCCCAGTCGTCGATCAGCACCTTGCCGACCTGCGGGTCGAGCATGGCGTTGAGGTAGTCGTAGGCCTGGTCGAGGTTGCCCGGCGCGTCCTTCAGCATGACCATGCCGCACATCCAGGTCGACAGCCCCTCCTTCGGGAACATGAACTTGACGTCCACCTTCTCGCCCTTGAGCGCCAGGTAGGAGTCGGTCCAGGCCCAGGCCGCGGTCACCTCGCCGGCCGCCATGGCCTGCTGCAGCGCCGTCGGGTCGCTCCAGTAGAAGCGCACGTTCTTGTGCAGCTGGCGCAGCACCTCGGCGCACTTCTGGATCTGGTCGTCGGTCAGGTCCATGTGGCTCTTGTAGCCGAGCACCCCGGACGCGAAGACGAAGGCCTCGTCGACCGAATCGAACATCGAGACCTTGCCCTTGAGCTTCGGATCGAGCAGCAGCTTGTAGGACTGCTCGGCCTTCGGCAGCTCGTCCTCGCGATAGATGATCGTCGAGTTGCCCCAGTCGAAGGGCATGAACCAGGTCTTGCCGTCGGCCATGATGCCCTTGGCGGCCAGCATGTCGGTCGGGATGTCCTTCCAGCGCGCGATCCGGCTGGTGTCGATCGGCTTCAGCAGGCCGGCGTCGCGCCAGCGGCCGACCGACAGGGTGCAGGGGTGGGCGAGGTCGACCTTGAAGCCGGCGCGCAGCTTCTGATAGGCCTCCTCCTCCTCGGCGAAGATCGCGAAGTTCGGCTGGCCGCCGTACTTCTTGACGAACTCCGGGAACAGCGAGGGGTCGTCGTAGCCCGACCACTCGAAGACCGTCAGGTTGATGTCCGCGGCGCGGGCGCGGCCCGGCAGCGCCAGGGTGCCGCCGGCGGCCAGGCCGCCGACCGCGAGGCCGGCACCAGCGAGCAGGCGGTGGAAATCGCGGCGCGACAGCGCCGGGGAACCGGCCTCCGTCGCGGCTGTGCTCGGGGTCTTCTGGAACTTGCTGTTCTGGTTCATTGGCAGCCTCCCGTTTGGTCGTGCCCGCCGGTCGCAGAGCCGCGTGGCACCCGCCGGTGCGGCCGGCGGCGCGCCGATGGCATCGGCGGAAGCACTCGGTTCATCGCTGGCGCGAACGCGCCCGCTTTCTGCCGGCGGACGAGCGCTGCGCCCCTCCCAAAACCCAAGTCTTGCACAGCCTGTTTTGATTGTCCAATCAATCAGCGAGATTGCTGTCCTTGGAGTCTTTTCCCTTGTGGTTCAGGAACTTGGTTGGTGCCGGATGCTTCGGATCGCCGTGCCTGATACGCCAGGCCTTGACCAGCGATCCGGTGCAGGCGCCACAGGGCTCGGCCGGCTCAGCCGGCTCGGCGGGTTGGGCGCTCTGGGTCGGGGCGGGCGTCGGCGCGGCCTCCTCGGCGACCGCCGGCGGCGCCAGCAGGACGGGCGCCAGCAGGACGGGCGCCAGCAGGACGAGCGACAGCAGGGCCGGAAGCAGGCCCGGCGAGGAGCGAGGGTGCCGCGACCTAGCCAATCAGCGCCTCCTGGCCGCGCTTGGCCAGCTGCCCGGCGATGATCGAGCGCTGGATCTCGCTGGTGCCTTCCCAGATCCGGTCGACGCGCAGCTCGCGGAAGAAGCGCTCGGCGACGTTCTCGCGCATGTAGCCGCGGCCGCCGAAGATCTGCACCGCGCGGTCGGCGACGCGGTTGGCCATCTCGGAGCCGTAGAGCTTCGCCATGGAGCACTGCCCGTGGAGGATCTTGACGTCCTCGCCGGCATCATGCGCCTCGGCGAGGCGGTAGACCATGAGGCGCGCCGCCCAGAGCTCGGTCAGCGAGTCGGCGAGCATGAACTGGATCGACTGGTTGTCGAAGATCGGCTGGCCGAAGGCGATGCGGCCCTTCGCGAAGGCCGTCGCCTCCTCGATCAGCCGCTCGGCGGCGCCGCAGCAGCGCGCGGCGATCATCAGGCGCTCGTAGCGGAACCAGTCGTGGGTGAAGGCCATGCCTTGCCCCTCCGCGCCGATCCGATTGGCTTCCGGCACGCGCACGCCCTCGAAGGCGACGATCGGATGATGGTGGGCATAGGTGTGACTGTAGGCCGGGGTCCGCACGAAGCGCACGCCGGGCGCGCGGCACTCGACGTAGAAGAGCGCGTGGGTGCCGGCGTTCGGGCCGTCGGCCAGCTTGGCCTGGACGACCAGGTAGTCGGCCTGGTTGGCGCTGGTGACGTGCCACTTCTCGCCGTCGATGACGTAGTGCCCGCCGTCCCGGCGCGCCGTCGTGCGGATCGCATCGACGTCGCTGCCCGCCTCCTCCTCGGTGATCGCGTAACACTCGTGGCGCTCGCCGCGGATCGTCGGCTTGACCCAGGTCTCGAGCTGCTGCTCGGTCGCGACCTCGGCGAGGCAGCGCGCCGGCGTCGTGACCAGCCAGCCGAGGCCGTTGGTGACCCGGCCGATCTGCTCCGAGACCAGCACCTGCTCGAGGGTGCTGAGGCCGCTGCCGCCGAGCGCCTTCGGCATGTTCATGGCGCAGAGGCCGAGCCGCGCCGCCTCGGCGCGCGCCGCCGCCTCGGCGCCGTCCGGGAACGCGCCGTCGTTCAGCTCGGCGTGGACCTCGTGGGGGATCAGGAAGCGATCGGCGAAGGCGCGGACACGCGCCTGCAGCGCGCGGTGGTCGGACGAGAGGGGATAGGTCATCGCTGTCTCTTCGGGGGTTGGAGTGAAGGCGGCAAGGCTGGGTGAACGAAGGCGTCGGAACTCCCACGCCCCTCGACAAGCTCGGGACGAAGCGACCGATCGGGATCACTTGCAGTTCGCTTCATCCCGAGCCTGTCGAGGGATGTGTGGGCACGGAACAGGACGGCGCCGGCATCAGGCGGCGTCGCGCACCAGCGCGGCCAGTTCGTCGGGGAAGAGCGCCTTGAGGTAGAGCAGGCAGGGCTTCTTCGCCTGCTCGCGGCCGAGCTTGCTGCCACGCAGCTGCAGCTCGATCCACTGGCCGTAGACCATGGCGTTGAGGCCCGCCGCGGCGACCTGGGGATCGACCGCGTAGCCGCCGGCCTCGACGATGCTGCGGCAGAGCGCGCCGGTCAGGGCGAGATAGGCGTCCTGCAGCTCGATGCAGCGCTGCTTGAAGGCCGGCGTTGCGCGTGATTCCGACCAGAAGGCGGTCCAGGCAGCGATCTTGCGGCGCTGCGCGACCTCGGCCGAGAAGTCGGCCTCGACGATGGCGACCAGCTTTGCCGCGGGCGAGGGCCCGGCCTTCTCGGCGGCGCGCGACGCAACCGCCTCGTAGTCGGCGGCGAGCTGGTCGAGCGTGGCGCGCAGCAGCGCGTCCTTGCTGCGGAAGTAGAAGCCGACGACGCCGTAGCTGACGCCGGCCGCCTTGGCGACCTGGGCCAGGGTCGTGCCGACCAGGCCGCGCTCGGCGATGGTGTCGATCGTCGCCTCGATGAGCTGCTGGCGACGCCGGTCCCGCTTGGCTTCCTGGGTCACCCTGACCTCCCGCTATTGCCCGGACAGACTGCGATAGTCAGGTTCCTAAATCAATGAAAAAGCTCGCCTTACTGGTCTGATTTTGACTGACGGATCATTCAGCGACTGGACAGGAAACCGGACCCGACCTAGACTGCCGCCGTTCCATCAGCGGGCAAGGGGGAGGAAGCGGAAGCGATGAAGCGCTACGATGCCATCGTGGTCGGTGCCGGCCACAACGGGCTGACGGCCGCCGCCTACCTGGCCCGTGCCGGCCTCAGCGTGATGGTGCTGGAGCGGCGCGACCGCATCGGCGGCGCCGCGGTCAGCGAGGAGCGCCACGCCGGCTTCCTCTACTCCTCCTGCTCCTACGTCTGCTCGCTGCTGCGCGCCGAGATCATGCGCGACCTGGAGCTGTCGAAGCACGGCCTGCGGATCATCCCCTACGAGAACTCGGCGACGATCGCGCGCAACGGCGACTCGATCGCCTTCTTCCACGATCCCGCCAAGACGCGCCGCTCGATCGCCCGCCATTCGCGCCGCGACGCCGACGCCTACGCCGAGTTCAACCGCGACATCTACCGCCAGTGCCGGATGATCCGGCCGCTGCTGCTGGAGACGCCGCCCGACCCGACCTCGGTCCGGCTCAAGGACCTCAAGGGCCTGAGGAAGCTGCAGAAGGCCTTCGCCCAGCTCGGCGAGGACGGCCTCGCCCAGGCCATGCAGTTCTGGACCATGAGCTGCGGCGACTTCCTGGACCGCTACTTCGAGTCCGACCTGCTGAAGGGCTCGCTGGCCGGCAACTCGATCATCGGCACGGCGCTCGGCCCCTACTCGCCCGGCAGCGCCTACGTGCTGCTGCACCACGTCATGGGCGACCTCGACGGCCACGTCGGCGCCTGGGGCTTCGCGGTCGGCGGCATGGGCGCGATCTCCCAGGCGCTGGCCGCCGCGGCGCAGGAGCACGGCGCCGAGATCCGCACCGCGGCCGAGGTCGAGCAGCTGATCGTGAGGAACGGCCGGGTCGAGGGCGTCGCCCTGGTCGGCGGCGAGGAGGTGCTGGGCACGCGCGTCGTCTCCAACCTCGACGTCAAGCGCACCTACCTGAAGCTCGCGCCGCGCAAGGAGCTGCCGACGGACTTCCTGGAGGCGGTCGAGAGCTTCAAGATCCGCGGCTCCTCCGGCAAGCTCAACATCGCCCTCGACCGGCTGCCCGAGTTCCCGGCGCTCAGGGACGAGCCGCTGCTGAAGCGCGGCGGCATCCTGATCAGCGAATCGATGGAGTACCTGGAGCGCGGCTACGACGACTGGAAGAACGGCCAGTGGTCGCGCGAGCCCTTCCTCGACATCACCGTGCCGACGCACTACGACCCGACCATGGCCCCGCCGGGCAAGCACTACATGTCGGTCTTCGTGCAGTACGTGCCGCCGACGCTCGCCGACGGTCCCTGGACGCCGGAGAAGCGCGACGCCTTCGGCAAGACCGTGCTCGACACGATCGAGCTCTACTCGCCGGGCTTCCGCGACCTGATCCTCGACTGCTGGGTGCGCACGCCCTGGGACCTGGAGAACGAGGTCGGCCTGACCGAGGGCAACATCTTCCACGGCGAGCTGACCCTCGACCAGCTGCTGTTCAACCGGCCGATCCCCGGCTACGCCCAGTACCGCGGGCCGCTGGGCGGGCTCTACATGTGCGGCTCCTCGACCCATCCCGGCGGCGGCGTCATGGGCGCGCCCGGCGCCAACGCGGCGCGCGAGCTGCTGCACGACGCCGGCGTCAGGAGGGCGGCATGACCGGAGCCGCAAGGCAGGGCGGGCGCTACGACGTCGCGGTCGTCGGCGGCGGCCACAACGGCCTGGTCGCGGCGGCCCTGGCGGCCCGCGCCGGCCGCTCGGTGGTGCTGCTCGAGGCCGGCGAGCGCCTGGGCGGCATGGCGACCCTCGGTCCCAGGAGCCCGGGCAGCGACGGAGGCTTCGATTCCGCCGGCGCGGCCCACCTGGTCGACGGCCTGTCGCCGGCCCTGGTCCAGGGCCTGGAGCTGCACCGCCACGGCCTGGAGTTCGCCGTCGCCACGATGGACGACGTGGCGCTGCTGCCGGGCGGCGAGCTGCTGGTCGTCTCGGGCCGCGACGCCGAGACGACGCGCCGCTCGATCGGCCGCTTCTCGCCGCGCGACGCCGAGCGCTTCCCGGCCTTCGAGGCGCGGCTCGCGCGCCTCGCCGACGCGCTGGCGCCCTTCCTCGACCGCGTGCCGCCGACCCTGAAGTTCCAGGACTGGGCGGAGCGGCTGGAGTACCTCAGGCTCGGCTGGGCGATGCGGCGGCTCGGCCGCAAGGACATGCGCGACCTGCTGCGCATCATCGGCATGAACGCAGCGGACCTGACCGAGGAGGTCTTCGAGACCGACGCGCTCAAGGGCCTGATCGGCTTCGACGCGGTGCTCGGCAACCGCTTCGGGCCGCGCTCGCCGAACACCGTCTACACCCTGCTGCAGCGCAAGTCCGGCACGATCGCCGGGCGGCGCGGCGCCGCCGCCCTGCCGAAGGGCGGCCCCGCCGCGCTGATCGCGGCGCTGGAGCGCGCGGCGCGCGCCGCCGGCGTCGAGATCCGCACCGGCGCCAGGGTCGCGCAGGTGCTGGTCGACAACGGCCGGGTCAACGGCCTCGCCCTGGCCGACGGCAGCGAGATCGACTGCCGCACCGTGCTGTCGAGCGCGCATCCCAGGACGACGCTGCTCGACCTCGTCGGGGTGCGCCAGCTCGACGCCGACCTGGTGCGCAGCCTGCGCCACGCCCGCGGCGAAGGCGGCACCGCCAAGGTCTGGCTGCGCCTCGGCGCGGTGCCCGACTTCGGCCTCTCGGCCGGCGACCTCGGCCGCTCGCGGCTGGTCTTCGCGCCGGACCTCGGCTTCGTCGAGCGCGGTCACGACGCCGCCAAGTACGGCGAGCTGCCGGACCGCCTCGCCATGGAGATCACCCTGCCCGGCCTCGCCGACGCCCACCAGCTGGGCAGCGGGCAGAAGCCGATCCTGAGCGCGACCCTGGCCAACGTGCCCTACCGCCTGCGCAACCGCGACGACGGCGCGCTGAAGCAGGCGCTGATCCAGCGCACCACGGCGGCGCTCGCCGATCTGGCGCCGGGCCTCGCCGAGACCATCGAGGCGGTCGAGGCGCTGACCCCGAAGCAGGTCGAGGCCGCGACCGGCGCGCCCGGCGGCCACTGGCACCACCTGGAGACCGGGCTCGACCAGACCTACCTGCTGCGCCCGGCGCCGGGCCTCGCGCAGTACGCGACGCCGATCCAGGGCCTCTGGCTGTGCGGCGCCGGCAGCCATCCGGGCGGCGGCCTGACCGGCCGGCCCGGCGCCAATGCCGCGCGCGCCGCCCTGGCCGCGACCAGGGCCCGGCGCTGACGAGGGAGGACGGCAGATGTCAGACAGCCCGATCATCGGCGGCGGCGCGATGCTGCAGCCGACGCCCTTCCATCGCCGCACCGCGGCGCTCAACCTGGTCAACGCCTGGGAGCGCTGGCAGGGCCACACCACGGTCACGACCTTCCTGTCGCCCGAGGACGAGTACTTCGCGACGCGCACCGCGGCCTCGCTCTACGACGTCTCGCCGATGCTGAAGTACCGCATCGCCGGGCCCGACGCCGAGGCGATGCTCGACCGCCTGATGACCCGCGACGTCACCAAGCTGAAGCCGGGCCGCGCGCTCTACGGCCCCTGGTGCGACGGCAGGGGCCGGGTCATCGAGGAGGGCACGCTGTTCCGCGAATCGGCGGCGAGCTTCCGGCTCAACGCCGCCGAGCCGCAGCTCTTCTGGCTCGAGGACTGCGCCTACGGCTTCGACGTGACGGTCGAGGAGGTCACCGACGCGATCGCCGGCCTCGCCCTGCAGGGCCCCCTGGCCAAGCGGGTGCTCGAGGACATCGGCCTCGGCGAGGCGGCGAGGCTGCCGTTCTTCGGGCTCGGCCGCTTCGGCTTCGAGGGCGGCGAGATCGAGATCAGCCGTACCGGCTTCACCGGCGACCTCGGCTTCGAGCTGTGGATCGCGCCGGAGCGCGCCGAGACCCTCTGGGACCGGCTGATGGCCGTCGCCGACCGGCACTACCTGCGGCCCATGGGCTCGCAGGCACTGAACACCCTGCGCATCGAGGCCGGGCACATTCTGATCAACGTCGAGTATGTCGGCGCCAACCACGCCCTGCGCGAGAGCCAGATGCGCACGCCGGACGACCTGGGCCTCGGCTGGGCGGTCGACCCGAAGAAGCCGGGCTACTTTAACGGCCGCCGCGCCATCGAGGCCGAGCGCGCCGCCGGCGGCCCGAGGCGGCGCCTGGTCGGCCTCGACATCGAGGGCCGCAAGCCGGCCCACGCCGCCTATCTCTACGCCGGGCGGCGCGAGGTCGGCCAGGTCACCTCGGCCTGCTGGTCGCCGGTCCTGAAGCGCAACATCGCCCTGGCGACGGTCGAGGCCGGCTACGCGGAGCCCGGGCGGAAGCTCAAGGCCGACGTCTACTACGTCAAGGAGGTGACGCAAGGCCGCGTCGAGGCCGCCGCCACCGTCGTCGAGCCGCGCTTCTACCAGCCGGCCCATCGGCGGGGCTGATTTCGAAAGACGGAGCCCGCGTCACCCCTCACCCGCCTCGCTCACGCTCGGCACCCTCTCCCCCAAGGGGCGAGGGTTCACCGAAGCGCCCCGTCAAGACCCTCGCCCCTTGGGGGAGAGGGAGGGGCCCACGCGGAGCGTGGGAGGGTGAGGGCTGAAGCCGCCGTAGCACTCGCAGAAGAGCCACCCCCGTGCCGCACCGCCTCGACCCTCTCCTCTCCCCGCGCTCGGTCGCGATCGTCGGCGCCTCTGCGCGCGCCGGCAGCGTCGGCCAGCTGACCCTGGCGCAGCTGCTCGCCGCCGGCTTCGCCGGCCGCGTCTTCCCGGTCAATCCGAACTACCGGGAGCTCGAGGGCCTGGCCTGCTTCCCGGACTGCACCGGCCTGCCGGAGCCGCCGGACCTGGTGGTCTTCTGCCTGCCGAACGAGCGGCTCGAAGCGGCCTTCGACGAGGCCCTGGCCGCCGGCATGCGCGCCGCGACGATCTTCGCCAGCGGCAGCCCGGCCGGCGACCCCTGCCTGCCGGCGCGCCTGCACGCCAAGGCGCGCGCGGCCGGGGTGCCGATCTGCGGCCCCAACGGCATGGGCTTCCACAACTTCCGCGACAAGGTCGGGGTCTGCGGCTTCCGCGCCTCGCCGCCGGGGGTCGAGGGCGGCGCCGTGCTGCTCAGCCATTCGGGCTCGGTGCTCTCGGCCCTGTCGGACTGCGAGGACCGCATCGGCTGGTCGCTCGCCGTCTCGACCGGCAACGAGCTGGTGACGAGCCTCGCCGACTACATGGACTGGGCGCTCGACCGGCCGGAGACCGAGGTCATCGCGCTGTTCATGGAGACGGCGCGCGACCCGGCCGGCTTCGCCGCGGCCCTCGCCCGCGCCGAGGCGCGCGACATCCCCGTGGTCGCGCTCAAGGTCGGGCGCAGCCGGCGCAGCGCGGAGCTGGCGGTCAGCCACTCCGGCGCGCTGGCCGGCGACGACGCGGTCTACGGCGCGCTCTTCGAGCGCTACGGCGTGACCCGGGTCGAGACGCTGGACGAGCTGGCGGCGACGGTGCAGCTGCTGCTGCACCCGCGCAAGCCGGCGGCCGGTGGCCTGGCGACGATGCACGACAGCGGCGGCGAGCGCGGCCTCTGGCTCGACCTCGCCGAGCGGCTGGGGGTGCGCTACGGCCTGCCGAGCCGCGAGACCGTGGCGCGCCTCGCCCGCCGGCTCGATGCCGGCCTGCCGCCGGTCAACCCGCTCGACGCCTGGGGCACCGGGCGCGACAGCGAGGCGGTCTTCGCCGACTGCCTGACCGCCCTGGCCGAGGACCCGGACACCGCCCTCGCCTTCTTCTGCTTCGACCGCGAGGGCGGCGGCCGGCTGGAGCCGAGCTACTGCCGGGCCGCCCTGGAGGCGGCGCAGCGCACGAGCAAGCCGGTGGCGCTGGTGACCTCGCGCCACGGCAGCGGCAGCGATCCCCTGGACCTGGAGCTGACCCGGGCCGGCCTGCCGGTGATCGACGGCGAGTGGTGGGCGCTCAAGGCGGCGAAGCACCTGCTGGACCGCCGCGACCGCGTCCGCCCGGCCGAGCTGGCGCCCCTGCCGGAGGCCTTCGCGGCGCGCTGGAAGCCCTGGCTGGCGCAGGGGCCGCTCGGCGAGGCCGAGGCGCTGGCGCTGGTCGCCGAGGCCGGCGTGCCGGCCGTCGCCTGCCGCAGCGCCGAGACGGTCGACGACGCCCTGGAGGCCGCCGAGGCGCTCGGCTATCCGGTCGCGCTCAAGACTGCCAAGGCCGGCCTCGCCCACAAGAGCGACGTCGGCGGCGTGCGCCTCGACCTCGGCGACGCGCCGGCGCTGATCCGCGCCTACGCCGAGATGACCGCGACGCTCGGGCCCAAGGTGCTGGTCTCGGCGATGGCCGAGCCGGGCATCGAGGCGGCGCTCGGCATCCTCGACGACCCCGACTTCGGGCCGGTCGTGGTGATCGGCAGCGGCGGCCTGGAGATCGAGGAGGAGAAGGACGCGGCCTTCCTGCTGGCGCCCTTCGACGCCGCGACGGCGGCGCGCGCGATCGGGGGCCTGCGCCTCGGCCGCAGGCTCGGCGCCGGGCGCGGCCGGCCGGCCCGCGACCTGGCGGCCCTGGCCGAGGCCGCCTCGGCCCTGTCGCGCGCCGCGGTCGCCCTGGCGGGCACGCTCGGCAGCCTGGACCTCAACCCGGTGATCGTGCAGCGCAGCGGCTGCCTCGCGGTCGACGCGCTGATCGCCGGCCGGCGGCGCGAGGCGGCGGAGCGGCCGCCGGGCGCGGCGCTGCGGATCGTCGGGACGTGACCGCGCCCGACCCGATCCCGCATCCGCCGCTCGAGCAGGCCGGCCGCTTCGAGCGCCCGCTCGACGCCGCGCGCCGTCGCCGCGGCCTAGTCGCCGTGCTGACCTCGATCCTGGCCGCCGGCCTGACCTTCGGCACGGCGATCCCGCTGATCGCCCTGCTGCTGGAGCGACGCGGCACCGCGACCTGGCTGATCGGCCTCAACGCCGCGACGCCGATCGTGGCGACCCTGCTGATGGGCTTCCTGCTGCCGGTCCTGCTGCGCCGGGTGCGCGCCCTGCCGCTGCTGCTCTGCGGCCTCGCGCTGATCGTCGTCTGCTTCCTGCTGATGTCGCAGTTCCGGCAGATCGAGGCCTGGTTCGTCCTGCGCTTCCTGGTCGGCCTCGGCATGGCGGTGCACTGGATCGTCAGCGAGACCTGGCTCAACGCCCTGGCGCCGAAGTCGAGCCGCGGCCTGCTGGCCGGGCTCTACGCGACGCTGATGTCGATCGGCTTCGCCGCCGGACCGGCGCTGCTGACCCTGGTCGACCTGGAGGGCTTCGCGCCCTTCGGCTTCATCTCCCTGACCGTGGCCCTGGCCGCGCTGCCGCTGCTCTGCGTCGGCGACGCCGCGCCGACCGTCGAGGCCCATGGCGAGCACAGCCGCTGGTCGGCGATCCTGGTCGCGCCGACGGTCTTCGCCGCGACCGTGGTCTCCGGGGTCATGGATTCCAGCGTGCTGTCGCTGCTGGCGATCTACGGCCTCAGGATCGGCCTGCCCCAGGACCAGGCGGTGCTGATGCTCTCGGTGGCCGTCGCCGGCACGGTCTTCCTGCAGGTCCCGCTCGGCTGGCTGTCGGACCACCTCGACCGGCGCGCGATGCTGCTGGCCTGCGGCGCGGTCGGCGGCGCCGGGGCGCTGGCCCTGCCCTTCGTCGCCGGCCAGCCGCTGCTGCTCTGGCCGCTGCTGTTCGTCTGGGGCGGCGTCTTCGTCGGGCTCTACACCGTCGCCCTGGCGATGCTCGGCGAGCGCTTCCAGGGCGGCGCCCTGGCCCAGGCCAACGCGCTCTTCGTGATGGTCTACTGCCTGGGCAACCTCAGCGGACCGCCGCTCGCCGGCGCCGCCATGGACTGGGTCGGCCCGAACGGCCTGCCGGCGATCATGACCGCCGTCTGCAGCCTCTTCCTGCTGCTCGGCCTGGCCCGGACGCCGTTCGTGCGGCCCCGGCGGTAGCCGCCGCCCTCCCGTCCCCGCCCACGCCGCTCCGCAGGCCCGCCCCGCCTCTCGCGCATGGCGGTTATATGATGACTCGGCCGCCCCTGCCCTGCATTGTACGACGACTGAAGCCGGCAGCGGAGACCGGCCGGCCACAACGAAGAACCAACGGGAGGAACGAGATGCTGAGACGGACCCTGCTTTCCCTTGCCGGTGCCGCCGCGGTGCTGGCGGCGACCGGCTTGGCCGCGCCTGCCGCCCGGGCCGAGTGGCCGGAGCGGCCGATCACGATCATCGTGCCCTGGGGCGCGGGCGGCGGCACCGATGCGGTCGGCCGCATCATCGCCAGCCTGATGGAGAAGGACCTCGGCCAGCCGGTCAACGTGGTCAACCGAACGGGCGGCAGCGGCGTCGTCGGCCACTCGGCGATCGCGACGGCCGACCCCGACGGCTACACGCTCGGCGTCGTCACGGTCGAGATCGCGATGATGCACTGGCAGGGCCTGACCGACCTCTCCTACAAGGACTACGCGGTGCTCGGCCAGGTCAACCTGGACCCCGGCGGGCTGATGGTCGGCGAGGATTCGCCCTACAAGTCGGCGAAGGACCTGCTGGCCGCGATCAAGGCCAAGCCGAAGGGCACCTTCAAGGCCTCCGGCACCGGCCAGGGCGGCATCTGGCATCTCGGCCTCGCCGGCTGGATGCTCTCGGAAGGCCTGCCCGGCGACCAGGTGACCTGGGTGCCGAGCCAGGGCTCGGCGCCCGCGCTCAAGGACATGGTCGCCGGCGGCGTCGATCTCGTGACCTCCTCGCTGGCCGAGGGCCGCGCCCTGATCGAGGCCGGCAAGGTCCGGCCGCTGGCCAACATGGGCACGGAGCGCCTGGGCATCTTCCCCGACGTGCCGACCCTCAAGGAGGCGACCGGCTCCGACTGGACGGTCGGCGCCTGGCGCGTCATTGCCGGGCCGAAGGGCATCCCGGACGCGATCGTGCAGAAGGCCTCGGCGTCTCTCGAGAAGGCCTACAAGAGCAAGGAGTTCCAGGACTTCATGAAGAGCCGCGGCTTCGGGACGGTCTGGCGCGGCCCGAAGGAGGCGACCGAGTTCATGGCCTCCGCCGACAAGGACCTGGGCGAGGTCATGAAGAAGGCCGGCCTGGTCAAGTAGCCCGCGACGGACGGGGCGGGACGGTCCCCGGCGGGCCGTCCCGCCCCGCCGTCCGGCGCCTCGCCTGCCGCCCCCTTCCCTGCCGCGGAGGGTTGCCCTCGTGAAGGTCAACGATGCCGTGCCGGGCGCGATCCTGATCGCGTTCGCCGCCGGGGTCCTCTACCAGACCCTGAGCTTTCCGCCGATGCCGGGCCAGGACTACGGCCCGGCCCTGTTCCCCCAGATCATCGGCATCCTGATGGTGATCAGCGGCCTCGCGCTGGTCGTCCGCGGCCTGCGGACGCGGCGCGGCAGCGGCGCCGCGGGCGGCCCGACGGCAGGCGGCCGGATGCTCGAGGTCGCCGACTGGATGCAGTCGCCCGCCCACCTCGCGAACTTCGCGCTGCTGATCGCCCTGCTGATCTTCTACATCCTGGTCGCCAAGCCGCTCGGCTTCATCCCGACCTCCTTCCTGGTGCTCGCGGCCCTGATGACCCGGCTGCGCGGCCTGAGGCACCTCGGCTCCAGCCTGGCCATCGCCGCCGTCGCCACCCTGGCGATCCAGCAGATGTTCGGCGTCATCCTGCGGGTGCCGCTGCCCTGGGGCATCCTGCCCCCGGTCTCCTGGTAGGGCCGGCACCATGCATGCGATCGACCTCGCCTTCGGGCTGATCCTCGACCCCTACGTGCTGATGGTCATGATCATGGCCGGGCTGTTCGGCCTGTTCATGGGCGCGATCCCCGGCCTCTCGGCGACCATGGCGACGGCGCTGCTGGTCCCGGTCACCTTCTTCATGGACCCGGTGCCCGCCCTGGCCGCCATCGTCACCGCGACGGCCATGGCGATCTTCGCCGGCGACATCCCGGGCGCGCTGCTGCGCATCCCCGGCACGCCGGCCTCGGCGGCCTACGTCGACGAGGCCCATGCCATGACCCGCCGGGGCAAGGCCGAGCTGGCGCTCGGCGTCAGCCTGTCGAGCGCGATCATCGGCGGCCTGTTCGGCAGCGCCGTGCTGGCCAGCTCGGCGCCGGTGCTCGCCGACATCGCGCTCAACTTCAGCTCCTTCGAGTACTTCTGGCTGGCCTGTATGGGCCTGACCTGCGCCGCCTTCGTCGCCTCCGACGAGCCGCTGAAGGGCTTCGTCTCGCTGCTGCTCGGCCTGTTCATCGCGACCATCGGCATCGACCCGATGTCCGGCTTCCCGCGCTTCACCTTCGGCAACGTCGACCTGATGGGCGGCATCAACTTCATCCCGGCGATGATCGGCATGTTCGCGCTGGCCGAGGTGATCCGCAGCGTCACCACCGTGAACCCGCAGCCGAAGGCGCCGCAGGAGAGGATCGGCAACGTCTTCAAGGGCCTCGGCCCGGTGCTCGGGCGCTACAAGCTGAACCTGCTGCGCGGCAGCGTGATCGGCACGCTGGTCGGCGCCCTGCCCGGCGCCGGCTCGGACATCGCCGCCTGGATCTCCTACGCCGTCTCCAAGAAGTTCTCGCGCGAGAAGGAGAAGTTCGGCACCGGCCACCCCGAGGGCATCGTCGACGCCGGCTCCTCGAACAACGCCGGGCTCGGCGGCGCCTGGGTCCCGGCCCTGGTCTTCGGCATCCCCGGCGACTCGATCACCGCGATCGTCATCGGCGTGCTCTACATGAAGGGCATGAACCCCGGGCCGACGGTGTTCCTCTACCACCCGGAGCTGATCTACGCGGTCTTCCTGTCATTCTTCCTGGCCAACCTGCTGCTGTTCCCGCTCGGCCTGCTGGCGATCAAGTCGTCGAAGCAGCTGCTGCACGTGCCGCGCGGCGTGCTGATGCCGCTGATCCTGATGTTCTGCATCGTCGGCACCTTCGCCATCAACAACACGGTCTTCGACGTCGGCGTCATGCTGGTGCTCGGCCTGATCGCCTACATGATGGAGGAGAACGGCTTCCCGGTCGCCCCGGCGATCCTGGGGCTGGTGCTCGGGCCGCTGCTCGAGGACTCCTTCATGACCTCGATGATCAAGTCGGACGGCAACCTGCTGGCCTTCTTCGAGCGGCCGATCGCCGCCGGGCTCGGCGTGGTCACGCTGCTGATCTGGATCGCGCCGCTGTTCATCCACCTGCGCCGCCGCTACGCCTCGCCGGCGGGAGACGTGTAGAGCCATCCCGGCGCTGGCCCGCTCCCCCGCCCGGCCACCCATTCCAGGATACGGTCGTTGGGTGGCCGGGCGGGGGAGAGGGCTGGAGCCGCACCATCCAACGGGAGATATTCATGAGCGAGAAGCAAGCCATCGGCTTCGTCGGCGCCGGCCTGATGGGCCACGGCATGGCCAAGCACCTGCTGGCCGCGGGCCATCCCCTGACCATCCTCGGCCACCGCAACCGCCAGCCGGTCGACGACCTGGTCGGCCGCGGCGCCAGGGAGGCGAAGACGCCGGCCGAGCTGGCCGCGGCCAGCGAGATCGTCTTCCTCTGCCTGCCGATGTCGGACCAGGTCGAGGCCGTCGTCGCCGGCCCCGACGGGCTGCTGCAGGGCGCCCGCGAGGGCCTGATCGTCGTCGACACCTCGACGGCCGAGCCGGGCTCGACCCTGCGCCTCGCCGAGGCCGCCGCGGCCAGGGGCGTGCGCTACGTCGACGCGCCGCTGACGCGCACGCCGAAGGAGGCCGAGGAGGGCCGGCTCAACACCATGGTCGGCGCGGACAAGGCGCTGTTCGACCAGCTCAAGCCGGTGATGGCCTGCTACGCCGAGAACGTGTTCCACGTCGGGCCGCTCGGCGCCGGGCACAAGCTGAAGCTGATCAACAACTTCATCGCCATGGGCCTGGCCAGCCTGGTCGCCGAGGCGGTGGCGACGGCGCGCAGCGTCGGCGTCGACCTGGCGCAGCTCAACGCCCTGGTCTCGGCCGGGCCGGTCAACAGCGGCATCTTCCAGCGCATGATGGCCCAGGCCCTGGAGCAGGATCCCTCGGGCCTGCAGTTCGCGATCCGCAACGCCCGCAAGGACCTGCGCTACTTCAACGCCATGGCCTCGGAGGCCGGCCTGGTCGGCCTGATGGCGCCGGCGGCCCTGCAGACCATGACCCTGGCGACCGCCAGCGGCCACGGCGAGGAGCTGGTGCCGCAGCTGGTCGACGTGCTGAGCGAGATGAACGGGGCGAAGGGCTAGCGGTAGCGCTACTCCGCTCCATGGTTCGACGGGCTCACCATGAAGCGAAAGGGGACCAACCCGCCCGGTCGGTCCCCTAACTATCGTTCCCCGAATTCGCTGAGCTTGTCGAAGGGCGGAGCGAAAGCTCCCTATTCCGCCGCCAGCAGCTCCGCGTCGCGCTGCCGGACCGTGCCGGGCAGCGGCTCCTCGTCCAGCGAGGCGACCGGGCAGGCCTCGCGGATCTGCTGGTGGAACAGGCGCAGCGAGGACTCGATGCGCGACAGCGGCCCCGGATCGTAGCCGTGCGAGGCGAGGCCCTGCTGGACCCGCTCGGACAGCCAGCGGTCCTCCTCGCCGACCTTGCCGTTGATCCGGTAGTTGAGATAGCGCAGCAGGCGCATCTCGCGGCGCTCGTCCTTGTGGCCGTAGATGCCGTAGCGCACCTGGCAGCGGGTCGGCCCGAGCGGCAGGATCTGGAAGTAGTCGACGCAGTCCGGATAGAAGTCGAGGCCGATGTTCGGCGGCATGGTGAAGAACAGCCACTGCTTGCGCAGCTGCTCCGGGTAGGCGGCCAGCACCGTCGGCGCCAGCTTCTGGTACATCCGCTCGACCCAGTTCGACGAGGGCCGCTGCTTGAGCGTCGAGATCGAGCCGGCGACGCCGTGGGCGTTCTCGAAGCCCTCCATCTGGTTATCGAGCATCCGGTGGTAGCCGGGATGGCCGAGCGGGATGTGATAGTTCTCCAGGTTGTTGTCGACGCCGACCTTCCAGTTGGCGTCCCAGACCATGTCGTCGCCGAACTCGATGCGCTCCATCTCCTCGAGGCGGTAGGGCTTCAGGTGCTCGGCGAAGTCGCCCCAGGTCTCGGCGACGCTGTCCGGGCCCTGATGGTCCTCGGGCCGGGCGACGCGCACGAAGACGAAGCCGAAGAAGACCTCCAGCTCGATCTCCCGGAGGCCGAGCGTGGCCTTGTCGAGGCCGGGAAAGCTCCTCTCGCTCGGCACGCCCTTGAGCCGCCCGTCGAGCTCGTAGGCCCAGCCGTGATAGGGGCAGACCACGGCCTTCGGGCAGTTGCCGGTGCCGTCGAGCAGCTTCGAGCCACGGTGCCGGCAGACGTTGGCGAAGGCGCGCACGACGCCGTCGTCGCCGCGCAGCACCAGCACCGAATCGCGCATCAGCTCGAGCACGAAATAGTCGCCGGGCTGGCGCACGTCGTTGGCGTGACAGGCGATCTGCCAGCTGCCCAGGATGACCCGCTGGTATTCCAGGTCGAGCAGCTCGGCGTTGCGGTAGGTCCAGGCCGGCAGTCCGCGCACGGGATCGTCTGTGGTCGTGGGCATGGGGGTCTCGCCGCCACGCGTCGCGGTGTCGAGCGGCGCCATCGGCACTCTCCAAACGTGGTTCTTTCGGGAAGGCGGTCGCGTCTGCGGTCGCCATTGACTGAACGTTTGTTTAATCAAAAAATCGGCAAAAGTCAAGACGTGGCAATAACTAAGCGCGTCCAGGCTTGGGAAGAACTCTGAAAATCCCTGAGGAATCCGGCGGTTAATTCGAGTCCTCGCAGGTGGCCGGCCAGCCGTCGCAGCGAGGCTTTTTCCAAGTCCGCCGCGAAGAACCTGTGCCGGGATTTCCCTTCGCGGCCGCGCGCGTGCCGGCCAGAGTAGGCGCCCCGCAGCCGCACCAGGGAGATCCGCCATGAAAGCCGTCGGCTACCGCCAGTCCAAGCCCATCGCCGAGCCCGATTCCCTGATCGACCTCACGCTGCCCGAGCCGACGCCGGGCCCGCGCGACCTGCTGGTCCGGGTCCAGGCGGTCTCGGTCAACCCGGTCGACACCAAGATGCGCCTGCGTGCGCAGCCGGCCGAGGGCGAGGTACAGGTGCTCGGCTGGGACGCCGCCGGCACGGTCGAGGCGGTCGGATCCGAGGTCACGCTGTTCCGGCCGGGCGACGCGGTCTTCTACGCCGGCGCCATCGACCGGCCGGGCAGCGACAGCGAGCTTCACCTGGTCGACGAGCGCATCGTCGGCCGCAAGCCCGCCTGCCTGGACTTCGCCGAGGCGGCGGCCCTGCCGCTGACCGCGATCACCGCCTGGGAGCTGCTGTTCGAACGCCTGGCCGTGCCCTACGGCGTGAAGACCGGCGGCGGCAGCCTGCTGGTGATCGGCGGCGCCGGCGGCGTCGGCTCGATCCTGATCCAGCTGGCCAGCCGCCTGACCGGCCTGACCGTCATCGCCACCGCCTCGCGCCCCGAGACCGCCGACTGGGTGCGGCGCATGGGCGCCCATCACGTCGTCGACCACCGCCGGCCGCTCGACGAGGCGCTGGCCGACGTCGGGCTCGGGCCGGTCGAGCACGTCGCCGGCCTGACCGCGACGGAGCAGCATCTGCCGGCGATTGCGAAGCTGATCGCGCCCCAGGGCGGGCTGGCCGTGATCGACGACCCGAAGGCCTTCGACATCCTGCCGTTCAAGCGCAAGAGCGTGCGCATCGCCTGGGAGTTCATGTTCACCCGCTCGCTGTTCGGCACCGCCGACATGATCGAGCAGCACCGGCTGCTGAGCGAGGTCTCGGCCCTGGTCGAGGCCGGCGTCCTGCGCAGCACGCTGACCGAGACCGCCGGTCCGGTCGACGCCGCGACCCTGCGCCGCGTGCACGCCCTGGTCGAGAGCGGCAAGGCGATCGGCAAGACCGTCCTGGCCGGCTTCTGAGCGCTGCGCCGGGGCGATCCGGCAAGGCACCGGAACCCGCCGCCGGCTCGACGCATTCGACTTCCACGATCGGAAGACCAACATGGTTAAGAGGGCCGGCCGCCACCATGGCCGGCCGGCACGCCCGACGAGCAGGAGCATGACCAACCAGGCCCGAGCCAGCAGCGCGCCCACCGACGGCGGCCCGTCCAGCCCGCTGGACGGCAGCGCGGCGATCCCGCTCTACCGCCAGCTGCTCGCCGACCTGAGGCGGCGCATCTTCGCCGGCGAGTTCGACCGCGCCAGCCAGCTGCCGAGCGAAGCCGGCATCGAGCGCGCCTACGGCGTCTCCCGGATCACCGTGCGCCGGGCGCTGCAGGAGCTCGAGCAGCAGGGCCTGATCCAGCGCCGCCAGGGACGCCCGACGCGCCTGACGCCACGCCGGCTGCACGGTCCCGCCGAGGCCGAGCTGGACGCCGAGCTGGTGAACATCCTCAGCGTCGGCTTCCGGACCGAGACCCGGGTGATCGACATGGCGATCGTGCCCGCCTCGGCCGAGATCGCGGCCCGGCTGGACGTACGGCCGGCGGCCCCGGTCCATCGGGTGGTCAGGCTGCGCCGGATGGGCGGCGCGCCGCTGTGCCGGTCGCTCGCCTACCTGCCGGTCGGCGTGATGGAGAGCCTGTCGCGCGCGACGCTGGAGAGCGAGCCGCTGCTGCTCGTCCTGGTGCGCAGCGGCCTGGTCATCGACCGGGTCGAGCAGTCGATCGCCGCGGTGACGGCGACGCCGGAGCTGGCCGGACCGCTCGAGGTCGAGGAGCATGCGCCGCTGCTGCTGATCGAGCGCCTGTTCCGCGACGACCGGGGCCGCCCGGTGCAGCTCGTCTACCTGCACTTCCGCGCGGATCGCTACCGCTACGGCATGACCTTCCGGACCGCCCGCGACAAGCAGCAGTCCTCGACGCGCGTCGAGCCGGTCGACATGATCGCCGGCGAGAGCTGAGGCCGCTCGCAGGCCGCGGGCGCGCGGGCCGCGGGCCGCAAGGGGGCTCGGTCAGGGCTTCATGCGGGCTTCGATCTCGTGGATCTCCGCGGACAGCGACGACCAGAGCTCGTGCAGGCTGCCGTCGCCCGCCCGCGCCTCGAGGTCGCGCTCGGCCTGCTCGAGCTTGCCGCGCACCCGCTCGATCTCGGCGCGGAAGGAGTGGCCGTAGTCCGCGTCGATGTTGCCGAGATAGATGTCGAGCTCCTGCAGCCGCTCGCGCAGGCGCTCCTGCTCGGCGCCGCGTCCCCCGGGCGCCGGGCGCTTCCCGGTCTCGGCGCCGCTCATCGTCCGACCCGGCCCTTCGACGGGCCCTCCTGGCTCCGCTGATCGCGGCGCGCATCGACCTCGCGTCGGTCGGTTCGGCGGGTCATCGCTGATCCTCCTGTGCCGGGGTTCGGCCGTGCCGCAAACGGCACGGCGACGCGGTCTGCGCGTCTGTCGTCGCGGTAACGAGGCCCGGACGGCCGGGTTCCGGCAGCACGGCCGGCGCGGGCGTGGGAACTCCTGCCCCTGGACCGCGTTCTGGTCGTGTCAGAAGTCTCAGACTTCTCGGGACCGGCCGCGGCTCCCCTGCCCCCCACCCCCCGACGCCGCGGCCGGTCCACCCCTCTTCCCTCCCTTGCCAGAGCGCGGCGTGCCCAGGCGGCGGACAGGCGCCAGGGAACAAGGCCGTGCCACTTTCGTTCTGGAGCGAGAACGGTCTCCACCGATCGGAGAGCCCTCGCTATCGGAGCGGACGATGACCGACATGGCCCCCCCACCGGAAAGCCGGCGCCGTCGCTGGCTGTTCCGCGCCTGGATCGCCCTCACCATCGCGGTCGCGGGCTACGTCGCGCTGGCCGATCCCTTCGCGCTCGCCGGCGCGCTGCCGCACAGCTATCTCGCCTACAGCGTGCCGCCGCTGATGATCCTGCTGCTCGGCCTGTCGCTGGCCTGGCTGATCGCGCTGGTGTCCCGGCGCGCGCGGCCCGGCCGGCGCCCCGGCGCCGGACCGTCCGGGTGACCGGCACGGCGCAGCCGAGCCGATGAGCGACGAGAGCATCTACGAGGCGGAGCTGCGCGCCGCCGCCGGCCACGCCCGCGACGTCGCGGCGCGCGACCGGCTGATCCGCACCGCCGACCGCCTGGTGCGCGACGAGAATCTCGACATCGAGGAGCTTCTGCTGCTGTCGGTCGCCGCCATGGCGCTGCAGACGCCGCACGAGCTCGAGAGCTGGGGGCGCTCGGTGGCGCGGCGCCACGGAGAGCTGACGGCCGCGGTCGAGGCCCTGCTCGAAAACGCCGCCGGGCGGCGCCCGCGGACCATGCCGAAGGCGCTCGACGGCGGCCGCCACGACTGACCCGCGCCGGCCGGCGCCGGGGAACCGAAAGGTGAACAGTCTCGACCGGATTCTTGTCCCAGTGAGGCAATTCCGCCGCATTCGGCAGGCGCCGTGTCGGCATTATGGAAATTTGCCCACAATCCCGAAAGTTCCTTTGGCCGGCCGGCCGGCCGCACCGACGTCGGGTGCTCGATGGGAGCATCCGCATGACCGAACGGCACGAACGGACCAACGGATTCGAGCTCGCCCTGCTGGAGCTGATGCCGCTGCTGCACGTCTGGGCCCGCCGCCGCACCGGCAGCGCCGACGCCGCCGGCGACCTGCTGCAGGATACCCTGCTGCGGGCGTTGCAGGCGCGCGACGGCTTCAGCCCGGGCACCAACCTGCGCGCCTGGCTGTTCATGATCATGAGGAACCTGGCCGCCGACGAGGGACGCCGGCGCACGCGCCGCGGCCCGCACCTGTCGCTCGAGCTCGCTGTCCTGGCGCTCGGCGTCGCCCCGCGCCAGGACAGCGAGCTCGCGCTGCGCGACCTCAACCGCGCCTTCGCGCGCCTGACCGACGAGCAGCAGGACCTGCTGCTGCGCGTCGCCGTCGGCGACGAGACCTACCTCGACCTCGCGACGGCCTACGGCATCGCCGTGGGCACGGTGAAGTCGCGCGTCGCCCGGGCACGCGCCAGCCTGCGTCGCCAGATGGACGAGCCGGCACCCCACGGCCAGCACCGCGCCGGCCGCGAAGATTGATTTCCGCCGGTACGGTACCGCGCTACCGGAGTATTCATCCCGTCTTACTGTGGATTGTCGAAGATTTCAGATCGTTAACCCAAGGATTTGATCTCGGCCTTTGCATCTCCGGAACGCGCTCACGACATAGGCGTTACGACTTCGGTACCGGGGGCCGAAGGCACAGAACCCGCCAAGAACGGAGGTTGCCTTGGACTTCGAAATGGAACTCATCGAGCTGGTGCCCGAGCTGCGCGCCTACAGCCGCCGTTCGACCGGCTCGCCCGACGTCGCCAACGACCTGGTGCAGGACACCGTGGTGCGGGCGCTCGAGAAGCGCAGCACCTTCCGGCCCGGCACGAACCTGCGCGCCTGGGCCTTCACGATCCTGCGCAACATCGCCCGCGACCGGGGCCGCCAGCTCGGGCGGCGCGGCCCGCACTTCCCGATCGAGGTGGAGGACCTCTGCCTGGCCAGTCCGCCGACCCAGGAAAAGCACCTGCAGCACCAGGACTTCGCCCGGGCCTTCGGCAGGCTGCCCCGGCAGCAGCGCTGGATCCTGATGCGCGTCGGCCCGGACGGCGAGAGCTACGATGCCGTCGCGCGGCGGCTCGGCGTCGCGGTCGGCACGGTCAAGTCGCGCGTCTCGCGGGCCCGCGCCAACCTGCGCACCATCGAGCGGCGCCTGGAGCGCGCCCACTGACCCGCCGCGCCGCGCCGCGGCCGACGGACGGCGACGGCGCCAGGTCGCTGCTGAGATCGATCGGGCCCTTGCCGGCGAACGTCAGCAGGAGCGGCCGGATGCGCAGGCCGACGACCCGGTCGAGCGTCAGATGCAGTGCCTGTTCGAAGTCGCCGCGTTCGGCCTGCCCGGCCGCCGCGATCCGCCCGCCGACGGCTCGCGGCGCGCCGGGTCGGCGCTCGACCAGCCGGTCGATGCGCAGCTGGATCAGCAGCAGCACGACCGGCAGCGTGTAGCAGGCAGATCGCGATCTGGCGCGGGCCGCTCATCCGCCGGACCTAGGCGAAGACGTCGCGGGTCGGCGTGTCCCTGCCGCTGCGGTCGATCGCCCGGGGGCGGAAGGGGAAGCGCATGGGACTTCCTGTCTGAGACGGCGGGCGGCGCCGATGCGGGCGGATGCCGCTGGCCCCCGGAGACCTCGAAGCCCGCGACGAAGATTTCGTTCCCTCAATGGGTCTTTCCAGGGGGCCGGTCAGTCCCAGGGCAGCGGCTCGGGACGCTGCTGGTCGGCCTTGATGTCGCTGGTCGTCCAGCTCATGACCAGCAGCGCCGTCCATTCGGCCTGGTTGGCGAAGCCGAAGGCCGGGCCGCTGGCGGCGACCAGCTCGCCCGACTTGGGGTCGTAGGCGGTGCCGACCAGCTTGACCACGCCCTGGTTCAGGTCCTCGCTGAACAGCGCGATCTTCGGCGTCGCCAGGCCCTGCACGAGCGGCAGGCTGATGCTGGGGACGCCGACCAGCAGGCTGTCGGAATCGATCGAGAGGGCGCCGCTGCGCAGCTCGACGATGGTGTCCGCGTCGAGCCGGCTGGCGACGACCCGGTCGCCGTGGCGCAGCAGCGCCTCGCGCACCGCACCGACCGCGTACTTGCCGTCGTTGCCGTCCAGGTTGACCGGCTCGAGGAACAGCTTGCCGCGGACCGGCAGCGCCGCCGCCAGTCGCTCGGCCGCCCGGTCGATCGCGGTCGAGATCAGCAGCTGCTCGGTCGCCGAGCGGGCCGGCTGGGTCACCGTCTGGGAGCTGCAGGCCGCGAGCAGCGACAGCGCCAGCAGCAGGGCCGCCGGCGTCGAAAGCGGCATCCCGGCCGGGACCGGCCCCCGGATCGGACCGGGGACCGCGCCCGGGCGGGACCAGGTGAATCGCCGTGAGGCCATGCGTCCCGTCAGCCGTCGTGACGCCGCAGCTCTGCACCGCCAAGCCGGCATTTCCGAGGTACCGGCGTGACGAAGGCAAGACGCCGGACGTCGGGACGCAGGAAGGGGGGCCGGCGCGCGGCTCAGTCGGTCGCGTCGTCGATCGCGCGCTTGGTGTCCTGGATCGCTTCGTCGACCTTCTTGCCGGCCTTCTCGGCAGGCCCCTCGTGGTCGTCGCAGCCGGTCAGCGCGAAGCCGCTGGCCAGGAAGGTGCAGATGAACAGCAGGGAGAACAGACGCTTCATGGCTACTTGCCCCTTTCGTTGCGAACGGGCAGAGCAACGTGGCGCCGGCGGGATCGGTTCCCGGTCCGTCGGGGATCGCCGGCGCGGGCGCGGGAGCGGATCGGGGGAGACGGCATGGGCGGGGCCAGGGACGGCGGCGAGGCGCGCGACGACGCGCGCGGCAAGGGCGCCGCGATCGCCGTCGTCGTGCTGCTCGCCGGCGTCTTCGCGATCACCCAGGGACTGAGCTACCCACTGCTCGCCCTGGTGCTCGAGCGCCAGGGCGTGTCCTCGGCGCTGATCGGGCTCAATACCGCCATGACGCCGCTCGGCCTGCTGGTCTCGGCGCCGCTGCTGCCGCTCCTGGCGCGCCGGATCGGGCCGGTGCGGGTCGCCCTGTCCAGCGCGCTGGCGGTCGCCCTGCTGCTCGCCCTGATCGGCTCGGCGCACAACCTCTGGATCTGGTTTCCGGCGCGCTTCCTGCTCGGCTTCGCGATCGACGGCCTCTACATCATCTGCGAGACCTGGATCAACCAGCTGGCCCCGCCGGCCCGACGCGGCCGCGTCCTCGGCCTCTTCTCCTCGGTGCTGGCCGCGGGCTTCGCCAGCGGGCCCTTGATCGTCGCCCTGGCCGGCAGCCGGGGCTGGACCGCCTTCCTGATCGGCATCGCCATCGCGCTGGTCTCGGCCGTCCTGGTCTTCGCGGCGCGCCATCGGCTGCCCGGGCTGGAGGACGAGCGGCCGGCCTCGCTGCTCGCCTTCCTGCCGCAGGCGCCGCTGCTGCTGCTGCTGGTCGGCGCCGCCGCGGCCTTCGACCAGGCGGTGCTGTCGCTGCTGCCGGTCTACGGCCTGCGGGTCGGGCTCGGCGAGGCGCTGGCCGCCGGCACGGTCGGCGTGCTGGCGATCGGCAACGTGCTGTTCCAGCTGCCGATCGGCTGGCTGGCCGACGCCTGGTCGCGGCGCGGCGCGACTCTGCTGCTCTGCGCCCTGACCGTCGCCGGCGCCGCCCTGTTGCCGGCCGCCGGCACAGACCCCTGGGCGCTGTGGCCGCTGCTCTTCGTCTGGGGCTCGGCGGCCTACGGCATCTACACCCTGGCGCTGATCCAGCTCGGCGACCGCTTCGGCGGCACCCTGCTGCTGGCCGGCAACGCCGCCTTCGCCCTGCTCTGGGGCCTCGGCGGCCTGGCCGGCCCGCCGCTGGCCGGCGCAGCCATGGACCGCCTCGGCCCGGGCGGCCTGCCGCTGGTCCTGGGCCTGCTCTACGCCGGCGTGTTCGCCGTGGTGGCGGTTCGCCGAAGCGCGTGAGCCCGGCGCGGCGCGCTCAGTTGGTCGCCGCCTGCGGGCCGAGCACGGTCAGGGGATCGAGGGCGTGGGTGCCCTTGCGGACCTCGAAGTGGAGCTGCGGCTCGCTGACGTTGCCGGTCGAGCCGACGCGGGCGATCAGCTGGCCGCGGGCGACGCGCTCGCCCTTGTGGACCAGGATCTCCTGGTTGTGGGCATAGGCGGTGATCCAGCCCTCGGCGTGCTTGATCAGCACCAGGTTGCCGAAGCCGCGCAGCTCGTTGCCGGTGTAGGCGACGACGCCGTTCTCGGCGGCCTCGACCGGCGTGCCGGCGGGCACCGCGATGTTGATGCCGTCGTTGTGCCGGCCGTCGCCCTGCGGCCCGAAGTAGGACACCACCCGGCCGCGCACCGGCCAGGCGAACTGGCCGTTGGCGAGCGGCGGCGGCACCGGCACCGCCGAGGACGGCGCCTGTCGCGGCAGGGCGACCGGCTCGGCCGGCGGCGGCTTCGGCACGGCGGCCTGCTGGGTCGCCGAGGGCTGGACGGCCGGCTGGCTGGCGGCCAGCGCCGGGGCGATCGGCTCGGGACCGGCCGGCTGCGGCTTGTCGGCCGGCAGGTAGAGGCGCTGGCCGACGACGATGGTGTAGGGCGGCGGAATGTCGTTGCGCTTGGTCAGCTCGCTCATGTCCATGCCGTAGCGCCGCGACAGGCCGTAGACCGTGTCGCCGGCCGCGACCACGTGCAGGCGCTGCGGCGGGATCTTCAGCATCTCGCCGGGCTTCAGGTCGTAGGGCGGCGCGATGTCGTTGGCCTCGGCCAGCTCGCGCGGGCTCAGGCGGAACTTGTGGGCGATGTCGTAGAGCGTGTCGCCGCGCTGCGCCCAGATGACGCCGCCGACCTCGGGGTTGTTGGCGAAATACCAGGGCTTCTGCGGCGAGGGGTCCGGCGGCGGCGGCAGCTCCGGCCCGCTCGCCGCGGCCGGCGGCCGCGAGAGCGCCTTCGAGACCCGCTCGGCATCGCTGCAGGCGGCGAGCCCGAGCAGACCGGCGAGCAGGAGCAGCGCCGCCGGCAGGCGGTGCGGGCCGGCGGCCGGGCCGGCGTTCGCTGCAGCTGCTCCGGCGCGTCTCTCCGTCATCCCGTCGACCGCTTCTCCGGCAGGTCGGCGACCAGCGGCACGAAGCGCACCAGGCCGAGCTCCTCGCGTTCCACGCCCCGGGCCGTCTTGCGCAGGCGCAGCAGCTCCTGGCTGCGGCCCTGCCCGCCGACCGGCAGGATCAGGCAGCCGCCGTCGCGGAGCTGGGCGAGCAGCGGCTCCGGCGGCAGCTCGGCGGCGCAGGTGACGATGATCCGGTCGAAGCTCTGCGGCTCCGGCCAGCCGCGGCTGCCGTCGCCGCGCCGGCTGGTGATGTTGTGCAGGCGCAGCTCGGCGAAGCGCGCCTCGGCCTGCTTCAGCAGGTCGCCGTGGCGCTCGATGCTGTAGACGCGGCGGCAGACCCGGCTCAGCACGGCGGCCTGGTAGCCGGAGCCGGTGCCGACCTCCAGGACCGTGTGCTGCCGCGTCGCCTCCAGGGACTGGGTCATCAGGGCGACGACCTCGGGCTGGCTGATCGTCTGGCCGAGGCCGATCGGCAGGGCGATGTTCTCGTAGGCCTGGTCGTGGAACGAGGGCGGCACGAAGAGCTCGCGCGGCACCTTCTCGATCGCCGCCAGGACGGCGGTGTCGGTGATGCCGGCGCGGCGCAGCTGCATCAGCAGGCGGATCTTGCGCGCCTCCAGGGTCATCCCAGCAGCCCTCTCAGGCGCTCCAGGCCGGCATGATGGGTGAGATCCAGGTGCAGCGGCGTGACCGAGACGTAGCCCTGGGCGACCAGCCCCAGGTCGCTGCTCGCATCCTCGCTGTGGTGGCGCAGGAAGTCGCCGATCCAGAGATAGGGCCGGCCGCCCGGATCGACGCCCTCGACGACGCCGATCTGGGTGTCGCGCCGGCCCTGGCGGCCGACCCGCACGCCCTTGACCGCCTCGGGCGCGAGTGGCGGGAAATTGACGTTGACCAGCTGGTCGGGCGGCCAGTCGACCGCCATCAGCCGGGCGACGATGTCGCCGGCGAAGGCCTTGGCCGGCGCGAAGTCGACCGGCTGCTCGTGCTCGCGCTGCTGGCTCATGGCGATCGCCGGGATGCCGAACAGGCAGGCCTCCATGGCGACCGCGACGGTGCCCGAATAGCCGACGTCCTCGCCCAGGTTGGCGCCGTGGTTGAAGCCCGACAGCACGAGGTCGGGCCGGCGGTCCTTCAGCACGTGGTTCAGGCCGACCACGATGCAGTCGGTCGGCGTGCCGTCGACGGCGAAGCGGCGCTCGCCGAAGCGGCGCAGGCGCAGGGGCCGCCGGGTCGTCAGCGAGTGGCTGGTCGCCGACTGCTCGACCTCCGGCGCCACGGTCCAGACGTCGTCGGACAGGGCATGGGCGACCTCCTCCAGGGCCTTGAGGCCCGGCGCGTGGATGCCGTCGTCGTTGCCGATCAGGATGCGCTTGCCCGCCAGGGGTTTCGACGCGGGGGGCTTCGACAGGGACGGCTTGGTCTCACCCACCGATGATCTCCTGCCCAGCAAGATAGGGTCTCAGCGCCTCGGGAACGACGATCGTTCCGTCGGCCTGCTGATAGTTCTCCATGACCGCGATCAGCGCGCGCCCGACCGCGACGCCCGAGCCGTTGAGCGTGTGCAGGAAGCGCGTGCCCTTCTCGCCCTCGGGACGGAAGCGGCCGCCCATGCGGCGCGCCTGGAAGTCGCCGCAGGTCGAGCAGCTGGAGATCTCGCGATAGGCGCCCTGCCCCGGCAGCCAGACCTCGATGTCGAAGGTCCGGCGCGCCCCGAAGCCGGTGTCGCCCGAGGACAGCACCATGACCCGGTAGGGCAGCCCGAGCTTCTGCAGCACCGCCTCGGCGCAGCCGGTCATGCGCTGCTGCTCGGCCTCGGACTCGTCGGGGTGGACGATCGAGACCAGCTCGACCTTCTCGAACTGGTGCTGGCGCAGCATGCCGCGCGTGTCGCGGCCCGCGGAGCCGGCCTCCGAGCGGAAGCAGGGGGTCAGCGCGGTGACCCGGAGCGGCAGCTCCTCGGCCTTGAAGATCTGGCCGGCCGCGAGGTTGGTCAGCGGCACCTCCGCCGTCGGGATCAGCCAGAAGTCGTCGGTCGTGCGGAACTGGTCCTCGGCGAACTTCGGCAGCTGGCCGGTGCCGAACAGCACGTGGTCGCGCACCAGCAGCGGCGGCGCCACCTCGAGATAGCCGTTCTCGCGGGTGTGCAGGTCGATCATGAACTGACCGAGCGCGCGGTGCAGCCGCGCGATGCCGCCCTTCATGACGACGAAGCGCGAGCCGGACAGCCGCGCCGCCGCCTCGAAGTCGAACAGGCCGAGCGCCTCGCCGAGCTCCCAGTGCTCCTTCGGCTGGAAGCCGAAGGCCGGCTTCTCGCCCCAGGCCCTGAGCTCGACGTTGGCGGTCTCGTCGGGCCCGTCCGGCACGTCGTCGGCCAGGATGTTGGGGAAACCGGCGAGCTGCTGCTTCAGCGTCTCGTCGAGCCGGCCGGTCTCCGTCTCCAGGGCGGCCATGCGCTCCTTGATCGCCTGGACCTCGGCCATCAGCGACTCGGCGTCGCCGCCGTCCTTCTTGAGCTGGCCGATCTCGCGGCTCGCCTCGTTGCGCCGCGCCTGCAGCTCCTGCAGCTCGGTCTGCGCCTGGCGGTTCTGCCGATCCAGCGCGAGCAGCGCCGACGACGCCCCCGCCAGGCCCCGCCGTGCGAGGGCCCGATCGAAGGCCTCCGGTTGCTCGCGAATCCACTTCAGATCGTGCATGGCCGCTGGTCTCGTCCCCTTGGTGACAGGATGCCGCCTTATAGAGATTCCTCGACCGATCGTCCATCGAGGCCCCGAGAGACGCAAGCCGTAGCGTTCCCTTTTCGTTTAGCATTCGGGAAGAATGGTTAACGAGATATTGCCGCAAAAAAATGGTCACGGGGTCGCAGGGGGTCTCGGGCAGGATAGGCGGCCGCAAGAACCGGAGTGCCCGCGCCGCCGCGGCACGGACATCTGCGGCGGCGTGCAGGGAGGATGCAGATGACCGCGACGACCCCGGCGGACCGGATCGCCGCCCTCGGCTGGCGGGCGATCGCCGGCAGCCTCGACGAGCAGGGCTTCGGCCTGACCGGGCCATTGCTGAGCGCCGCCGAGTGCGACGATCTGGCCGGCCTCTACGGCGGCGGGGGCTTCCGCAAGACCGTCGTCATGGCGCGCCACGGCTACGGCCGCGGCGAGTACCGCTACTTCGACGCTCCCCTGCCCGCCCTGGTCGAGGGGCTGCGCAGCGCTCTCTACGAGCGCCTGGCGCCGATCGCCAACGCCTGGCGCGAGCGGCTGCGCCAGACGCCCGACTTCCCGGCCAGCCACGCCGACTACCTGGCGCGCTGCCACGCGGCCGGGCAGACCCGGCCGACGCCGCTGCTGCTGAGCTACGGACCCGGCGACTACAACTGCCTGCACCGCGACCTCTACGGCGAGCTGGTCTTCCCGCTGCAGGCCGCCTTCCTGCTCAGCGACCCGGCCGGCTTCGAGGGCGGCGAGTTCCTGCTGGTCGAGCAGCGGCCGCGCCGCCAGTCGATCGGCCGGGTGGCGCCGCTGGCCCGCGGCGAGGCAGTCATCTTCCCGGTCGCCGAACGGCCGATCGAGGCTGCGCGCGGCTGGTCCCGCGCCCAGCTCCGCCACGGAGTCTCCCCACTGCGCAGCGGCCGGCGTATGACGCTCGGCATCATCCTCCACGACGCGACGTCCTAGAAACGCTGCCGCGGCGCCCCTGCGTCCCTCGACTGCGCCCGCTCCGCGGCCGCGCTCGGGATGAAGCGATGGCGGGGCGCCGGAGAGAGCGAGACGGGCGCGCGTGGTTGCCCCACCCTTTGCCCCTGCTTCGCTTCACCCCGAGCCTGTCGACGGGCGCACGGACAGCGGCCACAGTCGCCCAGGCGCGTCACCGGCAAGGTGCCGTCTCAGTCCTGCTCGACCTCGGTCGCCTCGGTCTGCACCGAGGCGTCGCTGCTCTGCGGCAGCGCGCCGTGGTTGGCGCGCTGGCGGGCGGGACCGCGGGCGCGCAGCAGGTTGTGGGCGGTGTTGACCAGGCCGACGTGGGAGAAGGCCTGCGGGAAGTTGCCGAGCTGGCGGCCGGCCTTGGGGTCGTACTCCTCGGCCAGCAGGCCGAGGTCGTTGCGCACCGCGAGCAGGCGGTCGAACAGCGCGATGGCGTCGTCGAGCCGGCCGAGCAGGACGTAGGCGTCGGCCAGCCAGAAGCTGCAGACCAGGAAGGTGCCCTCCTCGCCGCTCAGCCCGTCCTCGGCCTCGTCGGTGCGGTAGCGTCGCACGAAGCCCTCGTGCAGCAGCTCGCGCTCGATCGCCTCGACCGTGCCGCGGTAGCGGCGGTCGTCGGCCGCCAGGAAGCCGACCTCGGCAGCGAGCAGCAGCGAGGCGTCGAGCGCCTTGCTGCCGTAGGACTGGACCAGGGTGTTGCGCTCGGCGTCGTAGCCCCTGGCCAGGATGTCGGCGCGGATCTCGTCGCGGCTGCGCTTCCAGTCCTCGACCGGCCCCTCCAGCCCGAAGGACTCGACCGCCTTGATGCCGCGGTCGAAGGCGACCCAGCACATCATCTTCGAGTAGGTGAAGTGGCGCCGGCCGCCGCGCACCTCCCAGATGCCCTCGTCGGGCTCGCGCCACAGCTCGCCGAGCTGGTCGAGCAGCACGCCCTGCAGCCGCCAGGCCGCCTTGTAGGGCCCGAGGTGCGAGCGCCGTGCCAGGTGCAGCGCATCCATCAGCTCGCCGAACACATCGAGCTGGCGCTGGCCGTGGGCGCCGTTGCCGATCCGGACCGGCCGGCTGCCGGCATAGCCGGGCAGCCAGGGCAGCTCGACCTCGGTCAGGCGGCGCTCGCCGCCCAGGCCGTACATGATCTGCATCTGGCCGGGATCGCCGGCGGCGGCGCGCAGCAGCCAGTTGCGGAACGCGCCGGCCTCCTCGAAGTAGCCGGAGTTGACCAGGGCATAGAGCGTCACGGTGGCGTCGCGGATCCAGCAGTAGCGGTAGTCCCAGTTGCGGCTGCCGCCGAGCTGCTCGGGCAGCGAGGCGGTCGGCGCCGCGACCAGCCCGCCAGTCGGCTCGAAGGACATCGCCTTCAGGGTGATCAAGGAGCGCCGCACCGCCTCACGCCAGGGCTCGGGCGCCGGGTCCGGCAGGGTGCAGCGTTCCGACCACTCGCGCCACCAGCCGGCGGTGCGCTGCAGCAGGACCTCGCGGTCGTCGACGAAGCGCGGCTCGTCGATCGAGGGATGGTAGCTGAGGGTGAAGGGCACGCTCTCGCCGGTCTCGACGGCGAAGTCGGCGCGGGTCTTCATGTCCTCGCCGCGCAGCCGGACCGGCGTCACGAACTCGACGGCGTCGGGCCCGGCGACGGCGCGCAGGCCGTAGTCGCGCCGCCGCACCCAGGGCACGGTACGGCCGTAGCCGAAGCGCAGCACCAGCTCGAGGGTCATCTCGACCCGGCCCTCGAGGCCCTTGACCAGGCGCACGACCTCGCCGGTGCGGCCGTCGGGATCGACGCCGCCGCCGAGCGGCATGAAGTCGGTGACGCTGGCCTTGCCCTCCGCGGTCTCGAAGGTGGTCTCCAGGATCGGCGTGCCGGGCAGGTAGCGGCGGCTCGTCGCGCGGACCTCGCCGGCCGGCGCCAGCAGCCAGCGGCCATGCTCGCCGGTGCCGAGCAGCGCGGCGAAGCAGGCGTCCGAATCGAAGCGCGGCAGGCACAGCCAGTCGATCGAGCCGTCGCGGCCGACCAGCGCGCAGGAGCGCAGGTTGCCGATGAAGCCGTAGTCCTCGATGGCCTTGCTCATCGGACCGGCCTCATCCGGCGCCCCGGAAGCCGGGATAGAGCGTCATGCCGCCGTCGACGAACAGCGTGGCGCCGGTCATGTAGTCCGAGAAGTCCGAGGCCAGCCAGACGATCGCGTGGGCGATGTCCGGCGGCTCGCCGATCCGGCCGTAGGGGATCAGGGTCAGCAGCTGGTCCATGGCCGCCTCGTTGTCCCAGTCGGCGCGGTTGATCGGCGTGCGGATGGCGCCGGGCGCGATGGCGTTGACCCGGATCCGGTGCGGCGCGAACTCCTGGGCCAGCGACTGCATGAGCAGCGAGACGCCGCCCTTGGAGGCGGCGTAGTTCGCCTCGAAGGCCCAGGGGATCGTCTGGTGCACCGAGCTCATGCAGACGATCTTGCCGAGCGCCGCCGAGACCTCGGGCTGGGCCCCGCGCTCCAGGAAGTGGCGCACGGCAGCGCGTGCACAGAGGAACTGGCCTGTCAGGTTGACGTCGATGACCGTCCGCCACTGCGCCAGGGTCATGTCCTGGAACCTGGCGCCGCGCTGCAGGCCGGCGTTGTTGATCAGGATGTGCAGGTCGCCGAAGCGCTGCAGCGTCCCGGCGAAGAGGCTCTCGACCTCCTGCTCGCTGCTGACGTCGGCGGCGATGGCGGCCGCCTCGCCGCCCAGCGCCTCGATCTCGCGGCAGACCGCCTCGGCCGCCGCCTCGGCGCCGGGCCGGTCGTTGACGACGACCTTGACGCCGGCGGCCCCGAGGGCGATGGCCCCGGCCCGCCCCAGCCCGCTGGCGGCCCCGGTCACCACCGCGACCTGGCCGGCGAGCCGGAAGGTTCCGCGCAGGGCCGCCGCTTGGTCCTGGTCCATGGCAGGCTCCTCGAATGCTCCGGGGTCACCCCCGACAGGCGACCTGCCTGTCGACAAGCCCCTGGCACGCTTCGAAGTTCCAGCCTGCGACCTTCCGCCCGGGCGCTCCGGCCCGGCGCGAGCGCCGTCAGTCGATGCCGGCCTCGCGGTCGAGCTCGGCCTCGCGCTTTGCCCGCTCCTTCTCGACGAGGCGCGCCATCTGGATCGAGATCTCGTAGAGGACCAGGATCGGCAGGGCCAGGCTGATCTGGCTCAGCGGATCGGGCGGCGTGAAGATCGCCGCCAGGATGAAGGTGATGACGATCGCGTACTTGCGCTTCTCCTTCATGCCCTGGGAGGTCGCGAGGCCGACCCGGGCCAGCAGGGTCATGATCACCGGCAGCTGGAAGCAGAGCCCGAAGGCGAAGATCAGCTTCATGGTCAGGGCGAGGTACTGGTCGACCTTGGCCTCGAGCTGGATCGCCAGCGTCTCGGGCCCGCCCGGCTGCTGGAAGTGCAGGAAGAACCGCCAGGCGAAGGGCAGCAGCACGAAGTAGACCAGCGCCGCGCCGAGCAGGAACAGGATCGGCGAGGCGATCAGGAAGGGCGCGAGCGCCTTCTTCTCGTTCTTGTAGAGGCCCGGCGCCACGAACAGCCAGATCTGCGTCAGGAACAGCGGGCACATGATGAAGGCCGCGAAGAAGAAGGCGACCTTGATGTAGGTGAAGAAGACCTCGGTCAGGTCCGTGAAGATCATCCGCGGCGGCGGCTGATTCTCCGGATGCATGAAGACGTCGCTGCCCTGGCCGTGGGCGAGCAGGATGTTGGCCAGCGGCTGGACCAGGAAGTTGTAGAGGTCCTGGGCGAAGAAGAAGCAGACCAGGAAGGCGACGAACAGCCCGATGACGCTGTAGAGCAGACGCTGACGCAGCTCGATCAGGTGATCGAGCAGCGGCATCTTGTGGGCCTCGACCACCTCGTCTTCGGAACTCATTCAGCTTTCCCCGAGTCCGAGGCCGGACCGTTGTTCGTCTTGTCGGTCGTGCCGCCCGGCGCGGCCGCAGCCTTGCTCGCGGGAGCCTTGCGCGTCGCCGCCCCCTTGGCGGCGGACTTCGCAGCGGGCGCCTTCGCGGCGGCCTTGCCAGCGGGGGCCTTGCCGGCGGGCGCCTTCGCGGCCGGCGCCTTCTTCGCCGCCGCCGTCTTCGCGGTGCCGCCCTTCGCCGGCGAGCCGGCGGCCGGGATCGAACTCTCGACGCCGGCGCTCGGCGGCTTGACCGAGTTGCCGGGCGCCTTCGGCGAGGCATGGCTGACGCGGCGCCCCTTCTTGGCCGGCGCCGGGGCTTCCGCCTCGGTAGCCGACGCCTCGGCCGTCGAGGCAACAGAGGC
This sequence comes from Tistlia consotensis USBA 355, assembly GCF_900177295.1. Lineage (GTDB taxonomy): Bacteria > Pseudomonadota > Alphaproteobacteria > Kiloniellales > DSM-21159 > Tistlia > Tistlia consotensis. The sequence goes on from NZ_FWZX01000005.1 coordinate 257,029, forward strand.
CGCGGTCGCGGCCGTCGTCGCGGCCGTCGTCGCGGCGTCGGACCGCTCCTTGGCGGTGTCCTCGACCTCCTTGAGATCGCGCTTGACGCTGCCGGTCGGGTCGACCTCGCGCTCGACCAGCTCGTCGACCCGGTAGCGGCCGACCGATTCGATCGACTTCTTGGCCTCGTCGAGCTCGGCCTCTCGCATCATCTCGTCGAGCCCCGACTGGAACTCACGCGAGAGCGAGCGCGCCTTGCGCACCCATTTCGCGACGCTGCGCATCGCTTTCGGCAGATCCTTTGGACCGATGACGACCAACGCCACGAGGGCGATGATCGCCATCTCCGTCCACCCGATGTCGAGCATCGCGAAACCGTTCCTGAGCCGGCGCGGACCGTCTTGGCCCGCAGCCGTGCACTACATCAGCCGTTGGCGGCCTTCTTGTTCTCGGAAACGGTCGAGGAGGCGGCAGCGCTCTCCTTGCCGATCGCCTTCGCGTCGTCGCCGTCGTCGTCGGCCTGCTTGTCGTCTTCCTTCAAGCCGCTTTTGAACTGCTTGATGCCGGTGCCGACGTCCTTCATCAGCCGCGGGATCTTCCCGCCGCCGCCGAACAGCAGCACGACCACCGCGAGGACGATGAGCCAGTGCCAGATGCTAAAGCTACCCATGCCGGGCGTTCTCCTAGTGTTGCCGATGTACCAGCGTGGTCGTTGGGGGCGGACTATGGCAAAAAGCCGGCCCCCAGGCAACGACACGCGATGTCGGGTCCTGACGCTTTCTCCGGCCGGCCGCCGCACCCCGCCGCGGCCCCGCGCCGGCCCCGCCTCACGGCTCCCTGACGGTCGCCGCCGAGCCGGCGCCGGCGGCGGCCGCGAGCGCCGCCTCGCCGGACGCTCCACGCCCCGCACCTTCCCGGAATATGGGGCCTGCGGCCGGAAAGACGAAGACCTGGGCCGGATCGAGGTCCAGCGAGAAGATATCGCCGTCGTCGGGCAGGAAGCGGCCGGGCACGCGCGCGTGGAGATGCAGCGGCGCGGCGCCGGCGGGCTCGACGCTGAGGTGCACCAGGCTCGAGCGGCCGAGCAGCCGCGCCGCTATGACGCGGGCCTCGACCTTGCCGGAACCGGCGGCGTCGCCCGGCGGCAGCAGGCGGATGCCCTCTGGCCGGACCAGGATCTCGACCGCCTCGCCCTCCGAGAAGCCCTCGGCCGGCAGCCAGGCGAGCGGCGTGCGCAGCTCGCCGGCCTCGACCCGCGCCGCCAGCCGGTTGACCTCGCCGAAGAAGCCGGCGGCGAAGGCATCGGCCGGCTTGAAGTAGCACTCGACGGGCGTGCCGACCTGGACCAGCCGGCCGGCGCGCAGCAGCACGATGCGGTCGGCCATGAACATGGCCTCCTCCGGCTCGTGGGTGACCATCAGGGTCGCCGCCCCGCTCGCCTTGACCAGGTGCAGCGTCGCGTCGCGGACCTCCTGGCGCAGCCGCTGGTCGAGGCCGGAGAAGGGCTCGTCGAGCAGCAGCAGCCGCGGCCCAGGCGCCAGGGCCCGGGCCAGGGCGACGCGCTGCTGCTGGCCGCCCGACAGGGTGTGCGGCCAGGCCCGGGCGTAGTCGGCCATGCCGACCCGCTCGAGCGCCGCCAGGGCCCGGCGCTCGCGCTCGGCCGCCGGCAGGTGCTTCAGGCCGAAGCCGACGTTCTCGCCGACGCGCAGGTGCGGGAACAGGGCGTAGTCCTGGAACATCAGGCCGACGTCGCGCGCCTCGGGCGGCAGGTCGCGGCCGCCGTCGGCGACCAGCCGGCCGCCGATCTCGATCCGCCCGCTCTGCAGCCGCTCCAGGCCCGCGGCCAGGCGCAGGGCCGTCGTCTTGCCGCAGCCCGAGGGCCCGAGCAGGCAGACGACCTCGCCCTCCCCGACCGTCAGCGACAGGCGGTCGAGCGCGCGCAGGCGGCCGTAGTGGTGGCTGACGCTGTCGAAGACCAGGGCATCCATGGGGCGCTTCACGCCGCTCCGACCATGCGAATGAGACGAAGTCGCGAAGCTAGTGCCGCGGCGGCGCAAAGGCAACGCATGCCGGCGGCGCGCAAGCGCCCTACTGCCCGGAGCGGGGATGCCGCTCCAGCCCGTCGTCGATCTTCAGCCAGGACAGGTGCTCGGCGAAGTGCACGTGATACTCGGGCGGCGCCTGCTCGGGGTCTTCCAGGGCCGCCGTGTAGAAGTGGATCTCGTCGGGCCAGCGGTCGGACTCGTAGGCGATCGGCGAGCCGCAGCGGCTGCAGAAGCTGCGCCGCACGCCCGGCGAGGACTCGTAGGCCGCCAGGGTCTCGCCGACGACCTCGGCCGCCGTCCGCGGCACGCCGACGAAGGCGGTGACCGGCGAGGAGGTCTGCCGCCGGCAGGACTCGCAGTGGCAGAAAGCCCGCCAGTTCTCGGGACCTTCGTAGCGGAAGGTCACCGCACCGCAGAGGCAGCGCCCCCGCTTTTCCGTCATGCTCCGCTTTCCCGTCATTCCCGCTCCTCTTCGGGCAGCTCCAGCTCTTCCGGCAGCAGGTCCTCGCCGAAGTCGTCGCCCAGCAGGTCCTCCTCCTTGTCCTCGTCACGGTCGCCCTCGTCACGGTCGATGGGGGTCGGCGGCGGCAGCAGGCCGCGCTCGCCCAGGATGGTGACGGCCGGGCGTGGATCGAGCAGGCCGGCGGCCTTCAGCTCCTCGATGCCGGGCAGGCTGTCCAGGCTCTCCAGGCCGAAGTGCTCCAGGAAGGCGTCGGAGGTGCCCCAGGTGACCGGCTTGCCGGGCGTCCGGCGGCGTCCGCGCGGCCGGATCCAGCCAGCCTCGAGCAGCGTGTCGAGCGTGCCCTTGGACAGCGCGACGCCGCGGATCTCCTCGATCTCGCCGCGGGTGACCGGCTGGTGGTAGGCGACGATCGCCAGGGTCTCGATGGCGGCACGGGTCAGCTTGCGCGTCGTCGTGCGCTCGATCTCGAAGGCGCCCGCCAGGTCCGGCGCGGTGCGGAAGGCCCAGCGCTCGCCGAGCCGCAGCAGCTGGACGCCGCGGTTGGCGTAGAGGCCCTGCAGCTCCTCGAGCAGGCTGACCAGGTCGGTGCCCTCGGGAAAGTGGCGCGCCAGCGCTGCCGGGGCCAGCGGCTCGGCGGCGGCGAACAGCAGCGCCTCGAGCAGGCGCAGGCGCTGGAAGCGATCCTCGCTCATTGGTGCACCGTGGGGTTTGCGGGCGCGGAGCCGCGTCGCGGCGTAGTGTTCGCAAACCCGAGCGCCTGTCGTGACGGCCAGGCTCGCTTGCCTGCCGATGGCCCGCGTGAGACCCGCCGCACGGCAGGCGCCGGGAGGACCGGACGGACGACAGGGTGTCTCACGCGCCCTCCTCCGCCCCGCCCTCTTGCCCGGGCGGTTCCGCCCCGTCGAACTCGCCCAGGTCCCGCTCGCCCTCCGGCCGCGAGCGCAGGTAGATCGGCGCGAAGGTCCGGTCCTGGCGCAGGTCGAGCAGGCCGCGCTTGCACAGCTCCAGGCTGGCGACGAAGGTCGAGGCAACGGCCGAGCGCGCGGCCAGGGGATCGCCCGTCGCCAGGGCCGGCGGCAGGAAGGCGACCAGGGCCCGCCAGCTCGGCATCTCGCCGAGCATCTGGGACAGGCGCTTGACCGCCTCCTCGACCGAATAGAGGTCGACCCTGGCGATGCGCAGGTTGTGGCCGCCGGCCTTGCGCTGCATCCGGCCGTAGGCCTTCAGCAGGTCGAACAGCGTCGCCTCGTAGACCACCGTCTCGACCGCGCGCACCTTTTCCGGCTCGCCGCGCGCGAAGGTGTCGCGGCCGAGCTGCGGCAGCGCGACCAGCTTGCCGCCGGCGTCGCGCAGCGCCTGCAGCCGCTGCAGCTGGAAGCGCAGGGCCGCGGCCAGCTCCTCGCCGGTCGGCTCCTCGCCGTCGGGCTCGGGCGCGGGCAGCAGCAGGCGCGACTTCAGGTAGGCCAGCCAGGCCGCCATCACCAGGTAGTCGGCGGCCAGCTCCAGGCGCACGCGCCGCGCCTCCTGGACGAAGGCCAGGTACTGCTCGGCGAGCGCCAGGATCGAGATCTTGGTGATGTCGACCTTCTGGTCGCGGGCCAGCTCGAGCAGCAGGTCGAGGGGGCCCTCGAAGCCCTCGACGTCGACGACCAGCCGCTCGACCAGCGGCGTCGGCGCGCCGCTGTCCTCGGCGAAGTCGGCGCCGCTCATCCCGCCAGCCCTTCCAGGGCGACCAGCGCCGCCGCCCGGTCGAAGGGCTGCGGCGCCGCGAGGCAGGCGGCGGCCCGCTCGGCGCGGATCCGGGCCTCGGCGCTCAGCGGGCCGCTCGCCTCGATCGCCGCGCGGCGCTCCTCGACCGAGCCGTGGCAGATCAGCACGCAGTCGCAGCCGGCAGCGACCGAGGCGGCGGCGCGCTCGGCGAGGCCGCCCTGCAGCGCCTCCATGAACAGGTCGTCGGACATCAGCAGGCCATCGAAGCCGATCTCGCGGCGGATCAGCCGCTCCAGCGCCGCCGGCGAGGTCGTCACCGGGCGCTCGCCGTCGACCGCCTCGAAGACGATGTGCGCGGTCATGCCGAGCGGCTGGTCGGCGAGCGCCCGGAACGGCGCCAGGTCGGTCGCGCGCAGCGTCTCCAGCGGCGTCGCGACGCGCGGCAGCTCGTGGTGGCTGTCCGCCGTGGCCCGGCCGTGGCCCGGCAGGTGCTTGATCACCGGCAGCACGCCGCCGGCCAGCAGGCCCTCGCAGGCCGCCCGGCCGAGGGCGGCGACCTGCGCCGGATCGCTGCCGTAGGCGCGGTCGCCGATCACGCCGTGGCCCTCGGGCAGGCGCAGGTCGAGGCAGGGCACGCAGTCGACGTCGATGCCGAGCTCGGCCAGCTCGGCGGCGATCAGGCGGAGGTTGAGCCGCAGCAGCGCGCAGGCCCGCTCCGGGTCGGTTTCGTAGAGCCTGGCGAAGGCCTCGGCGGCCGGCGCCTGGCGCCAGTGCGGCGGCCGCAGGCGCTGGACGCGGCCGCCCTCCTGGTCGATCAGCACCGGCGCGCGCCGGCCGACCGAGTCGCGCAGCGCCTCGACCAGGGCCGCGACCTGGGCCGGGCTCTCGACGTTGCGCGCGAAGAGGATGAAGCCGAGCGGATCGGTCTCGCGGAACAGCCGCCGCTCGGCCTCGTCGAGGCGCAGTCCCGCGCAGCCGACGATCGCCGCCGTCGTGCGCGCACCGTGCCAGCCCGGCCGCGCCCCGCCTGTCCCGGAAGCCGAGGCCACGGCTACCTCCGCTTGGCGATGCAGGCCTGGCCGGCCGCCTTGAGCTGGGCACAGAGATCCAGGGCCGTCGCCCGGTTCGGCAGCGGGCCGGTCTGGACGCGATAGAAGACGCCCCGGTCGCCCAGGTCGGCACGGTCCAGCTGCAGCGTCATCGCGCCCAGCAGATCCTTGTGCTTGGCCTGCATCTCGGACCAGGCGGCCTTCGCCTCGGACTCCTTGCGCAGCGCCGCGAGCTGCACGACCCAGCTGCCCGGCTTGACCTCGGCCGCCGCCGCTGCCGGCTTCGCCGCCTCGGCCTTCGGCGCCTCGGTCGGGCTGGGCGCAACCTCCTTCGCCGCGACCGGCGGGGCGGGCGGCGCCTCGGCGACCGGCTTGGGTGCCTCGACCGGCTTCTCCGGCATCGGCTCGGCCGCGGCCCTGGCTTCGGGGGCCCTGGCTTCGGGAGCCTTCGCCTCCGGCGCCTTGGCCTCGGGGGCCACCGTCTCCGCCGGCTTGGCCGGCTCCGACTTGGCGGCCTGGGTGGCCGGCTTCGGCAGTTCGGGCAGCTCGGAAGGCCTGGTCAAGCCGACGCCCGGGGCGGGCGGCACCTCGGCATGCTGGCCGGCCGGCGCCGCCTCGGTCATGGCCTTGCCCGCCTCGGGCTGGGCCGGCTCGGTCATCGCCGGCTTCTGCTCGGGCGCCGGCGCCGGCTTCGGCTCGGGCGCCTTCGGCACGGCGACCGGCTCCTCTGGCGGCGGCAGCAGGCTCTCGACCTTCGAGGGCTTCTCGCTGCCGTCGCGGTTGAGCACCGCCGAGTCCGTGTAGGGCACCTCGAGACCGCCCGGCTCGGCCGGCTTCTCCTTGATCGCGCCGCTCGGCGCCTGGACCACCGGCAGGTGCTCCGGCTCGACGTCGCCGACGCCCCACTCGTAGGCGTACCAGACGATGCCGGCGAAGGCGGCGAGCGCGAAGAAGGCGATGACCAGCGGCAGCAGGCGCGAGCGCCGCGGCGGCTCCTCGCCGCCGCCGAAACCGGGCTGGCCGAAGTTCTGGGCGCCGCCGAGGTCGCTGCCGGCGGCGCCGTGACGGCCGCGCAGATAGTCGGGGCCCAGGTCGCCGGTCATCTCGTCCTGCCTGATTCGGTCGGAGGGCATCAGCGCATTTCCTCGAGCGGCTCGACCCCGAAGATCCGGAGGCCCGAGGCGATCACCAGGGCGACCGCCCGGAGCAGCGCCAGCCGCGCGGCGGTCAGCTCGGCGTCGTCGGCGACCAGGAAGCGCAGGCTCGTCTCGTCCTTGCCCTTGGTCCAGAGGCCGTGGAAGGCGGCCGCAACGTCGTTGAGGTAGAAGGCGATGCGGTGCGGTTCGTAGGCCTCGGCCGCCGATTCAACCAGGCGCGGCCACCCGGCCAGCAACTTGATGAGACCAAGCTCGTGCGAGTCGGTCAAGCGATGCACCGGGCCCCCGGCCAGCGCCGCCGGGGCCTGGTCGACGCCCGGGAAGGCCTCGGCGGCGTGGCGCAACACCGAGTGCGCGCGGGCGTGCGCATACTGCACGTAGAAGACCGGATTGTCCTTCGACTGCTCCAGCACCTTCTCCAGGTCGAAGTCGAGCGGCGCGTCGTGCTTGCGGGTCAGCATGATGAAGCGCAGCACGTCCTTGCCGACCTCCTCGGTCACCTCCGAGAGGGTGACGAAGTTGCCGGAGCGCTTGGACATCTTCACCTCGACGCCACCGCGGGTCAGCTTGACCAGCTGGCAGAGCACGATGTGCAGGCGCGCCTGGCCCTCGCTGAGCGCCTGGACCGCCGCCTGCATGCGCCTGATGTAGCCGCCGTGGTCGGCGCCCCAGACGTCGATCTGCGTCGTGAAGCCGCGCCGGAACTTGTCCAGGTGGTAGGCCATGTCGTTGGCGAAGTAGGTCCAGGAACCGTCCGACTTCCTGAGCGGCCGGTCGACGTCGTCGCCGAAGTCGGTGGCGCGGAACAGGGTCTGCGGCCGCGGCTCCCAGTCCTCGGGCGTCTTGCCCTTCGGCGGCTCCAGCACGCCGGTGTAGAGCAGGCCGCGCCGCTCCAGGGTCTCGAAGACCGCGTCGACGGCGCCGGCTTCGACCAGCGCACGCTCCGAGGAGAAGACCGCCTGCTCGATGCCGATCGCGGCGAGGTCGCTGCGCACCCGGCCCATCAGGAACTCGATGGCGAAGGCGCGCACCGGCGCCAGCCACTCGGCCTCGTCCCTGCCGCGCCACTTGTCGCCGTCGCGCTCCGCCAGGGCCCGGCCGACGTCGATCATGTACTCGCCGGGGTACATGCCCACCGGGATCTCGCCGATCGCCTCGCCCAGCGCCTCGCGGTAGCGCAGGTGCGCGGTGCGCGCCAGGGTGTCGACCTGGTTGCCGGCGTCGTTGATGTAGTACTCGCGGGTCACGTCGTAGCCGGCCTTGGCGAGCAGCCCGGCCAGGGCGTCGCCGACCACGGCGCCGCGCGCGTGGCCGACGGTCAGCGGCCCGGTCGGGTTGGCCGAGACGTACTCGACGTTGACCTTGCGGCCCTGGCCGAGGGCGCTGTCGCCGTAGCGCTCGCCGGCCTCCAGGATCGTCGCCAGCTGGCCGAGCCAGATCGCGTCCGACAGGCGCCAGTTGACGAAGCCGGGCCCGGCCACCGCCAGGTCCGTGACGCCCTGCTCGCGGGACAGGCGCTCGACCAGCAGCGCGGCCAGGTCGCGCGGCTTCAGGCCGGCGGGCCTGGCCAGCACCATCGCGGCGTTGGTCGACATGTCGCCGTGGCTCGGATCGCGCGGCGGCTCGACCGTGACGCGCGACAGGTCGAGCCCGGCCGGCAGCAGCCCCTCGTCGGCCATCGCCTGCAGCATCGCATCAATACGAACTTGGAAGTCTTTGAACAGGTTCATGATTTTCTTTTTTCAGTCGGTTCGGAAAGCCGCGCCGGACCCCCGTGTCGTCATCCCCGCAAAGGCGGGGATCCAGGGGGCCAAAGGCCGGGAGCGAGAGGCCCTGGAGTCCCGCCTTCGCGGGAATGACGAAAATGAGCGGGACATCCATAGAGGCAAGAGCGCGAAAATCACAGTCGCGAGTAGGGGTCGAACAGCTTCTCGTGGGCTTCCAGGGCATAGCGGTCGGTCATCCCGGCGATGTAGTCGGCGACGACGCGGGCCCGGCCCTGCCCCGCCGCGCCTCCGGGATCCGCGGCGGCGCCGGCCTCGGCCCGGGCGACGGCGGCCTGCCACGCGTCCGGCAGGCAGTCGGGCCGCTCCAGGTAGAGGACGAAGAGCTCGCGTACGACCCGCTCGGCCTTCTGGGTCATGCGGTTGACCTTGTAGTGCCGATAGACCCGCTGGAACAGCAGCCGGCGCAGGGTGCGCTCCTTCTGCCGCATGTCCTCCGAGAAGGCAACCACCGGCCGGCCGAGCGCGCGCAGCGCCGCCGCGCTGTCGGGCCGCGCCTCGGCGAGGCGCCGCCGCGTCTCGGTCAGCAGGTCGTCGACCATCAGGCCGATCAGCCGGCGCACGGTCTCGTGGATCAGCCGGCCGCGCTCAAGGTCCGGATAGGTCCGCTCGACCTCGTCCAGCACCTCGGCGACCAGCGGCACCGCGCGCAACTCGTCGAGCTCCAGCAGGCCGGCGCGCAGGCCGTCGTCGATGTCGTGGTTGTTGTAGGCGATGTCGTCGGCCAGGGCGGCGACCTGGGCCTCGGCCGAGGCGTGGCTGGCCAGCTCCAGGTCGAAGCGCTCGCAGAAGCGCGCCAGGCTCGGCCGGGGCTCGTCGAGCGGGCCGTTGTGCTTGGCCAGGCCCTCCAGCGTCTCCCAGGTCAGGTTCAGGCCGTCGAACTCGGCGTAGCGGGCCTCCAGCCGGGTGACGACCCGGAAGGCCTGCTCGTTGTGGTCGAAGCCGCCATGCGCGCGCATCGCCTCGCGCAGCGCCCGTTCCCCGGCATGGCCGAAGGGCGTGTGGCCGAGGTCGTGCGCCAGCGCCAGGGCCTCGGCCAGGTCCTCGTTGAGGCCGAGCGCGCGCGACAGCGAGCGGGCGATCTGGGCGACCTCCAGCGAGTGGGTCAGGCGCGTCCGGTAGTAGTCGCCCTCGTGGTAGACGAAGACCTGGGTCTTGTACTGCAGCTTGCGGAAGGCCCCGGCGTGGACGATGCGGTCGCGGTCGCGCTGGAAGGCGCTGCGCGTCGCGCTCTCGGCCTCCTGGTAGAGCCGGCCGCGGCTGTCCGCCGGCCGGCAGGCGTAGGGCGCCGGCCCCGCCTCTCTCGGATCGCTGGTCATGGTGCGCGCGGTTGTAGCAGAGCCGGCGGCGCCGCACCCATGGCGAATCGCGGCCGGGACATCGCCCCTTTTGACAGCGGCCTCCACACCCTACATTCTTGAGCGCAGACGTAGGGATTGACCGTTCATGAGCACGCTCGAAAGCCTCGACGACTTCCGGATCAGCGAGAACGCGGCAAAGCGCATCGCCAGCCTGGCGGCGCAGGAAGGCGGGCGACCGATGCTGCGCATCTCCGTCTCCGGCGGCGGCTGCTCGGGCTTCCAGTACGGCTTCGACTTCGACGGGACGGTCAACGACGACGACCGGGTCTTCGAGCGCGCCGACGCCAGGGTGGTGATCGACGAGACCTCGCTGGAGCTGCTCAAGGGCAGCGAGATCGACTTCGTCGAGGACCTGATGGGCGCCTACTTCAAGGTCGAGAACCCGAACGCCTCCTCGTCCTGCGGCTGCGGCTCGTCCTTCGCCATCTAGGCGCCATCTAGGCGCCGTCCAGGCACGACCTAGGCAGGCCTGCCCTTCCCCGCTAAGACTCGCGGCGGCGCCGGACGGCGCCGGGATTCCACGCACGAGGGGAAGGCAGGCATCATGGACGACCGCTACGCCGCCATGGCGGCAGTGCTGCAGGACTATTTCGACGGCCTCTACCACTGCGACACCAAGCTGCTGGCCAAGGTCTTCCACCCCCAGGCGCGCTACGCCTGCGCGACCGACGTGCCGGCCGGCGGCGACCTCGTGCACCTGGGCATGGACGAGTACTTCCCGATCGTCGAGAAGCGCGTCTCGCCGGCCAGCCGGAACGAGCAGCGCCGCGACCAGATCGTCTCGATCGAGTTCGCCGGGCCGGTGACGGCGCTGGCCCGGGTGCACTGCGCGATCGGCCCGAAGTACTTCACCGACCTGCTGACCTTCATCCTGGTCGACGGCCGCTGGCAGATCATCTCCAAGGTCTTCCACTACGACCTGATGGAGTAGGACGCCCCGCCTACGCCCCCTCCGCCCAACGGCCGGTCGCGGCGAGCTGCGGCGCCTCGAGCGGCGGCGTCCAGCGCGCCGGCAGCGCCCGCTCGATCCAGAGAGCCCGCTCGACCCGGTAGCGCAGCAGCCGCTCGGCGCCGGCGAAGCGGGCGATCTCCGGGTCGTCCCACAGCACCTCGCCGGATCCCGAGAGCAGCAGCAGGCTGCCGCTGGCGAAGTCCGGCACCAGCAGGCCGGCGCGCGGCTCGAGCTCCAGGTTGCCCAGGGTGTTGAAGGCGAAGTTGCCGCGGAAGTCCGGCAGGGTGAGAAGGCTGGCGCCGTCCGGCGCCGCCTCGACCTTGACGAAGCCCGGCCGGCCGCCGCGGTGCGACAGGTCGAGGCCCTCGCGGGAATCCTCGCTCCGCTCCCGCGCCGCCGGCGAAGCCGTCGCCAGGAACAGCGTGTCGGCCGCCGAGAGCGCGGCCCGGGCTGCCGCCGACAGGCTGGCGCCCTCCTGCCCCGCGATCCGCGGAGCCGACGCCGCGCCGGCCGCCGGCTCGCGGACCTGGATGTACTGCGGGCAGTTGCCGAAGGACTGGTCGACGCGGACCGCGAAGCCGGCCGGCTCGGAAACGACGACGCGCCCGTTCATGCGGTTGCGCCGCCGGGTCGAGAGCTCGATGCCGAGCAGCCCGAGCGGCGCGCCGACGCCGAGCCCGAGGCCGAGCGCCGCCTCGCCCAGCGGCCGCGCCTCGACGACCAGGGTCCGCGGATCGGGCGACGAGGCGAAGCCCGGCGCACCGGCCGCCAGGGTCGCCCAGGGCCGCCCCTCGCCGTCCAGGGCGCCGACCAGCAGGAACGGCAGCTGCGCGAAGAACAGGCGGTGCTGCTCGGGCATGAAGTCGCGGATCATGCGCCGGCCCTGGCGCTCGGTGCGCTCGCGCACCCCGGCCCGCTCCTGCGCCGCGCGCTCGCCGGCGTGGAAGGGGGAATCGCAGTCGACGAGGGTCATGGGGTCTCTCCTGTCCGTGCCGGGTTCGCTTCGCCCTTCGACCGGCTGTTCAGACCGGCTCAGGGTGAAGCGAACGGGAGCAGATCGACTACCCGAGCACCCCAATTCGCTTCGTCCTGAGCCGGTCGAAGGACGGAGCGAAAGCGGGCCCGGCCCTCACGCTCTCACGCCGGCACGGGCATGCGCTGCATCGCCACGAAGCCGGGCAGCGCCTCGATGCGCGCCAGCCAGGCGCGGACGTTCGCGAAGGGCTCCAGCGACACGCCGCCTTCCGGGGCGTGGGCCGTGTAGCTGTAGAGCGCGACGTCGGCGATCGTCGGGCCGTCGCCGACCAGGAAGGACCGCCCCGCGAGCTCGCCGTCCAGGACCTGGAACAGGCCGCGGGCGATCTCCTGGGCCCAGGCGAGGTCGCCCGGCCGCTTGAACAGGCACAGCACCCGCGCCCGGGCAGCGCCGTAGTTGAGCTGGCCGGCGGCGACCGACAGCCAGCGCTGGACCTGCGCCGCGGCCAGGGGCTCGTGCGGCAGCCAGCGGCCGTCGGCATCGTAGCGGCCGGCGAGGTAGACCAGGATCGCGTTGCTGTCGGCCAGCACGACCGGCTCTTCCGGGTTCGGGTCCTCGATCACCGGCACCTGGCCGAAGGGATTGCGGGCCAGGAACTCGGGCCGCTTCGCCGCGCCGGCCGCGAGATCGACCGCGATCCGCTCGACCGGCAGGCCGAGCAGCGAGAGGAACAGGCGGACGCGGTGGCAGTGGCCGGAGAGCTCGAAGTCGTAGAGCCGGATCGGCCGGGCGGGCTGGGCAACGGGCATGGGTGCCTCCTGGAGGTTGGTCTCGGACAGGAGAATGGGCCTTGCTCCGTGGGGACTGAATAGCCGAGCATGGCAAGGCACTATTCCAGAAACAGGAACAGTCGATGGACCGGCTGGACAGCCTCCGGATCTTCGTCGCCGTCGCCGAGCAGGCCGGCTTCGCCGCCGCGGCGCGCCGGCTCGGCCTGTCGCCGCCGGCGGTGACCCGCGCGGTCGCGGCGCTCGAGGCCCGGCTCGGCGCCCGGCTGCTGCACCGCACGACGCGGATCGTGCGGCCGACCGAGGCCGGCCAGCGCTTCCTGGCCGACGCCCGGCGCATCCTGGCCGAGCTGGAGGAGGCCGAGGCCTCGGCGGCCGGCGCCCAGACCGATCCGCGCGGGCCGCTGGCGATCACCGCGCCGGTGCTGTTCGGCCGGCTGCACGTCGCGCCGATCGTCTTCGCCTTCCGCCGCGCCCATCCCCAGGTGACGGTGCGCCTGCTGCTGCTCGACCGCGTCGTCGACCTGATCGAGGAGGGCCAGGACGTCGCCCTGCGCATCGCCCGCCTGCCCGACTCGGGCCTGAGCGCGATCCGGGTCGGCGGCCTGCGCCACCTGGTCGTCGCCTCGCCCGCCTACCTGGCGCGCCGCGGCCGGCCGCGCAGCCCCGAGCAGATCGCCGCCCACGACACCATCGTCTTCGCCCGCGAGGGACTGACCCGGGAATGGGTCTTCGGGCCCGAGCGCCGGCCGGTCCGGCCGCAGGCGGGCCTCGCGGTCAACACCGCCGAGGTCGCGGTCGCCGCGGCGGTCGAGGGCCTGGGCCTGACCTCCGTGCTGTCCTACCAGGCCGCCGCCGAGCTGGCCGCCGGCCGGCTCGAGGTCGTGCTCGCCGACTTCCAGCCGCCGGAGATCCCGGTCCACCTGGTCCATCCCGAGGGCCGCCGGGCGAGCGCGCGGCTGCGCGCCTTCCTGGACTTCGCGGTGCCGCGCCTCAGGGCCGAGCCCGTGCTGGGTGGCCAGCCCGGCTAGCTCTTCTCCGGCAGGTGGTCGGGATGGCGGTACTCCTCGACCGCCAGCATCAGCAGCGCGGCGGCGACGAGGCAGCCCGGCACGGTCAGCAGCGCCGGGCCGAAGCGCCCGCCGGCCTCGTCGACCAGCAGGCCGATCAGCGGCTGGAAGATCAGGGCGCCGGCGATGCCGACCATGTTGACGAAGGCGATGACCGTGCCGGTGATCGCCTCGGCGTGGCCTTCCTTGGCCATGGCGAAGGTCAGCATCTGCGCGCCGCCGAAGAAGCCGGCGGCGAAGAGCAGCAGCGACAGCGCGAGGATCGAGCCGAGCGGCAGGTAGACCGCGGCACCGTAGGCCAGGGCGGTCAGCAGCGCCCCGGCGGCGACGATCCACTTGCGGTGGCCGAGGAGGTCCGACAGCGCGCCGCCGGCGATGCTGCCGAGCGCCATGCCCCAGAAGATCATCGAGACCGCGGTCTCGGCCTGGACCCCGCTCAGGCCGTGGTCGCGGCTCAGCTCCTCGTTGCCCCAGAGGCCGCCGTAGACGTTGACCGGCATGTAGTAGAGCAGCCCGACGACGGCGATCAGCCAGGTCCGCCGCTCGCCGAGGATGCGCCGCAGGGTGCCGCCGATGCCGGGATTGGGTACGGCGTCGCCGGTCGCCGGCGCTTCCCGGAACAGCAGCAGGGCGAGCAGGAACAGGCCGAGGCCGACGGCGCCGGTCGCCAGGAACACCGGCTGCCAGCCGAGCGCCTGGACCGCGCCGGTCAGCGCCACCGAGCCGACCGCCGCCCCCAGCATGCCGACGCCGTTGACCGCCCCCGACAGCACGGCGAAGCGCTGCGGCGGGAACCAGTGGTTGACCACGAAGAGCGCGCCGACGAAGGCGAAGGCCGCGCCGAAGCCGGTCACCGCCCGGCCGAGGCCACCGACCAGCGGGTTGCCGGTCGCCGCGAAGGCCAGCACGCCGAGCCCGCAGGCCAGCGTGCCGAGCAGCACCAGCCGGCGCGCGCCGTAGTGGTCGAGCAGCAGGCCGACGACGATCTGCATCGGCGCGTAGACCCAGAAGAACAGGCTGCTGAGCGTGCCGAAACCGGCGTCCTTCAGGCCGAAGTGCGCAGCGATCGAGCCGGCCGCGAGGCTCGGCTCGATGCGGCAGACGAACTCGTAGAGGAAGAACAGGGTGGCGACGGCGAAGGCCGTCCAGGCGGCGAGCATGACGGGAAGGTACGGCTCCTGGGACGGGATTCGGAACGGCGGGGCTGATCGCCGCCCCGTCATCGGCTAAGAAGAGCCGCCCCGCAAGCCCGGCCCCCGATATCCCGCCGTCCGCGCGCTTCTGTCCCGCCAGCAGGAAGAGCCCCGATGCCCAAGATCGCCACCTGGAACGTCAACTCGATCAAGGCGCGCCTGCCCAACGTGCTGGACTGGCTGAGAGAGGCCGAGCCCGACGTCGTCCTGCTGCAGGAGATCAAGTGCCAGGACGACGCCTTCCCGCGGCTCGAGATCGAGGCCCTGGGCTACCGCTGCGCGGTGCACGGCCAGAAGAGCTACAACGGCGTCGCGATCCTGTCGAAGGAGCCGCTCGAGCAGGTCTCCAGCGGCCTGCCGGGCGACGCGGCCGACGAGCAGGCCCGCTACCTCGAGGCGACGAGCTTCGGCATCCGCCTGGCCTGCCTCTACCTGCCGAACGGCAACCCGGCGCCGGGCGGGAAGTACGACTACAAGCTGGCCTGGATGGCCCGCCTGGCGGCCCGCGCCGAGGCCCTGCTGGCCGACGAGCGGCCGGTCGTCATGGCCGGCGACTACAACGTCATCCCCGAGCCCGAGGACTGCCACGACCCCAGGGCCTGGGCCAGGGACGCCCTGTTCCTGCCGGACACGCGGCGCGCCTTCCGGCGCCTGCTCTGGCTCGGCTACACCGACGCCTTCCGGGCGCTGCACGGCGAGCCGCACCAGTACTCCTTCTGGGACTACCAGGGCGGCGCCTGGCCGGCCGACGAGGGCATCCGCATCGACCACCTGCTGCTGTCGCCCCAGGCCGCCGACCGCCTGACCGCGAGCGGCATCGACAAGGCGGTGCGTGGCCGGGAGAAGGCCTCCGACCACGTGCCGGCTTGGTGCGTGCTGGAGGGCGGAACCTGAAGGCCCGGCCCGGCCGCGTCCTGCCGGCGGCGTCCGCGGCAGTGGAACGAAGCGCGCGGCCTTCGCGTTCGCCGAACGCCCTCTTTTGCCCCTGGCCGCGGCAGGCGGCCGCACCCACATCTGCTGGGCCATGCTGCTGCCCCTGCACGACACCAACGAGCGGACCTTCCTGCGCTACCCCTGGGTCAACTGGGGGCTGATCGCCGCCTGCTTCGTCGTCTTCCTCTACCAGATCGGCGGCAGCGAGCAGCACTACGTGCAGACCATCTACGGCTTCGGCATGGTGCCGGCCCTGCTGTCCGGCGATGCCCAGCTGCCGGCCGGCGTGCTCCATGCCCCGGCCTGGCTGACCCTGGTCACGGCGCAGTTCCTGCACGGCGGCTGGATGCATCTGCTCGGCAACATGCTCTTCCTGTTCGTCTTCGGCGATAATGTCGAAGATTCAATGGGTCACAGGAACTATCTCGCGTTCTACCTGACTTGCGGCGTCGCCGCCGGCCTGTCCCAGTACGCGACCTCGCCCGACCCCGGCACGCCGATGATCGGCGCCAGCGGCGCGATCTCCGGCGTGCTCGGCGCCTACCTGCTGCTCAGCCCGAAGGCCAAGGTGCTGGTGCCGATCGGCTTCATCCCGCTCTACATCCCGGCCTGGCTGCTGCTGATCTTCTGGTTCGCCCTGCAGCTCTTCTCTGCGGCCGGCGACACGGCGGGCCAGGCCGGCGTCGCCTGGTGGGCGCACATCGGCGGCTTCCTGGCCGGCATGGTGCTGCTGCTGCCCTTCAAGCGCCGCGCCGTGCCGCTGTTCGGCGGCGAGAAGCCGCCACGCGGCCTGCGCGTCGTCCTGCCCAAGCGCCGGCGCGAGCGGCCCGAGACCGGGTCGCCCCGCGGCCGCAGCGGACCCTGGGGCTGAGCCGCACCGGCGGCCGGGCTGGACCCGGAGCCCCGGACGCGCGTTAAGTTCCCCGGCCAGGAGACCGAGCCGAAAGACGCCATGGCCAGCCCGAACAGCCCCAGCCGACGCCACCGCCTGCGCGACCTGCCGCTGAAGGGCGGCCAGAAGGCGCTGAAGCGCGTGCTGCGCGCGCGCCGTGACCGGGTGCGCCGCGGCCGCACCAAGCGCATCGGGGCGCTGCTGCTGACCCTGGCCCTGCTCGCCTACGGCGCCAGCCCGGTCGACCTGATCCCGGATCGCATCCTGGGCCCGGTCCCGCTGCTCGGCTGGCTCGACGACCTGGTCGTCCTGCCGCTCGGCTTCTGGCTGGTCGCGCGCCTGCTGCGCGGCGCCGAGCGGGAACGCCACGCCGCGCGCCGGCTGGCCGCGGGCCTCGTCGGCGCGGACCTGCAGGAACGCCGCCACGAGCGCCTGCGCAGCGCCGTGCTGATCGTCCTGGGCACGGCCCTGGGCGTCGCCGCCGGACTGGTCGTGCAGCGGCTGCTCGGCGGCCCGCCGCCGGGCGGCTGAGGCCGCCCTCCCGCTACTGCTTCGGGCCCTGGGACAGCGGGCCGGTCGGCATCAGGCGCACGCCGGGGCGCAGGAAGCGGTAGTCGAGCTGCAGGTGGTCGACCGGGTTCGGCCCGGGCGCCGCCGCGACCACAACCTGCTCGGCGATCGGCTGGAAGTCGGCGCGGAAGTGCACCGAGGACTTGACCGCGACGATGCCGCGCTCCTCGGGGTCGACGCTGACGTGGCGCAGCATCTCCCGGTCGGCCAGCTGGGCCTTCCTCGAGGCGACGGCGACCTCGACGCCGCCGATCTCGAGCAGCGCCATCGGCCCCAGCTCCATGCGGGCGCCGCGGTAGAACGGCCCGGTGCACTCGAAGCGGCCGTCGCCGAGCTTCTTGACCTGGTAGCTGCCGCGCAGCGGCTCGTGGCCCGGCAGGCCGCTGTGCGAGCCGAGGCCGATCTCGATCGTCGCCCCCTCGCCGGCCGCATGGGCCCGCTCGGCCGCCGCCGGATCGAACAGCAGGCCGATCACCGCCCGCGGCGCACGCTGGCGGACCAGTTCGGCGAGCAGCCCGACGGTGTCGCCGTTGCCGCCGGCGCCGGGATTGTCCTGGGTATCGGCCAGCACGACGGGGCGCTGCGCCGTGGCGCTCACCTTGATGGCGTGGGCGACAGCCTGCTCGGCCGACATGATGGTGCCGGCGAAGCCCTTCTCCTGCGCCAGGATCGCCTGGTAGAGCTCCTCGGCCGCGGCCTCCGTGGCCGCCGCGTCCTCGCCGAAGGCCAGCACGGTCGGGCCGCAATGCCAGATGTCGGCCGGCGAGAAGCCGGCGGCGAAGGACAGCGAGGCGACACCCGGCACCCGCTCGCGCTCGTCGATCGACTCGTAGAGGCCCTTGGCCGGCTCGATGAAGCTGCAGCCGCTGGTCAGCGGGATCAGGAAGGGCAGCGCCTTGCGCACCTTGGCGAGGCGCCGGCCGCTCATCAGGGTCGCGAGCAGCCGGTAGCCGCGGCCGCCGGTGACCGCCATGTCGACGTGCGGATAGGTGCGGTAGGCGACCAGGGCGTCGGCCAGCTCGACCATCGCCGGCGTCACGTTGGCGTGCAGGTCCAGGCTGACGACGACCGGCAGGTCCTTGCCGACGATGGCGCGGACCCGGCGCAGCAGCTCGCCCTCGCCGTCCTGGTGGTGCTCGGTGACCATGGCGCCGTGCAGGTCGAGGTAGAGGCCGTCGAGGCCGCGCGCCGCGGCCAGGTCCTCCAGCATCTGCCCGACGATGCGCTCGTAGGCATCCTCGGTGACGCGGTCCGAAGGCGTCGCGGCGGCCCAGGACAGCGGCACCAGCTGGTGCCCGCCGGCGCGCGCCTCGTCGATGAAGCCGGCAACCGGCAGGTTGACGCCCGAGACCGACTCGAAGAGCGCGTCGCCGCGGCACAGCGCCGGCCAGGCGCCGCCCCTGGCGAAGGCGTCGAAGTCGGCCTTGCTGGGGGCGAAGGTGTTGGTCTCGTGATGGAAGCCGCCGACCGCGATCTTCACGCGCTGTCTCCTCGAACTGCTGACGGGGGTGGTTGGGCCGCTGGATGAGGTCGGCAGCCTAGTCGGCGGCGAAGCCGGCAGGCAAGAGCGGCCGCTTGCCGCCGGAGCGGGGATCGGCGAGAAGGCGTCCATGGACCCGGCGGGCGGAGCGGAGGAGCGGCAGTCGGCGCAGCGTGCGCCGGGCGCGGGACGGATACCGCGCAGCGTCTGGGCGCTCGGCCTGGTCAGCCTGCTGATGGACAGCTCCTCCGAGATGATCCACAGCCTGCTGCCGGTCTTCCTGGTCTCGGTGCTCGGCGCCAGTGCGCTCTCGGTCGGCCTGGTCGAGGGCATCGCCGAGGCGACCGCCGCGATCACCAAGTTCTTCTCCGGCGCGCTCAGCGACCGGATCGGCCGGCGCAAGCCGCTGGTGCTGTTCGGCTACGGCCTGGCCGCCCTGACCAAGCCGGCCTTCGCCCTGGCGCCGGACCTCGGCTGGGTGATCGCCGCCCGCTTCACCGACCGCCTGGGCAAGGGCATCCGCGGCGCGCCGCGCGACGCCCTGATCGGCGACGTGACGCCGCCCGAGCTGCGCGGCGCCAGCTTCGGCCTGCGCCAGAGCCTGGACACCGTCGGCGCCATCGCCGGGCCGCTGCTCGCGCTCGGGCTGATGTACGCCAGTGGCGACGACTACCGGCTGGTCTTCTGGGCCGCCGGACTGCCGGCCCTGCTCGCGGTCCTGGTCATCCTGGTCTGGGTCCGAGAGCCCGAGTCGCATCGCGGCGAGCCGCGCGCGATCCGGCTGTCCTGGCGCGAGGTCCGGCGTTTCCCGGCGGCCTACTGGGCGGTCGTCGGCGTCGCCGCGGCGATGACGCTGGCGCGCTTCAGCGAGGGCTTCCTGCTGCTGCGCGCCCAGTCGGTCGGGCTGGCCGACGCGCTGGTGCCGGCGATCCTGCTGGCGATGAACCTGGTCTACGCCGCCTCGTCCTATCCGGTCGGGCGCCTTTCCGACCGCCTGGGCAGGCGCGGGCTGCTGCTCGCCGGCTTCGGCCTGCTGGCGGCGGCGGACCTGGTGCTGGCCGGCGCCTCCGGCGTGGCGGCGGTCGTGCTCGGCGCCCTGCTCTGGGGGCTGCATCTCGGCATGACCCAGGGGCTGCTGGCGGCGCTGGTCGCCGACGCCGCCCCGCCGGCGCTGCGCGGCGCCGGCTTCGGGCTGTTCCACCTCGCCTCGGGCGTCGCCCTGCTCGCCGCCAGCCTGATCGCCGGCTGGCTCTGGACCCTGGCTGGGCCGGGCGCGACCTTCCTCGCCGGCGCCGCCTTCGCCGCGGTCGCCCTGGCCGCGCTCGCGCTGCTGCCCGCGGCCTGGCGCTGATCCTCGAGGGTCAGGCCGCGACCGCGTCCTCCTGGCCCGGCAGCGCGACGGTCACCCGGGTGCCCCGGCCCGGCGCGCTGTCGATCTCCAGCCGGCCGCCGTGCAGGTCGACCAGCGACTTGACGATGGCGAGGCCGAGGCCCGAGCCCTCGCGGCGGCGCGTCGCCGGATCGCGGCCCCGCTCGAACGGCAGCACGATCGCCTGCAGGTCGTCGGCGGCGATGCCGACACCGGTGTCGGCGACCTCCAGGATCGCCGCGCCGTGCTCGCCGCGCGACCAGCGGACGCGCACCGAGCCGCCGCTGTCGGTGAACTTGATGGCGTTGCCGACCAGGTTGGTGACGATCTGCGCGACCGCACGGCTGTCGGCGACGATCGACCCGGGGGTCGCCGACAGGTCGACCGCCAGCTCGACGCCGCGCTGCCGCGCCAGCGGCTGCAGGAAGCGCAGCACCTCCTCGGTCGCGCCGCGCAGGTCGACCGGCGCCGGCGCCAGCTCCCAGGCGCCGGCCTCGATGCGCGACAGGTCGATGACGTTGTCGATCAGCCGCAGCAGGTGCTCGCCGCTGGCGTGGATGTCCTCGGCGTAGCCTCGGTAGGCCGGATGGCCGAGCGGCCCCTTGAGCTGGTGGCGCAGGATCTCCGCGAAGCCGAGGATGGCGTTGAGCGGCGTCCGCAGCTCGTGGCTGACGTTGGCCAGGAACACGGTCTTGACCCGGTTGGCGCGCTCGGCCTCGTCGCGCGCCGCGCGCGCCGCCCGCTCGCCCCGGACGAGCTCGGCATTCGAGCGTTCCAGGGCGACCAGCGTGCCGGCGATGGTGCGCCCCGCGCGCCGCGCGGCGACGACCATCACGCCGCCGAGCAGCAGCAGCAGCAGCAGCACGATGCCGGCCGGCAGCGCAGCCCGGCGCAGGGCCGCGACGCTGGGCCGGGCCGGCGTCCAGGCCAGGGTCGCGACCGTCCCGCCGTCCGGGCCGGCCAGCGCCAGCCGGCCGGCCCGGCGGTCGCCCGGCGCGGCCTCGGCCGCCGGGACGAGGCGAAGGTCCGGCAGCAGGTAGCGGCTGCCGAGATCGGCCAGCAGCGTCGCATCGAGCTGCCGGGCATAGACCAGGA
Organism: Tistlia consotensis USBA 355; assembly: GCF_900177295.1. GTDB lineage: Bacteria > Pseudomonadota > Alphaproteobacteria > Kiloniellales > DSM-21159 > Tistlia > Tistlia consotensis. The sequence continues at coordinate 277,896 of NZ_FWZX01000005.1, forward strand.
CCGGCCGCGGCTGGCGCTCCAGCTCGGCCGGGGTCGGGTACTCGGGCGTGATCGCCGCGGCGACCGCCAGGAACACCGTCTCGCCCTGGCGCAGGTAGGCCGAGACCGGCGTCGGGTCGTTCATCGGCGCCGCGCGCGCCGCGGCCAGCAGGGCTCCGAGGCCGGAACCGAGCAGCTCCTGCGGCGGCGGGCTGTCGACCGCGTCGCCGCCGCCCGGACGCCGGACCGCCGAGTAGAGCGGTCGGTCGTTGGCGGCCACGATGAAGGCGTCGGTGAAGCCGTAGGTCCGCATCGACCAGAGGCCGGTGTTCTGGTCGGCCCACGCCCGGTCGTGCTGCCCGCGCGTGAAGGCGACGGTGTCGTCCCAGAACGCGAAGTCGTAGGCATGCGATCGATCGGTCGCCTCGAGCTGGCGCAGCGCGGTCTCGGCCAGATGGGCGCTCTGCCCGGCCGACTGGCGGTCCAGGCTGTAGCCGAGGTAGCCGAGCAGCAGGCCGGCACTGGCCAGGAACAGCAGCACCAGCAGCCCGGTCGTCAGGTAGAAGCGGCGCGTCACCGCGCGCGCTAGGCTAACGTCCCGCCCTCTGTTCCGCTGCTCCAAAGACGCTGCCCCCAGCCGCTCTGCCGAATGCCGGCCACCCGCAACGATGGCCGCACACTTTTTCGTAGAACACGTTTTGGTAAACGCCCGCATTGCCTGTGGGGCGAGGCGCGACTCTGCCAAGCTGGCGGCGAAGCACAAGGAGAAAAAAGTCAACCCGATGAAATCGGCCGGAGTGTGAAAGATCGTCCGCCCCCGAGGCGGCGCCCGCGCCGGCTCTCAGGGCCGGGCGCCCTGCCCCGGCCCCCGCAGGGCGTCGCTGACCGGCAGCAGGAAGGGCCGCAGCCGGCGGCGCAGCGCCAGCCGCCACCAGCGCCCCTCGGCCTTCAGCCGGGTGCCCCAGCGGACGTGGCGGAACAGCCAGCCGCGGTCGCGGAAGAAGCGTGCCAGCAGCAGGGTGAAGAGCGTCCCGACCGCGGCGCCGCCGGCCACGTCCGACAGGAAGTGCGCGTTCACGATCACCCGGCTGGCGGCGATGACCAGCGCGAAGCCGAGGCACCAGAAGCGCGCGCCCGGCGCGAAGAGGGTGACGGCGACGGCGATCGCGAAGCCGGTCGTGGTGTGGCCCGAGGGGAAGGAATGCAGGTCCGGGCCGAAGCCGAAGGGGCTGAAGCCGTAGATATGCTGCTGGTCCAGCAGCTTCGGCCGGGCCCGCCCGAAGATCACCTTCAGGATGTTGGCGACGATCCCCGAGCCGGCGACCGCCCAGAAGAAGAAGAAGGCGTAGCCGGCCAGCCAGGACGCCAGCCGCTTGCGCGGCCTCGCGGTCGCGGACAGCGCCGCGGCGGCGGCGCCGATGGTGACCAGCGCGCTGCCCCAGAGATAGGCGTCGGACTTGCCGAAGCCGGTGAGGAAGCGGAAGAGGTCGAGCAGCGGCTCGCCGGCCTGGCGCAGCAGCTGCGACAGCGGCCGGTCGACGACGAACACGCCGAGCAGGACGACGAGCGCGAGCAGCGCCCAGAAGCGCAGGCTGCGGTGCAGCAGCAGGTCGTCGTGGTGATCGCTGGTCGAAGGCTGCGGCACGGCGGCCGGGTATCCCTGTCCCGCGTGAAGGCCGGGCTCCCCGCCCCGCCGGAATGCCCGTCATAGCCCCCGGCCGCCCCGCCCGGCAAGGCGCCAGGGAATGGCGGGACGGCAGCGCCGACCCGGCGCGCGCCTATTCGGCCAGCCGGTAGAGCTGCAGGGTCAGCCGCTTGCCCTTGGAGTAGTTCAGGCCCTCGATCGTCGCCAGCGAGGTCAGCTTGGCGGCCGCGTCGCCCAGGGCGGCGCGGAACGGGCCGTCGTCCTGGCTCGAGACCAGGGCCAGGTTGCAGGCCGGGTTCTCGGTCAGGGTCGCCGCCGCCTCGGGGGGCCGGCCGAGGCGCGTGCCGGTGCCGGTCAGGAAGATCAGGCTCGGCTCGCTGTAGCCGCTGCTGGCCAGCACGCTGTCGTCGCAGGGCCGGTTGGCCGCCACGGCCGCGGCGATGCGCGGGCTCAGCCAGATGGTCGAGAGGTTCGGCACCACCCCCGGCCAGCCGACCAGGTAGAGCAGCCAGGCGCCGAGCGCCAGGACCGCGACGCCGGTCGTGCCGCCGCGCTGCGGCCGCAGCCGGATCACCGCGAAGGCCAGGACGCAGAGCAGCAGGGCACCGGCCAGGCCGGCCCAGAGCAGCGTGCCCTCCAGGTAGAGCGGCACGGCGACCAGGCCGGCCGCCAGCAGCAGGGTGATCGCCAGGAAGATCAGCAGGGTCGCGAAGCGCAGCCAGGACGCCCAGCCGCGCGCCGCCAGGGCGGCGGGCGCCAGGGCCGTCTCGCGCACCGCCGCGGCGACCAGGATCGCCAGGGCCGGATAGAGCGGCAGCACGTAGTGCGGCAGCTTGGTCGGCACCAGCTCGAAGACGATCCAGCTCGGGATCAGCCAGGCCAGGCAGAAGACCACGGCCGGCCGCCGCCGCTCCAGCCAGGTCCAGGGCACGGCCAGGCCGAGCAGGAGCGAGAAGGGCCAGAAGGTCAGGAAGACCAGGACCAGGTAGAGCCCGGGCGGCGCACCGTGCGACTCCTGGCCGCCGGCGACCTTGCCGAGCAGGTCGTGGCCGACCGATTCGGCGAAGAAGGCGCCGTGGGTCTGGATCGCGATGGCGACCAGCCAGGGCAGGAAGATCGCGAGGGCCAGCAGCAGCCAGGGCCAGGGCTTGAGGCCGCGCAGCCAGGCGGCGCGCCGCTCGAAGACCAGCAGGCCGGCGATCGTGCCGCCGGCGACCAGCAGCACGATCGGTCCCTTGATCAGGGCGGCGAGCCCGACGCCGGCCCAGAAGGCGATCGCCAGGCGCGCGCTGCTCGGCCGCCCCTCGCGCAGGTTCATGTAGAGCTCGGCCAGGGCCGACTGGGCGAGCAGGATCGTCGCCAGCAGCAGGGCGTCGGTCTTGGCGGTGCGCGCCTCGACGCCGAGCAGCAGGCAGCCCGCCATCATCAGGGCCGCCAGGGCGCCGGCCGAGCTGCCGAACAACCGGCGTCCGATGCGGAAGGTCAGCAGCACCGCCAGGCAGGCACCGAGCAGCGACGGCAGGCGATAGACCCAGATCGGCGCCGCGGCCGGCGACTGCAGGGTCAGCGCGCCCCAGGCCGTCGCCGCGGCGACCTGGGCCCAGTAGATGCCGACCGGCTTGTTGAGGCGCGCGGCGTCCTGGAAGCGGATGTCGACGACGTCGCCGCTCTCGATCATCTGCTTGGAGGCCTGGGCGAAGCGCGCCTCGTCGCGGTCGACCGGCGGCACCTGGAAGAAGCCGGGCAGGAAGAAGGCCAGCGCGACCAGCAGCAGCAGGGCCTGCAGCCAGAGCGTCGGCTCGCGCTTGGGCGGCACCGGCGGCACGGCGGCGTGCGCTTCGGTCATCCGCGGACTCCCTCGATGTTCGGGCGGCTCACCGGTTGGCGGGGGCGGCCGCGCTCTCGTCGTGCTGGGCGGCGAGCAGGCGCTTCTCACGCCAGATGAAGTAGATGTTGCGGCTGTAGATGACCAGGCCGGCCGCCTGGCCGAACATGATCACCGGGTCGGCACGGTGGATCGCATAGGCCAGCAGCGAGGCGCCGCCGACGAAGGAGAAGTACCAGAAGACCTCCGGCACGATCGAGCGGCGCGCCCGCTCGCTCATCAGCCACTGGATCAGGAAGCGCGCCGAGAACAGCGCCTGGGCGCCGAAGCCGATGGCCAGCCACAGCAGGTCGTAGTGGGACATGCCGGCCCACCAGGCGTCGAGCTTCATCAGCCAGAGATCGATGAAGGACAAGCGGGTCTACCTCGTCTGGGCGCCGGTCATCCGGTCGGCGGCTGCCGGCTCCGCCCGCTCGACGGTGATCCGGCCGGGCTCCGGGCGGCGCGTCCGCTTCTTGAGCCACAGGACGCCGAAAAGGTCAAACAGCCCGACCAGGCCGCGCTGCCAGTTGGTGTACTTGGTCGTGCCGCGCTCGCGCGGCCGGTGGTTGACCGGGGCCATGGCCATCGGCCAGCCGTGGATCTGCACCAGCGCCGGCAGGAAGCGGTGCAGGGCGTTGAAGTAGGGCAGGCCGAGCAGCACATCGCGGCGGATCAGCTTCAGGCCGCAGCCGGTGTCCGGGCAGTTGTCGCCGAGCAGCCGGCTCCGGAGCCCGTTGGCGAAGCGCGAGGCCAGGCGCTTCGACAGCGTGTCGCGGCGCTTGCGGCGCAGGCCGGCGACCAGGGCCGGCAGCGGCCGGCCGGCCGCGACGGCCCCTTCGACCTCGGCAATCAGCGCCGGGATGTCGGCCGGATCGTTCTGGCCGTCGCCGTCGAGCGTGACGATCCAGGGTGCGGTCGCCGCTTCGGCGCCGCTGCGCACCCCGGCGCTCTGGCCGAAGCGGCCGTTGTGGCGGACCAGCACGACCTCGGGATGGCGCCCGGCCGCCTTCAGCACCTCGGCGGCGGTCGCGTCCGAGGAGCCGTCGTCGACGAAGATCACCTCGCGCGGCGGGAAGGCCGCCGTGCCGGCGAAGATCTCCTCGATCAGCGGCCCGACGTTCTCCGCCTCGTTGTGCGCCGGCACGACGACGGCGAAGGCCTCGACGGGCGACGGGGCGGCGCGCGGGCTCGGCGGGGCGCTGGGCATGGGACTCGAGGGATTCGGCTATGTGCGGCTGCGAAGGGCCGGAGCTATAGCAGCCGCCCCCGCACCCGGCCAGCGATAAGGGCAGGCTAGCTCCCGGGAATCGACAGCCTGGCCAGCGCCGCCGCCAGCTCGTCCTGGGTGTAGGGCTTCGCCAGGAAGGCCGGGGCGTCGGCGCCCCGCGGCGCGGTGTGGACGAACTCGTGGTAGGCCGAGGTGGTCAGCACCGCGACCTCCGGCCGCCGGCGCCGGAACGCGGCGGCCAGCGACAGGCCGTCGAGGCTGCCCGGCATGACGCAGTCGGTGAAGAGGATCGAGAGGTCCTCGAGCCCGGGCTCGCGCTCCAGCGCCTCGTCGCCGCTGGTCGCGACCTCGACCCGGCAGCCCAGGGCCTCGAGCATGCCGCGCGCGACCTCGCGGACGTCGTCGTCGTCCTCGACCAGCAGGATCCGGCGGCCGGCCAGGTCGAGCGCGCCGGACGGCTCGCCCGGCCCGGCGGCCGGCTCGGCGGCCGTCTCGGCACGCGGCAGGTAGAGGTTGACCGCGGTGCCCCGCCCCTCCTCGCTGTCCAGCTCGAGGATGCCGTTCGACTGGCGCACGAAGCCGTAGATCGAGCTGAGGCCGAGGCCGGTGCCCTTGCCCGGCACCTTGGTCGTGAAGAAGGGCTCCAGGGCGCGGCGCGCGACCTCCTCGCTCATGCCGGTGCCGCTGTCGACGACCTGCAGCCGGACGTAGTCGCCGGCGGCCAGGTCGAGGCCCTCCAGCTCCGGCGCGCGCGCCGGCAGGTTGCGTGCCGCGATGCGCAGCGTGCCGCCCTCGGGCATGGCGTCGCGGGCGTTGATCACCAGGTTGAAGATCGCCGACTCGAACTGCGAGGCGTCGAGGTGGATCGGCCAGACCTCGGCCGGGCAGTCGATCTCGGTGCGGATGCCCTTGCCGAGCAGCTGGTCGAAGAGGCTGGTCAGCCGCGCGATCTCCTCGTCCAGCTTGAGCAGGCGCGGCTCCAGCGCCTGGCGCCGGCCGAAGGCGAGCAGGCGCCGGGTCAGGGCGGCGCAGCTCTGGCCGGCCTGCAGGGCGAGGTCGACACGCTGGCGCTGCTTCTCGCCCAGGCTCTCGTCGCCCGCGACGCGCCCCAGGCTGCCGATGATCACGCTCAGCATGTTGTTGAAGTCGTGGGCGATGCCGCCGGTCATCTGGCCGATCGCCTCCATCTTCTGGGCATGGGCCAGCTGCTCCTCCAGCAGCTTGCGCTGCGAGACGTCGGACAGGAAGCCGACCATCTCGCGCTCGCCGGGCCGGCAGGGCGACGGCAGGCTGGCCCGCTCGAACAGCCAGCGCCAGCTCTCGCCGCCGCAGCGGAAGCGGTACTCCAGCGACAGGCTGCCGCTCGCCTCGGCCTCGCGCCAGGCCGCCTCGACCCGGGCCCGGTCGGCGGCGTGGACGCGCTCCAGCCAACCGTCGAGGGCCTGCTCGACCTCGGCCTCGCCCAGCTGCAGCAGCTTGGCCGGATTGCCGCCGACGAACCGGCGCCGGCCGGCCTCGCCGCCCGCCGCCGCGACGAAGAGCGCGATCGGCAGGGTCTCCAGCACCAGCGACTGCTGGGCCAGGGTGCGCTGCAGGGCCTCGGCGGTCCTCACCTGCTCGGCGCGGACCCTCAGGTTCTCGGCCAGCAGGTGCTTCTCCTGCTCGGCGCGGCGCCGCAGCTCGATGAAGACGCCGACCTTGGCGCGCAGGATCGCCGGCTCGATCGGCTTGAAGACGTAGTCGACGGCGCCGGCCGCGTAGCCGCGGAACAGGTGGCTCTGGTCGCGGTCGACGGCCGACATGAAGATGATCGGGATGTGCCGGGTGCGCTCGCGCCCGCGGATCAGCGAGGCCGCCTCGTAGCCGTCCATGACCGGCATCCGCACGTCGAGCAGGATGATCGCGAAGTCGTCGGCGAGCAGCTTGCGCAGGGCGTCCTCGCCGTTGCGCGCGACCACGACCGGCTGGCCGAGATCGGCCAGGATCGAGCGCAGCGCGACCAGGTTCGCCTCGTCGTCGTCGACCGCCAGGATCTTCGCCGTGATCGCGGGATCGGCCGCGCCGAAGGCCGGCTGCGGCAGGCCGCCCGGGGCGCGCAGCGCCGGGACGCCGGTCGTCGGAAGGCCTGCCGCGCGTGCCAAGGTCAGCGCTCCCCCTGCCCGGCCCGGGGCCGCCGCTGCAGCCAGGTGCGCAGGACCGCGATCAGCTCGTCGATCTCGACCGGCTTGGAAAGGTAGTCCGAGGCGCCGGCCTCGAAGCACTTCGCCCGGTCCTCCGGCATCGCCTTGGCGGTGACCGCGATCAGCGGCAGGTCCCGGTGGCGGTCGGAGCGGCGGATCCCGGCGATCGTCTCGTAGCCGTCCATGCCCGGCATCATGATGTCGACCAGCATCGCCTCGATGTCCGGGTTCTCCTCCAGCAGGGCGATGCCGTCGCGGCCGTTCTCGGCATGGACGACCGTGACTCGGTGCTGCTCCAGCACCGAGGCGAGCGAGAAGATGTTGCGGATGTCGTCGTCGACGACCGCGACCTTGCGGCCGCCAAGCACGGGATCCTGCTGGCGCAGCCTGCGGATCTCGCTCCGCGCCTCCTCGCCCAGGTCGGCCATGCGGACGTGCAGCATGCGCGTCACCTCGTCGAGCACCGCCGCGCGGCCCGAGACGCAGAGCGCCCCCGCCTCCTCGACGGCCCGCACGGCGGCCGGGTCGGGCTCGGCGAGCAGCTCGACGACGACCGGCATGCGCGCCGCGCCGTCGCCGGTCTCGCTGAGCTGCTTCAGGAAGGCCAGCACCGCCTCGGTCGGCTTGCGCGCCACAACCAGCAGGCAGTCGAAGCTCTGCTCGGCGAGCAGGCCGAGCGCGCGGCGCAGCGAGGCCGCCTCGGTCTCGACCTTGTCGAGGGCCGCCAGGTCACCGGCGATCGAGCTCGCCGCCTTGCCGCCGCTGGCCAGCAGCAGGCGCGAGCGGCTGCGCAGCACCGAGTCGTGGAGCCGGCCGTAGACCTCGCTCAGGTGCTCGCGGGACGCCGGCTTGGCGCTGTACTCGACCGGCCCGAGATGGGTCCGGAGCCGCGCCTGGTCCTCGACGATCGAGACGATGTGGACCGGCAGGTGCCGGGTCTCGGCGTCGTGGCGCAGCAGGTCGAGCAGCGCCCAGCCGTCGATGTCGGGCAGCTGGATGTCCAGGCTGACGGCATCGGGCCGCCGCCGGCGGATCGCCGGCATGACGTTGCGGCCCTCCGACAGCACCAGGCCCTCGAAGCCCTGCTCCTGGGCGATCTCCAGCAGGATGCCGGCGAAGATCTTGTCGTCCTCGACGATCAGCAGGAACGGCCGGCGCCGGCCGGCCGCCTCGGGCTTCGCCGCCGCGCCCCGGCCGGTCCTGGCCACCGCCTCGGCGGCCGGCCTCCCAAGCGCCTTGCCGCCGCGGGCCGCGAGCTCGGCCGGCGCTGCCTGCGTCGCCTGCTGGATCTCCAGCGGCAGGTAGAGCGTGAAGGTGCTGCCCTTGCCGGCTTCCGACTGCAGGCGGATCTCGCCGCCGAGCAGCGCCGCCAGTTCGCGGCTGATCGACAGGCCCAGCCCGGTGCCGCCGAAGCGCCGGCTGGTCGTTCCGTCGGCCTGCTGGAAGGCCTCGAAGATGATCTGCTGCTGCTCGTCCGGGATGCCGATGCCGGTGTCCGAGATGGCGAAGGCGACGACACGGTCGGCGGCGGCCAGGCTGGCGCTGGCCGCCGACCAGCCCTCGCTGGCCGGCGCGACGGTCATGGTGACCGCGCCCCGCTCGGTGAACTTGAAGGCGTTGGACAGCAGGTTGTTGACGATCTGCTGCAGCCGCATCGCGTCGGTCAGCATCGCCGGCGGCAGGCTCTCGTCGAGGGCGATGGTGAAGTCGAGGCCCTTCTGCTGGGCGACCTCGCGGAAGGTCCGCTCGGCCTGCTGCAGGCACTGCTCGAAGCCCATCTCGCCGACGTCGAGGGCGACGGTGCCGGACTCGATCTTGGAGAGATCGAGGATGTCGTTGATCAGGCGCAGCAGGTCGGCGCCGGCCGTGTGGATCGTCTGGGCCTGCTCGATCTGCCGCTCGTCGAGGTTGCCGACGGCGTTCTCGGCCAGCAGCTTCGAGAGGATCAGCAGCGAGTTGAGCGGCGTGCGCAGCTCGTGGCTCATGTTGGCCAGGAACTCGCTCTTGTACTTGGAGGTCAGCGCGAGCTGCTCGGCCTTCTCCTCCAGGGCGCTGCGGGCCGTCTCGACCTCGCGGTTGATCGCCTCGACCTGGCGCTTCTCGACCTCGAGCAGCGCCGCCTTCTCCTCCAGCTCCTCGTTCTTGCGGCGCAGCTCGTCCTGCTGCGACTTCAGCAGCTCCTCGGACTGGCGCAGGCTGGTCGCCTGCTGCTCGAGGCGGTCGTTGGTGCTCTTCAGCTCGTCCTGCTGGCTCTGCAGCTCCCGGGTCAGGATCTGCGACTGCTTGAGCAGGCCTTCCGTGCGCATCGAGGCGCTGATCGTGTTGAGCACGATGCCGATCGACTCGACCAGCTGGTCGAGGAACGACAGGTGGATCGGGCTGAAGCGGTGGAACGAGGCGAGCTCGATGACCGCCCTGACCTCGCCCTCGAACAGCACCGGCAGCACGACGATGTTGAGCGGCGGCGCCTCGCCGAGGCCCGAGGAGATGGTGACGTAGTCGCCGGGCACGCTGGTCAGCAGGATGCGCTGCCTCTCGAAGGCGCACTGGCCGACCAGGCCGTCGCGGAAGCGCACGGCGTTGGTCAGGCGCTTGCGCTCGTTGAAGGCGTAGCTGGCGGTCAGCTCCAGCAGCGCCTCCTCGGCCTCCTCCTGGACCACGAAGAAGACGCCGTGGTGCGCCTCGACCAGGGGCGCGACCTCGGAGAGCACCAGGTTGCAGACCGTCACCAGGTCGCGCTCGCCCTGCATCATGCGGGTGAAGCGCGCGAGGTTGGTCTTCAGCCAGTCCTGCTCGTCGTTGTACTGCGTCGTGTCGCGCAGGTTGGAGATCATCTGGTTGATGTTGTCCTTGAGCGCCGCGACCTCGCCCAGCGCCTCGACGGCGATGGTGCGGGTCAGATCGCCCTTGGCGACGGCGGTCGCCACCTCGGCGATGGCGCGCACCTGGGTGGTCAGGTTGGCGGCCAGCTGGTTCACGTTGTCGGTCAGGTCGCGCCACAGGCCGGCGGCGCCCGGCACCTTGGCCTGGCCGCCCAGCTTGCCCTCGATGCCGACCTCGCGGGCCACGTCGGTGACCTGGTCGGCGAAGGTCGCCAGGGTGTCGATCATGCCGTTGATCGTCTCGGCCAGCTGGGCGATCTCGCCCTTGGCGTCGACCGTCAGCTTGCGCTGCAGGTTGCCGTTGGCGACCGCCGTGACGACGTCGGCGATGTTGCGCACCTGGTTGGTCAGGTTGGTCGCCATCATGTTCACGTTGTCGGTCAGATCCTTCCAGGTGCCGGCGACGCCGCCGACCCGGGCCTGGCCGCCCAGCTTGCCCTCGGTGCCGACCTCCCTCGCGACGCGCGTCACCTCTGCGGCGAAGGAGGACAGCTGGTCGACCATCGTGTTGATGGTCTCCTTCAGCTCCAGGATCTCGCCCTGGACGTCGACGGTGATCTTGCGCGACAGGTCGCCGTTGGC
>NZ_FWZX01000005.1:289268-324970 GCF_900177295.1 Tistlia consotensis USBA 355
AGGAGTTGAGCTGGTCGACCATCGTGTTGATGGTCTCCTTCAGCTCCAGGATCTCGCCCTTCACGTCGACCGTGATCTTCTTCGAGAGGTCGCCGCGCGCCACGGCGGTGGTGACCTCGGCGATGTTGCACACCTGGCTGGTCAGGTTGGTCGCCATGGCGTTGACGTTGTCGGTCAGGTCCTTCCAGGTCCCGGCCACGCCCTCGACCTTGGCCTGGCCGCCCAGCTTGCCCTCGGTGCCGACCTCCCTGGCGACGCGCGTCACCTCTGCGGCGAAGGACGACAGCTGGTCGACCATCGTGTTGATGGTCTCCTTCAGCTCGCGGATCTCGCCCTGCACGTCGACGGTGATCTTCTTCGAGAGGTCGCCGCGCGCGACCGCGGTGGTCACCTCGGCGATGTTGCGCACCTGGCTGGTCAGGTTGGTCGCCATGGCGTTGACGTTCTCGGTCAGGTCGCGCCAGGTGCCGGCGACCCCCTTGACCTTGGCCTGGCCGCCCAGCTTGCCCTCGGTGCCGACCTCGCGCGCGACGCGCGTCACCTCGGAGGAGACCAGCGACAGGCGGTCGACCATGGTGTTGATGGTCCGCGCGATGCGCAGGAACTCGCCCTTGAGCGGCCGGCCGTCGACGTCGGTCGCCATCGACTGGGAGAGGTCGCCCTGGGCGACCGCGCTGACCACGCGCGAGATCTCCGAGGTCTGCTGGACCGTGTCGGTGATCAGCGCGTTGACGGAGTCCATGCACTCCTGCCAGGCGCCCTGGGCGTTGTCGATCTTGCCGCGCTCGCCGATCCGCCCGTCACGCCCCACGGCCCGGCGCAGGCGCGACAGCTCCTTGGTCAGCGAGCGGTTGTAGGCGACGACCTCGTTGAAGACCTCGGCGATCGAGCCGTCGATGCCGTCCAGGTCGTCGGGCAGCTGGACCGAGAAGTCGCCGCGCTTGAAGGCGCGCAGGCACCCGAGGATCTGGCGCTTGGTCAGTTCCGCGGCGGGAAGGTCGGCGGTCCGGGCAGCAGCAACGGCCATGAGAAGTCATCCCCCAATGAGGCCGTCGGGCCGGCGCAGGCGATCCGGACGACCGAGTCGCACTCGGAGCCGGTCGTGCCGCGTCGTCATCTGTCGAATCCAACGCCGCGCGCTGACGCCCGCCCCCGTGACCCCTTCAATTCGTGCACCGGCCGTTTGGTTCCATCGAGGACTGCGGACGGCACGCGCAGAGATCCCGAGATGCGGTACGCCGATGCCCCCTGCACCCGCCGGATCGCAGGCTGTATGGTGCCGGCTGGCAAGGCAGCAGCGACAAGGATCCCAATGTCTGGCGAGAAGAGCGATCGGCCGCGCATCCTGGTCGTCGAGGACGAGGTCATGATCTGCGTCATGATCGAGGACCTGCTGGACGATGCCGGCTACCGCGCCGTCGGCCCGGCGACGACACTGGCCGAGGGACTCGCCCTGGTCGAGGCGGGCGGCTTCGACGGCGCCCTGCTCGACCTCAGCCTGGCCGGCGAGCCGGCCTATCCGATCGCCGAGGCGCTGGCCGAGCGCGCCCTGCCCTTCGCCTTCCTCACCGGCAGCGACGGCAGCGCGCTGGAGGCGCGCTTCGCCGCCGCGCCGGTGCTGCAGAAGCCTTTCGAGCAGGCCCAGCTGGAACGCACGCTGCAGGCACTCCTCGCAGAGGCGCACTGAGCCGCCACGGCTGGAGGCGCCGTCACCCGCCTGCCCCGCTGCAACCGGCAGATGAAGTTCGACGACCGCCGTCCTGTTCGCGGCAGGCTTCGGCACGCCGCCCCGGCCCCTCGCTGCATTCCCTAGCATCCGAAGTAAATTCGGCGATCGCCGCCTCGCGACCTGCATCCGATCTCTCTTGGCCAGGTCCTCGAACTGCCGGTAGCCAGTAACGCCCCGTTCCCCGCGCATTCGATCGCAGCAGAGGAAGCTCGATCCACTGCACGATACTGTAAATTCCGGCTCATGCGCATGGATCGAATACCGGGTCTCCACTCCGTCGCCGCGGCGCAGCCGAAGAACAGCGTGCAATTTTCGGGAGATGCCAGCGAGAAGAGCGGGTCGAAATATCGATCCCGAGATTTCAGATAAAACAACTGAACAGTGCAAATTATCTCCGAATAATTACCTCATCAGCCGACGTAAATACTGGACGATTAAGTCGTTGTTAAGATCCAAGGCGTCGAGTCGAAGCAACCACGAAGCACGCACGTGCAGTCTGAAGGAGGAATCGTACCGAAGATGGGCCGTTTCAGATTGACGATCCGGACCAGCCTGCTGCTGGTCACGGGCCTGCTGTCCGCCGGAGTCGTTGCCCTGGCCGGCATTTCGAGTCTGACCGCCTGGCAGCAGATGCAGCAGTCGGCACGCGTCGTCGCCAGCAACCGCACCGCCGACCTGCTGCTGACCGGCGCCGGCAGCTGGGCGGTAGAGCGCGGCGTGACGAACGCGGCCCTGTCGGCACCGGAAGCGATCGACGGCGTGACCCGCAAGGCGATCGACGAGCGGCGCCGGGCCGCCGACAGCGCCATGGCCAGCGCTCTCCAGGAGATCGAGAGCGGTCCGGAATTCCAGGGGCGCGATGCCCTGGTCTCCGCCCTGCGGGCCGATCACAGCGCGCTCGACGCCCTGCGCAAGCAGGCCGACGAGGCGCTCGCACAGCCGAGGCAGGCGCGCCCGGCCGCGACGGCCGCGTCCTGGGCTCCCGGCATCACCAAGGTCATCATGGCCTCGCAGCGCCTGCGCCTCGCGGCCCAGTACCTGCCTCGCAACGCGCAGACCAGCATCCTGCTGGCCCAGGACGTCAAGCACGCGGTCTGGACCATGAGCGAGTACGCCGGACGCGAGCGCGCCATCGTCGGCGGCCTGGTGTCGTCCGGCACCGCGATGACCCCGCAGACATTGCAGACGCTGGCCGGTCTGCGCGGCCGGGTCGAGCAGGCCTGGTCGGGGATCGAAGCCTACCTGGAGAAGGCCGAGGCGGCGCCGGAGATCCGGGCGCAGGCCGACGCCGTGCGGACGGCCTTCTTCGACAAGTTCGAAGCCGTGCGCAAGCAGGTCTACGCCGCCGGCGAGGCGGGCAAGCCCTATCCGATCGACGCCCACGACTGGATCGCGGACGCAACCGCCGGCATCGACAGCCTGCTGGCCCTGGCCAAGCTCGCGGGAACGGTCAGCGCCACCCTGGCCGCCCAGTCGCGCAGCCTGGGGACCACGCAGATGGCCGTCAACGCGACGCTGCTCGTCATGGCCGGCGGCCTCGCCCTGCTCGCCTTCTGGATCGTGATCTGGCGCGTCGTCAGGCCGATCAACCGCCTCACCGGTGGCATGCAGGAACTGGCCGAGGGCAACCTGGAGGTCGAGCTGCCGGACGGGTCCCGCGGCGACGAGGTCGCCCTGATGTCCCAGGCAGTCGAGGTCTTCCGACAGAACGCGCTCGACGTGCGGCGTCTCGAGGCGGAGCAGAAGGCCGGCGCCGAACGGGCCGAAGCGGACAAGCGCCGGGCGATGAACGAGCTCGCCGAAACCTTCGAGGCCAGCGTCAAGGGCGTCGTCGAGGCGGTCGCCCAGGCGGCCGCCGAGATGGAGGCGACGGCCGGCAACCTGTCGACGACGGCCGACCAGACGAACGGCCAGGTGACGACCGTGGCGAGCGCCGCCACGCAAGCCTCCGGCAACGTCCAGACCGTGGCCTCGGCGTCGGAGGAGCTGGCCGCCTCGATCTCGGAGATCGGCCGCCAGGCGGGCGAGTCGCGCACCATCGCGACCACCGCGGTCGACAAGGCCGAGGCGACGAACCGCCAGATCGAAGGCCTGGTCGAGGCGGCCCAGAAGATCGGCGACGTGATCTCCCTGATCCAGGACATCGCGGGGCAGACGAACCTGCTGGCGCTCAACGCGACGATCGAGGCGGCCCGGGCCGGCGACGCCGGCAAGGGCTTCGCGGTGGTCGCGAGCGAGGTCAAGGTGCTCGCCAATCAGGTCGCCCAGGCGACCAGCGACATCTCCATCCAGGTCCACGGCATCCAGAGCGCGACCGGCGAGGCGGCCGGCTCGATCAAGGAGATCGCGCACACGATCGCCGAGATCAACGAGAATGCCGCCTCCATCGCCTCTGCCGTCGAGCAGCAGAACGCGGCGACGAACGAGATCGCCCGCAACGTCCAGGAAGCCTCGGCCGGCACCGCCGAGGTCTCCCGCAACGCCGAGGGACTGAAGGCGGCCGCCCAGGAAACCGGCGCCGCGGCCAGCCAGATGCTGCAGGCCTCCGGCGGCCTGTCGCGCAACGCTCAGCAGCTCGGACGGGAGGTCGAGGCCTTCATCGGCAAGATCCGCGCCGCCTGACCGCCCGCCACCTGCCCACCGGCCGCCTGCCCACCGGCCGCCTGCCCACCCGCCGGCGACCGCCGGCGGGGCAGGCCCGGGCGGGCGGGCTCCGCGGCGGCCGCGACGGTCAGCCCGGAATCCCGTCGAAGCGGATGATCGCCTCGTGCTGGCCCTTGGCGCCGACCGACAGGTCCGCGGTCTGCTCGAAGCGCTTGCCCTGCGGGCCCTCGGCGGTCGCGACCACCTTGTAGTGGTCGGCCGGCAGGTCGACGAGCAGCCAGGGCGCGGCGCACTTCATCGAGAAGACCTGCTTGCCCTTGCCGTTCTCGATGCGGGCCATGACGTCCGGCAGGTAGCCGCCGCCCTTGACGGTGAACACCAGCTTGGCGGCGAAGTTCTTCCAGCGCGGATCGCTGCGGCTGTCCTCGCCGACGCCGGTGCAGGCGTAGCGGATGCCGTCCTTGGTCAGGATCTTGTCGTTCGAGGCCATCTCGTCGACGGCGGCGACCTGGGTCTTGACGCCGGTCGGCCCGGCCAGGCCGGCCGGCAGGTCGCGGCTGGGAATGCCGACCTCGCTGGAGGTCATGGTCGACTGCGCATCGGCGACGGAGAACGCGGCACCGCCGGCCAGGAGGGCGGCGGCGGCGACCAGCGGAAGGATCGTTGAACGAGCCATGGCTCTGCTCCATTGCATGTCCGTTCCCCCGCGCGGAGCAACGTGCCGCCGGGGTCCCGGTTCCACGGCCCCCATGGCCGTTTTGGCGCAGGCGGCGGCCGCCGGGGCCTGACTCGGCAAGGCCGGACTCCTGCAATCCTGCTATAGTCGCGTCAGACGCGCAGTGTGAGCGCCGCCGCTACAACCCCAGGACCACAGAACCGCTTCCCGCCATGGCCAGCCTGGAACCCGTCAACGCGGTCCTCCTGATCGGCGCCGCGCTGGTGCTGCTCGGCATCTTCTCGAGCCTGGTCGCGACGCGCTTCGGCGCGCCGCTGCTGCTGGTCTTCCTGGTCGTCGGCATGCTGGCCGGCGAGGACGGCCCCGGCGGCATCGAGTTCGCCGACTATCAGGCGACCTACCTGATCGGCTCGCTGGCGCTCTCGATCATCCTGTTCGACGGCGGCCTCAGGACCAGGCTCTCGACCTTCCGTGGCGCGCTCGCGCCGGCGCTGCTGCTCTCGACCCTCGGCGTGCTGATCACGGCCGGCATCACCGGCGGGGTCGCCGCCCTGCTGATCGGCGGCCTGACGCCGCTGCAGGGCCTGCTGCTCGGCGCGATCGTCGCCTCGACCGACGCCGCCGCGGTGTTCTTCCTGCTGCGCACCGGCGGGCTCAGGCTGCAGAGCCGGGTCGGCTCGCTGCTCGAGATCGAGTCGGGCACCAACGACCCGATGGCGGTCTTCCTGGTGCTGATGCTGACCGAGCTGCTGCTGGCCGGCGTCGACACGCCCGGCTGGGAGCTGCTGCGCCACCTCGCCGAGCAGGGCGCGATCGGCGCCGCCCTGGGTCTGGCCGGCGGCTTCGCGGTGGTCGGCCTGCTCAACCGCGTCCAGATGCCGGGCGGCCTGCACCCGCTGTTCGTCGTCGCGGTCGCGGTCGCGATCTATGCCGCGACCTCGCTGCTCGGCGGCAGCGGCCTGCTGGCCGTCTACCTGGCCGGGCTGGTCGTCGCCAACCGGCCGGTGCGCGCCTATCCCTCGATCGTCGGCTTCCACGACGCCGCGACCTGGCTCTGCCAGATCGTCATGTTCATCGTGCTCGGCCTGCTGGTCACGCCCGGGACGCTGCTCGACTACGTGCTGCCCGGCATCCTGCTGGCCCTGGTGCTGATCCTGGTCGCCCGGCCGCTGGCCGTCTGGCTCTGCCTCTGGCCCTTCGGCTTCGAGGACAAGGAGAAGCTGTTCATCTCCTGGGTCGGGCTGCGCGGCGCCGTCTCGATCTTCCTCGCGGCGATCCCGACCCTGACCGGCGTCGCCTACGGCGAGGCCTTCTTCAACATCGCCTTCTTCGTCGTCCTGGTCTCGCTGCTGGTCCAGGGCTGGAGCCTGACCGGCGTGGCGCGCTACCTCGGCATGGCGTTGAGGCGCACGGCGCCCAGCGTGCAGCGGGTCGAGCTCGACATCCCCGGCCAGACCGAGCGGGAGATGGTCGGCTACCCGATCTCGACCGACAGCCTGATCCTGGCGCTGAGCCGGCTGCCGGCCTGGGCCCGTGTCGTGCTGGTCGTGCGCGAGCGCGAAATCCTGAGTGCGGCGGAGGCCGGGCCGCTGCATCCCGGCGACTACGTCTACATCCTGACGCCGCCGGACCGGGTGCGCCGGCTCGACCGCCTGTTCGAGGAGTCGCCGGACGTCACGCGCCGGCTCACCGCCCCTTTCGGCGAGCTGCCGCTGAACGGCGAGGCACGGCTCGCCGAGGTCGCCGGCCTCTACGGCCTGACGCTGCCCGACGCCGAGCGCGAGCTGACCGTCGCCGGCTACTTCGACGCCCACCTCGGCGCGTCGGCACAGCCGGGTGTCCGCCTGCGCCTCGGCGCCGCCACGCTGGTCGCGCGCAGCCTCGAGGCCGGGCGCGTCCGGCGTGCCGGCCTGCAGCTCGACGAGCTGGTTGAGGAGCTGGTCGCGACGGCCCTGGCGCGGCACGGCCTGCGCGAGCGGCTCGGCAAGCTCGGCCGGCCCGGGACGTCCGGCAGGCTCGGCCGGCGGCTCCGCCGGATCCGCCTGCCCCTGCCCCGGCGCCGGCCACGGGCAACAGCAGATCCAGCACCCGACGCTCCCTACGATGCGTCGTCCGAGCAGTAATTCGGAAATGGATGCACTTTCCTGATGCATAGCCAGCACAAGAAAATTCATCTAGATTGAAGAAATGACCGGCACATCAGCCATCAACATCGTCGGGCATGAATTGGCCGATCCGCGACTGGTGCTGCTTTACGACTACTGGGCCAGCAAGTGCGACGGCCGCCCCGCGCCGCGACGGCAGGACATCGATCCGCTCGAGATCCCGCGGCTGCTGCCGATCCTCCACCTGATCGCCGTCGAGCACGATCCGCTGGTCTTCCGCCACCGGCTGATCGGCACCGACATCGTCGAGAAGATGGGCCGGGACGCCACGGGCCAGCCGGTCGGCGTCGGGCTCTACGGCCCGGCGGCGGCCGAGATCGTCGAGACGCTGACGACCATCGTCGAGGAGGTCCGGCCCTACCGCCGGCGCGCCCGCCTGGACTGGCACGACCGGCGCTGGCTGACCGTGGAATCGCTCGAGCTGCCGCTGGTCGACGCCGGCGGGCGCGTCTCGACGATCCTGCGCGGCGCCGCCTTCGGCGGGACCCGGCCGCCGCAGGCCGAGCGCCTCCGCTTCGAGCCCTTCGAGCCGTAGCGCCGGCGGGCCGACGTGCCGGACCGTCGCCCCCCGCCCCTCCCGTCCCAGCGGCAGAACGACCCCGCCTCGGCGGCACCTGCCCTGCACCAGGAATTCGCCGACCCGAGGCTGCCGTCGCTGTTCGACCACTGGCAGGCGATCCGCGGCACGCGGATCGCGCCGCTCGGCCGGGACCTTGAGCTGGCCGCGATCCCGAGGCTGCTGCCGATCATCGACCTGATCGAGGTGCTGCGCGCGCCGCTGCGCTTCCGGCATCGGCTGTTCGGCAGCGAGCTGGTCGCGCGCAACGGCCGCGACGTCACCGGCCTGGAGATCGACGCCGCCCTGCACGGCGACGCCGCGACGGAGATCCGGGCCACCCTCGCGACCATCGTCGAGCAGGTCCGGCCCTACCGGCGGCTCGCGCGCCAGGACTGGGCGAACCGCCCGTGGCTGAGCGTCGAGGCGATCGAGCTGCCGCTGGTCGACGAGACCGGCGCCGTGGTGCAGATCCTGCGCGGCGTCACCTACGGCATCGTCCAGCCGCCGCTCGAGCAGCGCCTCAGCTTCGAGCCGCTGCTGCCGCCGGAGCGGCCGGTCAGGGCGTGATCGGGGAGCGCCGGCGCAACGCGAAGCTCGACTGGAGGGCGATCGCCGAGACCACGACGGCGCCGCCGACCAGGGTCAGGTAGCTCGGCGCCTCGTCGACCGTGATCCAGACCCAGAGCGGCCCCAGGACCAGCTGCAGGCGGCCCAGCAGGGCGACCTCCCCGGCCGGCACGTGGCGCGCCCCGATCGCGACGAGGACGTACTGGAAGCCGAGCTGCACCGTGCCGAAGATCGCGGCCAGGAGCATGTCGTGGCCGCTGATCGCGAAGGAGGGCGCCATGATCGCGCTGCCGATCAGGGCCAGGACCCCGGCCAGGGCGATGGTCGGCAGCATGTCGCGATCGGCCCGGCTGCGCAGGCAGACCAGAGTGACGCCGAAGCCGAGCACCGTGATCACGCAGAGCAGCACGCCGGCGCCCTGACCGCTGGTCAGGCCGTCGCCGGCCATCAGGGCGATGCCGCTCAGCGCGATCCCCATGGCCAGCCAGGTGACGGGCTTCAGGCGCTCGCCGAGCGCGATCCAGGCGAAGAGCGCCGCCAGGAAGGGCGAGGTCGCCCCGATGAAGACGACCTTGGCGACCGTCGTCGCCATCATCGCGAAGACGAAGGCGACGAAGGAGATTGCCATCGCGACGGCGCCGATCAGCCCGGGCCGGCCGATGTCCCGGCAGGCCTTGGGCAGGCCCCGCCAGCCGTGGCGCCAGGTCAGGAACAGCAGGATGAAGGCCAGGAACCAGGCCTGGCGCCAGAACTGCAGCGTCCAGCCGTCGCTGCTCTCGACCGCACGCACGATCGGCCCGGCCAGCGAGGTGAAGAAGCTGGCAGAGACGACGCAGGCGATGCCGTAGGCGGTCCGTTCGCTGTCGTTACCCATGCATGACGGCGCCGCCCGCGGTCGTCCCTCGTCAGATGTCCGCGTAGCAGTGGGTCTCGGCGGCGCCGCCCGGATGGGTCACCGCGCCCTTTTCCGCGGAGCCGACCAGCTGGGCGTACTTCCAGAGCGCGCCCGACTGGTAGTCGGTCGTGCGCGGCTGCCAGGCCTTGCGGCGCGCCTCGAGCTCCTCGTCCGAGACCTCGACGTCCAGCGTGCCCTCGACCGCGTCGATGACGATGACGTCGCCGTCCTTGAGCAGGCCGATCGGCCCGCCGACCGCCGCCTCCGGCCCGACATGGCCGATGCAGAAGCCGCGGGTGCCGCCGGAGAAGCGGCCGTCGGTGATCAGCGCGACCTTGTCGCCCATGCCCTGGCCGTAGATCGCCGAGGTCGTCGAGAGCATCTCGCGCATGCCCGGGCCGCCCTTCGGCCCCTCGTAGCGGATCACGATGACGTCGCCCTCGCGGATGTCGCGGCGCTGGACCGCGGCGAAGGCCTCCTCCTCGCAGTCGAAGCAGCGCGCCGTGCCACGGAAGGTCAGCACCTTCATGCCGGCGACCTTGACGATCGCGCCCTCGGGCGCGAGGCGGCCGCGCAGGGTGACGACGCCGCCCGTCGGGCTGAGCGGCTTGGCGGTGGTGCGCACCACGTCCTGGTCCTCGGGGATCACGACGTGGGCCAGGTTCTCGGCCAGGGTCTTGCCGTTGACCTGGATGCAGTCGCCGTGCAGGTAGCCGCCGTCGAGCAGCGCCTTCATGATCACCGGCACGCCGCCGACCTCGTAGAGGTCCTTGGCGACGTAGCGGCCGCCCGGCTTCAGGTCGGCGATGTAGGGCGTCGACTTGAAGATCCTGCCGACCTCGTGCAGGTCGAAGTCGATGCCGGCCTCGTGGGCGATCGCCGGCAGGTGCAGGCCGCCGTTGGTCGAGCCGCCCGAGGCGGCGACGACGCGCGCGGCGTTCTCCAGGGACCTGCGGGTGACGATGTCGCGGGGCCGGATGCCGCTGGCCAGGGCCTGCATGACGATCTGGCCGGACTGCTCGCAGAGCGCGTCGCGGCTCTCGTAGGGCGCCGGCGCGCCGGCCGAGCCGGGGATCGCGAGGCCGATCGCCTCGGAGACGCAGGCCATGGTGTTGGCGGTGAACTGGCCGCCGCAGGAGCCGGCCGAGGGACAGGCGACGCACTCCAGGGCGTGCAGGTCGGCATCGCCCATGTTGCCGGCCTGGTGCTGGCCGACCGCCTCGAAGACGTCGACCACGGTGACGTCCTTGCCCTTGAAGCGGCCGGGCAGGATCGAGCCGCCGTAGATGAAGACGCTCGGCACGTTGAGCCGGACCATGGCCATCATCATGCCGGGCAGCGACTTGTCGCAGCCGGCGAGCCCGACCAGGGCGTCGTAGCAGTGGCCGCGCATGGTCAGCTCGACCGTGTCGGCGATCGCCTCGCGGCTGGCCAGGGACGACTTCATGCCCTGGTGGCCCATGGCGATGCCGTCGGTCACGGTGATCGTGGTGAACTCGCGCGGGGTGCCGCCGGCCGCCTTGACGCCGAGCTTGACCGCCTGGGCCTGGCGCGACAGCGAGATGTTGCAGGGCGCCGCCTCGTTCCAGCAGGTCGCGACGCCGACGAAGGGCTGCGCGATCTCCTCCTCCGTCATGCCCATCGCATAGTAGTAGCTGCGGTGCGGCGCCCGGTCCGGGCCGACCGAGACGTGCCGGCTGGGCAGCTTGGCCTTGTCGAACTTGGGCTTGGCGGTGTCGAGCGGCATAGGACGAAACTCCCTTCCCGGCGTGGTCTTCTCGAGGCTCTTGTCGGTCTTCGGCCGGACGGTAGCCGAAGCGCGGCCGTCCCGCGACCCCCCGAAGCGGGATGGCGGTCATGACGCCAGGGCGGCCGGCTACTTGTGCTCGGCCCTGAAGACGCCGTCCCAGTCGGCAGCCGGCGGCGCCCCCCGGAAGGCCGCGATGCGCTCCAGGAAGACCGGACAGACCGAGCGAAGCAACGGGTCGGTCGTGTCGCGCAATGCCCCGAAGGCGGCCTCGGCCTCGTCCCACGCGCCCGCGCGGTAGGCGGCCAGCGCCGCCTCGTGGCGCGCCTTCAGGGCCTGGAAGTCCGGGTCGGCGGCCAGGCTCTCGTCGCCGAGCGCGGCGAAGACGGCGACCGGGTGGGCCCGTCCCACGACCCGCACCCGGTCGAGCTCCACCAGGGCGAAGCCGGCCGCCTGGAGGGCCGTGTCCTCGCCGACCAGGATGTCGACACGATAGACCTTCGACATGCCCTCGAGGCGCGAGGTCAGGTTCACCGTGTCGCCGAGCGCCGAGTAGTCGAAGCGCTGCTCGGAGCCGAGATTGCCGACGACGCAGGGCCCGCTGTTGAGGCCGATGCCGATGCGGATCTCGATCGGCTCGCGGCCAGCGGCCGCGTCCTCCTCGGCCCAGCGCGGCGCCAGCTCGGCCAGCCGGCGCCGCATCGCCAGGGCACCGCGCAGCGCGCGCCGGGGATGGTCCGGCTGGTCGAGCGGCGCGTTCCAGAAGGCCATGATCGCATCGCCGATGTACTTGTCGATGGTCGCGCCCTCGGCGAGCAGCGCGTCGGTCATCGGCGTCAGGAAGCGGTTGAGGCAGGCGGTCAGCTCTTCCGGCGTCAGGCGCTCGGACAGGGTGGTGAAGCCGCGGATGTCGGCGAACAGCACGGTGATCTCGCGGCTCTCGCCGCCGAGCTTGAGCGCCTGCGGCCGCTCGGCCAGGCGCTCCACCAGGGCCGGCGCCAGATAGCGCGAGAAGGCGCCGCGCACCCGGTCGCGCTCGCGCTCGCTGAGCGCGTAGCGCAGCGTCGTCACGGTCAGGTAGACGACGAAGGCGGCGAGCGCCGGATAGACCGGATCCAGCAGGAAGTGGGCGCGGCTGAAGGCGAGCCACGAGGCCGCCAGTCCGGCGCCGACCGCCAGCACCCCGAGCAGGGCGCACCACAGCGCACCGGCGAGCGGCAGCAGCAGCACGAACAGCAGCCCGAGCAGCACCAGGGCGACAATCTCAGCACCCTCGGCCCAGTCCGGCCGGGTCAGGAAGGTGCCGGCGAGCATCTGCTCCAGCGCCTCGGCGTGGATCTCGACCCCGGCGACCGAGCCGGACAGCGGCGTCGCCCGCTGGTCGCGCAGGCCCTGGGCGCTGGTCCCGACCAGCAGGATCCGCCCCTCCACGGCCGGCCGCAGGTCGGCCCAGCCGTCGCCGAGCAGGCCCGCCGCCGAGAGCCGGCGCCCCTCGAGCGGGCCGTGATACCAGAGCCAGAGCGCGCCCTCCGCGGTGGTCGGCACGACAAAGCGGCCGACCTTGATCGCGCTCAGGCCGCCGGACTCGGCGAGGCCGAGCGCGCCGGAGGCGTCGGCGCTGCGCGCGATCAGCGTGCTCGCCCCCTGGGCGACGCGCAATGCCTCGACCGAGAGGCTCGGCAGGATCGCCGTGCCCAGGACCTGCAGCAGCGGCAGGCGGCGCACGACGCCGTCGAAATCGGGATCGAAGGTGATGCTGCCGAGGCCGCTCGCCGCCCGCTCGATCGGCGGCAGGTCGCGCAGAGCGCCGCGATAGCGCGGCAGGAAGCCGGCGGGATCGCTGCCGGCGAAGGCGAAGCCGGCCTTCTGCGGCGGCGATTCGGGGTTGCCCTCGGCGCCGTGGAACAGCGCGACGGCGGCGACCGTCGGGGCGGACGCCATGGCGGCCGCGAGCTGCTCGTCATGGTCCGGCAGCGCGCGCAGCCGCTCGGCCAGGGCCGCGCCCTCGGGCGTGTCGGGCAGGTCGCGCAGCAGCTGGCGCGGCGAGGTCCGGTCCGGCTCGCTGAACAGGATGTCGAAGGCGATCGCCGCGGCATCCAGGGCGCGCAGCCGCTCGACCATCAGCGCGACGGTGCTGCGCGGCCAGGGCCACTGCCCCTCGGCGGCGAGCGCCGCCTCGTCGATGTCGAGCACCGTGACGGGGACCGGCCGGTAGGGCCGCGGTTCCGTGCGCTGGTAGAGGTCGAAGGCGCGCAGCCGCAGCGCCTGGATCGGCGCCGGATCGAGCACGCGCAGGCAGACCATGGCGGCGAGGGCGATCAATCCGGACGCCAGGACCGGCCAGCGACGGCGCCTCATCGCGGCCCGGCGCTTCGCGGCCCGGCGCTTCGCGGCCCAGCGCTTCGCGGCAGCGTCACGGCAGACCGGGGCTGGCGCCGTCGAGCCGCGGCGCATCGACGATCTTCGCGGTCCCGGCGTCACCGCCGCTCTCCAGGATCAGGCCGGCGCTGGCCTCGCTGGCCACCCCCTTCTTGCCGCTGATCAGGATGTAGCTGCCGTCGCGCACGACCTCCTGGTCGTTCGCGTTGTTCTGGATCCAGAGGGCGAAGCCGCCGACCGCTTCGTCGAAGCTCAGGTGATCGATCAGCACGACCTTGGAGAAGTCGCCGGCGGTGACGCGCAGGCCCGAGTTGGCGTCGCCGAGCGTGCGGTTGCCGAAGTCGATGGTCAGCGACAGCCGCGACGTGCCCTCCAGCGGGCTGCCCAGGGTCTGGCCGTTGCGCTGGGTCAGGGTGAAGCTGCCGTCGCCGGCGAAATGGTCGACGGCGCTGGAGTTCAGGCCGTCGATGCGCTCCAGGGTCTCCAGCGCGGTCAGCTCCAGGCTGTCGGAGAGCTGCGGGTCGACGTCCTGGGCCAGGGTCGCGGCGACGGCACTGTCGGTCACACCGGTCGCGGCGTCGCCGGCCAGCGTGCTGCTGGCCGTCGCGTCCTGCCCCTCCGGGTCGTCGGGCTCGGCCGTGGCCGCGACCTCGGCCACGGCCTCGACGGCCCGGCCGGTCGAGAGGGTGGCGAAGGCCTGGGTCGTGCCGACGCCCGACTCGGCGACCGCGTCGCCGCCGGCCGCGCCGGCCGGCTGCGCCTGCGCCCGCTGCGTCTGCGCGCCCGGCCGCACCGCCAGGGCGCCGGACAGGCGGCCGCGCAGCTCGGGCGGCGCCTCGAAGGGCTCGAGCGGTGCGGCACCGCGCGCGACGAAGGTCGCGAAGCCGGGCCGGCTCAGCTCGACCGTCCGGCCGCCGGCGCTGACCGTGACGACGCCGCGCCGCTCGAAGGCGTCGTTGCCGCGCCCCGGGCCGTCGAGCAGGACATAGGAGCCGGCCTCGGTGACCAGCGCGCTGACGATCGTGCCACGCACGCCGATCGTGGCTTCCGGCACGCTGAGTTGGACCTGCCCGGGGTCCTTGGCCGAGAGGCCGCCCGAGACGAAGCGGAAGGCGCCCTTGAGCAGCTCGGCGGTGAGCTCGCCGCTGCCCGAGGCGGGGTCGTAGACGAAGGAGTCGACGACCAGCTGGGCATCGGCGCCGATGGTGAAGACCGACTGGTCGAGCAGCAGCAGCTGCAGGCCGGAGGCCGGCGCGGTGCGCAGGGCGTCGCCGAACAGCACGTCCTCGCCGCTGCCGATCCGCCGCACGTCGCTGGAGAGCACCGATGTCAGCTGGACGTCGCCGCGCACCGCGGCGGAGATCCCGGCGAGGTCCCCGGGGGCGGCCATCGCCCCCGACGTCGACGGCCGGGCTGCGGCCAGCACGATCGCCAGGATCGGGGCCGCCCGGGTGAACAGGGTCATCGCCGCCTGTCCCTCGCCGTTGCCGCCACCCGGGCCATCAGAACCGGAAGCTCCGCGTCAGGAGAATCTGGCCCCTGTGACTCAAGTAGTCGTAGTTCGGGATGTTGGACACCGTGCGCTGCTGTTCAAGAGAAATGAGCAGCTGCAGCCCCTCCAGCGCCGCGGCCAGCCCGGGCAGCGGCCGGGCATAGAGCGACAGCGGCGCGCCGTAGGTCAGCCGCGCGACCCAGTCGACGTCGCGGCGCGTCTGCTCGGAGACGAAGCGGTCCGGACCGAAGTAGCGGCGCCGGCGAACGGTCAGCTCGCCCCGCAGGAACTGGCCGCCGCCGAGCAGGAAGGTCGGCGCGGCGGTCAGCTCCAGGGTCTGGTAGCCCTCGTACTGCTCGCGTGCGTTCTTGGTGGCGCGTGCGCCGCTCAGCTCGAAGGCGACGTCGGGCGCGACCTGCCAGCGGAAGCCGGCGGCGAGCCGCCAGAGCGGGCCGGTGCGGTCCTCGCCGCTCGGCGCCGCATGCACGTCGTCGAAGTTCTCGTCGTCGATCGAGGCCTCGAGGAAGGGCACCAGGCCCCGCAGCGCCTGCCACGACAGCTGCGCCTCGCTGCCGAGCGACGTCAGGTAGTTCTGGCCGGCCAGCTGCAGCAGGTCGGCGTGCCCGCGGGGCGTGACGGTGAAGGGACCGAAGTGGAGCGCCATGCCCGCCCCGGCCGAGAAGAAGCGCAGGTCGAGATCGTCGATCTCCAGCTGGTTTGCCCCGTAGTAGGTGCCCTCGGCGAACAGCTCGTGGCCGGCCTGGCCGGTCAGCCGGTGGACGAGGCGCAGGCGCGCGATCGTCACGATGGCGCTGTCCGGCTGCCCCGGGTCCGCCGCGATCGGGAAGTCGAGGAACAGCCGCTTGCCGGTGATCGGCGCCTGGTCCCGGTTGGTGTCGTAGCGGACGCCGGCGGCGACGCTGAGCGTCCCGAGGGTGCGCCGCCGGCTGTCGGCGATCGCGTCGAGGGCGCGCTCGGCCTCGTCCTTGCCGCGCCCGGAGATGCCGCCGGCGAGCGCCGCCCGCAGCGCCTGCTCGGCGCCGGCGTACTCGCGCAGGCGATAGAGCACGAGGCCGTGCAGCAGCTGGACCTCGGGCTGGTCGGGCGCGATCAGCAGGACGCGCTCCAGCGTCGCGCTGGCGCCCTTGAGCTCGCCGAGCGCAAGCTGTCGCCGGGCGAAGGCGAGGTTGAGCTGCAGGTTGTCCGGATCGCGCAGCACCTGGGCCCAGGTCACCACCGGGCCGTCGGCGTCCCCCGGCGCCGGGCGGCTGCGCTCGAGCCGCTCCAGCGCATCGATGGCGTCCCGGGACTGCCGCTCGAGCTGCTCCGCCGAGGGGGAAGCCCCGGGGGTCGCGGCCGGCGCCGCCGCGGCCGCGGGGGCCGACTGCGCCCAGCTGCGCCCCCCGGCGCCTGGCAGGCACGACGCCGTCACGGCCAGCGCCGCGGCGATCCAAAGAAACCGCACTCCTTCGCCCCCCGGTGTGCCGCCGGTCGCCCGGGCGCCCTGCCCGGCTGGCGAGCAGCATGCGCCCGCGTCTCGCGGGAGGCTAGAGCACGATCACGAGCGGGGACGTCGGCGGCCGCGTCGGCCGGGGCGTCGAACGGCCCGGCTCACCCGGTCGGACCGCTCACCAGAAGGACGTTGGTGATCGGGCCCGTCGGATTGGTCGGGCTGCCGCTGCTGCCGCCGCTCGCAGAGGAGGTCGCGGTGCTGCTGGCGGCGGCGCTGCCCGTGTCGACGGTCTGGGATGCCTGGTCCGTCTGATCCTGCAGCCCGCCGGTCGCGGCGAGCCCGCTGTCCGCAGCGCCGTCGCTCGTCGTGCCGACCTCCGTCGACATGCCGCTGCTCGCGCCCCGGCCGTTGGGATCGTCGGGCGCGCTGTCGAAGGCGAACTCGCTGATGGCCTCGGCCGCCCGGAGGGTCGGCAGCGCGGCGAAGGCCTCGGTCGTGGTCACCCCGGAAGCGCCGACCGGATCGCCCAGCTCGCCGAGGCCCAGGCCGGCTCGGCGGCTCGCGGGCTGGGCGGCCAGAGCGCTGGCGAAGCGCTGGCGAAGCTCGGCCGACGCCCGGAAGGGCTCGGCTGGCACGCCGCCGTTGGGAACGAAGGTCGCGAAGCCGGGCCGCCGCAGCTCGACGGTCGCGCCGTGCGCGGTCACCAGGACCGCGCCGCGGCGGGCGAAGGCGTCGTTCCCCCGGCCGGGGCCGTCGAGCAGCACGTAGCTGCCCTCCGGGGTGACGAGAGCGCTGACGATGGTGCCGCGGATGCCGATCGTCGCCTCGGGCAGGCGCAGCTCGACCTGCTTCGGATCGCGCGCCGACAGTCCGCCGGACACGAAGCGGAAGGCGCCCTTGAGCAGGTCGGCGGCCAGACGGCCCTCCCCGCTCGCCGGGTCGTAGACGAAGGCATCGACGACGAGCTTGGCGTTGGCGCCGATGGTGAAGACCGACTCGTCGAGCAGCAGCAGCTGCATGCCCGAGGAGTCGGCGGTCTGCACCGCGTCCCCGAACAGCACGTCCTCGCCGCTCGTGGCGGCGTGGGCCGCCTTCGTCAGAACCGAGGTCAGCAGGACGTTGCCGCGCACGGCGGCCGAGACGCCGGCCAGATCCCCCGGGGCCGCGGCAAGAGCCCCGGCTCCGGCCGGAAGGCCGGCTGCCAGGATCAGGGCGGCGATCGCCGGAGCCACACGGGTGAACGGGACCATCTGCCCCTTGCCCCTCGCGGTTGATGCCCTCTGCGCGTTCAGAAGCGGAAGCTCCGGGTGATCAGGAACTGCGCCCTGTGCGACAGAAAGTCGTAGTTCGGGATGTTGGACACGTTTCTTTGCTGTTCAAGGGTGACCAGGATCCGGACGTCCTCCAGCGCCCTGGCGAGCGCCGGCAGCGGAGAGGCGAAGAAGGAGAGCGGCGCTCAGTAGCTGATCCCGGCGACGTAGTCCGTGTCGCCCCGGGTCTCCGAGGAGACGAAGGCGTCCGGACCGAAGTAGTCGCGCTGGCGCACGGTGAAGTCGCCGCGCAGGAACTGGCCGTTGTCGAGGACGAGCAGCGGCGTCAGCCGCAGCGCGTAGCCGTGATAGCCCTCGTAGTCGCGGCGCGCCTCCTTGACCTGGCGCTCGCCGGTGACCGCCAGCGAGACGCGCGGCAGCACCTGCCACTGGAAGCCAGCGGCCAGGCTGCGGCGCAGCCCCGTCCGGTCTTCGCCGCTGGGCGCCGCGGACACGTCGTCGAAATTCTCGTCGGCAAGCCGGAACTCGGCGAAGGGCGCGAAGTCCGGCAGCAGCTGCCAGTCCAGCCTCGCCCCGCCGCTGAGCGCGGTCAGGTAGTTCTGGTCCTCGAGCCGCACCAGGTCGGCGCCGACCCGCGGCGTCAGGGTGAAGGCCCCGAAGTAGAGCGTCATGCCGGCATTGGCGCCGAACACCTGCAGGTCGAGATTGTTGTCGCGCAGCTGGTCGGCACCGTAGTAGGTGGCCTCGCCGAAGACGAGGTCGCCGTCCTGATTGTCCAGCTCGTGGGACAGGCGCACCCGGGCGAGGCTGACGACGGCGGTGTCGCCATGTTCCGCGTCGGCCTCGACGGGAGTGTCGAGGACCAGGCGGGAGCCGCCCAGCGGCTCCTGCTCGCGGTTGTCGTCATAGCGCAGCCCGGCGCCCAGGGTCAGCGTGAGACGGGTCTGCTGCTGCGCCTCCGCGATGGCCGAGAGCGCCCGCTCGGCCTGGGTCCGCTGGTCGTCGGAGAGCTTCCCGGCCAGGGCTGCCGAGAGCGCGCGCTCGGCGCCGCCGTACTCGCGCAGACGATAGAGCACCAGGCCCTGCAGCAGCTCGACCTGCGGCTCGTGGGGCGAGATCAGCAGGATGCGCTCGAGGGTCGCGCTGGCGCTCTTGAGGTCGCCGCGGGCCAGCTGCGCGCGCGCATAGGCGACATTGAGGGTCAGGTTGTCGGGATCGCGGAGCACGTCGGCCCAGGTGACGTCCGGGACCTTGCCGAGGAGATCGCGATGTCGCTCCCGGTCGATGCGCTCCAGCTCGTCGAAGACCGCGTCGGCCGGCGCCCGCGTCGGCGCATTCTGCACCGCGGGCGCCGAGCGCTCCGACTGAGCCGCCGCCTCCGGCACCGTGAGGTGCCAGAGAAGAGTTGCACATAGAACGGCACCGCTGAAACGCACCGGTTGCCCCCCGCCGAGGTTTCTCGTGCCGCGGGCAGTCTAGCTCTTCGCTACAGCAGGAGCAAGAATTCGGGCGAGGCGGTCGCGACCGGCGTCGCGGAGCTCCTTCGGGCCTACATGCTCTCCAGGCGCGCCAGGGCGAGGCGCAGGCGGTCGCGGGTCGCGACCAGCTCGTCCCGCTTCTCGCGGTTCTCGGCGACGACCTCCTCGGGCGCCTTGGCCAGGAACTGCTCGTTGCCGAGCTTGCCCTCGATCTTGGCGAGCTCCTTGTCGAGCTTGCCGATCTCCTTGTTCAGGCGCTGGCGCTCGGCGCCGACGTCGATCACCGCGCCGAGCGGCAGGCCGTAGGTCGCCTCCTCGACGACGAACTGCACGGCGTCCTTCGGCATCGGCTCCGTCGCGACGCGGACCTCCTTGAGCCGGGCGAGCCGGCGCAGCGGCTCGCCGAGCTCGCCGAGCCGCCGGTCGGTCTCCGGGCCGGCATCGCGGACCAGCAGCTGCAGCTCGGCGGCCGGCGGCACCGACATCTCGGCGCGCAGCGAGCGGACCTGGGTGATCGTCTCGATCAGCCAGTCGATCTCGCGCATCGCCTCGGGGCTGTTCGGCAGCTCGTCCGGCATGCCCAGGCGGCTGGCCATGAGCAGGCGCTCGTCCGCCGCGGCGAAGGCCGGCCACAGCTCCTCGGTCAGGAAGGGCATGAAGGGATGCAGCACGCGCAGCAGGCGGTTCATGACGAAGGCGGCGGTCGCGCGCAGCTCGGCGGCCGCGGCCTCGTCGGCGCCGTTCAGCACCGGCTTGGCGAGCTCGATGTACCAGTCGCAGAAGATGTTCCAGGTGAACTGGTAGAGCTGGGCCGCGGCGTCGTTGAGCCGGTAGGCGGCGACCGCCGAGGCGACCTCGCGCTCCAGGCTGGCCAGCTTCGAGACGATCCAGCGGTCGACCGTCAGGCGGTTGGCCGCCGGGTCGTAGCCCTGCTTCAGGGCGACGCCGTTGATCTGGCAGAAGCGCGCCGCGTTCCACAGCTTGGTCGCGAAGTTGCGGTAGCCGGCGACCCGCTCGGGCGCCAGCTTGACGTCGCGGCCCGGCACCGCCAGCGAGGCCAGGGTGAAGCGCAGGGCGTCGGCGCCGTACTCGTCGATCAGCTCCAGGGGATCGATGATGTTCCCCTTCGACTTCGACATCTTCTGGCCGTACTGGTCGCGCACCAGGGCGTGGATGTAGACCGTGCGGAACGGCACCTCGCCCATGAAGTGCAGGCCCATCATCATCATCCGGGCGACCCAGAAGAAGATGATGTCGAAGCCGGTGACCAGCACGTCGCCCGGGTAGTAGCGCGCGAGGTCGCGCTCGACCCCGGCCTCCTCGCTCGGCCAGCCCAGGGTCGAGAAGGGCCAGAGCCCCGAGGAGAACCAGGTGTCGAGCACGTCCTCGTCGCGGGTCAGCGCGACGTCCTGGCCGTAGTGCGCGCGCGCCGCGGCCCGGGCGTCGGCCTCGTCCATCTCGACGAAGACCTGGCCGTCGGGGCCGTACCAGGCCGGGATCTGGTGGCCCCACCAGAGCTGGCGCGAGACGCACCAGGGCTGGATGTTGCGCATCCAGTCGAAGAAGACGTTCTCCCACTGCTTCGGCACGAAGACCGTGCGGCCCTGCTCGACCGCCTCGATGCAGGGCTGCGCCAGGGTCTTGGCGTCGACGTACCACTGGTCGGTCAGCCAGGGCTCGATGGCGACGCCCGAGCGGTCGCCGTGCGGCACCATGTGCAGGTGGTCGTCGATGCGCTCCAGCAGGCCCTCGGCCTCGAGGGCCGCGACCACCTTCCTGCGCGCCTCGTAGCGGTCGAGGCCCTGGTACTCGGCCGGCACCTGGTCGTTGAGCCGGGCCTGGGCGTCCAGGATGTTGATCATCTCCAGGCCGTGCCGGCGGCCGACCTCGAAGTCGTTGAAGTCGTGGGCCGGCGTGATCTTGACCGCGCCCGAGCCGGTCTCGGGGTCGGCGTACTCGTCGGCGACGATCGGGATGCGCCGGCCGACCAGCGGCAGCACCGCGTGCCTGCCGATCAGGTCCTGGTAGCGCGGGTCGTCGGGATGCACCGCGACCGCGCTGTCGCCCAGCATCGTCTCGGGCCGGGTCGTCGCGACGACGATGAAGCGCCCCTGCTCGCCCTCGATCGGATAGCGGAAGTGCCAGAGATGTCCCTTGACCTCGGTCTGCTGGACCTCGAGGTCGGAGATCGCGGTCAGCAGCTTCGGGTCCCAGTTGACCAGGCGCTTGTCGCGGTAGATCAGGCCCTCGCGGTGCAGCCTCACGAAGACCAGGCGCACGGCGTGGGACAGGCCCTCGTCCATGGTGAAGCGCTCGCGCGCCCAGTCCGGCGAGGCGCCGAGCCGGCGCAGCTGGCGGTTGATCGTGCCGCCGGAGTGGGCCTTCCACTCCCAGACCTTCTCGACGAAGCGCTCGCGGCCCAGGTCGCGGCGACTGATGCCCTTCTCGGCGAGCTGGCGCTCGACGACCATCTGGGTCGCGATGCCGGCATGGTCGGAGCCCGGCTGCCAGAGCACGTCGCGGCCGCTCATGCGGTGCCAGCGGATCAGCACGTCCTGGATCGTGAAGGTCAGCGCGTGGCCCATGTGCAGGCTGCCGGTGACGTTCGGCGGCGGCATCATGATCGTGTAGGGCCGGGCGTTTGACCCGGGGTCGCAGGCGAAGCGGCCGCTGTCCTCCCAGCGCTGGTACTGGCGGGCCTCAGCCTCCTGCGGACGGTAGGTCTTGTCGAGCTCGGCCATCGCCGATCGGTCTCCTGGGCAGAACGGAATGCTGCGGCGCCGCCTCCCGGCAAGGCGGTCGCGGGCGCGCAACCATAATCACCGACGGCGCGATGTCCAGAGTCGGTAGAGATCGGGGATGCAGGACGGGGCCGGCGGACCGGCCCGGGGCTCAGTCGTCCTCGGCGCGGCGCGCCAGGCGGCGCACCTCGTCGCGCACGACGCGCTCGACCAGCTGCGGCAGGTTGTCTTCGAGCCAGGCCTGGAGATGCGGCTCCAGCAGGCGGGCGACGAAGGCCTCCAGGCTCTCGCCGCCGGTCGGCGCGCCGAGCCCGGGCGGGACCCGGCGGCGGCGCGTCATCTCGGAGAGGGCGGCGGTCGTCGCCGCGGCCGTCGAGGCGGAGACCAGCCCCTCGCGCAGCGCCCGGCCCATGCCGGTCTCCCGCACGGGCCCGGAGGCCGCTGCTTCCGCCTCGACCTCGAGCTCGGCGATCGCCGCCTCGGCCGCCACCGCCGCCGGCGCCGCGGCATCGCTCGGCTCGTTCTCGTCTGGCAGCGCGTCGGCCTCGTCGAGATCGAGCACCGTCTCGGGCTCTTCCGCGGGCTCTTCCTCAGGCTCCTCGTCCTGGACGGCATCCATCTCGGTCAGCTCGAGGACGTCGTCGTCCTCCTCCTCGACCTCTTCGGGAGGAGCAGCGGCAGCGGCGGCGGGCTTGCCTTCCTCGGCGTCCTCCTCGGAGATGATCCGGCGGATCGACGCCAGGATCTCCTCCATCGACGGTTCGCTCTGGCCCTGATTGTCGCTCATGCAGCCGTCGCGTCCGGAACGCGCCTCAAGTTACGACTCGGTGACTGTCCGATGACTTGCGGCCTTAGCCTATTCACCGGGCGCACTCAAGCCAAACCACTTGTTGCGTACCGCCTGGTAGTCGTCCTCGGGATTGTAGATCTTCACCGGCAGGCCGAGTTCCTTCGCGTTGAGCCGGCCCTCGGCGGACAGCACCTGGAAGCCGGCGACGATCTCGTCCCGCTGCGCGCCGACCAGGCTGACCTTGGCATCGAGCAGCTCCTGCTCGGCGTTCAGCACGTCGAGCACGGTGCGCGCGCCGACCGCGTTCTCCTGGCGCACCCCTTCGAGGGCGATCTGCGCCGAGTCGACCTGGGCCTGGTAGGCCTGGGTCTGGGCACGGGCGGTCGACAGGGCCTGGAAGGCGGCGACCGCCGACTGCTCGGCGGAGCGCCGCGCCTCGTCGAGCTGCAGGCGACGCTGGCTCAGCAGCTGCTTGGCCTCGCGCACCTGGCTGTAGACGGCCCCCTTCTGATAGAGCGGCACCGACAGCTCGGCGAGCAGGCTGCCGCTGTCGGTTCTGTAGTCGGGGAGGCTCGTCTCGGAAGTGTGGGTGAACTCGCCGACGAGATTGACGCTCGGCAGGAGCGCCCCGATGTTCTGCCGCACCGATCGGTCCGCAGCCTGCTGCGAGAAGCCGGCAGCGATCACGTCGGGGTTCTGCGACAGCGCGGCCGAGACCGTGTCGGCGCTGGTCGAGGGCATGCCCTGCAGCGGGCCCGGCGGACGCAGGGTGCCGGGCGCGGTGCCGATGACCTGCTGGTAGGTCGCCCGGCTGGATCGCAGGTTGCCTTCGGCCTGGACCCTGTCGGCCGTCGCGCGCGACAGGCGCGATTCCGACTGGGCGACGTCGGTCCGGGTGATCTCGCCGACCTGGAAGCGGTCGCGGCTGGCCTGGAGCTGTCGGGTCAGCACCTGCTCGTTGTTCAGATTGAGCTGCAGCACCGCCTCGTCACGCCAGACGTCCATGAAGGACGTGGCGGCGTCGAGCAGCACCGACTGCTCGGTCGAGGCCAGGCGAGCGCGCTGGGCATAGACCTCGAACTCCGCCCGCTTCGTGCCGGCCACGGTCTGGCCGCCCCGATAGAGCGGCTGCGTCACGGTCACGTCGGCCGAGAGCTCGTGGAGCGAATTGAAGTCGTCGGTTCCGGCCGCCCGGGTGGTGGGAGAGCTGGTGCGGGAGGTGCCCGGCCCGGCACCGACCGACACCGTGACGCTGGGGCGCCAGTTCGACAGCTCCTGCGGCACGCCTTCGTTGGTCGCACGCAGCTGGGCACGGGCGGCCGCGAGCGTCGGGTTGCTGTTGTAGGTCGTGGCCAGGGCGTCGAGCAGCGTCTCGGCCCGCAGCGGGCCGCTCCATGCCAGACCGCCGGCGAGAACCAGTCCGCCCAGCAACCCGGCCCTCAGCGTGGCGCCGGAGAGGCCGTGGACGATGCCGCGTCGCGCTACCATTCGTGCCACCCGAGAACCTTCCGTGCCGTTCCTGTCGGGCCTGCGAGCAGCTCCCGCCATCGACCCGCTCCGTCTTTCAGATAGTTGCCGTGCGATCTTCGCCCACAATCCTTGACGATTCCTGTGCCTGATTCCGGGCGGACTTTCCAGCGCTAGAAGACGAAGCCTTCCTGGCGCTCGAAGCCGGGCAGCACCGGCGTCGAGCAGTCGAACAGCACGCGCTGGGAGACGGCGCCGCCGTCCTTGCGGGCCAGGACGGCACGGCACAGGCCGGGCCGTTCGAGCAGCGGCGCGACCAGTCGGCCACCCTCGGCGAGCTGGTCGAGCAGCGCCGCCGGCAGCTCGGCGACCGCCGCCTCGACGACGATCGCCTCGTAGGGTGCCTGGCGCGCGTAGCCCTGGGCCGGATCGCCGGTGACCACCACGGCATTGTCGACCTGCAGCTGGTCAAGGGTCGTCTCGGCCTGCTGGGCGAGCGCTCCGTCGGGCTCCAGCAGCACGACGCTGGCCGCCAGGCGGGCCAGCAGCGCCGTGCCGTAGCCGGTCGCGCCGGCGACGTCGAGCACCGAGTCGGCCGGCTCGATGCCGGCCGCCTGGATCAGGCGCCCGAGCACCATCGGCTCCATCAGGTAGCGGCCGCCGCCGAGCGGCAGATCCTCGTCGACGTAAGCGAAGCCGCGCCGCGCCTCCGGCACGAAACGCTCGCGCGGCAAGGCTTCGAAGGCATCGAGCAGCGCCGCGTCGAACACCCGGTTGGTGCGCAGCTGGCTCTCGACCATGTTGAGGCGTGCGGTTGCGTAGTCCACCCCGGCCCCTCTCTCCCGAACGTGTCGACGGCTCTCGCAGCAGGCGCCGCGACGCGTGGCGCGGCCGTCATCCTCTGGCCGCGTTATAGGCGCGGCAGCCGCCGCTGGCAACGTCACCGGATGTCGCTCGCCTCCGCCCCGTCCCCCGCTCCCTCCCCCGCCTCGCCCCCCGCCTCGCCCCCCTGGCCCACCGCCGCAAAGGCCGCGCGGAACCGCGCCGCCAGGGTCGCCGCGGCGACCGAGAGCGAGGCGCCCTCGCGCCGCAGCAGGCCGACGACCCGATCGACCTCGGGCTCGACCAGCGGCGTGCCGACCAGGCCGTGCGGCCGCATCAGCGCCATGCAGGAGGCCGGCACGGCGGTCAGGCCCTGGCCGCTGGCGATCAGGATCGCCGCCGTCGAGATCTGCTCGACCTCGAAGAGCGGCCGGATGCGGCGGCCCGAGGGCTCGAGCGCGGCATCGACGGCGCGGCGCACCGAGGAGGCGCGGCTGAGCGCGATGAAGGGATGCCCGGCGAGGTCCGCCGCGGTCGCCCGCCCCGCCGCGGCGAGCGGATGGTCGGGGCGGTGCACGACCAGGAAGCGCTCGTGCAGCAGCGGCTCGAAGGCGAGGCCGGCGCGCTCCCGGGGCTCGACCGAGCAGCCGAAGTCGACGCGGCCGCTGCGCACCAGCTCGGCGACGCGCTCCGCGATGACGTCGAAGACCTCGATGTCGACGTTCGGATAGCGCGCCGTGAAGTCGGGCGCGACGCGCGGCAGCAGGCCGACGGCGACGCTCGGCAGCACCGCCAGCGAGACCCGGCCACGCTCCATGCGGAACAGGCTGCGGATGTCGTCGAAGGCGGCGTGCCAGTCCTCGACCAGGCGCGCCGCCACCGGCCGGAACTGGCGGCCCTCGCTGGTCAGCGCGACGCGGCGCGAGCTGCGGTCGAGCAGCCGGCCGCCGACCTCCTCCTCCAGCGCCTTGATCGAGAGCGAGAGCGCCGGTTGCGACAGGCCGATGCGACCGCTCGCCGCGACGAAGGAGCCGGTCTCGGCGACGGTCAGGAAGGCGCGGAGCTGCTGCAGGCTGGCCACTGTATTTGCCTAACTAATCGTTTCTTCGGTTCTTTAAATTAGACAAAATCAATGGCCCTGTCCCACCCTGGCCGCCGCGGACAGCAGATGCCGGGACAGGCATGACGGACAGCTTTCTCATCGGCTGCGGCGCCGGCTTCTCCGGCGACCGGACGGACGTGGCGGAGCCCCTGGTCGAGGCGCTGATCGCCGACGGCCGGCCGTCGGCCCTGTTCTTCGAGACGCTCGGCGAGCGCACCCTCGCCTTCGCGCAGATCCGGCGCAGCGACGACCCCGAGACCGGCTGCGAGCCCTTGCTGGAGGAGATCCTGGCGCCGGTGCTGGGCCGCTGCCTGGCCGCCGGCATCCCGATCGTCGGCAACTTCGGCGCGGCCAACCCGGGCGCCGCCGCGCGCCTGATCGCGCGGCTCGCGCTGGCGGCGGGACAGCCCGAGGCGCGCATCGCCACCGTGACCGGCGACGAGGTCTCCGGGCTGGCCGGCGACCTCTCGGCGCTCGGCCTCGACGACCGCCTGGAGGGCGCGCGGCGCCTCGCCGCCAACGCCTATCTCGGCGCCCGGCCGATCGCGGAGGCGCTGGGTCGCGGCGCCCAGGTCGTGGTCACCGGCCGCTGCGCCGATCCGGCCCTCGCGCTCGGCCCGCTGGTCCACCACTTCGGCTGGTCCTGGGAGGACTGGGACCGCATCGCCGCCGGCACCCTGGTCGGCCACCTGCTGGAATGCGGCTCGCAGGTCACCGGCGGCTACTTCGCCGATCCCGGCCGCAAGGAGGTGCCGGGCCTGGAGCGCCTCGGCTTCCCGATCGCCGAGGTCGCGGCCGACGGCAGCGCGGTGATCACCAAGCCGGCCGGGACCGGCGGGCTGGTCTCGCCGGCGACGGTCAAGGAGCAGCTGCTCTACGAGATCCACGACCCGGCCGCCTACCTGACCCCCGACGTCGTGCTCGACGTCACCGGAGTCGAGGTCGCGCAGGTCGGGCCCGACCGCGTCGCCGTCGCCGGGGCGCGCGGCCGGCCCCGCCCGGAGACCCTGAAGGTCACGGTCTCGGTCGACGGCGGCTGGATCGGCGAGGGCGAGATCTCCTACGCCGGTCCCAACGCCGAGGCGCGCGCGCGCCTGGCGCTCGAGGTGCTGCGCAAGCGCTGCAGCGGCATCGCGCGCCTGCGCGGCGACCTGATCGGCGTCGGCAGCGTGTTCGGCGACGAGGGCGGGCGGTTCCTCGAAGGGCGCCGCGGCACGACCGAGGACCTGCGCGTGCGGATCGCCGTCGAGGACAGCGAGCGCAAGGCCGTCGAGCGCGCCCTGCGCGAGGTCGAGGCGCTGCTCTGCTGCGGCCCCGCGGCCGGCGGCGGGGCGCGCTCGGCGATCCGGCGGCGGGTCAACACCTGGTCGGCCCTGGCGCCGCGCGAGCCGATCGAGGCCGCGGTCGAGGTCTCGGTCCGCACGGCGGACGATCCGGCCGGCGCGGCGCCGGCGGAGGCCAGCCATGTCTGAGACCATGACCGTCCGGCTGCACGAGCTGGCTCACGGCCGCGCCGGCGACAAGGGCGACCGGCTCAACGTCAGCGTGATCGCCTTCGACGCCGCCGACTATCCGCTGCTCGAGGCCCAGGTCACCGCCGAGCGCGTCGCCGCGCTCTTCGACGACCGCCGGCCCGGCCGGATCGTGCGCTACGCGCTGCCGCGCATCGCGGCCTTCAACTTCGTGCTCGACGGGGTGCTGGAGGGAGGGGTCAACCGGAGCCTCAACCTCGACAGCCACGGCAAGACGCTGTCCTACCGGATCCTCGATCTGCCGATCGAGGTCCCGGCCGCACGTCTCGCCGCCATCCGGCAAGGCAAAGAAAGCAAAGGGGAGACGTGAGATGACGAGACGGTTCCTGCTGGCGGCCACGGCCGCCGCCCTCCTGGGGATTTCCGGGCTCGGCCTGGGCCTGCCGGGCCAGGCCGAGGCCGCCGACCAGAAGCTGCTGATCGGCTCGACGGCCTCGGCCTCCAGCCACTACGGCTACTTCGTCGCGGTCACGCAGCTGATCAACGAGAAGGTCAAGGGCGTCGACGCGGCGGTCGTCGAGACCGGCGCCACGGTCGACAACCTGCGCCGCCTCAGCCGCGACCAAATCGACCTCGGCCTCGTCACCACGAACATCGGCTACCAGGCCTTCGCCGGAAAGGGCGACTTCGCCGGCCATCCGGTCGACAGCCGCCTGCTCTGGGTCTACACGGTCGCCCCGCAGAACGTCGTGGTCCGGACCGACGCCGGCTACAAGGCACTGGCCGACCTGAAGGGCAAGGTTTTCAACCCGGGCATCCGCGGCTCGGCGACCGAGAAGACCACCGAGGCGGTCTTCAAGACCCTGGGCATCGCGCCCGACTACGTGCGCGGCTCGACCTCCGACATCGTCGATTCGATCAAGGACGGCCGCGTCACCGGCTACGTCAAGTCGGGGGTCGGCGACAAGCTGGACGGCTCCTCGCTCGACATCGCGACCTTCACGCCGATCGGGGTGCTCGGCCTCGACGGCGCCCAGCGCCGGAAGATCGAGGCCGAGATGCCCGACATCTCCGTGGTCTCGGTGCCGGCCGGCGCCGGCGAGGGCATCGGCGCCTACGACACCTGGGCCTTCGGCGTCGCCGTGGTCGCGCGTCCGGGGCTCGACGAGGAGACCGCCTACGAGATCACCAAGGCGATCAACGAGAACGTCGGCCCGCAGGCCGCCGCCTTCTCGACCCTGAAGGGCGCCGACATCGGCAAGATGACCATGAAGGTCGGCACGATCCCGCTGCATCCGGGCGCGCTGCGCTACTACCGGGAAGCCGGCTACGACGTGCCGAAGAAGCTGATCGGCAAGGCCGAGTAGCGCCGGCCGGGTCGCGACGGAAGGCGCCCGCGCCATGCGCGCCAAGGCCACCGCCGTGCTGGCCGCCGCCCTGGGGCTCTTCACGCTCTACACGGCGGCGGCCGGCCCCTACGTCAGCCTGATCCAGCGGCCGGTGTTCCTGGCCCTGGCGGTCTGCCTGGGCCTCGCCCTCTATCCGCTCTGGGCGGGCAGCCGGCTGCGGCCGCTCGGCCTCGCCCTCGACCTGCTGGCCGCCGCGGTCGCCGTCGGCGCCTGCGCCTACGTCGCGGTCAACCAGGACCGCATCATGACCGAGCTGCCCTGGGCCGAGCCGCACGACGAGCTGATGGTCCTGGGCCTGGTCGTGGTGATCCTGGAGCTGTCGCGCCGGGCGATCGGCCTAGTCTTCCCGCTGCTCGTGCTGGCCGGCCTGGCCTACGGCCTGCTCGGCCAGTACCTGCCGGGCGCGCTCGGCCACCGCGCCTTCGGCATCGGCTTCGTCACCGAGACGCTGTTCCTCGGCGACCTCGGCCTCTGGGGCCTGCTGCTCGGCGTCGCGGCGACGACCATCGCGGCCTTCGTCATGTTCGGCGCGATGATCCTGCACTCGGGCGGCGGCGACGCCTTCATCGACCTCGCCATGCGCCTCGGCGGCCGCAGCCCGGGCGGCGCCGCCAAGATCGCGACCATCGCCTCGGCCTTCTTCGCGACGGTCAGCGGCAGCGCCGTCGCCAACACCGCGACGACCGGCAACTTCACGATCCCGATGATGAAGCGGCTCGGCTATCCGCCGGCCTTCGCCGGCGCGGTCGAGGCCGTGGCCTCGACCGGCGGCCAGATCGCGCCGCCGGTGCTCGGCGCCGCCGCCTTCCTGATGGTCGAGATCATCGGCGTCAGCTACCTGCGCATCATGGGCGCCTCGGTGCTGCCGGCGATCCTGTTCTTCCTCGCGGTCTTCCTGACCGTCCACGTCATCGCCGTGCAGCGCGGCCTCAGGATCGTGCCCGAGGACGAGCTGCCGCCCTGGTCGCGGATCGCCAGGGCCAGCCGGCTGCTGCCGCTGCTGGCGGCGCTGCTCGGCCTGTTCGCCGGCGTGCTGACCGGCCATTCGGTCCAGACCGCGGCCTTCTGGGGCATCTGCGGCCAGGTCGGCTGCTTCCTCGCCTTCGGGCTCGCCGCCCGCCGGCCGCTGCCCGAGCTCGGCCGCGCGGTCCTGGCCGGCGTCGTCGACGGCGGCAAGGGCCTGGTGATCATCGGCGTGCTGCTGGCCGGCGCGCAGGTCCTGGTCTCGATGATCAACATGACCGGCGTCGGGGTCGCGGTCTCCGGCGCGCTCGCCGGCCTCGCCGGCCACGACCTGATGATCCTGGCGGCGATCGTCGCCCTGGTCTGCCTGATCATGGGCATGGGCATCCCGACGACCGCGGCCTACGTCCTGGTCGCCGCGGTCATGACCCCGGCCCTCATCGAGGCCGGCGTGCCCGAGCTGACCGCGCACATGTTCGTCTTCTACTTCGCGACCCTCTCGGTGATCACGCCACCGGTCTGCGTCGGGGTCTTCGTCGCCGCCGGCATCGCCCAGACCGGCTGGCTCGCCGTCGCGCGCGACGCCTTCAAGCTGGCCGCCGTCACCTACGTCATCCCCTTCCTGTTCATCGTCTATCCCGGCATGCTCGGCGAGGGCGGCTGGCCGGCGATCGCCCGGGCGGCGGTCAGCGGCGTGGTCTTCGTCGTCGCCAGCGCCTTCTTCTTCGGCGGCCAGCCGCTGACCGGCCGGCCCTGGATCGACCGGGCGCTGCTGCTCGGCATCGTCGTGCTGGCGCTGGCCAAGGCCTGGGCCTTCACCCTGCTCGGCGCCCTGCTGCTGGCCGGCTTCGGCCTGCTGTCGCGGCGCCGCCGGCGCGCGGCGGCCGCCCTCTCGTGAAGCGGCAGGGGCGCCGCCGCCGGCAGGCGGACGGCGCCCCGACCTCGGCTCCGCTCAGGCCGCGCCGCGGCAGGCCCGGCTGATCGCCTCGACATGGCGGTGGTCGGTGCCGCAGCAGCCGCCGACCACCGTCACGTTGCGGAAGCGCCGCAGCAGCTCGCGGTACTCGCCGCCCAGCTCGACGGGATCGCCGTCGTCGAGGTCGGCCGAGCTGTCGAGCTCGGCGTGGCTGCGCCTCGAGGCGTTGGCGCGCAGGCCGCGCAGCCGGTCCATCCAGGCGCCGCCCTCGGCCAGGGTGCCGGCGAAGTGCGTGGGATGGGCGCAGTTGATCATGTAGTAGGCCGGCGCCCGGCCGGTCTCGCGGTCGACCGTCTCGATCGCCTCGCCGAGCGTCTGGCCGGTCGGCAGCCGGCCGTCGGTCTCGACCGTGAAGGAGACCGCGACCGGCAGGCCGGCCTTGCCGGCGGCCCGCGCGATGCCGATCGCCTCGGGCAGGTTGGTCATGGTCATGGCGCCGATCATGTCGGCCTCGCCCTCGGCGAAGCTGCCGATCTGCTCGGCGTGGTAGGCCTCGGCCGCCTCGGCGCTCATCACCTGGCCGGGGTCGTAGCCGTCGCCGCGCGGCCCGACGCAGCCGCTGACCACGATCGGCACGGCCGGCGTCTCCCGCCGGTCGCGGATCTCCGCGATCAGCGCGACCGCGGCTCGGTTGGCCTCGGCCAGGGCGGCCCTGGAGTAGCCGAGCCGCTCGCCCCAGTCGGCGCTGGCCCGCCAGGTCGGCGCCTCCAGGATCATGCCGCGCCCCTCGGCCAGGGCCAGCTCGATGTACTGCTCGTAGTAGCGGCGCAGGCGCGCGCGGCCGGCCTCGTCCTTCATCAGGACGAACGAGGCGAAACAGGGCAGATCCATGCCGTCGTGAAAGACCAGCGTGGTCTCCAGCCCGCCGTCGGTCAGGAACAGCGTGCCGTTCGTCTGCGGCAGATGCTTGCGGTACTTGCTCACGATGTCTGCTATCCTCCGTGTATCCGGGTGCCGGCCGCTTCCATTCGGGCCGCATCCCGGTTCATGGAAAGATCGGGACGCCGGCAGGCCGCTTCCAGGCGACCCGTGGTCCAGTCCGACCGAAGCCGGAAAAAACGCTGTCGTTTCATAGAATTGACGGCGGATTCCCGGGACATTCACGCGCCGCGGCCAGGGTCCCGCCACGGCCGACTGTACCAGCGGTACAGCTTGCGGGCCACTTTCGGGCTCCCCATCGTCGGGAACAAGAGGGGCAATGAGGGACGTGGGACACGACATGCAGAATCAAGCAGGTGCACTGCGATCGGCCGAGGCCGGGCGGGTCGTGCCGCTGCCGACGGCCGCGCCGGCCCGGCCGCGGCGCGACACGCGCGAGCAGATCCTCGACGTGGCCGAGGCGGCGGTGCTGGACAAGGGCTTCGGCGCGACCTCGATCGAGGAGGTGATCGCCGCCGTCGGCATCACCAAGAGCGGCTTCTTCTACCACTTCAGGGACAAGGGCGTGCTGGCGACGGCGCTGCTGGAACGCTACCTCGAGCGCGAGGAGGCGCTGTTCGACGAGCTGTTCGGCCGCGCCGACGAGCTGCACGAGGATCCGCTGCACGGCTTCCTGGTCGGGCTCAAGCTGCTGGCCGAGACCATGGCCGACCTGCCGAACGGCCATCCCGGCTGCCTGGTCGCCGCGGTCTGCTACCAGGAGAACCTGTTCAACCGCGAGGTCCACGCCCTCAACGCCGCCGCCGTGCTGCGCTGGCGGCGGCGCTTCCGGGCCCGTTTCGACGCCATCGCCGAGCGCCACCCGCCGCGCGTCCCGATCGACTTCGACGATCTCGCCGACATGCTCTCGGCGCTCGCCGACGGCGGCATCATCCTGTCGAAGGTGCTGCGCGAGCCGGACCTGCTGCCGCGCCAGATCCTGCTCTACCGCAGCTTCGTGCACAGCGTCTTCCTGGACGCCTGAGCCGCCCGCTCCCCGATTCGGACCGGGGCCGGGAATAGAACGGCCCCGCCGCCTGTATCTGCCTGTGTGAGCCCCAATCACCAGGAGATCCAGGCCATGCGTCGACCCTTCCTCGCCCTGCTGCTGCTCGCGGCCGCGGGCGCCCTGCCCTCCGCTTCCGCCTTCGCCGGCCCCGCCGGCGACCGCGCCCGCAGCCACCTCGAGGCGATCGCCGCCGGCGACGTCGCGGCGATCACCGCGGACTACGTCCCCGGCTCCCTGTTCCAGTGGGTCGGCGGCCCGCTCGACGGCGTCTACGCCGGCCCACAGGAGATCGCGTCGGTCTGGGCCAAGTTCGCCAAGGCCCAGGCGCCGCTGTCGCTGCAGCTGACCGCGCTCGACGAGGCGGCGAACCCCAAGGGCGCGACCGTGACCGCCAGCCTGGTGCTGAAGGGCAAGGCGACGATCCCGCTGCGCTACGTGCTGGTCTACCGCAACGACAAGCTGGTCGACGAGGTCTGGCAGATCGCGCCGCCGGCCAAGTAGGCCGGGCGTCCGGCCGGCGGCGCGGGCGCAGTCCCCCGGCGCCGCTCCGCCGGCCGGATCGCGCGGCTGCGCCGCCCCTTCCCATTCCTCGCGCGGGCCGGAGATGCGACAGGCGATCATCGAGGAGATCCCGCACCTGCGCCGCTTCGCGCGCGGCCTGCTGCGCGACGTCGAGGCGGCCGACGACCTGGTGCAGGACTGCATCGTCCGGGCGCTGACCAAGGAGGCGCTCTACGACCCCGAGCGCAGCCTGCGCGCCTGGCTGTTCACCCTGCTGCGCAACCTCTTC
Organism: Tistlia consotensis USBA 355; assembly: GCF_900177295.1. Classification (GTDB taxonomy): domain Bacteria; phylum Pseudomonadota; class Alphaproteobacteria; order Kiloniellales; family DSM-21159; genus Tistlia; species Tistlia consotensis. The sequence goes on from NZ_FWZX01000005.1 coordinate 322,743, forward strand.
GTCTCGCGGCTGCGCTCGGCGCGCCTGCGCCACGAGCGGCCGCTCGAGGAGGGCGACGCGGAGCCGGGGGTGGCGGCCGGCCAGACCGAGCAGGTCCTGGCGCGCCAGATGCTGGCCCTGCTGCAGCGCCTGCCGGCCGAGCAGCGCGAGGTCCTGCTGCTGGTCTCGGTCGAGGAGCTGACCTATCGCGAGACCGCCGAGATCCTGGGCATCCCGCCCGGCACGGTGATGTCGCGCCTGGCTCGCGGCCGCGAGGCCCTGCGCCGCCTGCAGCAGGAGGCCGACGCGCCGCCCCTGAGGAGGGTGAAATGACCGGGAGGAGGGTGACATGACCGACCGCCCGGCGCTCGAAGACGCCACCCTGCACGCCTATCTCGACGGCGAGCTGGCACCGGCCCAGGCCGCCGAGGTCGCGGCCCGGCTGGAGCAGGATGCCGGGGCCCGGGCGCGCCTCGCGGGCTGGCAGGAGGACCGGCGGCGGCTCAAGGCGGCACTCGATCCGGTGCTCGCCGAGCCGCTGGCGCCGCGCCTCGCTGCGGCCGCCTGGAGCGCGCCGCGCGGCCGCCGCCGAGCGGCCGCCCTGCTGGCCCGCGTCGCCGCGGCGCTGCTGCTGGTGGCGGCCTTCGGCGCCGGCTGGCTGGTCCGCGACGCCGCGCTCTCGCCGGCCCAGGTCACGGCCTTCGGCCGCGCCGCCCTGGACGCCCACCGGGTCTTCGCCGCCGAGCTGCGCCACCCGGTCGAGGTACCGGCGAGCCAGGCCGGGCACCTCAACGCCTGGCTGTCGAACCGCATCGGCGTGCCGATCGCCGCCCCCGACCTGAGCAGCGCCGGCTACCGGCTGCTCGGCGGCCGGCTGCTCTCCGAGCCGGGCCGGCCGGTCGCGCTCTATATGTACGAGGACGCCGCGGGCCGGCGGCTCACCCTCTCGCTGGCGCACAGCCGCGCCGGGGACGGGACGGGCGACCTGACCTTCCAGGCGCGCGGCCGGCTGCAGGTCGTCTCCTGGATGGCCGGGCCGCTGGACGTGGCCCTCGCCGGCGAGCTCGACGGCGACCGGCTGCGCGGCCTCGCCGAGCTGGTCGCCGCCGGCCTCGGCCGGCACGCCTGAACCGACGCCTCGTCCCGGCGCCTCCTCCGGGGCGGTCGCCGCCCCTGCCGCCGGTCTCCGTCCCGGCCCGGCAGGGGCGGCGTCTACCGCCGCCGCGGCTCCAGCCGCTCGTCGAAGTCGGCGAGGTCGGGCAGGCGGAAGGTCGGCTGGTCGTCGAGCGTGCGCAGATAGTCTTCCAGCCCGTCGAGCAGGGCCTCGCGCGCCGCCGCGTCGAGGTAGGGCACGTGGTAGGCGGCGAAGGGCCGGTGCACGCTCAGGCCGACGTAGCCGAGCGTGCCCTGGAAGAAGTGCCGCAGCATGCCCTGCTCCAGCTCGCCGTGGATCGAGCCCGGGCCGAACATGCCGGGCCGGCCGCCCAGGCTGAAGGCGGCGAAGGCGCGCTTGCCGGCAAGGCCGCCGCGCCCGTAGATCCGCCGGCCGCCGTAGAACGGCCCGGACAGGAAGACCCGCTCGATCCAGCCCTTGAGGATCGCCGGCACGCCGAACCAGAAGACCGGGAAGGTGAAGCCCAGGACGTCGGCGGCCAGCACCTTGTCGACCTCGGCCAGGATGTCCGGCGCCAGGGTCCGGGTCTCCCAGCCGTGGCGCTGCTCCAGGGCATAGACCAGATGGCCGGGATCGCGCCGCTCGCCGAAGTCGGCGGCCTTGAGCAGCGGATCGAAGCCCATGGCGTAGAGGTCGGAGACGCCGACCTCGTCGCCGCGCGCCCGGAAGGCCGCGACGGCCCGGTCGCGCATCGCGGCGACGAAAGAGTCGGCCTCGGGATGGGCGTGGACCAGATGGACGCGCATCTAGGAGCCTGTCCGGCTAAAGGCGCGGCGGTTTGGGCGGCTGGGGGTGGTGGCTTGTCGAGCGGTGCATGTCTGGTGGTCAGGCGGTGCGTGCGATGAGGAGCTTTGCGAGGTTGTGGACGGTGCAGACGAGGGCCCACTCGTGACGGACCTTGGCGTATCCGCGCAACAGGAACTGGCGGAAGCCCCTGGCCGCCTTGATCTGCCCGAACACCGGCTCGACGACCTGCTTCCTGAGGCGGTAGCGGCTGCGCGGGCCGGCGCGTCTGAGCTTGGCGTCCATGGCGGCCATGCGGCTGCCCGGGGCGATGCGTCTGGCGCCGGTGTCG
>NZ_FWZX01000081.1 GCF_900177295.1 Tistlia consotensis USBA 355
GCGGCATTCTTCGAGAGCTCGCCGGCAGCCGAGAGCACCTGGGCCGAGGCCGTGCCGGTCTCGTTCGCCGCCTCGGTCACCCCGGTGATGTTGCCGGCCACCGTCTGCGTGCCGTCGGCCGCCCGGCTCATGGTCTGCGCGATCTCGTCGGTCGCCGCACCCTGCTCCTCCACCGCCGCCGAGATCGAGGTCGCGATCTCGCTCATCTGCCCGATCACCTCGCCGATCGAGCGGATCGCGCCGACCGCCTCGCCCGTCGCCGACTGCATGCCGCCGATCTGCGCCGCGATCTCCTCCGTCGCCTTCGCCGTCTGGCTCGCCAGCGACTTCACCTCGGAGGCCACCACCGCAAAGCCGCGGCCCGCCTCGCCGGCCCGCGCCGCCTCGATCGTCGCGTTCAGCGCCAAGAGGTTGGTCTGCTCGGCGATCTCGCTGATCAGGCTGACCACCTCGCCGATCTTCTGCGCCGCCGACGACAGGCCCTCGACCTGCTGGTTCGTCGCCGCCGCCTTGCTCGAGGCCTCCCGCGCGATGTCCGTCGAGTGGCTGACCTGGCGGGCGATCTCGGAGATCGAGTTCGCCAGCTCGCGCGCCGCCGCCGCCGCCGACTGCACGTTGCCCGAGGTCTCCTCCGAGGCCGACGCCACCCGCGCCGCCCGGCTGCTCGCGTGCTCGGCCGTGCCGGACATCGCCTCCGCCGTCGACTGCATCTCGCCCGCCGAGCTCGACACCGCCTCGACCACGCCCTTGACGCTGGTCTCGAAGCCCTCGGCCAGCGACAGCATCTCCTGCCGCCGACGCGCCTGGGCCGCCTCGCGCTCGGCCTCGTTGCGGCCGCGCTCCGCCTCCGCCTCGGCCAGGCCGTCGCGGAACACCGTCAGCGCCCCGGCCATCTCCGCGATCTCGTCGCGCCCGCCGACCGGCACCGCCGCCGTCAGGTCGCCCTCGGCGATCTCGCGCATCGAGCTCGCCAGGCGCTGCAGGCGCCGCACCAGGTTGCGGCCGACGTAGAGCCAGGCGATCAGCAGCGAGATCACCAGGCAGCTGCCGGCGATCGAGAGCTGCAGGATCTCGCTGCGCCCCAGCGCCCCGGTCACCGAGGCCGTCGCCGCATCCAGGTCGCCGTGCACCTCGCCGACCATCGCCGTCACCTGCTCGCCGAGCTGCTGGGCCGCCTGCCGGCTCTCCGAAAGCGCCTGCTCCGCCTGCCGCTGCGCCGCCAGCTGCTCCGAGCGAAGCTCGAAGACGTTCCCCGCCTTCTCGCC
>NZ_FWZX01000028.1 GCF_900177295.1 Tistlia consotensis USBA 355
CCAGGGCTACCTGATGCCCGGCCGCGCCCGCCACGGCCGCGCCGGCGACACCGGCGCCAGACGCATCGCCCCGGGCAGCCGCATGGCCGCCATGGACGCCAAGCTCAGACGCGCCGGCCCGCGCAGCCGCTACCGCCTCAGGAAGCAGGTCGTCGAGCCGGTGTTCGGGCAGATCAAGGCGGCCAGGGGCTTCCGCCAGTTCCTGTTGCGCGGATACGCCAAGGTCCGTCACGAGTGGGCCCTCGTCTGCACCGTCCACAACCTCGCAAAGCTCCTCATCGCACGCACCGCCTGACCACCAGACATGCACCGCTCGACAAGCCACCACCCCCAGCCACCCAGCCGCCAAAACCGCCGCGCCTTTAGCCGGACAGGCTCCTAGCCGCGGTGGATCGCCAGCGGACCGAAGGCCTGCATCACCGGCATCATCTCCATGCGGTTGATGTTGAGATGCCGGGGCAGGGTGGTGACCCAGAAGATCGACTCGGCGATGTCCTCGGCGACCATCGGCTTGACGTTCTCGTAGACCTTCGCGGCCTTGTCGGCGGCGCCCTTGAAGCGGACCTCCGAGAATTCGGTCTCGGCGAGGCCCGGCTCGATCGAGGTGACGCGCACGTTCTTGCCCAGCAGGTCGGCGCGCAGGTTCAGCGAGAACTGGGTCACGAAGGCCTTGGTCGCGCCGTAGACATTGCCGCCGGGATAGGGATAGGAGCCGGCGATCGAGCTGAGGTTGACGACGTGGCCGCGGTCGCGCTCGACCATGCCCGGCAGCAGGGCGTGGGTGCAGTGGAGCAGGCCCTTGATGTTGGTGTCGACCATCGTGTCCCAGTCCTTGAAGTCGACCAGGTGGGCCGGCTCCAGGCCGAGCGCGAGGCCGGCGTTGTTGACCAGCACGTCGATGCGCTCGAAGCCCGAGGGCAGGCCGGCGACGGCCTCCAGCACCGCCTCGCGGTCGCGCACGTCGAGGGTCACGGGGTGGAAGTTCTCGCCCAGCTCGACCTTCAGCTCGTCGAGGCGGTCGGCGCGCCGGCCGGTGCCGACGACCTTGGCGCCGGCGCCGACGTAGCGCCGCGCGAGCGCCTTGCCGAAGCCGGAGGTGACGCCGGTGACGAAGGCGGTGATCTCGGCGGGGTCGAGGGTCTGGATCATCGGATCGGCTCCTTTTCTTCGGTCTGTCGGGCGGCGGTCTCCCGGCGGTCCGGGCGGCGCTCGTCGCGCTTCGCCTTCTGCCAGGCTTCCTCCATGTCGTCGAGGCTGCTGTCGACCAGGCTTTTGCCTTCGGCAGCAAGGCTTTGCTCGACCTTGCCGAAGCGCCGCTCGAACTTCGCGTTGGTATGGCGGAGGGCGGCTTCGGGGTCGACCTTGAGGTGGCGTGCGAGGTTGACGACGGCGAACAGCAGGTCGCCCAGCTCGTCCTGCAGGCGCTCGTGGCCGGCCTGCTCGGCGATCTCGTGGCGCAGCTCGGCCAGCTCCTCGTCGATCTTGGCCAGGACCGGCGCCTCCTCGGGCCAGTCGAAGCCGACGCGGGCGGCGCGCTTCTGCAGCTTGACGGCGCGCAGCAGGGCCGGCAGGCCGCGGGCGACGCCGGCCAGCGCCCCGGTCTCGCCGCGCTCGGCGCGCTCGGCCGCCTTGCGCGCCTCCCAATCTGCGTTCAGACGGGCTGCCTTCTGCTCGCCGAGGTCGGCGAAGGCGGCATCCGCGAAGACGTGGGGATGGCGCCGCACCATCTTGTCGACGATCGCGCCGGCGACCGCGTCGAAGTCGAAGGCGCGGGCCTCCTCGGCCATGCGGGCGTGGAACACGACCTGCAGCAGCAGGTCGCCGAGCTCGTCCCTGAGGCCGGGCAGGTCGCCGCGCTCGATCGCGTCGGCGACCTCGTAGGCTTCCTCGATCGTGTAGGGCGCGATGGTCGAGAAGTCCTGGGCGACGTCCCAGGGGCAGCCGCGCTCGGGATCGCGCAGCCGCGCCATGACCGCCAGCAGGCGGTCGATGTTGCGGGCGGTCTCGGGGGGCGGCGCGCGGTCGTCCATCGCCCGGCAGCATAGACGCCGGGGATGACCGGTCAACGCCGGGAGGTGCGCAGCAGGCAGGCGAAATCGCAGATCGGCGACGGGTCTATGGACAGCGGGCTGAAAGGAGCGCCATGCCGCCGCCGTCGAGCAGCAGGCGCACGTCGGCGAAGCCGGCCGCGGCCAGGGCCTCAGGCTGCTGCTCGCGGGTCAGGTAGAGCTCCGGGTTCTTGCTGCTGCCGGCCTCGACGTCGTGGTCGCAGTAGAGGAACAGGCCGCCGGGCTCGAGGCAGGCCCGGACGCTTTCGAAGAGTGCCGGCAGGCGGCAAGCTGTGGCGGGCGATCGGGGGGCCGTGCGGATGGTCCCCCTCCGGTGCATCGTTTATCGCATAATGTATATTATGGAAAATAATGGCGGTCTGTCTCAGGCGTCGCGCGACCAGCCGATGCGGTAGACCCGGCCGGTCTGTGCGCCCTCGACGCTCTTGGCGTAGCCGAGCGCGACCTCGCTCGCCGGCACGGCCTTGGTGCCCCGGAAGAACGGCCCGTAGGCCGGCAGCGATTCCTCGAGCACGGTCGGGCTGACGATGTTGATGCGCAGGCCGCGCGGCAGCTCGATCGCGGCGCCGCGGACGAACCCCTCAAGCCCGCCGTTGGCCATGGCGGCCGACAGGCCCTGGCGGATCGGATCCTCGTTGAGCAGGCCGCTGGTCAGGGTGAAGGAGCCGCCGTCGCGGATGTGTTCCAGGCCCTGCATCACGAGGTTGACCTGGCCCATCAGCTTGTCGCGGAGGCCGACCTCGAACAGCTCCGGCGTGAACTGCTCGAGCGGCCCGAAATGGACGTTCCCGGCGGTGCTGACCAGGGCGTCGAACGGCCCGGTCTGCGCATAGAGTCGCGCGACCGACGCCGGGTCGGCCATGTCGACCCGGACGTCGCCGCTGCTGCGGCCGACGCGCACGATCTCGTGTCGGGCGCTGAGCTCGGCGTCCACGGCCTTGCCGATGGTGCCGCTGGCTCCGACGAGGATGATCTTCATTGACCCGTTTCCCTTGGCGGCCTGGTCCCGGGGCGCTCTCCGCCCGGGGTGACGCCGGTTGTAGGACGGCGAGCCGCCGCCGGTCGAGCGGCGATCTCGCCGCGCCCTCTCCTGCCCCGCCTTCGCTAGAGCGCCATCGCCGGGATCCAGAGCGACAGCCCGGGGATCAGCAGGATGGCCGCCAGCACCACCAGGTCGAGCAGCAGGAACAGCGCGACGCCGCGGAAGATCTGCTCCAGGCCGACGTTGTCCGGCGTGCAGGCCTTGATGACGAAGACGTTGAGCCCGATCGGCGGCGTGATCAGGCCGATCTCGAGCAGCTTGACGACGACCACGCCGAACCAGACCAGGTCGAAGCCGTAGCCCTCGACCAGCGGCACCATGAAGGGCAGCGTCAGCACCAGGATGCCGATCGAGTCCAGGAACATGCCGATGACGACGTAGAAGACGACGATGCCGAGCACGACCAGGGCCGGGTCGGCGCCGGTGCCCTGCAGCCACTCCAGGGCGGCCGGCGTCACCCGGGTCAGCGAGATGAAGGAGACGAAGAGCTTGGCGCCCATGGCGATGACGAAGATCATCGCGGTCTGGCGCACCGTGACGGAGAGCGCCTCGGCCATGCCGGTCCAGGTCAGGTGGCGGCGCGCGAGACCGATCAGGATCGCGACCGACAGGCTGACCGCCGCCGCCTCGGTCGGCGTGAAGACGCCGAGGTAGATGCCGCCGACGATGACCAGCAGCAGCAGCCCGACCGGCCAGAGCTTGCCCAGGGCGGCGCGCCGCTCGGCGGCCGTGAAGGCCAGCGCGGGCCGCGGCGCGACCGAAGGCTGCAGCTTCGCCCAGACGACGATGGTCGCGACGTAGCCGGCCAGCGACAGCGCGCCCGGCAGGATGCCGGCCAGGAAGAGGTTCTTGACCGACTGGTCGGTGAAGATCGCGTAGATGACGAACAGCAGGCTCGGCGGGATCAGCGAGCCGAGCGTGCCGCCGGCGGCGACCGAGCCGGTCGCCAGGGTCGGCTTGTAGCCGTGGCGCAGCATCTCCGGCACCGCGATCCGGCCCATCGCCGAGGCGCAGGCGACCGACGAGCCGGTGATCGCCGAGAAGCCGCCGCAGCCGAGCACCGAGGCGATGGCGAGGCCGCCGGGCAGCCGCGCCGTCCAGACCTGCAGCGCGTCGAACAGGTCGGTCGTGATGCGCGCCTGGTAGGCGACGTGGCCGAGCCCGATGAACAGCGGGATCATCGAGAGCTCGAAATTGTGCACGAAGCCGAAGGTCGTCGAGCCGAGGATCGACAGCGTCGGCACCAGGCCGCGCGCGAAGTCCGGGTCGCCGCCCGGCCGCCACGAGAAGAACAGAAGCAGACCGAGGCAGGCGGCCAGGCCCAGGCAATAGGCGATCGGCACCCGCAGCACCAGCAGCAGCGACGCGCCGCCGAGCACCAGCAGCGCCAGGAGTTGCGGATCCATCGGCTAAGGTCTCTCGCGCCCGCCCGTGAGGTCGGTGCGCAGCAGGAAGGCCAGGCGCAGGATGATGCCGGCGAAGGCCGCGGTCGCCAGGGCCTGGCCCGGCCACTGCGGGATCGCCAGCAGGCCGTCGTAGAACTCGCCGGTCTGCCAGGACTTGAGGGTCAGCTTCCAGAAGGCGGCCAGCAGGAAGCCGAAGAAGGCGATGCCGGCGAGATGCCCCAGGCAGGCCAGCAGGCGCCGGCCCCCCTGCCCCACGCGCTCGGTGAAGACCGTCACCTCGATGTGCTCGCGCTCGGCCGTGACCAGGGCGATCGGGCCGAGAATCACGATCAGCATCAGCTCCGAGACCAGCAGGATGTCGTCGGGCACGACGGCCCGCCAGAGCGCGCGCGAGATGACATTGAGCGTGACGATCAGGCAGAGCGTGACCAGGGCGAGCCCGGCCGCCGTCACGCCGCCGCGTTCGAGCAGCGTGTGGCGTCCGGGCGTGCCGAGTCCGGGGTCGCTCAGCGGGCCCACGGATAGCCCTTGGCGGCCTTCTCGGCCGCGTAGGCCTTGATCTTCGCCTCGTAGTCGGCGAGCAGCGCGGCGCCGTCCAGGCCGGCGTCGCTGGCGGCCTTGACCCAGCCGTCGACCTGCGTCTTGCCGTCGGCGACGACCTTGGCCCGGTCGGCCTCGGAGAATTTCTCGATGGTGATCGCCTTGCCGTCGATGCCCTTGACCATCGCCGCGCGGTCGGCCGCCAGCTCGTCGATCATGACCTGCGCCATGTGGTCGACGAAATCGCTGCTGACCGCGTCGACGACCTTGCGGTCCTTCTCGGAGAGCGCCGCGTAGCTGTCCTTGTTCATGAAGATGCCGAAGGACATGTTCTGGCCCCAGTCGAGCTCGGTGACGTAGCTCGCCACCTCGTACTGCTTATAGGCCTTCATGGCGTAGAAGTAGTTCTGGTTGCAGGTGATGACGCCGCTGTCGAGGGCCGGATAGACGTCGGCCTGGCTCATCCGCTGGACGTCGGCGCCGAGGGCGGCCAGCGCCTTGCCGTAGGGGCCGGAGGCACGGATCTTCAGGCCGGAGAGGTCGGCGACGCTCTTGACCGCCTTGGTGCAGATCAGCTGGATCGGCCCGGTGGTGAAGTTCGACAGGTAGGCGACGTTGGCCTTGTCGAACTCCTTCTTCATCGCCGCATTGTGCTTCGAGAGGTCGTAGAAGGCGCGCAGCCCGACCCATTCGTCGGAGTTGTCGACCGGCAGGTCGCCCAGGTTGTAGCCGCGCAGCTCGCTCGGCGTGAAGAAGCCGATCACCGTGCCGGCGTCGGCGACGCCGGTCGACAGGCCGTTGAGCGTCGCCTTGCCGCTCAGCAGCGCGCCGCCCCAGTGGAACTCGACGCTGAGGTCGCCGCCGGAGCGCTGCTTGAGCTGGTCGGCCCACCACTGCAGCGCCTCGGCGCGCGAGCCGCGGTTCGGCCCGTAGTCGGCATAGCGGATCACGGTCGCGGCCTCGGCCCGCGGGGCGAGGCCCGGGGCCAGGCTCAGGGTGGCGGCCAGGGCCAGGCCGGCGCCGGCCAGCAGCAGGGTTTTCTTGAGCATCTTCAGGGTCCTCCCGTTCGCTTCTCGTCTCTTGGTTCAGGCTTCCGGCCGGGCGGAATCCGGTCCCCCGGGCCGGCGTCGGGCCGGCCTCAGTCGGGCCAGTTCTCCAGCAGGTCGACGTCGTTGCCGTAGCGGCGCGCCGCTTCCCGCACCTGCGGGTCGTCGAGCGCGGTCAGGTAGCCGGCGTCGATCATCACCTCGTTGTCGGCGGTCACCGTGCTGTCGAAGGTGATGAGGTCCATGTGCACCGGCGGCTCCTCCCAGTCGGGCATCTGCCGGCGGATGAAGTCGCAGGGCTTGGCGAGGTCGATGCCGAAGTGCAGCACGCCCGGCGAGTTGGAGCCGGCCGGGTAGATCTCGTAGCGCGGCGCCTTGGGGTTGAAGCCGCAGCCGAGCTCGATCAGCTGGCCGCCGACCAGCATGTCGCGCAGGATCTCGGCCTCCTTGCTGCCGCCGCCGACCTCGACGATGCGGTCGTCCCTGAAGACCACCGGGATCTTCTCCTCGAAGGGCCGCTCGAAGCCGACCGCCCACTGCGGGTAGACCACGCCGTTGATCGGCACGACGACGCTGTCGTCGTTCATCACCATGGTGCGGTCGTAGAGGTTCGGGCCGTGGCACGGCAGGTAGTGCACGTAGCAGCCCGGCTGGTCGGCGATCATCTCGCCCTTCCAGCGGGTCGTCTTGAGCAGGTTGTCGACCATCTCGCCGTTGACGTCGATGCCGAGGTCCGTGCCCCGCTCGTCCGAGAAGTGCAGCTTGAAGTCGCGGCCGCGCGGATACTGGCGCGCCGTGCCGCGGATGATCTCGCCGAGCAGCTCGGGCGCGAAGCGGGCCTGCGGGGTCTGCAGCAGGTCGAGGTCGCGGAAGTAGGTGATCTTGATCCAGCGCTGGCCCTTCTCGCGGCGCATGCGGATCGCGAAGGGATCGAGCACCGAGCAGAACCAGGTCGAGACCACGAAGGTCGCCGCCTCGAGGTGCGGCTTGGCCCAGTCGGGCATGGTCTCGTGCTGGGTCGTGTGGCTGAGCAGCACCAGCGGCTCGGTCACGCCGCGCGCCTTGGCGAGGCCGGTGATCGCCGAGATGACCCGGGGGTCGAGCTTCTTGTCGGCGAGCAGCAGCACCTTGTCGTCGGGCCGGATCGCGAAAACCCGGCTGAAGATGTCGTAGGCCGCGAAGGCGTTCTCGATCTTCGTGGTCGGCAGATCCTCGCGGGTCGGCAGGCCACGGCCGATGAACTGGCCGTCGACGTTCAGCATCGGAGCGTTTCCTCGTTATTGGAACTTAGATATCTTAGAACGGAAAATGCGTGCAATAATCCGAACCTGTCAAGCAAGCGGGCCGTCAATCGCAATTGATGTCGTTCTTTTGCATGCAAAGATGGAAGAGCGGTCAGTCCAGGAGGACCAGCAAAGGTGTCGAAGCAGCTTGCCGAGGTGAAGGACGAGATCCGGGCGCGCATCCTGTCCGGCGACTATCCGGCCGGCGCCTGGCTCAAGGAGGCCCATGTCGCGGCCGACCACGACACCTCGCGGACCATCGTCAAGCTGGCCTTCACGGCGCTGGAGAGCGAGGGCCTGCTGGAGCCGCTGGCGACCCGCGGCTACCGGGTCGCGAGCTTCAGCCCGGAGGAGGTCTTCGACGCCATCGCGCTGCGCGCGCAGATCGAGGGCCGCGCCGCGCGCCTGGCCGCCGAGCGCGGCCTGGGCGGCAGCGAGCTGCGACATATCGTCGAGGAGGGCGAGATCCCGGCGGACGCGGTGCTCGACGACGCGCTCAGGACCCGGGTCGTCGCGGTCAATGCCCGCTTCCACGGCGCGATCGAGCAGCTCGCCGGCAGCCGGGCGATCGGCCGCGCCCTGGCGGCCCTGCGCGCCACGCCCCTGTCCGGACCGAGCGCGATCGTCTTCGACCCCGAGGATCCGGCGCGCGACCTGGTGCGCCTGCGCCGTGCCCAGGAGGACCATCGGCGCATCGCCGGGCTGATCGCCGGCGGCGAGGGACGGCGCGCCGAGGCCATGATGGCCGAGCACATCCTGTCCTCTGCCGACCACAAGCGGCGCTACTTCGACGCCCTGAAGGAGCGGCGCCTGGTCACGCTGACGCCCGGCATCGCCCTGATCGCCGAGCCCGCCGGGGACTGAGCCGGCGCGGCCCCTGGCGCTCGCCGGCGGGGGCCATTATCGTGCCGGCGCCATGCAGGAAAGCCCCAGGATTCATCGGGATGTGAACGGCGTGACGGTTGAGCCGGCCGCCGGCCCGGCAGAGCCGCTGCGCCCCGGCGACCAGCCGGTGCCGGCCCGCGACGACCGCAACTGGATGCTCTCGCCGGACCAGCAGGCGCGGCTCGAGGCGGCGATCGTCGAGTGGCTGCTGCCCAGCCTGGCGGCGATCCTGGATCGGCCCGAGGCCGAGACCGCGGCGCGGGCGACCGAGGCCACGGCCGACTTCTTCCCGCTCTACCGCGGGCGGCCGATCCGCAACAACAAGGGCGGCGGGCTGATCAACGACAGCCTCTGCCTCTACCTGGTCGCCCGGCTGCTGCAGCCGGCGACGATCGTCGAGAGCGGCAGCTACCAGGGCCATTCGGCCTGGCTGCTGCGCCAGGCCTGCCCGGCAGCGGAAATCGTCACCTTCGACGTGCGGCCCGAGCAGCTGCGCCACCGCGAGCCGGACATCGACTACCGGGCCGGCGACTGGAGCGAGGCCGCCCTGCCGGCCTTCGATCCGGCGCGCACCCTGGTCTGGTTCGACGACCACATCAGCCATGCCCGGCGTCTCGTCGAGGCACGTCGCCGCGGCTTCCGCCATGCGTTGTTCGACGACAACTTCGATGCCTATAGTCTCTACGCCACGGGGGGCGCGCCGGTGCCGACCCTGGCGATGACGATCGATCGGGGACTCGCCGACGGCGAGGAAATCGTCTGGATGCGGCACGGCAAGACCTATCGCTATCGCGTCGACGGGGCGGCCTGCTCGGCCGCCCGGGCAGCCATCGAGGCCTACCATCCGCTGCCCGACCTCTCGCCGATCACCCGCTACTCGCCCGCCTCCGGAATGACCTACGCGAGGATCGCCCCATGACGGTTCCGAGCACGCTGCGCCGCCCGCTGCTCGCCGGCCTTCTGCTGGCCCTCCCCCTGCTCGCCCTGGCCGGCCGCGCCCTGCCCGCCCAGGCCACGACCGAGACCTACGAGCGGGCCGCGGTGCCGCTGCCGAAGAGCTACCTCGAGCCGGACAGCCTGAAGGACGAGGTCGAGGACCACGCGCTGCCGCCGGTCGCCGAGCGCCTGCCCAAGGTGCCGCTGGTCGTCGACGAGACCGCCGACCGCAAGCTCGGCCAGTACGGCGGCGACCTGCGCATGCTGGTCGGCCGGCCGAAGGACAGCCGGCTGCTGTCGGTCTACGGCTACGCCCGCCTGGTCTCCTTCGACCGCGACTTCGAGCTCAAGCCCGACATCCTGCAGAAGGTCGAGGTCCAGGACGGCCGCATCTTCACCCTCTACCTCAGGCCGGGCATGCGCTGGTCCGACGGCGAGCCCTTCACCGCCGAGGACTTCCGCTACTGGTGGGAGGACGTCGCCAACAACAAGGACTTCAGCCCGACCGGCGTGCCGCGCGCCATGATCGTCGACGGCCAGCCGGCGACCTTCGAGATCCTCGACGACTACACGGTGCGCTACAGCTGGCCCGAGCCCAATCCCTTCTTCCTGCCCGACCTGGCGAAGTCCTCGCCGCTCTTCATCTACCGGCCGGCGCACTACCTGAAGCAGTTCCACGAGAAGTACGGCGACGCGGCGTTCATCGCCAAGATGTGCGAGAAGTACGCGGTGCGCAGCTGGGCGCCGCTGCACAACCGCCTCGACGATCTCTACCGCTTCAACAACCCCGACCTGCCGGTGCTCCAGCCCTGGATGCTGACCAAGGAGGACACCGGCCAGGAGCGCATCGTCGCGGTCCGCAACCCCTACTTCCACCGCGTCGACAGCAACGGCAGGCAGCTGCCCTACATCGACAGGTTCACCCTGGCGATCACCTCGCCGCAGCTGATCCCGGCCAAGACCGCCTCGGGCGAAGCGGACCTGCAGGCGCGCGGCATCAACTTCAGCGACTACACCTTCATCAAGGGCAACGAGAAGAAGGCCGGCTACACGGTGCGCCTGTGGGACACGGTGCGCGGCTCGGAGATGGCGCTCTACCCCAACCTCAACGTCAACGACCCGGTCTGGCGCAAGCTGCTGCGCGACGTGCGCTTCCGCCGCGCCCTGTCGCTGGCGACGCCGCGCGAGGAGATCAACCAGGTCATCTATTTCGGCCTCGGCCTGCCGGGCAACCAGTCGGTCCTGCCGGCCTCGCCTCTTTACGACGAGCACTACCGCCAGGCCTGGGCCGAGTTCGACCCGAAGCTGGCCAACAAGCTGCTCGACGAGATCGGCCTGACCGAGCGCGGCGACGAGCGCATCCGCCTGATGCCGGACGGCCGCCCGCTCGAGATCGTCGTCGAGACCTCCGGCGAGAACCCGCAGGAGTCGGACGTGCTGCAGCTGGTCGCCGACGGCTGGAAGAAGGTCGGCATCAAGCTGTTCATCAAGCCCTCGTCGCGCGAGGTGCTGCGCAACCGCGTGTTCTCCGGCGATACGGTGATGTCGCTCTGGTTCGGGCTGGAGAACGCGATCCCCTCGTCGGACCTACCGCCCAGCGAGTTCGTGCCGGTCCAGCAGGCCTCGTTCCAGTGGCCGAAGTGGGGCCAGTACTACGAGACCAAGGGCCGCTCCGGCGAGCCGGTCGACATGGAGCAGGCCAAGGACCTGATGGAGCTCTACGAGAAGTGGCTGCACGCCAAGGGCCGTGCCGAACGGCGCGAGGCCTGGACGGAGATCCTGAAGATCGACGCCGAGGAGGTCTACACCCTCGGCCTGGTCGCCAAGGTGCCGCAGCCGGTGGTCGTCACGGACCGGCTGAAGAACGTCCCGGAGAAGGCGATCTACAACTGGGACCCGGGCGCCCAGTTCGGCGTCTACCATCCCGACAGCTTCTTCTTCTCCGGCAAGTAGCGTGGCTGCCGAGTCCGGCGCCGCCGGCCCTGCCCTCGCCTGCCCGGTCTGCGGCGTCACCGGCCCGTTCCGCGACCATCCGCGCTCGGGCCGGCGCAACGCCAGCTGCGGCCACTGCGGCGCGCGCGAGCGGCACCGGTTGCTGGCGCTCTATCTCAAGGGCCATCCGGCCGAAGGCCAGGCCGGGCGCGAGCCGCCGCTGGCCGGCCGCCGCCTGCTCCACGTCTCGCCCGAGTCGATCCTGGAGCCGCTGCTCGGCGACGTCGCCGAGTACGTCACCGGCGACCTGACCGACCCCGAGGTCGATCTCGCCATCGACCTGACCGCGACCGGCCTGCCCGCGCGCAGCTTCGGCGCGGTCATGGCCAACCACGTGCTGGAGCACATCCCCGACGACCGGGCGGCGCTGGCCGAGCTGTTCCGCATCCTGGAGCCCGGCGGCCTCGCCGTGATCACCGTGCCGGTCGTCGAGGGCTGGGAGCGGACCTACGAGGACCCGGCGATCGACACGCCGGAGCTGCGCGAGCTGCACTTCGGCCGCTGGGACCACGTTCGCTGGTACGGCCGCGACCTCCGGCTGCGCATCGCCGCGGCCGGCTTCGACCTGGAGGTCTGGCAGCCCTCGCCGGCCGACTGCGTGACCTACGCCCTGCATCGCGGCGCCAGCGTCTTCGTCGGCCACCGGCCCGGCTGACCCGGCGCGGGGCTTCGTCGCGACATTCCCGCTCGCGTTGCGCTCATCGTCGCCTTGGCTTAGCCTTCCAGGCGCAAAAGCAGCGGCGCCAAGCCGCGCGAGCGGCGGTCCCGCCGGGGCGCCCGAAGCAGACAGGGAAAGGCAATTCGATGATCCGCAGAACGTTCTTCACGGCCCTCACGCTGGCCGCGGCCGTCGGCCTGGCGCAGGCCGCCGTCGCGCCCTCCGCCAAGGCCGGCGCCACGCTCGACCGCGTGATGCAGTCCAAGACCCTGAAGGTCGCGACCGACCCGGCCTACCCGCCGCAGTCCGCGCAGAAGCCCGACGGCAGCTTCGAGGGCTTCGACATCGACGTGGCGACCGAGATCGCCAAGCGGCTCGGCGCCAAGGTCGAGTTCGTGACGCCGGCCTGGGACGTCATCACCGCCGGCCACTGGGGCAGCCGCTGGGACCTCTCGGTCGGCTCGATGACCCCGACCAAGCAGCGCGCCGAGGTGCTCGACTTCCCGGCGGTCTACTACTACACGCCGGCCAGCTTCTTCGTGCACAAGGACGCCAAGTACACCAAGGTCGAGGAGCTCGACGGCAAGAAGATCGGCGTCTGCGCGGCCTGCACCTACGAGGACTATCTGCGCGGCACCCTGAAGATCGACGCGGCGGGCGTGCCGCCCTTCAAGTTCCTGGTCAAGCCGGGCGAGATCCGCACCTACGACACCGACCTCAACGTCATGGACGACCTCAGGCTCGGCGACGGCGTCCGCCTCGACGCCGGCCTCTCGGCCCTGCCGACGGTGCAGGGCGCGATCAAGTCGGGCTATCCGCTCAAGGTCCTCGGCGACCCGGTGTTCTACGAGCCGCTCGCCGTCGCCGCCGACAAGGGCGATGCCGAGTTCGACGCCAAGCTGAAGTCGGTCATCGCGGAGATGCACAAGGACGGCACGCTGAGCGAGCTGTCCAAGAAGTGGTACGGCGTCGACCTGACCAGCGCCGGCGGCTGACGCTCCGCGGCCAGCGTCCAGCCGATGCTGGACCTGCTCTTCGACGGATGGGAACGGCCGGAGGTCCGCCGGCCGTTCCTCTTCGTCCTGTTCTTCGTCCTGCTGTTCTGGCTGGACCTGCACGAGGGCGCGCTCGGCGACGGCCTGCTCGACGCTCTCGGCCTCGGCCACGCCGGCCTGGAGCCGCTCGCCCGGGCGCTGCCCGCGGCCCTCGTCTCCGGCTTCCTGATCCTCGACTTCTGGCTGATCTCGTTCCTGCCGCTGCTCTGGCAGATCGCCGTGGTCTGGGCCGAGCTGCTCGGCGGCTTCGTGCTCTTCGTCTACGCCTTCAACCTCGACATCCCCTACATCGTCGTCCGCCTGCCGATCATGATCGGCACCGGCGCCGTGACGACGATCTACGTCTCGGCTGCCTCGATCTTCTTCGCCTCGATCATCGCGCTGTTCGGCGCCCTGGCCCGCCTGTCGAAGAGCGGCCCGGCCTTCGCGATCGCGACCTTCTACATCTCCTTCTTCCGCGGCACGCCGCTGCTGCTGCAGATCTTCCTGATCTACCTCGGCCTGCCGCAGTTCGGCATCAACCTGGAGGCCGTGCCGGCCGGCATCCTGGCGCTCTCGCTCTGCTACGGCGCCTACATGGCGGAGATCTTCCGGGCCGGCATCCAGGGCGTGCCGCACGGCCAGAGCGAGGCCTCGACGGCGCTCGGCCTCAGCCGCAGCCTGACCCTGCGCAAGGTCGTGCTGCCCCAGGCGATGAAGCTGATCGTGCCGCCGACCGGCAACCAGTTCATCGCGATGCTGAAGGACTCCTCGCTGGTCTCGGTGATGGGCGTGCTGGAGCTGATGTACCTGGCGCGCACCCAGGGCCGCGCCGGCTTCCGCTACTTCGAGATGCTGATCACCGCGGCGGTGATCTACTGGATCATCTCCTTCTGCTTCGAGATGATCCAGGCACGCATCGAGCGCCACTACGGCAAGGCGGACAGGCGGTAGCGGGGACGGAAGCTCGGATCCCCTCACCTCACCCCGGCCCTCTCCCCTCCCCAAGGGAGCGGAGAGGGAGTCGAATGGTAAGGCCCGCGCCCCTCAAGTCCCTCTCCGCTCCCTTGGGGAGGGGAGAGGGAGGGGCCCGCGCGAAGCGTGGGAGGGTGAGGTGCGGGGGGCTTCCCCCGCGCTACTCCGGCAGATCCAGCACCAGGCCGTCGTACGCCGGCTCGACCCCCTCGGGGCAGAGCCCGAGCAGCGTGCGGTAGTCCATGGTGTGGTTGAGGTGGGTGAGCCAGGCCTGCTTCGGCTTCACCCGCCCGATCCAGCCCAGGGTCTGCTCGAACCAGGAGTGGGTCGGGTGCGGCTTCATGGCCAGGCAGTCGACGATCCAGGTCTCGACGCCCTCGAGCGCCGCGAAGGCGGCCTCGTCGAGCTTCCAGACGTCGGTCGAGTAGGCGAAGGAGCCGAAGCGGAAGCCGGCGCTCTCGACGCCGCGGTGGTCCTGGCGAAAGGCCCGGCAAGCGACGCCCTCGACCTCGATCTCGCCGTAGTCGAAGGGCCGCTCCTCCAGGATCGTCGGGTACTGCTGGTGGCGCGGGGCCGCGTGCTTGAACATGTAGTCGAAGCGCTCGGTCAGCATGCGCCGCGTGTCCTCGCTCATGTAGGCCGGGATCTGGCCGTGGCGGGCGTAGGCCATGGCGCGCAGGTCGTCGAGGCCGTGGCAGTGGTCGGCGTGCCAGTGGGTCAGCAGCACCGCGTCGATCGGCGGCACCGAGAAGGTCATGAGCTGCTCGCGGATGTCCGGCCCGGCGTCGATCAGCAAGACGCGCCCGCGCGTCTCGACGGTGATCGAGACCCGGCGCCGGCGGTTGCGCGGCTCGCCGGGGTCGCAGTCGACCCAGCTGCCGCCGGGGCTGCCGTCGGGCAGCGGCACGCCGCCCGAGCCGCCCGAGCCGAGCACCGTGACCTTCATGCGCCCCGGACCTTCATGCCCCGAGGGCTGCCCCGGCCGGCGCCTCGGCCTTGCCGAACAGCCGGAAGAAGTTGGCCGTGGTCGCCGCCGCCAGGGTCTCGGGCGAGACCTCCTTGAGCTCGGCGAGCTTCGCGGCGGTGTGCGGCACGAAGGCCGGCTCGTTGGTCTTGCCGCGGAACGGCACCGGCGCCAGGTAGGGCGCGTCGGTCTCGACCAGCAGGCGCTCGAGCGGCACCCGCTTCACCGTCTCGCGCAGAGACTCGGCGCTCTTGAAGGTGACGATGCCGGCCAGCGAGATCGCGAAGCCGATCTCCAGCGCCGCCTCGGCGAGGCCCGGTCCGGCGGTGAAGCAGTGGATCACCCCCGGGAAGGCGCCGGCCGCATATTCCTCGCGCAGCACCCGCACGGTCTCGTCGTCGGCGTCGCGGGCGTGGACGATCAGCGGCAGGCCGGTCTCGCGGGACGCCGCGATGTGGGCGCGGAACGAGGCCTCCTGGGCCTTGCGCGGGCTGTGCTCGTAATAGAAGTCGAGGCCGGTCTCGCCGATGCCGACCACCTCGGGCGCCTGCGCCAGCGCGATCAGCCGCTCGGGCGTCTCCTGCCCCTCCTGCTCGGCCTCGTGGGGATGCACGCCGACCGAGCACCAAACCTCGGGATAGCGCCGCGCGATGGCGTGCACGCCCTCCCAGGTCGAGAGCTTGGTCGAGATGGTCAGCAGGGTCCCGACGCCGGCGTTGCGCGCCCGCGCGACCACGCCGTCCAGGTCGCCGGACTCGGCGAGGTAGTCCAGGTGGCAGTGGGAATCGACGAGCATCGCGCCGGCCATCACGAAGCGGCCGCCTCGCCCTCGCCTTCGGGCTCGACGTAGCGCGGGAAGACGCCCTGCGGCTTCGGCAGCGGCGTCCCGGCGACCAGGCCCGCGTCGAGATCCGCGAAGCCGCGCCTGTCGGCCGGCACGCCGAGCTGGTCGAGCATCGTCTCCATGGCCTGCGGCATCACCGGCTGGACCAGGATCGCGACCCGCCGCACCGTCTCGGCGAGCACCCAGAGCACCGTCGCCATGCGCGCCGGGTCGGTCTTCCTGAGCGCCCAGGGCGCCTGCTCGTCGACGTAGCGATTGGCGTCACCGACGACCTGCCAGACCGCCTCGAGGCCGCGGTGGAAAGCCTGCTGGCCGTACTCCTCGCGCAGCCGCTGCAGCAGGCCGGCGGCCTTGTCGAGCAGCGCCCGGTCGGCCTCGGTGAGCGCGCCCGGATCGGGCACCGCGCCGCCGCAGTTCTTGGCGATCATCGAGAGGCTGCGCTGGGCCAGGTTGCCGAGGTCGTTGGCCAGGTCGCCGTTGATCCGCGCGACCATCGACTCGTGGCTGACGTAGCCGTCCTGGCCGAAGGGCACCTCGCGCAGCAGGTAGTAGCGGACGGGATCGAGGCCGTAGCGCTCGACCAGGTCGGCCGGGCGCAGCACGTTGCCCAGGGACTTCGACATCTTGGCGCCCTTGTTGAGCAGCCAGCCGTGGGCGAAGACCCGGCGCGGCGGCTCCAGGCCGGCGGCCATCAGGAAGGCCGGCCAGTAGACCGCGTGGAAGCGCAGGATGTCCTTGCCGACCATGTGCAGGTCGGCCGGCCAGAACTTCCGGAAAGTCTCCGCGTTCTCATCGGGATAGCCGACGGCGGTGATGTAGTTCGTCAGGGCGTCGAGCCAGACGTACATGACGTGCGCGGCGTCGTTCGGCACCGGGATGCCCCAGCCGAAGGTGGTGCGGCTGACCGAGAGGTCGCGCAGGCCGCTCCTGACGAAGGAGACCACCTCGTTGCGCCGGGTCTCCGGCAGGATGAAGTCCGGGCGCTCCTCGTAGAGCGCCAGCAGGCGGTCCTGCCAGGCCGAGAGGCGGAAGAAGTAGGAGGGCTCCTCGACCCACTCGCACTCCGCGCCGGAGGGCGCGATCATCCGCCCCTCCTCGTCCTTCGTCAGCTCGTCCTCGCCGTAGAAGGCCTCGTCGCGCACGGCGTACCAGCCGGAGTAGCTGCCGAGGTAGATGTCGCCGGCCTCGACCAGCTTCTCCCAGAGCGCCTGGCAGGAGGCGTAGTGCCGCGGCTCGGTGGTGCGGATGAAGTCGTCGTTGGAGAAGTTCATCAGCCGCGCGAGCTCGCGGAAGTTCTCGCTGACCTCGTCGGTGAAGGTCTGCGGGTCGACGCCCCTGGCCTGGGCCGACTTCTCGACCTTCTGGCCGTGCTCGTCGGTGCCGGTCAGGAAGTGGACCTCGCGGCCGTCGAGCCGCATGAAGCGCGCCAGCACGTCGCAGGCCAGCGTCGAGTAGGCGTGGCCGATATGGGGCCGATCGTTGACGTAGTAGATCGGGGTCGTGACGTAGTAGCGGTCGGGAGCGGACATCGCGGCTCTTGTTCTCCTCGGCGCCGGCGGACCGGCGCCCTCTCATCTGGTCTCTGCCGCCCGAGTGGCAAGCGACGACGCCCCCTCTCTTCGTCATCCCCGCGAAAGCGGGGATCCAGAGGAAGGAGACGTTCGAGCCGACCAACGGCCGTTCGCGCCTACGGCACCGTCCTCTGGATCCCCGCTTTCGCGGGGATGACGAGACGGGGACAGCGACCGGCACGCAGCCGCCGTTCCATCGCACGAATCGCCCCGGCGATCTAGGCGGCGCGGGCCTGCAGGGCCAGGAAGGCGGTCAGGATCGCCTGCTTGCGGTCGAGATTGGCGCTTTCGGTCCGGCTGAACAGGCGCGACAGCTTCTCCCACAGCCGCAGCCAGGCTTCCAGGCTGCCCCGCTGCAGCAGGCGCGCGATCACCTCGGCCTCGCCGGGCACGACCTCCGGCGGCAGCTCGCCGCCGGCGCCGGCGCGCAGCAGGCGGGCCAGCCAGCGCTCGAGCAGCTCGCCGACCGTGCGGAAGGCCTCGCCGCTGCTGTCGCGCGCCAGGCGCTCGCCGAACTCGTGCAGTCGCCCGACGTCGAGCCTGGGCAGCGCCTCGAGGTAGCCGAGCAGCTCGCGGTAGAGCAGCAGGCCGCCGAGCTCGGCCAGGGTCTCGGCCCGGCCGATCGAGCCCTCGGACAGCACCGCCAGGCTGTGCCGGTCGGCCGGATCCAGCTCCGGCCGGAAATCCGCGAGCAGGCCCTCGACCGTGCCGCTCGGCAGCGGCCGCAGCGCGAGCTGGCGGCAGCGCGAGCGGATCGTCGGCAAGAGGCCGCCGGGGCTGTGGCTGACCAGCAGCAGCAGCGCGGCCTGCGGCGGCTCCTCCAGGACCTTCAGCAAGGCGTTGGCAGCATTGGCATTCATCTCGTCCGCCGAGTCGACGATGACGATCCGCCGGCCGCCCTCGGCCGAGGTCAGGCGCAGGAAGTCGGTCGCCTTGCGGACGCTGTCGACCGAGATGTCGCGCTTCACCCGGCCGGTCTTCGGGTCGGCCTCGCGGGCGATCGTGACGAGGTCCGGATGGCCTGCGGCGGCGACCTGGTGGAAGATCCGGTGGTCGGGCGAGAGCGCGAGGCTCGGTTCCGCCGGCGCGTCGCCGAACAGGCCCGGCCCCTCGTCCCGGAGGCCGCCGGCCAGCAGGTGCCGGGCGAAGCGGAAGGCGAGCGTCGCCTTGCCGATGCCGCGCGGCCCGACGATCAGCCAGGCGTGCGGCAGCCGGCCCGAGCGCTCGGCCTCGAGCAGCCGGCGCTCGGCGGCCTCCTGGTCGAGCAGGCGCGGGTTCGCGCGCGGTTCCGGGGCGGCACTCATGACCAGGGCTCTAGCACGGAGCGCGTCGCGAGGCGACCCGGACGCGGCCCCGCTCAGCGGAACGGATGGACCTCGCGCCAGTGCCGCGCGATGTCGACGCGCCGGCAGACCCAGACGTCCTGGTGGCCGGCGACGTAGTCGAGGAAGCGGGCCAGGGCCGCGGCCCGGCCCGGCCGGCCGACCAGCCGGCAGTGCAGGCCGACCGACAGCATCTTCGGCCGGCTCTCGCCCTCCTCCAGCAGCAGGTCGAAGGCGTCGCGCAGGTAGGTGAAGAACTGGTCGCCGGAGTTGAAGCCCTGGAAGCTGGCGAAGCGCATGTCGTTGGCGTCGAGGGTGTAGGGGATCACCAGGTGTCCCTGCCCGTCCGGGCGCCTCAGCCAGTACGGCAGGTCGTCGGCGTAAGAGTCCGAGTCGTAAAGGAAACCGCATTCCTCCATGACCAGCTTGCGGGTCTGCGGGCTGATCCGGCCGGTGTACCAGCCGAGCGGCCGGACACCGGTCAGCCGGGTCTGGATCGCGATCGCCTCCTGGAGGTGCGCCCGCTCCTCGTCTTCCGGCATGTCCTGGTAGTCGATCCAGCGCAGGCCGTGGCTGGCGATCTCCCACCCGGCCTCGGTCATGGCGGCGACCGCCTCGGGATTGCGCGCCAGGGCCATGGCGACGCCGTAGACCGTGACCGGCAGGCCGCGGGCCGTGAACAGGCGATGCAGGCGCCAGAAGCCGGCGCGGCTGCCGTACTCGTAGACCGACTCGCTGTTGAGGTTGCGCCGGCCGACCAGCGGCTGGCCGCCGACCGTCTCGGTCAGGAAGGCCTCGGAGATCGGGTCCCCATGGAGGATGCAGTTCTCGCCGCCCTCCTCGTAGTTGATCACGAACTGCACGGCGAGACGCGCGCCGCCGGGCCACTGCGGATCGGGCGGCGTGCGGCCGTAGCCGATCATGTCGCGCGGATAGCTCTGGTCCATGGCTCCCCCCGGATGGTCTCGCGGCCGCTTCAGCCGGCCGTCGTCGGCGCGTCGTCGGCGAACGCGCCCTTGTAGTCCTTGACCCGTGGCCAGGCCAGGGCGCCGGCCTTGGCGGTCGCCAAGCCCAGGCCGACCAGGGCCTCGACGAGCTTGACCGCCGCCGAGACGCCGTCGATGACCGGCAGGCCGAAGTCGGCGGACAGCTCGGCCGCGAGGTCGACCATGCCGGCGCAGCCGAGCAGGATCGCCTCGGCCCCGTCCTCGCGGACCGCGAGCTCGATCTCGCGCGACAGCCGTGCCCGCGCGTCCGAGGCGGGGTTCTCCAGCTCGAGCACCGGGATGTCGGAGGCGCGCACCGAACGGCAGAGCGGGGCCGTGCCGTAGCGCTGCATCAGCTCGTGGAACACCGGCAGCGAGCGCGACAGGGTCGTGACGATCGAGAAGCCGCCGGCGATCCGGCCGGCCAGCAGGGCCGCCGCCTCGGTGTGGCCGACCACCGGCCCCCGGGCGATCTCGCGCGCCGCCGCCAGTCCGATGTCGTCGGCGCAGGCGATCACGTAGCCGTCGATGCCCCGTCTCTCGCCGGCGCGCACCAGGCGCAGCAGGCCGGGCACGGCGAAGGCCTCGTCGTAGCGGCCCTCGATGGAGACCGGCCCGTCGCTCGGGTTGGCCGCCTCGATCTCGGTGCCGGGCGCGGCCGCGGCCCGCGCCGCGGCGGCGATGCGCGCGGTCATCGAGGCCGTGCTGTTCGGGTTGATCACCAGGATGCGCATGGCGCCCTCGTCATGGGGGTTACACGCCCTTGCCGGCATCCGAGCCGTGGCGGGCGCGGCGCCGCTGCAGGATCAGGGCCGTCGCCAGGCAGATCAGGATGATCGCGAAGGAGAAGCCGGTGGTCAGGGTGCCGAGGGCGTAGAGCACCGGCGTCGTGACGTTGGTCGTCATGCCGTAGATCTCGAGCGGCAGGGTGTTGAAGCTGCCGGCGGTCATCAGGGTGCGCGCGAACTCGTCGTAGCTGAGGGTGAAGCCGAACAGCGCGACGCCGACCAGGCTGGGCGCGATCAGCGGCAGCACGACGAAGCGGAAGGTCTGCCAGGCGCCGGCGCCGAGATCGCGCGCCGCCTCCTCGTAGGCCCGGTCGAAGCGGTTGAAGACCGCGAACATGATCAGCAGGCCGAACGGCAGGGTCCAGGTCAGGTGCGCGCCGAGCGCCGAGGAGTACCAGGCCGGCTGCCAGCCGGCGATGCTGAAGATCAGGCCGATGCCGAGGCCGATCAGGATCGAGGGCACGATCAGGCTGGCGACGGTCAGGTAGAACAGGAA
Source organism: Tistlia consotensis USBA 355 (assembly GCF_900177295.1). Classification (GTDB taxonomy): domain Bacteria; phylum Pseudomonadota; class Alphaproteobacteria; order Kiloniellales; family DSM-21159; genus Tistlia; species Tistlia consotensis. The sequence goes on from NZ_FWZX01000028.1 coordinate 20,838, forward strand.
GGTCGCGCCCCTGAAGCGGCGCCGGAAGGCCAGGCCGGCGCTGACCGAGACGACCAGGGTGATCGCCATGACCAGCAGGCCGAGCTCGATCGAGCGGGTGAAGGAGCCGCCGAAGTCGCCGACCGCCTGGCGCTCGAACAGGTTGGCGAACCAGTGGGTCGAGACGCCGTTCATCGGGAAGGTCAGGCCGCCGTCGGGGCCCTGGAACGACAGGATCACGATGGTCGAGATCGGGCCGTAGAGGAACAGCACGAAGAGCCCGAAGAAGGCCGCGAGCAGCCAGAAGCCGAGCGAGCGCCGTTCCCGCCTCATGGGCCTAGAGCTCCTTCCTCACGTCGACGATGCGCATCATCGCGGCGACCATCAGCAGCACGACGGCCAGCAGCGCCACGGCGTCGGCCGCGGCCGCGGGGTACTGCAGCAGCGAGATCTCGTTGGACATGGCGAGGCCGACCGAGGCGCGCTGGCCGCCGCCCATCAGCCGCACGGTGATGAAGTCGCCCATCACCAGGGTCACCACGAAGATCGAGCCGATGGCGATGCCCGGCTTGCAGAGCGGCAGCACGACATGCCAGACGACTTGCCGCGCCGTCGCCCCGGCGTCGACCGCCGCCTCGATCAGCGCCCGGTCGATGCGCATCATCGAGTTGAAGATCGGCACCACCATGAACAGCGTGTAGAGGTGCACGAAGGCCAGCACGATCGCGAAGTCCGAGAACAGCAGGAACTCCAGGGGGCGGTCGACCAGGCCGAGCGACAGCAGGGCCTGGTTGAGCAGCCCGTGACGGCCCAGGAAGGGGATCCAGGAGATCATGCGGATGATGTTCGAGGTCCAGAAGGGGATCGTGCAGAGCACGAAGAGCGTCATCTGCCAGGTCGTGCTGCGCACGTGGAAGGCCAGGAAGTAGGCGACCGCGAAGCCGATGCCGAGGGTCAGGACCCAGGCCAGGGCCGCGTACTTCAGGGTGTTGAGGTAGAGCCCGAGGGTGACGGCGGAGGTCAGCAGATAGCTGTAGTTGTCGAGCACGACGTCCGGGATGATCCGGTACTCGTCGAAGCGCCAGAAGCTGACCACGACGATGGTCAGGATCGGGATCACCAGGAACAGCGCCAGGATCACCGCGAGCGGCGCGACCTGCAGGTAGGACGCGCCGGCCCGCAGCCTCGGGAACCGGGCCGCCGCCGGGCTCGCCGGCCGGCCGCGCGGGAGCCCGCCCCGCGCGACCTCGCCGACGGCGCCGTCAGGCGACAATGAACTCGTTCCACTTCCTGATCATGTAGCTGTTCTCGTCCATCACCGAGTTCCAGCAGGCGATGTGGCCCATGCGCTCCTCGAAGGATCCGCCGTCGCGCACGGCGCCGGCCTTCTCCATGACCTTGCCGTCGGGGCTCAGGATGTCCTTCTGGGCCGGCTTGCCCTCCATCCAGTAGCCCCACTCGTCGGCGCTCATGTACTTCTTGGCCGTCTCCAGGCAGGCGCTGTAGTAGCCCTGGCGGTTCAGGTAGGCGCCGACCCAGCCCGAGAGGTACCAGTTGAGGTACTCGTAGGCGGCGTCGAGCTCGAGGCCGCTCAGGTGCTTGGCCAGGCCGAGGCCGCCGCCCCAGGCGCGGTAGCCCTCCTCGAGCGGCTGGTAGGTGCAGGCGATGCCCTTGGAGCGCACCGCGGCGACCGCCGGCGACCACATCGACTGGATCACCACCTCGCCCGAGGCCATCAGGTTCACCGACTCGTCGAAGGTCTTCCAGAAGGCGCGGAACTGGCCGGCCTTCTTGGCCTCGGTCAGCACCGCCATGGTCTTGTCGATCTCCTCCCTGGTCATGTTGCCCTTGTCGGCGTAGGTCACCTTGCCGAGGGACTCGCAGACCATCGCGGCATCCATGATGCCGATCGAGGGGATGTTCAGGATCGAGGCCTTGCCGACGTAGTCGCTGTCGAGCAGGTCCCGCCAGTTCTTGACCGGCTTCTTGATCAGGTCGGGACGGATGCCGAGCGTGTCGCCGTTGTAGATTGTCGGGATCAGCGTCATCCACTCCGTCGGCTGCTTGGCGAAGCTCGTCGAGTTCTTGCCCTCGACGAAGCCGACGGTGTGCGGCGCGGTGCCCTGGGCGATCACCGAGTCCGGCGTCAGCTTGCCGGTTTTGAAGATCGGCACGATGGCGTCGTAGTACGCCAGCTTCTTGACCTCCATCGGCTGCAGGTTGCCGCTGGGGAAGACCTTCTTGCAGATCCAGTACTCGATGTCGGCGATGTCATAGGAGTTCGGCTGGGTCACGGCGCGCTGCGCGACGGCATCGGAATCGAGCGCGGTCATCTGGATCGTGATGCCGGTGTCCTGCTTGCACTTCTCGGCCACGGCATTGAGGTTCGAGACGCCGGTGCCGAACTGGCGCAGGGTCACGTTCTTGATGTTCTGGGCCCAGATCGTCGGGAAGCCCCGGACCGCGCCGGAGCCAATGGCGGCGCCGCCCGCGACGGCGGCCGACTTGACGAAGGCGCGGCGCGACAGACCCTGCCGCCCGGTATTCCCTTTGGTCTTCCTGGTCATGACAGCCTCCTTGCTGGTCTCGTTGCGATCTTTGTTCATAGCGATTGCAGCAGGCGGGTCTCCGCGACCGGCCAGCAGGCCTTCGCCCAGTCGCCCGGCGCCAGCGGGCCGGCGAAGAAGACCGCCTCGTCGAGGTCGAGCAGCAGCTCCTCGGCGGCGCAGGCGAGCGTGACGCGGACGCGCGCGCCCTGGTACTCGATGGCCGCGACCCGGCCTTCCAGGACGTTCGAGTCCCCCTCCCCCTCGCCGAGCCGGATGCGGTCGCTGCGCACCGCGAGGAAGACTTCGCTGCCGCCCGCGAGCCCGCCGGCCGGGACCAGCAGCCGGCTGCCGCCGGCGCCGGCCACGGCGGCCCGGCCGCCGCTGCAGCTCTCGACCCGACCGGCCAGCACGTTGTGGCCGCCGATGAAGCGCGCGACGAAGGGGGTGCGCGGGCTGTTGAAGACCTCGCGCGCCGAGCCGCTCTGCTCGATCCGGCCGTCGTTCATGACGACGACCTGGTCGGCCAGGGCCATCGCCTCCTCCTGGGAGTGCGTGACGTGCACGAAAGTGATCGCGAGGTCGGCCTGCAGGCGCTTCAGCTCGGCCCGCACGCGGGTGCGCAGGAAGGGGTCGAGGGCGGACAGCGGCTCGTCGAGCAGCAGGACGTCCGGGTTGGTCGTGAGCGCCCGGGCCAGGGCGACGCGCTGCTGCTGGCCGCCCGACAGCTGGCTCGGCCGGCGTGCCGCGTAGTCGGTCATCTGCACCACGCCGAGCAGATCGAGCGCCTTCCGGCGCCGCTCCGCCCGGGCGACGCCGCGCATGCGCAGGCTGAAGGCGACGTTGTCCAGGCAGTCGAGGTGCGGGAACAGGGCGTAGCTCTGGAACATCATCGCCGTGCCGCGGCGTGCCGGCGGCAGGTCGGTGACGTTCTGGTCGTCGATCAGGATGTCGCCCTCGCTGACCGCTTCGTGGCCGGCGATCATCCGCAGCGTCGAGGTCTTGCCGCAGCCCGAGGGGCCGAGCAGGCAGCAGTAGCTGCCCGAGGGGATCTTCAGCGTGACGGCCTTGACCGCCTCGGTCCGGTCGTAGCGCTTGGTCACGGCGACCGCCTCGACGGCGCCGCGCGGCGATCGTGCTTCGGATCGGTTCGACAGGCCCGGATCCCCCATTGACGCCCTCGCCGTCGTCGGATTGTTACCAATCTTTCGGCGAATGTACGCAAGCGCCGTGCCAGTGACGTCTGGCGCTGGATTCCGAGCGTCTCGGGCAGGAAGCCGGGAATGCCGGCAGTTGCACTGCACAATTCCTGGGATCGCCGCGCCGAATCTGCTCAATCTCGCGCCAGCGGGGTGCCGGGGGAATTGCGAGAGCGGTGGCTACGATTGTCGACAAGTGCTAGCTTCCCTGTCGACGATCACTCCGCAATCCTGCCGCCCCGCAGCCGAACCGATCCGATCCATGACCAGCGACATCGCCTTCGACACCGCTGCAGCGCCCCGGCAGGCCCAGGGCCCCTCCCGCCGCAAGGGCGATCTCGACGAGGCCGAGCGCGAGAGCCGGATCTACGAGGCGCTGCTGGTCGCCATCGTCGAGCGCCGGCTGCCGCCCGGCGCCAAGCTGCCCGAGATCGAGCTGGCCGAGATCTTCGGCACCAACCGCAGCCGCATCCGCCGGGTGCTCGGCCGCCTGGCGCAGGAGCGCATGGTCAGCCAGGTGCTGAACCGCGGCTCCTTCGTCGCGCGGCCGACGGTCGAGGACGCGCGCGAGGTCTTCGACGCCCGTCGCCTGCTCGAGCGGTCGCTGGTGCGCGCCGCCGCCGAGCGGCTCGGCGAGCGTGCGCTGCAGCGCCTGCGCGCCCATGTCGAGAGGGAGCGCGAGGCGGCACGGCGCGGCGACGCCCTGGCGAGGGTCCGGCTGTCCGGCGAGTTCCACCTCCTGCTCGCCGAGGTCGCGGGCAACCGCATCCTGGAGGACGTGCTGCGCGAGCTGGTCGCGCGCAGCTCCCTGGTGGTGGCGCTCTACGAGCACGTCGCCTCGGCCGACTGCTCCCACGAGGAGCACGGCACGATCCTCGACGCGCTCGCCGCCGGCGAGGCCGGGGCCGCCGCGGACGCGATGCTGCACCACCTGTCGGAGATCGAGGAGCGCCTGCGGCTCGATCAGCCCGAGGAGCCGAAGATCGATCTCAGGAGCCTGTTCGCCGGGGCGCGGTAGCCGGCAGCGGCAGGCTCAGGAGTCGCCGCCGACGGCCGGGAGCGCGAGGCGCTCGGCGACGCATCGCCAGACCGCGCGCTCGACCGCCTCGGCATCGCCCGAGGCGTCGAGGACGGCGCAGCGCTCGGGCTCGGACCCGGCGATGGCCAGGAAGCCCTCGCGCACGCGCTCGTGGAAGGCCCGGTCGAGCGCCTCGTAGCGGGCGCCGCCGCCGCGCCGGGCCGCGGCGCGCTCCAGGCCCTGCTCGACCGGCAGGTCGAGGATCAGGGTCAGGTCCGGCTTCAGCCGGCCGACCGCGATGCCGTAGAGCAGCTGCAGCGTCTCGGGCGCCATGCCGTGGCCGTAGCCCTGATAGGCCGCGGTCGAATCGGCGAAGCGGTCGGACAGCACCCAGCGGCCGGCGGCGAGGGCCGGCTCGACGGTGCACCTCAGATGGTCGCGCCGGGCCGCCGAATGCAGCAGCGCCTCGGTCGTGCGGTCCCAGCGGTCGGCCTCCCCGTGGATCAGCAGCTCGCGGATCTGCTCGGCCCCGGGACTGCCGCCGGGCTCGCGGGTCGCCACGACGGCGAGGCCGAGCGCCTCGAGGCGCGCCGCGAGCCGGCGCAGCTGCGTCGACTTGCCGGCGCCCTCGCCGCCCTCGAAGGTGATGAAGCGTCCCCTGCCCCGGTCCATGGCCGGACCCTGCACCCGGCCCCGCGGAAGCGCAATCGCTCCCGCGCGTCCTAGGGCTGGCCCAGGACGAGGTACTTGGCGGCGGCGACGATGCGGCCGACCGAGCCGAGCTTCTCGACGTCGGCGCCGGCATAGAGCGGATAGCTCTTGGGCTCCATGCCGGGCGCGGTCACGGTCATGGTCGCCAGCTCCTGGCCCTTCGCGATCGGCGCCGGGATCGGCGAGTCGTAGCTGACCGTGACCTTCATGTCGGGGCGCGCGGTGCGGCTCAGGCTGATCGCGACCGGGTCCATCGGCACCAGCGGCACGTAGGGCTCGGTGCCGAGCCAGACCGGCGCCTTGTCGATCGTCTCGCCGGCCTTGGCGAGGTCGTACTTGTCGAACTCGCGGAAGCCCCACTCCATCAGCTTCTCGCCTTCCTCGGCGCGCGCCTGGACCGAGGGCAGGCCGGTCACCACCAGGACGAGGCGCCGGCCGTTGCGCACGGCCGAGGCGGTCAGGCAGTAGCCGGCCTCCTCGGTGTGGCCGGTCTTCAGGCCGTCGGCGCCGATGTTGCGGTAGAGCAGCGGGTTGCGGTTCGACTGCTTGATGCCGTTCCAGGTGAACTCGGTCTCGGAGTAGATCGGATAGTACTTGGGATGGTCCTCGATGATGTGCGTGGCCAGGGTCGAGAGGTCGCGCACGGTCATGTATTCCTCGGGGTCCGGCCAGCCGGTCGCGTTGGCGAAATGGCTGCCGGTCAGGCCCATCTTCTTGGCGTGCTTGTTCATCAGCTCGGCGAAGGCCTCCTCGCTGCCGGCCAGGCCTTCGGCCAGCACGATCGAGGCGTCGTTGCCGGACTGCACGACCACGCCCTGCAGCAGGTCGCGCACCTTCACCTTGTTGCCGACCTTGACGAACATCTTGGAGCCGCCCTTGCGCCAGGCCTTCTCGCTGACCAGGAACTCGTCGTCGAGCGAGATGTGGCCGGCGTCGATCGCCTCCTCGATGATGTAGGCGGTCATCATCTTCGACATCGAGGCCGGCGGGATCCGGCGGTCGGGGTCCTTGGCGTAGAGCACCGTATGGGTGCTGAGGTCGATCAGGATCGCCTCCCGCGCCTCGGTCTCGAAGGCCGCTGCCGGTCGTGGCCCGGCCGCGGCCAGGACGAGCAGGAACAGCGGCAGCAAGAGACCGTGACGAAGGCCGGAACGAAACATGATCACCCCACGCGGTTGGCTTGGCATCTCTTCTTCTGCGTCCGGCGCCCGGCGGCGCCGGCCGACGGCTCAGCGGATGACGACCCGGGCCTCGGTGAAGCCTGAGTCGATCAGCCGGTTGAGCAGCATATCAGCCTCGTCGACGCTGGCCAGGGGACCGAGCTGGACCCGGTAGAATCGCGTCCCATTGACGCTGGCCGGCGCCACGTTGACCGGTCCGAGCCCGCCGAGCCGCCCGGCCAGGCGCTGGGCGTTGCCCGACTCGGTGAAGGCGCCGGCCTGGACGAAGATCGAGCTCGGCAGGACGGCGGTCTGGGTCACCCGGCCGTCCGGCAGCGGCAGCGGCTCGGCCTGCACCGGCCGGGCCACCGCCGGCTCCGGCTTGACCGCGGCGGGCGGCGGCGTCGTGCCCGGCAGGGGCTCGGCCTTGACGTCGACCACCGGCACCGCGGGCGGCGCCGCGGCCTGAGCCTCGGCGACCAGTTCCGGCGACTTGCCCTGGGCGATCGCGGCGAGCTGCAGGCTCTCCTCGCGCAGCAGGCGGACGCGCACCTTGGCCGTGCCGTGGCGGGTGACGCCGAGCAGCTCGGCGGCACGCTTCGAGAGGTCGATGATCCGGCCGTTCTTGTAGGGGCCGCGGTCGTTGATCCGGACCTTGAGCACCCGGCCGTTCTCGAGGTTGGTGACCTCGACCAGGCTCGGCATCGGCAGGGTCGGATGGGCGGCGGTCAGGGCGTTCTGGTCGTAGAGCTCGCCGTTCGCGGTGACGCCGCCGTGGAAGCCGGGACCGTACCAGGAGGCGATGCCGGTCTCGTCGTAGTCCAGGTCGACCTGTGGGTAGTACCACTTGCCGGCGACCTGGTAGGGATTGCCGACCTTGTAGCGGCCGATCGTCTCGCTGCCCGGCGGTCCGGCGATGCCCTTGGCGGTCTGCGCGGCGAACTGGACCTCCGTGCAGGCGCTGAGCCCGAGCAGCCCGGCCAGTGCAACGATACCGGCCAGTACTGTCAGCGGCCGCAACATATTGTGGAATCCTGTCCCCGGTCTGACCACGGGTAGCATAACAGGCGCCTTTCCCGGGTCGCAAGCGGCGAACTCCCGCGCGGCGCGGCGTCGCGCCGCTCCCCGTGCCTGCGCGCGATCGGCATCGACCATCATATTCAATTTACCGTAATTGTTCTTGCCGTGCCGGCGGACCCGGGCGGATGATGGCCGCAGCGGAAGATACCGCGACGGCCGGGCCATGCCGCTTAGACGGGCCCGGCCGGACAGCAATGGAGCAGTGCGCGCCCCGGCCGGGGCCCCGTCACGGATGGAAAGAGGCCGGCACGGACAGGACGCGCATCCCAGAAAGGGAGGAACCATGTCCAGGTCCATCGATTCGTTCGAGATTTCCCGGCGCCGTTTCGGCGCGCTGGCCGGCGCCGCCGGTCTGTCCATGGGACTGGGCTCGCGCCTGGTCTCCCCGGCCTTCGCCGAGGCCGTAGCGGATTCCGCGGAGATCATCCAGGGCAAGGTGCCCGGCCTGCTCGTGCACAATGCCAAGCTCGGGGTCATGGAGACCCCCCTGACCCTGCTGCGCAAGTACGCGCACACACCGAAGGAGATCCTGTTCTGCCGCTTCCATTTCCCCCATGAGGGCAATGCGGCCTGGTACGCGACGACCGCCGCCCCGGACCGGAAGGACTGGACGATTCGGGTCGACGGCCTGGTGCAACGGCCGCGCGACGTCACCCTGGCCGACCTCGAGAAGATGGGCCAGGAAAAGCGCGTCTCGGTGATCCAGTGCGCCGGCAACGGCCGCTCCTACTACGCCGCCAGGCAGAAGGTCGCGGGCGGCCAGTGGAAGAACGGCGGCATGGGCAACGTCAAATGGGAAGGCGTGCCGCTGCGGCCCTTCCTCGACGAGCTGAAGATGGTGCCGAGCAGCGAGGCGACCTGGCTGACCGCGGAGGGCTGGGACCAGCCGGCGACCCCCGAAGGCACCGACTTCGCCAAGAGCTATCACCTCGACGACCCGGCGCTCGACCACGCCATCATCGCGCTCAAGATGAACGGCGAGCCGATCCCGGCCTGCCACGGCGGCCCGGTCCGCCTGATCATCCCCGGCTACTACGGCAACATGAACGTCAAGCTGCTGAGCGGCCTGCTGTTCGCGGCCGCGCAGTCGCCGAGCGCCTATCAGTCGCTCGGCTACCGGATGCCGATCATGCCGGTCGAGCCGGGCAAGTTCGGCGCCAACGACTACACCCTGTCGAACAGCGTCCCGACCTACGGGCACACGATCAAGAGCGTGATCTTCTCGCCGCTGCCCGACGACAATCCGAAGGCCGGGGCGGTCGAGATCACCGGCGTCGCCTTCAACGACGGCGTCGCGCCGATTACCAGCGTCGAGGTCTCGGCCGACGGCGGCAAGAGCTGGCAGAACGCCGAGATCGAGACGCCCGAGAGCCCCTGGGCCTGGCATCACTGGTCGGCCAAGGCGAGCCTCGCCAAGGGCGCCGCCGTGCTGATGTCGCGGGCGACCGACGCGCTCGGCCGGACCCAGCCGATCGACGGCCTGGCCCGCTGGAACCCGCGCGGCTACGAGTGGAACGGCGTCGAGCGTCTGGAGCTCACCGTCGCCTGACGGCCACTGCCTGCGGGGGGGCGCCGGGCCGGCGCCCCCCGCCCTTCCCCTCCGCAACGCCTGTCCTTCAGCCGGGAGCGCCCCCTTGCCGCCCAGGACAACCTTCCGCCTGCTTCCGGCCGTGTTCGGCCTGTGGCTTCTCTCCGCCGCCTCGGCGGCGGCGCAGATCGAGTTGCCGCAGGGCCCGGACCGCGACCTCGTCTACGGCAACTGCCGGACCTGCCACGACCTCCAGTATCTCGTCGACTCGGCCGGCATCCCGGCCGACGCCTGGGACGACGTGGTCGCCAACATGCGCCAGTTCGGCCTGCGGATCCCGGCCGAGGAGCGCGCCAAGATCGTCGCCTATCTGGGCAGCTACCTCGGCCCCAATCCGCCGAAGCCGGACGCGCAGCCGGCAGCGACGGAGCCGGCCGGGACGACCGCCGACGGCGCCACGCTGTTCGGCGAGCAGTGCGTGGCCTGCCACCAGGCCGACGGCCGGGGCGTGCCCGGCCAGTTCCCGCCGCTCGCCGGCAACGGCGATCTGTATCTCGCCCCGGCCTTCCCGGCCGCGGTCGTGCTCAACGGACTGCAAGGCAGGATCGAGGTCGCCGGCACGGCCTACGACGGGGTCATGCCGCCCTTCGACCATCTGTCGGACCGGGAGATCGCCGCGCTCGTCGGCTATGTCCGCTCGGCCTGGGGCAACGACGAGCTGCGGCCGGCGAGCTTCGGCGAGCTGACCCCGGACGCGGTCGCCGCGATGCGCGCCAAGACGCTGGGCGCCGAGGCGGTCCACGCCCTGCGCGCGGAGCTCAAGTGACCGGTCAGCTGTCGGCGCGCAGCCGGTTCAGCAGCGTCGGGTCGGCCAGGGCGTCGGGCGGGTAGCCGCGCGACTTCTGGTAGGCACGGATCGCGCCGCGCGTCTGCGGCCCGACCCGGCCGTCGGGCCTGCCGACGTCGAAGCCGAGGCGCGCCAGATGGCCCTGCAGCTCGGTCACCTCGTCGCGGCTCAGGCGCTGGTCGACCGTCGAGGGCTGCGCGACCAGCGGCGGGTCGCCCTCGATCCGGTCGGCCAGCACGCCGACCGCCAGGGCGTAGAGGATCGAGCGGTTCCAGTCGAGGATCCGCTCGTAGTTCTCGTAGACCAGGAAGGCCGGGCCGTCGTAGCCGGCCGGCAGCAGCAGGGCGGCCTTCATGTCGGAGATGCCCGGGCCCTGGGGCAGCGGCCCGCCGTCCGCCCGGCGCACGCCGAGCGTCGCCCACTGTGACAGCGGCAGCTTGTTCTCCGGGTAGGTGTCGATCGACGACAGCGAGTAGTCGAAGCCCTTGGGCAGCAGCACCTCGCGGCCCCAGGTCTGGCCGCGCTTCCAGCCGAGATCCTGCAGGAAATGCGCGGCCGAGGCGAAGACGTCGGGCAGGCTGCCCCAGATGTCGCGCCTGCCGTCGCCGTCGAAGTCGACGGCGTGGGCCTCGAAGGTCGAGGGCATGAACTGCAGGTTGCCCATGGCGCCGGCCCAGGAGCCCTCCATGCGCGCCGGCTGGATGTCGCCGTGCTGCAGGATCCGCAGCGCGGTCAGCAGCTCGGAGCGGAAGAAGTCGCCGCGCCGCTCGTCGAAGGCCAGGGTCGCCAGGGCGTGGACGACCGAATAGCTGCCGAAGTTCTGGCCGTAGTTGGTCTCCAGCCCCCAGAAGGCGATCAGGAAGCGGCCCGGCACGCCGTACTGCGCCTCGATGCGGTCGAGCAGCGGCCGGTACTGCGCATAGAGCTGCTGGCCGGTCGCCACGCGCTGGTCGCTGACCGCGCGCTTGAAGTAGCCCCAGAAGGTCAGGGTGAACTCGGGCTGCTTGCGGTCGAGATCGATGACCTGCTCGAGCGGCGCGTCGATGCCGGCGAAGGCGGCGTCGAGCGTCGCCTGGGAGATGCCCTTGGCGAGCGCCTCCTGCTTCAGCGCGGTCAGCCAGGTGGCGAAGGCCTGGCGCTCCTGCGCGCTCGGCGCCGCTCCCGTGGCGGGCGCCGAGGCCCCGGCGTCGCTCGCCGCGATGCTCTGCGAGGCGCAGGCCGGCAGGCCGAGCAGCAGGGCGGCGGACAGCAGCAGGCGGAGGGACGAACGCAAGGGGGCAGTGCGCATGGCGCGGCGACCTTTCGGCTTGGCGGCGGGCCCCTTGTGCCACGGGGCGCGAGTCGGGCGAAGCGGCCTCATGGCCGCGCCGCCGGCGAGGTCTTCGGCAGCGGCGCACGCGGCGCCGGGAACAGGCTGTCGGTCCAGCCGAGCAGTCGGTAGCCGACCAGGCCCATCCATTCCTTGAGGCCGCCGTTGAAGCGCTTCAGGCGGTTGGCGAAGTCGACCATGAGGCCGGTGCCCTCCGGATAGACCTCGAAGTCGACCGGATAGGCCTCGACCTCCCAGCCGGCCGCCCGGAAGCTGCCGACCGCGCGCGGCATGTGCTTGGCCGAGGTCACCAGAAGCCAGCGCTGGCCCGGCTGCGGATCGGCGACCAGGAAGGATTCGATGGCGTTCTCGTGGGTGTTGCGCGAGGCCGTCTCCAGCAGGATCCGGCCCGCCGGCAGGCCGGCCGCCTCGGCCAGCTCGCCGGCGAAGGCGGCCTCGGTATGGTTCGGGTCGCCGGACACATAGGACCCGCTGGAATAGACGATCTTCGCCTCGGGATAGCGCTCGGCCAGCTCGATCATGGCCAGAAGACGATCGCCGGCCTCGTTGAGTTCCGGCCGGCCGGTCTGGCTGCTCATCATGACGACGATGCCGCCGCCCAGCACGACCGCGCCGTCGATCCGCTCGGGCGGCGTCTTCGGCGGCGGGAAGCGGTGCTCGAGGGGCGCCAGGATCCACTGGTCGAGCGGCAGCACCGCGACGGCGAGCGCGAACAGGATGCCGGCGGCCAGCAGCCGGGCGCCGCGGCGCCGCCAACGGCCGCGGCCGAGCCAGGCCAGCAGGCCGCCGAGCGAGAGGGCGAGCAGCAGCAGTGTCTCGGCGTTGGCGAGCCACCAGACCAGCTTGTTGACCCAGAACAGCACGCCCGCCGCGTCCTCCCTGCCGTCGCCCGCAGGGCTTGCCGCAGGCGACCTGCCCCGTCAAGGCACGGCAGCGGACGGCCGGCGGCTTCCGGTCGCAGCGGCTTCGACGGAACCGGCCTGCGGGGTCTCTGGCTTATTCCGCGGAATCGTGTCCCGATGACGGCGCGACCCCCAGCCATAGGCCCGCCATGCCCAGCCTCTCCCCCGCGCTTTCCCAGCTGGTGCCCTACCTCGCGCCGGTGCTGCTGCTCTGCGGCTCGAACCTGTTCATGACCTTTGCCTGGTACGGGCACCTGCGCTACACTGACCAGCCGCTCTGGGCGGTCGTGGTCTCGAGCTGGGGCCTCGCCTTCTTCGAATACTGGCTGGCCGTGCCGGCGAACCGGCTCGGCTATTCGGTCTACAACGGCGCGGAGCTGAAGACGATCCAGGAGGTCGTCACGCTGACGATCTTCGCGCTCTTCTCGGTCTTCTACCTCAAGGAGGCGCTGACCCTGAACCACGTCGTCGGCTTCGCCTTCATCGCCCTCGGCGCCTTCGTCGTGTTCCGCGGCCCCTTCGGCTGAGCCGCCGCTTCGCCGAGCCGGTTCAGGCAGCCGCCCGCGCCGCCTTTGCCGCGCCGAGCCGGACCGCGAAGTCGATCGCCTCGATCAGGCTCTGCTCGTTGGCCAAGCCCTTGCCGGCGATGTCGAAGGCCGTGCCGTGGTCGACCGAGCTGCGGATGATCGGCAGGCCCAGGGTGACGTTGACCCCGCTCAGCGAGTCCCAGGCGCCGGTCTCCGGATCGACCGAGAAGCCGAGCAGCTTGACCGGGATGTGGCCCTGGTCGTGGTACATCGCGACGACGGCGTCGTATTGGCCGGCGTGCAGCTTGACGAAGACCGTGTCGCCGGGCACCGGGCCCTCGACCTCCAGGCCGCGCTCGCGCCAGCGCGCCACGGCCGGCACGGTCACCCTGCTGTCCTCCTGGCCGAACATGCCGCCCTCGCCGGCGTGCGGGTTGAGCGCGGCGACGGCGATGCGCGGCCGGTCGATGCCGAGGTCGGCCAGGGTGTCCCGGGTCAGCTCGATGACCCGGTCGAGCCGCTCCGGCGTCAGGCGCTTCGGCACCTCGGCCAGGGCGACGTGGGTCGAGACGTGGCTGACCCGCATGTTGCCGTGCGCCAGCATCATCACGGAATCGCGGCTGCCGGTCAGCGCCGCCAGCAGCTCGGTGTGGCCGGCATAGGCGTAGCCGGCCCGGTTCAGCGCCTCCTTGCTGATCGGCGCCGTGACGATCGCCTCGACGCTGCCGTCGAGCGCCGACCCGACCGAGCGCTCGATCGCGGCATAGGCCAGGCGCCCGGCCTCGGCGGAAACCTCGCCGGGCACGACCGGCCCCTCGGCGACGGCCGATTCGAGCAGGGCCAGGGCCGGCATGCCGGCCGTCGCCGCCTCGACTCTCGGCAGCTCCCACGCGACGCCGAGGGCCGAGGCCGCCCGGCGGAAGCAGGATTCCGTGCCGACGACCAGCAGCTTCAGCTCCCCGGCCTCGGCGCGCGGGCGCAGGGCGCGGCAGGCCTTGACGACGATCTCCGGCCCGATGCCCGCGGGGTCGCCCATGGTCACGGCGATTCTCGGTGTCTTCACCTTGCTTCCTTCTCTGTTTCTCGCGCCGCTCGGCGCGGACCTTCTCGTCGCTTGTCGGGCGCTCCGCTGTCAGGCACTCCGGCGCGCCGGCGTGGCCTGGCCGATCAGCTCGGCGAGCAGCGCGGGGCCGCCGAACGCGCCGGATTTCGAGACCAGCGGCAGGCCGTCCCAGCGGCCGCCGACCAGGCGCGAGGCCGGCAGGCCGGCCGCGACCTCGCCGACGACCTCCAGGCGCTCGACCGCCAGCGCCTCGCAGAGCGCGCGCAGGGTCTCGCCGCCGGACACGAACAGGCTCGCCGGCCGCGGGCAGCGCTGCACCAGGCCGCGCAGCCGCCCGGCGATCAGCCCGGCCGCCTCGGCCTCGGCCAGGCCGTCGGGCAGCTCGAAGGTGACCAGCGCCCTGCCCGCCTGCTGCAGGCGCCGCTCCAGGGTGGCGAGCGCCGCCGCGGCATCGCCCTCCGGCAGCGCGACGGTGATCCCGGAGTCGAGGTCGCGCAGGCGGGCGAGCTGATCCAGCATCACCGGGTGCCGCGACCCGACGACCAGCAGCAGCGGCTGCGGCCCGAGCGCCGCCGGCGCGGCCGGCTGCCCGGCCAGGGCCGCCGCCAGCCCGGCGGAACCGCACCACAGCAGGGGACCGTCGAGCGCACGTCCCGCGGCGGCGATCGCGGCCAGGTCGGCGGCGCACTCGGCGTCGCAGACGAAGACGCCCGAGCCCGACAGGCGGTCGGGCCGCGCGGCCGGCCGGGGCGCCAGTCCGGCCTCGCTCAGTGCCGCCGTCAGGTCGCAGGCCGTCGGCTGCCAGGCGCCCGAGGGGGCGCGCCAGAGCTGGCGGCCGTCGCGGGTCACCCGGTGCTGCGCCGGGAAGGCCGGCGCGACGATGCAGCTGCGGAAGCCGCCGAGCTCCAGGCAGAGCGCCAGTTCCTCGGCAAAGGGCCCGCGCAGCAGGCTGTCGATCTTCTTGAAGGCGAGGCCGGCGCCGCGCAGCCGGGTCGCGGCGCTCGCGACCGCCGCCAGCGCGGCCGCCTTCGGCCGGTCGCGCGTCGCCGTGTCGATCGCCAGGTTGCCGGCGGCCGCCGGCTCCGCCTCGGGATCGAGCAGCACCGTGACCGGCGCGCCGGCGCCGGTGAACTGCGCCGCGCTGTCGAGCGCGCCGGTCAGATCGTCGGCGATCAGGCGGAGAGCGGTCACGCCGACGGCTCCGGCCGCGCGAGCTCGATGCCGAGGCCCTGCTCGCGCAGCGCCCGCTGCCGTTCGGTGGGCAGCGCCGAATCGGTGATCAGGCCGTCGACCTCGGACCAGCGGCAGATCGTGCAGAACGAGCGGATGCCGGCCTTGCTGCTGTCGGCCAGCACCAGCGTGCGGGCCGCAGCCGCGATCATCGCGCGCTTGGTCGAGACCGCGTCGATCGTCGTCTCGGTCAGCACCGCCTCGTCGAAGCCGTGGGCGCCGAGCAGCGTCAGGTCGGCATGCAGGTCGCCGAGGAAGCGCTCGCCCGGCTGGCCGAGCAGGGTCGGCGAGCCGGCGCGCAGGCTGCCGCCCGGCACGATCAGCCGGACGCTGCGGCTCGCGGCGAGCAGCTGGGCGATGCCGAGGTCGTTGGTCACGGCGGTGATCGGCAGGCCGCGGGCGACGATGGCCCGCGCCGCCTCCAGCACCGTCGAGCTGCTGTCGAAGATCACGCTCTGGCCGGGCTCGACCAGCGCTGCGGCCCGACGGCCGATCGCCTCCTTCTCGGAGCGGGCGATATGGCCGGCGATCGCGCTGTCGACCTCGAAGCTGGCGCGCCCGCCCGACGACAGCGCGGCACCGCCGTGGGTGCGCTCCAGGTAGCCGCGCGCCTGCAGCTCGTCGAGGTCGCGGCGGATCGTCGAGACCGAGGCGCCGATCGACTTCGAGAGCTCCTGCAGCGAGGCCGCCTGGGACTGCTGCAGGTGCTCAAGGATCATCGCCTGGCGCTGCGCGGGGATGCGCTCGACGCGCGGGCTTCTCGTCCCCTGGGTCATGCGGGCAGCCATTCGCTCTCCATCTCCTCCCCGCTGATCCTTCAAAATCTATCAATACACGTCAACAGGGAAACGACATTGGCGGCTGCGCTCGCCCATGCGCAGCAAAATATCTCAAAATCCTCCAAAGTCTATTGACAACTTTCAAAACTGCACCGAGCCTGGACCCACAGAAGCGGGCGCGGGCCGGCACCGGTCCGACGCCTTCCGGAGCCCGCTCCGGACCAGAAGCAACGGGAGACGTCCAGCGATGAAGACAATCGGAGCATGGCGTGCTGCGCTCGGCCTGGCGGCCGCGGCCGGCATCGCGCTCGCCGCCCAGGCCGGTCACGCGGCCGAGGTCGAGTGGAAGTACTACACCTACTTCGCCGCCAACGATAAGCCGACCCAGCTGCACCGGCAGTTCGCGGAAGCCGTCGAGAAGGCCAGCAACGGCCGCTTCAAGATCGACGTCTTCGCCGCCGGCGAGCTGCCCTACAAGGCCCAGGACGTGCTGAAGGCGGTGGCCTCGCACCAGGTCGACATGGGCGACGTCGCGCTCGGCTTCGTCGCCGGCGACGTGCCGCAGCTCAACGCCTTCGCCATGCCCTTCGTCTGCACCTCGATCGACAAGTTCTACGACAGGGGCGCCGCGGCCGCGAAGCCGTACCTGGACAAGGTGCTGGACGGGAAGTTCCACGTCGTCCCGCTGATGCAATGGGTCATGCCGCCGCAGCAGCTCTGGCTGCGCAAGCAGGTCGCCGGCATCGACCAGCTCAAGGGCCTCAAGGTGCGCGCCTGGAACCGTCAGCAGGTCGAGATGATGCAGCTGCTCGGCGGCACCGGCGTGACCATCACCCCGGCCGAAGTGATCCCGGCGCTCGAGCGCGGCGTCGTCGACGGCGCCTTCACCGCCGCGGTGCCGGCCTACGACTGGAAGTTCTACGACGTCGTCGACTTCGGCTACATGCTGAGCTTCAACCTGGCGCACCAGGTCGCCGCGGTGAACGGCGCCGCCTACCAGGCGCTGCCGGCCGACCTCAGGAAGATCCTCGACGACACCGCCAGGACCTTCCCGGCCGAGTACCGCAAGGCAATGATCGAGGGCGACCGCACGGCGCGCGAGAAGCTCAAGGAGAAGGGCATGACCCTGCGCGACGCGACGCCCGAGGAAGAGGCGCGCCTGCGCAAGATCACCCAGCCGATGTGGAGCGAGTGGGCCGACGCGAACGGCGACACCGCGAAGCAGATGCTCGCGGACGTGGCCGCGGCCTGCAAGTAGCCGGAGCGCCCCTCCGCCGGACTCCGGCGGAGGGGTATCCTGTCGTCGCGTCCACGCCGAGAGAGCCATGCGCTATCTGGACCTGTTCGGCCGGCTGTTCGACCGGCTCGCCCTGCTGCTGGTCGGCCTCGCCGCCGTGCTGCTCGTGGCCATGGCGCTGCTGATCAACGTCGAGGTCCTGGGCCGCTACTTCTTCAACTTCTCGACGCTGATCTCCGACGAGTACAGCGGCTACTTCTTCACCTGGATCACCATGCTCTGCCTGCTCTACGCCCTGCGCAGCGGCCGCATGCTCACCGTCGAGACCCTGGTGCAGCGCCTGACGCCGCGGCTGCGCCGGCTCTTCGAGGTCGCCGGCGCCCTGGTCGGCATCTTCGTCTGCGCCGTCATGGCCGACGCGACCTGGGGCACGCTCTCCCTGAGCTGGCTCTTCGACTCGCGCTCGATCCAGCCCTCCCAGACGCCGCTGTGGATCCCGCAGGCCGTCATGCCCGCCGGCTTCGCGCTGCTCGGCCTCGGCTACCTGGAGAACGGGCTGCGCAACCTCGCCCTGCTGCTCGGCGCGCAGCCGGCCCCGGAACCCGATTCCGGGAAGGCCTGAGACCATGGCCTGGGACACGGCGCTGCTGCTCTACGGGGTGATCCTGGCGGCCTGCCTGGTCGGCGGCGTCGCGATCGGCACGACCATGGGGCTGATCGGCATCATCGGCGTCACCCTGGTCTCCGGCAGCCAGCTCTGGGCCAGCTTCGGCGACATCGTCTGGAACACCACCAACACCTTCACCCTGGTGTCGATCCCCCTGTTCGTGCTGATGGGCGAGATCATCCTGCGCAGCGGCCTGTCGCAGCGCTTCTATTCCGGCGTCTCGCACCTGCTGGCCCCCTTCCCCGGCGGCCTCGCCCACACCAACATCGTCGGCTGCGCGGTCTTCTCGGCGCTCGCCGGCTCGTCGGTCGCGACCGCCATGACGGTCGGCACGGTGGCGTTGCCGGAGATGCGGCGGCGCGGCTACAGCGACCGCCTGACCCTCGGCTCGCTGACCGGCGGCGGCTGCCTCGGCATCCTGATCCCGCCCAGCATCCCGATCATCGTCTACGCCTCGATCGTCCAGGAATCGGTCGTCGACCTGTTCGTCGCCGGCATCCTGCCCGGCCTGGTGCTGGCGGCCTGCTTCATGGCCTACATCGCCCTGCGCACCAGGCTGTCGCCGGAGATGGCCCCGACCGCCGGCCGCCGCGCCACCCCGGCCGAGGTCCTGCGCGGCCTGCTCGACACCGTGCCAGTCGGCGCCCTGATCGCGGCGATCCTCGGCGGCATGTACTGGGGCGTGGTGACGCCGACCGAGGCCGCCGGCTTCGGCTGCCTGCTGGCGACGCTGATCGGCCTCGCCTACCGCGACCTGACCTGGGCGTCCCTGCGCGAGGCCCTGGTCAACGCCGTGCTGACCAGCACCGTCGTGCTGTTCATCACGATCAACGCCCAGGTGCTGAGCTTCGCCATCACGACCTCGGGCATCGGCCGGGGAGTCGCCGGCCTGCTCACGGAATCGGGGCTCGGGCCCTTCGCCTTCTTCTGCCTGCTGTTCCTGCTCTACCTCGTGGTCGGCATGTTCATCGACGGGCTGTCGATCCTGCTGCTGACCGTGCCGGTGCTCTATCCCGGCCTCGTCGCCATGGGCTTCGACGGCGTCTGGACCGGCATCGTGCTGGTCGTCTTCATCGAGCTCGGCGCGCTGACCCCGCCGATGGGCCTCAACCTCTTCGCCATCAAGTCGATCACGCCGGCCACGCCGCTCGGCGAGATCGGCTGGGCCTCCCTGCCCTTCGCCCTGATCATCGCCGGCTTCGGCTTCCTGCTCTACGCCTTCCCCGGGATCGCGCTCTACCTGCCGAGCCTGATGCGCGCCCACTAGCCCAGCTGGAGACGCCCATGTTCGCCCCGCCGCCGGTCGTCCGCACCGAAGTCTTCGCCACCCTGCCCGAGGCGTACCGCAACCCGCCCAAGCGCTCGGAGTGGCTCGAGGGCCAGCCGGGCGGCAACCCGACCCACTCGCTGCTCGAGGGCCCCTCCTTCGACCGCGCCGGCAACCTCTACCTGGTCGACATCCCCTTCGGCCGGGTCTTCCGCCTGTCGCCGGCCGGCGACTGGAGCCTCATCGCCGACTACGACGGCGAGCCGAACGGCCTGAAGATCCACCGGGACGGCCGGATCCTGATCGCCGACTACAAGAACGGCATCGTCGAGCTGGATCCGCAGAGCGGCAGCGTCACCCCGGTGCTGCAGCGCGTCCAGCTGGAGCGCCTCAAGGCGGTCAACGACCTGGTCTTCGCCAGCAACGGCGACCTCTACTTCACCGACCAGGGCCTGACCGGCCTGCACGACCCGACCGGCCGGGTCTTCTGCCTGCGCGCCGACGGCCGGGTCGACTGCCTGCTCGACAACGTGCCGAGCCCGAACGGCATTGCCCTCAGCCCCGACGAGAGCCACCTCTACGTCGCGGTGACCCGCGCCAACGCGGTCTGGCGGGTGCCGCTGATGCCGCACGGCCGGGTCGCCAAGGTGCACAACTTCATCCAGCTCTCCGGCGGCGGCGGCCCGGACGGCCTGGCGGTCGACGCCGAGGGTGGCCTGATCGTCTGCCACATCGGCCTCGGCGTGGTCTGGCGCTTCACGGCGCGCGGCGAGCCCTCGCTGCGCATCGAGTCCTGCGCCGGCCTGCACAACACCAACGTCGCCTTCGGCGGCCCGGAGCGGCGCCACCTCTTCATCACCGAGAGCGAGAGCGGCAGCATCCTGCGCGCCGAGCTCGAGGTCCCGGGCCTCCGGCTCTTCTCCCACGCCTGAAGCGCCCTTCCCCGCCGCCCCGGCCTTTGCTAAGCCGGGAGCCGTCCGGAGGGGTGGCCGAGCGGTTGAAGGCACCGGTCTTGAAAACCGGCAGGGGGTCACCCCCCTCGTGGGTTCGAATCCCACCCCCTCCGCCACTTGCCGCCGATTGCCCTCTATAGTGCGATATTGCCGCCGGCTGCCGCCAATGGCCGCATCGACACCACGTAGCATACGCACTCCGCCGATCACCGCCGCTTATACGCCATAACCCAACGTCTCAGCGCCTGCGTGCCGGTCATGACAAGCGTTTTTCAAATTGCTGGAACACCAGACATCCATTCGCGACGCAGGATGGCGTATTGCATGGTGTTTTCGTAGATCGGATTGCCCGCATCGTCAGTGGTGAACGATATAAACTCAACGAACACGCCTTCCCGGCGCATTCCGAGCTTTTCGCAGAGTCGCTGCGAGGGCTTGTTGTGGTCTTCGACATAGGCATAGAGCCGGCGAAAGCCCTTTGCCCGGAAAAGATGATCAAACAGGGCTCTCGCGGCTTCAAACGCATATCCTTGGCCACCGAACTGCGGGTTGAGGTTCCAGCCGACTGAGGTGGTTCCGTCTTCCTCGACATCTGCACCGCCGCCGAACAGATCGCCGATGACCTGACCGGTCTGTTTCAGGCATATTGCCACACTGCCCTCGTCGAGAGCGCGTTTCCTGACTTCGATCTCCGCGTCAGCCAGGTTTGAGAGCTTGAGCGAGAGGAAGCAGGTGGCGGTGGGCGCGTGCAGATAAGCGAAGAGGTCGGCGGCATCCCCTTCCCGGAAGGGCCTCAGGATCAGGCGCTCGGTCTCAATGATTTGCATTTGCGCTACTCTCCTGAGGGCGGCCAATGATGTGCACGGGAAGGGGTGTGATACCTGGCCAGGGTAAAGAACACCACGACCGCCAGAATCGCGATCACCCCGGCGGCTGTCGTCAACGGCACTGAGTGCGCCTGAGTGAAGGCGACCTTGCCTGCCTCGATCAATGCCTCCCCTTGCCCGCCCGCAATCTGGCCCGCGACGATGTAGGTGTCACCAAGCGCATCGCGAGCCGCCGGTTATGCGCTGAAGCTCGATTGACTGCGGCCCGGAACGATGAGCCAAGGTGCATGCACAGGCGTCGCGCCAACAAGCTCCCCACTGTCAATCCTGTGCGGTCGGGCGCACCACGATGCTGCCGATTTCGACGTCGTCGGGTTGTTCGATTGCGAAGGCTATCGCCCGTGCGATCGCGTCCGGTGAAATAGCCAGTTCTTTCTTGCGCTTTTGCATCGCCGCTTTGATGGCCGGATCGGCAATGGCGGCCTCGACGAAACTTGTGTCTACGAAACCCGGCGATACTTCCGTTACGCGCAGGTTTGGGCCTGATTCCTGCCGCAACGCTTCGGTGACGGTTCGCAGCGCGTTCTTTGTGGCTGCGTAGACGCCCATTGTCGGCACGATCTTGATACCGGCCGTCGAGATGACGTTGATGACGTGCCCGTTGCCCTGACGGCTGAATACAGGCAGCGCGGCGGCGATGCCATAAAGCGCGCCCTTCAGGTTTGCATCGATCATGGCGTCCCAGTCATCGACCTTCAGAGCGTCGAACCTTGAAATCGGCCCGATGCCGGCATTGTTGACGATGACGTCGAGCCGGCCGAAACGCTCGCAGGCAAGGCCCGCAAGAGCAACAAGGTCCGATCGTCTCGTGACATCGGTCACTCGGTAGACCGCTTGGCCGCCGGCGGCCTTGATCCCCCCCGCCACCGCGGCGATCTCGGCTTCGTTTCGCGCCCCGAGCACTATTTGCGCTCCGCGCGCGGCCAGATGGAGTGCGGTTGCCCGGCCGATGCCGCGTCCGGCCCCGGTGATGACAACAATCTTGTTCTCTACAGTCACGATAAGGCTCCGTCTTCCGCGCGAGAAGTCAGACCTACGCACTCCATTCCGGATGATCTATGCTTGAATGACCATGTCTTTATCGCGATCCGCCGAAATTGCCTGCGATCCATACTCCGAGGTTCTTGCAGCGCTCGGTGCGCGCAGCGTTCGCGCGACAGGGCTCGAAGCGGCGGGAGACTGGGCGCTCGCCTTCGATGGACGGGCGCGGTTGAAATTCGTCGCCATCACCCGGGGCCAATGCTGGCTTCTGCTCCCTGGCCGTCCGCCAATAGCCCTCGCGGAAGGCGACGTCGTCCTTGTCAGCAACACGCGCTACACAGTGGCCAGCAATCCGGCGGTCGAGCCGATCGACGGTATGCCGCTCTACGCTTCGCCAGGACACAACTTGGTGCGCCTCGGCACGGGAGATGAGACCGCGATGATAGGCGGTGGCAGCGGCTTTGCGGATGGCGGCGCCTCGTTCGTTCTGGATGCGCTTCCCACATTCCTGCTCGTCGACCGGACCTCACCCACCGCACAGGCTGTCGAAAGGACACTGAAATCTCTAAGAGCCGAGATCGATCACGCGGAACTAGGCGGTTCGCTCGTCGCCGAGCGCTTGGCGGAAGTTCTCGTCGTCGCGGCGGTCCGCGCTTTCGTGGCCGTCAATCCGTCAACAAGTGTGGGCTGGATCACCGCGCTGGCAGATCCGCAGATCGGCAAGGCGCTCAGACTGCTGCACAGTGATGTCGCGCGCCGTTGGACGGCGCCGATGCTGGCATCGGAGGTCGGCATGTCACGCTCGGCCTTCACGCAACGCTTCGCGGCGCGCGTTGGCCGCCCACCGCTTGACTATCTGATCAACTGGCGGATGGTTCTGGCGCGGAGAAAGCTTGACGCGGGCCAGACCGTTGCAGCGGTTGCCGCCGCGGTCGGCTACAGCTCGCAAAGCGCCTTTTCTCATGCTTTCAAGCGAACATTCGGCCATACGCCACGGTTTGGCGGCTGACACCCCTTCCACCCAGCTTCGCTATTCGCTTGTCGCTCCAATTGGGAGGGGTATGGCGTAAACGTAGTTCTCAGTTTCATCGGCTGCGGCCCGCCAGTATGGCACCGCGGGTCGGTCGCCGGCCTGGTTGCCGCAAGCGCGGCGTCCGGCGCGGCCGAAAGGCTTGTCCCCGTCGGGACGATCGGGTTGAACTGCGGGCCGGAACCACTCGAGGGCCGCGCTCCGTGATCACCGTCGACAGCCTCGGCTCCAGCGCGTTCAAGCGCGAGCACGGCCTGCGCTACGCCTACGTGCAGGGCTCGATGGTGCGCGGCATCGCCTCGGCGCGCATGGTCGTGGCCATGGGCCGGGCCGGGTTCCTGGGTTTCCTCGGCACCGGCGCGCGCAGCGTCGAGGCCGTCGAGAGCGCGATCCTCGAGATCAAGGCGGGCCTGGCCGAGGGGCAGCCCTGGGGCGTCAACCTGCTCGCCAACGCCGCGACGCCGCAGGCCGAGATGGCGGCGGTCGACCTGCTGCTGCGCCACGACGTGCCGCGGATCGAGGCCTCGGCCTACCTGCAGGTCACGGCGCCGCTGGTGAAGTACCGCGCCAAGGGCCTGCGGCGCGGCCCCGGCGGCCGCATCCTCTTCGACCGGCTGGTCATGGCCAAGCTGTCGCGGCCCGAGGTCGCCGCCCAGTTCCTCGCCCCGGCGCCGGAGAGGCTGGTCGCGGCGCTGCTGGCCGACGGCGCGATCACCGCCGAGGAGGCCGAGCTGGTGCGCGCGGTGCCGATGGCCGACGACCTCTGCGTCGAGGCGGACTCCGGCGGCCACACCGACAGGGGCTCGCTGCCCAGCCTGCTGCCGCCGATGCTGCAGCTGCGCGACGAGCTGGCGGCGCGCCACGGCCATCCCAAGCCGGTGCGCATCGGCGCCGCCGGCGGCATCGGCACGCCGGCCGCGGCCGCGGCGGCCTTCGTGCTCGGCGCCGACTTCGTCCTGACCGGCTCGATCAACCAGTGCACCGTCGAGGCCGACACCAGCGAGGCCGTCAAGGACCTGCTGCAGCAGATCGACGTCCAGGACACCGGCCACTGCCCGTCCGGCAGCCTCTTCGAGCTCGGCGCCGAGATCCAGGTCGTCAAGAAGGGCCTGTTCTTCCCGGCCCGCGCCAGCAAGCTCTACGACCTCTGGCGCCTGCACGGCTCGCTCGACGAGATCGACGCCCGCACCCGCAGGCAGATCCAGGAGAAGTACTTCAGGCGCAGCTTCGAGGCGGTCTGGGACGAGACCCGGAGCTTCTACGCCGAGGTCGCTCCGGAAGAGATCGCCAGGGCCGAGGCCAACCCGAAGCACAAGATGGCGCTGATCTTCCGCTGGTACTTCGTGCACAGCATGCGGCTCGCCGAGCAGGGCGACACCGAGCAGAAGGTCGACTACCAGATCCACTGCGGCCCGGCCCTCGGCGCCTTCAACCACTGGGTCAAGGGCAGCGGGCTGGAGGACTGGCGCAAGCGCCACGTCGCCGAGATCGCGCTCAGGCTGATGGAGGCCACGGCGGCGCTGCTCGAGGAGCGCTTCGCCGCCCTCTCCGCCCCGGCCCCCGCCGCCGCGGCGTCGGACGCCTGAGCGGGCTCAGCTCCCCGCCCCCAGCTCCCGGCCCAGCAGCGCCGCCAGCTCCGAGACGTTCGGCTCCTGCAGGATCGTGTAGTGGCTCGCCGTGGTGAGCGAATGGCGGACCAGGCGGCCGACCGGCACCAGGCAGTTCCAGCCGTGGTCCGGGGCGCTGTCCAGGCCCTTGCCGAAGGCGTGGTCGGCACTGACCAGGACCACCGGGCCGCCGGCGTAGGGCCTGGGCTGGTAGGCGTCCATCGCCAGGACGTGCGCCCTGAACAGCGGGAACAGCTCGGCCAGCGCCGTCGAGCCCGCCTCGGGCCCGGCCGCCCCGAGCCGCGCCAGCAGGGCGGCGGCCGGCGCCCGGCGCGCCGCCCGTTCCAGCTCGACGATCAGCTCGTGGTCGGCGCCCAGCACCTCGCGGGCGAAGTCGAGCACCAGCTTCGCTTCCGGATCGGTGACCCGGCCGTCGTCGAGCCGCTGCTCCAGCGCCCGTACCGCCGCCGGCGTGTAGCTGTCGATCAGGGCGAGCAGCGCGACCCGCTCGCCGGCCCGGGTCAGCTGCTGGGCGACCTCGTAGGCGAGCACGCCGCCGAACGACCAGCCGGCCAGGCGGTAGGGCCCGTGCGGCTGGCGCGCGCGCAGCGCCGTCACCTGCAGGCCGGCCAGCGCTTCCAGCGTCTCCGGCACCTCCTCGCCGGTCAGGCCGGGCGACTGCAGGCCGCAGACCGCCAGGTCGCCCGGCAGGTCCCGGACCAGGGCCCGGTAGGGCAGCACGCTGCCGCCGACCGCGTGGAAGCAGAACAGCGGCGCCTGCCCGCCCTTCTCGCCTCCGCCTTTCTCCTCACCACCCGCCGCCGCGCCGCCCAGCTCGACCAGCAGGGCCGCCGTCTCCGGCAAGGGCCGGGCCAGCAGCTCGGCCTGGGCACGCAGGGTCGGGCGCAGCAGCAGCGCCGCCAGCGGCAGGCTGCGCCCGAAGGCGGCCTCGATGCGCGCCATCAGCCGCACCGCCAGGATCGAATGGCCGCCGAGGGCGAAGAAGTCATCGGTCGGGCCGACCGACGGCACGGTCAGGACCTCGCGCCACAGCTCGGCCAGGCGCGCTTCGAGCTGCGAGTCGGGCAGCGCCGCCGCCACCCGCTCCGGCGCGACGGCCGGCGCCATCAGGCCGAGCGCCGTGCGGTCGATCTTGCCGCCGGCGGTCAGCGGCATGGCCTCGAGGCGCCGCAGCTCCGCGGGCACCATCGGCGCCGGCAGCAGGGCGCGCAGCTGGGCGAGCAGCGCCTCCTCGGAGGCCGCGCCCTCGCCGGGGACGAAGAAGCCGACCAGCCGGAGCTCGCCGTCGTCGTCCTCGAGCGCCAGCACGGCCGCCTGGGCGACGCCGACGAGCGCGCCGAGGCGCGCCTCGATCTCGCCGAGCTCGACCCGGAAGCCGCGGATCTTGACCTGGTGGTCGTGCCGCCCGACGAACTCGACGAGCCCGCCGCGATCGGGCAGGACGCGCACCGCGTCGCCGGTCGCGTAGAGCCGCGACGCATCGCCCGTCTGCGCGGCGAAGGGGGCCGGCGCGAAGCGCGCCGCGGTCAGCTCGGCGCGGTTGAGATAGCCCTCGGCGAGCCGGGCGCCGCCGAGCCAGAGCTCGCCGACCACGCCCTCGGGCACGGCCTGGCCGTGGCGGTCCAGGACGTAGGCCGCCGTGCCGGGCAGCGGCCGGCCGATCGGCACGTTCGCCGTGTCGCCGGGCGACCAGGGCTCTGCCGTCAGGTCGCAGACGAGGCTGGTGATCGTCGCCTCGGTCGGCCCGTAGGCGTTGACCAGCCGGGTCCCGGCCAGCGGGCTCTCCCGGTAGCGGCGCAGGGTGTCGGGCAGCAGCGCCTCGCCGCCGACGACGACCAGGCGCAGCCGCTCGTGCAGGCGGAAGCCGGCGTGCTCCCAGGCGCGCAGCACCTCGCGCAGGTAGCTCGGCGGCAGGTCGGCGACGGTGACCCCGGCAGCGGCGACGACGCGATCGAACTCGCCGACCGTCCAGAGCCGGCTGCCGCGCACGACCAGGCAGGCGCCGGCCAGCAGCCCCGGCAGGATCTGCTCCAGGCTGGTGTCGACGCTGAGGGCGGCGAACTGCAGGATCCGGTCGTCGGGCGTCAGGCCGTAGTACTCGGCGATCAGGCGGCAGTGCTCGGCGAGCGCCCGATGGCCGACCTGCACGCCCTTCGGCCGCCCCGTCGAGCCCGAGGTGTAGACCAGGTAGGCGGGATCCCCCGGGCGCACGGCGACCGGCTTGCGCCGGGAGCGGCGCGGCCGCGCCGGCAGCGCCGACAGCTCGACCAGGACCAGCGAGTCGCGCGCCTCGGCCGGCAGGCGCTCGGCCGTCGCCGGCTCGACGACGAGGGCGCGGGTGCCGCTGTCGGCCAGCTGGAAGGCGATGCGGTTGGCCGGATGCTCGGGATCGAGCGGCAGGTAGACGGCGCCGGCCTTCAGGATGCCGAGCAGCCCGACGATCATGTCCGGCGAGCGGGTCACGAACAGCCCGACCCGGTCGCCGGGCCCGACGCCGGCGTCGGCCAGGCGCGCGGCCAGCGCGTCGGCGCGGTTGGCCAGCTGCCGGTAGCTGACGACGCGCTCGGGCTCCTCGGCATCGAGCAGGGCCGGCGCGTCGGGAGTCGCCTCGACGCGGGCGTCGAAGGCCGCGGTCACCGGTGCCGCCTCGGCCTCGTCCGTGCGCGGCCAGGCCGGCGGCAGCGGCTCGGGCACGCCCTGGCGGCAGAGCTCGGCGATCGGCCGCCCGGGCGCCTCCAGCGCCTCGCAGAACAACGCCAGGTACTGCCCGGCGAGGCGCTCGATCGTCTCCACCTCGAACAGGTCGGCACTGTAGCTGAAGCGCAGCTTGAAGCTCTCGCCGACCTCGTACACCTCCAGGCCGAAGTCGCTGTCCCCCTCCTGGCAGACCTCGTCGATCACCGTCCAGGTGGCATTGCTCTCCTGGCCGGTGGAGGCCTGGTAGACGTAGCTGACCTCGAAGATCGGGGCGCCTCCGCCGTGCCGGGCCGGCAGTGCGCGCACGACCGCCGGCAGCGGATAGGCGGCGTGATCGAGACCGTGCATCATGGTCGCCCTGACCGCGCGCGCCAGCTCCGCGAATGACTGCTCCGGCGCGACCCGGCTGCGCAGGGCGAGGACGTTGACGAAATAGCCGATCAGCAACTCGAAGCGCGGCTCGGGGCGGTTCATCGTCGGCATGCCGACGATGACCTCCTCCTGTCCGCCGAGCCGGGCGAGCAGCATGTTCAGAACCGTCAGGAACAGCGTCGGCGCGGCGACGCCGAGCTCACGCGCGAAGCGGCGCAGGGGCCGGGCGACCAAAGGCGTCAGGCAGAGATGCAGCGTGCGGCCGCCGGCCGGGCCGCGCGCCGGCCGTGGGTGGTCGTAGGGCAGCGCCGCGCGCGGCAGCTCGCCGCCGAGATGCTGCCGCCAGTAGTCCCGATGCGCGCCGGCCTCCGGGCTCGCCATCATCGCCTGCTCCCAGGCGACGAAGTCGGCGAAGCTGGCCGCGGGGCGTGGCAGCGACGGCGCCTCGCCGCGGCGCAGCGCCTGGTAGGCCTCGTACAGCCAGTGCGTCACCAGAACCCCCGACACGGCGTCGCAGATCAGGTGGTGCATGGTGACCATGACGGCGGTCGGGCTGCCGGCGCGCGGGAAGAGGTGCAGCCGCACCAGCGGCCCGTCGAGCTGGAAGGGCATCTTGGCCACAGCCAGCAGATGCGGCCCGATCTCGGCGTCCGCGAGATGGGAGAGATCCTGCCGGTAGATCGGCAGCTCGCCGGCGGGCGCGGTCTCGCTGTACCAGCTGCCGGCCTCGCTGCGGACCACGCTGCGCAGCATGTCGCAGTGCCCCCAGACCGCCTGACAGGCGGCCCTGAACGCGGCCTCGTCGAAGCCGGGCTCGGTCAGGAAGGCGACCGGTATGTTGTAGGCGCCCGAATCCGGGTCGGCGAGCTGCAGCAGCCACAGGCCCTGCTGGCCTTCGGACAGCGGCAGCCGCTCCGGCTGGAGCGCGGGGCCTGGCTCGACCGGCGTTGGCGCCTCCGCCGGCTCGGCCGTACCGAGAGCCCGGGCCAGAAAGTCGGCTATCCCGGCAGTCGTGACCCGGTCGAGGAAGTCCGACGGCCGCAGCACCGGCCCATGCTCCTTGTTGAGCAGGTTGGTCAGGCGCGTGATGCCGATCGAATCGAGGCCGTGATCGGCGAGGTCGTCCTCGGGACCGATCTCCTCGGGCCGGAGCTTGAGCAGCTCCGCGACCGTGCGCCGGACCGAAGCGCGCAGCGCGCTCGCCGGCGCGGCGGGTCCGGCCGCGCCGGCCGCCACAGGCACCGAGACCGCCGCCTCGGCCGGTGCCGGCGTCGCCTCCGGGGCGGCCGTGCCCAGGGCCTGCTCCAGGAAGCCCACGATGCCCGCGACCGTGACCCGGTCGAGGAAGTCAGACGGCCGCAGCACCGGCCCGTGCGCCTTGTTGAGCAGGTTGGTCAGGCGCGTGATGCCGATCGAATCGAGGCCGTGGTCGGCCAGGTCGTCCTCGGGGCCGATCTCCTCGGGCCCGACCTTGAGCAGCTCGGCGACCGTGCGCAGAACGGAGTCGAACAGGGAACCCGCTGCTGCGCGGGAGGGGCCGGGCGCGGCCTCCGCCGGCGGCACCGGCGCCTCGACCTCGGCCGGCGCCGGACCGAACAGCGCCTCGCGCAGGCGCGTGCGGTCTCCCGACAGCATGACGACCTGGGGTCCGCCGGCCGCGAGCGCCCGGTAGAGCGCCTCGAAGGCCTGCCCGGCCTGCAGCGGCAGGATGCCGCTGGTGGCCAGCATGCGCTCCGCGCTGGCCTCGTCCACGGCCATACCGCCCTCGGCGGCCCAGAGCGGCCAGCCGACCGAGAGCGTGCCCGCGCCGCGCCCGGCCGCGTAGGCGTCGAGGAAGGCGTTGGCGGCGGCGTAGTCGGCCTGCCCGCCGTTGCCGAAGCTGCCGGCCACCGAGGAGGCGAGCAGGAACAGCCCGACGTCGAGGCCGCGGATGGCGCGGTCGAGGTTGACCGTGCCGCGGACCTTCGGCGCCAGCACCGCCCGGAAGTCCTCGGGGCTCTTCTTGACGGCATAGCTGTCGCGCAGCACGCCGGCGAAGTGCAGCACGCCGTCGAGCCGGCCGTGGCGCGCGCGGAGGCCCGCGACCAGGGCCTCGACCTGGCCCGCCTCGGCGACGTCCAGGCGCTCGTAGACGACGGTGGCGCCGGCGGCTTCGAGCCGTGCCAGGCGCGCGCGCCGCTCTTCCGACAGCGCCGAGCGCCCGGTCAGGATCAGGGTGGCCCGGGTCGTCCTGCGGACGATCTCCTCGGCGAACAGCAGGCCGATCGCCCCGGCGCCGCCGGTCAGCAGGTAGATGCCGCCGTCCTTCCAGGGCGCCGGCGGCACCGGTCCTGCGGCCTCGATCTCGGCCAGGGCACGGACCTGGCGCCGGCCGGCGCGGTAGCGCACCTCGGCGTCCTGCCAGGCCGCGTGGTTCTCGGCCAGCCGCCGCTTCAGCGTGTCGGCCGTCTCGTCGCCCTCCAGCGCGATCACCTGGCCGGCCAGCCTGCGGCTCTCCTGCGCGGCGCTGCGCAGCAGGCCGGAGACGCCGGCGAGCAGCGCCCCCTCGGCGGAGCCCGGCACGACGACCTGGAGCAGCAGCGGCGGTGCCGAGGCGTCCTGGAGGACCGCCTTCACCAGCCCGAAGAGCTGCTCGTAGAGCGCGCAGCACAGGGCGGCGGGGTCGCGCTCGGAGGCGTTCAGCGTGGTGCCGCCGACCTGTTCGGCCAGCGCCGGCGGCAGGTCGAGCAGGACGACGCGCACGGCCGGTGACGCGCCCGGCGCCGGCCGCGCCGGGGCGTCCCGCCACTCGGGCCGGCAGAGCAGCAGCCCGTTCTGCGACGGTCGGGCCTGCAACGGTCCGCTCTGCGCCTGCGTCTCCGGCAGCAGGCTGCCGTAGCGCGCCGTCTCGGGCAGCCAGTAGCGGTCGCCGGCGAAGGGATAGGTCGGCAGGCCGACCCGGCGCGGCCGCACCGCCCCGTAGAGCAGCCGCCAGTCGACCACGCGGCCGTCGACCCAGGAGGCCAGCAGCCGGTCGAGCTCGCCGCGCCCGATCCAGCCGCGCACCGTGTCGTCACTCTCCGCCTCCTCGTCGAGGCCGCTGGGCAGCGAGCCGCGACGGCAGCCCGGGGCCTCGCCGGCCTCGGCGAAGGCGGCGAGCCGGGCCCGCGCCTCGGCGAGCGAGCCGGCCACGAAGGCCAGGCGCTCGGCCAGGGCCCGGCGGCCGACCTGCAGGGTGAAGGCGACGTCCTGGAGGTCGAGCTCCCGGCCCTCCGGTCCGTCGAGGAAGGTGGCCAGACGGCGGGCCATCACTTGCAGCCGATCGGCGCTCGCGGCCGAGAGCACGATCAGCGCCGGCTGCCCGGGCGGCAGGGCGGCCGAGGTCGGCGGCGCCTCCGGCGCCAGATACTCCTCGACGATCGCATGGGCGTTGGCGCCGCCGGCGCCGAAGGAGGAGACGCCGGCGCGCCGCGGCCCCTGCCCCGGGCTCGGCCAGGGCGCGAGCCGTCGCTGCAGGACGAAGGGCGTGCCGGCGAAGTCGATCTTCGGATTCGGCGGGTCGCAGTTGATCGTCGGCACGAGCTGCCGGTGGCGCAGCTGCAGCAGCACCTTGGTGAGGCCGGCCATGCCGGCGGCGCTCTCGGTATGGCCGATGTTCGACTTCACCGAGCCGAGGGCGATCGGGCGCTCGACGCCGGCGAAGGCCCGGGACAGGCCGCGGACCTCGATGGGATCGCCGAGCGCGGTCCCGGTGCCGTGCGCCTCGACGTAGTCGATGCTCTCCGGCGCGACGCCGGCCCGCGCCAGGGTCCGGGCGATGAGCCGGCCCTGGGCCAGGGGGTTGGGCACCGTGTAGCCCTTGTTCCGGCCGTCGGCACCCGCCTCGCAGCCCTTCAGCAGGGCCAGGACACGATCGCCGTCGGCCAGGGCGCGCTCGAGCGGCTTGACGATCAGGGCGCCGACCCCTTCGCCGACCACGAAGCCGTCGGCCCCCTCGCCGAAGACGCGGGACGTCGGGCCGCTGGACAGCATGCCGGCCGAGGCCCGGACCGTGAAATGCCGCGGATGCAGGACCAGGTTGACGCCGCAGACCAGGGCGGCCTCGCAGCCGCCGTCGCGCAGGCTCTCCATGGCCAGGTTGAGCGCGGTGAGAGACGAGGCGCAGGCCGTGTCGACGGCTAGGCTCGGCCCGTCGAAGTCGAAGAGGTAGGAGATCCGGTTGGCGAAGGACCAGTGGTTGGAATAGGGGTGATAGGTGCTGTTCGTCACGCCGACGAAGACGCCGACCCGGCCGCCCTCCCCGCCGGCGAGCGTTTCCGGCGTATGGCCGGCATCCTCGATCGCCGCCCAGGCGACCTCCAGGGTCAGCCGCTCCTGGGGGTCCATGAACTCGGCCTCGGCCGGGGAGATCCGGAAGAAGCGCGGGTCGAAGCGGTCGAAGCCGTCCAGGAATCCGCCCCAGCGGCTGTAGGTGCGGTTGGCCTTGCTGCGCTCCGGATCGAAGCTCGGCCGCCAGTCCCAGCGCTCGGCGGGAACCTCCGAGATGCAGTCGCGCCCGCTCCGCAGGTTCTCCCAGAAGGCTTCCAGGTCCGGGGCCTTCGGGTAGCGGCCGCTCAGCCCGACCACCGCGAGCTCCACCGTCGCGGCGCCCGACGACGGCCGGGAGAGGCCGACGGCCGGCGCCGCCGGCCGCGCCGGCGGCACGGTCGGCGCCGAGAGGCCGAGGTGGGCCTCCAGCGCCGCGCGATCGTGCGCGATCAGCCAGTCGGCGATCGCACCGATCGACTGCACCTCGAACAGCAGGGTGTTGCCGACCGCGGGGAAATGCCGGCGCAGCGCCTCGGCGAGCCGCACCGCCAGCAGCGAGTCGATGCCGTAGCTATCGAGCGGCGCGCCGGCCCGGATCTCCTCGGGCGCCATGCACAACGTCTCGGCGACCAGCCCCTTGACCGCCTCGACGGCGCGCACCCGAAGCGGCTCTGCCGGGGCCGCCGGGACCGGCGGCATCGCGGCGGCGACGGCCGCGGCCGGCGGCTCCTCGCCGACCCAATGGCGCTCGCCGGAGAAGGGGTAGGTCGGCAGCGGCACGCGGCGGAAGCCGGGGCCGAACAGGCGCGCGTAGTCGAGACGGCAGCCCTCGAGGTAGAGCTCGGCGAGGGTCTCGAGCGCTCCCGTGTCCACGGCGGCGCCCGCCCCCCGCGCCCGCCAGGTCTCGATGGCCGCGTCACCGCGGCGGCGCGCCGCCGCCGTCTCGCCGAGCGCGCCCTCCCCGAGCTCGGCGGCGCGCAGGCCCGCCGCCGTCTCGCCCTTCAGCCAGCGCTCCAGGGCCTCGGCCAGCCCCGCGGTCGAGTGTGCCACACAGGCCAGGCGGTAGTCGCAGTGCTGGCGGCCGACCAGCAGGGTGAAGGCGACATGGCCCAGATCCTCGGCCGGCCGCGCCCGGCAGTGCGCCGCCAGGTTGCGGGCCTGCACGCGGAGCTGCACGGCGTTGCGGGCCGACAGCACCACCAGATGGGCCGGTCGGGCCGGCGAGGCCACCGCCTGGGCCGGCGCCTCCTCGATCACGACGTGGGCGTTGGTGCCGCTGAGGCCGAAGGAGCTGACGGCGGCGCGCCGCGGGCTGCCGGCCGGCGCCGGCCAGTCGGCGAGCCGGGTGCTGACGTAGAAGGGGCTGTCCTCGAAGTCGATCGCCGGGTTCGGCGTCTCGAAGTTGAGGCTCGGCGGGATCTGCCGCCGCTCCAGGGCGAGCAGCACCTTGAGCACGCCGGCGATGCCGGCGGCCGTCGTCAGGTGGCCGATGTTGGTCTTGACCGAGCCCAGGGCGCAGAAGCCGCGCCGCTCGGTGAAGGCGCGGAAGGCCGCGGTCAGCGCCCTGACCTCGATCGGATCGCCGAGCCTGGTGCCGGTGCCGTGCGCCTCGACCAGCTGCAGGCTCCCGGGATCGATGCCGAAGCGCTCGTAGACCCGGCGCTCCAGCCGCTCCTGGGAGCGCGCGCTCGGCGCCGTGATGCCGTTGGTGTGGCCGTCCTGGTTGGTGCCGCTGCCGCGGATCACGCCGCGGATCGCGTCGCCGTCGGCCAGCGCGTCGGACAGGCGCTTCAGGACCACGACGCCGACGCCCTCGCCCGGCACGAAGCCGTCGGCGGCCGCGTCGAAGGTGCGGCAGCGGCCGCTCGGCGAGAGCATGCCGGCCGAGGTCGCGGAGACCTGGAAGTCCGGCGTCGCCCGCACGAACACGCCCCCGGCCAGCGCCATCTCGACCTCGTCGCCCTGCAGGGCCTGGCAGGCCTGGTGCAGCGCGACCAGCGAGGCGGAGCAGGCGGTGTCGACCGCGATCGCCGGGCCCTGCAGGTCGAGGTGGTAGGTGATGCGGGCGGGGATCATCGAGGCGGCGCTCCCCCAGCTGGCATGCGGCGGCACCGCACCCCGGTACAGCCGCGAGTAGTCGCCGCTGCCGCAACCGACCCAGACGCCGCAGAGCCGGCCGCGCATGGCCTCCCCGGCATAGCCGGCGTCCTCAAGGGCGTGCCAGGCCTCCTCCAGGAACAGCCGCTGCTGCGGATCGATGTAGGCGGCCTCGAGGCCGGAATACCGGAAGAAGCGGGCGTCGAATCCGTCGACGCGCTCCAGGAAACCGCCGTGACCGCAGCGCCCCTCGGCCGCGGGGTCCGAGTCCCAGCGGGTCGCCGGACCGACAAGGTCGTCGCCGGCGGCGAGGTGCCGCCAGAAGGCGTCGAGGTCCGGCGACCGGGCGAAGCGGCCGGCCATGCCGACCACGGCGATCGGCTCGTCGCGCGTGTCGGCGCTCGACCGCCGCGTCGGCGCGAAGGCCGCCGCCGGCACCGCCGCCGCGGGTGCGGCCCGCGAGGCGGCCGACACGCCGGAGCCGTCGCCGGCATCGGCCGCCGGGGCCGCCGGTGCCCGGGCCTGCACCGTGGCGAGATGGCTCGCCAGCTCGTCGAGCGTCGGGTAGTCGAACAGCAGGGTCGACGGCAGGCTCAGCTCGAGCCGGCGGTTGATCTCGCCGACCAGCTTCACCGCGACGATCGAGTCGACGCCGTACTCGGCGAAGCTGCGGTCGTTCTCCAGGCGCGCCGGGTCGAGCTGCAGCGCCTCGGCCACGGCATCGCGCAGCAGGCCGCGCAGCCGAGCAGGGTCGGGCTGCGGGGGCCCGGCCACCGGCTCCGGCACCGGCAAAGGTCCGCCGGCCGCCGCCCGGGCCCCGCCGACCGGCTCCGGCGCCGCCACCGGCTGGCGGACCAGGCCGTCGCTCTCGGCGACCAGGATCTGCTGGCCGATGTCGACGGCCTCGGCCGCCGGCAGCCAGGGCCCGGCGAAGCCCTCCAGGCGCAGCAGCCTCGTCCAGCCCTCCGGCGACAGGGCAGGGCTGCCCGGTAGGCGCAGCGCCGCATCGTCGTAGAGCCACCAGCCGTCGAGCAGCCCGAAGGTCACGTGGGAGAAGAGCGCGGTCGTCGACAGCTCGTTGAGCAGCAGCAGGCCGCCCGGTCGCAGCGTCGCCTTGGCGTTGCGCAGCGTGCGGCGGAGGTCGCGGGTGGCGTGGAGCACGTTGGCCGCCACGACCAGGTCGTAGGCGCCCTCTTCGATCCCCTGCCCGGCCGGCGGCGTCTCGACGTCGAAGCGCCTGGTGACCAGCCAGGGACGCCCCGGCGCGTAGCGCTTGCGCGCGTGCAGCAGGAAAGCCGGCGAAAGGTCGGTGTAGCAGTACTCCTCGACCGCGCCGGGCAGCACGTCGAGGCGGGCCAGCAGCGGCGCCGAGGTGCCTCCGGTGCCGGCGCCGATCTCCAGGATGCGCAGCGCCCGGCCCGGCTCGCGCGCCCGGCGCTCCTCGATCGCCGCCACGGCAGCCTCGACCAGGATGCCGTTGTAGAGGTCGGCGATCGGATTGGCGCCGTAGATCGCCTCGACCAGGGACAGCGAGGAGCCCGGGAACAGCACCTCGGTCGCCGGGACCCGCCCGGACAGCACGGCCGGCAGCGCCTCCAGGCAGGCCTCGAGCAGACGGACCCGGCCGGCGAGGTGCGGAACGGCCTGCCAGGCCGGCCGCGCCGCCGTCCAGTCGGCCCGCAGCGCGCCGGGGTCGCGGCCCGGCCGCTCCGGCCCGTGGCCGGCGGCGAGCAGAGCCCGGCTGGCGGCGAGCCAGCGCTTGTACTTCGGAAGCAGCGGCCCCTCGAAGGCGTCGAGGATCGCGTGCAGCCGCTCTGCCGTCAGCCGGCCGAGCTCGGCCGGCGGCAGCGCCGCGCGCGCCTCGGCGACCGCGGGGGCGAAGCGGCCGTCGGGCAGCCGCTCGCGCAGCCGCTCCAGCACGGCGGGCGCCGGCTCGCCGACCCGGCGCCGCCGCTGGTCGGCCAGCAGGCCGGCGATGCGCTTGGGCACCAGCGTCTTGTAGACCGCGAGCTGGCGGTCCGGCCCGGCGAGCAGGCGTTCGAGCGCGGCCATGCCTTCGGCGGGCTCGATCGAGCCGATGCCGGCGCGCTCCATGCGCTGCCGGTAGCGATCCTCGGCGACGACGCCGATGCTGCCCCAGTAGCCCCAGTTGACGACCTTGACCGCGCCAGGGGCGAAGCCGCCGCCGTGCGCCAGCGCCGCCGCGAAGGCGTCCTCGAAGCAGCAGCCGGCCACGTAGTTCGCCTGGCCGGCCGCGCGGGTCGTGCTGTTCACGGAGGAGAAGAACAGCAGGAAGTCGAGATCCAGGCCGGCGAACAGCTGGGCGAGGCGCAGGCTGACGTCGAGCTTCGCCGCGTAGGCCGCGCGGAAGTCCGCCTCGCCCATGCGCGCGAGCGACTGGTCGCGCAGCACCAGGGCCGAGTGGACGACGCCGTCGATCCGCCCGAAGCGGCGCAGGGCCTCGTCGCGCGCCGCCGCCAGCGCCCGGCGGTCGGCGGCGTCGGCCTGCAGATAGAGCGGCACCGGCCCGCGGCCGGCGACCGCTTCCAGCCGGGCACGCAGCGCCTCGTCGGGGGCACGCCGGCCGATCCAGACGAGCTGAGCGCCGTAGCGCTCGACGAGATGGCGGCTCCAGGCCTCGCCGAGCCCTCCGGCGCCGCCGACCACGAGATAGACGCCGCCCTGGCGGTACGGCAGCGGGGACAGGGCGGGCTCCCCGGCGAGCGGCAGCAGGGCCTGGCGCAGCCACTCGCCATCCCGCCAGGCCCAGGTCGCGCCGGCTCTCTCGGGGCCGTCGGCCGGCAGGCGCAGCGCCTCGTCGATCGGGCCCTCTCCCGAGGCCGGCAGGTCGACCAGCCGGACCGTCCAGCCGGGCTGCTCCTTGGCCAGCGCGCCGGCGAGGCCGTGCACGCCGGCGTGCGCCGGCGCGACCGGCTGGTCCGGGCGCACCGCCTGGGTGCCCGCGGTCACCAGGGTCAGCGCCAGCGGCCGCGCGTCGAAGCCCTCGGCGATCAGCGCCTTGACCAGCCGGAACAGCTGCAGCGTGCCGCGCTCCTGGGCCGCCAGCAGCGCCTCGTCCGCCGGCCCGCCGGCGGGCTCCGCCGGCGCCAGCCAGACCAGGCGGTCGAGCGGTCCCTGCTCTGCCAGCAGCCGTCGGAAATCCGCCTCGGAGGCGGCCCCCGGCGCTGTCTCGACCGGGTCCGGGACCAGGGCGCGCAGCGCCGCCCGCTGCGCCGCGCTGCCGCCCAGCACCAGGACCCGCTCGCCGGGGGCGGGCGCGGCGTCGAGCACCGGGCTCACCGGCTCCCAGACCGGGGCGAGCAGCGCCAGGCCCGCGGGCAGCCCGCCCGGCTCGGCGGTCCGTGCCGCCGCCGTCACCGACAGCGGTCGGGGCGGCAGGCGCCGGGCCACGCGCGACATGAAGCCGAGCATCCGCACGCAGGCACGGCCCTCGGCGTCGCAGAGCTCGAGATCCAGCGTCTGCGTCCGTCCGCTGTCGCCGACCCGCCGGACCCAGACGATCGGGTCTTCGGGCAACGGGCGGAGCCACTCGACGGCGTCGAGCGCGAAAGGCAGGCGCAGCGCGCCCTCGCCTTCCCCGGCCGGCAGGGCGAAGGTCGCCTGCAGGGCGCTGTCGAGCAGGCTCGGGTGCAGCCGGAGGGCGTCCGAGCGTGGCGGTGCCACGGCCGGCAGCCGCAGCCGGGCCAGGACCTCGTCCGGTCCGGCACGGACCTCATCGAGGCCGCGGAAGCTGGGCCCGTAGTCGAGGTCGTTTTCGCGGAACATCGCATAGCACCACGCGCGCTCGAAGCGTGTCCGCGTCACGCGCGCTTCCAGCGCCGGAACATCGAGTGCCGGCGGCGGCGCCGCCGTGGCGGCGCGCACCTGGCCCTGGCCGTGCAGCCGGACCTCTCCGCCCTCGACCGTCGAGAGCTCGTAGCGCAGCGCGCCGCCGCGCTCCTCGAAGAGCGCGATCCGCACCTCGACGCCGGCCTCGCCGACGACCAGCGGCACCAGCCAGGTGACCTGCTCGACGCGCAGGGCGTCCGGGTCGTCGCCGAGCCGGCCCGACAGCGCCGCGGCCGCCCGGGCGATCTCCAGGTAGGCGACGCCGGGCAGCAGAGGCTGGCCGGCGACCCGGTGGTCGGCCAGGAAGAACTCGCCGCCCGTGAAGCGCAGGCGGGCGGCCCAGACGGCCCCCTCCGGCGGCGGCACTTCCGTCAGGCCGGCGAGCAGCGGGTTCGAGGCCGGCACGGCGACCTCGATCGGGGCGACCTCGATCGGGGCGGTCTCGATCGGGGCGGTCTCGATCGGCGGCGTCTCCGGGGCGGACTCGTCGGCCGCAGACGCCGGCGTGGGCTTCGGCCAGTAGCGCTCGCGGGCGAAGGGGTAGCCGGGCAGCCGGACGCGGCGCGGCGCGTCCGTGCCGAACAGCCGCCGCCAGGGCAGCTCGCGGCCTTCGAGGTAGAGCGCCGCCAGCCCCTCCAGTGCCGCCCGGCGCGACCCCTCCGCCCCCGCGGCCGCGGCCAGCAGCGTCTCGATCCGCCGCTCGACCTCGGGATCGGCCGTCGGCCGGCGCGGTGCCTTCGCGGTGGGCGCCGCGGCCAGGGCCGCGGCGGCCTCGGCCGGGTTCCCGGCGACAACCGCCCGGCGATAGGTGAAATGGTGGCGGCCGCCGAGCAGAGTGACGCTCGCCGTCGCCAGATCCACCCGCCCCTCGCCCAGGACCGCGCAGAGGCCTCGGATCCGCTCGGCCAGCGCCTCCTCAGTCTTGGCCGAGACGACGATCAGGTGCCAAGGCGCAGCCGGCACCGCCGGCGCGGGCTCGGGCGCCCAGTCCCGGACCAGCACATGGGCGTTGGTGCCGCTGATGCCGAAGGCGCTGACGGCGCCGATGCGCGGGCGCCCGGCGCGGCGCGGCCAGGCACGCCGCGTCCGGTTGAGGTAGAAGGGGCTGGCGTCCCAGGCGACGTGCCCGCTCGGACGCTCGCAATGCAGGCTCGGCGGAATCGCCTCGTGCTCCAGGCCTTCGACCAGCCCGATCAGGCTGACCAGGCCCGAGGCGGCGAAGCAGTGGCCGACGCTGCTCTTGGTCGAGGTCAGCGCGCACCACGGCCCGTCCGGGGCCTCGCCGAAGGCCTCGGCGAGCGCCGTGACCTCGACCGGATCGCCGAGCGGCGTGCCGGTGCCGTGGCTCACGACATGCTCGATCGCGCGGGGCGGGATGCCGGCCCGCTCGGCGACCGAGCGGACCAGCGCCGTCTGGGCCGCGCCGTTGGGCGCGGTGATGCCGTTGCTGTGGCCGTCCTGGTTGACGCCGCTGGCCAGGATCACCGCCCGGATCGGGTCGCCGTCGGCGAGCGCCCGGGACAGCGGCTTCAGCACGACCGCGGCGACGGCCTCGCCCGGCACCATGCCGTCGGCATCCTCGGCGAAGGCGCGGCAGCGGCCGGTCGGCGAGAGCATGCCGGTCTGGCTCATGGCGACGAAGGGCTCGGGCCTCAGGTTCAGGTTGGCGGCCGCCGCGATCGCCGTCAGGCACTCGCCGGCGCGCAGGCTGGCGCAGGCCTGGTGCAGCGCGACCAGTCCCGAGGAGCAGGCGGTGTTGATCGCCATCGCCGGCCCGTCGAGGTCGAGAAAGTAGGACAGGCGCGCCGCCAGGACGCCGTCGTGGTTGGAGGTGACGCCGAGTCCGGGCGCGACCTGCTGGTAGTTGCCCTGCTCGACCCCGACGAATACGCCGACCGGGCCGCCGGCGAGCTGGCCCGGACCGTAGCCGGCGTCTTCGAGAGCGTTCCAGCACTCCTGCAGCAGCAGGCGCTGGCGCGGGTCCATGGCGGTCGCCTCGCTGGGCGCGATCTCGAAGAACAGCGGATCGAACTCGTCGGCACCCGGGACCCAGCCGCCCCACTTGCTGACGCTCCGGCCCGGCTGCAGCTCCCGCCCGCCATAGACGGCGCGCCAGTCGAAACGCTCCACGGGAACCTCGCCGACCGCGTCCCGGCCCTGCTCCAGGATCCGCCAGAGCGCATCGGCGTCGCGCGCCTGCGGGAAGCGCCCGCTGAGACCGAGGATGGCGATCGGCTCCTGCGTCGCGGATGCTGGCAGGCCGGCGGACGGCGCGCCGAACGGCTCTGCCGGCGGCGGCGCAGGCTCGGGACCCGGCTCCGGCGCGGCGGCGTCCGCGCCGGGCGCGAAATGCGCCTGCAGCTCGTCGCGATGCCGCGCCAGGAAGTGGGCGGTCAGCCGCTCGACCGTCGAGTGGCTGAAGAAGACCGCCGGGGAGACCGAGATGCCCCAGGCGACCCGCATCCGGCGCGCCAGCTCGCCGATCCCGAGCGAGTCGAGGCCCAGATCGGCGAGGTTGGCGTCGCTCGCCACCTGCTCGGGCGGCAGGCCGAGCTGGTCGGCGACCAGGGCCGTCATCTCGCTCCGCAGGGCCTGCTCCAGCGGCAGGCTCGCGACGGCCGGCGCGGGCCGCTGCGGCGCCGGCGCGTCTTCCGTCGGCGCCCCGGCCGGCACGGCCGTCACTGGATCGATCCAGCAGCGCCGATAGTCGAAGGCGTAGAGCGGCAGGCCGACGCGCCGCGGCCGCCGCCCGGCGTGCAGCGCCGGCCAGGGCGGCTCCAGCCCTTCGGTCCAGAGCCGGGCGATCAGCGTGTGCTTGCCCTTGGCGATCCAGCCGTCGACGGTCGCCGCCATGTCCTCGTCGGCGGCGAGCAGCGCCAGCGCGCCGCGCCCCGGCTTGGCCCGGCCCCGGTAGAGGCCCTCCGCGGCGGCGTCGCCGTCGACGGCCGCCTGCAGCCGCTCGCGCAGCTCGGCGAAGGACCGCACGACGCAGGCGAGGCGCTGCTCCATCGGCTCGCGGCCGACCTGCAGGGTCCAGGCGAGGTCCTGGAGCGCGACCGACGCGTCGCCCGCCTCGGCCGCCCTCGCCTCGGCCGCCCTCGCCTCTGGCGTCGCACCGGGCTGCCGGCCGACCAGCTCCGCAACGCAAGTCGCGCGCAGCAGGTCCGTCGCCGGCAGCTCGAGGCCGAGCCGTTCGCTGAGCGCCCCGGCCAGCCGGTTGCGCGCCAGAGCGTCGAGGCCGTAGCACTCGAAGGGCTCGTCGGCGGCGACCTCGTCGGGCGCGACCTCGAGGATCTCGGCCAGCACCGCGCAGGCGCTCTGCAGAAGCGCGTCCTGTTCAGGCTCTTCGACGACAGCGGCCGGGCCGCCGAGGCCGCGCGCCTCAAGGAAGGCCAGCAGGTCGCGGGCACGCGCCTGCAGCGCCGCCTCGCTCGCGGCCGAGAGCACGACGATCGCC
Organism: Tistlia consotensis USBA 355; assembly: GCF_900177295.1. GTDB lineage: Bacteria > Pseudomonadota > Alphaproteobacteria > Kiloniellales > DSM-21159 > Tistlia > Tistlia consotensis. The sequence goes on from NZ_FWZX01000028.1 coordinate 62,146, forward strand.
GGTGCGTCGTCCTCGGCGGCAGGCGCCGGCGCGGCGTACTCCTCGAGCAGGACGTGGGCGTTGACGCCGCCGAAGCCGAAGGAGCTGACCCCGGCCAGGCGCGGCCTGGGGCGACCGGCGGCGTCGCGCGGCGGCGTCCAGGGCCGGCCCTCGCACAGCAGGTAGAAGGGGCCGCCATCGAGCTCCAGGTAGGGATTGACCTGGTCGCAGTGCAGGCTGGGCAACAGGCGCCGGTGGCGCAGCTGCAGCAGCACCTTGATCAGGCCGGCGATGCCGGCGGCGGTCTCCAGGTGGCCGATGTTGGTCTTGACCGCCCCGAGGCCGCACCAGGCCTCTCCCGCTCCCGCATCCCCGGCGGCGCCGAGCTCGCGGAAGGCGCTCTTGAGCGCGTTGACCTCGACCGGGTCGCCGAGCCGCGTGCCGGTGCCGTGCGCCTCGACGTAGGAGATGTCGCGCGGCTCGACGCCGCCGGTCCGGCAGGCCGTCTTGATCAGCTCGGCCTGGGCCCGGGCGTTGGGCGCGGTCAGGCTGTTGGCCCGGCCGCCGTGGTTGACCGCCGAGCCGCGGATCACCCCGAGGATGCGGTCGCCGTCGGCCTCGGCGCGGTCGAGGCGCTTGAGCACCAGCATGCCGACGCCCTCGCCGCGCACGTAGCCGTCGGCAGCGTCCGAGAAAGTCTTGCAATGGCCGTCACGGCTCAGCATGCCGGCCTTCGAGAAGCCCAGATGCGCGGTCGGCGAGAGCATCGCCATGACACCGCCGGCCAGCGCGAGCGCGCAGTCCCCGGCGGCGATCGCCCGGACCGCCCGGTGCACCGCCACCAGCGAGGAGGAGCAGGCAGTGTCGACGAACTCGCTCGGCCCGTGCCAGTCCATGAAGTGGCTCATGCGTGCCGGCGCCATCGAGGGCAGCAGGCCGACCAGCGTCTGGCCCGCGACGCCGCCCTCGTCGCGCACCACGCGCTCGCCCCAGTCGCTCGCGCCCATGCCGACGAACAGGCCGGTGTCCGATCCCGCGAGCGCCCGGCGCGCGTAGCCGGCGTCCTCCAGCGCCAGCCAGGCATAGGTCATCAGCAGTCGCTGCTGCGGGTCCATGCACCTGGCCTCGCGCGGCGACAGGCCGAAGAACTGGGGATCGAAGTCGGCGGCGCCCTCGATGAAGCCGCCCCACTTGACGTCGGTGCGGCCGGGCTCGGAGGGGTCGCCCCAGATCGCCCGCCAGTCCCAGCGGTCGGGCGGCACCTCGCCGATGCAGTCGCGGCCCTCGGCGAGGTTGCGCCAGAAGGCCTCCAGGTCCTCGGCCATCGGGAAGCGGCCGCTCATGCCGATCACCGCGACCGGCGTCGCCCGGCCGGGCTCCGCCGGCGCCGGTCCGGCCGCCGGCGCGGCGGTCGGGAAGTGGCCGGCCGCCGGCGTGCGGGAAGCCGCGGGCACTGCCTGCGGCCGCACCGGCGCGGCAGTCTCGGGCGCCGGCAGGCTCTCGCGCTGCCCGGCCAGGAGGTGGCCGAGGAAGCGGTTCACCGTCGCGTGCTCGAAGAAGACCGCCGGGGTCAGCCTGAGCCCGAGGGCCGCGTTCAGGCGGTTGGCGAGGTTGGTCAGGCTGATCGAATCGAAGCCGAAGCTGTCGAACTCCTCGTCCGGATCGAGGCCCTCGGGGGCGACGCCGACCAGCTCGGTGATGAGAGCGAGCAGCCGGCTCCTCAGGCTCTCTTCCAGGGCGGCCAGGTCGGCCTCGGGCGCGGCCGCTGCGGGCTTCGTCTCCGTCAGCGCCGCCGCCTCCGGCGCCAGCCGAACCACCACCCGCGGCCCGCCGGCCGCGAGCGCGCGGTAGAAGCAGGCGAGGCCCTGCTGCCTGGAGAGCTCCGGCGCCCGCGCCTCCAGGGCCGCGTCGGGGCGCATGCCGCCGTCGCGCCACAGCGGCCAGGCGATCGAGAGGCTGCGGCCGCGGCGCTCCCCGGCGGCCACCAGCCTGTCGCGCCGCACCGCCAGGGCATCGAGGAAGGCGTTGGCCAGGGCGTAGTCGGCCTGGCCCAGGCTGCCCAGCGCCGAGACCGAGGAGAAGAGCAGGAAGAGATCCAGGTCGAGCCCGGCCGTCGCCTCGTCCAGCGTCAGCGCGGCGCGCAGCTTCGGCGCCAAGACCGCGCGGACCTGCGCCTCGGTCTTGTTGACCAGCAGGCTGTCGGCGAGCACGCCGGCGGCGTGCAGCACGCCGTCGAGCCTGCCGTGGGTCGCCAGAGTCTCGTCGACGGCGGCCCGCAGGGCGTCGGCGTCGGTGACGTCAACCTGGCGGTACTCGGCCTGTCCGCCCTGCGCCGCCAGCCAGGTCGTGCTGTCCGCGTCGAGCGGCGAGCGGCCGAGCAGCACGACGCGTGTGCCCTCGCCCCGCTCCAGAATCTCGCGCGCGAAGATCCGGCCGAGACGGCCGAGTCCGCCGGTCAGCAGGTAGACGCCGCCGGCCCGCCACGCCGGGTCGGCCGGCGCGGCGATCGCCGAAATCGACTCCAGTGCAGCGACTTCGCGGACGCCGTTCAGACGACGGATCAGGCAGTCCTCGGGCCGCGCAGCCTCCTCGGCCAGGATCGCCTTCAGCCGTTCGCCCGACGTCGCCGGCTCGACGGCGACGATCTGGACCGGCAGCGTCGGGTGCTCGATCCGTGCGGTCGCGGCGAGACCCGTGAGCGCGGTCAGCAACGCGCCCTCGCCGAGCGCCGGCACGACGAACTGGACCAGCAGCGGCGCTGCCCGGCGCGCGCGCGCCAGCTCCCGGAGCCGGGCCAGCGCCGCGACCGCGATCGCCTCGATGTCGCCGACGAGCGGCTCGGCCTCGACGCCGTCCGGCACCTCGAGGCCGCAGAAGAGCACGCGCCGCTCGGCGACGGCCGCGCCGCCGCTCGCCGGAGCGGCGACCCAGGCCGGCCGCTCCAGGCGCGGCCGCACCGCCCCGCCCGGCCCGGCGAGCCGGGCGAGGCCGCGCAGGCGGAGGCAGACGCGGCCCGTTCCGTCGCAGAGATCCAGGTCCAGGCGCTGCACCCGGTCGCCCGGCGCCGAGCCCGCGGCCGGGCGCACCCAGGCCCAGAGCGGCGAGACGCAGGGGCCGAAGGTCTCCAGGCCGGCCAGCTCGAAGGGCAACGAGCTCCCCGCCGGCTCGACGCCGGCCTCGGAGCGCCACGCGTCCAGCGCCAGGAAGGCGGCCTGCACGGCGCCGTCGAGCAGGCTCGGATGCAAGCGCAACGGCCCGCCGCCGTCCAGGCCCGCGGGCAGCACGAGGCGCGCCAGCGCCTCCCGCTCGCCGAGCCGCAGATGCTCGACGCTGCGCAGGGTCGGACCGTAGCCGGCACCGCCGGCGGCGAAGCGCGCGTAGCAGGCCTCCGCCGGCTCCTGCGCGCCGGTCATGAGCGCGGCCAGCGCCTCGAGGTCCAGTTCCGGCGCCGCGTCGCCCTCGCGGGCCCGGACCCGGCCCTGGCTGTACAGCCGGCGCTCGCCGTCGGCATCGAGGCTGTAGATCTCGAAGCCGACGTCCCGGTCTCCCGGCGCGAGAGCGACCTGCAGGTCCAGGGCCGCGTCGGCCTCGACCGGCGCGATCCAGACGACCTCCGAGAAGGCCGCGTCGAGCTCCCGGCGTCCCAGGGTCTCGGCGAGCGCGGCGCGGGCCATCTCCAGGTGGACGACACCGGGCAGCACCCGGCGGCCGGCCATGACGTGGTCCCTGAGGAAGAACTCCTCGCCGGTCAGGTGCGAGGTGAAGCGCTGCTCGGCGAAGTCGGAGCTGTTGCGCTGAGCCAGCGGATGGAGCACCGCCGCGGACGCCGCCGCTGCGCGCCCTTGCGGCGGCGCGATTCGCTCCGGCGCGAAGGGATAGCCCGGCAGGGCGATGCGGCGCACCGATCCCGGGGCATGCAGCCGCTGCCAGTCGACCCTGCCGCCCTCGACCCAGTGCCGGCCGATGTCCTCCAGCGCGGCGCCCTCGCCGTCGGCCCCGGCGAGCGCCTCGTCGGCGACCCCGACGAGGAATCCCTCCTCCCGGCCTTCGGCGAAGCCGGCGAGGCACCGGCGCAGCACCTCCCGCTCCTCGACGACCAGCGCCAGGCGGTGCGTCATCGCCCGGCGGCCGGCCTGCAGGGTCCAGGCCAGGTCGGCGAGGTCGGGGCTCTCCTCCGCCAGGAAGGCGGCGAGGCGCCCGGCCGCGGCGCGCAGCCGCTCGGGACTGCGCGCCGAGAATACGACGAGCTGCGGCCCGGGCTGCCGCTCCGGCTCGGCCCGTTCCGGAGCGGCCCGGGCCGGCGCCTGCTCCAGCACCGCGTGGGCGTTGGTGCCGCCGATGCCGAAGGCGCTGACCGCCGCCCGCCGCGGGCCCGGCCCCGCCGGCCAAGGCTCCAGCCGCTCGGCGACATGGAAGGGGCTGGCGGCGAAGTCGATCCGCGGGTTCGGCCGTTCGTAGTGCAGCGTCGGCACGATCTCGCCCTGGCCGAGGCAGAGCGCCGCCTTGATCAGCCCGGCCAGGCCCGCCGCCGTGTCGAGGTGCCCGAGGTTGCTCTTGACCGAGCCGATCGCGCAGCGCTGCCGGGGCGCGCTCCCGCCCCAGGCCTCGCTCAGCGCCGCGACCTCGACCGGATCGCCGAGCGCCGTGCCGGTGCCGTGCGCCTCGACGTAGCCGATCGAGGCGGGATCGACGCCGCTGACGGCCAGCGCCCGGGCGATCACCTCGGCCTGGCCGCGCACCGAGGGCGCGTAGTAGCCGGCCTTGTCGGCGCCGTCGTTGTTCACCGCCACGCCGCGGACCAGCGCGTAGACCGGATCGCCGTCGGCCAGGGCGTCGGCCGCGCGCTTGACCAGCAGCACCGCCACGCCCTCACCCGGCACCAGGCCGTCGGCCGCGGCGTCGAAGGCCTTGCAGCGGCCGTCCGAGGCGAAGTTGAGGCCGGGCTCGTGGCGGTAGCCGGGCGGGCCCTCGGGGAACAGCGTGCAGGCCCCGACCAGCGCCTGGCGGGCCTCGCCCGAGCGGATCGCCTGGGCCGCCGCGTGCAGCGCCACCAGCGAGGACGAGCAGTTGGCGTGCACGGCGTAGCTCGGGCCGGTCAGGCCGAGCTGATAGGAGATCGTGGTCGCGAGGGTGCCGGGCTGGCCGAGCAGCCAGTCGACGTAGCCCTCCGCGGGTCCGGCCCGGGCGGCGGAGGCGCCGGTCGCCATGAAGACGGCGGTGTCGGGGATCTCCTCGGGCCGGCGGCCGGCGTCCTCGATGGCCGCCCAGGCGCTCTCCAGCAGCAGCCGGAACTGCGGGTCCATCTGCGCCGCGTTGCGCGGCGAGATGCCGAAGAAGCCGGCGTCGAAGAGGTCCCGCCCCTCGATGCCGTGGCGCACCGGCACGTAGCGCGGGTCGGCGAGGACCGCCTCCGGCACGCCGGCGGCGCGCAGCTCCTCGGGCGTGAAGCGCCGGCCGGCGTCGCGGCCCTCGCGCAGCAGGCGCCAGAAGGCCCGGTGGTCCGGCGCACCGGGGAAGCGGCAGGCGATGCCGACGATGGCCAGGGCGCCGTCGTCGGTCTCCCGCGCCGGTGCCGCGGCCGGAGCCGCCGTCTCGGCCGGCCGGTCGCGACTGAGATATGCCGCCTGGGCGGCGATCGTCGGGTGGCGGAAGATCTCGCTGACCTCGACCGGCCGCCCGAAGGCCTCGCCGAGCCGCTCGGCGAGCAGCACCGCCGAGACCGAATCGCCGCCGGCCCGGAAGAAGCCCTCGTCTCGGCCGACCGCCTCGCGACCGAGCAGCGCGCGCCACAGGCCGGCGACCCACGCCTCGGTCCCCGGGTCGGCGGCGGCGGATGCGCGGTCGGGCGCGGGGCCACACGCCGGCTCCGCCCGTCGCTCGGCCAGCGCCCGGCGGTCGAGCTTGCCGTTCGGGGTCAGCGGCAGGGCCTCGAGGCCCGCGACGAGCTCCGGCACCATGTAGGCCGGCAGCGCCTCCGCGAGATGCCGGCGCAGGGCCTCGGGATCGAGCGGCGCGCCGTTGCGCGCCTCGCACCAGGCGACGAGGCGCCGGCCCTGCCCGGCCGCCTGCGCCACCACCGCGGCCCGGCGCACCGCCGGATGGGATTCCAGCCGCGCCTCGATCTCGCCCGGCTCGATCCGGTAGCCGCGCAGCTTCAGCTGGCGGTCGGCCCGGCCCAGGTATTCCAGGCTGCCGTCGGCGCGCCAGCGGGCCAGGTCGCCGGTCCTGTACATGCGCCCACCCGGCTCGGACCCATCCAGGTCGGCGGCGAAGGGATCGGCCAGGAAGGCCGCGGCCGTCGGTCCCGGCCGGCCGCGATAGCCCCGCGCCAGCCCGGCGCCGGCGAGGTAGAGCTCGCCGGCCACCCCGACCGGCTGCGGCGACAGGCCGGCGTCGAGCACGTAGGCCCGGGTGCCGGCGATCGGCCGGCCGATGGTGACCGGGTCGCCGGCCCCCAGGCGCGCCTGGGTCGACCAGATCGTCGCCTCGGTCGGGCCGAAGAGGTTCCAGACCGCCGTGCCGGCCTCGTCGAAGCGCGCCTTGAGCGCCGGCGGCAGCGCCTCGCCGCCGCACAGCACCTTCAGGCCCTCGGCGTTGCGCCAGCCGGCATGGAACAGCATGGTCCAGGTGGCCGGCGTCGCCTGCAGCGCCGTCGGCCGCAGCCGCGCGATCTCGGCCGCCAGGCGCCGGCCGTCGCGGGCCGTCTCCGCGGGGCAGACGACGACCTCGGCGCCGACCGTCAGCGGCAGGAAGAGCTCCAGGCCGGCGATGTCGAAGCTGATCGTGGTCACGGCCAGCAGCCGGTCGCCGGCCGAGAGTCCCGGCGCCTCGGCCATCGCGGCCAGGAACGCGGCCAGGGCCCGGTGCGGCACCATCACGCCCTTGGGCCGGCCGGTGCTGCCCGAGGTGTAGATCAGGTAGGCCGGGTCCTCGCCGCAGAGCGCCGGGCCCGGCCGGAAGGCGTCCGCGTCGGCCGGTGCCGCCGCCTCGTCGAGCCGCAGCCTCGCGACCTCTGCACCGATCACGGCCGCGCCAGAGGCGTCGCAGACGACCAGCCTGGTGCCGCTGTCCGCGAGCATCAGCTCCAGCCGCGCCGGCGGGAAGCCCGGGTCGAGCGGCAGGTAGGCGGCACCGCTGCGCAGGATGCCGAGCAGCCCGACGAGCAGCAGCTCAGAACGGTCCAGGCAGAGCCCGACGACGTCGCCGCGACCGATGCCGAGCCCGGCCAGGCGTGCCGCCAGGGCGCCGCTCCGCGCCTCGAGCTCGCCGTAGCTCAGGCGGGTCTCGCCGAAGCGCACCGCGGAGGCTTCCGGCGTCGCCGCCGCCTGCCGGGCGAAGGCTTCCGGCAGCAGCGCCGGCGTTCCTGACGGGACCGTCCCCCTGCCCCAGTCCGCGAGCAGCCAGCCACGCCCGGCGGCGTCGAGCAGCGGCAGCTCAGAGAGTGGGCGCTCGGGATCGGCGACGAGCCCCGCCAGCAGCGTCAGGTAGTGGTCCGTCCAGCGTAGAACGGTTGCCTCGTCAAAGAGATCCGGGTCGTACTTCAGATGCAGCTCGAAGCCCTCGGGCGCCTCGACCACGTCGAGCGAGAGCTCGTACTCGCCCTGCTGCTGGACGCCCTCGCCGATGCTCCAGTCGCCGTCGGCGAGGCCGTCCCGCCAGTCGAGGAGCTGGTAGAAGAAGGCGCTCTGGAACACCGGGTCGCGCCCGCTCCCGCCGCCCAGGCCGAGGCCGCGCACCAGTGCCGGGAAGGGCAGCACGTTGGCCATGGCGTCGACCAGGCTGCGCTGCAGCCGCTGCAGCGCCTCGCTCATCGGCCGAGCGCCGAAGCCAGGCGCGCGGACCGGCAGCATCGTGATGAACAGCCCGACCAGGCCGGCCGTCGCCGCGTCGCGCTCGTCCAGCGGCATGCCGACGACCAGGTCCTGGCGGCCGCCGAGGCGCGCCAGCAGCGCCTGCCAGGCGCAGAGCAGCACCGTCGAAGGGAAGAGCCCGCGGCGGCGCGCGAAGTCCCGCACCGCGCTCGCGAGATCGTCGGGCAGCCGCCGCACCCTGCTCGCCCCGGCATCGGACCGCCCGGCCGCCCGCGGACGATCCAGCGGCAGGTCGAGCGGCTCCGGCAGCTCGGCCAGCGCCTCCCGCCAGAAGGCGAGGCGCCGGGCTCCCTCCCCGCCGGCCAGCCGTTCCCGCTCGGCCGCCACGGTCCGGCGATAGGGCTCGAGCGCGACGGCCGGCGAGCGGGGCTCGGGCAGTGGCCGGCCCACCAGGAGACTGTCCCAGGCCTGGCGAAGGCCCGCGGCGATCAGGCCGCGCGAGCGCCCGTCGACGACGAGGTGATGGCCGACGAAGAGCAGCGAGGCGCGGCCCGCGGCCGGATCCTCGAGCAGATGGAGGCGGGCCAGCGGCTCCCGGCCGGGATCGAAGGGCCGCTCGACCCGCGTGCGCAGCCAGGCCAGCCGCTCGGCCTCGCTCCAGCCCCTGGCCGCCTGGCTTTCCAGCGGCAGCTCGGCGCCGGTCCGGACGCTCAGCAGCGGCCCGCCACCCGCCGTCGTGACCGAGGCCGTCAGGAGCGGCCAGTGCCGGCCCAGCCAGGCCGAGACGGCGCGCAGGCGTGCCGCCGCGCCGGCGTCGCCCAGGCGGACCCGCAGCAGCAGCGGGACATTGTAGGCCGTCGTGCCGGGGCGGGTGCGCTGGAGCGCCCAGAGGCCCTGCTGGGTCGCGGTCAGCGGCAGGGTGACCGGCGTCGGATCGGGGAGCAGGTCGGGACCGGGGCCGACGGCGGCGGTGGCGGCCGGGGCCAGGCGCTCCAGCTCGGCCAGGACCTCGGCCCGCGACAGGCCGCCCTCCCGGTAGCGCTCGATCAGCCCGTCGAGGGTCCCGAGCTCGCTCATCGCGTCGTCCCCGCGAGGCGCGCCCGCGCCTCCTCGTAGCTGAGCGCGCCGTCGCGCAGCGCCTCCAGGGCGGCCAGCGTGTCGTCCGGCTCCGGCGCCGGAGCCGGCGTCTCGGCGACCGGCTTCCCGGCGATCCATTCCCCGGCCGGCTGCGTCAGCCCCGCCAGCGCCGCGCCCTGGCTCTCCGCGAGATGGCCGGCGAGCTGGGGGATCGTCGGATGGTCGAACAGGACCGAGGGCAGGATCCGCACGCCGAGCTCCCGCTCCAGGGCGGCGGCCAGCGAGACCAGGGCGCGGGAGGTCAGGCCCAGGTCGCTCAGGCGGCCGCCCCGTTCCGCAGTGGCGAGCGGCCGGCCGCGCGCGTCGGCGATCAGGCGGCACAGCAGGGCAGCGGCCGCCGCGGCCGGGTCGGTGGCGGTCTCTCCGGCCGGCACGGCCGTCGCCGCGGCGGCCGGCGAAGCCGTGCCGGCGGGCTTGCCCGGCCCCTTGTGCAGCAGGCTCGGCGGCAGGTGCAGCCGACGGGGCGGCGCACCCGCGAGCCGCGCCCGCCAGTCGACCGGCACGCCGGCGACCCAGGCCTCGGCGACCGCGAACGGCGCGGCGTCGGCTGCCGGGGCTGCTGCGCCCTCCGGCGCGGCGACGCCGCCCCGGGCATCGGCCGGCAGACCACGCCCCTCGACGACGGCGGCCAGCGCCTCCGCCAGGTCGCCGACGTCCCCGGCCAGGATCGCCAGGCGATGGCGATGCGCGGCCCGGCCGCTCTGCAGCGTCCAGGCGATCTCGGCCAGGGCCGGCGCCGGCTCGGCGGCGCGCAGCCAGGCCAGCAGCCGGCCGGCCTGCTCCGGCAGCCGCTCGGCGCTCGGCGCGGAGAGCGGCACGATCCACCGACCTCCGTATGGCGCAGCGGGAGCCGGTGGCGCCTCGCGCGCTTCGTCGAGGGCGCGGACGACCAGGTGCACGTTGGTGCCGCTGTGGCCGAAGGCGTTGAGCGCCGCTGTCAGCGGCCCGCCGTCAGGTGACGTCCAGGCCGTCGTGCGGTCGGCGAGCCGCAGCGCCGAGCCCTCGAAGGCGATCATGGCATTCGGCGCGGCGGCGTGCAGCGGCCCGGGGATCGTCCGGTGGCGCAGGGCGAGCAGCAGCTTGATCAGGCCGACCACGCCCGAGGCGGCGCCGGTGTGGCCGATGTGGGTCTTGGCCGTGCCGAGCGTGCAGAAGCCCTGGCGGCCATCGGACTGGGCGGTCGTCCGCCGGAAGGCGCGGATCAGCGCATTGCCCTCGACCGCGTCGCCGAGCGGCGTGCCGGTGCCGTGCCCCTCGACCTGGGTGATCCGCCCGGCCTCGACGCCGAAGCGACGCCAGGTATCGAGCAGCAGCGCCTCCTGCGCCCGGCCGTTGGGCGCGGTGATGCCGTTGCTGGCGCCGTCCTGGTTCATGCCCGAGGCGACGATCACGCCGCGGATCGGATCGCCGTCGGCCAGGGCGTCGTCGAGCCGCTTCAGCACGACCATCGCCGCCGCCTCGGTCAGCACCGTGCCGTCGGCGCCCTCGGCGAAGGGCAGGCAGCGGCCGCTCGGCGACAGCAGGTCGATCGAGCCGACGTGGCGCAGCGCCTCGGCCGACAGGGAGGCCGCGACGCCGCCGGCCAGCGCCATCCGGCTGGTGCCGAGCCGCAGGCTGTCGCAGGCCAGGTGCACGGCAGCGGCACCGGCCGAGCAGGCCGTGTTGACGGCCAGGGCCGGGCCCTTGAGGTCGAGCAGGTAGGACAGGCGCGCGGCGACGATCGCATCGGAATCGCCGCTGAACGAGCCCGAGACGGCGCCGAAGGGCTCGGCGCCGACGAACACGCCGACCGCCTGCCCGGCGAGGCCGCGCGGGTCGTAGCCCGCGTCCTCCAGGGCCCGCCAGCCCTCCTCCAGGACCAGCCGCTGGTGGCGGCTCATGCCGGCCAGCTCCGCCGCCTCCGGCAGGTCGAAGAAGGCGGCGTCGAAGCCGTCGCGGTCGGCCAGCAGGGCGCCGCGCAGCCGCCGGCCGTCACCGGCGAAGGCCGGCGGCAGCTCGCCGATGCCGTCGCGCCCCGCGATCAGGCCGTCCCAGAAGGCCTCCGGCTCCCCGGCGCCGGGCAGCTGCAGCGAGAAGCCGACCACGGCGATCGGCGCGGTCGCGGCATCCGGCGCCGTCCGCCCGCCCCGCCGCGGCGCCGGCGCGGCGGCTGGCAGCGGCTTCGCGGCAGCGGGCTCTGTCGCCGGCGCGGCAGACACGAGCGAGCGCAAGTGCCCGGCCAGGGCGTCGATCGTCGCGTAGTCGTAGACCAGGGTGCGCTCGAGGCTAGTGCCGAGGCGCTCGCCGAGCCGTTTCACGAAGGTCACGCCGAGGATCGAATCCAGGCCGTAGTCCGAGAAGGGCACTGAGCCCGAGAAGCGTGCGGCCTCGCCCTTCAGCGTCTCGGCGAGGCAGGCGCGGATCAGGGCGACGAGGTCGGAGCCCGGCGCCGGCGCTGCCGGCCGGGAGGTCGCAGGCTGCGGGATCGGCGCCGCTGCGGCCGGCGGCGGCACGGCCTCGTCCGGCTCGGCCAGGCCGCGGCTCTCGGCGAGGATCACCTGCTGCGTCGCCACGCCCGGGTTGTCGAGGACCAGCGGCGTGAAGTGCCGCTCGCGGAGCAGGCGCTGCCAGGTCGCGCTGCCCAGCAGCGGCGAGCCGGGCACGCGCAGGACCTCGTCCTCGGAGAGCCACCAGCCGTCGAGCAGCCCGAAGATCAGCGTGCCGATCGTCGACTTGTCGACGCCCTCGTTGACGACCAGCAGGCCGTGCCCGGCCAGGGCCGAGGTCGCGTGGCGCAGGGTCGCGCGCATGTCCGGGGTGGCGTGCAGGCAGTTGGTCGCGATCACGAGGTCGTAGGCGCCGGTCTCCAGGCCCTGCCCGGCGAGCGGCCTGGCGATGTCGCAGCGGGCCGTGCGGAACCAGGGCCGGCCCTCGCCGAAGCGCTCCTGCGCGGCCAGCAGGAAGGCGCCCGAGACGTCGGTGAAGCAGTACTCGCCGATCGCCTCGCCCCAGGGGTCGAGGACCGGCAGGACCTTGGCGCTGGTCCCGCCGGTGCCGGCGCCGATCTCCAGGACGCGCAGGCGCGTCCGGCCGTCGGCTTCCCGGCGATGGCGCAGGAAGGCCTCGACCGCGGCGGCGACCTGCAGGTTCAGCGAGTCGGGATAGGGCCTGCCGGCGTAGAGCCCGGCGACCCGGTCCAGCGAGCCGTCGGGGAAGATCACGTCGGTCGCCCGCGCCTTGCCGCTCAGCACCTCCGGCAGGGCACGCAGGCAGGCGTCGAACAGGTCGACGACCGCGAAGAGCTGGGGATCGGCCAGCCACTCGGCGCGGCCTTCCTCCCAGCCGTGCCAGGCGGCCTCGATCCCCGGCTCCTCCAGGACCCGGGTCACCCAGAGCCGGCCGTCCCGCCACTCGACCGCACCCGAGGCCGGCAGCAGGGTCGAGATCACCTCCCGCCACCAGCGGCCGTGCCGCTCGACGACGCCGGCCCGGCGGCGCAACGCCTCGATGTCCTCGATCGGCCCGGGCCGGTCCAGGATGCCCATGCGCCGGAGCTGCGCCCAGAACAGCGCCAGGGCGCGCAGCTCGATCTCCGACCAATCGGGCTGCGGCACCGTCGCTGCCAGGGCGCCGGCGTCGACCCGATCCAGGAAGCGGGGAGCCTGCCGGCTGCCGGCCAGCCGCAGGGCCGGCTCCTCGACCGGCATGAGGTCCTGGACCGCGCGCGAGGCCCTGACGCAGGTCGCCTCGGCGAGCGTGCCGCGCGACAGGGCGGCGAGGACCTGCTCGAGGAAGCCGCACAGCTCCTCGTCGGCCACCATGTCGTAGTGGCCCTCGATGCGCCCGGCCATCGCCGTCCCGGCGATGGTGGTCCGCAGGTAGCCCCAGTGGATCAGGCCGAGGGGCAGCGGGCTTCGTCCGCTCAGCGCCCGCACCAGGCTGTCGCTGCCGGCGACCGCCGCGGCATAGGCCGCGGTCTCGCGCGCGGTCAGGAAGGCGAAGGCCTGGACCGACGAGAAGACGCAGAGGAAATCCGGGCGCTGGTCGGGTCCCTCCGCCTCCAGCGCGCGATGGAGGTTCAGCAGGCCGCGCGTCTTGACCGCACAGACCTCGCCCAGGGCTTCCTCGGCCGGCCGCCCGGCGACGTCGGATTCGATCGCCATGGCCGTATGGAAGGCGCCGTCGATGCGACCGAAGCGCCTGCGGGCCTCGGCGACGGCGGCGTCGAGCGCGGCGGCGTCGGCCGCGTCGGCCGAGAGGTAGACCGGCTGCGGCGCGCCCGCCGCGACTTCCGCCGAGACCGCCGCGAAGGCTTCCCCGACCTCCGGACTGTCGGCCGGCCGCCGGCCGATCCAGACGATCCGGGCGCCATAGCGAGCCATCAGGTGCCGGCTGACCACGCGGCCGACCATGCCGGCGCCGCCGACCAGGAGATAGAGGCCGCCGTGGCGCAGCGCGCCCGCCGGCGGCTCGGCGCCCCAGTCGAGCTTCCGGAAGACCTGCCGGAACCGCTCGCCGGCCGCGAAGCGCACCACGCCGCCGCGCTCGCTCGGCGGCTCGGCGAGCAGCGCCGGCCAGAGCGAGGCCGACGGCTCGCCACCCAGCAGAGCCGCAGCCTCGACGTCGAGGCTGCGCAGCCGGAAGCGGCGGTCGCCCTGGGCGATGGCATAGCCCAGGCCGGCGAGGCCGCCGATGCCGCCGGCCGTCAGGCCGTCCGCCGCGGAGAAGCGGTCCAGGGTCACGAGATAGAGGTTGACCGGATGCTCCGTCGACGCGCCCTCGCCCAGCTCCGCGACGAGCCGCAGCAGGTTGGCCTCCTCCGAGGCCGGCCCGCCGCAGAGGCGGGACGGGTCGGCGCCGGCGGCCCCGGGATCGGCCGGCGCGCCGCCGAGGAAGATCGCGGTGTCGACCCGCCGGCCGCCGAGACAGGCGGCGAAGCCCCGCGGGTCGTCGCGGCGGCAGCGCCATTCGCTGTCGGAGACCGCGCGCGTGACCGAGTCGAGCCAGATCTGGAGGATCGTCGCATCCGGCCGGCACTCGCCGTACCAGGCGCCGGCGCTGACCGCCGCCTCCTGAAGCTCCGCCGGAGCCACGATCAGCAGCACGCCGTTGCGCCCCAGGGCCGGCGCATGGCTGCCGGAAGGCTCGGCCTGCCAGTGCGGCAGGAAGCTGTAGCCGTCCCAGCTGCCGCCGGCGTCCGTCGCCGGTGCCAGCGCGACGGCGCGCGCGCCCCGGGACGCCTCCTCCGGCCGGTCGCACTCCGGCGCGAAGGGATAGGTCGGCAGGCCGATCCGGCGCGGGCGCCCGGCCGGATAGAGGCGGCGCCAGTCGACCTCCAGGCCGCGGACCCAGAGCGCCGCCAGGCGGTCGAGCTTCCCTTCCGCCTGCCAGCGCGCCACCAGGTCCCCGGCCGCCGCAGCGTCGCCGAAGGCGGCGAGCAGCTCGTCGTCGGGTGTCGCTTCGCCGGCGTGCAGCCCGTCGCGCCGGCCCGCCAGGAAGTCGGCGAGGCGCTGCCGCACCGTCGCCAGGTCCGGCGCGACGAAGGCCAGGCGCTGCGCCATGGCGCGCCGGCCGGTCTGCAGGGTGTGGGCCATGGCCCGCAGGCCGGGGCTCTCCCGCTCCAGGTAGCCCAGCAGCGCCTCCGCGTAGGCGCTGAGCCGCGCCTCGCTGCGCGCCGACAGCACGATCAGCGCCGGTCCGCCGTCGTCGGGCCCGGCCGCCGTCGCCAGCTTCGGCGCCTCCTCGAGGATGGCATGGGCGTTGGTGCCGCCGATGCCGAAGGCGCTGACCGCGCCGCGCCGCGGCCGGCCCGCCTCCGCCGGCCAGGGCTGCAGCCGCTCGGCGACCCGGAAGGGCGAGGACGCGAAGTCGATCTCCGGGTTCGGGCTCTCGTAGTGCAGGCTCGGCGGGATCAGGCCCCGCTCGAGGCTCAGCGCGACCTTGATCAGGCCGGCGAGGCCGGCCGCCGTGTCGGTGTGTCCGAGGTTGGTCTTGACCGAGCCGATCGCGCAGTACTGCCGGCGGTCGGTGTGGCGGCGATAGACCTCGCTGAGCGCGGCGATCTCGATCGGGTCGCCCAGCGCCGTGCCGGTGCCATGCGCCTCGACGTAGCCGATCGTCGCCGGATCGACGCCGCTGCGCGCCAGCGCCTTGCCGATCACCGCCACCTGGCCGGCGACGCTGGGCGCGTAGAAGCCGGCCTTGCCCTGGCCGTCGTTGTTGCTGGCGACGCCGCGGATCAGCGCATGAATCGCGTCGCCGTCGGCAAGGGCGTCACGCGCGCGCTTCAGCAGCACGACCGCGACGCCCTCGCCCGCGACCATGCCGTCGGCGCGGGCGTCGAAGGTCTTGCAGTGGCCGTCGCCGGAGAAGTTGAGCCCCGGCTCGTGGCGATAGCCGACCAGGCCCTCGGGCAGCAGGCTGCAGGCGCCGACGAGCGCGGTCGAGACGTCGCCGCTCGCCAGGGCCTGGGCGGCCTGCTGCAGGGCCACCAGCGAGGAGGAGCAGTTGGTGTGCAGCGCGCAGCTCGTGCCGGTCAGGCCGAGCTGGTAGGAGATCGTGGTCGCCGCCGTGCCGGCCTGCGACAGCAGCCAGGCGACGTAGCCGTCCGAGCCGAGGGCCTGGCTGGCCGAGCCGGAGCCATCGTCCGGCAGCGCCGGGCGGTGCAGGCTGCCGCTGGTCGCCGTGAAGACCGCGGTCTCGGGGATCGCCTCGGGCGTATAGCCGGCGTCCTCGACCGCGGCCCAGGCGTGCTGCAGCAGCAGCCGGTGCTGGGGATCCATCAGCGCGGCGTTGCGCGCCGAGAGATTGAAGAACTCGGCGTCGAAGAGGTCCCTGCCCTCGATCGCGCGGGCCACGGGGATGTACTGCGGATCGCGGATCGTCGCCTCCGGGATGCCGGCCGCGCGCAGCGCCTCGGCGTCGAGGAAGCGGCCGCTGTCCCGGCCGCTCTCCAGCAGCTCCCAGAAGGCGCGCGGCCCGACAGCGCCCGGCACCGTACAGGCGATGCCGATGATCGCCAGCGCGTCCTCGGGCACCGGCGAGGGCTCGGCCGGCGCCTGCCGCACGGCCGGCCGCGGCGTCGCGGCCGCCGCGGCGGGCGGCGCCGTGGTCGTCGCGGGGCCGCCCAGCCAGGCCGCCTGCTCGACGACGGTCGGCAGGCGAAACACGTCGGTCGCGCGCACCGGCCGCCCGAAGGCCTTGGCCAGCCGGGCGGCGAGCAGCACCGCCGCGACCGAGGTGCCGCCCAGCTCGAAGAAGCCGACGTCGCGCGCCGGCTCCGGCCGCTCGAGCACCTCCGCCCAGAGCGCCCGGACCCGCGCCTCGGCCTCGGCGGCCGGGACCGCCGCCGCGGGCGCGACCGGCGGCGGGCCGCCGTCGGCGAGGGGATCGCGCGCCGCCAGCGCCTTGCGGTCGATCTTGCCGTTCGCGGTCTGGGGCAGCGCGTCGAGCGGCACGACGACCGCGGGGACCATGTAGGCCGGCAGCCATCCGGCCAGGGCCGCCTTCAGGGCCGCCGGGTCGAGCCCGGCCGGCGAGGCCGGCTCGCACCAGGCGACGAGCTGGCTGCCGTGCGGCGTCGGGCGCGCGACCACCGCCGCCCGGCGCACCGTCGCCTGCTGCTCGAGGCGCGCCTCGATCTCGCCCAGCTCGATGCGGTGGCCCTGGACCTTCACCTGCTGGTCGGCGCGGCCCAGGTACTCCAGGCCGCCGTCGGCCCGCCGGCGCGCCAGGTCGCCGGTGCGGTAGAGCCGCGCGCCCGCGCCGAAGGGGCTGGCGACGAAGGCCTCCGCCGTGCGGCCGGGCAGGCCCCAGTAGCCGCGCGCCAGGCCGCGGCCGCCCAGGTAGAGGTGGCCGGCGACGCCGACCGGCGCCGGCTCCAGCCGCTCGTCCAGCACGTGGGCCTCGGTGCCGGCCAGCGGCCGACCGATGGTCACCGCCGCGCCGGGCTCGACGCGCGCCAGGGTCGACCAGATCGTCGCCTCGGTCGGGCCGTAGAGGTTCCAGACCGGCGCGCCCAGCGCGGTCAGCCGGCCGGCCAGCGCGGCCGGCAGCGCCTCGCCGCCGCACAGCACCCGCACCCCGCTCCGGTTCCGCCAGCCGGCGTGCAGCAGCATCGCCCAGGTCGAGGGCGTTGCCTGCATCACCGTCGGCCGGACCCGCTCGAGCTCGGCCGCCAGCAGCTGGCCGTCGCGCGCCGTCTCGGCGCTGGCCAGCGCCACCGTGCCGCCGGCGACCAGCGGGCCGAGCAGCTCCAGCCCGGCGATGTCGAAGCAGAGCGTGGTCACCGCCAGCAGGCGGTCCTCCGCCCCCAGACCGACCGCCTCGGCGGTCGCCGTCAGGAGGTTGGCGAGCGCGCCGTGCGACACCGCGACACCCTTGGGCCGGCCCGTGCTGCCCGAGGTGTAGATGACGTAGGCCAGATCGTCGGCGGCCAAGTCCTCGGCGGCCAGGTCGTCGGGGGCGAGGTCCTCGGCAACCGGTCCCGGATCGCCCGCCTCGCCGACGAGGTCCTCGACGTCCAGCCAGCCGCCGCCGGCCGGCGCGAGGGTCGCGAGCGCCTGCGCCGTCGCGCGGTCGCCGAGGAGCCAGGCGGCACCGCTGTCGCGGACCATGTAGTCCAGTCGCGCCGCGGGATAGGCCGGATCGAGCGGCAGGTAGGCCGCCCCGGCCCTGAGGATGCCGAGCAGCGCCGGCAGCAGCTGCGGCCGGCGCTCCAGGCAGAGGCCGACGCGGTCGCCCCGCCCGACGCCGCGCGCCCGCAGCGCCGCCGCCACGGCGCCGCTCTGCGCCCAGAGCGTGGCGTAGCTCAGCGTCTCGCCGTCCTGGGAGACCGCCACCGCCTCGGGCCGCTCGGCCGCCTGCCGCGCCACGGCCGCCGGCACCAGGCTCGGCAAGCTCGCCGGCGCGGGGCCGCGCGCCGGCCCGGCGAGCAGCGCGTCGCGCTCGGCCGCGCTGAGCAGCGGCAGCGCCGCCAGCGGCCGCTCGGCGTCCGCGACGAGGGCCTCGATCAGGGTCAGGAGATGCCCCGCCCAGCACGCGATCGTCGGCTCCTCGAACAGGTCCGAGGCGTACTTGAGGTGCAGTTCCAGGCTGTCGTCGCGCTCCCAGACCTCCAGGACCAGCTCGTACTCGCCCTCCTGGTTGACCGTCTCGATCCAGCGCCAGTCCTCGCCGGCGCCCGGCGCCAGCATCGCCGCGTCGTGGAAGAAGTAGGCGGCCTGGAAGACCGGGTCGCGCCCGGCCCCGCCGGCCAGGCCGAGGGCCTGCACCAGCGCCGGGAAGGGCAGGACATGCGCCATGCCGTCGACGATCGAGCGCTGCAGCCGCTGCAGCGCCTCGGCCAGCGGCCGCATCCCGAAGGCGCAGCGCACCGGCAGCATGGTGATGTGGAGGCCGACCAGCTCCTCGGTCCCGGGCCCGCGCTCGTTCATCGGCATGCCGACGACCAGGTCCTGCTGGCCGGAGAGCCGCGCCAGCAGCGCCTGCCAGGCACCCAGCAGCACGGTCGAGGCGAAGAGGCCCCGGTCGCGCGCGAAGCCGCGCAGCGCCCCGACCAGAGGCCCGGGTATCGCACGGACCAGCGTCGCGCCCGCGTAGGAGCGCTCGGCCGGCCGCGGCCGGTCGAGGGGCAGGTCGAGCGGTCCGGGCAGCCCGGCCAGCACCGCGCGCCAGTAGGCGCGGCGCCGCTCGCCCTCGGCGCCCGCCAGCCGCGCGGCCTCGTCGGCGAGCGCCTGTTCGCAGCCCTCGAAGGAGTCCGGCCCGGGCAAGGGACGACCGGCGACGAGACGCGCGTCGCCGTCGCGCAGCCCGATGACGATCCGCCCGAGCGAGCTGCCGTCGGTGACCAGGTGATGCACGCAGAGCAGCACCCAGGCGGTGCCCCCTGCCCCGTCGATCAGGACGTGCAGCCGGGCCAGGGGCCCCTGCGCCAGGTCGAAGGGGATCTTGCCGCGCCCGCGCAGCCAGGCCACCCGCTCGGCCTCGCTCCAGCCGTCGGCGGCCTGCTCCTCGAGCGGCAGCGCGACCCCGGCGCCGACGCGCAGCAGCGGGCGGCCCTGCTCGACCGCCACCGCGGCGGTCATGATCGGCCAGCGCTCGCCGATCCAGGCACAGAGCCGGCGCAGGCGCTCCAGGGCGCCCGGCGGCGCGATGTCGACCCTGAGGCAGAGCGGGACGTTGTAGGCCGCCATCCCGGGGTAGTTCTGCTGCAGCACCCAGACACCCTGCTGCGACACCGTCAGGGGGATGTCGGTCACCGGGATCTCGGTCACCGGGATCTCGGTCACGGGGATCTCTGCCGCCGGGATCTCCGCCGCCGCCGCTTCGGCCGGCGATTCCGCTGAAGGCTGGGCGCCGCCGCCCCCGGCAGGAGCCGGGGCGAGAGCCTGCAGCGCCTCCGCGTGATGCTCCTCCAGGTGCGCCGCCAAAGCCTGGATCGTGATGCAGTCGAACAGCAGCGAGGCCGGCAGAGCGACGCCCAGCGCCCGGCCGACGGCGTCGATCAGGCGGACGAGATCGAGCGAGCGCAGGCCGAGCCCGACGAAGCTCACCGTCTCCTCCGACGGCGCGACGGCGCGGCCGAGCCGCTCCGCGACCAGCCGGCACAGCAGGTCGCGTGTCGGATCGCGCCTCGGCCCGCCGTCGACAGCCGGCAGGACGGCAGCGCCGGAGACCGGCGCCGGAACGGCCGGCGCGGGCTGCTCCGGCGCGGCGCGGTCGGCGGCGGCCGTCTCGGGAATCTCGACCCAGTAGCGCTTTCCGCCGAAGGGATAGGGCGGCAGGCCGAGCCGCTGCGGCGGTCTGGCGACGAGCAGCTCGACCGGCAGCTCGCCGCCCTGCACGTAGAGCGCCGCCAGGCTCTCGACGAGACGCCGCAGGGCCTTCGGATCGCGTTTCGCCGGCTTCAGGTCGGCCTGGATGCCCTTGAGCGCCTGGGCCCAGAGCCGCCGCGTCGCCTCCGGCACCTCCGCGGCCCGGCCGCGCAGCAGGCCCCCGCCCTCGCGGCCCTCGGCGATCCGCGCCAGGCCCGCGCGCAACTCGGCCTCCTCGGCGGCAACGAAGGCGGCCCGCCAGGCGAAGGCCGGCCGCTCGATGAGGGTGCAGGCCAGCGCCGCCAGGTCGAGCGCGCCGTCCTGCCGGTCGAGCCAGGCCAGCAGGTCGGCCGCTCGGCGCGCCAGCGCCGCCTCCTCGTGGCCGGACAGCACGATCGGCAGGCACGCCGGCCCGGCCGCCCGGCGCTTGGCCGGGATCGGCCCCGGCGCTTCCTCGACGACCATGTGGACGTTGGTGCCGTTGAAGCCGAAGGCGCTCACCGCGCCGAGGCGGCGCCGGCCCGGCTCGGCCTCCCAGGCGCGCAGCTCGCCGTTGACGAAGAAGGGCGAGCCCTCGAGGTCGAGGTGCCGGCTCGGCCGCTCGAAGCCGGTGCAGGGCGGCAGGGCGTGGTGGCGCAGGCTGAGCAGCAGCTTGATCAGGCTGGTGACGCCGGCGGCGTGCAGGCAGTGGCCGATCGAGCCCTTGACCGAGCCCAGGGCGCAGAAGCCGGCGCGCTCGGTCGTGCGGCGGAAGGCGCTGGTCAGGGCGCGCACCTCGATGGCGTCGCCGAGCAGGCTGGCCGTGCCGTTGGACTCCAGGCTGCCGATCGCGTCGGGCTCGATGCCGGCCTCGGCCCAGGCGCTCTCGAGCAGCGCCGCCTGGGCCTTCGGCACCGCGGCGGACAGCCCGCCGGCGCCGCCGTTGTGGTTCATCGCGCTGCCGCGGATGACGCCGTGGATGCGGTCGCCGTCACGCTCGGCGTCGGGCAGGCGCTTGAGCACCAGGGCCGCCACCGCGTCGCCGATCACGAAGCCGTCAGCTGCCTCGTCGAAGGGCCGGCACAGCGGCTCGGCCGTCACCATGCCGCTCTGGCTGCAGAGGATGTGCAGCCGCGGCATGGTCCTGACCGAGGTGCCGCCGGCGACCATCAGGTCGGTCTCGCCGCGGCGCAGGCTCTGGCAGGCCAGATGCACGGCGGCCAGCGCCGAGGCGCAGGCCGCGTCGACGGCCAGGGCGCCGCCCTTGAGGTTGAGCGCGGCCGCGATGCGCGCCGCCATCACCGAGGCCACGGTGCCGGTCAGCGCCTCGGCGACCAGCGGCACCCCCGCCGCCTCGCAGCGGCTGCCGTAGTCGCCGCCGTCACCGCCGACGATCACGCCCCAGCGCGCCGTGCCGCGGCGGCGCGTCGCGCAGCCGGCATCTTCCAGGGCGCGCCAGCATTCCTCCAGGAACAGGCGGTGCTGGGGATCCATGGCCGCCGCCTCGGCGTCGCCGAAACCGAAGAAGCCGGCGTCGAAGCGATCGACCCCGTCCAGCATGCCGGCCCAGGCGCAGCGCGTCGTACCCGGCCGCGCGCCGCTCGGATCGGTGATGCGCTTCGCGTCCCAGAGCCACGGCGGCACCGGCCGGAAGGCCGTCCCGCCGCCGCTCAGCAGATCCCAGAAGGCCTCGACGTCCGGTGCGCCCGGAAAGCGGCCGGACAGTCCGACCACGGCGATCGGCATGGCGGCACTGACCGTCGGTCGGTCGCGCTCCGGCTGAACCGGGGGCGCGGACGAACCCGTCGTCTCCACACCCTTGTCCCGGGCCTTGTCCAAGCGTACGCCCCCCGTCTACGGATCCGGCGGCCGCACGAGGCTCGCCCGGGTCACCCCCGACGCAGGCGAACGCACAGCCGGCTATCCGTCAGCCGCAGGAGCCCCCACTGCACCTGCCCAATTGGCATCGGCGTCGAGTCGGTCTCCCAGGTTGGAACGCCCCGGGGGCGGCTCGTCCGATGCCGGTGAAAGTGAGCCATCCGACTGCGGCAAGAGTCAACTGACAAGAAGCTCGCGGAAGATTAACAGAGTAAACTGAAATAAACCTGACAAGTTGCCGTGTTAACTTGCAATTTTCGGCTCCGTACTGCATGACGCCAAGGTTAACATGGGGTAATGCACGCTGTCGGCCGGGTTCGTCGGGCGGGTGTCCGGCCTGTTTCTTTTTGGCCGACCCCTGCGGCGCCAGGCTGCCATCCGGCTTTGCCGGAAATCGCGAAGGGATGGACTATGAACCGTCGCAGCAGATGCCGGCTGCCAACCGCGATCGCCGCCCTGATCCTGGTCGCTCACGCCGTGCCGGCCCCGGCCGGCGGTGACCGCCGGCCGCTCGCTGCCGCCGCCGCTCAGTCGAGCGGCGCGTGCAGCCTGGTCCGGGCCGTGACGATGCCGCCGCGGCTGCCGATCTCGATCGAGCCGTAGCGCTCCCTGAAGCAGTCCGGCAGCGGCCGGTCGCCGTCCAGCGACAGCCAGAGGCGCAGCAGGTGGCGCCGTCGCCCGGGCTCCGGCCAGTCGACGAAGGCAGTGCGGTCGTGCAGCTGGCTGTGGTTGTAGACGAACTGCATGTCGCCGGCCCGGAGGTCCATGGCGAAGTGCAGCTCGGGGTCGTTGGCCAGGGCGTCGAACAGGTCGAGGGCCTCGACGTGGGCCGGGGTCAGGCGCAGGGCGCCTTCGAAGCGCTGGGCGCTGTCGATGTACTGGCGCTGGTAGAAGACCGTCAGGCGGCCCTCGTGCCAGCTGAGCGGCGGGATCTCCATGTAGGGCCTGGCGCCCTCGGGAATCTCGCCCCGGCGGTCCGTGGCGATCGGGTCGAACAGCAGGGCCAGCAGGTCGGGGCGCTCGGCCAGCATGCGGTTGTAGATCGTGAGCGCGCTGACCAGGAGCGAGCGCCCACCCTGCTTCGCCGGACGCAGGCAGAGCAGCCCGACGACGTCGGCGCTGTCGGTATGGAAGGTCTGGCGCTCTCGGGTCTGGTAGATCCGGACGCTCGGGTCGCGGCCGTCGGCGCCGGTGTCGCGGACGTGGCCCAGGATGTGGCCCGCCGCGTTCTGCGAGCGCGCGCTGCCCAGGTGCGCGCCGATCCCGCAGAAGATCGTCGCGGCGAAGGCCTGCGAATAGCCGGCGACCGGCAGGCCGCGCAGCAGCTCGACGCCGCGGCCGTGCAGCAGCTCCCGCTTCAGCCGCCGCAGATGCGCCCCGAAGGAGGCGAGCGGGAAGTCGGCGGCGGTGATCTCTCCCAGGTCGCGGCCGAGGGACAGGTAGTGCCGCGCCGCCTGCTCCAGCTCGGCGATCTCGGCGGCGCTCAGCTCGACCAGCCACGCCTCCGGGTGACGCGCCATCTCGGCACCGATCCAGGCGGCGGGACCGGTCATCGGCGGTGGCAGGGCTTCGGGGGCTGGCATCGGCGGCCTCGGGTCAATCGATCCAGTCTGCCCCCGCTCGGGGCCGTCGTCGAGCCGTCGTCAGCCGGGCCCCGCAGGCCGCTCGGCCGCCGCCTCGTCCAGCAGCCAGGCGCGGAAGCCGGCGGCGTCGGCGTGCTCCCGGCCGTCCAGCGGCGAGAGCAGGTGGAAGGCCTCCTCGACCTCGACCGACAGCTCGAAGGGCGCGACCAGCCGTCCCGAGGCGAGCACGCCGGCGGACATCGAGGAGCGGCCGAGCACGACGCCGCCGCCGGACGCCGCGACCTCGAAGGCCAGCAGGGAGGTGTCGAACTGCAGGCCGCTGCCGGGATCGATCCCCTCGACGCCGGCCGCGCTGAGCCAGGTCGCCCAGCCCTGCTCGTAGCCGAGCACGTGCAGGAGCGCGTGGTGACGCAGATCCCGCGGTTCCCCGAGCGGCGGCGTGCCGGCCGGCAGCGCCGGGCTGCAGAGCGGCGTCAGGCGCTCCCAGGTCAGCCGGTCGGTGCGGAACTTCGGCCAGCCGCCGCGGCCGTAGCGGATGTCCAGATCGAAGCGCTCGCGGTCGAACTCCTCGTTCCAGATGCTGCTGACGATGCGCAGCCGGCGGCCGGGATGGCGCTCGCGGTAGCGGATCAGGCGCGGCGCGATCCAGGTCACCGAGAAGCCGACGGCGGCGCGCACCGTCAGGACCTCCGAGCGGCGGCTGCCGAACAGCTCGTCGGTGCCGAGCGCGAGCCGCTCGAAGGCGTCGCGCACCTTCGGCAGGTAGGCCGCCCCGACCTTGGTCAGCACCAGGCTGCGCGGCCCGCGCTGGAACAGCGGCTCGTGCAGATGCAGCTCGAGCGCCTTGACCTGCTTGCTGATCGCCGCCTGGGTCAGCCCCAGCTCGGCGGCGGCATGGGTGAAGCTCAGGTGTCGCGCAGAGGCCTCGAAGGCGCGCAGCCAGGACAGCGGCGGCAGACGCCGGCTCATGCCAAACCCCGTCATAACTTTCATGTACCCATTGGGTGCAATCGCCGAGTTTGACCGGCCTGTCAAATCCCCATGACATGTCCGGCGCGACGGGGCCGCTTCGGCGGCCGACCGGCGAACCCGCTGGAGAAGCGCCGATGTACCAGATCACCCCCTCGACCCGCCTGCGTGCCTCGCCCTTCTTCGAGGCGACGCTGGCCGCCGGCGTCACGAGCTTCACGGCCTACAACCACATGCTGATGCCGACCGGCTACGGCGATCCGGAGGGCGAATACTGGCGCCTGCTGAAGGGCGTCGCGCAGTGGGACGTCGCCGTCGAGCGCCAGGTCGAGCTGACCGGCCGCGACGCCGCCCGCCTCGCCCAGATCCTCTGCCCGCGCGACCTCGGCCGCTGCCAGGTCGGCCAGGGCAAGTACGTCGCGCTCTGCAACCATGCCGGCACGCTGATCAACGACCCGGTCCTGCTGAAGCTCGACGCGGACCGCTACTGGCTGTCGATCGCCGATTCCAACATCCTGTTCTGGGCGCGGGCGATCGCCGCCGAACGCGGTCTGCAGGTGACGGTCAGCGAGCCCGACGTCTCGCCGCTCGCGGTGCAGGGACCGAAGGCGGAGGCGGTGGTCGCGGCGCTCTGCGGCGACTGGGTGCGCACGCTCAAGTACTTCTGGTTCCGGCAGACCGAGATCGCCGGCATCCCGGTCGTGGTGATCCGCTCCGGCTGGTCGAAGCAGGGCGGCTTCGAGCTGTTCCTGATGGACGGCAGCCGGGGCGTGGAGCTGTGGAACATCGTCGCCGAGGCCGGCCGCCCCTGGGACATCGGCCCGGGCAACCCGAACGCCTGCGAGCGGATCGAGAGCGGCCTCCTGTCCTGGGGCGGCGATACCGACGATGCGACCAACCCCTTCGAGGTCCGGCTCGCGCGCTACCTGGACCTCGAGGTCCCCGACGACGTCATCGGCATCGCCGCACTGCGCCGGGTCGCGGCGGAAGGGCCGCGCCGCCACCAGCTCGGCGTCGTGCTCGAGGGCGACGCCCCCGCGACACCGCTCTGCCGCTGGGCGCCGATCCTGGCGGGCAAGCGGCGCGCCGGCGACCTGACCAACTGCGTCTGGTCCTGGCGGCTGCAGCGCAACATCGGCTTCGCCCTGATCGAGACCGCCAGCCGGCCCGGCGACCGGGTCGAGGTGCTGCGCGCCGGCACGCGCATCCCCGGCCGGCTGGTCGAGCTGCCGTTCCTCTGAGCGGCGCCGGGCGGCGACGGCCGGCGAGCATCGTCCGCCGCCGACGCCAGTCCCGCCGCGCCACGGCGAGATCCGGAACAGTCGAGCCGACCGGCGCACCCGCCCGGACAAGTAATTCCGGGCGGCGCCCCGCCAGCGGCGCCAGTCCTCGCCGCGACAGCATCCGCCATTTCGGCAGCACCGCGCCGGCTCGTCCAGGATCCCTGGCGGGGATGCTGGCTGCGACAGATCGGCAGGCGGCGAGATCAGCTTCCGGGGGCGGTATGCAGTGCCGGGATAATCCCCTATAAAGGCTGCCGAGACCGGTCCGAAAACCGGTCCGGACGAGACAGGGCCCGCACAGACGGGCCGCCATGAACCAGGGAGGCTCGAAGCATGCTGCACCACCGCACGCTTGCCCTCGCTGCCGTCGCCGCGCTCGGTCTCACGACCGCGCCGGTCTTCGCGCAGGCGGGCGACACCATCACCCTCGGCGCCGCGGTCTCGCTGACCGGCAAGTACTCGACCAACGGCGGGCACACCCAGAAGGGCTACGACCTCGCGGTCAAGAAGATCAACGACGCCGGCGGCGTCAAGGTCGGCGGCAAGACCTACAAGATCGAGGTCAGGTACTACGACGACGAGTCGACCCCGGCGCGCGGCGCCGAGCTCGCCGAGCGCCTGATCCAGCAGGACGGCATCAAGTTCCTGCTCGGCCCCTACTCCTCGGGCATGACCAAGGCGATCGCGCCGGTCACCGAGCAGCACAAGGTGCCGATGGTCGAGGCCAACGGCGCCTCGCGCTCGCTCTTCACCAACAACTACAAGTACCTCTTCGCGATCCTCTCGACCTCGGAGAAGTACCTGGCCAGCGCCGTGACCCTGGCCGCCGAGAACGCCGAGGCGCTGGGCAAGAAGCCGAGCGAGATGAAGGTCGCCCTGGCCTTCGAGAACGACAACTTCAGCCAGGACGTCCGCGCCGGCGTGCTGGAAGACCTGAAGAAGAACAACATGAAGGTCGTCATCGACGACGAGCTGCCGCGCGACCTCAACGACATGAGCGCGACCCTGACCAAGGTGAAGGCGCTCAAGCCCGACATGCTGGTCGTCTCCGGCCACTCCAAGGGTGCGGCCACGGCGATCCGCCAGCTCGACCAGATGCAGATCCACGTGCCGATCCTGGCGATGACCCACTGCGACGCGGCCGGCATCATCAAGAAGTTCGGCAAGGCGGCCTCCTACACGCTCTGCGGCACGCAGTGGGCGCCGAGCCTGACCTACTCGGACAAGCTGTTCGGCACGGCGGCGGACTTCGCCAAGGAGTTCGACAAGGCCTACGGCTACGAGCCGCCGTACCAGGCGGCGGAATCGGCGGCCGCGGTCGAGGTCTACGCCAACGCCTTCGAGCGGGCCGGCTCGCTGGACCCGCAGAAGGTCCGCGACGCCCTGGCGTCGACCGACATGATGACCTTCTACGGCGCCATCAAGTTCGACGACACGGGCAAGAACATCGCCAAGCCGATGGCGCTCTACCAGGTGCTCGACGGCAAGTACGAGGTCGTCGCGCCGTCGAAGTTCGCGCAGACCAAGGCGGTCGTGCCGGCGCCGACCGACTGACGCGGGACCCGGGGCGCGGGCGGGTCGAGGGGCCCGCCCGCCCCCACGTTCCCCTGCTCCGCGCAACCATCAGGAACGGTCTCGCAGCGTGCTGGACAATCTGCTGATTCTGGTCCAGGCGCCGACCATCACGGTGGACCTCGTGCTCAACGGGATCCTGGTCGGCGCCATCTTCGCGCTCGCCGCCTACGGCATGGCCCTGGTCTGGGGCGTGATGAACATCATCAACATCGCCCAGGGCGAGTTCGTCATGCTCGGCGGCTACGTCGCGGTCATCATGTCGGCCCACGGCGTGCATCCGCTGCTCGCGGTGCCGGTCGCCGCCGTGCTGCTCTTCGGGCTCGGCTGGCTGCTCTACCGGACGGTCATCTTCCGCATCGTCGAGCGCGACCTCTTCACCTCGATCCTCGCGACCTTCGGCATCTCGATCGTGCTGCAGCAGCTGATGAACACGGTGTTCGGCGGCGACGTGCAGGTCGCCCAGGCCCACCTCGGCACGCTGCTGCTGATGGGCGGCATGGTGACCCTGGCCCAGATCAAGCTGCTGTCCTTCGCCCTCGCCGCCGTGCTCGCCGTCGTGCTGGTGCTGTTCCTCAGGCGCTCGCGGCTCGGCCAGGCGATCCGCGCGACGGCACAGAACGCCCGGGCGGCGCGCGTGCTCGGCATCGACACCGACCGGGTCT
This sequence comes from Tistlia consotensis USBA 355, assembly GCF_900177295.1. GTDB lineage: Bacteria > Pseudomonadota > Alphaproteobacteria > Kiloniellales > DSM-21159 > Tistlia > Tistlia consotensis. The sequence goes on from NZ_FWZX01000028.1 coordinate 89,795, forward strand.
ACGCCGCGACCTTCGGGCTCAACGCGGCGCTCTGCGGCGCCTGCGGCGCGCTGGTGGCGATGGCCTACACGGTCCACCCCTACATCGGCCTGCCCTACACGATCCGCTCCTTCATGATCGTCATCGTGGCCGGCCTCGGGAACCTCGCCGGCGTCATCGCCGCGGGCCTCAGCCTGGGCGCCGCGGAGAACGTCGCCGGCTTCGTGCTGGGCACGCAGTACCAGCTGGCCTTCGTCTTCCTGCTGCTCGTCGTCGTGCTGGTCTGGCGCAACTGGCGCCTGGCCCGCAAGCGGCAGTACCTCAAGTGAGGCCCCGATGAGCGACGCGCACAAGAAGCTCGCCGGCCGCCTCGCCATCCTGGCCGTCGGCCTGGCCGCGCCCTTCCTCTTCCCGGCCTACCAGTCCCAGATGGCCGAGCTCTGGCTGTTCGTGGTCTTCGCCCTGACCTGGGACCTGGCGGGCGGCCAGATGGGCTACAACTCCTTCGGCAACGTCGTCTTCCTGGGCATCGGCATGTACGCCTGCGTGCTGACCCAGGTCGGGCTGCTCTACGACATCGGCATCTACAACGGCGCGCGCGGCGGCGGCAGCGCGACCTTCGTCTTCGACCTGCCGCACTACCTGGAAGGCCTGGCGCTCGGGCTGCCGGTCGGCGCCCTGCTCGCCGCCCTGGCCGCGGCCGTGCTCGGCGCCTTCGTGCTCGGCATGCGCGGCCACTACTTCGCGATCTGCACCCTCGGGCTCGGCGTCGCCGCCGGCGAGGTCGCCAACAGCTGGGAGTGGATCGGCGCCGGCTCCGGCATGGTGCCGCCGACCCCGCCCCAGGTGATCGGCGACCTCTCGCGCTTCTACTACTACTTCGCCTTCGCCCTGGCGGCCGTCACCTTCCTGGTGCTGGGCTGGCTCTACCGCACCCGCTTCGGCCTCGCGATCAACGCGATCCGCGACGACGAGGACAAGGCCGAGGCGATGGGCCTGCAGACGACCCGGATCAAGGTCGCCGCCTGGGTCATCGCGGCAGTCTTTCTGGGCGTCTCCGGCGGCATCCTCGGCAACCTCAAGCGCTTCATCGACCCGATCGACACGGCCTTCTCGGGCGCCACCTTCGGCGTCTGGATGGTGCTGATGGCGATTCTCGGCGGCAAGGGCACGCTCTGGGGGCCGGTCATCGGCGCCGTCCTGTTCGAGGTCATCAAGGAGGCGACCTGGACCTACCTGCTGGGCTGGCAGCGGGTCGCGCTCGGCCTGCTGATCGTGATCATCGTGGTGTTCTTCCCGCAGGGCATCCTGGGCTGGCTGCGCGAGCGCTTCCCCGACCGCTTCGGCCGCCGCGTCGAGGCCGACCTGTCCGGCACCGCAGAGGAGACGGCACGATGACCGCGATACTCAAGGTCGCCGGCGTCTCGAAAGCCTTCGGCGGCGTCCAGGCCAACCGCAACGTCAGCCTCGAGGTCGAGGCCGGCCGCATCGTCGGGCTGATCGGGCCGAACGGCTCGGGCAAGACGACGCTGTTCTCCTCGATCGTCGGCTACCACCCGATCGACGAGGGCTCGATCCGCTTCGAGGGCCAGGAGATCTCCAGGCTCCGGGTCGTCGACATCGCGCGGCTCGGCCTGATCCGGACCTTCCAGCAGACCCGCATCTACGGCGGCATGACCTGCGTCGAGAACATGCTGATCTCCTCCTCGCAGCGCGACGCCCGCCTGCTCGACCTGTTCCAGGCGCGCAGCCCCGAGCGCGAGGAGCGCGCCGGCGACCTGCTGGACTTCGTCGGGCTCTATCCCAAACGCAAGCTCGAGGCCGGCTCGCTGTCGTTCGGCCAGCAGAAGCTGCTGGAGTTCGCCATGGCGCTGATGAACCAGCCGAAGATGCTGATGCTCGACGAGCCGACCGCCGGCATCAACCCGACGCTGATCAACGGCCTGATCGACCGCCTGAAGCGGGCCAACGAGCAGTTCGGCATCACGCTCTTCGTCATCGAGCACAACATGCGCGTCATCATGAACCTGGCCGAGCACATCTACTGCCTGGCCCACGGCGAGCTGCTCGCCGACGGCCGGCCCGAGGAGGTCCAGAACGACCCGCGCGTGCTCGACGCCTACCTGGGGGCGCACTGATGGCGGGCCCCCACGACGGTTCCGGCAAGGGCGAGGGCCGGCGCAGCGCCTCCGGCTACGGGCTCGGCTCGGTCGACACGGTGATGTCGGTGACCGACGTCGCGCGCGAGGCCGAGCGCTTCGTCGCCGACGCGCCGTCGCTCGACGTCCTGGAGCGGCTGGCCGGCGACGACATCCTGCTGACCCTCGACGGCCTGCGCGCCGGCTACGGCCCGATGGAGATCCTGCACGAGGTCTCGCTGCGGGTCGGCCGGGGCCAGTCGCTCTGCCTGATCGGGCCGAACGGCGCCGGCAAGTCGACCGTGCTGCACTCGATCTTCGGCTTCACCTCGATCTATGCCGGCAGCATCGCGATCGGCGGCAAGGAGGTCACCCGCCTCAAGCCCAACGACAAGCTGAGGAGCGCCGGCATCGCCTACGTGCTGCAGGACAACTCGGTCTTCCCCGACATGACGGTCGAGGAGAACCTCTGGATGGGCGGCTACCTGATGAGCGCGCCCGCCGAGGCGAAGCAGGCCGCCGACCGGGTGTTCGAGAAGTACCCGCGGCTCGCCGAGCGCCGGCGCATGGCGGCACGCGTGCTGTCCGGCGGCGAGCGGCGCCTGCTGGAGATCTCCCGCGCCCTGGTCATGGACCCCCAGGTGCTGCTGATCGACGAGCCCTCGATCGGCCTCGAGCCGCGCTTCATCGACATGGTCTTCGAGATCCTCGGCGACCTGCAGCGCGTCGACGGCAAGACCATCGTCATGGTCGAGCAGAACGCGAAGAAGGGCCTGGACTTCGCCGACGTCGGCTACGTCCTGGTCTCCGGCCAGGTCGCCCGCGCCGGCAGCGGCGCCGAGCTGCTCGAGGATCCCGACGTCGGCCGGCTGTTCCTGGGCGGGTAGAGGCGGGCGCCGGCGCCTTAACGTCCCTCGACAGGTCGCCGCGAGCGAAAGCGGGCAGCAGAAGCAGCCGCGCGCAGTCACCGCTTCAAGATGGCTTCATCCTGAGCCTGTCGAAGGGTGGAGCCATACGGCACCGTCGGTACGGCTTTCGCTTCGCCCTTCGACAGGCTGTTCAGACAAGCTCAGGGTGAAGCGAATGGGGGCACCAATTTGTTGCTGCGGCCTTCGACTTGTCTATGCAAGGTCGTGGGGCACCGATAAGCCCGCCGTAACAAGCGTTTGACCATCCCATCCTGGGCTTTTGCACGGCTCACGCGCCGCTGCTACGGTCGGCGCCATGCGCCTGCTTGCGATCAGCGACCTGCACCTGGCCAACCCCTCGAACCGCGAGGCGGTCGAGGCCCTGCCGGCCTTTCCCGACGACTGGCTGATCCTGGCCGGCGACATCGCCGAGCGGCTCGACCAGATCGAGAGCCTCTTCGCGCTGCTGGCGCCGCGCTTCGCCAAGGTGATCTGGGTGCCGGGCAACCACGAGCTCTGGACCATGCCGGGCGAGAGCGGCGCCGGCGACCTGGCGGGCGAGGCCAAGTACCGCGCCCTGGTCGCGCTGGCGCGGAACCACGGCGTCGTCACGCCGGAGGACCCCTACCCGCTCTGGACCGGGCCCGGCGGCCCCTGCGTCGTGGCGCCGCTGTTCCTGCTCTACGACTACAGCTTCCGGCCCGATCACGTCGCCCGCCACGAGGTCGTCGCCTGGGCGCGCGAGGAGTCGGCGGTCTGCACCGACGAGGTGCTGCTCAACCCCGACCCCCACGACACGCGCGAGGCCTGGTGCTGGGCGCGCTGCGCCGAGGCCGAGCGGCGCCTTTCGGAGATCGAGGAGGGCCTGCCGACGGTGCTGGTCAACCACTACCCGCTGCGCCACGAGCTGGTGCGCATCCCGCGCGTGCCGCGCTTCTCGCCCTGGTGCGGCACCAGGCTGACCGAGGACTGGCACCGCCGCTTCAACGCCAAGGTCGTGGTCTACGGGCACCTGCACGTGCGGCGCACCGACTGGCGCGACGGCACGCGCTTCGAGGAGGTCTCGCTCGGCTATCCGCGCCAGTGGAACCGAAGCCTCGGCGTCGCGCCCTTCCTGCGCGAGATCCTGCCGGGCCCGTCCGCCGGCTAGGAGCTTGTCCGAGTAAGCGCCTTTGTCTCGACGCTCGGCAGTGGTCGTGATTCACTACGGTTCATGGGCAAGACCTATCGGGCTTGGGAGG
>NZ_FWZX01000020.1 GCF_900177295.1 Tistlia consotensis USBA 355
TCCCCGTCGAGCGCTACCAGCCCAGCCGGCGGGCCTTGCCCGAGCGCCTGCCGGCGATCGAGTACGAGCCCGAGGACGTCGTGCGCTGGGTCGACCAGAACGGCTGGATCAGCTACCGCGGGCGGCGCCGCAAGATCGGCAAGGCCTTCCGTGGCACCCCGGTCGCCCTGCGCCCCACCCAGATCGACGGACGCCTCGACATCTTCTTCTGCCATCAGAAGCTGGCGTCCCTCGACCTCACCGAGCAGACTGAGCTCAAACCCGTCCACAATGTCCCCGAACGGGTGTCCACTATGTCCCCGGTCTGAACAGCTTGTCGAAGGGCGAAGCGAATTGGGAGCGTGGAGGACCGTTGCCCCCCTACGGCAGCAGGATCGTCGAGCCCGTGGTCTCGCGTGCCTCCAGGGCGCGGTGGGCCTCGGCGGCAGCGCGCAGCGGGAAGGCGCGCGGTGGCTCGAGCTTCAGGATGCCGCGCTCCAGGGCCTCGAAGAGCCGGCCGGCGAGGCCGCGCAGCTCGGCGGGGTCGGAGGTGTAGTGGCCGAAGTTGGGGCGCGAGAGGCGCGCCGACTTCGCGGCATAGCCGGCGACGTCCTGGGGCGGGATCGGGCCGGAGGCCTGGCCGTAGGAGACCAGGTGGCCGCGGATCGCCAGGGCCTCGAAGGAGCGCGCCAAGTTGTCGCCGCCGACCGCGTCGTAGACCACGTCGCAGCCGCGGCCCCGGGTGATGTCGAGCACCGCCTCGACGAAGTCCTGGCGGCTGTAGACAATCGGGAAGGTGCAGCCGTTGGCCCGCGCGATCCGGGCCTTCTCGTCGCTGCCGACCGTGCCGATCACCGTGGCGCCCAGGTGGCGGGCCCACTGGCAGAGCAGCGTGCCGACGCCGCCGGCCGCGGCGTGGACCAGGACGGTGTCGCCCTCCTTCACCGTGTGCACCCGGTGCAGCAGGAACTCGGCGGTCATGCCCTTGAGCAGCACGGCCGCCGCCGTCGCGTCGTCGAGCCAGTCGGGCAGCGGCACCAGCAGGCCGGCGTCCATGGTGCGCAGGCGCGCGTAGGCGCCGGGCGGCGCGCAGGCGTAGCCGACCCGGTCGCCGGGCATCAGGCCGTGGACGCCCGGCCCGACCTCGGTGACCACGCCGGCCGCCTCCATGCCCAGGATGCCGGGCGGCTCGACCAGGCCGAAGTAGCCGGTTCGGCAGTAGACGTCGATGTAGTTGAGGCCGATCGCGCCGTGGCGCAGGCGGACCTGGCCGCGGCCCGGCGGCGGCACCGGAACCTCGCGCCAGGCCAGGGCCTCGGGCCCGCCGTAACGCTCCAGCACCACCGCCTCGGTCGTGCCCGCGGTGCCGGCGGGCGGCTCCGCGCGCGCCTCGGCGGGCGCCCGCCGGGGGGCCGGCGCGGGGGCCGGCCGCACGGCCCGCCCCGGCCGTCGCAGGCCGAGGCGCTCGGCGACGGCGCGGAAGCCGGCCTCGTAGATGCCCTCGCCGACCAGCGCGGTCAGCTCGCCAGCGCGCGCCGGCGGGCAGTCGAACTCGCTGCGCCATTCCCAGAAGGTGCGTCGGCCGTCGGTCACCGGCTTCAGGCGGACATGGGCGACGTAGCCCTCCAGCGGGATCGGCGCTTCGAGCAGGCAGTAGCTGAAGGCATGCTCGCGGTCGTCGAGCGCCAGCAGCTGCTCGCGGATCTCGCCCGAGCCGTCGGCCAGCGCGAAGAGCCGGACGCAGCCGACCTGGTCGCCGCGCCGGCCGCCCTCGATGACACTGCGCGCGACCGCGGGATGCCAGTCCTCGTGGCCGTTGAAGTCCCGGATCACCGACCAGACCGCCTCGACGGGGGCGTCGAGGACGGTCGACTTCACGACGCGGGGCATGGGGATGCCCCGTGATCTGCCGCTCCGCGGCCGCCGTCTGGGTCACCCTTCCCCCTGTCGTCCCCGCCTCTCTTTCCGTCATCCCTGCGAAAGCAGGGATCCAGAGGAAAGGGCCGTCCTCGCGAGCCTTCGGCCGTCCGTGCGAGCGGCGTCGTTCTCTGGATCCCTGCTTTCGCAGGGATGACGGCGGAGAATGTGGGGATGAGGCGGGAAAGGGTAGGCACGATGAAGAGAAGGCGTGCGATGACGGAAGAACAGCCGCCGAAGGAAGGGGCCGCTCCTCTGCGGCCCCGCCCCTCACCCGAAAGCCGCAAGCGGCTTTCGACCCCTCCCCCGAGGGGAGAGGTGACGGACCGCCCGATCCTCACCCGCCGAAGCGCTGCTTCAGGGCGTCGAAGCCGCCCTGGAAGACGCCGTTGCCGACCGTGGCGGCGAGCTCGGCCTCCTTGCCCGGAGGCGTGTCGAACTCGGCCGACCACTCCGCGAAGGTGCGGTTGCCGTCGGTCACCGGGGTCAGCTTCAGGGTCGCGACGTAGTTCGTGACGCCGAGCGGCGATTCCAGGATCGCGTAGGAGCAGGCCATGTCGAAGTCCGACAGGCTGAGCAGCCGCTCGCGGATGTTGCCGCCACCCTTCAGGTTGAAGTTGCGCACGCAGCCGATGCGGTCGCTCGGCAGGTCGCTCTCGATGCGGCTGTCGGCGATCGCCGGGTGCCAGTCCGGCAGGGCGTTGAAGTCCCGCACCACGCGCCAGACCTGCTCGGCGGGCGCACCGAAGACGCTCGAGACGTAGACCTTGATCATCGCTTCCTCCCCGATCCCGGTTGTTCACTCCTTCGGCTTTGTACCACCGTTGGCCGGTCCCAGGGCCGCGACCGGTCCGCCGACCGTCCCCAGCGGGTTGCTGAGCCGGCCGATGTCGCCGCCGTTGAGCCCGATCTCCTGCAGCAGCGAGTCGATCAGCGGCGCCTGGGCGCGGTAGCGCAGGGCCGAGTTGACGACCTGGTCGGAGAAGCCGCCGCCGCCGTAGTCGCCGCCGACGCCGCCGTGCCCGCCGCCGGAGCCGCCGCCGAGGCCGTCGACCTGGAGGATCTTGATGCCCTCGATCTTCTCCATCGGCTTGACGCTCTCGCGGATGATCGACTCCAGCTTGTCGATCAGGCGCAGGCGCGCCTCGGAGCCGCGCGACTGGTCGCTGAGCACGTTGAGCGCCTCGTTCATCTGGCGCCGGCCCTCGGCGTCGATCTCGTAGCGCAGCTTGGCGGCCAGCGCCCTGAGCTTCTCGGACTCGGCCTCGCCTTCGGCGAGCAGGCGCTGGGCCTCGGCCTTCTCGCCCGCGGTCAGCTTCTCGGTCTCGGCGGCCAGGCGCGCCCGGATGCCGTCGCGCTCGGCCTCCTGGCGGGCGACGACCAGCTCGATCGCCTTGCGCCGCTCGGCGATCTCCAGCTCGCGCGCCGAGAAGGTCCTCTCCTCGGCGACGATCGCCTTGGCGCGCACCGTCTCGGACTCGATCAGGGCCTCGGACTGCTCCCGGGACTTGCCGGCGATCTCGATCGTGCGGTCCAGCTCGGCGATCTCCAGGACCTTGCGGCGCTCGACCTCGAGGCGCCGGACCTCGCGATCCTGGACGATGCGCGCCTCCTCCAGCGCGGTCTCGGTCGCTATGCGCGCCCGCTCGACGTCCTCGCGGGCCGAGATCTCGGCCTCCTCCAGGGCCTGGCGGCGGCCGACCTCGAGGGACTGCAGCGCCTTCTCGCGGGCGATGCGGTCCTCCTCGAGCTGGCGGTCGCGCTGGATCCGCGCGCGCTCGACGGCGAGCAGGGCCAGCAGCGTCTCGCGCTCGGTCTCGGCATCGGCCTTGGCCTTCTGCCGGGCCTTCTCGGCCAGCGCGATGGCGCGGTCCTGCTCGGCCAGCTCGACGGTCTTGCGCCGCTCGATGTCCATCCGCTCGGTCTCGGCCTGGCTGGCGATGCGCTCCTCCTCCAGGGCCTTGTCGACGGCGATGCGGTCGCGCTCGGTCTCCTCGCGGGCGCGGATCTCGGCCTCCTCCAGGGCGCGGCGGCGCCGCACCTCCAGGGTCTGGGTGTCCTGCTCGCGCTCGATGCGGGCCTGGTCGAGCGCCCGCTCCTGCTCGATGCGCGCCCGCTCGGTGGCCAGGCGCGCCGAGATCTGCGCCTCCTCGGCCTCGTTCTCGCGCTCGGCGCGCTCGCGCTCGACCTCGGCGCGCTGGGCGGCGCGCCGCGCCTCGACGTCGCGCTGCTGCTCCAGCCGCGCGAACTCGCTGTCGCGCTCGATCTGCAGCGCCATCTTCTCGGCCTCGAGATTCTTGTTCCGAATCTCGATCATCGTGTCCTGCTCGATGTCGTTGCGGATCTTCTTGCGCCGCTCGATCTCCTCGGTCAGGCGCGTCAGGCCCTCGGCGTCGAAGGCGTTCGAGGGGTTGAAGTACTCCATGTTCGTCTGGTCCATGCCGGTCAGCGAGACCGCCTCCAGCTCCAGACCGTTGCCCGCCAGGTGTTCCGAGACCACGGTGCGGACGCGCTTGACGTACTCGCCGCGCTGCTCGTGCAGCTGCTCCATGGTGAACTCGGCGGCGACCGAGCGCAGGGAGTCGACGAAGCGGCCCTCGACCAGCTCGCGCAGGGCGTCCGGCTGCATGGTGCGCCGCCCCAGGGTCTGGCCGGCGAGCGAGATCGCCTGCTTGCTCTGGGCGACCCGCACGTAGAACTCCGCGACCACGTCGACGCGCATGCGGTTCTTGGTGATCAGCGCGGCCTCGCGGTCGCGCCGCACCTCCAGGCGCAGCGTGTTCATGTTGATCGGGATGACCTCGTGGACGATCGGCAGCACGAAGGCGCCGCCGTCCTTGACCACCTTCTCGCCGCCCCAGCCGGTGCGCACGAAGGCCGTCTCCTTGGTCGAGCGGCGATACAGCCAGTTGAGGAGCCACACCACCACGCCGATCACGACCACCAGGACGATCAGCCCCAGGACGATCCATCCGATCGTTGCACCCGACATCCTACCCTCCCTCGTACATGCGCGGCCGCGGCGGACTCAGCCGCGGCCGATCGCCTTGAACCTCTTGGTCTGCTCGGTCAGCGCCACCTCGGTCGGCAGCCGCTCCATCGAGGAGGCGCCGTAGAAGCCGTGGCATTCCCTGCAGTGCTTCAGGATGAACTCCGCGTCCCCGGGCTGCGCGATCGGTCCGCCGTGGCACAGCACGATCACGTCGCGCCGCGCCTTGAGCGCCGCCTCGGCCCAGGCGTCGATCTTCGGCACGCAGTCCTCCAGGGTCAGCGCCGTCTCGGCGCCGATCGCGCCGCCGGTGGTCAGGCCCAGGTGGCAGACCACGATGTCGGCGCCGGCCTTGGTCATCTCGGCGGCGTCGTCCTCCGAGAAGACGTAGGGCGTGGTCAGCAGGTCGAGCGCGCGGGCCTGGCGGATCATGTCGACCTCCAGGGCGTAGCCCATGCCGGTCTCCTCCAGGTTGGCCCGGAAGGTGCCGTCGATCAGCCCGACGGTCGGGAAGTTCTGCACGCCCGAGAAGCCGAGCTCGGCGAGCTGCTTCAGGAAGGGCCCGGTCAGCATGAAGGGGTCGGTGCCGTTGACCCCGGCCAGCACCGGCGTCGACCGGACGACCGGCAGCACCTCGCGGGCCATCTCGACGACGATCTCGTTGGCGTTGCCGTAGGCCAGCAGGCCGGCCAGCGAGCCGCGCCCGGCCATGCGGTAGCGCCCGGAGTTGTAGATCACGATCAGGTCGATGCCGCCGGCCTCCTCGCACTTGGCCGAGAGGCCGGTGCCCGCGCCGCCGCCGACGATCGGCCGTCCCTGGCGGATCATCGTGCGGAACCTGTCGAGGATGGCGCGGCGTTCGATTCTGGGCACGGGCTCAGCTTCCGGTGGTGGTTGCGGGACGGGTGGAGGCCGGACGGGCGGAGGTCGGACGGGCAGAGTCGGGGCGCGCGCGGCCGCGCGGCCCGGCGATCTCGCGGAAGGCCTCGACCAGGGCCCTGGAGAAGGCCGGGTCGTTGAGGTTGTGGGGCAGCCTGACCAGGCGCCGGTTGGCCGAGGGCCGGAAACCGCGCTCGATCGCCTGGAACAGGGCCTTGTCGGCCTCGGGGTCCCAGAAGGCCTGGCCCGGCGCGTCGAGCAGCGAGACGCCGCCCTCGGGGATCAGGAAGCGCAGAGGCCCCTCGCAGCGGTTCAGCCGCTCGGCGATCCAGCGGCCCAGCTCGGCGTTCTCCTCCGCCGTGGTCCGCATCAGGGTGACCTGCGGGTTGTGCTCGTAGAGGGTCCGGCGCCGGAACCTCTCCGGCACCGTGTCGTGGGCACCGAAGTTGACCATGTCGAGCGCGCCGCAGGAGCCGACGTAGGGGATGCGGCTGCGCGCGATCGCCCCGAAACGGTCCTCGGTGGCGGCGAAGACGCCGCCGACCAGCAGGTCGGCGACCTCGGTCGTGGTGATGTCGAGCACGCCGGCGAGCAGCCCGGAATCCGCCAGCTTCTCCATCGACTGGCCGCCGGTGCCGGTGGCGTGGAAGACCAGGCAGTCGAAGTCGCCCTCCAGGGCCTGGGCCACGGCCTGCACGCAGGGCGTCGTGACGCCGAACATGGTCAGGCCGATCGCCGGCTTCTCGTCGGCCGGCTCGTCGCGCCCGGCGCCGGCGATCATGCCGGCCAGGGCATGGGCGGCGTTGCCCAGGACCTGGCGCGAGATGCGGTTGATGCCCTGCACGTCGGTCACCGAATAGATCATGCAGATGTCGGTCGGCCCGACGTAGCGCCCGACGTTGCCCGAGGCGACGGTCGAGACCATGACCTTCGGCAGGCCGACCGGCAGGCGCTGCATCGCCGGGGTCGCCAGCGCCGTGCCGCCGGAGCCGCCGGCCGAGATCACCCCGCCCAGGTCGCGGCGGGTCGGCAGGAAGCGCGCGAAGGCCTCGGCCATGGCGGCGACCGACTGGCCGCGGTCGCCCGAGAAGACCGCCTGGCTGCCGCGCGGATGGTGGAAGGCGACCTCCTTCGGCCCGACGTCGGCGGTCGAGGGCCGGCCGCTCGTCGAGAGGTCGACGGTGACGACGCGCAGGCCGGCCTGGCGCAGGGCGCGCGCCAGGAAGCCGAGCTCGGTGCCCTTGGTGTCGAAGGTGCCGACGACGTAGGCGGCCCGGTCCAGGGCCTCGGCGGCGGAGAGGCGCGGCGCCTCGGGCGGCGCCTGGTCGAGGCGGTTGCGGCCGCCGTCGACCCAGCGGTCGCGCGGGTCCGGCTCCGGCGCCGGCGGGCGCGCCAGGGGGTTCGCCTGGCTCCAGCGCGTCGGCGCCGGCGTCGCCGGGGCGCCCGAGCCGGCGGCCAGGGACTCCGGCCCCTCGGCCCGGCGCACGCGGAAGACCCGGGTGCGCTCCTCGGCCGGCGGCGGTGCCTCGATCGCCGTGTCGGCCTCGCCCCCGTCACCTCCCAGGTCCCCGGCATCGTGGCGGCCGACGCCGAGCAGGCGCTGCTGCAGGGCGGTGTCGGCCTTCAGCTCGGCGGCCGGCATCTCGCGGGCGATGCGGCCGTTGATCATGACGCCGACGCGGCTCGCGATGTCGAGCGCGACGCCGATGTTCTGCTCGATCAGCAGCACCGCGATCTCGCCCTCGGCGGCGAGGTCGTGGATCATCCGCTCGACCTGCTCGACGATGACCGGGGCCAGGCCCTCGGTCGGCTCGTCCATGACCAGCAGCCTGGGATTGCTGAGCAGCGCGCGGCCGATCGCCAGCATCTGCTGCTCGCCGCCCGAGAGCTGGGCGCCGCCGCTGCGCTTGCGCTCGGCGAGGCGCGGGAAGGTCTCGTAGACCCGCTCGACGGTCCAGGCGGCGTCGCGGCCGCCGCGCGCGGCCAGGCGCAGCGTCTCGTCGACCGACAGCGAGGGCCAGACGCGGCGGCCCTGGGGCACGTAGCCGACGCCCATGCCGGAGATCTGATTGGGCGCGCGGCCGACCAGCTCGCGGCCCTGGAAGCGGATCGAGCCGGAGGTCGGGCGGACCAGGCCGGCGATCGCCATGCAGGTCGTGGTCTTGCCCATGCCGTTGCGGCCGACCACGGCGAAGACGCCCTCCTCGAGGGTCAGGTCGACGCCGTGCAGCGCCATGGCGTGGCCGTAGTGGACGACCAGCTCGCGGATCTGCAGCATCGGGGCCCTGGTCTTCGGCTCGGCGCCGGGATGCCTAGCCATGGCCGCCTCCCAGGTAGATCTGCTGCACCTGGGGATCGTTCTCGATCTCCCCGGGGGTGCCCTCTTTGAAGATCCGGCCGTTGTGCATCATCGTGACCCGGTCGACGACGCGCAGGGCGACGTCCAGGTCGTGCTCGATGATGATGTAGCCGATGTGCCGCGGCAGCGAGCGCAGGATCTCGATCAGCTCGCGCCGCTCGCGCGCCGACAGGCCGGCGGCCGGCTCGTCGAACAGCACCATGCGCGGCGCCCCGGCCAGCGCCATGCCGATCTCGAGCTGGCGCTGCTGGCCGTAGGCGAGGTTGGCGACGACGGTGCCGGCGACGTGGTCGAGGTGGACCAGATGGACCAGCTCCCGGGCCGAGCGCAGGGCCGCGTCGTCGCGGCGCGGCCGGCGGAAGGAGTAGCGGCCGCGCGAGACGCCGCGCACCGCGAGATAGAGGTTGTCGAGCACCGACAGGCCGCGGAACAGCAGCGAGTGCTGGTAGGTGCGCCGGAGGCCGCGGCGGATCCGCTCGTGGACCGGCAGGCTGGTGACGTCCTCGCCGAAGAACTGGATGCGCCCCGCGGTCGGCGGGAAGTCGCCGGTGATGGCGTTGAACAGCGTCGTCTTGCCCGCGCCGTTCGAGCCGAGCACGGCGCGGCGCTCGCCGGCCGTGACCTCGAGGTCGACGGCATCGAGCGCGACCAGCGCGCCGAAGTGCCGGCTCACGCCCTCCAGACGGAGGGCGTGAGCGACACCGGCCCCGGAAAGCCGGGCCCCGGAAAGCCCGGTCGCGGACAGGGACGACCGCTCGGCCATCACCGGCTCCTCGGGTTCCCGCGTTCCGTCCCGGCCGTCACGGGCAGGACGGGTTGTCGCGGCTGACCGGACCCATGGCCAGGAACTTGTCGCGGTCCATGCCCAGGGTCTGGTTCACCTGCGGGATGATCTTCACGACCTTGTTGAAGAGCTGGCCCTTGTCGTTCGCGGCCACCTCGGTCAGGAAGATGTCGGCGACCGCCTGGCGGTTCTGGTCCAGGTGGACCTTGCCGGTCGGCGTGTCGAACTCGTGGGTCGACATGTACTCGCGCAGCTTGGCCTGGTCGTTGGAGAGGTCACCCTTGACCGCGTCGAGGGACTCCAGGACCGCCAGGGTCGAGATGTAGTAGCCGTGCGCGAACAGCGAGGGGCTCGGGAAGCCGTCCGGGAAGGCGTCCTGATAGGCCTTCACGAACTTCTTCCATTCGGGATTGTCCCAGTTGTCGGCGATCGGGCCGGCCGAGGGCGTGCCGATCAGGTAGTCGCGCTTCTTGCCCTTGGTGCCGAGCACCGTCTGGTCGACGGTGATCGAGCCGCCGATCATCGGCTTGTCGCCGCCGGCCTGCTCGTACTGGGTCAGGAAGTTGACCGCGTCGGCGCCGCCCAGGGCGACGTAGATCGCGTCGACGTCGCTCGGGATCGAGTAGACGATCGAGGAGTAGTCCTTGTTGCCGATCGGCACCCAGAACTTGTCGACGACATGGCCGCCCAGGCGGCAGAAGTCGTTCATGAAGCCGAGCACCTGGGTGTAGGGGAAGGAATAGTCCTCGGCGACCGTGACGACCTTCTTGTAGCCCTTGTTCTTGAAGGCGTACTCGCCCAGGCCGGCCTGCCACTGGGCGCCGTCCGTCGTGAAGCGGAAGAAGTTCGGCGCCGGGTCGCGCAGCGTCGTGTCCTGGGCGGCCGAGGTGCCGTTGACGAAGCTCGTGCCCAGGTGCTCCTTGGCGTAGTCCTTGATCGCCAGGCCCTCGGAGCCCGACAGCGGGCCGACCAGGACGTCGACCTTGTCCTGCTCGACCAGCTTCTTGGCAGCGCGGATCGCGCTGTCCGGCGAGGCGTCGGACGAGCCCTCGATCAGCTCGATCTTCTTGCCGCCGGCCATGTAGTTGTGCTGCTGGAGCGCCAGCTTGACGCCGCGCATCGAGTCCTGGCCGAGCACCGCGAAGGCCCCTTCGAGGGTGGCCAGGGCGCCCATCTTGATCGTCTCCTGCGCCTGGGCCGGGCCCACGGCCCCCCAGGCCAGGACCGCCACCGCGGCGGCGGTCATCAGCGAACGTCTGGAAAGCATCGTCATCTCCTTGTTTCCTCCCTCCTCTGTGCACCGGCGGCGGCCGGGGTCTTCCGGCTTCTTCGTGGTCCGGCGGTCCTTCCGATCAGTCCCGTGGGCGGCGCTCCCTGGTCAGCGCGGCGCGCGCCTCCTCCCAGAGGCCGAGCAGGCCGTCGGGCGAGAACAGCACCACCGCCAGGAAGCAGAGGCCGATCACGGTGTTGAAGCGCTCGCGGTCGATCAGGTCGATCGCGAAGTTGTCGAGCAGCACGAAGGCCAGGGCGCCGACGAAGGGGCCGATCGGATGGCGCAGGCCGCCGAGCACGGCGATGATCAGGATGTCGATGACCGGGCCGACGCCGATCGTGCCCGGCGAGATCCGGGTGTTCAGCCAGACCAGCAGCAGGCCGCCGAGCGCCGCCATGAAGCCCGAGGCGGCGTAGGCCGCGACCTGGTGGCCGGTGACGTGATAGCCGAGCGCGCGCATGCGCCGCTGGTTGTCGCGCAGCGCCTGCACGGTCAGGCCGAAGGTCGAGCGGCGCAGATAGACGACGGCGGCGTAGCAGAGCGCCGAGACCACCAGGGTCAGGTAGAAGAAGGGCAGCGGCTGGCGCCAGTCGAGGCCGAAGAAATGCGGCGGCTCGACCTGGGCGAAGCCGTTGAAGCCGTTGAACAGGTCGTAGTTCTGCCGGGTGAAGTAGAAGAAGGCGACGGCGATCGCCAGGGTGATCATGATCGTGTAGATGCCGGCGGTGCGCGAGGCCAGCAGGCCGATCATGGTGGCGAAGGCGGTCGCGATCAGCAGGCTGAGCGGCAGGGTCAGCCAGGCGCTCCAGCCCAGGCTGATCGCCTCGGCCGAGCTGTGGCCCAGGATCGCGAAGAAGTAGGCGGCGCAGCCGGCGACCGACATCTGCGCCAGGCTGACCATGCCGCCGTAGCCGGCCAGGAACATCAGCGACAGCGCGATGATCCCGAGGATCATCGAGTAGGCGCCGATCTGCACGATCCAGAAGCCGTTGGCATAGAGCGGGAAGGTCAGCAGGACCAGGGCGAGCGGCAGGTAGGCCCAGCCCTTCGGCAGCCGCAGCGGCGCCCGCTCGACGGCGGCGCCGGGCGCCGCGGCACGCGCGCGGTCGTCGGAGATGCTGGCCATCAGCCGCCCCTCCCGAGCAGGCCCTGGGGCCGCCAGACCAGCACGCCGACCATGATCAGGAAGGTGTAGACCACGCCGTAGGTCGGGCTGTAGACGAGGCCGAGCTGCTCGGCGAGGCCGATCAGCACGGCGCCGACCGCGGCACCGGTGACGCTGCCCATGCCGCCGACGATGACCACGATCAGCGAGGCCAGCAGGTAGCGCGTGTCCTCGCCCGGGGCGATCGACAGCGCCGTGCCGCCGACCACCCCGGCGAAGCCGGCGAGCCCGGCGCCGACCGCGAAGACGACGCAGAAGACCAGCTGCACGTTGACGCCCGAGGCCGCCAGCATGTCGCGGTCGTCGACGCCGGCGCGGATCATCGTGCCGACCTTGGTCTTGTTGAGGAACAGCCAGAGCCCGACGCCGATCACCACGGCGGCCAGGAACAGGATCAGGCGGTACTCCGAATAGCCCATGCCGACCATCGGCAGCCTGACCGTGCCGTCGATCCAGTCGGGCGGGATGAACTGGTAGGTCTGGCCGCCCCACTGCCAGAGCATCAGGTCGGCGAGCACGATCGACAGGCCGATCGTGACCAGGGTCTGGCGCAGGTCCTGGCCCTCCATGCGGCGGAACACCAGGAGCTGCAGCGCCAGGCCGGCCAGCGCCATGGCCAGGAAGCCGATCGCGACGCCGAAGAACCAGCTGCCGGTCGCATCGGCCGCCGTCCAGCCGATGTAGGCGCCGGCGAGATAGAGCGAGCCGTGCGCCAGGTTGACGTTGCGCATCAGGCCGAAGACCAGGGTGAAGCCGCTGGCGACCAGGAAGTAGAGCGCGCCCAGGGTCAGGCCGTTCAGCACCGTCGCGATGAAGCGCTTGTCCTGGCCGGTCAGCTGCCACCAGCCGGCGCCGAGGCCGACGAGGAAGACCACGGCGACCAGCAGCGCCGCGAGCACGGCCGCCGCGATCCAGCGCTGTCGCCGGGTCAGCGGCAGCCGCCGGGGACCTGGAAGCCCTGGCGCGGAAAGGCCGCGCGGCAGGCCCGGATCTCGTGCGATGTCGGCCAAGGGAGGCTGCCTCAGCTGGCCCAGCGGATCTGCCGGCTCTGGGACGAGACCTCGGGCGCCCGGTGGAAGCTGCCGTCCTTCATCACCGCCAGGATCCGCTTCCGGTCCTGCAGGATGCGGATGTTCGACAGCGGGTCGCCGTCGACCAGGATCAGGTCGGCGAGGAAGCCCTCGCGGACCTGGCCCAGCTCGTCCGGCTTGCCCATGATCTGGCCGCCGTACCTGGTCGCCGAGACGATCGCCTCCATCGGCGACATGCCGATCATCTCGACGAAGTACTCCAGGTCCTTGGCATTGGTGCCGTGGGGCGTCCAGGCGAAGCCGTAGTCGCCGCCGGGCAGCACGCGGATGCCGCGGCGGTGCATCTTGCGCATGGTCTCGACCGCGGCCTCGAGCTCGCGCTTGTACATCAGCGCCAGCGGCCCGTTCGGGTCGATGCCCCACTTCTCGGCGTGGCTCGAGGTCATGACCAGCCAGGCGAGGCCGGGGGCGACGAAGAAGCGGTCCTTCTGCGCCTCCAGCATGTCCAGCGCCTCCTCGTCGGCGAAGGAGGCGTGGTAGACGATCTCGATGCCGTGGCGGACGCACATCTTCACCGATTCTGCCGAGCGGGCGTGGGCGCAGACCCGCTTGCCGCGGCGCCTGGCCTCCGAGACCGCGACCGCGGCCTCCTCGTCGGTCATCGGCGTCTCCTCGGCGCCGACGCCGGCGATCTCCTCGCCCGAGAGGTTCAGCTTCAAGAGGTCGACGCCGTACTTGATGAAGCGGCGCACGACCGCGCGCATCTCCTCGGCGCCGCTGACCACGACGCCGAACGACAGCTCGGGGATGTCGATGTGCGGCGGCGAGGTGTCGCCGAGGCCGCCGAGCGTGGCGATCTCCTGGCCGTTGGCGAGGTAGCGCGGCCCCGGGATCGTGCCGGCGTTGATCGCGTTGCGGATCACCACGTCGAGCCGCGGCTTGGCGGCGGCGGCGCCGACCGCGCTGGTGAAGCCCATGTCGAGGTAGGTCTTGGCGACGCCGGCGGAGAACAGGGTGTGCTCCTCCGGCGGCATGCGCTGGATCGCCTCCAGGCTGTCCTGGTCGTTCCAGCTGAAGTGGGCATGGGCGTCGCACAGACCCGGCATCAGGGTCGCGCCGGCGCCGTCGATCACAGTCTGCCCCCCAGATCCCCCGACGCCTCCGCTGCGGGCGCCGCCGGCCATGCCGCCATAGCCGCCGCGGCTGACCCGCCTGATGCGGTTGCCCTGAACCAGGACCTCGCCGGTCGCCGGCGCGTCGCCGCTGCCGTCCAGGATGCGAACGTTGGTGAACAGAACCTCGCCCATCCTCTCCTCCCTCCGCGCGCACCGGGGCGCGCTGCTTGGATCTTTTCCGTGCCGCCGGTCTGTCGCCGGCTTGCGGCACGCGCCCGAGCGGGCGCCCGTCCCTGGCGCCTAGCGCACCCGGGCCAGGAAGCTGCCGAGCTCGCGGCTGCACTCGGCCGCCTTCTCGATCGGCGTCCAGTGGCCGCAGCGGCCCAGCACCGTGGCGCTGCTGTCCTTCAGGGCCTGGTCCATGGCCCTGACCGTCGCCGGCGGCGCCACCCGGTCCTCGTCGCCGGTCATCAGCAGCACCGGGCAGCCGATCAGCGACAGGTCGGCGGCCTTCGCCTCGGCCAGCGCCTCGCAGGTCGCGCCGTAGCCCTCACCGGGCTGGCGCATCAGGCTCTCCCGCACGAAGGCCGCCGCCGCCGGGTTGTCGCTGCGCGTCGCCGCGGCGGTCGAGGCCTGCAGCGTCGCCTCGGCGATCTCCGCCATGCCCTCCCGGCGCGCCTTGGCGCCGCGCTCCCGGAGGCCCTGGCGATTGGCCTCGGGCGGCTCCGGGAAGGGGCCGAACAGCGCCAGGCTGCGGACCAGCGAGGGCCGGCGCGCCGCCAGGTGCTGGCAGAGGATCGTGCCCATCGAGTGGCCGACCAGGTGGGCGCGCGGCGCGCCGAGCACGCCGAGCAGCGCCTCCAGCTTCTCGACCAGCGCGTCGACCGTCAGCTTGCCGCCCTGCCCCGCCGGCAGCGGCGAGCGGCCGGAGCCCGGCAGGTCGGGGCGGATCATGCGGTAGCGGCCAGCGAGCGCCAGGACCTGCGGCGTCCAGCTGTTCGAGGTGCCGCCCAGGCCGTGCACGAAGAGCACGGGGTCGCCGGCACCCTCGACCTCGACGGCCAGGCCTTCGATCGTCTGCGTGCCCACTCGGCTCCCTCCCCTTCCCGCTCTCGTCTCTTGCCCGCCGGTCTCTTGCCCGCCGGCCGCTCAGGCGGCGGCCGAGGCCCTGGCGGCATCCCAGGCGACGACCGGGTTCTCCAGCTCGCCGATGCCGTCGATGGCGATGCGCACGCTGTCGCCGGCCTGGAGATAGCGCGGCGGGTCGAAGCCGATGCCGACGCCGGCCGGCGTGCCGGTCGCGATCAGGTCGCCGGGCTTCAGCGTGATGCCGGCCGAGATCGTCTCGATCAGGGTCGGCACGTCGAAGATCAGCTGCCTCATCGCCGCCTCCTGGCGCAGCTCGCCGTTGACCCAGCAGCGGATCATCGCGTCCTCCAGGTCGAAGGCGTCGGCGGTCGTCGCGACCGGGCCCATCGGGCAGAAGCCGTCCTGGGACTTGCCGATCAGCCACTGGCTGTGGCGGCCCTGCAGGTCGCGGGCCGTGACGTCGTTGACGATGGCGTAGCCCCAGACGTGGTCCAGCGCCTCGGCCTTGGGGATCGCGCGGCCGCCGCGGCCGACGATCACCGCCAGCTCGGCCTCGTAGTCGATCGCCTGCGAGACCTTCGGGTCGATCGGGATGCCGGCGCCGTGCGGCACGACGCAGTCGGGCAGCTTCGAGAAGACGATCGGCGCCTTCGGCACGGCGCCGGCGGCGGCGCTGGAATCGAAGCCGCTCTTCGAGAACTCCTCGGCGTGGTCGTAGTAGTTCTTGCCGACGCAGAAGATGTTGCGGATCGGCCGCGGCACGGCCGGCAGCGGCCGCAGCGACGCCGTCTCCAGGCGCTCGCCGGTCTCGGCGACCGGCCGTCCGGCGAGCTGCCGGTCGATCACCGCGAGCACGCCACGCGCCGCCTCGGCGCCCGGCAGGTCGAGCGGATGGACGGCCGCCGCGTCCTCCGACAGCCGGCCGACGCCGGTGGCCCCGGCCCTCTCGAACACGACGTAGCGCATGGCCCCTCCTCCCTCGGCATCGAGGCCGTTCCGCGCCGCTCCCGGCAGCTTCGCCTCGATTGAGCCAATTGATCCAAAACTGAACCAATTGCCCCCGTTGTTCGCCAGATACTCCAGACGAGCGGAATATCTGTCAATCAGATTCATCCTCAACGGAATTTTATTGCGGCGCAGCGGACCTTGGATCAGTATTGGTTCAGATGGAGATTGCCATGACCGATCTCGTGCTCGGCCGCTCGGCCGCCAAGGTGCTCGACGGCGTGCGCCAGCGCATCCAGGCCGGCGAGCTGACCGAAGGCGCGCAGCTGCCGACCGAGCGCGAGCTCGCCGCCGCCTTCGGCGTCGCCCGCAACACCGTGCGCCAGGCGCTCGACCGCCTGGAGAGCGACGGCATCCTGGTCCGCCAGGTCGGGCGCGGCACCTTCGTGCGCCAGGGCCTGCGCGGGCAGGCCTCCGCCCCCGCCCCGGCCCAGAGCCAGGGCGTCACGCTGAGCCAGCGGATGCGCGAGGCGAGCCCGGCCGACCTGATGGAGGTCCGCCTGATCATCGAGCCGCAGTCGGCGGCCCTGGCGGCCAACCGGGCCAGCTCCAACGACCTCGAGCGGATCCGCGAGGCGCTGCGCGCCTCGATCTCGGCGCGCGGCCTCGCCGAGTTCGAGCACTGGGACGCCCAGCTGCACCTGCGCGTCTTCGAGGCGACCAAGAACGCCGTGCTGATCGACTACTGCCGGGCGATCAACCGGGTGCGCGACGAGCCGGCCTGGTACCAGCTGAAGAAGCGCACCGTGACGCCCGAGCTGCGCACGGTCTACGACCGCCAGCACTCGAGCCTGGTCGAGGCGCTCGCCGAGCACGACCCCGAGGGCGCCCGCGAAGCGATGCGCGCGCACCTGCTGCGCGTCCGCCAGAATATGCTGGGCGAGGGGTAGCGCCCTTCGATTTCCCTCTCTGCCCCTCCGGGGCGGAGAGGGTCAGGGAGAGGTGGGGGTTGGGCCCTCTCCGGCCGCACCAGCGCTGGACGCGTGTCCCCCTCACCTCTCCCCGACCCTCTCCCCTCCCCAAGGGGAGCGGAGAGGGAGCTTCAGGGTCAGATGATCTCGAAGTAGCGCTGCAGCTCCCAGTCGGTGATCGCCTTGCGGAACTCGCGCTCCTCCCACTCGCGGGACTGGGCGTAGTGCTCGACGAAGTCGTCGCCGAACAGCTCGCGCGCGGCCTTCGAGCGGCGCAGCCGGCCGGCCGCCTCGTAGAGCGTCGCCGGCAGGCCCTGCTTCGCCGGCGTCTTGCGTGCGTAGGCGTTGCCCTCGAGCGGCGGGGTCGGCTCGATCCTGTGCTCGATGCCCCAGAGCCCCGAGCCGATCGCCGCGGCGATGGCGATGTAGGGATTGATGTCGGCGGCGGCGATCCGGTACTCGACGCGCTGCGACTTCGGCGCGCCGGGGATCGCGCGCAGGGCACAGGTCCGGTTCTCGACGCCCCAGGTCGCCGAGGTCGGCGCCCAGAAGCCGGGGATGAGGCGGCTGTAGCTGTTCACCGTCGAGGCGACCATGGCCAGGATCTCGGGCATCAGGGCCTGCTGGCCGCCGATGAACCAGCGCATCGTGTCGGAGATGTTCGAGGGCTTGGACGGGTCGTGGAACACCGCCTTGCCGCCCTTGCCCTTGAGCGAGATGTGGATATGGCCCGACTGGCCCGGCCAGTCGGGCGACCACTTGGCCATGAAGGTCGCCATCCAGCCGAGGCGCTGCGCCAGCACCTTGGTGAAGGTCTTGAAGAGCGCCGCCTTGTCGGCCGCCTTGAGCGCCTCGTCGTAGAGCAGCGCGGCCTCCAGCACGCCCGGGCCGGTCTCGGTGTGCAGGCCCTCGATCGGCATGTCCATGGCCACGCAGAACTCCAGCAGCTCGGCATAGAACTCGGCGTGCACCGAGTTGCGCAGCATCGAGTAGCCGTAGAAGCCCGGCGTGATGTTGGTCAGGTCGCGGTAGTGCTTCTCGCGCACCGAGTGCGGCGTCTCCTCGAACAGGAAGAACTCGAACTCGCAGGCGGCGCTGGCGGTGAAGCCCATGTCCTTGGCGCGGTCCAGGACCCGGCGCAGCAGGCCGCGCGGACAGAGCGCCTCGGCCCGGCCGGTGAACTCGGCGAGGAACAGCAGGGTCTCGGGCTCGAAGGGCAGCTCGCGGCAGGTCTCGGGCAGGATGCGCACCAGGGCGTCCGGGAAGGCGGTGTGCCAGCCGGTGAACTCCGCCGAGTCGTAGAGCTGGTCGTTGCTGTCCCAGCCCAGCACGACGTCGCAGAAGCCGAAGCCGCTCTCCAGCGCCGAGAGGAACTTGTCGCGCGCCATGTACTTGCCGCGCATCACCCCGTCGGCATCGAACACCCCGACCTTGAGGTACTTGAGGTCGCGCTCCTCGATGATCTTGCGGGCGTCCGCCGCGCTCTTCACTTCTCTCGCGTCCATCCCCTGTCTCCCCTTCTGCATCGCCCCGCGCGTACAGCCGGCCGCGGCGCAGCACTGTAGCGCGGCAGCACTGTAGCGCGATTGCCGGCCGCCGCCAGGGGGGTGCAGCAATACCTCACAGGACAGCCTGCCATTCCGCTCTTCCAGCGGGACCGTCGGCCGGCTATAGCCCGGCGCCATGACCCGCTGCCTGCTGACCGAGCCGATCCATCCCGAGGGCGTCGCCCGCCTGGAGGCCGCCGGCCTCGTCGTCGAGCGCCTGGCCGCCCCGGACCGCGCCCTGCTGGCCGAGGCGCTGCCGCGCGCCGAGGCGGTGATCACCCGGATCTTCGGCCTGACCGCCGGGGAGATCGCCCTCGCCGGCGGCCTCAGGGTGATCGGCAAGCACGGCGTCGGCTTCGACATGATCGACGTCGCCGCCGCCGCGCGCCGCGGCATCCCGGTGATCTTCACACCCGGCGCCAACGCCCGCAGCGTCGCCGAGGCCGCCCTCGCCTTCCTCTTCGCCCTGGCCCGCGAGCTGCTGCCGGCCGACCGGGCGCTGCGCGACGGCGACGCCGCCTACAAGGGCCGGGCCCGGCCAAGGGAGCTGGCCGGGCTGACCCTGGCGGTGCTCGGCTACGGCGCGACCGGCCGGACCCTCGCCGGCCTCGCCGCCGGTCTCGGACTGACGGTCAAGGTCTGGGCCCGACCGGGCCGCGCCGCGGCGATCGCCGCCGACGGCCACGCGCCCGCCGGCGACCTCGAGGCCCTGCTGGCCGAGGCCGACGCCGTCTCGCTGCACCTGCCGCTGACCGACGAGACCCGCGGCCTGATCTCGGCGGAGCGGCTGGCGCGGATGAAGCCCGACGCCTTCCTGATCAACACCAGCCGCGGCGGCCTGGTCGACGAGGCGGCCCTGGCCGCGGCCCTGACCGCGGGCCGGCTCGGCGGCGCCGGCCTCGACGACCTGACGCCGGCCATGGCCGCGCCCGGCTCGCCGCTGCTGCGGGCGCCGAACTGCCTGGTCAGCCCCCACACCGCCGCCTCGACCGACGGCGCGCTCAGGGCCATGAGCCTGGCCTGCGTCGAGCAGGTTCTGGCGGTGCTGGCCGGCCGGCGCCCGAGCCATCTCGTGGTCCCGGCGGTCTGGCCCGAGGGCGCTGAGGGTCCGCGGCCGGTCGGGTGAGCGGCGAGACGATCCGGCGCGAGCGGCCCCCTCACCCTCCCACGCTTCGCGTGGGCCCCTCCCTCTCCCCGAAGGGGCGAGGGATCGACAAGGGCGCTCGGTGCGTACCCTCGCCCCTCGGGGGAGAGGGAGGGGCCCGCGGCCGTCAGGCCGTGGGAGGGTGAGGGGGCCGCCGGCTACTCCCCGGCCAGCTCCAGCACCGCCTCCGCCTTGCGCCGCGCCCGCCTTCGCCGAAGCGCTCAGATCGTCCGCCCGCCGTCGACCGGGAAGACCACGCCGGTGACCATCGAGGCCTCGTCGGAGGCGAGGTAGAGCGCGGCGTTGGCGATGTCCTGGGGCTTGCTCATCCGGCCGAGCGGAATGGTCGCCAGGAACTTCGCCCGCAGCTCCGGGCTGTCGCCGCCCATGAAGGTCGTCGTCAGGCCGGTCTCGCCGATCACCGGCGCGATGCAGTTGACCCGGATGTTGTCCTTGGCCAGCTCGGCCGCCATCGACTGCGACAGGGTGTTCACCGCGCCCTTGGTCGCGTTGTACCAGCTGAGCCCCGCGCGCGGGCTGATGCCGGCGGTCGAGCCGATATTGACGACGACGCCGTGGCCCCGGGCGCGCATCACCGGCAGCGTCGCCCGGGTCATGTGGTAGATCGACTTGACGTTGACCGCGAAGACCTTGTCGAAGCTGGCCTCGTCGACCTCCAGCATCGGCTGGTTGCGGTGGCTCCAGCCGGCATTGTTGACGACAATGTCGACCCCGCCGAAGGTCGCCAGCATGCGCTCGACCGCGGCGGCGACCGCCGGGCCGGAGGTCACGTCGCACGTGATCGCGAGCGCCTTGCCGCCGTCCGCGGCGATCTCCGCGGCGACCCGCTCGGCGCCGGCCTTGTCGATGTCGAGCACCGCGACCTCCGCGCCCTCGCGCGCGAAGGTCTTCGCGATCGCCTCGCCGAAGCCGGACGCGGCCCCCGTGACCAGTGCCGTCTTGCCCTCGAGCCGCATGCCGCCGCCTCCCTCGCTCCGCTTGTGATGCGCCGTTCTACAGCGGGAAGTGCCGCGGGATCACCCCCCTCCGTCAGGGGCAGGCGAAACGGCGACCGGAGGTGGCGGTGGCGGCGGAAGGCAGCGCGGCGCCCCGGCCCGCAGGGCGCGAGACCGACCGGAACGAAACCCGGGACGGTCGAAGGCCGCTTGCCCGGCGCCGCGATCTGCGTCACGGTGCCACACAGGATGGGTGGGGGAAATCAACTTCTGCGCGCCGCCGCGGCGGCCTTCTTGGTGGTGGCATGCCTTTGGCAGCCGGTCGTCGATGCGCGCGCCGACAGCCTGCCGATCGGCGTCGTCAAGACCGCCCAGGGCAAGGTCGAGCTGCTTCGCGGCAGCGACTCTATCGTCGCCGAGGTCGGCTCCGACGTTCACCTGAAGGATCGCCTGCGCACCGGAGCGGACGGGTCCGTGGGCGTGACGCTCGACGACGGCACGCTGATCTCCCTCGGGCCGAACTCGCTCTTCGAGTTCAGCGAGTTCGAGTATGCGCCGCAGCGCGGAGCCTTCGGCTTCCTCGGCTCGGCACTCGGCGGGACCATGGTCTATTCCTCCGGCAAGGTCGGCAAGCTGGCGCCCGAGAAGACCCGGATCCGGACGCCGATCTCGGTGATCGCGGTCCGCGGCACGCGCTTCGCCGTGCGCCTGCCGGAAGCCTCGGGGAACTGAGCGATGGCCGGCGGCTCGCCCAGGCGCTCCGGCTTCGCGGCGCTCGTCGCGGCTCTCGCCCTGTCCGCCTGCACCGCCGGGCCGTTCGATGCCGGCCGCCTGGCGACCGCCAAGCCGCCCGAATCCGCTTTCGACCGCGTGCTCGTCCAGGAGTACGTCCAGCTCGGCGACCTCGAGCGGGCGGAGGAGGACTGGCAGGACGCGGCGGGCTTCTACCGGCGGGCCGAGCAGGTCGCCGCGGCCGAGCGCGTCGAGCCGGAAGCGCTGGAGGCGCGCGATCTCCCGGCGGCCGACCGACCGGTGCTGGCGGCGGCGCGCGACCGCCTGACCCGTGCGCTCGCGGGCGGCGCCCGGGCGCTGACCCCCGAGGCGGCGGCACGGGCCCAGGCCGGCTTCGACTGCTGGATGCAGGAGCAGGAGGAGGCGCACCAGCCCGACGACATCGCCGCCTGCCGGCAGGCCTTCGAGACCGCCATGGCGGAGGTCGAGCGGAGCCTCAACGGCGCGGTCGTCGTGCTGCTGGCCGATGCCCACGGCGCGGTCGGCGCCGTCGACCTGAGCAATGCCCGGGGCTCCGTGACGCTCTCGTCCCTGCGCGCCACCGCGGTCGTCCCGGGCGCCGGCGCGGCGCCGGACGCCGCCGGCACTCTCGCATCGCAGGACGTCGAGGAGATCTTCGGCCGCGCCCTTGCCGCCCAGCCGGCGGCACCGGTCACGGTCCGCCTCTACTTCGAGACCGGGACCGACCGCCTGACGCCGGCGTCGCAGGCCGAGCTGCCGGCGATCCTCGACCTGATCCGCAAGCGGGTCGTGCCCGGCGTCGAGATCGCCGGCCATACCGACCGGGTCGGCTCCGCGACGATCAACGATCGCCTCGCGCTGCGCCGCGCCGAGCTGGTCCGGGACATGGTCCTGAAGCTGGGGGTTCCGTCCCGCCTCGTGCGGGTCGAATCCTTCGGCGAACGCGATCCGGTGATACCGACCGCGGACGGCGTCGACGAGCCGCGCAATCGGCGTGTCGAAATAACCGTGCGCTGACCGGCCTGTCGTGATGCGGCGGCTCCAGCGGCGCATCCGGACCGACAGCGCGCCGGGCATGCCTGCCGCGCGGGCCGGTGCGTTCGGTCCCGAGCCGCCGCCGGTCACCCCGAAACGCAGCCCCCTGGTCGGCGCTGCGTTGCTGGCGATTCTCCTGCTCGCCTGGTCCGCCGACCTGACGCCGATCGCCGCCCTGCGGCTCTGGGGCTTCGATCTCGCCTCGTCGCTGCGCCCGGAAGCCGCCGGGAACCCGCAGGTGGCGGCGGTCGAGATCGACGACGAGAGCCTCGCCAGGGACGGCCGGTGGCCCTGGCCGCGCGACCTGCTCGGCAGGGTCGTGGCACGGCTGGCCGAGCAGGGCGCCGCCGCTGTCGTGCTCGACATCCTGCTGGCCGAACCCGACCGCCTGGGCGAGCGCGACGCCTCCCTGGCGTCGGCGATGGCGCTCCTGCCGGTGGTGTCGGGGGCCGCGGTCCCGGCCAGCCTTCCCCTGTCGGCGGAGCGCGACCCGATCGTCGGACGCTTCGCGACCCGCGGCGTGCCGGATCTCGCGCGCCTGCCCCACGCGAGCGCCATCCTGCGCGCCCTGCCGGTGCTCGAGGGCGCCGCCGCCGGCGTCGGGCTGGTCAACCTCTATCCGGATCTCGACGGCGCGACCCGGACGGTGCCCGGCGCCGTCGCCGTCGGCGCGAGGCTGGTCCCCGGCCTGGCGATCGAGGCGGTGCGCGTCGCCGCGGGCGCGCCGAACCTGATCCTCGAGATGCCGACGCGGCTGGGCGCGGAGGGCATAGCGATCGCCGGCCACCTGGTGCCGACCGACGCCCGCGGCCGGATCTGGATCGATTCCCGGAACCCCGACCGGATACCGGTCGTCGCCGCGCACCGGCTGCTGTCGGGCGAGACGCCGGACGCCGAGGTCGCCGGCCGAGTGGTCGTGCTGGGCGTCTCGGCCTCCGGCATCGCGGCCACGCTGCGGACCGCGTCCGGCAAGGGCGTGCCGAGCTCCCTGTTCCAGGCGATGGCGGTGGATTCGATTCTGTCCGGGACCGTGATGGAGCGGCCGCCGGTCATGCCGCTCGTCGAGGCCGGCGTCGCCGTGGCGCTCGGCTTGGCGATCGTGGCGGCCTCACCCTGGCTCAGCCTGCCCCTGCTCGCCGCGCTCGCCGCCGGGCTGGCGGCAGGGCTGGCGGCAGGGGCGGCCGCGCTGGCGCTCGGGACGGGCCTGCTGG
The DNA here is from genome assembly GCF_900177295.1 of Tistlia consotensis USBA 355. Classification (GTDB taxonomy): domain Bacteria; phylum Pseudomonadota; class Alphaproteobacteria; order Kiloniellales; family DSM-21159; genus Tistlia; species Tistlia consotensis. Next base: position 23,143 of record NZ_FWZX01000020.1, read on the forward strand.
CGGACGCGAGCTTTCCCCTGCTCACGGGCCTGGTGCTGACCGGCCAGGTCGCCGTCGTCCGGCTGCGCGAGCAGATCCTCATCCGACGCCAGCAGTCGGCGATCCTGGCGCGCCAGGATGCCTACATGCGGCAGGTCGTGGACGCGAGCTTCGACGCCATCGTCACGGTCGATGCCGAGGCCCGCATCCTCACGGCGAACGCCGGCGCCGAGCGGCTGTTCGGCGTCCCGCTGCGCGACCTGCCCGGCAGGCGCATCGACGAGCTGCTCACCGGCTTCTGGGCCGAGGCCATGGGCGACCAGGCCGACCAGCGGGCCCTGGGCGACGCGGCCCGCAGCCGGCAGGTGATCGCCGCGACCGCCGTCCACTCGCAGGGCGCGCGGATACCGGTCGAGATGACCATTGCCGAGACCGAGATGGAGCAGCCGGTCTTCGCGATCGTGCTGCGCGACATCAGCGCCCGGATCGGCGCCGAGGAGGCGGCGCGCCGGGCCGGCGAGCGGCTGCACGACGGCGTCGGGCGGATCACCGACGGCTTCGCCCTGTTCGGACCCGACCGGCGCCTGGTGGTCTGCAACGCCCGCTTCGTCGCGATGCTCGGCGAGGCCGGCGCCGACGCCGCGCCCGGCGTCCGCTACGACAGCCTGATGGCGCGCTACGCGCGCAGCGCCGGTGCGCCGGTTGATGCCGCGGCGCGGACCGACGCCTGGCTGTCGGAGCGCATGGAGGCCTTCTCGACCGGCCGACCGCCTCGGATCCAGGAGTGCCTCGACGGCCGCTGGTTCCGAATCGACGAGCGGCCGACCGCCGAAGGCGGCCTCGTCGGCGTCTATTCCGACATCACGGAGCTGAAGCGCCACGAGATGGAGATGGCGGAGGCCATGCACCGCGCCGAGGCCGCCAGCTTGGCGAAATCGGAGTTCCTGGCGAACATGAGCCACGAGCTGAGGACGCCGCTCAACGCCGTGATCGGCTTCGCGGACCTGATGAAGCGGGAGCTCTTCGGGCCGCTCGGCAACGAGCACTACCGCTCCTACGTGGCCGACATCATCGAGAGCGGCTCGAAGCTGCTGGCGATGATCGAGTCGATCCTGGAATTCGCACGGTCCGAGCAGAAGGAGCTCACCAGGCCTGCGGGGCAGAGCCGGCTGGACGAGGTCGTCGGCGCGGTGCTGCGCGACCTCCATCCGACGGCGCTGGAGCAGCGGGTCGATCTGCAGACCGACCTCGACGACGGCCTGCCGGCCCTGGCGGTCGACGCCTCGGTCCTCTACCAGATCCTGCAGAACCTGGTGTCGAACGCGATCAAGTTCTCGAAGCCCGGAACCGCGGTCCGCGTCCGGACCTTCGTCGATGCCGACGGCGGCCCCGCGATGGCGGTCAAGGATCGCGGGATCGGGATCCCGGCGGAGCTGATCGACCGGCTGACCCAGCCGTTCTGGCAGCGCCAGAGCGCGCTGGTCCGCTCCCACGAGGGCGTCGGACTGGGCCTCGCCATCGTCAAGTCGCACGTCGACAACCTGAAGGGAGAGCTGGTGTTCGAGAGCCGGGTCGGCGAAGGCACCACGGCGACCGTGCACCTGCCGGCGACCTGCCTGGCCGAGCCGGTCTGAGCGTGCGGACGGGGCCGCGGATCATCCGCCTCGCCGCGGCCCGGCCGGTGCCGCCGGATGCCGCCGCACCAGCCGCCACTCGTGCCAGATCAGCGCCATCACGAAGAGGTCGAAGACCGTCAGGACGATCAGCCCGAGCGAGTGGCTGTAGGAGTAGCGGTAGAGCTGGTAGGCGATGAAGCCCGCCAGGGCGGCCAGCGACGCCGGGTAGGCCCAGAGCCGGTTCCGCAGCAGCCCGACGACCAGCAGGATCTTCACCAGCCCGTGGCCGAGCAGATAGGCGGCATAGAAGGACTTGGTGCCGAGCGACAGATGCTGGGCCATCTCGAGCAGCCGGTTCGCCACGAAGTCGCGCGGGTCCTCGATCAGCTCGTCCTGGGTCAGCCGGCCGACCCAGTCGGCGATGGTCGCGGTGCTGACCAGATAGAGCGCGATGCCGCCCAGGCACTCGATCAGCGCGTGGGCGCCCTTGAGCAGCACGCTGATCTCGAAGACCTGGTGGATGCGGCGCTCGTTCACGGCCCGGCCTCGGCTATCGCCTCTCGAGGGCACACCGGCAGCCGCGGCGAGGCGGGAGCCTCCCGCCACGCCGCGCCCGCCCGCGACTCCTCGAGGCGAGCCTAGCCGACCCGCGGGCCGCGCCGAAGCGCCCGCGACGATCCGCGGAAGGCCGCCCCCTACTCCGCCGCGGCCCACTGGGCGCGGCGCGCGGCCGGGCGCTTGTGGAACTGGCCGTCCTTCATGATCGCCAGCAGCCGGTCCCTGTCCTGCAGGATCGAGACGTCCTTCGAGGGATCGCCGTCGACCAGCAGCAGGTCGGCCAGCCAGCCGTCCTTGACCAGGCCGATCTCGGCGCCGAACAGCTCGCCGCCGAACTTCGTCGCCGCGACGATCGCCTCCATCGGCGTCCAGTCCATGAGCTTGACGAAGTGCTCCAGGTCGCGGGCATTGGTGCCGATCGGGTTCCAGGCGAAGCCGTAGTCGCCGCCGGGTAGCACGCGCACGCCACGCCTCTTCAGGGCCTTCATGTTCTCGACGCCCTTCTCCAGCTCGGCGGCGAAGAAGCGCGCGACCGGGTGGTTCTCGTCGATGCCGTAGCCGCGGCCCTCGCCGATCGCGGTCACGTAGGCCATGCCGGCGGTCGGCGCGACGAAGACCTCGTCCTTGCGCGCCTCCAGCATGTCCAGCGCCTCTTCGTCCGACAGGGTCGCGTGGTAGACGACCCGGACGCCCTGGCGGCAGCACATCTTGACGCTCTCGGCCGAGCGGGCGTGGGCCGCGACGTTCTTGCCCCGGCTGCGCCCGACCTCGCAGACCGCGGCGACCTCGGCCTCGTTCATGATCGTCTCGTGGGCCCGGGCGAAGGGGATGAACTCGTCGCCGGCCGGGTTGATCTTCAGGGTGTCGACGCCCTCTCGCACCATGACCCGGGCCATCTTGCGGAACTCGTCCGGGCCGTCGCAGGGGATCGCGAAGGTCTCGCGGTGCATGTGCCAGCGGCGCACGTCGCCGAGGCCGCTGGTCGGCGTCAGCTCGGGGCTGGCGGCGCGCATGCGCGGACCCGGGATCTCGCCGGCGTCGATGGCGTTGCGGATCACGACGTCGAGCCGCGCCTTGGCCGCCGCCGCCGAGAACAGCGCGGTGAAGCCCTGGTCGAGCATCACCTTCGCGTACTTCATCGACTGCAGGGTGTGCTCCTCCGGCGGCACGTCGCCGAGCGACTCCAGGTCCGGGGTGTTGCAGAAGCTGATGTGGGCGTGGGCCTCGATCAGGCCCGGCATCAGGGTCGCGCCGCCGCCCTCGACGGCCTCTGCCCCGGCGGCCTCTGCCAGGGCCTCCCCGGCCCTGGCGACCTTGCGGATCCGGTTGCCGCGCACCAGCACCTGGCCGTCGAAGGGCTCAGCGCCGCTGCCGTCGATGACGCGCACCCCGGTGAACAGAACGTCGGTCATGGCTCTCCTCCTCCCGCCGCGGGAAGTGCGCCGCAGGTGCGCACAACCTCACTAAACTTTTCATTCCCTTCGCATTGCTGCGATGCAACGCCGATCCGCTGCATTGCAGAAATTTTCCTGCGTAGTCGCAAATCTTTCGCCCATCTTGCCACATAAATGAGCCAGATTACGCAGCTTTCTGTCGTTCCGACGCGCCGGAACGGTTGACAGAAGTTTAGTTCGAGAGTTTAGTTCGACTAAACCGGTGGGGAGAATCAGGGCCGTTCGGGGGTTCCGCCGGGTGCGCCTGCCTCGAGGCAGGCGCCGACAACAAGAGCCGGGACGGCCGATGATGGGAGGAACACATGCGGACAATGAGGGCCTGTCTCGCCGCCGCGCTCACGGCGGCCGGTTTTTTCGGCGCCGGCATCTCGGGCGCCGCCGCGCAGGACAAGCAGATCACCCTGTGCTGGGCTGCCTGGGATCCGGCCAACGCGCTGGTCGAGCTGTCCAAGGACTTCACGGCCAAGACCGGCATCCAGATGAAGTTCGAGTTCGTGCCCTGGACCAACTTCGCCGACCGCTTCCTCAACGAGCTCAACTCGCACGGCAAGCTGTGCGACCTGATGATCGGCGACAGCCAGTGGATCGGCGGCGCGGCGGAGAACGGCAACTACGTCAAGCTGAACGACTTCTTCGAGAAAGAAGGCATCAGCATGGACAACTTCATGCCGGCGACCGTCCTCGGCTATTCGGAATGGCCGAAGAACACGCCCAACTACTGGGCCTTGCCGGCCATGGGCGACGCCGAGGGCTGGACCTATCGCAAGGACTGGTTCTCGCGGCCCGAGCTCAAGGCCGAGTTCAAGAAGCAGTACGGCCGCGAGCTCGCCGTGCCGAAGACGCTCGACGAGCTGACCGACATCGCGAAGTTCTTCCAGGGCCGCGAGATCGACGGCAAGAAGGTCTACGGTGCCGCCATCTTCACCGAGCGCGGCTCGGAAGGCATCACCATGGGCGTCTCGAACTTCCTCTACCCCTACGGCTTCAAGTACGAGGACCCGAAGAAGCCCTACCACATGGACGGCTTCGTCAACTCGGCCGACTCGGTTAAGGGGCTCGAGGCCTACAAGAAGCTCTACGACTGCTGCACGCCGCCGGGGCACTCCAACGCCTACATGCAGGAGGATCTCGACGCCTTCAAGTCGGGTCAGGTGGCGCTCCAGATGAACTGGTTCGCCTTCTTCCCGGGGCTCTACAAGGACCCGAACGTCGGCGGCGACAAGATCGGCTTCTTCGTCAATCCGGGCGAGAAGACGGTCGGCTCCCAGCTCGGCGGCCAGGGCATCTCCGTGGTCGCCTACTCGGACCACAAGGAAGAGGCGCTGCAGTACATCAAGTGGTTCGCCTCCGACGCCGTGCAGAAGAAGTGGTGGCAGCTCGGCGGCTACTCCTGCGCCAAGTCGGTGCTCAACGATCCGAACTTCCCCAGCACGGCGCCTTTCGCCGCCGACTTCCTGAAGGCGATGGGCCAGGTGATCGACTTCTGGGCCGAGCCCTCCTACGCCCAGCTGCTCCAGGCCGAGCAGAAGCGCGTCCACGACTACGTGGTCGCCGGGCAGGGCACGGCGCAGGAGGCGCTCGACGGGCTCGTCAAGGACTGGACGGAGGTCTTCCAGGAGGACGGCAAGCTCTGACGCGACGACCGCGACAGGGGCTTCCGGGAGCCGCAGTGCCACGGCATGCGGCCCCGGAGCCCCGGCGGACCCGGGATGAAGCCCGCGCGGCGGCGATGCGACCGCCCTCCCCGGCTCCGCCAGCGGCCGGCCGGGACGATGGGGCAAGCAGGACCGCGCCCGCTCCCGCCCGGAGCGGGGCGAACGACCGAGATCGAAGCCAGGCAGCGATGATGGACGAGCTGAGCAATTCCCCGACGATCGCGCTCAAGGCCGCCGCGGCGACGCCCGACAGGGTCGCCCGCCGGCTCCAGGGACTTTCGGACCGCACGCTCGCCTGGCTGTTCATCTCGCCGACGGTCCTGCTGCTCCTGGCCATCAACATCTTCCCGCTGTTCTGGACGGTCTACCTCTCCTTCACGAACTACCGGGCCAACCGGCCGAACGCGCCGCTGCGCTGGTTCGGCGCCGAGTGGTACCACAGGATCCTGAGCGACCCCGACATCTGGGCGGCGATGCAGGTGACGGCGCGCTTCGTGGTCGCGACGATCGTCATCGAGACCGTGCTCGGCTTCGCGCTCGCCTGGCTGATCGACAAGAAGTTCCGCGGCCACGGCTTCTGGACCACGATGATCCTGCTGCCGATGATGCTGTCGCCGGCGGTGGTCGGAAACTTCTGGAAATTCCTGTACCAGCCGCAGATCGGGCTCTTCAACTACGCGATCTCGTTCCTGACCGGGGTCGATCCCTCGTCGTTCCAGATGCTGGGCGACGTGAGCCTCAGCCCCTGGGCGATCGTCATCGTCGATGTCTGGATGTGGACGCCCTACGTCATGCTCATCTGCCTGGCGGGGCTGCGCTCGATCCCCGACTACCTCTACGAGGCGGCCGAGGTCGACCGGGCGTCCAGCTGGCGCCAGTTCTGCTCGATCACGCTGCCCATGGCGCTGCCCTTCATCATGCTCGCCGTGCTGTTCCGCGGCATCGAGAACTTCAAGATGTTCGACATGGTGAACCTGCTGACCGGCGGCGGCCCGGGCTCGACGACGGAGGTCGCCTCCATCACCCTCAAGCGGCAGGCCTTCGAGGCCTGGCGCACGGGCTATTCCTCGGCCTTCGCCGTCATCCTGTTCGTGGCCGTCTTCGGGCTCGCCAACATCTACGTGAAGGCTCTCAACAGGGTGAAGAGCCGATGACCTCCGCCAACGCCGCCCACTCCGTCGTCGCGCCGCGGCCGCTCACCCAGCGCCTCGCCGGCGCGGCCGTCATCCTCTACGCGCTGGTGACGATGATACCGCTGGTCTGGATCGGGCTGACGTCGTTCAAGTCGCCGGAGGACTCGATCTCCTATCCGCCGAAGCTGCTGTTCCAGCCGACGCTCGAGGGCTACTGCAACCTCTTCACCACGCGCACGCGCCAGACGCCGGAGTTCATCGCGAAGCTGCCGCCGGCGACGAGCACCTGCGAGGTCATCTCGCGCTCGCGCAACATGGTCATCGCCGGCCCGTCGAACTACGTGCCGCGCTTCGTCAACTCGCTGATCATCGGCTTCGGCTCGACGGTTTTCGCCGTGGCGCTCGGCACCTTCGCGGCCTACGGCTTCTCGCGCTTCAAGGTGCCGCTCGCCGACGACCTGCTGTTCTTCATCCTGTCGACGCGGATGATGCCGCCGATCGCCGTCGCAATCCCGATCTATCTCATGTATCGCGAGCTCGGCCTCTCCGACACCAGGCTCGGGATGGTCCTGCTCTACACCGCGGTCAACGTCTCGCTCGCCGTCTGGCTGCTCAAGGGCTTCATCGACGAGATCCCGCGCGAGTACGAGGAGGCGGCGATGATCGACGGCTATTCGCGGCTCCGGGCCTTCTGGAAGGTCGTGCTGCCGCAGGCCACGACCGGCATTGCCGCAACGGCGATCTTCTGCCTGATCTTCGCCTGGAACGAGTACGCCTTCGCGGTGCTGCTCACCTCGGGCAACGCGCAGACGGAGCCGCCCTTCATCCCGATCATCATCGGCGAGGGTGGGCAGGACTGGCCGGCGGTGGCGGCCGGCACGACGATCTTCCTGGTGCCGATCCTCGTCTTCACCATTCTCCTGCGCAAACACCTGCTGCGCGGCATCACCTTCGGGGCGGTGCGCCGATGATCGGCCTGCCGACCCCCAGCGACCGCCCGACCGCCCTCGACCGCCCGGCGCCCGCCGCCCGCCGCTGGCCGCGCTGGCTGCGCCGCGGCCCGATGGAGGGCCTCGCGACCGCCCTGATCGCGTTCGGCATCTTCATGCTGATGCAGCCCGTCTCGCTGGCCCTCTACGGGCACTCCTTCGCGGTCATCCTGACCGGCACGCTGGCCTTTGTCGTGGTCAGCCACTTCCCGGAGTAGGACGATGGCCGAGATCCGCATCGAGCAGCTGCACAAGGCCTTCGGCGAGTTCGTCGCGGTCCGCGAGTCGAACTTCACCATCGCGGACGGCGAGTTCTTCGTCATGCTCGGCCCCTCGGGTTGCGGCAAGACGACGACGCTGCGCATGATCGCCGGGCTCGAGCTGCCGACCTCCGGGCGCATCCTGCTCGACGGCGAGGACGTCACCTTCCGGCGCGGCTCCGAGCGCGACATCGCCTTCGTGTTCCAGCTCTTCGCCCTCTATCCCCACATGAACGTGCGCCAGAACATCTCCTTCCCGCTGCGCGTCCAGCGCCTGCCGCGGCGCGAGGTCCGGCAGCGCACCGAGGAGGTCGCGCGCCTGCTGCGCATCGACCAGCTGCTCGAGCGGCCGGTCGGCGGGCTGTCGAGCGGCGACCGTCAGCGCGTCGCGCTCGGCCGGGCGATCGTGCGGCGCGCCAAGGCCTTCCTGATGGACGAGCCGCTCGGCGCGCTCGACGCCGAGTTCCGCGAGCTGATGTGCGAGGAGCTGCGCCTGCTGCACGGCCGGATCGGCGCGACCACGGTCTACGTCACCCACGACCAGATCGAGGCCATGTCGATGGCCGACCGGATCTGCGTCATGGACCGCGGCGAGGTGCTTCAGGTGGCACCGCCGATGGAGGTCTACGAGCGCCCGGCGACCCGCTTCGTCGCGGGCTTCATCGGCAGCCCCGCCATGAACTTCCTGCCGGCCCGGGGGGCGCTGGCACCGGGCCGCGACAGCATCGCGGTCAGCGGCCACGAGGTCCCCATGCCGCGCCTGCACGAAGGCCTGGTCGGCCCCGATGCCGTGCTCGGCGTGCGCCCCGAGCATATCCGGATCGGCGGCCCCGAGGGCCAGGACGCCCCGCTGCGCGGCCGCGTCTTCGGCGTCGAGTACATGGGCACGCGCCAGCTCGTCACGGTCGACACCGACGCCGGGCGGCTCAAGGTGCGCGCGCCCAACACCCTGAAGGTCGGCGACGGCGAGCTGGTCGGCCTGGCCTTCGAGCGCGAGCGCCTGGTGGTCTTCGATCCGGCCACCGACCGGGCGCTCAGGAGCGACCTCCACGCCGGCGCCGCGGGAGCCGCCCATGGCTGAGGTCCGCCTGGAGGGAGTCGGCAAGCGCTTCGGCGAGACCCAGGCGATCGCCGGGCTCGACCTGACCGTCGGCGACGGCGAGTTCGTCGTGCTGCTCGGCCCGACCGGCGCCGGCAAGACCACGACCCTGCGCCTGGTCGCCGGGCTGGAGCGGCCGGACGAGGGCCGGGTCGCGATCGGCGGGCAGGACGTCACGGGGGTCGCGCCGGCCGAGCGCGACGTCTGCTTCGTGTTCCAGCAGTACTCGCTCTATCCGCACTACAGCGTCTACGACAACCTGGCCTTCCCGCTGCGCGCGCCGGCCCGCCGCCTGCCGGCCGGGGAGATCGACAAGCGGGTGCGCGAGGTCGCCGAGCTGCTGCGCATCGGCGGCAAGCTGAAGAACCGGGCGACCCACCTGTCCGGCGGCGAGATGCAGCGCGTCGCGATCGGCCGGGCCCTGGTGCGGCGCCCGGCGATCTACCTGATGGACGAGCCGCTGTCCTCGCTGGACGCCAAGCTGCGCGAGGACCTGCGCATCGAGCTGAAGCGCATCCAGCGCGACCTCGGCGCGACGGTGCTCTACGTCACCCACGACCAGCTCGAGGCGATGACCCTGGCCGACCGGATCGGCGTGCTGGCCGAGGGCCGGCTGGTCCAGATCGGCACGCCGCGCGCGGTCTACGAGCGGCCCGACAGCCTCTACGTCGCGCGCCGCCTGGGCAGCCCGCAGATCACCGTGCTGCCGGCCGGCAGCCTGGGGGTGACCCGCCTGCCGCCGGGCACCGACCGGATCGGCGTCCGGGCCGAGGACCTGCTGCTGCACCAGCCGGGCGGCCTGGAGGCCGAGGCCCTGACCGTCGAGCACCTGGGGGTCGAGACGGTCGTGCTGCTGCGCGTCGGCGAGCTGCAGGTCCACGCCCTGCTCGGCGGCCAGGCACCGCTGCAGGCCGGCGAGCGCACGACCGTGGCGGTGCGCCCGGGTGCCGCCCTCGCCTTCGACGCCGAGGGCCGGCGCATCGAGACCCGGGGCAACGACGAGACACGGGAGGCCGCCTATGGCACCTGACGACCTCCGCGACCTGATCGCCCGCAGCGCCGCGACCATCGCTGCGCACGAGGAGGAGCTGACCAGCCTCGACCGGGCGATCGGCGACGGCGACCACGGCGCCAACATGAAGCGCGGCTTCTCGGCCGTCGCCGAGCAGGCCGACGCCCTGGCCGGGCTGCCGCTCGGCGAGGCGCTGCAGAAGGCCGGCATGACCCTGATCATGAAGGTCGGCGGCGCCTCCGGCCCGCTCTACGGCTCGCTGCTGATGGCCATGGGCAAGGCCCTGCCCGACGGCGGCCCGGCCGACCTCGCCGGGGTCGCCGCCATGCTGGCGGCCGGCGTCGAGGCGGTGAAGGCGCGCGGCAAGTCGGACGCCGGCGCCAAGACCATGCTCGACGTGCTGGTGCCGCTGGCCAGGGCCCTGCAGTCGGCGGATGCCGGGACCGCGGCCGCGGCGGCGATCGCGACGGCGCGCCGCACCGCCGACGAAGCGCTGGCCGCGACCCGCGACATGAAGGCAACCAAGGGCCGCGCCTCGTTCCTGGGCGAGCGCTCGATCGGCCACCTCGACCCCGGGGCGCGCTCCAGCGCCCTGCTCGTCCACGCCGCCTGCGACTTTCTAGAGGACCGTTCATGACCGACTGCGTCGCCATCGTCATCGTTTCCCACTCGCTCGACGTCGCCAGGGGCGCCGCCGACATGGTCCGCGAGATGGTCGGGAACGAGGTGCCGGTCGCCTTCTGCGGCGGCAATCCGGCGGGCGGCCTGGGCACCGACGTCGCGGCGATCCAGGCGGCGATCGAGTCGGTCTACCGGCCGAAGGGCGTCGCGCTGCTGGTCGACCTGGGCGGCGCCGAGACCAACAGCGAGGTCGCCATCGAGCTGCTGCCGGAGGCGATGCGCGGCCACGTCACGATCTGCAACGCGCCGATCGTCGAGGGCGCGGTGATGGCTGCGACCGAGGCCGCCGGCGGCGCCAGCCTGGAGACCGTGCGGGCGACCGCCGAGGAGTTCCTGTCGTGACCGAGGGCGCCGGCGGCGCGGCCGCGGCCACCCCGATCGCCGAGGGCAGCGCGACCCTCGGCGACCCGACCGGCCTGCACGCCCGGCCCGCGGTCAAGCTGACCAAGCAGGCCAAGGGCTTCGAGGCCGAGGTCCAGGTCCGCGCCGGCGAGGCCGGCACCTGGGTCAACGCCAAGTCGCCGAACGCCGTGATGAAGCTCAAGGCCGGCCATGGCGAGCGCCTCTTCTTCCGCGCCGACGGCGCCGATGCCGAGGCGGCGGTCGCCGCCCTGGTCGCGCTGGTCGAGCGCGACTTCGCCGGATAGCGCCGATGGCCCGGACCACCGAGGGGGCCGCCGAGACGGTGTTCGCCGGCCAGCGCGCCGCCGAGGGACTGGCGGTCGGCCGCCTGCTGGTCGAGCGCGCGGCCGCGGCCGAGGTGGCGCGCGCGGCGGCGTCTCCGGCCGAGGAAGGCCGGGCCTTCGAGCAGGCCCTGGAGCGGGCGCGCGGGCAGATCGCCGCGCTGGTCGAGACCGCCGACGCGCTGGGCGCCGAGATCCTGGAGTTCCAGGAGGCGCTGCTGGAGGACGACGAGCTGCTCGATCCCGTGCGGGCGGCAATCGACGCCGGGCAGTCCGCGGCGGCGGCCTGGATCGGCCACCTCGACGGCGAGATCGAGACCTACCGGGCCGGCGACGACGAGTACCTCTCGGCCCGCGCCGAGGATCTCGCCGACCTGCAGCAGCGGGTGCTGCGCGCCCTCGTCGCCGCAGGCGAGGCCGCGGGCGGCGAGACGCAGCCGGAAGGCGCGATCCTGGTCTCGGCCGACCTCACGCCCTCGCGCTTCCTGGAGCTCGACTGGAGCCGGCTCGCGGGCGCCGCGATCGCCGGCGGCAGCCCGACCAGCCACGTCTCGATCCTGGCGCGCGCGCGCGGCGTGCCGCTGATCGTCGGGCTGGAGGCCGACCCGGCACTGCTGCCGGCCGGTCGCCTGGCCGTGCTCGACGCCGAGGCGGCGCGCCTGATCGTCGAGCCGAGTTCGGCGACCCTCGACGCGGTCGAGACCCGGCTCGCGCGGCGCGCCGAGGAATCGAGCGTGATCGCCGAGCTGATCGGCCGGCCGGCGCGGACCGCGGCCGGCGAGACCGTCGAGCTGCTGATCAACGTCGACGAGCCCGGCCTGCTCGACTCGCTGTCGCCGGAGAGCTGCGACGGCATCGGCCTCGCGCGCACCGAGTTCCTGTTCCACGGCGGCCGCCTGCCCGACGAGGAGGCCCAGCGCGCCGTCTACCGCCGCCTGCTCGACTGGGCCGGCGGCCGGCCGGTGACGATCCGCACCCTCGACGCCGGCGGCGACAAGCCGATCCCCGGCGTGACGCCCGAGGACGAGGCCAATCCCTTCCTCGGCGTGCGCGGCCTGCGCCTGTCGCTGCGCCATCCCGAGCTGCTGCGCGTCCAGCTCCGCGCCCTGGCCCGCGCCGGCGCCGATCGGCCGCTCAAGGTCATGGTGCCGATGGTCACCGCCCCGGCCGAGTTCGAGCGCGCCCGGGCCCTGTTCGACGCGGTGCTGCGCGAGCTCGCCGACGAGGGCCTGGAGCATGGCCGGCCGCCGCTCGGCATGATGGTCGAGGTGCCGGCCGCGGCGCTGACCGCCGAGCGCTTCGCCTGCGACTTCTACTCGATCGGCTCCAACGACCTGGTCCAGTACACGACGGCCTGCGCGCGCGACAACCCGGCGCTGGCCGAGCTCGCCGACCCGGCCAGTCCGGCGGTCGTCGAGCTGATCGCCCGCACGGTCGCCGCCGCCGGCCGGCGCGGCGTCGAGGCCAGCCTGTGCGGCGACATGGCATCGGATCCGCGGCTGGTGCCGGTGCTGCTGGAGTGCGGCCTCAGGCGCCTCTCGGTGGCCCCGGCCCAGGTCGGGCGCGTCAAGCTGGCGATCCGGCGCTATGGTGGCGCCCCGGAATGACCGCAGAGCCATGACCGACCAGCCCGACCTGCGCCCCGAGACCCGCCCCGAGACCCGCCCCGAGCCCCGCGGAGAGACCCGCGCCGAGACGCGCGCCGAGAGCGAGCAGGCGATCGCCGCCTACAAGCGCATCCTCAAGGCCTGCCTCGACAAGCGGCCCTCGGGCACGCGCCAGCGCCTGGCGCTCGCGCTCGGCACCCACAAGTCCTTCGTCTCGCAGATCACCAGCCCGACCTACCGGGTGCCGCTGCCGGCCCAGCACCTGCCGACGATCTTCCGGCTCTGCCACTTCTCGCCCGACGAGCGGCGGCGCTTCCTCGAGGCCTACCGCCAGGCCCATCCCGGCCAGGCGCTGCCCGGCGAGGCCGCGGGCGAGCCCGGCAGCCGCCTGCTGGAGATCGAGATTCCGCCCTTCGACGACCCGCGCCGCCAGCAGGAGCTGGTCGAGGCGATCCGCGAGACCGCCCAGCGCATGATCGCGCTGGCGCAGCACGACAAGGACTAGAGGAGGAGGCCGGTAGGCGACGCCGGTGCCCGATCGGGCTTCGCCCTTCGACAGGCTCAGGGTGAAGCCCGTCCCTGAAACCGGGGGCGACCTTGTCCGTCGCTTCATGGTGAGCCTGTCGAACCACGAAGCGTGAAGGCACCGCCCAGGGGGAAACAGCCCATGAAGAAACTGATCAACGGCATCGACGGCATCCTGAGCGAGAGCCTGCGGGGCTTCGGCGCGGCGCACGCCGACCTCGTCGCGGTCAGCCTCGACCCGAAGTACGTCCTGCGCGCCACCCCGAAGGCGCGCGGCAAGGTCGCGCTGGTCTCCGGCGGCGGCTCGGGCCACGAGCCGCTGCACGCCGGCTTCGTCGGCGCTGGCATGCTCGACGCCGCCTGCCCCGGCGAGGTCTTCACCTCGCCGACGCCGGACCAGATGCTGGCCGCCGCCCAGGCGGCCGACGCCGGCGGCGGGCTGCTGTTCGTCGTCAAGAACTATTCCGGCGACGTCATGAACTTCGAGATGGCCGCCGAGATGCTGGCCGACGCGCCGGGCGGCGTCGCGACCGTGCTGACCAACGACGACGTCGCCGTCGAGGACTCGACCTTCAGCCAGGGCCGCCGCGGCGTCGCCGGCACGGTGATCGTCGAGAAGATCGTCGGCGCCGCCGCGGAGCGCGGCGCGGACCTCGCCGCCTGCCAGGCGCTTGGCGAGCGGGTCAACAAGGCGACCGGCAGCCTCGGCGTCGCCCTGACCAGCTGCACCGTGCCCGCGGCCGGCCGGCCGACCTTCGACCTCGGCGAGGACGAGATGGAGCTCGGCGTCGGCATCCACGGCGAGCCCGGCCGGCGCCGCGTGCCGCTGATGCCGGCCGACGAGATCGCCGAGGCGATGGTCTCGGCGATCTGCGAATCGACCGGGCCGAAGCCCGGCGAGCCGCTGCTGCTGCTGCTCAACGGCATGGGCGCCTCGCCGCAGATGGAGCTCTACCTGATGTACGAGGCGGCCCGCCGGCTCTGCGAGGACCGCGGCCTGGCCGTGGCGCGCAGCCTGGTCGGCAACTACTGCACCTCGCTCGACATGGCCGGCTGCTCCCTGACCCTGACCCGGATGGACGAGGCGCTGCTCGACCTCTGGGACGCGCCGGTGCACACGGCGGCGCTGCGCTGGGGCATGTGAGGGTCCGAGCGGTCAGGACTCGCGTCACCCCTCACCCTCCCACGGCCTGACGGCCGCGGGCCCCTCCCTCTCCCCCAAGGGGCGAGGGTTCACCTGAGCGCCCTGTTCAATCCCTCGCCCCTTCGGGGAGAGGGAGGGGCCCACGCAAAGCGTGGGAGGGTGAGGGGTACGCTACGCGAGGCCCACAACGGCTTGCGCCGGGACCAGCGCTTCCAGCTCTCCCAGCCCCACCGCCTCCAGCGAGGGCGCGACGAGCGACGCCCCCACGAAGTCCTGGCCGTCCGTATAGAGCCCTGGCGTCACCACCGTCGCCAGCCCGGCGCCGAGTGCCGCCTTCAGTCCGTTCGCCGAATCCTCGAAGGCGAGGCAGGCCCCGGCCGGCAGGCCGAGCCGGCCGAGGGCCAGGCGGTAGACCTCGGGATCGGGCTTCTTGCGGGCGACCGCATCGCCCGCCGCGACGACCTCGAAGAGCGCCGTCGCCGGCCGGCCGAAGGCGATGCGGATCAGCGCCTCGACGTTGGCCGGGGTCGTCGTCGTCGCGACCGCCAGGCGCAGGCCGGCGGCACGGGCCTCGCCGAGCAGGCGGCGCACGCCGGGGCGCAGGGCGCCGCCCTCGGCGGCCAGTAGGGCGTGGTAGCGCGCGGTCTTCTCAGCGTGGATCTCGGCGACCAGGGTGCGGCCGCGTTCGGCGGCGGCCGGCCGGTCGGTCTCGAGGAAATGCAGCAGCCGCTCCTTGCCGCCGGTGACGGCGAGCAGCGCCCGGTAGCGCTCGCGGCTCCAGGACCAGGGCAGGCCCCAGGCCCGGAAGGCGGCGTTGAAGGCGCGCCGGTGCAGCTCCTCGGTCTCCGCCAGCGTGCCGTCGACGTCGAAGATCAGCGCTTCCAGGGGCGCCCGGGGCCTCATGCCGCGCTGCGCCGGCGGGCGCCCTCGGCAGCGGTGCGCAGGGCCGCCAGGTTGCGGGCATAGGCCTCGCGCGTGCCGCCCTTGAAGACCGCCGAGCCGGCGACCAGCACGTTGGCACCGGCCTCGACGACCAGCGGCGCGGTCTCGGGCGCGACGCCGCCGTCGACCTCGATCTCGATCGGCCGGCTGCCGATCAGCGATCGCACGCGGCGCAGCTTCTCGACCACCGCCGGAATGAAGGCCTGGCCGCCGAAGCCCGGATTGACGCTCATCAGCAGCACCAGGTCGAGGCGGTCGAGGACGTACTCGATCACGCTCTCCGGCGTCGCCGGGTTGAGCGACACGCCCGCCTTCCGGCCGAGGTCGCGGATCGCCTGGAGCGTCCGGTCGAGGTGCCGGCAGGCCTCGGCATGGACCGTGATGACGTCGGCGCCGGCCTCGGCGAAGGCCGCGAGATAGGGATCGGCCGGCTCGATCATCAGGTGCACGTCGAAGGTCTTCGCCGAATGCCGCCGCAGCGCCTTCACGACCGGCGGCCCGAAGGTGATGTTGGGCACGAAGTGGCCGTCCATCACGTCGAGGTGGATCCAGTCGGCGCCGGCCGCCTCGACGTCGGCCAGCTCCCGGCCGAGCTCGGCGAAGTCGGCCGAGAGCAGCGAGGGCGCGAGCAGCAGCGGCCGGGTCACGACCCGCCCTCCCCGTCCCCGATCCGCTCCTCCGGAAGGCCGAACACCCGGCTGGCCAGGATGTCCCCGCCCGAGAGGGTGGAGAGCGCGGCGGCGTCGAGCGGCCCCTCGGCGGTCTCGAACAGGCGGCTGGCCTGGCGCAGGCGGGCGCGGTCGAGGGCGTTGCGGATCGAGCGGGCATTGGCGAAGTGCGGCTGGGTCCGGCGCCGCGGGATGTAGCGCTCGAGCGCCGCCCGCGCCTCGGGCGCCAGGCGGTAGCCCTGCCGCTCCAGGATCAGCTCGGCGATGGCCAGCAGCTCGCCGTCCCCGTAGTCGGGAAAGTCGACGTGGTGGGCGATGCGCGAGCGGAAGCCGGGGTTGCTGGCGAAGAAGCGCTCCATGCGGTCGGCGTAGCCGGCCAGGATCACCACCAGGTCGTCGCGCTGGTTCTCCATGACCTGGAGCAGGATCTCGATCGCCTCCTGGCCGTAGTCGCGCTCGTTCTCCGGCCGGTAGAGGTAGTAGGCCTCGTCGATGAACAGCACGCCGCCCATCGCCTTCTTCAGCACCTCCTTGGTCTTGGGCGCCGTGTGGCCGATGTACTGGCCGACCAGGTCGTCGCGGGTGACGCTGACCAGGTGGCCCCTGCGGACGTAGCCGAGGCGGTGCAGCAGCTCGGCCATCCTGAGCGCGACCGTCGTCTTGCCGGTGCCGGGATTGCCGGTGAAGGACATGTGCAGGCTCGGCGCCTCGTGGGCGAGGCCGAGCCGGCGCCGCGCCCGCTCGACCAGCAGCAGCGCCGAGATCTCGCGGATCCGCCGCTTGACCGGTGCGAGGCCGACCAGCGTCCGGTCCAGCTCCTCCAGCACCGCCTTGACGCCGGATTCCTCGAACTCGCGCCTGAGGTCGACGGCGGTCTCCGCCGCCTCGACCGGCTCCTCCCTGGCCGCCTCGCCCGCCATGGCCGTCAGCCGTAGCGCTGGCCGGCCGGCCGCTCGGTCGCGTAGCTGCGCGTCGTGTAGCGCAGGCGGCGGCCCTCAGCCTCCTCACGGACCAGGTGGAAGCCCGGCTCCTCGGCCGGCCGGCCGACGATGAAGGACAGGCGGATCGTCTCCCAGCCGTGGCTGGCGTCGAAGGCCGAGAGGCGGATGTAGCGCTCGCCGAAGACCTTGCGGCACTCGGCCAGCTCCAGCATGACGCCGGCCGCGTCGGCGACGTCGAACATCGGCTGGCCCCAGAGGTCCCAGTAGGTGTTGCGCGGGTGCGGGTCGTCGGTGGTCTCGATGTTGACGGCCCAGCCCTGGTCGAGGGCGTACTGGACCTGCCGGGCGATCTGCGCGTCGGTCAGGTCGGGCAGGAAGGAGAAGGTGCCTTGGGTCAGTCTCATGGGGTCTCTCCCTGGTACGGGCGCCGTTGCGGGCGTCACTCGGCCGCCGTGGCGGTCGGCACGAAGTCGGGCGTGTCGGTCGAGGCGTAGTCGAAGGTCACGTCCTTCCAGGTCTCCAGCGCCGCGGCCAGGGGCGTGCAGTGGCGCGCCGCCGCCGCCAGGATCTCCGGGCCCTCGGCCAGGTAGTCTCGGCCCTCGTTGCGGGCCAGGATCATCGCCTCGAGCGCGACCCGGTTGGCCGTGGCGCCGGCGGCGATGCCCATCGGATGGCCGATCGTGCCGCCACCGAACTGCAGCACCACGTCCTCGCCCAGGTGGTGGATCAGCTGGTGCATCTGCCCCGCGTGGATGCCGCCCGAGGCGACCGGCATCAGCTTGTTGAGGCTGGCCCAGGGCTGGTCGAAGAAGATGCCGTTCTCCAGGCGCATCGGATTGAAGTCCTCGCGGCAGATGTCGTAGTAGCCGCGCGTCGTCGCCGGGTCGCCCTCCAGCTTGCCGACCACCGTGCCGGCGTGGATGTGGTCGACGCCGGCGAGGCGCATCCACTTGGAGATCACCCGGAACGAGACGCCGTGGCTCTTCTGCCGGGTGTAGGTCGAATGGCCGGCGCGGTGCAGGTGCAGGATCATGTCGTTGCGCCGCGCCCACCTGGCCATCGACTGGATCGCCGTGTAGCCGATCACCAGGTCGATCATGACGACGCAGGAGCCGATCTCCTTGGCGAACTCGGCGCGCTCGTACATCTCCTCCATCGTCGCCGCGGTGACGTTGAGGTAGGTGCCCTTCATCTCGCCGGTCTCGGCCTGGGCCTTGTTGACCGCCTCCATGCAGTAGAGGAAGCGCTCGCGCCAGTGCATGAAGGGCTGCGAGTTGATGTTCTCGTCGTCCTTGGTGAAGTCGAGCCCGCCCTTCAGGGCCTCGTAGACGACGCGGCCGTAGTTGCGCCCGGACAGGCCGAGCTTCGGCTTGACCGTGGCGCCGAGCAGCGGCCGGCCGAACTTGTCGAGCCGCTCGCGCTCGACGACGATGCCGGTCGCCGGGCCCTGGAAGGTCTTCACGTAGGCCGTCGGCAGGCGCATGTCCTCGAGCCGCAGCGCCTTCAGGGGCTTGAAGCCGAAGACGTTGCCGATGATCGAGGCGGTCAGGTTGGCGATCGAGCCGGGCTCGAAGAGGTCCAGGTCGTAGGCGATGTAGGCGAAGTACTGGCCCTCGGCGCCGGGCACCGGGTCGACCCGGTAGCACTTGGCCCGGTACTTCTCGCAGGCGGTCAGGCGGTCGGTCCAGACCACCGTCCAGGTCGCCGTCGAGGACTCGCCGGCGACCGCCGCGGAGGCCTCGACCGGGTCGACGCCGTCCTGGGGCGTGACCCGGAAGACCGCGATGACGTCGGTCTCCTTCGGCTCGTAGTCGGGCTCCCAGTAGCCCATCTTCTTGTATTCCATGACACCGGACTTGTAGCGGTCCTTGCCGGTGACGGTCCTGGCTCGGTCGTCCATGGTGTTTCCTCGCTTTCTCGAAGTCGTTGTCAGGCTGCGCGGGCCGCGGCGACCCGCGGGGCGAGCGCGCCGGCGGCGTAGCGCCGGGCCATCTCGTCGAGCGGCAGCGGCCTGATCTTCCCGGCCCGGCCGGCGGCGCCGAACTGCTCGAAGCGCTCGCGGCAGAGCGCGGACATCGCCTCCATCGCCGGCTTCAGGAACTTGCGCGGATCGAACTCGGCCCGGTTCTCGCTGGCGACCTTGCGGAACATGGCGGCCATCGCGAGGCGGCAGTCGGTGTCGATGTTGATCTTGCGCACGCCGTGGCGGATGCCGCGCACGATCTCCTCGACCGGCACGCCCCAGGTCTGCGGCATCTCCCCGCCGTAGGCGTTGAAGAGGTCCTGCAGGGCCTGGGGCACCGAGGAGGAGCCGTGCATCACCAGGTGCGTGTCCGGCAGCTTCTGGTGGATCGCCTCGATGACGTCCATGGCCAGGATCTCGCCGTCCGGCCGCCGCGAGAACTTGTAGGCGCCGTGGCTGGTGCCCATGGCGATGGCCAGGGCGTCGACCTGGGTGCGGGCGACGAAGTCGACGGCCTGGTCGGGGTCGGTCAGCAGCTGCTCGCGGGCCAGCTTGCCCGCGGCGCCGTGGCCGTCCTCCTGGTCGCCCTCGCCGGTCTCCAGCGAGCCGAGCACGCCGAGCTCGCCCTCGACCGAGGCGCCGACCGCGTGCGCCAGCTCGGCGACCCGCGCCGTGATCGCGACGTTCTCCTCGTAGCCGGCCGGCGTCCTGCCGTCGGCCTTCAGCGAGCCGTCCATCATCACCGAGGTGAAGCCGTGGCGGATCGCCGAGAGGCAGGTCGCCTCGCTGTTGCCGTGGTCCTGGTGCAGGCAGAGCGGGATGCCCGGGTAGAGCTCGACCAGGGCATCGACCATGCGCGCCAGCATGACGTCCTTGGCGTAGCTGCGCGCGCCGCGGCTGGCCTGGATGATGACCGGCGCCTCGACCGCCTCGGCGGCCGCCAGGATCGCCAGCGCCTGCTCCATGTTGTTGATGTTGAAGGCCGGCACGCCGTAGCCGTGCTCGGCGGCGTGGTCCAGCAGCTGGCGCAGGGTGATGCGGGCCATGGCGTCCTCCTCGATCAGGCGTGGCAGAGGCCGCGGGCGGCCTCGGCGACCGCCTCCGCGGTGATGCCGAAGTGGCGGTAGAGCGCGCCGGCCGGCGCCGAGGCGCCGAAGCCCGGCATGCCGACGAAGCGGCCGCCCTCGCCGAGCCAGCGGTCCCAGCCGAAGCGGGCCGCGGCCTCGACCGCGACGCGCGGCGCATTGCCCAGGACCAGGGCCCGGTAGGCCTCGTCCTGCTCCTCGAACCGCTCCCAGCAGGGCATCGAGACGACGGCCGCGGCGATGTCCTCGGCGGCCAGCAGCTCGGCGGCCGCGAGCGCGATCGCGACCTCGGAGCCGGTGGCCAGCAGCGTCACGTCTCGGCCCCACTCGGGCTGGCGCAGAAGATAGGCGCCGCGCGCCGAGCGGTTGGGGGAGTCCGCCTCGGTGCGCAGCGCCGGCAGCCCCTGGCGCGACAGGGCGAGCACCGAGGGCCGCTTGCGATCGGCCAGCGCGAGCTCCCAGCATTCGACGGTCTCGACCGCGTCCGCCGGGCGGTAGACCGCCAGGTTCGGGGTCGCCCGCAGCATCGCCAGGTGCTCGACCGGCTGGTGGGTCGGGCCGTCCTCGCCGAGCCCGATGGAGTCGTGGGTCATCACGTAGACCACGCCCCGGCCCATCAGGGCCGACAGGCGGATCGCGCCGCGGGCGTAGTCGGAGAAGACCAGGAAGGTGCCGCCGTAGGGGATGAAGCCGCCGTGCAGCGACAGGCCGTTCATGACCGCCGCCATGGCGTGCTCGCGCACGCCGTAGTGCAGGTAGCGGCCGGCGAAGCGGCCCGGCGCGACCGGCTCCAGCCCCTTGGTGATGGTCAGGTTCGAGTGGGTCAGGTCCGCCGAGCCGCCGACCGTCAGGTCGGTCGCGCCGTTGATCGCGGCCAGCGCCAGCTCGGAGGCCTTGCGGGTCGCGAGCGCCGGCTTCTCGTCGGCGAGCCGGCGGCGCAGTCCGGTCAGGGCCTCGCCGACCTCGTCCGGCAGCCGGCCGGCGACGGTCCGCTCGAAGTCGGCGCGGCGCGGCGAGCGGGCCAGCCGAGCCTGCCAGGCCTCGCGGGCGTCGCGGCCGCGCCGCGTGGCGGCGCGCCAGACGTCGCGGATCGCCTCCGGCACCTCGAAGGCCGGCCAGGGCCAGCCGAGCCGGTCGCGGGCCGCGGCGACCTCGTCGGCGCCGAGCGGCGCGCCGTGGGTCGCCTCCGTGCCCTGCTTGCCGGGGGCGCCGTAGCCGATGATCGTGCGGCAGGCGATCAGCGACGGCCGCTGGCTGCGCCGGGCGCGCTCCAGGGCTGCCGCGACCGCCTCGGGATCGTGGCCGTCGACCCGCGCGACCTGCCAGCCGGCGGCGCGGAAGCGCGCCAGCTGGTCGGTCGAGGTCGACAGACTCGTCGAGCCGTCGATCGAGATCGCGTTGTCGTCCCACAGCACGACCAGCCGGCCGAGGCGCAGGTGCCCGGCGAGGTCGATCGCCTCGTGGCTGATGCCCTCCATCAGGCAGCCGTCGCCGGCGATCACCCAGGTGTGGTGGTCGACCAGGCCGCGGCCGAAGCGGGCCGCCATCATGCGCTCGGCGAGCGCGAGGCCGACCGCCGTGGCCAGGCCCTGTCCGAGCGGGCCGGTCGTCGTCTCGACGCCCAGGGTGTGGCCGTACTCCGGATGGCCCGGCGTCTTCGAGCCGAGCTGGCGGAAGCGTTCGAGCTCCTCGATCGGCAGGTCCGCGTAGCCGAGCAGATGCTGCACCGCGTACTGCAGCATCGAGCCGTGGCCGGCCGACAGCACGAAGCGGTCGCGGTCCGGCCAGTCGGGCCGGCTCGGATCGAGCTTGGCGAATCGCGTGAACAGCACGGTCGCGACGTCGGCCATGCCCATCGGCATGCCGGGATGGCCGGAGTTGGCCTGCTGCACCGCGTCCATGGCGAGCGCCCTCAGGGCGTTCGCAACGTCGCGCGGGCCGGCCACGGCGAGCGGGCCGTCGAAGGCGTCGAGGTCTGGCGCATAGAGGCTCATGGCGGCTCCCATTACGGTTCGGACGTGCATCGGACGCCCCATCAGACGGCCCGGCGCCGACGCTCGACGAGGCGCTGGATCATCGGCGTCAGGATCAGCTGCATGGCGAGGTCGAGCTTGCCGCCGGGGATGACGATCGAGTTCGCCCGGGACATGAAGCTGTCGTGGATCATCGAGACCAGGTAGGGGAAGTCGATGCCGCGCGGGTTGCGGAAGCGGATCACGACCAGGGATTCGTCGGCGGTCGGGATCCAGCGGGCGATGAAGGGGTTCGAGGTGTCGACCGTCGGAACCCGCTGGAAGTTGATGTCGGTGTTGGTGAACTGCGGGCAGATGCAATGCACGTAGGCGTGCATGCGCCTG
This sequence comes from Tistlia consotensis USBA 355, assembly GCF_900177295.1. GTDB lineage: Bacteria > Pseudomonadota > Alphaproteobacteria > Kiloniellales > DSM-21159 > Tistlia > Tistlia consotensis. The sequence continues at coordinate 45,494 of NZ_FWZX01000020.1, forward strand.
AGGATCACGTCGGTCACCGCCTCGGTCGAATAGCCGCGCAGCGCCTTGTCGCGATGGATCTTCTGGGTCCACTCGAGGTTGATCACCGGCACCACGCCGATCTTCAGGTCGGCCTGGTCGGCGATCTTGATCGTCTCCGTCGAGACGGCGCCGTGCAGCCCCTCGTAGAACAGCAGGTCGCTGTCTTCCTCGAAGGGCAGCCAGTCGGTGAAGCAGCCCTCGGCGACGCCGTAGCGCGCCGCCTCCTCGGCGTCGTGGACGTAGTGCCGGGTCTGGCCGCAGCCGGTCCCGGCGTAGTCGCGGAACACCCTCTCCAGCGCCGCCAGGTCGTTGGCGTCGTAGCTGAAGTGGCTGAAGGTGTGGTCGCCGGCGGCGTTGCGCGCCTCGATCTCGCGCTTCATGCCCAGGCGGTCGTAGCGGTGGAAGGCGTCGCCCTCGATCGACACCGCCTTGACGTCCTCGCGCCGGAAGATCTGGTCGAAGGTGTGCTTGACCGTGGTCGTGCCGGCGCCCGAGGAGCCGGTGACGGAGATGATCGGATGGCGGACCGACATGCCCTCGCGCTCCCCGTCAGGCCCGGAACAGGCCGCGCCGGCCGAACAGCGGCGAGGCTTCGCCGAGGCCGGGCGGATCGCTGTGGTAGCGGGCGACCCGCTCGACCTTGTCGCGCGAGCCGAAGACGAGCGGCGTGCGCTGGTGCAGCGCGTGCGGCTCGATCGAGCGGATCGGGCTGACGCCGTCGGTCGCCGCCCCGCCGGCCTGCTCGACGATGAAGGCGATCGGGTTGGCCTCGTAGACCAGGCGCAGGCGGCCCTCGCCGTAGCCGGGGCGCGCGTCGCGCGGATAGAGGAAGATGCCGCCGCGCTGCAGGACCCGGTAGGCCTCGGCGACCAGGGAGGCGATCCAGCGCATGTTGAAGTTCTCGCCGCGCGGCCCCTCGGCGCCGGCGATGCAGTCGTCGATGTAGCTCTGGATCGCCGGATCCCAGAAGCGGTAGTTCGAGGCGTTGATCGCGTACTCGCGGCGGCCGAGCGGGATGGCGAGGTCGCGGCGGGTCCGGCGGAAGGTCCGCGCGGCACGGTCGAGGGTGAAGACCTGGGTGCCGGCGCCCAGCGTCACGGCCAGCGCCGTGTGCGGCCCGTAGACCACGAAGCCGGCGGCGAGCTGGCTGCTGCCCGGCTGCAGCAGCGGATGGCGCGCCGCGCCCCCGAGCGCCGTCGGGGTCGCCGCGGGCAGGGCCGGCAGGATCGAGAAGATCGTGCCGACCGAGACGTCGGTATCGAGGTTCGAGGAGCCGTCGAGCGGGTCAATGGCGACGGCCAGCGGCGCGTCGGGCCTGAGCGCGATCGGCGACTCGCTCTCCTCCGAGCCCAGCCAGGCGACCGGCGCGCCGGCGAGGGCGGCCAGTACCAGCTCGTGCGCCTGGAGGTCGAGCGTCGCCTGGCTGTCGCCATCGGCGTTGCGCCCGACGGCCCCGCCGAGCGGACCGTCCAGCTCGCCGCGGCCGAGGCGCTCGGCGATCTCGACGATCGCCTGTCCCAGGACCTCGACCGTCTCCGCGACCGCCCGGCGCAGCGGATCGTCGCCGCTCCAGCCCGCCAGGTACTGGGCCAGGGTCGCTGGATCGGTCGCAGGATTGGTCGCAGGATCGCTCATTGCCGCCCTCCTCCCGCATCCGGGCCCCGCCGCGCGGGTCCCGCTGCCGTTCATTGGCGGTCGTCTTGCCGCCTTTCCTGTCGGAGGGCCTGCCCTCCCACGACAGCGAGGCTGACGGCCTTGGCGGCTTCAGTAAATTTGAATATTCTGTTGGTGATGAAAGATAATCTAAAAGTCGACCTGCGCAGCGTCACCCTCAAGCAGCTGCGCGCCCTCGCCGGCCTGCAGCGCAGCGGCTCGGTCAGCGCGACGGCGCAGGAACTGGGCGTGACGCCGCCCGCCGTCACCATGCAGCTGAAGCAGCTCGAAGCGGCGGCGGCGTTGCCGCTGGTCGAGCGCTCGGCGCAGGGCTTCGCCGTGACCCAGGCCGGCGCCGAGCTGGTCGAGACAGCGCGACGCATCGAGGAGGCGCTGCGCGACGGCACCGAGGCCCTGACGCTGCTCAAGCGGGCCGGCGGCGGTCACGTCGCTGTCGGCGTGGTCAGCACCGCGAAGTACTTCGCGCCGCGCGTCCTCGCCGCCTTCGCCGCGATCCATCCCGGCGTCGAGATCCGCCTCGACGTCGGCAACCGCAGCGAGACCCTGGCGGCGCTGCGCGAGCACGAGCTCGACATCGCGGTCATGGGCCGGCCGCCGGAAGACTTCGAGATCGACCAGGCGACGATCGGCGACCATCCGCACATCATCGTGGCGCCGCCGGACCATCCGCTGGCCGAGGCCCGGGACCTGCCGCTCGAGGCCCTGGCCGGCGAGACCTTCCTGCTGCGCGAGGAGGGCTCTGGCACCCGCGCCCTGACCCTGCGCCTCTTCGCCCGGGCCGGCTTCGCACCGCGCTTCGGCATGGCGGTCAACAGCAACGAGACGATCAAGCAGGCGGTCATGGCCGGCCTGGGCATCGCCATGATCTCCGGCCACACGGTCGGCGCGGAGCTGGAGCACGGCCGGCTCTGCGCGCTCGACGTCGAGGGCCTGCCGGTGGTGCGCCAGTGGTTCGTCGCCAAGCGCCACGACAAGCGCCTGCTGCCGGCGGCCCGGGCGCTCTGGGACTTCTTCGCCGATCGGGGCGCGGGCTTCCTGCCCGAGGTCGCGACCCGGCGCGACTGACGCGCCCGGGCGGGCGCCGTCCCGCGGCGCCAAGCCCTGCAACAACCGCGCGGCTCGCGCGTTGTCGCGAATGATCTGTCATGCTGCCGGCGCCGTCGGAACGGCGCTCCCGTCGCAGCAGAAGGAATCGGAAGGCCATGAGCGGAGTCGACCCGAGAGACCCGGAGGCGCTGCGCGCGGCGATCGCCGCCGCGATCCGCACCCACTGGAAGCTCTATCTCGGCCAGGGCCTGTTCCTGATGCTGCTCGGCCTCGCCGCCGCCGCCCTGCCCCAGCTCTCGACCCTGGCGATCACCGTGCTGATCGGCGTGCTGTTCCTGGTCGGCGGCTCGGTGCGCCTGGTCGTGCTGACGAGAAGCCGGCACAGCCCGGGCCATCGCTGGTCGCTGCTGACCTCGCTGCTCGCGATCGTGCTCGGCCTGGTGCTGCTGATCGCGCCGCTGCAGGGCGTCCTGACCCTGACGCTGATCGTGGTCGCCCTGCTGCTGCTCCAGGGAGCGGCCTCGATCGCCGTCGCCCTGGAGTACCGGAAGCACCTGCGCAACTGGGGCTGGCTGCTGGTCAGCGGCCTGGTCGACCTGCTGCTGTCCTTCCTGATCTGGGCCGGCTGGCCGGCCACGGCGGCCTGGGCGATCGGCCTGCTGGTCGGCCTCTCGATCTTCTTCCTGGGCCTCGCGCTGGTCATGACCGCGCTGGCCGCCCGCACGCTCGGGCCTCCCGCCTGAGCCGCCGCCGCCGGCCGCAGCCGCCGGCCGTTCGAAGAGAAGGACCCGCCATGCCCTCCCCCCTGCTGCATCCGATCATCGCGATCATCGCCGGCATCCTGATCCTGATCCGGCCGGCGCTGCTCGCCTACATCGTCGCCATCTACCTGATCATCGTCGGCGTGCTCGAACTGGCGGTGATCTACTGAGCCGTCCGGTCACTCGCCCGCGCGCCGCTCCAGCTCGCCGGCCGGCGCCGCCTGGCCGCGGGCCAGCGGCAGGCTGACCCGGAAGCGCGCGCCGACGCCGCTGCCCGGCCGCCCGGCCGGCAGCAGCTCGACGTCGCCGTGCATCTTGCGGGCGATGGCGCGGCTGATCGCGAGGCCCAGGCCGGCGCCGGCGTCGCGCGGCCGCGACTGGGTCCAGGCGCGCGAGAACTTGGTGAAGATGCGGTCCCGGGCCTCGGCGGGCACGCCCTCGCCGTTGTCCTCGAAGGTCACCTGGTAGCGCCCCTCGGCGATCGCGCTGGACACGGTGACGACCGGCGCCCGGCTGCGGTTGTGCTTGATGGCGTTGGAGATCAGGTTGATGAAGACCTGATTGAGCCGGTCCTCGTGCCCCATCACCCGGACCGACCCGGCGCGCGGCCCGACGACGAGCTGCACGTCGGCCGAGGCGGCCATGCCGCGGCAGGTCTCGATCGCCCGGTCGAGCACTGCCTCGGCGTCGAGCGGCTGCAGGCTCCAGGCGAGCTCGCCGCGCTCCAGGTGGCTGAGGTCGAGGATCTCGTCGAGCAGGCGGGTCAGGCGCAGCGTCTCGTCGTGGATGATCGACAGGAAGCGCGTCGCCTGCTCGCTCTCCAGGTCCCGGGTCTCCAGCAGGATCTCGGAGAAGGAGCGGATCGAGGCCATGGGCGTGCGCACCTCGTGGCTGACCTGGCTCAGGAAGTCGTCCTTCTGGGCGTCGAGCAGCCGCAGGCGCTCGTTGGCCTCGCGCAGCTGGCGCGCCGTGACCTGCAGCTGCTGCGACTTCTGCTCGAGCTGCTGGCTGTACTCGATGACCTGCTGGGTCTCGTCGACCAGGCGCATCATCTCGCCGAGGCTGATGGTCTCGCCGGTCACCACCTGGGAGATCATGACCCGGGCCGAGGCGGCGCCGATCGAGCCGGCGAACTGGCGCTCGAGCTGGGCGATGAACTCGGTCGAGGGCCGCGGCAGCCCCTCCTCGATGCCCTGGCGCCGGGCGTAGTCGCGGAACAGCAGGTAGGCCTGCTCGGCGCCGAGGATGCGCTGGGCCAGGACGAAGAGGTCGTCGATCGCCGCCGAGCGATGGATGAAGCGCGATTCCTTGTCGGCCGGGTTGCGGAAGACGTCGACGAACAGCGTCGACTGCAGCCGCTCCAGCGGGTTCTGGTCCTTGATCAGCGAGATCAAGACGAACAGGCCGGCGTTGAGGCTGAGGCTCCAGAACAGGGCGTGGACCAGCGGGTCCATGCCGCCGGCGCCGAACAGTGCCTCGGGCCGCAGCAGCGCGATGCCCCAGGGGCCGTCGCTGAACAGGCTGGCCGGCACCGCGCCGCCCTCGAAGCTGGGCAGCAGCAGGGTGTAGGCCCAGGTCACGAAGCCGATCAGCAGGCCGGCGAAGGCGCCGCCCTTGGAGGCGCGGTGCCAGTAGAGTCCGCCGATCAGGCAGGGCAGGAACTGGGCGACGCCGGCGAAGGCGATCAGGCCGATCTTGGCCAGCGCGTCGGAGTGGGCGCTGAACACGAAGTAGACGAAGCCGAGCGACAGGATGAGGGCGATCGAGATGCGTCGGCTGACCAGCAGCAGCGACTTGACGTCGCCGCTGACACCGCGCGACAGCCAGGCGAGGCGGAGCGCGATCGGCATGACGATGTGGTTGGAGACCATGATCGACAGCGCGATCGAGGCGACGATGACCATCGAGGTCGCCGAGGAGAAGCCGCCGATGAAGACCAGCAGCGAGAGCGCGCTGCGGTCGTGCAGCATCGGCAGGGTCAGCACGTACATGTCGGGATTCGAGCCGGCCGGCATGGTGGCCAGGCCGGTGATCGCGATCGGCAGGGTGAAGAGGCAGGTCAGGAAGAGATAGAGCGGGAACAGCCAGGCCGCCGTCCTCAGGTGCTCCTCGTCGGCGTTCTCGACCACGGTGATCTGGAACTGCCGGGGCAGGCAGACGATCGCGGTCGCCGACAGGAAGGTCAGCGCCACCCAGCGCGGCCCGAAGACCTCGGCGCCGAGCACCTTGGCGCTGGCCGGCAGCGCGAAGACCTCGCCGACGCCGCCGCCGATCGCGAAGACGACGTAGAGGCCGACGGCGATCAGCGCGAAGAGCTTGACCAGGGCCTCGAGCGCGATCGCCGCGACGACGCCGTGATGGTGCTCGTTGGCGTCGATGTTGCGGGTGCCGAACAGGATGGTGAAGACCGCCATGCCGACCGCGACCCAGAAGCCGGTGCGGAGGTCGAGGTCGGCCTCGGGGATGCCGAGCAGCGCCGTGTGGGTGGTCGAGGCGACGACCTGGAAGGAGGTCGTCACGGCCTTGAGCTGCAGGGCGATGTAGGGCGTCGTGCCGATCACCGCGATGACCGTGACCAGCACGGCGAGCGACATCGACTTGCCGTAGCGCGAGGAGATCAGGTCGGCGATCGAGGAGGCGCGGTGCACCCGGCCGATGCGCACCAGCTTGCGCAGCAGGAACCACCAGCCGACGAAGACCAGGGTCGGCCCCAGGTAGATGGTCGCGAACTCCAGGCCGTTGCGCGCCGCCGAGCCGACCGCGCCGTAGAAGGTCCAGGAGGTGCAGTAGACCGAGATCGACAGGGTGTAGACGATCGGCGAGCGGACCAGGCCGAGCCAGCCGCGCCGCGCCCGCCGGTCGCTGAAGAAGGCGACGACGAAGAGCAGCGCGACATAGGCGAGCGCGGTGAAGAGGACGACGTTGGCCGAGAGCATCAGTCGGACTCGTCGGGACGCCGGGGCAGGCCCGGCAGATGGCCCTGGTCGGGCGGCAGGCGGCGCGCCAGCACGGCGGTGCCGACGATCAGCAGCAGCCAGACGCCGAACAGGTAGAGCACCAGAACCGGCACGCCGAACAGCTCGGCCGGCCGCACGAACAGCGAGATGACCGGCGGCATCAGCAGCCAGATGCCGAGCACGAGGAGCGCCAGCACGCTGTCTCCGCCCCGGCGCAGCGGTCTCATGACAGCGGTCTCATGGCAGCGGTCTCATGGCAGCACTCTCATGGCATCGGTCCCCACGAGGCCGTGTCCTCAGAGTCCCGCCAGGCGCTTGATGCGGTCGACCACGTCCCGGTTGGAGAAGGGCTTCGTGACGAAGGCATCGGCGCCGAGCTGCTCGGCGGTCTTGCGGTCTCGCTCCTGGCCCTTGGCGGTCAGCACCAGGACCGGGATGCCGGTCAGGCGCGGATCCGAGCGGATCGCCTTCAGCACGTCGAAGCCGTTCCGCTTGGGCAGCATGACGTCCAGCACCAGCACGTCGGGCAGGCCGTCGCGCAGGCGCTCCAGCACCGCCTCGCCGTCGAAAACCGCCGAGACCTCGCAGCCCTCCCGGCGCAGGATGAAGCTCAGCGATTCGACGAGATTAGGCTCGTCCTCGGCGATCAAGACGGTGGCGGCCACCCGTTTCCCCCATCACGCTCTCCACGACGGTCCGGCCGCGCGGCGGCCGCGTCCTCGGCGTTTTGCCGCAGTCTAGCCTCAAGAGGCCGTCCGCGGAACGTTCTCGTTCCGGGCATCCCCCGGCCGCAGCGAGCGGGCCGCGCTGACGATCGGCGCCTCGGCGCGATGCAGGCAGGACGGCCGCGGGCAGAGCCGGCAGGCCGGGCCGACCGGCGTCGCCGTCTGGGGCGCGGCCAGGTCGAGGCCGTCGGCGTAGACCGTGCGGTCGGCATGGATCTCCTCGCAGGCCAGCATCACGGCGTGCAGGAAGGGCTGCTCCTGGAAGGTCGCCGGCTGCTTGGTGACGGTGCGCGCGATGAAGAGGTAGCGCGAGCCGTCCGGGAAGGCCGCGAGCTGGCGCACGACCCGTCCCGGCGTCTGGAACGAGCCGTAGATCGCCCACAGCGGGCAGGCGTGGCCGTGGCGCGTCAGCGGCAGGCCGGGCAGCGGGAAGCGCTTGGTCGTGAAGCCGGCGGGATTGGCGCGCAGGAAGGCGAAGGGCACGCCCTCGCGGCCCGGCCGGCGCAGCGTCACCAGGCGGTGGCAGACCTGCTCGAAGGAGGCGTCGTAGCGCTGGCGCAGGATCTCGACGTCGTAGCGCGCCTGCTCGGCGTCGGCGTGGAAGCGCTCGTAGGGCAGCAGGAGGGCGCTCGCGACGTAGGAGGCGAGCGCCCGGAAGGCCTGGGCGCGGGCCGCGTCCGAAGGCAGCCGCGGATCGTCGGTCTCGCGCTCGAGCCGCTCGCGCCAGCCGAGCTCGGCGGCGAGGCGGGCGAGCTGGAAGCGCCGGGTCGAGATCGAGGCGTTGTCGAGGAACACCAGGGTGCGCGCCGCCGCGTCGAAATGGCAGAGGTTGCGGTAGCCCGACTCCGCCGCGCGGACGACCTCGTGCGGCGGCCGGCTGACCACGTCGACGTCGAAGCGCGAGCCGAGATAGTCGATCAGCGAGCTCATCGGCGTGTCGCCGCGGCCGCGCAACGCCTGGCGCAGCTCGTCGGCGGCGGCCTCCAGCGCCTCGAAGTAGTTGCCGCGCTCGATGATGAAGTCGTCGACCTCCTCGCCGGCGGTCACCGGCCGCGTGTCAGCCTGGCCGCTGCCGAGGAAGTCGGCGAGGCCCTGGGCGACGCCGGACAGGCGCAGGCTCTCCTCGGCGACGATCTCGGTGAAGCGGCGCCGGGCCTCGGGCTCGAGGTCCTCGACGCTCTGCAGGATCTCGGCGGTCGAGCGCAGGGTCGCGATCTGGCCGAGGATCTGGTGCAGCGAGTCGCGCAGGAAGGGGTCGCGCTGCAGCCGCTCGGACAGCGCGGAGACGGCCAGCGACTGCTCGCGGTGGGCACGGTGCAGGCCGAGCAGGGCCTGGGCCCAGCCCGGATGGCGTCCGACCAGGTCGCCGGCCGCGCGCTCGTCGAGGTCCCGGCCGCCGGGCAGCGCGCGGACCAGGGGATCGGCGGCCAGCTCGACCAGGTCGTCGACCAGGCGGCGCTCGCTGGCCCCGGTCAGCGCGTCGCTCTCGAGGCCCAGCACCTCGGCGATGCGGCGCAGCAGGCCGCCGGCGATCGGCCGCTTGTTGTGCTCGATCAGGTTCAGATAGGAGGCCGAGATGCCGATCTCGGCGGCCGCCGCGACCTGGCTGAGCCCGAGCTCGCGCCGCCGCTCGCGGATCCTGAAGCCGGCCATCTGCCGCGTCATGACTCCTCCCGCCGTCCCGCCCCGCCCCTCTCCCGAGGCGGGCGCGCCGGGCCATCCTTGTCACAACTTGACAGAGAGAGCAAGTTTCACAGCGGAAGTTTTACAAAAGATGCAAGCAATTCCAGTATCTTATTGACATATTTTCACAGCAGCTTAGCGTGTTCGCCATAACAGCAGACCGAACGAGACGGCCGCGCAGCGAACGAGGCCGCAGAACCGCCTTCGGCTCACTCAAACGGGAGGAAGAAAGATGCCGATCTTCGACGGTAAGTTTACCCGCCGCCGCGTGCTGCAGAGCGGCCTGGTGGTCGGCGCCGGCCTGGCGGCGCCGATGGTCATGCGCAAGCGCGCCTGGGCCGAGACGTTCCGCAACGATCCGGGCAACAACCCGAACATCGTGTTCGGCTGGAACGTGCCGCAGACCGGCCCCTATGCCGACGAGGGCGCCGACGAGCTGAAGGCCTACCAGCTCGCCGTCAAGCACCTCAACGGCGAGGGCGACGGCGGCCTGATGAACACCATGAAGCCCTGCTCGCTGAAGGGCAACGGCGTGCTCGGCAAGAAGGTCACCTACGTGACCGGCGACACCCAGACCAAGTCCGACGCGGCGCGCGCCTCCGCCAAGCGCATGATCGAGAAGGACGGCGTCATCATGTTCTCGGGCGGCTCGTCCTCGGGCGTCGCCGTCGCCGTGCAGTCGCTGGCCCAGGAGATGGGCGTCATCTTCATGTGCGGCCTGACCCACTCCAACGACACCACGGGCAAGGACAAGAAGCGCTACGGCTTCCGCCACTTCTTCAACGCCTACATGACCGGCAAGGCGCTGGGCCCGGTGCTCAAGGAAGAGATGGGCACCGACCGCAAGGCCTATCACCTGACCGCCGACTACACCTGGGGCTGGACCCAGGAGGAGTCGATCAAGGAGACCACCGAGGCGATGGGCTGGAAGACGGTCGCCGCCGTGCGCACCCCGCTCGGCGCCGGCGACTTCTCGCAGTACATCACGCCGGTGCTGAACTCCGGCGCCGACGTGCTGATCCTGAACCACTACGGCAAGGACATGGTCAACTCCTTGACCCAGGCGGTGCAGTTCGGCCTCAAGGACAAGATGGTCAACGGCAAGAAGTTCGAGATCATCGTGCCGCTGTTCTCGCGCCTGATGGCGCGCGGCGCCGGCGACGCGATCAAGGGCATCCTGGGCACGACCAACTGGAACTGGTCGCTGCAGGACGAGGGCTCGAAGGCCTTCGTGAAGTCGTTCGGCCAGGAGTACGGCTTCCCGCCGTCGCAGGCCGCGCAGACCTGCTACGTCCAGGCCCTGCTCTACGCCAACGCCTGCGAGATGGCCGGCACCTTCTATCCGCCGGAGGTCATCAAGGCGCTGGAGGACTTCCAGTTCGACGGCATGGGCAACGGCCCGACCCTCTACCGCGGCGCCGATCACCAGTGCTTCAAGCAGGTCCTGGTGGTGCGCGGCAACGAGAACCCGAGCAGCCAGTTCGACCTGCTGCGGGTGATCAAGGAAGTGCCGGCGAGCGAGGTCACCTACGATCCCAAGATCTTCGGTGGCGAGCTCGGCCCCTACAAGGTCTGATCTCCTTGTAACCTCCGTGCCGGCCGCCCCGGTCCGCCATCGTCGGGCCCGTGGGCGGCCGGCCGGTTTTCGGGTGATCGGGCTCCGATCCGATCGGCGCCCGGGTTAGAGTCGAGCGGAACAACCCGGACGCGGGACGCCATGGACGCAATCGTTCTCCAGATCCTCAACGGCCTCGACAAGGGCGGTGCCTACGCGCTGATCGCCCTGGGCCTGACCCTGATCTTCGGCACGCTGGGGGTGGTGAACTTCGCCCACGGCGCGCTCTTCATGCTCGGCGCCTTCTGCTCGGTCGCGCTGCAGAAGCTGCTGACCCTGTCGATGAAGGTGAAGGACCCGAGCGTCACCTTCTTCGACGCCTACAAGCAGATCCCCTATCTGGAGATCTGGCTGGGCGACACCGGCAAGGCGATCATCGACTACGCCGTGCCGCTGTCGATCCTGGTCGCCATCCCGGTCATGCTGCTGATCGGCCTCGCCATGGAGCGCGGCCTGATCCGGCATTTCTACAAGCGCAGCCACGCCGAGCAGATCCTGGTGACCTTCGGCCTGGCGATCGTGCTGCAGGAGATCGTCAAGCACTTCTTCGGCGCCAACCCGGTGCCGGTGCCGGCGCCCGCCACGGTGGCCGGCAGCGCCGACGTCGGCGCCCTGCTCGGCCTCGGCAGCTCGGTGATCTATCCCTGGTGGCGCCTGATCTACCTCGGCTTCTCGCTGGTCGTGATCGCCATCGTCTTCGCCTTCCTGCAGTTCACCACCTTCGGCATGGTGGTGCGCGCCGGCATGGCGGACCGCGAGGCGGTCGGGCTGCTCGGCATCAACATCCAGCGGCGCTTCACCATCGTCTTCGGCATCGCGGCGATCGTCGCCGGCCTAGCCGGCGTCATGTACACGCCGATCCTGCCGCCGGACTACCACATCGGCATGGACTTCCTGGTGCTGTCCTTCGTCGTCGTCGTGGTCGGCGGCATGGGCTCGCTGCCCGGCGCGGTGACCGCCGGCTTCCTGCTCGGCATCCTGCAGTCCTTCGCCTCGATGACCGAGGTCAAGTCCCTGCTGCCCGGCATCGATCAGATCATCATCTACCTCGTCGCGGTGGTGATCCTGCTGGTCAGGCCGCGCGGCCTGCTCGGCCGCAAGGGCGTGATGGAGGGCTGAGCCGATGCAGGACAACACCCCGCGCAACGACCTGATCCTGTTCGCCTGCTTCTCGATCGCCGTCCTGGCGATGCCGCTCTGGACCGCGCCGTTCGGCGCCGACTATCCGGACCTGCTGCAGAAGTTCGCGATCTACGGGATCTTCGCGATCGGCTTCAACATCCTGTTCGGCCTGACCGGCTACCTGTCGTTCGGCCACGCCGCCTTCCTGGGCGTCGGCTCCTACACGGCGGTCTGGGCCTTCAAGCTCCTGACCATGAACGTCCTGCCGGCGGTGCTGTTCGGCGTGATCTTCGCCGGCATCTTCGCCGCGGCGATCGGCTTCCTCAGCCTGCGCCGCACCGGCATCTACTTCTCGATCCTGACGCTCGCCTTCGCGCAGATGTCCTACAACCTCGCCTACTCGGTGCTGACCCCGCTGACCAACGGCGAGACCGGCCTGCAGCTCAGGGGCACCGACCCGCGCCTGCTCGACAGCCTGCTCGGCGTCGCGACGCCCGACGGCCTGCCGTCGCCGAACCTCTTCGGCTTCGAGCTGCTCGGCTATCCCTCCTTCTACTTCTGCGCCGTGATGCTGATCATCGCCTTCTACCTGGCGCTCCGGATCACCCGCTCGCCCTTCGGCACGATGCTGCGCGCGATCAAGTCGAACCAGAACCGGCTCAGCTACACCGGCGTCAACACCCGGCCCTACGCCATGGCGGCCTTCGTGATCTCGGGCATGTACGCCGGCCTCGCCGGGTCGCTGCTGGCGGTCACCGACCCGCTGGCCGGCGCCGAGCGCATGCAGTGGACGGCTTCCGGCGAGGTCGTGCTGATGACCATCCTGGGCGGCGCGGGCACGATGCTGGGCCCGATCCTCGGCGCCGGCATCATCAAGTACTTCGAGAACATCTTCTCGGCCTTCAACGACGCCACGCTGCACTCGATCTTCGGCTTCCTGCCGCACTGGCTGAGCGACCCGCTGGTCGCGGTGCTCGGCCTGTTCGTCGGCGACGGCTGGCAGCTGACCCTGGGCGCGCTGTTCATGGTCATCGTGATCTTCCTGCCGGGCGGCCTGATGGAGGGCGCCACCCGCCTGATCCAGCTGACGCGGCGAAAGCGCCCGGACGGCGGCTCGTCCGAGGACGCGGCCGGCTCCCGCCGCGCCTTCCACGCCGGGGAGTGAGCGCCATGTCGATCCTGCAGGTGCAGAACGTCAACAAGTCCTTCAGCGGCCTGCGCGCCCTCAACAACGTCAACCTGACGGTCGAGGAAGGCCACGTCCACGCGATCATCGGCCCGAACGGCGCCGGCAAGTCGACGCTGCTCAACTGCTTCGTCGGCCGCCTGACCCCGGACACCGGCACGGTGACCTTCAACGGCACCTCGCTGGTCGGCAAGAGCCCGCACGAGATCAACCAGGTCGGCGTCGCGCGCGTGTTCCAGACGCCGGAGATCTTCGGCGACCTGACGCTGCTCGAGAACGTCATGATCCCGACCCTGGCCAAGCGCGACGGCGCCTTCGCGCTCAACGCCTGGGCACGCGTCGACGGCGAGCGCGCGGTCATCGAGAAGGCCGAGCACCTGCTCGAGGACGTCGGCCTCGCCGACAAGCGGGACGTGCTGGCGAACTCCCTGTCGCGCGGCGACAAGCGGCGCCTGGAGCTGGCCATGTGCCTGGTCCAGGATCCCAAGCTGCTGCTGCTCGACGAGCCGACCGCCGGCATGTCGCGCGCCGACACCAACGCGACGATCGACCTGCTGAAGCGGATCGGCGAGCGCGGCATCACCAAGATCGTCATCGAGCACGACATGCACGTCGTCTTCTCGCTGGCCCACAAGATCTCCGTGCTCGCCCAGGGCACGGTGATCGCCGAGGGCAAGCCCGACGACATCAAGGGCGACCCGCGCGTGCAGGAAGCCTATCTGGGGGGCGCGCACCTATGAGCACCGTCGACACCGCGGCCGAAACCGGGGCGCGGCCGGCCGGCGCCGGGGCCGCGCCGGCGTTCTTCTCCGCCCAGGGCCTGCAGTCCTACTACGGCGAGAGCTATATCGTTCAGGACGTCTCCTTCGAGATCCGCAAGAGCGAGATCGTCGCCCTGCTCGGCCGCAACGGTGCCGGCAAGACCTCGACGCTCCGGACCATCGCGCGCACCGCCAACCCGGAGCTGAAGCACGGCACGATCACGCTCGACGGCGAGCGCATCGACACCATGAAGGACTGGCAGGCGGCGCAGCACGGTGTCGGCCTGGTGCCCGAGGACCGGCGCATCATCCCGGGCCTCTCGGTCGAGGAGAACCTGGAGCTGGCGCAGATCGCCGAGCCGAAGGGCTGGGAGCTGCAGCGCATCTACGACCACTTCCCGCGCCTCGCCGAGCGCCGCCGGCAGGAGGGCGTGACGCTCTCCGGCGGCGAGCAGCAGATGCTGGCGGTCGCCCGCGTGCTGGCCCGCGACGTCAAGCTGCTGCTGCTCGACGAGCCCTACGAGGGCCTGGCCCCGGTCATCGTCCAGGAGATCGAGAAGATCCTGCGCGAGATCAAGGAGCTGGGCCTGACCACGATCATCGTCGAGCAGAACGCCGTCGCCGCCCTGCAGCTCGCCGACCGCGCGCTGATCCTCGACATGGGCCAGATCGTCTTCGACGGCACCGCCCAGGAGGTGCTCGAGAACGTCGAGCTGAGGCACCAGTACCTGGCGATCTGACGGCACGAAGCCTCGACGGTCAGCGGCGCTCCTTCGGCGGCCGATGGATCCAGAAGGGCACCAGGAAGACCAGGCAGGCGAGCAGGAACAGCACGCTGGCGATCAGGCCGACCGTGTCGCCGGCGCGCAGGGTGCTGATGATGGAGGCGACCGCCGAGCCGGCGAACAGCAGCCAGCCGGCGAAGTTGAACGCCCATACGGTCCGCGGCGCCACGGTCGGGCCCTTCCGCCAAAACCGAACTCCCCAGCACTGGCCCGATGCCGGCCTGTCGGCAAGCCTCCCCCTACTCCTCCGGCTCCGTCGTGAAGAGCAGCGGGTAGCCCTGGCGCCGCCCCGCGTCGGTGGCGCTGGTCGCCTTGGTCTCGGCGACGTCCTTCGGGAAGACGGCGACGACGCAGGCGCCGCGGCGGTGGGCGGTCATCATGACGCGGTTGGCCTGCTCCTCGGCCAGGCGGAACTCGGCCTTCAGCACCGTCACCACGAACTCGCGGGGCGTGTAGTCGTCGTTGACCAGGATGACCTTGTGCAGCCGCGGCCGCTCGACCTTGAGCTGCGGTTTCGTGCGGGGCGTGGTCTTGACGTCACCCATCGCAGGGGCCGCTCCCGACGGCAGCGCTGAGGCGGGGCACGGCCCGCAGTCTGCCACGGCCGCGGGGCGGCCGTCCACGCGGCCGGACGACGGGCCCGTCAGGCGTCCACCCTCTCGCGCTTCGCCTCTTCCCGGGCCTCGTGGGCGCGGCGGCAGGCGTCGATCCGCTCGATGTGCTCCTGGCCCCAGGCGCAGAGCGGCGCCAGGGCGGCGCAGAGCGAGTGGCCGAAGGCGGTCATGGCGTAGTCGACGCGCGGCGGCACTTCCTTGTGGTCGGTGCGCGTCACGATGCCGTCGGCCTCCATCTCCTTCAGGTTCTGGATCAGCATCTTCTCGCTGATCCCCGGGATCTGCCGGCGCAGCTCGCCGAAGCGCAGCGGCCCGGAGCCGAGCGTCCAGAGGATCAGCACCTTCCACTTGCCGCCGACGACCTCGAGGGCCGCCTCCAGGCCGCAGCTGTACTGCCGGGGCTTCGAACCGTCGCCCATCGTCTCGTCCCTTCCCTTCCGGCTGCCGGGGCCTGCTGCAGGGAGACCACGCTCCCGAGCTTTTTCACACTTACCAGAAGGTAGGTATTTGCCCAAGGGAAATCACCCCCGACCTCTTGGATCCGAAGCGAGGCCCCTGCCCGACGCTTTGACAGGGCCCTTTTTGACAAGACTGGGCAAAAAACGGGGGGCATCGCGCTAAGCGGTCGCAGCGACCGCCGACATCTGAAGGGGCGCGCCGCCGCACCGGCCCGGCGCGCCGAGAAGGCCGGCCCGCCTCGGCGGGCCCGCGGGGTGAGAAGGGGTGATCCGATGACTTTCCGATTCCGTCGTCTGCTGCAGGGTTCCGCCGTCCTGGGCGCGGTCGCCGCGCTCGGCGTCGCCGCCGCCCTCCACCTCCTCCGGCCGGACGAGGCCGGCGGCAGAGCCGCGGCCGCCGCGCCGCCGCAGGCCGTGCCGGTCGCGGTGCGCACCCTGGAGCCTCGGAAGGTGCGCGCCTGGTCGGCCTTCTCCGGCCGCCTCCACGCCGTCGACGCCGCCGAGATCCGCCCGGAGGTCGGCGGCCGCATCACCGAGGTGCTGTTCGAGGACGGCCAGAACGTCGAGGCCGGCGACATCCTCTTCGTCATCGACCCGCGGCCCTACCAGGCGGCGGTCGCGCGCGCCGAGGCGGCCCTCGCCTCGGCCAGGGCCAACGTCGCCTTCACCAAGACGGACCTGGGCCGCGCCGCGGCCCTGGTCGGCAAGCACGCCGTCTCGCAGCGCTTCTACGACGAGCGCAGCAACGCCGCCCGGGTCGCCGAGGCGGCGGTCGAGACCGCCCAGGCGGAGCTCGACCAGGCCCGGCTCGACCTGGAGCACGCCTACGTGCGGGCGCCGATCTCGGGGCGCGCCGGCCGGGTCGAGCTGACCGTCGGCAACCTGGTCGCGGCCGGCCCCTCGGCGCCGCTGCTGACCAGCGTCGTCGCCGACAAGGCCGTCTACGCCGACTTCGAGGTCGACGAGCAGACCTACCTGGACTCGATCCGCGAGCAGGCCGTCGGCCGGGCCGCCGAGCGCGAGGTCCCGGTCGAGCTGTCGGTCGGCGAGGCCGGCGGCCGCGTCTACCGCGGCCACATCTACAGCTTCGACAACCGCATCGACCCGGCGAGCGGGACGATCCGCGCCCGCGCCCGCTTCGACAACGCCGACGGCACGCTGCTGCCCGGCATGTTCGTGACGGTGCGCCTGGGCGACGCCGCCGAGCGCGAGGCGCTGCTGCTGCCCGAGCGCGCGATCGGCTTCGACCAGAGCAAGACCTTCGTCTACCTCGTCGACGGCGCCGGCAAGGTCGCCTACCGCGAGGTCTCGCTCGGCCGGCAGATCGGCGCCGGGCGGGTCGTCCGCCGGGGCCTCGAGCCGGGCGACCGGGTCATCGTCGACGGGCTGCAGCACGTCCGGCCCGAGATGCTCGTCGCGGCCAGCGAAGCCCCCGCGCCGGCGGCGGCGCAGCAGGCCGCGGCCGCGAACTGAGCGCGCCGCCCTTCCGATCGGGCCCGAAGCCATGAACCTGTCCCGCTTCTTCATCGACCGGCCGATCTTCGCCGGCGTCATCTCGGTCGTCATCGTCCTGGCCGGCCTGGTCTCGCTGACCCAGCTGCCGATCTCGGAGTATCCCGAGGTCGTGCCGCCGACCGTGGTGGTGAAGGCACAGTTCCCCGGCGCCAACCCCAAGGTCATCGCCGAGACCGTGGCCTCGCCGCTGGAGGAGCAGATCAGCGGCACCGAGAACATGCTCTACATGTTCTCCCAGGCCTCGTCGGACGGCCTGCTGACCCTGACCGTGACCTTCAAGCTGGGCACCGACCCGGACCTGGCCCAGCAGCTGGTGCAGAACCGGGTCAACCAGGCCCTGCCGCGCCTGCCGGAGGTCACGCGCAGCCTCGGCGTCACCACGGTCAAGAGCTCGCCCGACCTGACCATGGTCGTGCACCTGACCTCGCCGAACCGGCGCTACGACATGCTGTACCTGCGCAACTACGCGGTGCTGAACGTCAAGGACCAGCTGGCCAAGATCCAGGGCGTCGGCAGCGTCCAGCTGTTCGGCTCGGGCGACTACGCGATGCGCATCTGGCTCAACCCGCGCAAGGTCGCCGAGCGCGGCCTGACGCCCCAGGACGTGGTCGCCGCGGTGCGCAGCCAGAACCAGCAGGTCTCGGCCGGCGTGATCGGCGGCCCGCCCTACGGCGAGGGCGTCGAGCTGCAGCTGCCGCTCAACGTCCAGGGCCGGCTCGACGACGCCGAGCAGTTCGGCCAGATGATCGTCAAGCGCGACGCCTCGGGCGCCGTGACGCGCCTCAGGGACGTCGCGCGCATCGAGATCGACGCCGCCCAGTACGGCCTGCGCTCGCTGCTCGACAACCAGCCCGCCGTCGCCATCCCGATCTTCCAGTCGCCGGGCTCGAACGCGATCGAGATCTCCGACCAGGTCCGCGCGACCATGGCGGAGCTGTCGAAGAGCTTCCCCGAGGGCGTCTCCTACTCGGTGGTCTACGACCCGACGGTCTTCGTGCGCGGCTCGATCGAGGCGGTGATCCACACCCTGCTCGAGGCGCTGGTCCTGGTCGTGCTGGTCGTCGTCGTGTTCCTGCAGACCTGGCGCGCCTCGATCATCCCGCTGCTCGCCGTGCCGGTCTCGATCGTCGGCACCTTCGCGGTCATGCTGGCCTTCGGCTTCTCGATCAACGCGCTGTCGCTGTTCGGCCTGGTGCTGGCGGTCGGCATCGTCGTCGACGACGCGATCGTCGTGGTCGAGAACGTCGAGCGCAACATCGAGAACGGGCTCGGCGCGCGCGACGCGGCGGTCCGCGCCATGACCGAGGTCACCAGCCCGATCGTCGCCATCACCCTGGTGCTCTGCGCGGTCTTCGTGCCGATCGCCTTCGTGACCGGCCTGACCGGCCAGTTCTATCGCCAGTTCGCCCTGACCATCGCGATCTCGACGGTGATCTCGGCCTTCAACTCGCTGACCCTCAGCCCGGCCCTGGCGGCGATCCTGCTGAAGCCGCACGGCGCGCCGAAGGACTGGCTGACCCGCGCCATCGACCGGGTCTTCGGCGGCTTCTTCCGCCGCTTCAACCAGGTCTTCCGGCGCGGCTCCGAGCACTACGGCGGCGGCGTCGCCCGGACCTTCCGCCACAAGGCGGTGGCGCTGCTGGTCTACGGCCTGCTGCTCGGCGGCGCCTATGCCGGCTTCCAGGCCGTGCCGCCGGGCTTCGTGCCGGTCCAGGACAAGCAGTACCTGGTCAGCTTCGCCCAGCTGCCGGACGGCGCCACCCTCGACCGCACCGAGCGGGTGATCCGCGAGATGTCGGAGATCGCCGACCGCGAGCCCGGGGTCGAGAGCGCCGTCGCCTTCCCGGGCCTGTCGATCAACGGCTTCATCAACAGCGCCAGCGCCGGCATCGTCTTCGTCACGCTGAAGCCCTTCGACCAGCGCCGCTCGGCCGACCTCTCGGGCTTCGCCATCGCACAGAAGCTGCAGGCCAGGTACGCCGGCATCAAGGACGCCTTCGTCGCGATCTTCCCGCCGCCCCCGGTCCAGGGCCTGGGCACGATCGGCGGCTTCAAGCTGCAGGTCGAGGACCGCCGGGACGTCGGCTACGAGGCGCTCGACACGGTCATGAAGCAGGTCGTCGCCAAGGCCCGCCAGGCGCCGGAGCTGGCCGGGGTGTTCACCAGCTACGCGATCAACGCGCCGCAGCTCTATGCCGATCTCGACCGCACCCGGGCGCGCCAGCTCGGCGTCGAGGTCGAGAATGTCTTCGCCGCGCTGCAGATCTACCTCGGCTCGCTCTATGTCAACGACTTCAACAAGTTCGGCCGGACCTACCAGGTCATCGCCCAGGCCGACGGCCAGTTCCGCGCGCATCCCGACGACATCCTGCGGCTGGAGACGCGCAGCAACGACGGCAGGATGGTGCCGCTCGGCGCGCTGCTCCGGGTCAGCAGCACGACCGGGCCGGAGAGCGCCATGCGCTACAACGGCTTCCGCTCCGCCGACCTCAACGGCGGCCCGGCGCCGGGCTACTCCAGCGGCCAGGCCCAGCAGGCGATGGTCAGGATCCTGAAGGAGACGCTGCCGCCGGGCATGGGCTTCGAGTGGACGGAGCTGACCTACCAGCAGGAGATCGCGGGCAACACGGCGATCATCGTCTTCCCGATCTGCGTGCTGCTGGTCTTCCTGGTGCTGGCCGCCAGGTACGAGAGCCTGCTGCTGCCGCTGGCGATCATCCTGATCGTGCCGCTCTGCCTGCTCTCGGCGATCGCCGGCGTCTGGCTGGCCGGCGGCGACAACAACATCTTCACCCAGATCGGCCTCTTCGTGCTGGTCGGCCTGGCCTGCAAGAACGCCATCCTGATCGTCGAGTTCGCCCGCGAGATCGAGGCCCGCGGCCAGAGCACGATCGCCGCAGCGGTCGAGGCGGCGCGCCTGCGCCTGCGGCCGATCCTGATGACCTCCTTCGCCTTCATCATGGGCGTCGTGCCGCTGGTCGTCTCGAGCGGCGCCGGCGCCGAGATGCGCCACGCCATGGGCGTCGCCGTCTTCTCCGGCATGCTCGGCGTCACGGTCTTCGGCCTGTTCCTGACGCCGCTCTTCTACGTCCTGCTGCGCGGCCTGGAGAAGCGGGTCACCGGCGAGGCGCGGGTGCCGGTGGCGGCGGAGTGACGGGCCGAGGGCGGATCCGGCCGATTGGATCGAAGCGGCCCCCCGTGCTTCACTCAGGCCATGGCCCTCCGCCCCTCGCTCGCCTCACGCTCGATCATCGGGCATCTCGCAACCTTCATCGCGGTCGCGGAGACCCGCTCGTTCCGGGCGGCGGCGGAGCAGATCGGGCGCTCGCAGCCGGCGGTGACGGCGCAGATCGCGCAGCTGGAGGAGCTGCTCGGGGTCAAGCTCTTCACCCGCACGACCCGGCAGGTCACGCCGACCCTGGCCGGGCGCGAGCTCCTGGAGCGCGCCAAGCGCCTGGTCGTCGAGACCGAGGAGCTGGTCCGCGACTTCCAGAGCGAGGACGCGCTGACCCGCGGCCGGGTCAGCGTCTCGGCCTCGCCGACCGTGGCGATCGGCCTGATGTCGCGCGCCCTGGTCCACTTCGAGCGCGAGTATCCCGGGATCTCCGTCTCGATCCGCGAGGACTTCGCCGACGAGATGTTCGAGGCGCTGCTGACCGGCCACGTCGAGATCGGTGTCGGGCCCTTCGCCCACGTGCCCGAGCGGCTCACCTTCGAGCCGATCCTGGAGCAGCCCTTCTACCTGATCCTGCCGCGCGGCCATGGCCTGGCCCGGCGCCGCCGGGTCCGCTTCGGCGAGATCGAGGGCCTGCCGCTGGTGCTGCCGGCCAAGGGGACGACCGCCCGGGCCCTGGTCGAGCGGACCGCCCGCCAGGCCGGCTTCCTGCCGCACATCAAGTGCGACGCCATGCAGTACCAGACCATCGCCACCATGGTCGCCGCCGGCCTGGGCATCACCGTGATGCCGATGGTCGACCGCCGCATGCTGTCGGCGCTGGAGCTGGTCGCGCTGCCCTTCGCCGACCTCGCCCCCTACCGCGAGGTCGGCATCCTGGCGCGGCGCAGCGAGCCCTGCTCGGCCGCGACCCGGGCCTTCCTGGACCTGCTGGGGCTGCTCTGCGCCAACCAGGCCGACCTCGGCGAGATCGGCCTCAGGCCGCTGTCCGGGCGTCCGACGGCGGCAGCCCGCTGATCGGATTTCCTGATCAATTAATCACCCTTTTGAGTTTGTCGCTGATCAGTAACCGCCCCTAAGCTTTCTCCAGTGAACCGACGGGCCGGCAGAGCCCGCGGCGGCCGGAGGAAGACTTCTTGCGATTCTACTGGAACGGCACCTCGCCCTTCGTGCGAAAGGTCTCGGTCGTGCTGATCGAGCTCGGCCTGTGGGACGCGGTCGAGCGCGTCCAGACCAATCCGCGCGACCAGGCCAGCGGCTTCTGGGACAGGAACCCGCTGGCCAAGGTGCCGGCCTTCGAGCTGGACGACGGCCAGGTGCTGTTCGACTCGCCGGTGATCTGCGCCTGGCTCGACGAGACCCACGGCGGCGGCCGGCTGTCGGGCACCGGCGAACGTCGCTGGCGCATCCAGACCCTGTCGGCGCTCGCCGACGGCGCCATCGAGGGCGGCCTGCTGGCGCGCCAGGAGACGATGCGGCCGGAGGGCGAGCAGTCGCCGGCCTGGATCGACAAGCAGCTGGCGATCGCCCAGCGCGGGCTGGACCGGCTGGACGCCTCGGTCGCGGAGCTCGCCGGCGAGCCGAACCTGGCGGCGATCGGGGCCGCCTGCGGCATCGCCTGGCTGGGCTTCCGTCATTCCCGGATCGACTGGCTGCAGGGGCGGCCCCGCCTCGCCGAATGGTACGCCGGCTTCGCCGAGCGCCCCTCGATGACCGGAACCCTGCCCGGCTGAGGCCGCGGCACGCAAGCAAACCACCAAGAGGCCGCGGACAGAAGCAACGGCCCGGACAAATCAGAACCGAACCAAGACGGGAGGAACGTCGGATGAAGAAGGTAGATCGCCGCAAGGTGCTGGCCGGCATGAGCGCGGGCGCGCTCGCGCTCGGCCTCGGGGCCCGCCCGCTGCGTGCCGCCAAGATCGAGGTCACGGTCGCGCACGGCAGCCCTCTGAAGCACGTCATCGCGGCCCAGGGCGTGCAGCCCTGGATGGACCGGGTGACCGAGCTGACCGGCGGCGCGGTCAAGTTCAACTACTACCCGGCCGGCCAGATCGCCAAGCTGAAGGAGCTGCTCTCGGCCCTGCAGAGCGGCGTCGCCGACTTCGTGCCGGTGCCGGTCGGCTACGTCTCCGACAAGCTGCCGCTCAACGGCGTGTCGATGCTGCCGGGCCTCGGCGGCTCGTCCCAGGCGATCGTCACGGCGCACAGCGACCAGCTGGCCGACGGCGGCGCGCTGGCCAAGGAGTTCGCCTCGCAGGACTGCGATCCGCTCTGGGTCATGGCCTTCCCGCCCTACCAGATCGTCTCCACCGGCGACCCGATCAAGACGGTCGACGACTTCAAGGGCAAGGTCATCCGCTCGGCCGGCGGCTCGATGAACCTGGTGATCAACGCGCTCGGCGCCTCGCCGGCCGAGATCCCGGTCAGCGACATGTACGTGGCCCTGGAGCGCGGCACGGTCGGCGCGACGATCTCGGCGCTGTCCAGCCTCAAGCCCTACAAGGTCGACGAGATCATGAAGGCGGCCAGCACCAACGGCTCGTTCGGCACCTTCGTCAACATCTTCTGCGGCAACGCCAAGAAGATGGCCAGCCTGCCGAAGGAGATCCGGGACGCCATGGTCCAGGCCGGCAAGGACACGCAGACCTCGGCCTCGACCTTCATGGACAACGAGGTCGGCGGCCTGATCAAGGAGTTCGAGGGCGCGGGCAAGACGATGTACGCCTTCGCACCGGACCAGCTGAAGGCGATCAACGCCGAGCTCGCCAAGGTCCAGGACGAGTGGGTCAAGCGGCTCGCGGACCGCGGCCTGCCGGCCGACAAGGTGCTGGCGAAGTTCCGCGAGCTGACCGCGAGCTGAGCGGCCGGCCCGATCGAAACGGCTGAGGCGAGGCGGCGATGGCCTACGCGCACTGGCACGCACGCACCGACCGGGTGCTCTGCGTCGTCGAGAACGTCGCGGCCGTCGCCGCCGGCGCCGTCCTGGTGGCGATCATGGTGCTGGTCTCGCTCGACGCGATCCTGCGCCATGCCTTCGCCGCGCCGCTGACCTTCCAGCTGACCCTGACCGAGGACTACCTGCTGGTCGCCATGGTCCTGCTGGCCCTGCCCTGGGGCTACCGCAAGGGCGGCGCGATCCAGGTGCGCCTGCTGCTCGACAGCTGCCCGGCGGCCTTCAACCAGATGGTGATCCGGCTCGGCCTGCTCGCCGCCGCGGTCTACCTGGCGGCGCTCGCCTGGTTCTCCTGGGGGCGCTTCCTCGACGCACTGGTCAACGACGAGGTGACCATGGGCGTGATCGACTGGCCGGTCGACTGGTCCTGGGTCTGGGTGCCGCTCGGGCTCGGGCTGCTGGCCCTCCGGGTGCTGCTCGACGCCGTCGCCCCGACCCTCAAGCCGATCGGCAGCGACCACGAGGTCGAAGAAGGACCTGAGCACCCATGACCATCCTGCTCGGTGTCGGCCTGCTGCTGGTGCTGATCGCCCTCGGCCTGCCGATCGGCTTCGCACTCGGCATCGCCGGCACGATCTGCCTGCTCGTCATCGCGCCCGCGCCGGTCGTGCCGGGGCTGATGGAGAGCGTCGTCCACCACACGACCGCGAACTTCGTGCTGCTGACCATCCCGATGTTCGTGCTGATGAGCGAGCTGCTCAGCGCCGGCGGCGTCGCCCGCGACCTGATGCTGGCCTGCGGCCGCCTGCTGCGCCGGGTGCGCGGCGGCCTCGCGGTCACCGCGGTCCTGGCCGGCGCCGTGCTGGCCGCCGCCTCGGGCAGCAGCACCGCGGCGGTCGCGGCGATCGCCCGCTCGACCTTCCCGACCATGAAGGCGCTCGGCTACAAGCCCGGCTTCGCGGTCGGCACGATCTCGGTCGCCGGCACGCTGGCGATCATGATCCCGCCCTCGATCGCCTTCGTCGTCTACGGCATCATCTCCGAGGAATCGATCGGCAAGCTGTTCATCGCCGGCATCCTGCCCGGCCTGCTGACCGCGCTCGGCTACATCGTCACGATCTCGCTCTGCGTCTGGCGCCGGCCCGAGCTGGCGCCGGCCCCGAAGGCCCGGCCGGCCTCGCTCGGCGCGGCGGCGGCGCCGGAGGAGCGCGGCCGGGTCTGGCCGGTGATGATCCTGATCGTCCTGGTGCTCGGCGCGCTCTACAGCGGCACGGCGACGCCCAGCGAGGTCGGCGCGATCGGCGCGATCGGCGCCCTGCTGATCACCGTGGTCATGGGCCGGCTCGACCGCCGCGCCTTCGGCGAGGCGATCGGCCACACGCTGCGCACCACGACGATGATCGTGACGATCATCTTCGGCGCCGTGCTGTTCGGCTACTTCATGGCCTTCACCCAGATGACCGGAGCGATCCTGGACTGGATCGCGGCCAGCAACCTGTCACCGCACGCCGTGCTGGCCCTGATCCTGGTCTTCTACGTGCTGCTCGGCATGTTCATGGACCAGTTCGCGATCATCGTGCTGACCGTGCCGATCACCCACGCCATCGCGACCGGCCTGGGCTTCGACGGCATCTGGTTCGGGGTGCTGATCGTCAAGACCGCCGAGATCGGCCTGATCACGCCGCCGGTCGGCCTCAACATCTTCATCGCCTCGGCCTCGACCGGCGTGCCGACGCGCCAGGGCTTCTCCGGCGTGCTGCCCTTCGTGCTGACCGAGCTGATCCTGCTGGTCGTCCTGGTCGCCTTCCCCTCGATCACGCTCACCCTGCCGAGCCTGATGCGCTGAGCAGCCGCGCCGTGCCCGTCCTCCCCGCCCCTTCAGAGAGTCCTTCATGAAGCTCGTTACCTACGAAGCCGCTGGCCGGATCCGGGTCGGCCTGTTGAACGCCGGTCAGGTCGTCGACCTCGCCGACCTGCTGGACCCGGCGCCGGCCGACATGCTGGCGCTGCTGCAGGGCGGCCTGGAGCGGCTGCGCGCGGTCGCCGCGGAGGCGCTGCCGGAGGGCGAGCCGCTGGCCGCCGTCAGGCTGCTGGCGCCGGTTCCGCGGCCTGGCAAGGTGATCGGCGTCGGCCGCAACTACGGCGCCCACGCCGCCGAGGGCGGCCTGGAGGCGCAGGAGCAGCCGCGGCTCTTCACCAAGGTGCCCTCCTCGGTGGTCGGGCCCGGCGCGGCGATCGAGAAGCCGGCCGCCGTCACCCGCCTGGACTGGGAGGCCGAGCTGGCCGTCGTCGTCGGCCGCACGATGCGCGACGTGCCGGAGGCCGAGGCGCTCGACTTCGTCGCCGGCTACACGCTGCTCAACGACGTCTCGGCGCGCGAATTCCAGTTCGACGTCAAGCCGCCGCAGACCAGCTTCGCGAAATCGATGGACGGCTTCTGCCCGATGGGCCCCTGCCTGGTCACGGCGGACGAGATCCCCGACCCCGGCCACCTGCAGGTCCGCTGCCGGGTCAACGGCAAAGTCATGCAGGACGGCAACACCCACGACATGATCTTCCCGGTGCCCACCGTGCTGTCCTACGTCAGCCGCTACCTGACCCTGGAGCCGGGCGACGTCATCGCGACCGGCACGCCCGAGGGCGTCGGCGTGTTCCGCAAGCCGCCGGTCTACCTCGTGCCCGGCGACCGGGTCGAGGTCGAGATCCCCGGGATCGGCGTGCTGGAGAACCCGGTGGTGCTGCGCGGAGCCGGGGCATGAGCGCCGCGGCCGAGACCCCGCGCTTTCCGGAGGGCGTGGTGCGCCGCCAGTGCGCGGCGATCCTCGCCGGCTGGGGCCTGGCGGGCGAGAACCTCGAGGCCAGCGTCGACGCCCTGACCGACTGCGACCTGCGCGGCATCGACACCCACGGCATCTCCCTGCTCGCGCTGATCTCGAACTGGATGAAGAACGGTGGCTACGACCTTGCAGTAGAACCGAAAATCGAGGCAGAAGGCCCGGCCCATGCGACGGTCGACGCCGGCAACGGCCTGGGCTTCCCGGCGGCCGCCTTCGCGACCCGCCTCGCCGTCCGCAAGGCCAAGCAGGCCGGCATCGCAGTGACCACGGTGCGCCGCTCGCATCACTTCGGCGCCGCCGGCTACTACGCGCGCCTCGCCGCCCGCGAGGGCGTGATCTGCCTGGTCGCGACCTCGACCAAGGTGGTCTGCGTCGTGCCGCCGGGCGGCGCCGAGCCGGTGCTCGGCACCAACCCGCTGGCCTACGGCATCCCGACCGCCGGGGGCGAGCCGATCGTCTTCGACATGGCGACCTCGACCGCGGCCGGCAACAAGATCCGCATCCACCACCTGCAGGACAAGCCGCTGCCCGAGGGCTGGGTCGTCGACGGCGAGGGCCGGCCGGTGACCGACCCGCACGCCGCCTACCGGATCATCTACGGGGGCGCGCCCGGCGGCCTGACCGCGCTCGGCGCGACGCCGGCGCTCGGCGTCCACAAGGGCTACGGCCTGGCTTTGCTCGGCCACTTCCTCGGCGGCAGCCTGGCCGGCGGCGCCTTCAACGGCGCGGCGCGGCAGACGGCCGGCAGCGAGGACAACATCGGCCACTGCTTCATCGCGATCGATCCCGCGCTGCTGCGCGGCTTCGAGGCCTTCACCGCCGACGTCGGCACGGTGGCCGGCCGCCTGCGCGGCGCGGCACCGGTCGATCCCGGGCGCCCGGTGCTGATGCCGGGCGACATCGAGAACCAGGTGCGCGCGGCGCGCCTGAAAGAGGGCGTGCCGCTGGCGCCGGCGCTGCTGGCCCAGCTCTCGGCGATCGCCAAGGGCCTCGGCGTGCCCTTCCACCTGACGCCGGAGGCCGCGCTCTCCGACCGACCCGCAAGCCAGTAAGGGAGCCTCGAAGGTGTTCGACATCGTCCCGACCGGTGAGATCCTTGGCGCCACGATCGAGGGGCTGGACCTGTCGCAGCCGCTGACCGACGCCGACTTCAGGGGCCTGCTCCGGGCCCTCGGCCGCCACGGCGTGCTGCGCTTCCCGCGGCAGTCGCTGGACCCCGCCGCCCACAAGGCCTTCGCCTCGCGCTTCGGCACGCTGGAGGTCAACGTCGCCGGCAGCTTCCAGGTCGAGGGCCATCCGGAGGTGATGATCCTCTCGAACATCGTCGAGGAGGGAAAGCCGATCGGCATCGCCGACGCCGGCCAGGACTGGCACACCGACATGTCCTACAGCGCGGTGATCTCGCTGACCAACGTGCTCTTCGCCCTCAAGGTGCCGCACGACGAGGCCGGCAATCCGCTCGGCAACACCCAGTTCGCCAGCATGCAGGCCGCCTACGACGACCTGCCCGACGCGGTGAAGCGGCGCCTCGAGGGCGCCACGGCCGAGCACGACTTCAACAAGTTCTGGGAGATGATGCGCCGCGAGAAGGGCAGCACCCGGCCGCCGCTCAGCGAGGAGCAGCGGCGCAGGAAGCCGCCGGTGCACCACCCGGTCGTGCTGACCCACCCGATCACCGGCCGCAAGGTGCTCTACGCCAATCCCGGCTACACCGTCCGGATCGACGGCTGGCCGCAGGCCGAGAGCGACGAGATGCTGGACGTCCTGTTCCGCCACCAGCTGCAGGAGAAGTACATCTACACGCACCGCTGGACCGAGGGCGACGTGCTGATGTGGGACAACATCGGCTGCCTGCACAACGCCATCGCCGACTACCGGGCGGACCAGCCGCGCTACATGCGGCGCTGCCAGGTCATGGCCGACTGGATCTTCGAGCACCCGCTGGCCGGGGCCGCCTGAGCGACGAGGGAGCGAGGCATGCACTTCTACGAGCCCAAGGACGGCCACCGCCTGGCCTACGACCCCTTCAAGGCGATCGTGGCGCCGCGACCGATCGGCTGGATCTCGACGCTCGACGCCGAGGGCCGGCCGAACCTGGCGCCCTACAGCTTCTTCAACGCGATGTGCAGCCGGCCGCCGATGGTCGCCTTCTCCAGCGAGGGGCCGAAGGACTCGCCGCGCAACGCCGAGGCGACCGGCGAGTTCGTCTTCAACCTCTCGACCCTGCCGCTGGCCCGCCAGATGAACGCGACCTCGGCGATGGTCGAGCCCGGCGTCGACGAGTTCGCGCTCGCCGGCCTGACCGCGGCGCCCTGCCGCCTGGTCAAGGCGCCGCGCGTCGCCGAGAGCCCGGCGGCGCTGGAATGCCGGGTGCTCCAGGTCCTGCGCCTCGAGGACCTGGACGGCGGTGACACCGGCCAGATCGTCGTGCTCGGCCAGGTCGTCGGCGTGCACCTCGACGAGCGCTTCCTGAAGGACGGCTACTTCGACACGGCCGCCGCCCAGGCCCTGGCGCGCTGCGGCTACCGCGACTTCGCCGCGGTCACCGAGGTCTTCGCCCTGCTGCGCCCGGAGGAGGCAGCGGCGGCCGCCAAGTAGGGCAGCGCCGCCACCGGGCTATTCCACCAGCTCGGCGCTCTCCCTGGCCTCCTCCGGCCGGACCTCCTGCCAGCAGGCCAGGCCGCCACGGGCGGCCCGGCCGGCGAGATCCAGGAGCTGTCCGGCTTCGCTCGCATAGTCCTGCAGGGCGGTGGTGAACCAGCGCTGCTGCAGCGCCACCAGGTCGGGGACGTCCCGGCAGCGGGCGAGCGACAGCGGAAGCTCGGCGTCGGCCTGCAGCCGGGACGTCGTGAAGCGGAGGAGCTCCTGCTGCCAGGCCAGGCAGGTTCGGGCACAGTCCTCGCTGCCGCGCAGCACCGCATCGAAGGCGGTGGGGTCGAAGGCGAGGAACGGGGGGGCGGCGGCAGCATTCCCGGCTGCCGCGCTTCGGTCCTGCGTCGCTGGCTTCGGCATCGCGTTTCTCCCTGGATCGAGCCTCGGCGGCACGCCTCCCCGCGCCGCCCTTCCGACAGCAAAGGCGAGGTCGCGGAACCGGCCCTTGATCCAGATCAGGCTGTGGCGAAAGACCACAACCGGCGCGCTCTCTCGTCCCGCCGGGCGGCAACCCCGTCAGGGCGCCGCGGCGGCCGGCGAGGCCGCCTCCGCCAGATAGGCGCGCCAGCCGCCGAAGCCGGTGATGTCGCGCGCACCCTCGACGGCGACCGGCTCGCAGAGGAAGCCCTTGACCTGGCTGCCGTCCTCCAGGCTCAGCGTGCCGATGCCGAGCGGCTGCGGGACGGTCCGCATGAAGGCGCCGAAGGCGGACTCGGGCAGCGCCCAGACCTCGATCTCGATCGCCCCGCCCTGCTCGCTACGCACCAGGCCGGGCTTGAACGGCGGCCCGCCCGGCAGCGCGTAGAGCCTGTAGCAGGGTGCCGTGCGCGTGCGGCTGAGGAAGCGCGCGCCGAGCCGCGTCAGGTCGCCGTTCAGCGGCAGGCCGGTCATGTGCGCGCCGACCACGGCGAGCGCGATCTCGTCCTCCGCGGCCACCGCTGCCGGCGGCTCGGCCGGCGACAGCGGCCAGCCGGTCGCGCCGCCCGTGACGCCCGCCGTGACGCCGGCCTCGGCGTGCAGGCGCGCGGCCAGCCCGGCGGCCAGGTGGTCCCGGCCGGCCCTGGCCAGCAGGGTCAGGCTGCCCGGCCGGCCGTCGGCGCGCGGGGCGATCGGCACGGCGATGCCGCAGAGGTCGAGCAGGTTGACGAAGTTGGTGTAGGTGCCGAGCCGGCTGTTCGGGCCGATCGGGTCGGCCGCCAGCTCGGCCAGGCTGCAGAAGCCCGGGATCGTCGGCACGCAGAGCAGGTCCAGGCCGTCGAGCAGCGGCTCGATGCGGCGCTTCAGCCCGGCGAGGCGGTAGCTGGCGCGGAAGGTGTCGGCCGCCGAGAAGCCCTCGGCCTTGGCGATCACCTGCCGGGTCACGGGATGCAGGGCCTCCGGATCGCTCTGCAGCAGCGGTTCGACGACGGTGTAGCGCTCGGCGACCCAGGGTCCGTCGTAGAGCAGCGCCGCGACCTCGTAGAAAGGCTCGAAATCGAGCTCGACGAGCTCGCCGCCGAGGGCCGCGATGCGCTCCAGGCCGGCGGCGAAGCTCCCGGCCTGGACCGCGTCGCCGAAGAAGCGGCGGCTGGCCGGCGCCGGCACGCCGACGCGGAAGCGTCCGGCCGGCGCCGCCGGACCGCGCAGCGGCAGGCGGCGCGACCAGGGATCGGCGGGGTCGTAGCCGGCGGCGACGGCCAGCGCCCGCCAGGCGTCCTCGACGGTCAGCGCGAAGAGCGAGACCGTGTCGAGGCTGCGGCAGGCCGGCACGACGCCGCCGTTCGAGATCAGGCCGAGGCTCGGCTTCAGGCCGACGATGTTGTTGAGCGCCGCCGGCACGCGCCCCGAGCCGGCGGTGTCGGTGCCGAGCGCGAAGGTCACCAGGCCCTGCGCCACGGCGACCGCCGAGCCGGAGCTGGAGCCGCCCGGCGCCATCGCCGGGTCGAGGGCGTTGAGCGGCGGCGGAAAGGGCGAGCGCACGCCGACCAGGCCGGTCGCGAACTGGTCGAGGTTGGTCTTGCCGATGGCGAGCGCGCCGGCCCGGCGCAGCCGCGCGACGCAGAAGGCGTCCGCCGCGGGCTCGTAGGCATAGGCCGGGCAGGCCGCCGTCGTCGGCGCGCCGGCGAGGTCGATGTTGTCCTTGATCGCGAAGGGCACGCCCCAGAGCGGCAGCCCGCCCGCCGCCTGGAACGGCGGCAGGGCCGCCGCCTCGGCCAGCAGCTCGGCTTCGGGCCTGAGGTGGATGAAGATGCCCGGGTCGCCGAGCGCCTCGATGCGCCGGTAGACGGCGGCGACCACCTCGGCCGGCGAGACGCCGGCGGCATAGGCCGCGCGCAGGGAAGCGAGGTTCAGGGGAAGATCCGGCATGGTCGGGCTCATGGCAGTGCAGACTAGAGGGGAACGGCCCGCGGCGGCAGGCCCCGCGACCCGGCCTCGCCGCTCGGCGGCCGGGGCGCGGCCTCGAGCAGGCTGCGGGTGTAGTCGGAGGCGGGCGCCCCCATGACCTGCTCGGCCGGGCCCTGCTCGACGACCTCGCCGCCGCGCATCACGACGATGCGGTCGCAAAGCAGCCGCACGACCTGCAGGTCGTGGCTGACGAAGAGGTAGCTCATGCCGAGCCGCGCCTTGAGGTCGACCAGCAGGTTCAGCACGACCGCCTGGATCGAGACGTCGAGTGCCGCCGTCGGCTCGTCGAGGATCAACAGCTTCGGCTCCAGGGCAATCGCCCGGGCGATGCCGACGCGCGCCTTCTGGCCGCCGGACAGCTGGTGCGGGAAGCGGTCGAGCAGCTCGCCGGGCAGGCCGACCAGCTCGGCCAGCTCCTCGACGCAGGCGCGCCGCGCCCTGCGGTCGAGCCGCCCGAGCCGGGCCAGCGGATCGGCGATCGAGGCGCGTGCGCTCCAGCGCGGGTTGAGGCTGTCGGTCGCGTCCTGGAAGACCAGCTGCAGCTGGGCCCGGCGCGGGTCGCGGGCGAAGCGCCGGGCCGGCGTCTCGGCGAGGTCCTGGCCGTCGAACAGGATCGCGCCGGAGGTCGGGTCGAGCAGGCGCATGATCATCGCCGAGGTCGTCGACTTGCCGCAGCCGGACTCGCCGACCAGCCCGACGCTCTCGGACTGGCGGATCTCGAAGGAGACCCGCTTGACCGCCTGGACCGGGCCGTCGCCGGTCTCGAAGGTCTTGGTCAGGTTGACGACCTCGAGCAGCGGCCGGCTGCCGATCCGCGGCGGCGGCGCCGGGGTGCGTGCCTCCGGCGGCAGCAGCTCGCGCACGCCGACGCCCTGGCGCGGCGTCGCCGCGACCAGCTTCTGCGTGTAGGGGTGCTGCGGCCGGGCGAAGATCTCGGCGGCCGCGCCCTCCTCGACCAGCTCGCCGCGGCGCATCACCGCGACCCGGTCGCTGTAGGCGGCGGCCAGGCCCAGGTCGTGGGTGATCAGGATCGCCGAGAGGCCGCGCTCGGCGATCAGCTCGGCGACCAGGTCCATGACCGCCTTCTGGGTCGTGACGTCGAGGCCGGTCGTCGGCTCGTCGGCGATCAGCAGCTTCGGGTCGCAGGCCAGCGCCAGGGCGATGACGACGCGCTGGCACATGCCGCCGGACAGCTCGAAGGGATAGGCGTGGTAGCGCCTGCCCGCCTCGCGGATGCGCACCGCCTCCATCGCCTCGATCGCCCTGGCCCTGGCGTTCAGGCGGGTCGCCCGGCCGTGACGCAGCAGCACGTCCTCGATCTGCCGCCCGACCTTGCGGATCGGGTTCAGGGCGGCGCGCGGGTTCTGGAAGATCATCGAGATCTCGCGGCCCCGGATGTCGGCCATCTCGCGCTCGCCGGCGCGCCTCAGGTCGACCCCGCCGTAGGTCAGCTCGCCGGCCTTGATCGTGCCGCCGGCGTCGAGGATGCGCATCAGGGCGTAGGAGGTCACCGACTTGCCGGAGCCGGACTCGCCGACGATGGCGAGGGTCTCGCCGCGCGCCACCGAGAGGCTGACGCCCCTGACTGCCTCGACCGTGCCGCGTCGGGTGCGGAAGGAGACGGCGAGGTCGCGGATGTCGAGCAGCGCCACGGCGCCCCCTCCCCTCTTTTTCAGGTGCGCAGGCGCGGGTCGACCATGTCGCGCAGACCGTCGCCCAGCAGGTTGAAGGTGAAGACCGCGAGCATCAGCGCCGCGCCGGGGAAGACCGCCATCCACCACTCGCCCGAGACGATGTAGTTGGCGCCCTCGGCGACCATGATGCCCCACTCGGCGGTCGGCGGCCGGACGCCGAGGCCGATGAAGGAGAGCCCGGCGGCGTTGAGGATCGCCCAGCCGAGGTTGAGCGAGACCTGCACCATCATCGGTGGCAGGGCGTTGGGGAAGATGTGCAGGGCCAGCACCCGCCAGTCGGCGTTGCCCGACAGCCTGGCGGCCAGCGCGAAGCCGGCCTCGCGGCGGATGTTGACCTCGGCGCGCACCAGGCGGGCGTAGAACGGCACGTTGATGATCGCCGTCGCGTAGACGACGTTCTCGACGGTGTTGCCGAGCGCCGAGACGATGCCCATGGCCAGCACGAACAGCGGGAAGGCCATGATGGTGTCGAGCATCCGGCTGGTCAGCCGGTCGGTCCAGCCGCCCCAGTAGCCGGCCGCCGCCCCCAGCACCGAGCCCATGACGAAGGACAGCGCGACGGCCGAGACCGAGATCGCGAGGTCGAGGCGGCTGGCGACCAGGACCCGGCTGAAGACGTCGCGACCCAGGTTGTCGGTGCCGAACCAGTGGCTCCAGCTCGGCGGCTGCAGCGCCGCCGGCGCATCCGAGGCGTAGGGATCGTAGGGTGCGATCGCCGGGCCGAAGAGGGCGGCGACCAGCAGCAGCGCCAGCAGCAGGAAGGCGATCAGGGTCAGCGGGTTGGAGCGCAGGACGTAGGCGACGTGGCGCAGCGCGCTCGGGCGCGGCGCCGGGCGGTCGACGGCGAGGTCGGTCATCGCTTCTCGAACCCGATGCGCGGATCGACCAGCGTGTAGGCGATGTCGATCGCGAGGTTGAGCGCCACGAAGAGCAGCGCCATGGCGAGCACGAAGCCCTGCACCGCCGCGTAGTCGGAGACGACCAGCGCGTCGACGGCGTAGGAGCCGATGCCGGGCCAGGCGAAGACCTTCTCGACCAGCACGTTGGCGCCGAGGCTGAAGGAGAAGACCATGCCGAGGGTGGTCAGCACCGGCAGCAGCGCGTTCTGGAAGGCGTAGCGGTAGACGACGGTGCGCCCGGTCAGCCCGGCCGCCCTGGCCGTGCGCACGTAGTCGGAGGAGAGCGCCTGCAGCATCGAGGCGCGGGTGATCCGCGAGATCGGCGCCAGGGTGAAGAGGCCCAGGGTGATGGCCGGCAGGATGATCTGGCGCAGCGCGCCCAGCCAGGTCTCCCAGTCGCCGGCCAGGGCCGCGTCGATCAGGAAGAAGCCGGTGACCCGCTCCGGCTCCAGGTAGAGGAAGTCGAGCCGGCCGATCGGCGTCGGCGCCAGGCCGAGCAGGTAGTAGAAGAGATAGATCAGCGCGAGGCCCGTGAAGAAGGTCGGCAGCGAGACGCCGGCGGTGACCAGCACCCGGCAGAGATGGTCGACCCAGGAGCCGGGCCGGGTCGCCGCCAGCACGCCGAGCGGCACCGCCACCGAGCAGGACAGCAGCAGCGCCAGCAGGGTCAGCTCCAGCGAGGCCGGCAGGCGCCGCGCCAGCTCGACCGCGACCGGCTGCCCGGTCGAGATCGACTGGCCGAGGTCGCCGTGCAGCAGCTGCCCGACGTAGAGGATGAACTGCTCCGGCAGCGGCTTGTCCAGGCCGAGGGCGGCGCGCACCTCGGCGATCGAGTTCTGGTCGGCCGAGGGGCCGGCGAAATAGACGGCCGGGTCGCCCGGCAGGGCCCGGGTCAGCAGGAAGGTGACGATCACCACCCCGACGACCACAGGCAGGGCCTGCGCGATCCGCGAGAGGATCGTCTTCGGGCGCCCGGCCATGCCCGTCAGCTCCGCTTTAGGCCCCGGACGTCGGGCACGCGATGGAACCAGTACTCGTAGCCGCTGACGCCGTTGGTGCCGACGTTGAGCGCCGGCTGCCACAGCGGGATGCGCGGCAGGTCGTCGATCGCGATCTCGAAGAGACGCTTGATCTTGGGCGCGTAGGCGGGGTTCGAGGTCTGCATGTCGAGCGTCTCGCCGACCAGCGTCTCGATCTCCGGGTTGTCGTAGTTCGAGGAGTTGAACAGGTGCCCCTTCTCGTAGGTCCAGTAGAAGTAGTAGCAGGGGTAGTTCAGCCAGCCGCCGAAGTTCTCCAGGTGCAGCGGCAGGCGCTTCTCGACCAGCGAGGCGGTGCGCCAGTTGGCGCCCGGGATCTTGTCGATCGTCGTCTTGATGCCGATCTTGGCCAGGCTCTCCTGGATCAGCAGGGCCGTCGGCTCCATCCAGTCGATGCCGAGGCTGATCGAGAAGGGCACCTCGAAGCCGCTGGCGAAGCCGCTCTTGGCCATATGCTCCTTGGCCTTGTCGAGGTCGGTGTCGTAGGGGAAGGGCCGCGGCCAGGCGATCGAATCGATCTCCGGCTTGCCGCCCCACATCGGCGTGCCCTGGCCGTAGGCCGCGGTCTCGAAGATCGCCTGGTAGGGGATCGCGCAGGCCACGGCCTTGCGCACGTTCGAATCCCGGAAGGGCTCGAACTTGTAGTTCAGGCCGACGCAGTTGATGCAGTTCTCGATCGGCGTCGAGGAGACCTGGACCTTGCCCGACCTGGCGAGCTCCTGGGCGTCCTTGTCGGGCATGCCGAAGGACACCTGGACGTCGCCGCGCTCCAGCAGGGCGCGCCGGTTCGAGGGGTTCGGGACCTCGCGGATGATGACCCGCTTGAGCCCCGGCAGCGGCCCGCCGGCCCAGTCGTCGTTGCGCTCGTAGACCAGCTGCTGGCCCGGATCCCAGCGCACCACCTTGAAGGCGCCCGAGCCGGCCGTCGTCTTGTGCAGGTAGTCCATCGCCCAGGGATCCTTGGCCGTGGCATGGGCCTTGGCGAGCTTCGAGTTGATGACGAAGGGCACCGGCACGGCGAGGTCCGGCAGGGTCAGCTTCGAGGGCCGCAGCAGGTGCAGCTTGAAGGTCTTCTCGTCGACCGCCTCGAACTGCTCGGGCTTCTCCAGCAGGCCGGCCTTCATCTGGACGGTCGGGAAGCCGCCGACGGTCACGGCGCGCTCGAAGGACCAGCGCACGTCCTCGGCGGTCACCGGCGTGCCGTCCCAGAACCTGGCCGCGGGCTTGAGGTGGAAGGTGATCGAGTCCTCGGCGATGTCCCAGCTCTCGGCCAGCTCCGGCACGATCTGCGAGTAGTCGTAGGACAGGCTGCCGTCGGGCAGCGTCTTGGTGCCGAAGGAGACCAGGCGGTCGTAGCAGTTGACCGCGACCTCGTAGCTCGGCCGGTTGGTGCCGGTCCGGTGCAGGTCCAGGCTGTTGATCGTGCCGCCGATCACCACCACGGCCGTATCGGAGGCGCCGGCCTGCACCGGCAGGACCTTGAGGAACGGCAGCAGGCCGGCGCCGGCGGCGGCCGCGCCCGTCATGCCGAGGAAGCCGCGCCGCGTCGTGCCGGAGCCCGCGTCGCCGCGTCGAGTGCCTTGCGTCATCCCGCTCTACCCCTCTGTTCGCGGCCGCCGCCGGAGATGCGGGCGGCCTGTTCTGGGCTCGACGCTAGGGAGGGCGACTGTTTCCGTCTTCTGCTATTGTCGAACCCTTCCGGTGAAAAAAATGCACCGGTCGTGAAAGAGGCCTTTGCCATGAGGCACTTGCTGACCTACCGCTACATCGATGCCATCTCGAAAGCCGGCTCGATCCGGCAGGCGGCCGAGGCGCTGAACATCACGCCCTCGGCGCTGAACCGGCGGGTCCAGGCCTTCGAGGAGGAGCTGGGCACGCCGGTCTTCGAGCGGCTGCCGCGCGGCGTCCGGCTCAACACCGTGGGCGAGCTGCTGATCCAGCACATCCGCAGCCAGATCTCCGACATCGAGCGGCTGAAGTCGAAGATCGCCGACCTGGAGGGCATCCGGCGCGGCCACGTGCCGATCGCCTGCAGCCAGGCGCTGCTGCCCTATTTCCTGCCGCGCCAGATCACCGCCTACCGGACCGAGCATCCGGCGGTGACCTTCTCGGTGCTGCCGCGCGACCGGACCGCCGCCGAGCAGGCGCTGCTCGACTACAGCTGCGACCTCGCCCTGGTCTTCGAGCCGGTGCGGCTCGCCGAGTTCCAGACCCTGGCCGTGGTCCGCCAGCCGGTCCATGCGGTGATGGCGCCGGACCATCCGCTGGCCGAGCGCGAGAGCCTGCGGCTGCGCGACTGCCTGCGCCATCCGCTCTGCCTGCCGACCGCGCCCTACGGCGTGCGCCAGCTGCTCGAGCAGGCGGCCGCGGCCAAGGGCCAGGCGCTGACCCCGCTGGTCCAGTCCGATTCCTTCGAGTTCCTGCGCCACTACGCCCGGGCCGAGCGCATCCTGGCCTTCCACATCCCGATCGGCCTGGAGCCGCCGCGCCACCCCGAGGACCTGGTCAGCCGGCCGATCGACGAGCGCGACGTGCCGGCCGGCCTGCTGCTGCTCGGCCAGCTGCGCCACCGCGCCCTGCCCGTCGCCTCGGCACGCTTCGCCGACCGGCTGCTGACCGCCTTCCAGGCCGAGTTCGAGGCCGCCTGACGGACCGGCTGGGGAAGCGGCCGGCCGGAGGCTCAGGCCGGAAAGCCCGTCGCCTTGGCGCCGTTGAAGTGGACCGTGCCGAGGCCGGAGACGTCGTAGCCGCCGTACTCGGCGACGCGCGCCTTGAAGGGCTCGGTGCGGCAGAAGGCGAGCAGCGCCTGCATCGGCGGCTCGAACCAGGCCCAGCGGTCGACCAGCAGGTCGAAGCGCTCGCGCACCAGCGGCACGAAGGCGAGGCGGAACTGCCTGGCCAGGGCGGCGATGCCGAAGGCGGCGTCGGCCTTGCCGTCGTAGACCGCCAGCACCGCCTCGGTCTCGGTGCGCATCGGCGGCAGGGGCGACAGAGCCTCCAGCGACAGGCCCTCGCGCGCCAGCAGCTGCAGCAGCAGGGTCTGGCTGCCGGCACCGGTCTGGCGCGGCGCCAGGCGCAGGCCCTTGAGGTCGCTCAGCGCGTGGACCCGCTCGGCGATCTCCGGCGAGACCGCCAGGCCGCGCTCGCGCCAAGCCCATTCCATCAGGATCACCGGCTCGCCGGCGAAGCGCCGGCGCACCGCCTCGACGTTCCAGCCGTCGCCCTCGGCGGCGGCATCGGCCGACGGCAGATGCAGGCCGGTCGCCAGCCCCTCGCCGCGGGCGAAGCGCTCGAGCCCGTCCTGGCTGCCGTCGAACCAGGCCGCGAGGCCGGAGCGCGACTCGCGCAACGCCCATTCGAGCAGCGGATCGTGGCTGCCCAGCACGACCTTCGGCCGCACGCTGGCCGGCTCGGCGACCTGGCCGGAGCTCTTGCGCGCCAGCCAGGCATCGACGGCACGGCGCGGGAACAGCAGCTTGCCCATGGCCCGCGAGCAGGGCAACTCGCCCGAGGACGCGAGCTCGTAGACCTTGCGCTCGCGGATCCGCAGCAGCGTCGCAAGCTCCTTCGCGGTCAGATACTCGCTTTCCACCGGCACCCTGCCACCTGCGCTCGGAGCGCGGCGCCGCCGCGACCCGGGACTGCAGAACTCGACGCTCCAGAGGGTCCAGAGATACCGCCTGGGTGCGGCCTGTCAATCGCCCGGGCTGCAGACGCGCAGAAACCCGCCCGGCAACAGGCGCCGCCGGACGGGTCCCGATCCCCCAAAGACCGGCAGGACGGCGAGCGCCCGGCCGGTCCACGCGCCCTAGCTGGCGCCGCCCTTGTAGGCGCTGCCCCAGCCCCAGGCGCCCGAGCCGAAGCCGCGGGCGACGACGCGCTCGCGGTAGATCGCCGACACCATGTCGCCGTCACCGGCCAGCAGCGCCTTGGTCGAGCACATCTCCGCGCAGATCGGCAGCTTGCCCTCGGCCAGGCGGTTGCGGCCGTACTTCTCGAATTCGGCGGCCGAGTTGTCCTTCTCCGGACCGCCGCCGCAGAAGGTGCACTTGTCCATCTTGCCGCGGGTGCCGAAGTTGCCGGCCTGCGGGTACTGCGGCGCCCCGAAGGGGCAGGCGTAGAAGCAGTAGCCGCAGCCGATGCACAGGTCCTTGGAGTGCAGGACCACGCCCTCCTCGGTCTGGTAGAAGCAGTCGACCGGGCAGACCGCCATGCAGGGCGCGTCGGAGCAGTGCATGCAGGCCACCGAGATCGAGCGCTGCCCCGGCTTGCCGTCGTTGATGGTGACCACCCGGCGCCGGTTGATCCCCCAGGGGATCTCGTTCTCGTTCTTGCAGGCCGTGACGCAGGCGTTGCAGTTGATGCAACGGTCGGCGTCACAGAGGAACTTCATCCTGGCCATCGTTCAGCTCCCCCTCAGGCTGCCCGGATACGACAGATCGAGACCTTGTTTTCCTGGATGTTGGTCACGGAGTCGTAGCCGTAGGTCATGATGATGTTGCCGGACTCGCCCATCACGTAGGGGCCGGTGCCGTCCGGGTACTTGCCGGACAGGTCCTTGCCCTGGAAGTGGCCGCCGAAGTGGTAGGGCACCCAGACGTTGCCCCGGGCGACCGTCTCGCTGACCCGGGCCTTGACCTTGATCGAGCCGCCCTCCGGGCTCTCGACGAAGACCATGTCGCCGTCCTTGATGCCGATGTTGTTGGCATCGCGCGGATTGATCTGGGCGAACATGTTCTGCTGCAGCTCGGCCAGCCAGATGTTGGCGAAGGACTTGGCGCCGCCGCCCTCCTGCTCGACCAGGCAGCCGGAGCTGAGCACCAGCGGGAACTCCTTGGAGAAGTCCTGCTTCTGGATCGAGGCGTACTTGATCGGCAGGCGGTACATCCGCGTGTCCTCGTAGGTCGGGTAGTCGGCCACGAGGTCGCGCCGCGGCGTGTAGAGCGGCTCGCGGTGCACCGGGATCGGATCCGGGAAGCCCCAGACCACGCAGCGGGCCTTGGCGTTGCCGAAGGGCGCGCAGCCGTGCTTGACCGCGACCCGCTGGATGCCGCCCGACAGGTCGGTCTTCCAGTTGGTCTTGTCGCCGGCCACCTTCTCGATCGCCGCCCGCTCGGCGTCGGTCAGGTCCTTGTCCCAGCCGAGCTTCTTCAGCATGGCCATGGTGAACTCGGGATAGCCGTCCTTGATCTCCGAGCCGAGCGGATAGGTCGAGCCCTCGACGCCGCCCTCGGCCAGCAGGTTGCCGCCGCCCCACTCCTTCGGCGCCTCGACGCCGAAGCGGGCGCGGAAGCCGAGGCCGCCCTGCGAGACCTCCTTCGAGGGATCGTAGAGGTTCGGCGTGCCGGGATGCTTCATCTCCGGCGTGCCCCAGCAGGGCCAGGGCAGGCCGTAGTACTCGCCGTCGCAGGGGCCGCCGTTGGCCCGCAGCGTCGTCTTGTCGAAGGTCTGCTGGTTCTGCATGTGCAGCCGCAGGCGCTCGGGCGACTGGCCGGTGTAGCCGATCGTCCAGAGGCCGCGGTTCATCTCGCGCAGGATGTCGTCGATGAACGGCTCGCTGCCGTTGACCTTGATGTTCTTGAACAGCTTGTCGGCATAGCCGAACTTCTGCGCGAAGAGGTACATGATCTCGTGGTCGGGCTTCGACTCGAAGATCGGCTCGACGACCTTCTCGCGCCACTGCAGCGAGCGGTTCGAGGCCGTGACCGAGCCGGTCGTCTCGAACTGGCTGGCCGCCGGCAGCATGTACACGCCGTCGGTGCGGTCGTTGATGATCGCCGACAGCGGCACGTAGGGGTCGACCAGGACCAGCAGCTCCAGCTTGTCGAAGGCCTTCCAGTGCTCGGGCAGCCGGGTCAGCGAGTTGACCGAGTGGCCCCAGAAGACCATGGCCCTCAGGTTGTCCGGCTGGTCGATGTCCTTCTTGTCCTGGAGCACCAGCTCGTACCAGCGCGACACCGGCGTGCCGGCCGTCTCCATCAGCTTCTGGTCGGCGAACTGGCCCTTCAGCCACTCGTAGTCGACGTCCCAGACCCGCGACCAGTGCTTCCAGGCGCCGGTCGAGAGGCCGTAGTAGCCGGGCAGGGTGTGGCAGAGCACGCCCATGTCGGTGGCACCCTGCACGTTGTCGTGGCCGCGGAAGATGTTGGTGCCGCCGCCTTCCTTGCCGACGTTGCCGAGCGCCAGCTGCAGGATCGGCATGGCCCGGGTGTTGCTGCTGCCGATGGTGTGCTGGGTCATGCCCAGGGTCCAGGTCAGGCAGACCGGCTTGCTGGTGACCAGCGTGCGGGCGACGCGGCGCAGCTGCGAGCCGGGCACGCCGCTGACGCGCTCGACCTCCTCGGGCGTCCAGCGCCGGACCTCCTCGCGGATGTGGTCCATGCCCCAGACGCGCTGGCGGATGTACTCCTTGTCCTCCCACTCGTTCTCGAAGATGTGCCAGAGGATGCCCCAGATCACCGCGATGTCGGTGCCGGGCCGCGACTGCACGTGCTCGGTGGCGTGGGCCGCCGTGCGGGTGAAGCGCGGGTCGACGACGATGAAGGCGGCGTTGTTCTGCTCCTTGGCCTTCAGGATGTGCAGCATCGAGACCGGGTGCGCCTCGGCGGGGTTGCCGCCGAAGGTGATGATCGCCCTCGAGTTGTGCATGTCCGGGAAGGAGTTGGTCATCGC
Organism: Tistlia consotensis USBA 355; assembly: GCF_900177295.1. Classification (GTDB taxonomy): domain Bacteria; phylum Pseudomonadota; class Alphaproteobacteria; order Kiloniellales; family DSM-21159; genus Tistlia; species Tistlia consotensis. Next base: position 86,662 of record NZ_FWZX01000020.1, read on the forward strand.
GCCGTAGCCCCAGGTGTTCGCGACGCCCGCGACCGTGCTGGAGTGGCAGATGCGCGCCTGGTGGTCGGTGTTGTTCGAGCCCCAGAAGGCGGCGTACTTGCGGAACAGGTAGGCCTGCTCGTTGCTGTGCTTGGCCGAGCCGAGCCAGTAGACCGAGTCGGGACCGGACTCCTTGCGGATCTTCATCATCTGGTCGCCGATCTCGCCGATCGCCTGGTCCCAGGAGACCCGCTGCCACTTGCCGCCGACCAGCTTCATCGGATAGCGCAGGCGGCGCACCGAGTTGGTCTCGTCGCGCACCGCGGCACCCTTGGCGCAGTAGCCGCCGTTGTTGATCGGGCTGTCGAAGGCCGGCGCCTGGCGGATCCAGACGCCGTCCTGGACCTCGGCCTTGATGGCGCAGCCGACCGCGCAGAAGGTGCAGACGCTGTTCTTGACCTGGACCGGCGAGCCGCTCTCGGCCGGCGCCTTGGTCTCGGCCGAGGAGCGCACGCCCATCAGCGGCACCGAGGCGACGCCGAGGCCGGCGGCCGCCAGGCCCGAGCGCCTGAGGAAGGTCCGGCGGTCGATCGTGCCGCTCGCGAGATTGGCGATTACCGGTGCGAACCGCGTGCCGCGGGCCGTGCCGTCGCTGCGCTTCCTGAGCATCTCTGTCTCTCCCTTTCCCAGCGGGCCGCGGCCTAGAAGCGCGCGAGCTTGTAGTAGGTCTCGATGTGCGGGGTGACGCGGTAGCCCGTCGTCTCGCCGTCGGCTGCGCCCGGCGCGGCCGCGGCCGCGCCGGCGGCGAGGGCGCCGGCCGCTCCGGCGACGCCGGCGAGGGCCCCGAGGCCGGCGAGCTTCGCCAGTCCCCGCCTGCTGACCGGATGCAGACTGCTCCTGCTCACTTCCTTGGCGGACATGGATCTCTCCTCTCGGGGCGGCACCGGACGGACCCGGCGCCACGACGCGTCGATGGGAGGATCGGACAGGGGATGGAGATGCGCGGATCCGGATCGCCGGCCGACGGAGCAGCGAAAGACAGAATCGCTGGTCGGGCCCAAGGCCCGCGCGGCGTAACCCGATTGCCCGCTTGTCGCGTCGGCATGAGGCCGCTTCGACCCCCTTTTTTCCGAGTCTCGGCTTTTACCGCCGATTTCCTCCCTGCCCGCAGACTATCGGAAAGGTCGCAGGGTTTCTACATGAAACGACACAAAACGCAGAACACCGGTGGAACCGCAGCGGAATGCAGGACGCTCGCCGGACCTCAGCCTTCCAGGCCGAAGGCCTCGGTCTCGAGCGCGAGGAAGCACTCGCCCAGCCTGCCGACCGCAGCGTAGAAGCCGCCGGCCGGGGCCACCGACCGCAGGTCCGCGAAGAAGCGCGGCGCCCAGCCTTGCAGGTGACGCCGGAAGAAGGCGGCCTGGCTCGCGACCGCGGCCGGGCCCTCGCCGAAGGCACCGAGGATCAGCCCGGCCATCATCTCGCAGAGCAGCGCGATGTGGTCCTCCGGCTCGCCGACCGCGCCGCTGCGCGCGATGCCCAGGCGCGCCATGTCCTCGCGGAGCGCGAGCAGCGCCTTGCCGTACTGCCGGCCGGCCAGATACCAGGAGGCGTAGGGCCGCAGCTCCTTCTGGTCGAGCCGGACGAACAGCGCCTGGTATTCCTCGGCGACCGCCTCGGGATCGAGGCCGCGGGCACGCTCGCCGAGGGCCGCGACCGCGGCGGCGATGCTCTCCGCTTCCCCGGCGGCGCCCTCGGGCTCCGGCGCCAGGGCGCGGGCGACACGCAGCCGCTCCCCGTCCGGCGGCCCGATCAGCAGCAGCCCGATCAGCTGGTAGCCCTGGGCGCGCGCCAGCTCCTCCGGCTCCAGGTCCTGCCAGGCCGCCGCCGCCTCGGTCCCTTCGGGCACCGGCCCGGCGCTCATGCCTCCTCGCCTTCCGGACGCGGAACCGCTCGCTCGGACGGCGCCTCCCCGGCCTCGTCCGGCGGGCCGCCGGCGTCGTTCGCGGCGACCGCGGCGCGATCGGAGGCCGGCGCCTCGGCGTCCGCCCGGGGCGCCTCAGGCGGACGCTCGGGCGGCGGGCCCGACCGCTCCTCTCGGCTCATCAGGAACTCGCCGACGCGCTTCAGCGGGTCGGTCTTGTCGTAGTCGAGGTCGTAGTCGTTGAGGCCGTCGATGTTGGCCAGCACCGGGCTCGACGACCAGAGCTTGCGCAGCGCCAGGCGCTGCAGCTCCTCGGGCACGCCCTGGCGCAGGAACGGGGTGAAGTCCGATTCGTAGCCGAGGCTCTCGACGTCGGGCAGGGTCGAGAGGTCGACCTCCTCCTCGACCGCGTCCGGCGCGACGGGCTCCGCCGCCATGGGCGCGTCAGTCTCCGCCGGATCCCCGGCCGGCGGCTCGACCGACGCCTCCGCCGCCGTCGCGGGCCGCTCCTCGGTCGCCTCCCGGCGCTTCAGGCGCGACCAGCGCGCCAGGGCGCCTTCCCGCCGCGGTCCGTCCTGCTGCTCGGCCATGGCCCTGATCCTCCCCGGGTCGCGTGCGACGCCTGCCGCAACCCTGCATTTTGTTCAGAACCTTGCATATTTTCCGGAAACAGGCAAAGTCGAAGGCCCTGCCCGGCGCCTTCCGTGCCCTGGCGGGGCCCGTTCCCGAGGCGGCCCCCGCCTCGGGGAGATGCCTCCGGCAGGCGGACCAGCAGCGAGGTGCAGCGGATGTCCGATCACCAGGGCGGAGCGATCCGGGAGGAGCCGATGGCCGGCGAGAGCGAGGGCCTGCTGGCCGCCGAGCCCGCGGCGCGACGCGACGGACCGGCCAGCCGCGCCTGTTCGGTGCCCGCCCTCGGCCGCATCGCCGAGCCGCGCCGGCACGCCCGCGCGGCCGACCGGCCGGTCGAATGGCTGATCGCCGAGGAGGTGCCGGTCGCGATGGTCTACAACGGCCGCTCGCGCATGGTCATGATGGCCTCGCCGGCCGACCTCGAGGACTTCGGCATCGGCTTCTCGGTGACCGAGGAGATCATCACCCGGGCCGAGGACATCGAGGCGATCGAGGTGGTCAGCCACGACGACGGCTTCGCCATCGAGATGACCGTCGACATGGAGCGGGTCGCGAAGTGGCGGCTGAAGCGCCGCGGCATCACCGGCCGCACCGGCTGCGGCCTGTGCGGCGTCTCGACCCTGCGCGACGCGGTGCGCAAGCCACACCGGATCGAGGCCCCGCTGGCGGTCGGCCGCGCCGCCGCCGAGCGGGCGCTCGCCGCCCTGCCCGACTGGCAGCCGATGAACAGCGAGAACCGCTCGGTCCATGCCGCCGCCTGGTGCTCGCCGGACGGCGAGATCCTGGAGGCGCGCGAGGACGTCGGCCGCCACAACGCCCTCGACAAGCTGATCGGCAGCCTGCTGCGCAGCGGCCGCGATCCCTCGGCGGGCTTCGTCGCGCTGTCGAGCCGCTGCAGCTTCGAGCTGGTCCAGAAGGCGGCCGCCGTCGGCGTGCCCTACCTGGTGACTATCTCGGCACCGACCGTGATGGCGCTGTCGCTGGCCGAGGCCGCCGGCATGCGCCTCGCCGCCCGCGCGCCCGACGGCATCATCGAGTTCGACGGCGTCGCCCAGCGGAACTGAGCCTCCGTCCTTTCCGGAGATCGCGTCCAGGCGAACGGCCGGACCCTGCTCACCGGAAGCTCAGGCCTCGCAAGGTCAGGTAGTGCTCGTCACCGCAGTTCGAGAACATTCCGACCCGCAGATATCGCGCGGTGGCGGGTCCTGGAAGCGCGACGGTCCGCCACTGCTCCGAAGGCCGCCAACACGCCAGATCGCCCCGATAGACGTCGTGCCAGCTTCCGTCTTCGAGGCGCACCTCAATCACTATAGATCTCGGGGCACGACCCGGAAGACCGAGCTGCGGCAGAAACAGGATCCGGCCTATCGTCCGGACGCGGCCGAAATCGACGTCGAGCGACTGCGGATAGCCAACGGGCAACCGGGCATGCCAAGCCGGGCTCCTGGCCAGGAGAATTCCCCCGGGCCCGAGCCCGTCTATCTGGGACGAAGCGGTAATCCTGGCGCACCCGATGTCATAGACGCGGTAGCTCTTGCCCTGGAGCGCCGCCTTGTTCAGCCGGAAGGACTTCTCCGGCCACAGCACGTCGATGGCGAAGGCCGGCCCCGACCAGCCGTGGCCTTCCCTGAAATAGAACTGGCCGAACCACGGCAAGCTCTGATTGGCGGCGCAATCGTCCGCTATGCGGAAGTAGGCGTCCGGATGGCGCCCCGCGCCGCGAAGCCAATGCTCGACGGCGTCGGCGAGCGCCAGTCGCGGCGCCGAATAGCCATAGCGATAGAAGGTGGCGAGGCTTTGCGTCTTATAGGCGTTGCACAGCACCAGAATCGCCAGCAGGCCGTAGCTCGCCATCCTGCCGGCGGCCAGCAGGCGGTCCGTTCCGTGAAATGCGCCGGCGCGCGCCCGACCGGCGAGCGTCCTGGAGACCCCACTCCCGTCGAGAAACGCCAGGGCGATGCCGACAGCGATGATCAGTCCCGCGATGTAAGTGTAGTATATATTACCACCCAGGACATGGGATATGCCGCGCGGCACCGCGCGGCCGAACGCGATGACAAAAGAGTAGAGTCCCAGATAAACCAGAGAATAGAGACCTAGAAGAATCGGACTTTTCGCGACCGCGACAAGGCGACTCCGGCTCCGATACGCCAGCCCCGCCAGCAGCGCGACCAAGCCGACGGCCAAGATCAGATTGCAGAAAAATGCCACTCCCGAGAAATGAAAGCCGGTGAAAGAGGCCCGCGACAGGGCCTGAACATCGTAGGCAAAGGGGACCATCAGAGCCCCAAGCCAGAATGCGATCTGGAGGAGGGCGTACCATGCCGCCAGCACCAGGGCCCATGGCATCGGCGGCCCTCCCGCCGACGCGGCGCCGTGCACCCCCCTCAGATAGAGATCCGCGATGCTGAGAAGCGGGTACAGCAGCGTCAGGGCGAAGAACGCGAGACACAATGTCGCGTCGATGGACGAGGTACCTGCCGGGCGACGGCGCCTACCGCACAGCAGCCTCCACAGAAACAGGGCACAGAGCAGAAAGCTCAGCACAGCCCCTAGCTCGTAACAGAACTCCGACAGCCCGACCAGGAGGACGCCCAGCCACGCCAAGGCCCTGCTGCCGGATACCTCAGAGCGGATCAGGCAGAGAATTGCCAGAACGGCGAAAGCCGAGAAACTCAGGTATCCGGAAATATGGCTCCATAGCACGAGCTCGGCCGACAGGTACGAGCAGCCGAAGAGGGCGGCGATCAGGAACGGATAGAGCGTCCTTTTGAGCGAGCCCGTCCTCAGCAGCGCATAGAGTCCTAGAACGGCGACGCTGTGAATAAGCAGGCTGGCCAGCTGCCACAGGAAGGCGTCGTATCGAAATAAATAGTAGAACAAGCCAAGCTGCAGAAAGAGAAGCGGCCGATAGAGGAGCGCATCCCCGACGCCGATCCGATTCCACGATGGCGATGCCGCAATGATATCCCAGAAGCTGTGATACTGACCTATCTTGTGAAGGTAGATCAGCTGGTCAGCTCTCGGGAATCCGCCCCAAAGGCCGTTCCAGAAGGTGAACCAGACAACCCCGAGCAGAAGCGCCGCTTGGAAGACGGCACAGAGCCGACCGGCTGGCAGACCTTCGCGTGCTGCCGCCTGCCGGACAAGAAGGGCGCCGAGTCGCCGGGCCATGACAAAGCCGTGGATCAAGGTGTCGGATTTCGCGCTGATCGGGTCCGCCGAGGCCAATAGAACACAGCATCCCGGACAATCGACTTCAGCAGTATGAGAGCGCTCTTGTATTTTCCCAGAACGCCCGGATGAGCGCGACTTCCTTGCACGCCGATCCGGGGCGGCTCCGGGGATGAGATCTCCGTAATCTTCAGGCCATACCTCGCTCCCCGGGTCAGCAGCATGATCTCAGAGTGCTCGTTCCTGTGGCGGTCGATCCCGAGTTCGTAGAGGTGCGATTTCCTGAAGGCCTTGTACATGCCAATGCCGTCGGTATAGCGCGTGTCGAACAGGAGATTTATCAGTGCCGTGAAGATCCTGTTCGCGGCTCGGGACAGCACGTCGTCGTCTTCCGACCTTGCGGGACCCCGGTATCGAGAAGCGACGACGATGTCGTATCCGTCGGCCATCTTGTCGATCAGGCGTGGAATATCTTCGGGAATTGAATTCCCGTCCGGCGAGAACGGGATGATGACCTCTCCCCTGGCCAGCTCGAACGCCTCCCAAAACGCCGCCTTGATGCCCCTCGTCTGCTGCTCGACGACCTCGAAGCCGGCAGAGCGCAAGAACTCCCTGGAGCCATCCGTGGAGTTCCCGTCGAGGATCAGGATTTCGTCGCACCAGTCCCTCTTGATCCTCGGCATGACGATTTTGAGCGCGTCGATCTCATTGCGCACCGGCACGAACAACGTGACGCTCGGCTTTGCCTTCGGGCCCGTCATGATCCGTGACGCCCGAAGCCGATCATGAGCCGGCGCCTGGCTTCATCCCTGTCGGCGTGTCGCCGAGAACCTTCGAAGCGAATCTGAGCGCCACGAGAAACGACAGCCAACCGCCGAGCGTGGCTCCTATCGTCGAATAGGGTCCGCCGAGCACGCCGCCCCAGAAGTAGCCGGCGGCCAGATTGAGAGGAAGTGACGGCAGCGCGGCGACCACCGACGCCGCGTAGATCGAGAGGAAGAGCAACACCGCCCCGAGCGGATGGTGGTCCTTGTATTGCTCGATGGTGGCTGGGCTCAGTGCGCCGGAGCGATAGTGGCTCACGATAAGCGCCATGACGGCCGCAAATGCCCACAGGACAAGGAGGCGCCGCAAGCCGATGTGACGCTTCAGCATGTGCTGGCGCGGACTGTTACGCCGACGGATACGCCCGCGCCGAGCACGCTGCTGGACTGGCAACAAACGGTGTGCCGATGAGACGTCGGTTGATTCGACATGCGGCTGCCTCGTGCGCCAACATCCTGCCCAGCTCCCCATTACTGTGCAGCCGCTCACGTTGCTCCGATAGTCGCTTTTTTCCTAGTCGATCAGGGGCAGGAAGCGAGCAATCTTGTCTCTGCCGTCGTCAGGCGGAATGTCTGCCAAGGCCTCCTCCCCCCCGGGACATTCTCGGGCCGAGCCGCCCTAGCCCCGCAGATCCTCTCGCGAGCGGAGCAACAGCCGCAGGACGCCCCAGCGCAGCGCCTCGGCGACAGTGCCGGCGACGAGGCCGATCAGCGGGTTGAAGGCGACCGTGGCCAGCGCCGTCGCCAGGATCACCGGGCGGCAGGAGGGCCGGGCCTCGCGAAAGGCCGCGACCGGCAGCAGTTCCACGCCGGCGACCAGCAGCAGCACGCCGACGGCGGCCGGCGGCAGGGCCAGCAGGGCGCGGGCCGCCGGCTCCGCCGCGAACAGGCCGGCGGCGAGCAGCAGCAGGCCGATGGCCGCCGGCGCCAGCCAGCTGCGCGCGCCGAAGCGCACGTGCGCCGCGAGGCCGCCGGCGCCGTGGCAGAGCGGCAGGCCGCCGAGCGGCGCGGCGACCAGGTTCATCAGGCCGGTGGTCAGCGAGAGGCGCCGGATCGTGACCCGCTGCCCCCCGTCGGGGAAGTAGCGGCGCGCCAGGATCTCGGTCAGCAGGATCGCGTTGGTCAGGGTCAGCGGCAGCTGGGCCAGCGCCAGCTGCGGCACCGCCTTCAGGAAGTGCGCCAGGTCGGGCAGCAGCGGCAGGCCGCCGGCCGCCAGGCTCGCCGCCGGCTGGCTCGTCCCGCCGGCCAGCCAGGCGAAGCCGGCGCCGCCGAGCAGCACGGCGACCGGCGCCAGGGCGACGTTCCACAGCAGCGCCAGGGCGGCAAGGCCGGCGCAGGCGAGGCCGATCCAGGGATCGCTCAGGATCAGCCGGATCGCGGCCACGGAAAGGGTCAGGCCGAGCCCGGCCTGCAGGCCGTGGATCAGCGAGCGCGGCACCAGCCGCGCGGCCCGCTCGACGATCCGGCTGAGGCCGATCGCGGCGATCACCGCGGCGAGCACCAGGCCGCAGGCCGCCAGGGTCTCGGGATCGGTCGCCGTCGTCAGCACGATGGCGCCGACCGCCTTCATCGGCTGCACCGCCACCGGCAGGCGGTAGACGCCCGCGACCAGCAGGTAGGCGAGCCCGACCGAGACCAGCAGCCCGGCCGGACGGCAGAGGCCGAGCGCGATGGCGCCGGCGGCGAAGGGCAGCAGCGTGCCGAGGTCGCCGAAGGCGCCGCCCAGGTCGCCCGCCAGCGTCGGCCGCCCCCATCGCTTCCCAACGGACCCGATCATGCGCCTGCCTCGGCCGCCGTAACGCCTCGCGATCGAGAATAGGCCCGATCCCGCGCCGGGATCAAAGGCGACGCGGCGGGTGCGCAGCCGTGCCGGATGGGCGACAGTCGGTCCCGGACGACGAGCTCTGTGCAGGGACAAGGTTCGGTGAACCTGATGGCAGGACCGCGCCTCGCCGCATTGTGGGGACTTGCCGTCTCGACTATCGCGCCTCCCGCCGAGGCGTGAACGGCAAGAGCGGTCGGACGGGGCCGGCGGCGCGCGACGGCCGGGCCGCGACGTCGCTAGCGCAGGAGATGGCTCCACAGGCCGATCAGCACGGCCGAGGCGAAGACCGTGACGACCACGGCGACGACGCCGAGCGCCATCGTGCGGTTGCGCGCCCGTGCCCCGGCGACCAGGTCGTCACCGGTCCGCGGCGGCCTGGGATCGCTTTCGCGCGTGGCATCGACGGGCATGGCCGACAGGCTAGGCGCCGGCTCCCCCGGCGGCCATGCGGCGATCCGGCGCGCGCCGTCCGGACACGACAACGGCCGCGCAGCGTCGGGTCGCCGGCTCCGGACGGCCGGACCTCGGGCCGGCACCTCCGCCACCGGCCTCGGCCCAAGGGCCGACGGGCCGCCGGTTGCGCAAGGCGGCCGCCCCGACGCATGCTCGGCGCCGGAACACTTCAGCCGCAGCCGATGGAGAGCCCGCCGATGCCCGATGCCGCCGCCCCCAAGACCATCGCCTTCTTCCCCGAAGCGGCCTTCGGCCCGGCGCTGAACTCGGTCGGCATCGCCCAGGCCGTCGAGGCGCGCGGCCACAAGGCGGTGTTCCTGTCGGACCCTGGCTTCCTGGAGGTCTACCGGGGCTACGGCTTCGAGGCCCATCCGGTGAACCTCTCGGAGCCGATGCCGGCCGAGGAGATGGCGAAATTCTGGAGCGACTTCATCAACGGCCACATCCCGAACTTCCGCAAGAGCCCCTACGACCAGCTCGACAACTACGTGAAGGACTGCTGGACCGCGATCGTCGACAGCGCGCGCTGGGCGCAGAAGGACCTGCCGGGCGTGCTGGCCGGGATCCGGCCCGACGTCGTCTGCGTCGACAACGTCATCCTGTTCCCGGCGATCAAGCAGTCCGGCAAGCCCTGGGTCAGGATCATCTCCTGCTCGGAGAACGAGATCGAGGATCCCGACATCCCGCCGCACCTCTCGGGCTGCGGCGAGCAGGACCACGCCTGCCACGAGGCCTTCCGGGCCCGCTTCAACGAGGTGATCGGGCCGCTGCACGCCGAGTTCAACGCCTTCCTGAAGGACTGCGGCGAGGCGCCCTACCCGCTCGGCCAGTTCTTCGAGGCCTCGCCCTTCATGAACCTGCTGCTCTATCCCGAGCCGGTGAAGTTCCAGCGCCGCCACCCGCTGCCGCCCGAGCGCTTCCAGTACCTGGAGGGCTGCGTGCGCAAGGAGGCGCCCTACGAGGTCCCGGGCTTCGCCGCCAACGAGGGCAAGCCGCTGGTCTACGTCTCCTTCGGCAGCCTCGGCGCCGGCGACGTCGATCTCCTGAAGCGGATCATCGCGGCCGTCGGCAAGCTGCCCTACCGGGCCCTGGTCAACGTCGGCGACTACGCCGGGCAGTACGGCGAGCTGCCGGCGAACGTGCAGATCGCCGGCTGGTTCCCGCAGCCCTCGGTGATCGCCCAGGTCGACGCCGTGATCCACCACGGCGGCAACAACTCCTTCACCGAGTGCCTCTACTTCGGCAAGCCGGCGATCATCATGCCCTACGTCTGGGACGGCCACGACAACGCGACCCGGGTCCAGGAGACCGGCCACGGCTTCAAGCTCGACCGCTACGACTGGAGCGAGGCCGACCTGGCCGCGAAGCTGGAGGCCTGCCTGACCGATCCGGCGATCAGGCAGAAGCTGCTGGCGACCTCGACGCACATGCAGGCGGCGAACGGCCCCGAGAAGGCGGCGGCGATCATCGAGGGCCTGGCGTGAGCCCAAACGCCCGCCGATCCCGTCATCCAGGAGCCAAGGGCGCAGACGCCCCGGCCCGTCGGCCCTGGATCCCGGACAGCTCGCGTTGCCGACGGCAGCAGAGCTGCCGGGCAAAGCGGCTGCCGGGATGACGGATGACAGGAACGAGACTGTACAGCGACAGAGGATGCAGGAAGTGACCACACCGGTGATGCGCCGCCCCCTCGAACAGACCGACCTCGCCGACTGGGGCGCCGTCCCGACCATGATCGAGGGTCGGTCCCACACCAGCGGCAAGCTGCTGCACAAGGGCCCCGAGGGTCGCTCGGAGTGCGGCCTCTGGGTCTGCACGCCCGGCAAGTGGCACTGCCACGTCACGCGCGACGAGTTCTGCCACTTCCTGGAGGGCCGCTGCACCTACGTCCACGAATCGGGCGAGGTCATCGAGATCGAGCCCGGCACGGCGGCCTTCTTCCCCGAGGGCTGGAAGGGCGTCTGCACCGTCCACGAGACGGTCAAGAAGGTCTACATGATCCGGTGACCGCGCCCATGGAGCGCTTCGATCCGGCCGTCCCCGGCCACTTCGTCAATCCGTCCTACCGGGCGTCGGGCGGCCCGGCCCAAGCCGTGATCGACCCGGCGACCCTGGCCGAGGTCGGCCGGATCGCCGAGACCTCGGTGGCGGAGACCGAGGCGGCGCTGGACGGCCTGCAGGCCGCCCAGCGCGCCTGGGCGAGGCGCGACGCCAAGAGCCGGGCGACGCTGCTGCACCGCGCCGCCGACGCCATCGAGCGGAGCGACCACCGGCGCTGCGCCGAGCTGATGAGCCGCGAGATGGGCAAGCCCTATCCCGAGGCGATCGGCGAGATCGCCCACTGCGCCGGCGTGTTCCGCTACTATGCCGAGATGGCGCGCGACGAGGCCGGCAAGGTCGCCGGCACGACCCAGGCCGGCTCGTTCCAGTACGCCCGCTACGAGCCCTATGGCGTCAGCCTGCACATCATGCCGTTCAACTTCCCGGTCCTGCTGATGTGCTGGACCGTCGCCGCCTCGCTGGCGGCCGGCAACGCCTGCCTGGTCAAGCCGGCACCGGCGACGACGCTCTCGACCCTGGAGTTCATGGCCTGCTTCCGGGCCCTGCCCGAGGGCCTGGTCGCCTGCCTGCCCGGCGGCGCGGACCTCGCCCGCGCCCTGATCGAGTCGGACAGGACCCACGCCGTCGCCTTCACCGGCTCGGTCGCCGCCGGCAAGGCGGTCGCCGCGGCCGCCGCCGCCCGGCTTAAGCCGGCGGTGATCGAGGCCGGCGGCAGCGACCCGATGATCGTCACGGCCCACGCGCCGCTCGAGATCGCGGCAGCCGGCGCGGTCACCGCCGCCTTCCACCTGTCGGGCCAGGTCTGCACCTCGGCCGAGCGGCTCTATGTCGTCGAGTCCGTCCACGACGCCTTCGTCGCGGCCTTCGCCGCCGAGACCCGGCGCCTGCGCGTCGGCAACGGCCTGGAGCGCTCGGAGATCGGCCCGCTGGTCTCCGAGGCCGCGCGCGCCAAGGTCATCCGCCTGGTCGAGGACGCCCGCGACAAGGGCGCGGCCGTCGTGACCGGCGGCCGCATCCCGCCGGCGCACAACGTCGGCTGGTTCTACGAGCCGACCATCCTGACCGGGGTCGAGCCGGGCATGGCGATCCTGGAGGAGGAGTGCTTCGGTCCGGTCGCGGCTGTCTGCCGGGTGCCCGACTTCGAGGCGGCCCTGGCCGCCGCCAACGCCAGCCGCTTCGGCCTCGGCGCCTCGATCTTCACGACCGACCTCGCCGAGGCCCACGAGGCGGCGGAGCGGCTGGAGGCCGGCATGGTCTGGGTCAACAACCCGCTGATCGACAACGACGCCCTGCCCTTCGGCGGCTGGAAGGCCTCGGGCCTCGGCCGCGAGCTGGGCCGCCAGGGCCTCGACGCCTTCCGCCGCTCCAAGATGGTCGTGATCGACCACAGGCCGGTCCGCCAGGACTGGTGGTACCCCTACCCCGACGACTGGTTCTTCGGCGGCGGCGGCCGGAAGATCGGATAGGCGCCGCCCAGAAGCCGGCGATCAGAAGCCGGCGACCAGAAGCCGGCGGCCAGAAGCCGCCATTCAGAAGCCGCCGGCGACGCGCAGCACCGCGCCGGTGACGTAGGAGGCCTCGTCGGACAGCAGCCAGAGCACGGCCTCGGCGATCTCCTCCGGCTCGGCGAGGCGCTGCATCGGGATGCGGGCGCGCACGCGCGCCGGGCGGTCCGGCTCGCCGGCCCGGGCGTGGATCTCGGTCAGGGTCGAGCCCGGCGCCACGGCGTTGACCCGGATGCCCGCCGCCGCGACCTCGCGGGCGAGGCCCAGGGTGAAGGCGTCGACCGCCGCCTTCGAGGCGGCATAGTGGACGTACTCGCCCGGCGCTCCGGTGGTCGCTGCGACCGAGGAGAGGTTGACGATCGCGCCCCGGCCCCGCGCCGCAAAGTGGCGCACCGCCTGCTGGGCGCAGAGCAGGCTGCCGAGCACGTTGGTGTCGAGCACGCTGCGGAAGGTCGCGGGCTCGGCCTCGACGAAGCGGCCGATGCGGCCGGTCACGCCGGCATTGTTGACCAGGGCGGCGAGCGGGCCGAGCGCGGCTTCGGCGGTCTCGAACAGGCGGGCGACCTGGGCCTCGTCGGCGACGTCGGCACCCACGGCCAGGGCCGCGCCGCCGGCCGCGCGGATCTCCGCGACCACGGCCTCGGCCGCCGCCTCGTCCCGCAGGTAGTTGACGCAGACCGCGTAGCCGCGGCGCGCGGCGAGACGGGCCGTGGCGGCGCCGATGCCGCGGGCGGCGCCGGTGACGATCAGTCCGGAGGTCATGAGGTGCTCCCAGGTTCGCTGAGGTTTGCCGGCGCGGCGCCGGGTCGCTGCCGGGGCAGCCGCAGGGCGAAGAGCGCGGCGAGCAGGCCGCCGACGCCGAGGCAGGAGAAGGCGACGATCCAGCCGAGGCCGGCCGGCGCCGCGTCGCGCGCGAGACCGAAGGCGAGCGGTGCCAGGCCGCCGGCGCCGAAGCCCAGGATCGAGCGGATCGCGAGGGCCGAGCCGAGCGCCGAGGGCGCGACCGTCTCGGTGATCGCCGTCGACAGCACCGGCGAATCGCCGAGCGCCGCGAAGCCGTAGAGCGCGCCGAGCAGCAGCAGCGCGGCCGCCGGCGCCTCGCCGAGCCAGCCCATCGCGAAGGAGCAGGCGGCGCCGAACAGGCCGAGGCCGACCAGCACCGCCCGTCGTCCCAGCCGGTCCGAGGCGTGGCCCATGGTGAAGGCGGAGAGGCAGCCCGACAGGTGGATCGCGATGCCGATCCAGAGGCCCTGGGCCAGCGCGCCGGTCAGCGAGGAGGCCGCCAGGAAGGTCAGCAGGAAGGTCGGCAGCCAGGCCCACATGCCGAGCAGTTCCCAGCAGTGCGCCGTGTAGCCGAGGGTCAGCAGCACGGCCCAGCGCCGCTGCCGCGGATGCGGGGCCTCGTCGCCGGCGGTCCGGCCGCGCCGGTGACCGACCAGGTTCGGCCGGTCGCGCACCGAGCGCCAGGCCGCGAGGGCGGCGAGCAGGGGCGCGGCGCCGCACAGCAGGAAGGCCGCCTGGTAGCCGGCGATCTGACTGGCCGCCGTCGAGAGCGCGATCGAGCCGGCGTAGCCAAGCGAGGCGCCGGCGAGCAGCAGCCCGATCGCGAAGCCACGCCGGCCCGGCGCCACGCCCTGGGCGACCAGCATGATCGAGGGCGTGTAGGTGCCGCCCTGGGACAGCCCGAGCAGCGCGAACAGCAGCGCCCCGCTCTCGAAGGAGCGGGCGAAGCCGGCGACCAGCAGCGCCGCGACGGCGGAGGCGGCGCTCGACCAGAGGAACAGCCGGCGCGCGCCGAGCCGGTCGGAGAGCCAGCCGGTCAGCACCAGCGAGACGGCGTAGCTGACGTTGAAGCAGGTCTGGACGAAGCCGCCCTCGGCCGCCGTCATGCCCCAGGCCTGGATCAGATGCGGCAGGACCCCGGCGTACATCATGAAGGCGAGCGACACCGCAGTGCGGCTGGCGCAGAGCCAGGCCAGCCAGGCCCAGCGCCCGCGCCGCGACGGCGGCGCCTCGCCGCGCAGGCTCGCCTGGAATGCCTCCTCCGCTGCCATGCTGCTGCCGGTCCCTCGCGCCTGCGGGCGGCCAGCAGGGGGGCTGGCCTGATGCGACAGATAGCGTTATGATATCGAATAGCAGAGTCAATAGCGTTTTGTGATGATAACGTGACAGAGGCATGACAGCCGCACGTCCCAAGGTCGTGGTCTCCAGCCGCGTCGAGCCGGGCTCCCTCGAGCCGCTGGCCGGTCGCGCCGAGCTCGTCGTCAACGAGGCGGCCGAACCCTGGCCGCGCGGCGCGCTGCTGGCCCGCGCCGCGGACGCCTACGGCCTGATCGCCTTCATGACCGACAGCATCGACGAGGCGCTGCTGCAGGCCTGCCCCGCGCTGCGCATCGTCGCCGGCGCCCTCAAGGGCCACGACAACCTCGACGCCGGCGCCTGCAGCCGCCACGGCGTCTGGCTGACCGTCGTGCCCGACCTGCTGACCGAGCCGACCGCCGACCTCGCGGTCGGGCTGCTGCTCGCCCTGTCGCGCAACCTGGTCGAGGGCGACCGCCTGGTGCGCGGCGGCGGCTTCGCCGGCTGGCGGCCGCAGCTCTACGGCCGGGGCCTCGCCGGCGCGACGGTCGGGCTGCTCGGCATGGGCGCCGTCGGCCGGGCGATCGCCCGGCGGCTGACCGGCTTCGGCTGCCGCCTCGCCTATGCCGACCCGCGGCCGCTGCCGGCCGAGGAGGCGCGGGCCCTCGGCGCCGAACGCGGCAGCCCGGAGAGCCTCGCCGCCGGCAGCGACGTGCTGATCCTCGCCCTGCCGCTGACCGCGGCGACCGCCGGCCTGGTCGGCCGGCGCTTCCTGGAGCGGGTCCGGCCGGGCTGCCTGCTGGTCAACCCGGCCCGCGGCTCGCTGGTCGACGAGGAGGCGGTCGCCGACGCGCTGGAGAGCGGCCGGCTCGGCGGCTATGCGGCCGACGTCTTCGCCTTCGAGGACCGCGCCCGGCCCGGCCGTCCCGAGGGCATCCCGCCGCGCCTGCTCGCGGACGGCCGGCGCACGGTCCTGACGCCGCATCTCGGCTCGGCGGTCGCCGCGCTGCGCCGCGAGATCGTCGCCGAGGCCGCGCGCAACATTCTCGACTGCCTGGAGGGCCGGGTGCCGCGCGGCGCGGTCAACGCCCCCGAACCCCGGACCGGAGCCCTGCCATGACGCTCAACCTCGCCCAGGTCCGCGCCTTCGTCGCGGTGGTCGACAGCGGCGGCTTCCAGGAGGCCGCCCGCCGACTCGGCTGCGCCCAGCCGACCGTAACCCAGCTGGTGCGCAAGCTGGAGACCGGGCTCGCGGCGCAGCTGGTCGTGCGCGGCCGGCGCGGCGCCCTGCCGACGCCCGACGGCGCCCGCTTCCTGCCCCACGCCCGGCTGCTGCTGAGCGCCGAGCAGCGGGCCGTCGCCTCGGTCGCCGGCCGATCGCTGGCGATCGGCGCGAGCGGCAACGTCGGCACCTACCTGCTGCCGCCCCTGGTCCGGCGCTTCGGCGAGCTGTCCGGGCAGGGACCGGAGCTGGTCATCGCGACCAACCCGGAGATCGCCGAGCGGGTCGAGGCCGGCGAGGTCGACCTCGCCGTCATGGAATGGTGGGACGGCCGGCCCGGCTTCACCGCCGAGGTCTGGCGGCGCGAGCGCCTCGTGGTCATCGTCGCGCCGGACCACCCCTGGGCGCACGACGGGTCGATCCCGCGCGCCTGGCTGCTCGAGGTGGCGATGCTCGGCGGCGAGGCCGGCAGCGGCACCGGCCGGCTGCTGCAGGGCCTGTTCGGCGACGAGGCCGCCCGCGTCCGCGTCACCATGAACCTCGGCAGCACGGCGGCCGTGAAGGAGGCCGTGAAGGCGGGACTCGGGATCTCGCTTGTCTTCCTCTCCTCGGTGCGCGACGAGGTCCTGGCCGGCAGCCTCTGCGCGCTCGACCTGGACGGCGCGCCGATCGAGAAGGAGCTGTTCGTGGTGATGCCCGAGAACGTCCCGCCGACGGCCCCCTCGGCGCGCTTCCGCAGCCTGCTGCTGGAGCAGCGCCCGTGACCGGGCCCATGACCGGGCCCAACACCGGCCCCGAGGCCGCGCCCTTCGCGCCGCTGGCCGGAAGCCGCCTGCGGCTGCGCTGCCCGGAACCCGGCGACGCGGCCGCACTGTCCGCGCTGGTGACGCCGTCGGTCAGCCGCTGGATGGCCTCCTGGCCCTGCCCCTTCACGCAGGCCCTGGCCGAGTCGCGGATCGCCGCCGCGCGCTCAGCGGGCCTCGAGCGCCGCGGACTGCGCTGCCTCGTCGAGGCCGGCGGGACGATCGCCGGCTGGATCGAGGTCGAGCGCGACCGGGACGATCCGGCCGTCGGCGCCCTCGGCTACTGGATCGGCGAGGCCCACCAGGGCCGCGGCTATGCCCGTGAGGCGGCGGCGCTGCTGGTCCCGGCAGCCTTCGCCTTCCTCGATCTCGCCGTCATCGAGGCCGGCGCGCAGCCGGAGAACCTCGGCTCCTTCGCGGTGATGCGCGCCCTCGGCATGCGGCCGGCCGGCGAGCGGATGGTCTTCGCGGCGGCGCGCGGCCGCGAGGAGCGCTGCGTCTTTCACGCCCTCGAGCGCCCGCCGGCGCCCGCCTCCGGGACGGCCTGAGCCATGGCCCTGCGCCTGCCACCGCTGGCCTCGCTGCGGCTCTTCGAGGCCGCCGGCCGCCACGAGAGCTTCAAGCTGGCGGCCGAGGAGCTGCACCTGACGCCGAGCGCGGTCAGCCACGGCATCCTGGCGCTGGAGCGCTGGCTGGCGGTCACGCTTTTCGAGCGGCAGGGCAACGGCGTGACGCTGACCAGGGCCGGCCGGGACTACCTGGCCTTCGTCTCGGAGGCGCTGGCGATGATCGCGGTCGGCACGCGCCGCCTGCCCAACGCCCATCGCGCGCGGCGGGTCGCGGTCAGCCTGCCGCCGACCTTCGCGCTGCGCTGGCTGCTGCCGCGCCTGTCCGACTTCCGCACCCGCCATCCCGACATCTCGCTGACCCTCGACACCGCGCACCGGCAGGTCGGCTTCCCGGTCGACGAGGTCGACTTGGCCGTGCGCATGGCGCGCGCGCCCTGGCCCGACCTGGCCTCGACCTGCCTCTTCACCGAGACCCTGGTGCCGGTCTGCTCGCCCGGGTTCCGGGAGCGCCACGCGGCGGACGGCACGCTCGAGCTCGCCGGCCTGCCGCTGCTGCAGGTCGTCTCGGCGACCGAGGACTGGGCCGCCTGGCTGGACGCCGCCGGCCTCGCCGAGATCGACCTGTCGAGCGGGCTGAGCTTCGACACGGTGCAGATGGCCTGCGAGGCCGCCGCCGCCGGCCTGGGCGTGGCGATCGGCCGGCGCCCCCTGATCGACGCCGACCTCGCGAGCGGCCGGCTGGTCGAGGCGGCACCCGCCCTGGCCGCGACCACCGGCTACTGGCTGATCGAGGCCCGGGAGGCCGACGCCCGCGCCGAGGTCCGCGCGGTCCGCGACTGGCTGGTCGCACGCTGCCGGGCCGAGTGAATTTTCTTCATCTCGCCTGCAGCCTTCCTCGTTTGCCGACGCGCGGAGCCGCGGACAAGCTGGTCTCTCCCGAATGACGGACGAGGCCCGGCGCCATGGACATGAATCAGACCACTCTGCTGCGGCGCGACGAGAACGGTGTCAGCCTGCTGACGATCAACCGCACCGACCGGCTCAACGCGCTCGACTACGCGACCATCGACCGGCTGCTGGCGGCGCTCGACGAGATCGCCGCCGACCGCAGCCTCCGGGTCGTCATCCTGACCGGCGCCGGCGAGCGCGCCTTCAGCGCCGGCGCCGACATCTTCGGCCTGGCCTCCAGCCTGGCGCGCGGCGTCGACGTCGCGGTCCGCGAGTTCGTCGAGCGCGGCCAGCGCCTGACGGCGCGCATCGAGGCCTTCCCCAAGCCGGTCATCGTCGCGGTCAACGGCCTGGCCTACGGCGCCGGCTGCGAGATCGCCGAGGCGGCGCCGCTGACCCTGGCGAGCGAGCGGGCGAGCTTCGCCAAGCCGGAGATCGACCTCGGCTTCCCGCCGCCCTTCGGCGGCACCCAGCGCCTGCCGCGCCTGGTCGGCCGCAAGCGGGCGCTGGCCATGATCCTGACCGGCGAACCGATCCCGGCGGCGCGGGCCGCTGAGATCGGCCTGGTCAACCAGGTGGTGCCCCACGAGCAGCTGCTCCCCGAGGCCCTGCGGCTGGCCAGCGTGATCCGCGGCAAGAGCCCGGGCGCCGTCGCGGCGGCGCTGGCGGCGGTCACCCGCGGCCTCGACACGACGGTCGCCGAGGGCCTGGCGATCGAGGCGAGCCAGTTCTCGATGATGGCGCTGACCCCGGACGTCGATGCCGGCCTGCGCCGCTTCGCCGACCGGCGCCGCCGGGCCCACGAGCGCCTGCCCTTCCAGGGCGCCTGACCGCGCCGAGCCCGGCGCATCGCTGCAGACCGACGGGGGGCGCCGAGGCGCCCGACCGCCGGACAGGAGACGTCATGTCCTTCCAGAGCCAGGCCGGGCGCCCCGCCCGGATGAGCCGCCACGTCCTGCTGG
Organism: Tistlia consotensis USBA 355; assembly: GCF_900177295.1. GTDB lineage: Bacteria > Pseudomonadota > Alphaproteobacteria > Kiloniellales > DSM-21159 > Tistlia > Tistlia consotensis. The sequence continues at coordinate 105,620 of NZ_FWZX01000020.1, forward strand.
TCACGCTCGCCGGCGCCCTGCTGATGAGCGCGGCGATGGGCGTGCGGCAGACCTTCGGCCTGTTCGTCGGGCCCTTCTCCTTCGACCACGGCCTGCCGGTCACCGAGATCGCCTTCGCCATCGCCCTGCACAACCTGGTCTGGGGCGTCGCCCAGCCCTTCGCCGGGGCCGCGGCCGACCGGCACGGCGCGGCCCCGGTCGTCGCCTTCGGTGCCGCGGTCTTCGCCAGCGGCCTGGCCGTCGCCGGGCTGTCGTCCTCGGGACCGATGCTGGTGATCGGCATGGGCATGCTGGTCGGCATCGGCATCAGCTGCACCAGCTTCGGCGTCGTGCTGACCGCCGTCGGCCGCGCCGCCTCCGCGGAGCAGCGCAGCCTGGCCATGGGCCTCGCCAGCGCCGGCGGCTCGCTCGGCCAGGTCGTGCTCGTGCCGCTGGCGCAGGTCGTCTCCGACCGCTCCGGCATCGCGACGGCGCTGCTCGCGCTGGCCGGCTGCATGCTGGCGGCCGCGCCGCTCGGGATCCTGCTGGACCGCGGCAGCGCCGCCGCGGCACCGCTGCGGGAGGCTGCGGCGCCGCCCCTGCGGGCCGCGCTGGCCCAGGCGCTGCGCCACCGCGGCTACCGACTGCTGACCCTCGGCTTCTTCACCTGCGGCTTCCAGCTCGCCTTCATCGCGACGCACCTGCCCAACTACCTGCTGCTCTGCCACATGCCGGCGGGCCTCGGCGCCACCGCGCTGGCGATGATCGGGCTGTTCAACATGGTCGGCAGCTGGGGCTGCGGCTGGCTCGGCGGACGCTTCCGCCAGCAGCACGTGCTCGGCTGGCTCTACCTGATCCGGGGCGCCGCCATCGCCGCCTTCTTCCTGCTGCCGAAGAGCGAGACCTCGGTGCTGCTCTTCGCCGGGACGATGGGCCTGATCTGGCTGGGCACCGTGCCGCTGACCAGCGGGCTGGTCGCCAAGGTGTTCGGCACCCGCCACCTCGGCACGCTGTTCGGCGTCTGCTTCCTCAGCCACCAGATCGGCTCGTTCCTCGGCTCCTGGCTGGGCGGCTACCTCTTCGACCTGACCGGCTCCTACTCGCTGGTCTGGAGCGCGACCGCCGCCGCCGGCCTGCTCGCCGCCCTGCTGCACTTCCCGATCCAGGACCGGCCGGCCGCCGCGCCGCGGGCCCCGGCCAGCGTCTAGGACTGCTTCGCCTTCGAGACGCCGCGCAGGCGCAGGCCGGCGAGGCCGCGCGGCAGCAGGACCACGAAGAGCACCAGGATCACGCCGAGGCCGATGTCGCGCCAGTCGCCGACCTCGCGCATGCCCTCGTCGGCCAGCATCAGCAGCGCGGCCCCGAGCAGCGGCCCCCAGACCGTGCCGAGCCCGCCGACGACCATCATCGACAGCAGGAACAGCAGGGTGGCGAGCGAGAAGACGATCGGGCCGACGACCCCGAACTGGACGCCGTAGAAGGCGCCGGCGAGCCCGGTGAAGAAGGCCGAAAGGCCGAAGACCCAGAGCTGGTACTTGAACTGGCCGACGCCGCGCGAGCGCGCATAGCCCGGGTTGTCGCGCAGCGCCTGGAAGGCGAGGCCGAGCGGACCGCGGACGATGGCGATCGAGAAGAGCATGGCCAGGGTCAGCAGGCCGAGGCCGACGTAGTAGTGCGCGACGTACCACTTCGACCCGAGCAGCGCGCGGAAGCCGAGGTCGCCGAAGCGCGAGAAGCCGCGCACCCCGCCGAAGAAGGGCATGCAGCCAGACGGCGGGTTGGTGAAGCAGTCGGTGTCGTTGACCACGACGAGGTAGAGCACCTGCGCGATCGCCAGGGTCAGCAGCGCGACGTAGGGGCCGCGCAGGCGCAGGCAGGCGAGGCCGACGACCAGGCTGACGGCGACCGAGACCAGCGCAGCCAGCGGCATGGCGACGACCATCGGCACGGCGAAGTAGTAGCCCAGCATCGCTGTCGCGTAGGCGCCGACGGCGAAGAGCGCCATCTGGGCCAGCGAGAAGATGCCGGCAACGCCGAACACCAGGTTCCACTGGCTGACCACGACCGCCCAGATGAAGAAGAGGGTCGACTGGGTGACGACGTAGCGCGTGCCGACGAGCTGCGGCAGCAGGGCCATCGCGCCGGCCAGCAGCAGGCAGACCAGCAGATCGCGCCGCCCCGCGCTCACAGCCGCACCACCTGGCGGCGCCCGAACAGGCCCGCCGGACGCCAGATCAGCACCGCGATGACGATCAGCAGCAGGATCGCAAAGCTGTACTGCACGCCGAGCAGGTATTGAATCAGCGCCTCGAGCAGGCCGAGCAGAAAGGCCGCCACGACGGCCCCGAAGACGTTGCCGAGCCCGGCCACGATGCAGATCACGAAGGCCTTGAGCATCGGGTCGCCGCCCATGTTGGGCAGCAGGCCCGACAGCGAGCTGATCAGGATGCCCGACAGCGCCGCCAGGGCGCCGGAGAGCGCCAGCACCTGGGCATAGACCCGGCCGATGCGGATGCCCATCAGCTGGGCCGCGTCGCGGTTCTGCGCCGTCGCCCGGATCGCCCGCCCGACCCGGGTCCGGCCGAGCAGCAGCGCGACCACGGCCATCATGGCGACCGAGACGAACAGGATCAGCAGGTTCTGGTAGGGCACGTAGACCTCGCCGAGCACCAGCGCGCCGTGCAGCGCCAGCGGCTGGGCGACCGGCTGCGGCCCGAAGCTGCGCTGGATGACGTTCCCCAGGATCGCTCCGATGCCGATCGTCGCGATGAAGATGCGGGTCTCGAAGCCGCCCGAGGCCAGCATCGGCCGCGCGGCGAGCTGATAGACGACGAAGCCGGCGAGGCCGCAGACCAGCATGGCCGCCGGCACGCCGAGCAGCCCCGGCAGGCCGAGCACGCCCATGACGTAGAAGCAGACATAGCCGCCCAGGGCCAGCAGCGCACCGTGCGCCATGTTCAGCATGTTGAGCGAGCCGTAGACCAGCGACAGGCCGATCGTCGAGAGGGCATAGATCGCCCCCAGGGTCAGGCCCGAGGAGAGGATCTGGATCGCGACGTTCATCCGCTCAGGCCCCCAGATAAGCCGCGAGGCTCTCGGGCCGCGAGAGCAGCTCGGCACCGCTGCCGGACCAGGCGAAGCTGCCGTTGTCGAGCAGGTGCAGCACGTCGGCCAGCTCGGCGATGCGCATGGCGTTCTCCTCGACGATCAGCACGCTGCGGCCCGAGGCGCGCAGCGTCGCGATCGCCTCGTAGATCTGGTCGATGACGATCGGCGCGAGGCCGAGCGAGGGCTCGTCGAGCATCAGCAGCCGGCCGCCGGCCATCAGGCCCCGGCCGATGCCGACCATGCGCCGCTCGCCGCCGGAGAGCGTGCCGGCCAGTTGCCCCTGCCGGTCGCGCAGCTTGGGGAAGAGCGCGAAGACTTCCTCCAGGCGCCGCGCCTCCTCCCGCGCCGCCTCGGGCAGGTAGGCGCCCATCCGCAGGTTCTCCAGCACGGTCATCTCGGGAAACAGCAGGTCGCCCTGCGGCACGTGAATGATGCCGGCCTCGACGATCTGGTCGGGACGCAGCCGGTCGAGCCGGCGCCCTTCCAGCGCGATCGTCCCGCCGCTCGGATGCAGCAGGCCGGAGATCGTGCGCAGCAGCGTCGTCTTGCCGTGGCCGTTCGGCCCGATCAGGGCGGCCAGCTGCCCCTCCCCGAGGGCGAGCGAGAGGTCGCGGATCACCTGCTGGTGCCCGTAGCCGGCGGAGACTCGCTCCAGGGTCAGCAGCGCGCTCATGCCCGGGCCTGCTCTTCCAGGGTGGCGGCGAGCCGGCGCGAGGCGCCCTCGCCGAGGTAGACGTCGACGACCGTGCGATCCTCGACCAGGCCCTCCGGCGGGCCCTCGTAGATGCTCTCGCCGTGATGCATGATCAGCACCCGGGTCGAGAGCTGCACCAGGAAGCGCATGACGTGCTCGATCAGCACGACGGCGACCCCGGCGGCGGCGACGCGGCGCACGGCCGCCTGCATCAGGTCGATCTCGCCGGGGCTGAGGCCGCCGACCGGCTCGTCCATCAGCAGCAGCTTCGGCCGCGTCGCGAGCGCGCCGGCCAGCATCAGGAGCTTGCGGTCGAGCACCGGCAGCGCGCCGGCGATGCTGCGGTCCTTGCCGACCAGCCCGACCGTCTCCAGCGCCTCGTCGGCGGCCGCCTCGGTCGCCCCGCCGAGGCGCAGGCCGGGCCACCAGCGCCGGTCGCGCCCGAAGTAGGCGGCGACCCGCACGTTGTCGCGCACCGTCAGGGAATCGAAGGCCGCGTTGAGCTGGAAGGTACGGGCGATCCCGGCGTGACAGATCGCCTCCGGGCTGGCCCGCGTGATGTCGGCGCCCTCGAACAGGACGCTGCCCGAGGTCGCCGGATTGAGACCCGAGACGACCTCGAACAGCGTGGTCTTGCCGGCCCCGTTGGGCCCGCCGATGCCGAGGATCTCGCCCGGCAGCAGCCGGAAGCTGAGCCCGTCGACCGCCGCCAGGGCACCGAACCGCTTGGTGACCTCTCGGCATTCCAGCAAGGGCGCGGCCGCGGGCTCAGCCATCCGCTGCGGCCCGTCAGACCTTGATCCAGGGCGGCATCACGAAGCTCGCCGTGTCGTAGGGCGGCGGCGCGATCAGGCCGGCGCCCTTGGTGTAGTCCTGGATCTGCAGGAACTGGTGGGGCATGCCGAGCGAGGGGTCCTTGGTCTGGGTCGGGTAGGTGTAGGCCGACTGCACCTCGGGATCGAAGCGGGTCGTGCCGGTGACGCCGCGCCAGATCATCGAGCGCATCCGGTCGGCGACCTTCCGGTTCTGGTCGTCGTCGCCGGGCTCACCGCTGCCGCCGGCGAGCGCCGCCGCGGTCGCCCAGACGTGGCAGCCGTCGTAGGGCTGGGCCCCGCTGTTGTGGCCGGCGTTCTCGCCGAAGCGCTTCTTGTAGCGCGCCTCGAAGTCGTTGCCGATCTCGTCCTGCAGCGCACCGACCAGCGTCGCGTAGAGCACGCCGTTGGCCGCCTCCTTGGCGATCTCCCGGAATGCCGGGATCGAGGGCCCGTACTGCATGTAGACCAGGCTCTGCGTCGGGTTCGGCATGAACTGGAGCATGAACTGGGCCAGGTCGGCCGGCAGGAAGTGGGTGATGGCGATCACCGCCGGCGGGTCCTCGCGCAGCTTGGCCAGGGTCGGTCCCCATTCGGAGATCGGCACGTTGACCGTCTCGAACAGGCTGATCTGCCAGCCGTAGCTCGCCGCCTGCTCCTTGATCGCGTTGGCGATGTTGGCGGCGTAGACGCCGGCCGAAAGGATCACCGCCATCTTGTCGTTGCCGCGCTTGTACTCGCCGCGCTCCTCGAGGCCCTGGAGGAACTTCAGGAAGCCGGGGCCGTACCAGTATTCGGCCGGGTCGCCCTGGAAGGAGCCGTAGTAGCGTTTCGGGTCGGACTTGATCAGGTTGTTGTGGCCGATGGTCGTGTCGTAGTGCACGTAGACGATGCCGGAATCGGCGATGACGTCCTGGATCGCCGCGCCCGAGCCGATGTTGTAGCCGTTGATCACGGCGTGGACGCCGTGCCGGTCGATGAGCCGCGTCACCGCCTGCACGTTGGTCGCGTCGCCCATCTGCTTGGTGTCTTCGAAGTGCGGCTCCAGGGGCCGGCCGAGGATGCCGCCGAGGGCGTTGATCTCCTCGCAGGCCATCTCGAGGCCGTTCTTGAACTCGACACCGTCGGCGGCTGCGAAGTCGGTCAGCGGCGCCGCCTGGCCGACCGGGATCGGATCGCCGGCGGCCCGTGCGCCGTCGTTCATCGTGGCCAGCAGTGCCGCGCTGCCGGTCAGGGCGCCCGCGCCCTTGAGGAACGCGCGTCGGCTCGGGATGACGCTCGGGGCCGATAGGTCCTTCTTCATGCTCGCAACTCCCCCTGTCGTGCCGCGTCATGAGCTTGTCCGGACGCCGGGCGCGGCCCGCCGGCGTCCGCGAGTTCAGAGGCCCGCGGTCACCGGATCCCGGCCAGCCGCGCGGCGGCGGCCTCGATGACCGCCTCCTGGTGCGGCGCCAGCGCCTGCCCGCCCCAGCCCGCCATCAGCGGGCCCCAGGGGTCCTCGACCCCGGTGCGGAAGCCGCTCAGCTCCTCGAGCACGGCCAGGCCGCAGTAGGGCACGTAGGTCGCCGAGTAGCCGCCCTCGTGGGACATCACGAGCCGGCCAGCGCAGAGCTCGTCGGCGGCGTCGAGCAGCAGGCGCGTCATGGCCCGGTAGCCCTCCGAGCTGACCATCATCCGGCCGAGCGGATCGACGCCCGAGGCGTCGAAGCCCGAGGGCACGACGATGAGCTCGGGCCGGAAGCGGCGCAGGGCCGGCAGCACGACCCGCTCGAAGGCCGCGAGGTAGGCCCCGTCGCCGCTGCCGGGCGGCAGGGGGATGTTGAGGTTGTAGCCCCGGCCCGCGCCCTCGCCGATCTCGTCCAGGCCGCCGGAGTCGGGCGGATAGAGATTGTCCTGGTGGATCGAGAGGGTCAGCGTCGTCGGGTCCGAGTAGAAGGCCGCCTGCGTCCCGTTGCCGTGGTGGACGTCCCAGTCCACGGTGGCGATCCGGCCGAGGCCGTGCACGGCCCGGGCATGCATGATCGCCAGGGCGACGTTGCCGAACAGGCAGAAGCCCAGGCCGGCGTCGGCGATCGCATGGTGGCCCGGCGGCCGCACCAGGGCATAGGCGTTGCGCACCGCGCCGGTGATCACGGCGTCGAAGGCGGCCATGGTGCCACCGGCCGACAGCTGGGCGATCTCGAAGCTGCCGGTGCCGAAGGGCGTCAGGTGGCTGGCGTCGCCGCCGGAGCCGGCGCTCGCCCGCTTGATCCGCTCGATGTAGTCGCGGGTGTGGAAGCGGGCGATCTCGTCCTCGCTGGCGGCCCGCGCCTTCAGCGGCAGCAGCCGGTCGAGCAGCCCCGAGACCTCCAGCAGGTTCCGGAACCGCCGCTTGGTCTCCGGGTTCTCGGCATGCTCGCCGGGCTGGACGGTGAGGCTCGGCGGGAACACCTGGGCCCAGTTCCAGGTGTTGTGCCACATGTAGATCTCGTGAAAGACGAAGCCCGTCGCCATCCGCGTCCCTTCCCCTCGATGGCGCGAGCTTGCCGGCTCGGCGAGGGGCTGTCCCGCCCCCGACGGGTAAGGGGGGATTATTCGGGCCACCCCTTCGGGTGGTCAGCGCGGCAGGGCGCCCGGCGTGCCGGACGCGCGCTCGGCCAGGCCCAGCTCCTGCAGCCGCAGCACGGCCTGGGTGCGGTTCGAGACGCCGAGCTTCCCGAAGATGTTCTTCAGGTGCCACTTCACCGTGTCCGGCGCCACCGCCAGCGTGCGCGCCAGGTCGCGGTTGCTGTGGCCGTGGCTGAGCAGCCGGATGACCTCCGTCTCGCGGCTGCTGAACTGCGGCGCCTGGCTGCGCAGCCGGCGCGTGACCGGCGAGGCCGGGCGCCCGCGCCGCTCGGCGAGCACGAGGCCGACGAAGCGCCCGGCTTCGCCGTCGTCGCTCCAGGAGGCGACGTGCTCGCGGCCGAAGGCGAGCAGCTCCTGGGCCGCCTCGCCTTCGTCGATCAGGCTGCGCAGGGCGCCCTGAGGCGCGCAGAGCGCGACGACGTCGACGATCGCGGCCAGGGCTGAAAGCGCGTCGCCGGCCCGATAGGAGGCCGTCGCCTCGAGGACGCGGACCTGGCCGAGGCGCCGGAGCCGCTCGTCCCGCCGCAGCCGCTCGGCCAGGGGCGCGAGCACGCGCAGCGCGGCCTCCGGCCGGTTCTCCGCGATCTGCAGGCGCGCGAAGGCCATGTGCTCCAGCTCCTGGGCCGGGACCGCGGCCCGGCTGCCGGTCACCCGCGCCTCGTCGAGGCCGCGCGCGCGCAGCGCGAGGCGCGCGGCGCGCACGTCGCCGCGCGCGAGGAGCAGCTTGACCCGTTCGTGCAGCGCGCTGGAGAACAGCCGCCGATAGCGCATCTCGAGGCCCTGCCGCTCGGCGTTCTCCAGGACGGCCAGGGCCTCGTCGAGCCGCCCGTGGGCGGCCGCGAGACGGGCGACGTGCAGCTTGCAGGCCATCTCGTGGACCACCAGGCCGCATTCCTCGATGACCTGCCGGTGCCGAGTGAGAAGCGTCTCGGCGCCGGCCAGATCGTTCCACTCGTAGAGGATCTCGGCCTCGAAGATGCCGACCATGGCGTCGGCGTAGGACCCGACGCCGACCTGCTCGCGCGCACGCTGGGCGGCGCGGGCGAAGATGCGGTGCGCCTCCTGGAGATTGCCGGCGGCCTTCTCGACGAGCCCCAGGATGAGGTCGGAGTAGACGGTGCCGAAGACCGACGGCGCGACCTCGTGACGGTCCCGCGCCTTCAGGCAGGCGATGCGCGCTGCCTCGAGCTCGCCCAGGGAATAGTGGCAGAACCCGAGGACGTTCTGCAGCGTGCCCTCGCAGAACGCCTCGCCTTTCGGAAGACGCTGGGGCCAGCCCCGGGCGATCCTCAGGGCCGTGGCGGAGCGGTCCGCGGCGCTCGCCACGCCGGCCGTCAGGACGCGCAGCTCCGTGCGGAGCTGCTGGCGCTCGCCGTCCGACAGCAGGCCGCGCCGCTCCCAGTCCGCGATGGCGTCGCGCGCCGACTTGAGGATCTTGGCGGCGGGCCGCGGCCGGCTCATGTGGAAGCAGACCCAGACCTGCGCGAGCTGCAGCCGCGGCCGGCTGGCCAGGACGGCCGGCGGCAGGCCGCTCAGCCACTCGCGGACCCGCGTGATGTGGCTCTCGCGGATCAGCGCCATGCAGCAGTCCTCGACGAGGCCCGCCGCCAGGGCGTCGTCGCCGGCGGCGAGCGCGTGCTGGACCGCATCGGCGGGCAACTCGTTCCGGGCGAGCCAGTGCGCCGCCCGCAGGTGCAGCGCCGCCAGCTCCTCCGGACGGCTGCGGGCGAGCAGCGAGCGCAGCAGCTCGGAGAAGAGATGGTGGTAGCGGAACCAGACGCCCTCGCCGTCGAGCGGGATCAGGAACAGGTTGGCCGCTCCGATCCGGCGCAGCAGCCGCTCGCCGTCGCTCGCGCCGGTCACGGCGGCGGCGAGCGGCGGCGAGAAGCGGCCGAGGATCGAGGTCTTCAGCAGGAAGTCCAGGAGGTCGGGCGGCAGGCGCGCGATGACCTCGTCGACCAGGAACCCGGCGATGTCGCGCTCGGCACCCGAGAAGCGCCGGATGAAGGCCTCGCGCTCCGAGCGGCCGTCGAGCGACAGCGAGGCCAGCTGCAGCCCGGCGATCCAGCCCTCCGTGCGGTGCTGCAGGAACAGGATGTCCGAGGGATCGAGCTCGAGGTCCTGCAGCTCGTTCAGGAAGCTCTCGGTCTCCTCCAGTGAGAAACGGAGACTCGTCTCGTCGAGCCGGACGATCTGCCCCCTGACCAGCAGGTTGCCGGTGCGCAGCGGCACCTGGCCGCGCGTCGCCAGGACGAGGTGCAGGACGGGCGGCGCATAGGTCAGCAGTCCCTCGATGAAGCGCGCGATCTCCGGCGAGGTCAGGTGGTGGCTGTCGTCGAGGATCAGCACGAGCTGGTCCTGCCGGCCGCTCAGGTCGTTGATCAGCACGGTCAGGACCGAATCGACGGGCACCAGCGGGCTCGAGCGCAGCAGGCTGGACAGCGTCGCGCCGAGCGAGGGATCGGCCCGGTTGATGGCCGCGCTCAGGTAGTCGAGGAAGCGGCCGAGATCGTCGTCGCCCTCGTCCAGCGAGACCCAGCCGACGGCCGCCCCGCGCCGTCGCAGGTCCTCGGCCCACTGGCCGAGCAGCGTGCTCTTGCCGAAGCCCGCCGGCGCCGAGACCAGCGCCAGCTTGCCGCCGAGCACGACGTCGAGCTGACGCAGCAGCGCCGGCCGGCGCACCAGGCCCTCCCTGAGCGGCGGCGGATGCAGCTTGGTCTCGATGAGCATGGCTCGCCGGGCCTCAGGCCAGCGTGTAGAGATGCTGGGCCTCGGAGACGCCGCGCAGGGCGAAGCGGCCGACCGAGGCCAGGGGCAGGTCGTCATCCGCGACCATCCCGGCGAAGCGCGCCGAGAGCAGCAGCGGCCGGCGCACCGAGCTGCAGAGCGCCATGATCCGGGCGGCCTCGTTGACCGCCGGCCCGATCACCGTGAAGTCGAGCCGGTCGGCGCTGCCGATGTTGCCGAAGTAGACGTAGCCGAGGTGCAGGGCGAGATAGAAGTCGGTGGTCCGCCGGCCCTCGGCGGCGCGCGTCTCGTTGAGCGCGGCGACCAGCCGGCGCGCCTCCCGCTCGGCCCGCAGTGCGGCGCGGCAGGCGGCGGCGGGATCGTCCCCGGCCGGGAAGATCGCCAGCAGGCCGTCGCCCATGAACTTCAGCACGTCGCCGCCCTCGCCCCGGATCGCCTCGACCAGGGCGCCCGAGTAGGCGTTGAGGAAGGGAATCAGCTCGGCCGGCTCCAGTGCCTCGCTGTGCGCCGTGAAGCTCATCAGGTCGCTCGACCAGAGCACCGCCTTGATCTCGCTGGCGACGCCGCGAAGGATGCCGCCCTCCATGACCCGGGCGGCGGCGTTGCGGCCGAGATAGGTCTCGGCGATGGTCGTCGAGATGCTCTGCAGCTCGTTGCACTTGAGCGCCAGCGCCAGGACCGGCGAGAGCCGCCGGATCGTCGCGATCGCGGCGTCGGAGAAGCCCTCGGGCGCGCGGGTCATCCAGGAGGAGTAGATGCAGGTCATCTCGCCGACGCTGCCGCTGTCCTCGAAGCGCTCCACCACCACGAGGTAGTCGGTGAAGCCGGCGTCGCGGAACTCGCAGAGGGCCGCCAGTTCCGGCTCCTCGCCGGGGCGGAGCCGCCAGCGGCAGTCCTCCAGGCCGTGGCGCTCCAGGTGGTAGTAGGTCGTGGCCTGCCAGCGCGTGACGTCGTAGTCGCGGCCGTAGGTCATGGTGTCGGCGCCGGCCTCGCCACCAGCCTCGCCATCGACCCAGCGGAACACCGAGCCCTCGTGCACGGGATGCAGCGTGTCGACCATCGCGGTCATGCGGCCGAGCGGGATGCCGGCGGCGACCATGCGCTCGGCAAGGCCGCCGACCAGCTCCTGGGACGCCAGGCCCTTGAGGGCGGTGCGCTCCAGCCACTCGGCGATCGCGCCGAGCGCCGGCTTCTCGGTACGGGACGACAGGGACTGTTCGCTCATGGCCGGGACGATAGCACGGTCAGGCTGTTTGCCGTGTGACCTCCGAGCCGGCTATATGCGGTGCAGCATCCACCCCCGAACCGCCAGGGCCGCCGTCCATGTCCCAGAAGTTCCAGCCGATCGACGCCAGCGCCGTGCCCCGCTTCGCCGGCCTGCCGACCTTCATGCGCCTGCCCCACGTCACCGACCCGGGCCTGGTCGACGTCGCGCTGATCGGCGTGCCCTGGGACGCCGGCACGACCAACCGCGCCGGCGCCCGCCACGGCCCGCGCGAGATCCGCAACCAGTCGAGCTTCATGCGCGCCGTGCACCACGTCAGCCGCATCGCGCCCTACGAGCTCTGCCGGGTCGCCGACCTGGGCGACGCGCCGGTCAATCCCTTCGACATCCACGACACGATGGACAGGATCACCGGCTTCGTCTCGGAGATCGTCGCGGCCGGCGCCGTGCCGCTGTCGGCCGGCGGCGACCACCTCTGCTCGCTGCCGCTGCTGCGCGCCGTCGCCAGGGACCGGCCGGTCGGCCTGGTCCACTTCGACGCCCACAGCGACACCAACGACGCCTACTTCGGCGACAACCGCTACACCCACGGCACGCCCTTCCGCCGCGCCGTCGAGGAGGGCCTGGTCGACCCGACGCGCACGATCCAGATCGGCATCCGCGGCTCGATCTACGGCGCCGACGACATGGCCTTCGCCGAGGAAAGCGGCATGCGCGTCGTCTACATCGAGGAGTACTTCGAGCTCGGCCCGGCGAAGGTCGTCGAGGAGATCCGCCGGGTCGTCGGCAGCGGCCCGGCCTACGTCACCTTCGACGTCGACGGCATCGATCCGGCCTTCGCGCCGGGCACCGGCACGCCGGAGATCGGCGGCTACACCACCCACGAGGCGCAGGTCATGGTACGCGGCCTGCAGGGCCTCGACCTGGTCGGCGGCGACGTCGTCGAGGTCGCCCCGCCCTTCGACCCGAGCGGCGGCACCGCCCTGGTCGGCGCGACCCTGATGTTCGAGATCCTCTGCGTGCTGGCCGAGGCGCGGGCGAAGCGCGGCGGCTGAGGGGAGCAGGGCCAGGCCCGCGGCCCCCTCACCTCACCCTCCCACGCGTCGCGTGGGCCCCTCCCTCTCCCCTCCCCAAGGGAGCGGAGAGGGACTGTTGGCCGTTGCGTCGCCGTTCGACTCCCTCTCCGCTCCCTTGGGGAGGGGAGAGGGTCGGGGTGAGGTGTGGGGAAGCGGCCTCCCCGTTCCTCAGTCGCCGGCCTTGGTCAGCTCGGCCATGTCCTCGGCGGACAGCGTCAGGCTCGCCGACTTCACCAGGCTGTCGAGCTGGCCGCGGCTGGTCGCGCTGGCGATCGGCGCGGTGATGCCCGGCCGGGCCATGACCCAGGCCAGCGCGACCTCGGCCGGCTTGGCGCCGTGCCGCCCGGCGACAGCCTCGAGCGCAGAGATGATCCGGAAGCCGCGCTCGTTCAGGTACTTCTCGACCCGCTGGCCGCGCGCCCGGCCGGCGAGGTCGTCCTTCGAGCGGTACTTGCCGGTCAGGAAGCCGGCGCCGAGGCTGAAGTAGGTGATGACCCCGATCTCCTCGCGCTGCACGAGGTCGCAGAGCAGCCCCTCGAACTCGGCGCGGTCGTAGAGGTTGTAGCAGGGCTGCAGGGTCTCGTAGCGCGGCAGGCCCTTGTCGCGGGCGACGGCCAGCGCCTCGCCGAGCTGCTGGGCGTCGAGGTTCGAGCAGCCGATCGCCCTGACCTTGCCCTGCTCGAGCAGCCTGGCGTAGGCGCCCAGCGTCTCCTCGTAGGGCGTCTTCGGGTCGGGCCAGTGCGACTGGTAGAGGTCGATCCGCTCGACCTGCAGGCGGCGCAGCGACGCCTCGACCTCCTCGACGATCCAGCCGGCCGAGAGGTCGTTGTGACCCTGGCCCATGTCCGAGCCGACCTTGGTCATGATCAGCACCTTGTCGCGCTTCGCCGGGTTGGCCTTCAGCCACCTGCCGATGACCGCCTCCGACTCGCCGCCCGAGTGGCCGGGCGCCCAGCGCGAGTAGGAATCGGCCGTGTCGATGGCGTTGAAGCCGGCGTCGACGAAGCCGTCGAGCAGCTCGAAGCTGGTCTGCTCGTCGGCGGTCCAGCCGAAGACGTTGCCGCCGAAGACGAGCGGCGCGATCTCGAGGCCGGAGCGGCCGAGGGGACGTTTCTGCATGAGGCTCTCCCAGCTGTGTCGGAGCCCGCGGGCGGTGCCGGCGGGCGTCACGGCATACCTAGTCGAGCCGGGCCGGACGCGAAAGCCCGGGGCCCCTGCAGCCAGGGCAGGGCAGCCGACCGCCCGCGAAAGGTGCTCAGCGCTGCGCGACCCTGCGCGCATGGCGCCGTGCGCTCTCGACGACCAGCAGCAGACAGCCGACCAGCAGGATGCCGCCGCCGACCAGCGGGTCGAGCTGCGTGCCGTCGGCCACGACCGCCGAGACGGCGACCACGGCCAGCACCGCCGCCGACAGGCGCGCGTCGCCGACGAACATGCCGACCAGCTCCTTCAGGACCTCGGCGATCAGGCTCATCACGCGGCCTCCGGCAGGGCGCGGCGCGCGACGGCCACTGCCGTCAGCCCCGCGCCGAGGAACAGCAGGGCGAAGAGCGGCAGGGCCAGATCGCCGCCCGGCCAGGCGGCGCCCAGCCCCTCCCCGGTCCAGAACACGCCGAAGGAGGAGAGCATGACTCCGACGCCGAACTTCAGGGTGTTCTCGGGCACGCGGGCCAGCGGCCGGTGGACCGCCGCGCCGACCGCCAGCACCAGCAGGCAGGCGCCCAGCGCCCCGGCGCCGGCCGGCAGCAGCAGGCCGCGCCCGGCCCCGACCGCGACGACGATGAAGACCACCTCCAGGCCCTCCAGCAACACCGCCTTGAAGGCGGTCAGGCCGGCCAGCCAGGCCAGCGAAGCGTGACGGCGCCGGGCCTCGGCGTCGAGCTCGGCGGTCTCGCGCGCGAAGATCGCGTCCTCGTCGTGCAGCGGGATGACGCCGGCCGCGCGCAGCGCCGCCTTGCGCAGCCAGCCGATGCCGAACAGCAGCAGCAGGACGCCGATGACCAGCTGCAGCAGGCCGAGCGGCACCCGGCCGAGCAGCGGCCCGAGCGCCAGCACGATCGCGCCGAGCACCGCCAGCGCCGTCGCCGTGCCGAGGGCGGCCGGTCGCCAGCCGCGCAGCGTCGCGACGGCGAGCACGATGGTGAAGGCCTCCACGACCTCGACCAGGGAGGCCAGGAAGGCGGCGCCGACGGCCGGCGCGGCGGTGGACCAGGCGATCATCGTGAAGCTCCTTCCCTCAGCGGTTCTCGTCGTGGGCCTCGAAGACCCGCTTGGCGTAGTCGTCGAGCAGCGCCTCGCAGCCCTTCAGCCGCTCCTCCGCCTCGGCCACGCGCACGCCGCCGTAGAAGTCGAGCTTGCGGATCTTGGCGAGCCAGCCCTGCAGCTTCTTGAGGTCGACGTCGTTCTCCTCTAGCTCGGCGTAGGTGTAGTGGTCGGCCGCGACCTCCTTGGCGAGGTCGCGCTCGAAGTCGTCGCACTTGTCGATGAACTCCTCGTAGGCGTCGTCGCGGTCGGCCTTGAAGCGCGCCACGACCTTGTCCTCCTGCGTTCTGTCGAGTGCGACCGTCTCGAGGATCACCGACTCGCCCGCCATGCCCGCGATGTCGTTCTCCAGCATCTTGAGCCGGCGCACGTGATCGTCCGTCTTCGGCAACAGGCAGACGCCGCCCTGCAGGTAGACCGCGCCCATGCCCTTGAGGCGGCGCCACAAGGCGATGCGCTTGGCGGCCGGCTCGGCCGGGACTTTGTAGGTCAGGAGAAGCCAGGTCATGTCCATTGCCGTTTCAGCTATACTGTTACGGCCGTAACAAATAAAACGAAACGAATCCGCAGCCGAAACTCCGGGCGGCCCGGTACCTGCCGCCCCCGGGACAGCGCGGTCGCGGTCCGCCCCCCATGTCGATCAGGGAAGCAGGCGTTCCAGCCGGGGCAGCGGGGCGCGTGGGATCGAGCGCCACAGCAGGGCGGCCCAGAACGCCAGCAGCAGCAGGCTGACGCCGATCCAGCCGAGGATCACGCAGGCGACGCCGGGAGCCACGGCCGGCAGCTGACGCACGCCCTCGACCGGCGCCCCGTAGGCGGACCGCAGCTCCTGCAGCCCGAGCGGCAGCGACGCCGCGACCAGCGCGAGCGAGACCGCAGCGGCCGCCAGGGTGCCGGGCCAGCGCCCCCGCCCCTGCAGCCGCACGACCCGCTCGGCATGAAGCCAGACGCCGGTCAGGCAGAGCCCGGAGAGCGAAAGCCCGAAGCAGAACCAGAGCAGCTTGCCGGCAAGCCCCGCGAAGCTGCCGAAGTGCAGCGGGTCCGCCGTGTCGACCCAGCGCCAGTAGGCCGGCAGCGCCTCGCCTCGCTGGTCGTAGAGAAGCCGCCCGCTGTGCCGGTCGAGCCGCAGCTGGTTGGCGCGGTCGCGGAGCAGCAGGCTGCCCGCCTGGCCGTCCAGGTAGAGCACGCCCGGCTCGAAGCGCAGCGTGCGGATCGACAGCTCCGGCCTGAGCCGCCGGGCCTCGCGGACGAGCGCGTCGAGCGGCAGGGGTGGACCAGCCCCGGCGCCGTCGGGCTTCACCAGGGTCACCACCGAGCGGCCCGGCGCGCCGGCATAGACGGTGATCCCGTCGCCCAGGCCGGCGCGCAGCTTCTCGATGCCGTACCAGCTGCCGGTGAGCCCCATCACCAGGAGGAAGCCCAGGCTCCACAGCCCGGCCAGGCGGTGAAGCTCGCTCCAGAGCATCCGCCGGCCGCCGCGCCGGAAGCGGAAGAAGCCGCGCCACCAGCGCTTGTGGAAGCAGAGCGACGAGACGAGCAGGACCAGCAGCAGGAGCCCGAACAGCGAGACCAGCGGCACGCCCCAGGCGACCGGCAGGAAGAGCGAGCGGTGGAAGCTCCGGAAGAATCGCCAGACGGTGAGCAGGCTCGAGGCGCCGCGGACCTCGCCGCTGTAGGGGTCGAGGTAGATCCGCGACGGCTGGCCGTCCGGCAGCCGGATCAGCGCCTCCGCGGCCGAACGGCTGTAGAGCGGCGCCTCCAGGCGGGTGACGCGGGCCCCGGGATAGGCCGCCTGCACCGCCGCCAGGATCGTTCCCCAGCTCGCCCGCTCACCGCCGGCCGGCACCCGCGCCGCCGGGGTCACCAGCCAGTCGAGCTCGTGAGAGAGGGTGGCGAAGCTGCCGCTCCAGCAGATCACGAAGAGCAGCAGGCCGAGCACGACGCCGGCGAAGCTGTGGACCTGGAACCAGGCCCGGCGCGTCATGATGCGGGTCAGAACTTGAGCGAGAGCGTGCCGAGCACGGTCAGCGGCGCGCCGGGATAGATCTCGGTGCGGCTGCGCGCCGCCTCGATGTAGTCGGCGTCGAACAGGTTCTCGACGTTGATCGCCGCCTTCAGGTTCTCGTTGTAGCGGTAGTAGACCGCGGCATCGGCCCGGACGTAGCCGCCGATCTCGAAGCTGTTGTCGAGGTCGCCCTCGCGGTTGCCGGCGGCGAACAGGCCGGCGCCGAAGCCCAGGCCCTCCAGCTCGCCCTCCTGGAGCTCGTAGGTCGACCAGAGGCTGCCGCTGAACTCCGGCACGTCGTTCAGCCGGTTGCCGACCGGGATCTCGTTGTCCTTGGTCACGACCGCGTCGATCCAGGCGCCCGAGGCCATGACCCGCCAGCCCGGCAGGATCTCGCCGGTCACGTCGAGCTCCAGGCCGCGGCTGCGCTGCTCGCCGGTCTGCACCGAGAAGCCCGAATTGTCGGGATCGGCGGTCAGCACGTTCCGGCGCGTCAGCTGGAAGGCCGCCAGCGTCACCGAGAGGCGGCGGTCGAGCAGCTCGGACTTCACGCCGACCTCGTACTGCTCGCCGGTCTCGGGATCGAAGGGCTGGCCGTCGAAGGAGCTGCCGACCTGGGGCAGGAAGGACTGGCTGTAGCTGGCGTAGAGCGAGACCGTCTCGAGCGGCTTGTAGACCAGGCCGAGGCGCGGCGAGAAATGGCTGTCGGTCTGGACCGTCTCCGCCCCGTTCAGGATCTCGCGGGTGTCGGCGTAGTCGAAGCGGCCGCCGGCGACCAGCTGCCACTGCTCGCCGAGCGAGACCTGGTCCTGCAGGTAGCCGCCGACCAGGTAGACGCGGTGGTCCTGGACGGTGGCCGCGCCGTAGTCGCCGGGCTCGGCGCCGTAGACCGGGTCGAAGATGTCGATCGAGGCGAGCGAGGCGAGCACGTAGTTGACGTCGCGGTCGGCCCGGGCGGCCTCGAGGCCGAGCAGCAGCTTGTGGCCGACGCCGCCGGTCTCGAACTCGCCGACCAGGTCGTTCTGGGCGCGCAGCTCGCGCATGTGGTCCTCCTGGCGCCTTGCCCGCCGGGTCAGGGTCCTGCCGTCGGCCAGCAGCGTCCGCGGGTCGGCGCTGACGCGCAGCGCCTCGCCGGTCACGACGCGCGCCGAGCTGCGCAGCGACCAGTCGGCGTTGAAGTCGTGCTCCAGCAGGTAGCCGAAGCGCTCCTGGTCCGCCTCGTAGACCGAGAAGTCCTCGCCCAGGTAGCGGCTGGCCGGCAGGTCGGCGACGCCGTCGCCGGAGGCGACCAGGCCCCGGTCGAAGGGGGTCTTCTGGTCGCTGTACTGGGCGCTCAGGGTCAGGCGGGTGTCGGGATCGATCTGCCAGCGCCCGACCGGCGCCACGAAGACCCGCTCGGAATCGATGAAGAAGTCGCGGAAGCTGTCGTTGCGCTGATAGGCGGCGTTGACCCGGAAGCCGAGCGAGCCATCCTCGGTCAGCGGCGTCGAGAGGTCGAGCGTCGGCCGGAAGAAGTCGTAGCTGCCGAGGGTCAGCTCGCCGGCCGCATAGGGCTCGGCGAGCGGCTGCTTGGTGACCAGGTTGACGACGCCGCCGGGATCGTTGTTGCCGTAGAGCACCGAGGCCGGCCCCTTGAGCACCTCGACCCGCTCGACGTTGGCGAGGTCGAGGAAGACCTCGTCGCCGAGGAACTGGTTGCTCGGCATGCCGTCGGTCGCGAAGTAGTAGGTCTCGAAGCCGCGGATCCTCAGCGCCTCCGAGCGGTTGCCCAGCGTGCCGCCCGCCTGCACGCCGCTGACGTTCTTGACGACCTCGGCCAGGCTGTCGGCCTTCTGGTCCTCGATCACCGCCCGCGGCACGACCTGGATCGACTGCGGCACGTCGAGGATCGGCGTGTCGGTCCTGGTCGCGGTCGCCGTGCGCGCGGCCTTGTAGCCGGCGACCGGGCCGTAGGCCGATTCGCCGGCGCCCTCGACCGTGATCGGCGCGAGCCGCAGCGTGCCGCCGGCCCCGGCCCCGGCCCCGGCGTCGGCATCGGCCGCGCCCTGCCCGGCGCTCTCCAGGACCACGGTGGAGCCGTTGGCGAAGCGGAAGCCGAGGCCGCTGCCGGCGAGCAGCAGCTGCAGCGCCCGCTCCGGCGCGTAGCGGCCGGCGAGCCCCCGGCTGCGCCGGCCGGCGGCCAGCCCGGCCGGATCGAGCAGCTCCAGCCCGGCCTGCCGGGCGAAGCCCTGGAGGGCCGAGGGCAGCGCGCCGGCCGGAATGTCGAAGCGCCGCGCGCCGGCCTGGGCCAGTTGCCGCTGCTGCGCCTGAGCCCGCGCATCCGGCGACGGCCCCTCGCCGGCCGCGGCGGATTCGCCCAGCAGCGGCCCGGCGGCGAGCAGCGCGCAGAGCGACGGGGCGAGCCAGCGCCTGCCCCCGCTTCCGCCGCGGACCTTCCGCTCCCTGCTGCCGGCGCCGTGCGTCCCGCGGCTCGCTGCTGTCATGACTCTCTGCCCCCGTCGATCTCGAAGTGGAGGCGCGGACGCTAATGAGAGTCATTCTCATTCGCAACGTCTTTGTCGTGAGGAGGTTCATTCCGTCTCGTGGCGGGCCTCCTCCCTGAAGGCACGCCGGACGCTTTCGACGGCGAGCGGCAGGCAGCGAGCGCCCCGGCGCCGGCCGGGACGACGGCTCTTGATCGAGGTCAAGGCGTCCGCCCGGATCGCGCCGCAGGCTTCCCGCCAGACGGGGCTCCCCGTCCCGCCGGGCGAAGGAGGCGCAAGCCATGAAGGTCTTCATGCTGTTCACCGGCAGCGGGCCGCTGGTCATCCTGACCTCGCATGCCTCGGTCACCGACGGCGCGCTGCTGCACAAGCTCGAGGCCAAGGGCATCCGCAAGTTCATCGCCTTCGAGATCCCGGCCGACACCGCGGAGCAGCGCTACGGCGCCCACTTCGCGGTCGTGCAGCGCGATCTCAAGGAGGACGACGACCTGCGGGTGCTCGACTACGACGGCCAGCGCGCCTTCAAGCTGTTCCGCTTCGAGGAGCTGTCGCAGCCGATCGTCCACGAGCCGGCCGCCTGAGCCGCGGGAGAGGAGCCGAGCGATGCGCCGGACAAAGACGGGACTGGCCCTGGCGGCCCTGCTGCTCGCCCTGCAGCCGCGCGCGACCCTGGCGGCGAGCGATCCGGCGGCCGGCGATGCGGCGGCGGCCCGGCCGATCGTCGCCGAGCACTGCGCGACCTGCCACCAGGTGCCGGGCCTCGAGGCGCGCTTCGCGAAGGCCCGGGTCACCGCCCCGGCCTTCCAGGCGATCGCCGACGATCCCGCGAAGTACCCCGAGGCGCAGCTGCGCGCCTTCCTGCAGAAGCCGCACTTCCCGATGGGCAGCCTGATCCTCTCGCCCAGCGACATCGACAACATCGTCGCCTTCATCGCGAGCCTGCGCGGCAAGGCGGAGTAGGCAGCGATCCAGCCCCCGGCGGGCCGGGCGGGCGGGCTCAGGCGACCGAGAAGTCGGTCATCATCCCGGAATCCTCGTGCTCCAGGTTGTGGCAGTGGGCCATGAAGGGATGCTCCCTGGGCGCGGGATGGTCGAAGCGGACCTGGATCTCCGCCGTGCCGCCCTTCTCGATCGGCGCGATGTCCTTCCAGCCGGCCATCTGCGCCGGCGGCGGCTTGCCGTCGAGCGCCAGGATGCGGAACTGGCAGCCGTGGATGTGCACCGGATGCTGCATCCGGTCCGAGCCCTCCGAGATCAGCCAGCGCAGGTCGGTCTTGAGCGGCGCCGAGAAGGAGACGGCGCCCATCCGGAAGGGGGTCCCGTTGACCGCGTTCGCGCCGAGCTGCTGATCGAGCGGCAAGGCCGGGCCGTCGGTGATCAGCTTCGTGACCGCCTTCACCACCGCCGGATCGGTCTTCTTCTCCCGGTCCATCTTCATGAGGCCGGCGGCCTTCAGCAGGTCCATGCCCTGGGCGTCCAGCAGCATCTGCATGACGAGGTTCCGGCTGACCGGCGGCAGGCCGGCGACCAGCGGCGGCAGCTGCACCAGCGCGTCCGGCAGCCTGCCCTCCCCTTCCGCCCCGTCGGGCCGCAGCGTGACCAGGGGCAGCTCGCCATCGAAGGGCGGCAGGTTCATCGCCATCTGGCCGGTCGGCCGCGACACCAGGTCGAAGGGCCTGCCGTTGCGCGCATCGACCAGGACCTCGTAGCGCTCGCCGCCGTAGATCGTCAGCTCCTTCAGCTCCACCGGCTCCGACAGGAGACCCCCGTCGCTCGCCACGACGTACAGCGAGCGGCCGTCCGACAGGCCGAGGCGGTAGCTGCGGGCATTGGAGCCGTTGAGCAGCCGCAGGCGAAGCCAGCCGCGCGCGGTCCGCGCCTCCGGGTAGGCCGCGCCGTTGACCAGCAGGGAGTCGCCGACGTAGCCGGCCGTGACGGCGACCAGGTTGAAGCGATGGAAGAACGAGCCGTCCGGGTTGAAGCGCCGGTCCTGCAGGATCAGCGGAATGTCGTCGACGCCCCAGCGCGACGGCAGGCCGAGCGCGTCCGACTCCGCGTCGTCGATCAGGAACAGCCCGGCCAGGCCCTTGATCACCAGCTCGGCGGTCGCCGGATAGACGTGCGGGTGGAACCAGCAGGTCGCCGCCGGCTGGTCGATCTCAAGCGTCGGCCGCCAGGTCGCGCCGGGCCTGATGAGATTGTAGGGGCTGCCGTCCGCGTCGCCCGGGATCTTCAGGCCGTGCCAGTGGAGGGTGATGGCCTCGTCGAGCCCGTTGGTCACCTTCACGGCCACCCGGTCGCCGCGCCGCACGCGGATCGCCGGGCCGAGGAAGGGGCCGTTGATGCCGTAGGTCGGCGTCCTGACGCCCGGCCGGAACTCCATCTCGCCCGGCTGGGCGCGCAGCGCAACGGTGCCCTCGGCGTCGGCCCTCAGCTCCGGCGGGATCGGCAGCGCCGGGCGCCCGGCGGCGCGGCCCGGCCGGCTGCCGGGCAGCGCTCCCGCGGCCGCGAGCGCCGCGATGCCGGACAGCAGCTCACGCCTGGACAGTGCGTTCATCGGCCGGCTCCTTGCGGTACGGCGCCATCGTGCGACGAGTGGCGGCCGGATTGCTACCTGAAGTGTCGCCTTAGACCCGTCGCGGTCGTTGATCCCATACCCGTGTTACATCAGCAACGCGCCTCAAAGGTGACGCCGCGAAGCCGCATCCGGGACGGCAAGAATACCGCCAGTCTGCTTCGGCAACACGCTCAGAAACGCAGCCTGGCTGGTCTCCAGTCACCTCAGGCCGTCAGGGTGTGCTAGTGAAAACCATAGAAGCGGCGGTTGTTGCAGCGGCGCTAGCAGGTTGCTGAAAATGGGTCTTCCGGCTCGGCCCGGGAGGTGATTCGATTCCGCCGTTGTCTTGCCGAGGGAGGCTTGGCATGCGCGGCGGTGATGCGAGCTCGGGCGGGCTGTTCAGTTATGTGAGCTGCGAGGCTCGGGTGCCGGCGGATCATCCGCTGCGGGCGATCCGGGCGATCGTCGACGAGGCGCTGGAGGTGCTTTCGCCGCGCTTCGATGAGCTCTATTCGCGGATCGGCCGGCCGTCGATCGCGCCGGAGAAGCTGCTGCGGGCGCTGCTGCTGCAGGCCTTCTACTCGATCCGTTCGGAGCGGCAACTGATGGAGCAGCTGGACTACA
>NZ_FWZX01000041.1 GCF_900177295.1 Tistlia consotensis USBA 355
CTGTCGCGCGCCCATTTCTTCCGGCTGTTCGGCCAGTCGACCGGGGTCACGCCCCACGTCTTCCTCAACGTGCTGCGCCTGGAGCGCGCGGTCGCCTCGATCGTCGCGACCGACGAGCCGATCGGCGGGATGAGCGAACGCCTCGGCTTCTCCGTGCCAGCCCACTTCACCCGCTTCTTCCGCGACCACGCCGGCGTCAGCCCCGGCGCTTTCCGATCGGTCGCCAGACTCGGCTCGACGCCGCCGGCCGGCTAGCGCAGCCCGCGACCGGCGAACCAACGGCAGGGCTTTCGCCGCACCCGCGAAGGGTTGCGAAACACCGAGAGTCCTTCTACCGTCTGGCCGTGTTTTCGCCTCTGTTGCCCGCTGCCGTCGCGCCCGTGTCCCTGCCTCTCATCCTCGTCTCCCAGCAGTCGCGCTCCGGCGGCACCCTGTTCTCGCAGCTGCTCGATGCGCACCCGGCGCTGCTCGTGCATCCCCACGAGCTGACCATCGGCTGGCCGAGCAAGATCCGCTGGCCAGAGATCGATCCCGACGACGATCCGGACCGGCTGTTCCGGCAGATCTCCAATCCCAGGCTCGCCAGCCTGGCGGAGCTCGGCTACCGCAAGACCGGCAAGGCGGCCCAGGCCGGCGAGCGGGTGCCCTTCTGCTACGACCGCAATCGCCACCTCCAGGCCTTCCGGGCCGAGCTGCCGGCCCCGCCGCGCAGCCGGCGCGCCGTCATCGACGCCTACCTGGACAGCCTGTTCCGGGTCTGGCGGCGCAACAGCAGGACCGGCCGCCCGAGCTACTACGCCGGCTTCGTCCCGGAGCTCGGCAGCAAGTCGGCCAGCGTCGAGCAGTTCTTCGCGGACTATCCGCGGGGCCGGCTGGTGTCGATCGTCCGCGACCCGGCGGACTGGCTGGTGTCGCGGCGCGCCCACACCAAGGGCGGCGAGCAGCGCCACAGCGACCTGGAGCGGGAGATGGCGCTGTGGAACAAGATGGCGCGCGCCGCGCGGCGTCATCGCCGCCACTACCGCGAGCGCTTCTTCCTGCTGCGCTTCGAGCGGCTCGTCGACGACCGCGAGCGGGTGATGCGCCACTTCGCGGCCTGGGCCGGCGTGGACTGGAGCGACCGGCTGCTGGAGCCGACCTTCGATGGCCAGCCGGTCGCCGCCAACACCAACTTCAACTCGCTCGCCGGCGTCAGCGAACGGCGGCTCGTCCTGCCGCCGGGCGAGCTCGAGCGCGTCCGCGCGCTGACCAGGGCCGAAGCCGAGCGGCTGGAGCCGGCCTTCTCCGTCTAGCCCGGCTCCGCGGGCGCCGTTTTTGAGACGAATTGGTAAGTGGTGAGACCGTCGGGGCTCATCATTCCTATGCCTTTGCCCGACCCTTCGGCACAACGGCCTCCCGGATCGGAGAGGCCGGCGGGAGGATCATTGCGGATGTCGGCGGCAGAGCCTGCCCCCAGCCAGACCAGCGCGAAGCCGGGACATCTCGGCCGCTCGCTGCCGCGCTTCGAGGACGCGGCGCTGCTGACCGGGCGCGGCCGCTTCCTCGACGACCTGCCGGTCGGGCCGGCGACCCTGCAGGCGGCAATCCTGCGCTCGCCCCACGCCCACGCGAGGATCGTGAAGCTCGACGTCTCGGCGGCCCGCGCGCTGCCGGGGGTCGCGGCGGTGCTGACCAGCGCCGAGGTCCAGGCCCTCTCGGCGCCGCTGGTCGTCGGGGTCAAGGCGCCGATGACCTGCTGGCCGATCGCGACCGACAGGGTGCGCTACGTCGGCGAGCCGGTCGCCGTCGTGGTCGCCGCCGACCGCTACCTCGCCGAGGACGCCCTGGAGGCGATCGCGATCGACTACGCGCCGCTGCCGGCGGTCGTCGATCCGGAGCGGGCGCTCGCGGCCGAGGCGCCGGTGCTGCACGAAGGGCTGGGCGGCAACCTCGCCAGCGACCGCTCCTTCCGCTACGGCGATCCCGAGGCCGCCTTCGAGACGGCCGCGCACCGCATCGGCATCACCGTGCGCTACCCGCGCAACGCCGTCACGCCGATCGAGACCTACGGCATGGTCTGCGAGTGGGACCCCGGCGAGGACGGCTACGAGGTCACCGCCAACTTCCAGGGCCCCTTCTCGATCCATGCCGTGATCGCCCGCTCGCTCAAGGTGCCGGGCAACCGCCTGCGCCTGAAGACCCCGCGCGATTCCGGCGGCAGCTTCGGCGTCAAGCAGGGCATGTTCCCGGTCATCGTGCTGATGGCCCTGGCGGCGCGCCTCGCCGGCCGGCCGGTCAAGTGGATCGAGGACCGGCTGGAGCACCTGACCGCCTCGGTCTCGGCGACCAATCGCGTCGTCACCCTGGCCGCCGCGGTCGAGGCCGACGGCAAGATCACGGCGCTCGACTGGGACCAGCTGGAGGACGTCGGCGCGCACCTGCGCGCGCCCGAGCCGGCGACGCTCTACCGGATGCACGGCAACCTGACCGGCGCCTACGACATCCGCAACCTGGCGGTCCGCAACCGCGTCGTCGTCACCAACAAGACGCCGACCGGCCTGAACCGCGGCTTCGGCGGCCCGCAGGTCTATTTCGCCCTCGAGAGGCTGGTCCAGAAGATCGCGGTCACGCTCGGCCTCGACCCGGTCGCGGTGATCCGCCGCAACCTGATCCCGGCCGGCGCCTTCCCCTACCGCACCGCCTCCGGCGGCCTCTACGATTCCGGCGACTACCAGAAGGCGCTGGAGACGGCGCTGCGCGACGGCGGCCATGCGGCGCTCGTCGAGAAGCGCGACCGGGTCCGTGCCGCAGGCGGCCTCTACGGCATCGGCTTCGCGACCGTGGTCGAGCCCTCGGTCTCCAACATGGGCTACGTCTCGACCGTGATGACCGCCGCCGAGCGGGCCAAGGCCGGGCCGAAGAACGGCGCCCAGGCGACCGCGACCGTCGCGCTCGATCCGGTCGGCGGCGTCTCGGTGCACGTCGCCTCGGTGCCCCAGGGCCAGGGCCATCGCACGGTGCTGGCCCAGACAGTCGCCGACAGCCTGGGCCTGGAGCCGGCGCAGATCCGCGTCGTCGCCGAGCTCGACACGGCGCGCGATGCCTGGTCGATCGCCTCGGGCAACTACGCCAGTCGCTTCGCCGCCGCGGTCGCCGGCACGGCGCACCTCGCCGCCGAGCAGCTCAAGGCCAAGCTGGCGAGGCTCGCCGCGGCCCAGCTCAACGTGCCGGCCGAGGCCCTCGTCTTCGAGGGCGGCCGGGTGTGCGCCGCCGACACCCCCGACAACGCCATCCCCTTCGCCCGCCTCGCCGCCACGGCCCACTGGGCGCCCGGCACGATCCCCGAGGCGGCCGGCCAGGCGCTGCGCGAGACGGTCTACTGGACGCCGCCGCAGCTGACCGCGCCGACCCCGGACGACCAGGTCAACTCCTCGCTCTGCCACGGCTTCATCCTCGACATCTGCGGCGTCGCAGTCGAGCGGGCGAGCGGCCGGGTCGTCATCGACCGCTACGTCACGATGCACGACTGCGGCCGCGTGCTGCATCCCGGCATGGTCGAGGGCCAGATCGTCGGCGGCTTCGCCAACGCCGTCGGCGCCGCGCTCTACGAGGAGTACGCCTACGGCCCCGACGGCGCCTTCCTGGCGGGCAGCTTCGCCGACTACCTCGTGCCGACGGTCGCCGAGGTGCCGCGGCCCGAGATCCTGCACGTCGAGACCCCCTCGCCCTTCACGCCGCTCGGCGCCAAGGGCGTCGGCGAGGGCAACTGCATGTCGACCCCGGTCGCCATCGCCAACGCCGTCGCCGACGCGCTCGGCGTCGAGGATGTCATCCTGCCCCTGACCCCGGCCCGGGTCCGCGCCCTGCTGGACGAGCCCGAGCCGCCGGCGCCGGCGGGCACCGCGCCCGCGGCCCCGCCGAAGCGCGCCGGCGGCCGTGCGCTCGCCGGCACGGGGTCGGCCGGCTTCGCGGCACCGCCGCAGCGCATCTGGGACACGCTGCTCGACCCGGCGACGCTGGAGGCCATCGTGCCCGGCTGCCACAAGGTCGAGAAGCTGAGCGAGACCCGCTTCCTGGCCGAGGTCACGCTCGGCGTCGGGCCGGTCAAGGGCCGCTACAGCGTCGAGGTGGCGCTGTCGGACCTGGTCGAGCCGGCCTCCGTGACCCTGACCGCCTCGGCGAGCGGCGCCCTCGGCACCGGCGCGGGCCAGGGCCACGTCCGCCTGGCCGCGACGCCGGAGGGCGGCACGCGGCTCGACTACGACTACGAGGCCGACGTCGGCGGCAAGGTCGCCGCGGTCGGCGGGCGGCTGCTCGACGGCGCGGCGCGGCTGGTCATCGGCCAGTTCTTCGCCGCGCTCGGCCGCCAGGCGGGCGGCGGGACCAAGGGCGGCGGGGCCACGGACGGCGGGGCCACGGACGGCGCCGGGGCGGCCGGACCGTGGACGGGCCTGCTCGGCCGCCTGCTCCGGCTGCTGGGGATCGGCTCGTGAAGCCGGCGCGCTTCGACTACCAGCGCGCCGAGAGCGCGGCGGAGGCCTGCGAGGCGCTGGCCGAGCTGGGCGGCGACGCGCGGGTGCTGGCGGGCGGCCAGTCGCTGGTGCCGATGCTCAACATGCGCCTCGCCCAGCCCAGGCTGCTGGTCGACATCTCGCGGATCGAGGCGCTGCAGAAGATCGAGCGCAGCGGCGGCAGGCTGCTCGTCGGCGCGGGCGCGCGCCAGGCGGCGCTGCTGTCGCACGACGGACTCGCCGAGGCCGCGCCGCTGCTCGCCGCGGCGCTGCCCTGGGTCGGCCACGCCCAGACCCGGGCGCGCGGCACGGTCTGCGGCTCGCTCGCTCACGCCGACCCCAGCGCCGAGCTGCCGACCTGCCTGCTCGCGCTGCAGGGCGCGGTCCGGCTGCGCAGCAGCCGCCGCCACCGGGAGCTGCCGGCCGAGGCCTTCCTGGCCGGCCTGATGTCGACGGCCCGCGAGGACGACGAGCTGGTCGAGGCCGCAGCCTTCCCGCTGCGCCGCGCCGGCGAGGGCCAGGCCTTCCGCGAGTTCGGCCGGCGCCACGGCGACTTCGCCATCGTCGGCGCCGCGGCCGTGGTCTCCGCGCAGCGCATCCGCCTCGCGGTCGGCGGCGTCGCCGACCGGCCGATGGCGCGCGACTGGCCGGCGCTGGAGGGCTCGGCCCTCGACGACGCGCTCAACGCCTTCGCCTGGGAGCTCGGCGCACGCGACGACCTGCACGCCTCGGCCCGGCTGCGCCGCGACCTGGTCCGCGCGCTCGGCCGCGAGGCGATCGAGGAGGCCCGCCGATGCCGCGCCTGAGCGCCGACCGCCGCACGGAAGTGCGCTTCACCCTCAACGGCCGGCCGGTCGCCGGCCTCGCCGAGCCGCGCCTGCTGCTCAGCGACTTCCTGCGCCACGTCGTCGGCGCGACCGGCACCCATGTCGGCTGCGAGCATGGAGTCTGCGGCGCCTGCACGGTGCGCATCGACGGCGGCCTCGCCCGCTCCTGCCTGACCCTCGCGGTGCAGGTCGAAGGCTGCACGGTCGAGACCGTCGAGGGCCTGGCGCCGGGGCCCGCGCGGCTGTCGGTGCTGCAGGAGGCCTTCCGCCGCCACCACGCCCTGCAATGCGGCTTCTGCACCGCCGGCATCCTGATGTCGCTCGACACCCTGCTGCGCGACGAGCCGGCGGCCGACAAGGCGCGGATCGAGGAGGTCCTGGGCGGCCATCTCTGCCGCTGCACCGGCTACGGACCGATCGTGAGCGCCGCCCTGGACGCGGCGGAACGCCTGAGCGAGGACCCCGGCGCGGGTGACGCGCCAGAAGAGAGAGACGGCGATGTTTGACCTCGGCACCAGCTTCCTCGCCAGCGTCGAGCGCGATCCCACGGCCGAGGCGATCGTCGACGGCGCACTGCGCCTGACCTACGCCGAGTGGTACCGCCACGTCTCGGCGCTGGTCGCCCGGCTCGACGAGGCCGGCCTGAAGCCCGGCGACCGCCTGGTCTCGGTGCTGCAGAACCGCTGGGAGGCGGCGACCCTGCACTGGGCCTGCCAGCTCGCCGGCGTCGTCATCGTGCCGGTCAACTGGCGCTCCAAGCCCGACGAGATCGACTTCTTCCTCGACAACGCCGAGGCCAGGGCCCTGGTCTTCGAGCCGGTCTCGGCCGAGGCGGCCGCGCAGGCGACGCGGGCCGCCGGTCTCTGGCGCCTCGACGCCGCCGGCATCGGCGGCCTGCTCGCGGCCGACGGCGAGCCGAAGCCGGCGACGCCGAGTGCCGCCGCCGACGCCTTCTCCCTGATGCTCTACACGTCGGGCACGACGGCGAAGCCCAAGGGCGTGCCCCGGCGCCACCTCGCCGAGCGCGCCGGGGCGCTGGCCCACGTCGCCCAGAACGCCTACCTGCGCGGCGAGCGGACGCTCGGCGTGATGCCGCTCTACCACACCATGGGCGTGCGCTCGCTGCTGGCCATGTCGCTCATCGGCGGCACCTTCACCTGCCTGCCGCGCTTCGACGCCGAGAAGGCGCTGACCCTGATCGCGGCCGAGCGGGTGACCTGCCTCTACCTGGTGCCGACGCTCTACCACGACCTGCTGCATCACCCGGCCTTCGCCGCGACCGACTGCTCCTCGGTGCGCCGCCTCGGCTTCGCCGGCGCCTCGATGACCGACGGACTCCTGAAGGCCCTGAAGGCGGCCTTCGAGCCGGAACTCTTCGTCAACCACTACGGCAGCAGCGAGATCTACACCTTCACGATCGAGCAGGACGCGCCGCGCAAGCCCGGCTCGGCAGGCCGGGCCGCGCTCAACCAGCGGATCCGCGTGGTCAGGCTCGGCGCCGGTTCCGTCGACGAGGTTGCGGCCACGGGCGAGGAGGGCGAGATCATCGCGACCCTGGCCGGCGACGAGGCCTTCGAGGGCTACTGGAAGCGCCCCGAGGCCGACGCCAAGGCGCTGCGCGACGGCTGGTACTTCACCGGCGACAGCGGCTACCTGGACGCCGAGGGCGACCTCTTCGTCACGGGCCGGGTCGACGACATGATCATCACCGGCGGCGAGAACGTCTCGCCGGTCGAGATCGAGAGCTGCCTGTCGCTGCACCCGGGCGTGCTGGAGGTCGCCGTCGTCGGCCTGCCCGACGAGCGCTGGGGCCGCATCGTCACGGCCTTCGTCAAGCGCTGTTGCCGGGACGAGGCGCCGGTCGACGCCGGCGTGCTGGACCATCACTGCCGGGACTCCGGCCTCGCCAACTTCAAGCGGCCGCGCCGCTACGTCTTCGTCGAGGAGATCCCGAAATCGCCGGTCGGCAAGCTGTTGCGCCGCCTGCTGGTCGCCGGCGAGTACCGGCCCGAGCCGGCCGAGGCCGAACCCACCCACCCGTCGGAATGAGAGCACCGGAGAGCCGTTTCATGTCCATCCACGACATCCTCAAGGACCCGACCAGCGCCGCGCTCGACGGCTTCCGGGTCGAGATCGACGCCGAGCGGGAGCGCGGCGACGTGATCCTCGCGCGGCCGCCGCTCAACACCGTCTCGATGCCGCAGCGCGACCAGCTGCGCGCCGCCTTCGAGGCGCTCGACGCCGACGAGCGGGTGCGCATCATCGTGCTGCGCGCCGAGGGCGAGCACTTCTCCTCGGGCGGTTACATCAAGGGCTTCCTGGAGGCGGCTCCGGAGGTCGTCTCGAAGCTGGCCTGGAACATCGCCGCCCCGGCGCGCTGCGCCAAGCCGGTGATCGTGGCCAACCGCGGCTACTGCTTCGGCGTCGGCTTCGAGATCTCGCTGGCCTGCGACTTCCGCATCACCTCCGAGACCTGCCAGTACGCCCTGCCGGAGCAGAAGCTGGGGCAGATCCCCGGCTCCGGCGGCTCGGCGCGGCTGCAGAAGATCGTCGGCATCACGCGCACCAAGGACATCGTCATGCGCTCGCGCCGGATCTCGGCGCAGCAGGCCTACGACTGGGGCATCTCGACCGAGCTGGTCGCCGACGCCGAGCTGGAGGCGGCGACCGACAGGCTGGTCGAGGAGCTGCGCGGCTTCTCGCCGATCGCCCAGCGCACCGCCAAGAAACTGCTCAACGACACCGAGGACGCGACGCTGTCGCTGGCCATCGAGCTGGAGGGCCACTGCTACTCGCGGCTGCGCCAGTCCGACGACTTCCGCGAGGGCGTCGAGGCTTTCCACGAGAAGCGGCCGCCGCGCTTCCGCGGCAGCTGACACCGGATCAACCGAGAGAGCCGCCGACGCGCAAGGCGGCCACACCCACCGCAACGAGGAGGTACGCAATGAACAGGACTCTTCTACTGGGCGCCGCCGCGGCGCTCGCGCTCGGGGGCTGGACGGCCGCCGCCCAGGCCGCCGATCCGATCAAGATCGGCGTCGACACGCCGCTGTCCGGCACCTACACGCCGATCGGCCAGCAGGTCCGCTGGGGCCTGGAGCTGGCGGCCAAGGAGATCAACGCCGCCGGCGGCATCGCCGGGCGCCAGGTCGAGCTGGTCTTCGAGGACTCCGAGGCCAATCCCTCGGTCGCGGTGCAGAAGGCCGAGAAGCTCTACCAGGTCGACAACGTCGACTTCCTGACCGGCACGGTGAACTCCGGCGCGACCCTGGCGGTCGGCCAGGTCGCCGATCGCAACAAGAAGTTGCTGGCGACCTCGGTCTCCTTCGCCGACTCGATCACCGGCGCCAAGTGCTCGCCGAACGTCTTCCGGGTCAACGCCAAGGCCGGGCAGCAGTCGGCCGCCCTGGCGGTCTGGCTGAAGCAGCAGAAGGCCGACGCCAAGGTCTTCTACCTCGGCCCCGACTACGAGATGGGCCGCTCGACCGTCGCCGCCTTCAAGGAGGCCGCCGAGGGCGTCGGCGCCAAGACCGCCGGCGAGGTCTTCGCCCCGCTCGACACCAAGGACTACACCCAGTACTTCGGCCAGATCCGGCAGGCCCGCCCCGACGTGATCTACACCTCGGTCGCCGGCAACGACACCGTGCGGCTGTTCACCCAGATGCAGGACTTCGGCCTGCTCGACAACGTCCAGGTGGTCGGCGCCTCGGGCACGGTGACCTCGCAGAACATCAAGGCGATCGGCTCGGCGGCGAACGGCTACGTCACCGGCGTCGGCTACTCGCCGCTGATCGACACGCCGGCCAACAAGACCTTCGTCAAGGCCTTCAACGCCGCCTACAAGACCGACCCCGACCTCTACGGCGCCGACTCCTACGGCCTGCTCTTCGCCTACAAGAAGGCCGTCGAGGCGGCCGGCTCGACCGACACCGACGCCGTGCGCAAGGCGCTCGAGGGCCTGAGCTGGGACACGCCGCAGGGCAAGAAGACGATCCGTGCCGGCGACCACCAGGCCGTCACCGACATGTACGTCGTCCAGGTCAAGGACGGGAAGTTCGTGGTCGCGGACTCGATCGAGGGCGACAAGGCGATCGGGCCGGACGCCTGCACGCGCTTCTGATCCACGCAGGGCGGGGCCGGCACGCCGGCCCCGCTCCTCGCGCGCTTCCCTGCCGGAGAGGGCGATGGCCGATCTCGTGAGCTACCTGCAGTTCGTGCTGGCCCCCCAGGTCGTCAACGGCCTGGCGCTCGGCATGGCCGTCGTCCTGGTCGCGCTCGGCCTGACCATCATCTTCGGCCTGCTCGACGTCATCAACATGAGCCACGGCGAGTTCTACGCCGTCGGCGCCTTCATCGCCCTGGCGCTGGGCTGGCTCGGCCTGTCGTTCTGGCTGCTGCTGTTCCTGGTGCCGCTGCTGATGATCCCCTTCGGCGTGCTGACCGAGCGCCTGCTGATACGCCGGGTCTACGACGGCCCGGACCGCCACGTCACGACCCTGCTGCTGACCTTCGGGCTGTCGCTGATCATCGAGGAGCTGCTGTCGATCGTCTTCGGCCCGAACACCCAGCGCCCGGCGACGCCGCTGCGCGGCGCGGTCGAGCTGGCCGGCGTCTACATGCCGGTCTACCGCCTGTTCCTGATCGGCATCGGCGTCGTCGTCATCCTGGCGGTCGCCTGGATCGTCTACCGCACCCGGCTCGGCGCCATGGTGCGCGCCGCCGCCTACGACCGCGACATGGCCGGCTCGCTCGGCGTGCCGGTCTCGCTGGTCTACTCCGGGACCTTCGCCTTCGGGCTGATGCTGGCCGGCCTCGCCGGCGTGCTGCTGGCGCCGATCTACTCCGTCTTCCCGACCATGGGCCGCGACTTCATCCTGATCGCCTTCACCGTGGTCATCGTCGGCGGCATGGGCTCGATCTGGGGCGCCGTCGTCGCCGGCCTGGCGCTGACCCAGGTCCAGGCCCTGGCCGCCCTGGTCATCTCGCCGGTCTGGACCGACCCGATCGTGTTCGGCGTGATGGTGCTCTGCCTGATGTTCCGGCCGCAGGGCCTGTTCGGGAGGCTCGGTCATGCCTGAGCGTCCCGCCCGCTCCTTCCCTGGGCGTCCTGTCGCGGACCGCCTGTCGCTCTCGATGCGCGCCAGCCACCTGCTGGTCGTGCTGCTGGTCGTCGCCGGCCTGGCGCTGGCCGCGCTCGGCTCGGCGCTCGGCGACACCTTCTACCTCCGGCTCGCGACCGAGGCGCTGATCTACGCCGGCCTCGCGCTCTCGGTCGACATCCTGCTCGGCTACACCGGCCTGCTGTCGCTCGGCCAGGCGCTCTACTTCGGCATCGGCGCCTACGTCTCGGCGCTGACCCTGATGGCCGTGCCGTCGTTCTGGCTGGCCCTGCTGGCGGCCAGCGGCGCCACCCTGGTCGCCGCGCTGATCGGCGGCGTCATCGCGAACCGGGTGCGCGGCGTCTACTTCGCGCTGATCACCTTCGGCCTCGCCCAGGTCGTCGCCAAGGTCGTCTACAACACCCGCGAGCTCGGCGCCTCCGACGGCATGATCGGCGTGCCGGTGGTCGAGGTGCCGCTCGGGCCGTTCCACGTCTCGACCGGCAGCGCCCCGGGCTTCCTGCTGGTCGCGCTGGCCCTGCTGGTGCTGCTCTACGCGGTCTCGGCCTACCTGCTCGACACGCCCTTCGGGCGGGTGCTGATCGCGCTCAAGGCCAACGAGCGGCGCGTCGCCTTCCTCGGCTATTCGACCTGGCGGGCGCGCATGGCGGCCTACGTCCTGGCCGCGCTGGTCGCCGGCCTGTCGGGCGCGCTCTACCCGATGCTGCGCGGCTTCGTCTCGCCGGAGCTGCTCTACTTCCAGGTCTCCGGCAACGCCGTCATCACGGTGGTCGTCGGCGGCGTCGGCACGCTGGTCGGCCCGATCTACGGCGCGATCCTGCTGACCGTCCTGAAGTCGGTGATCGGCAGCTGGACCGAGCACCAGCTGATCGTCATCGGCGTGCTGTTCATGGCCTCGGTGCTGTTCCTGCCCCAGGGCCTGATCGGCCTGCTGCGGCCGCGCCTGGCGCGCTGGCTCGGCCGCGCGGAGCCGCCGCCGGCCAAGGCCGCGGAAGCGGAGGCGCGGCCATGACCGGGCAGACGCCGCCGGTGCTCGCCGTCGAGCGCCTGGGCATCGCCTTCGGCGGCCTGCGCGCCGTCGACGACGTGTCCTTCGAGGCCGGGCGCAACCGCATCACCACGGTGATCGGCCCGAACGGCGCCGGCAAGACGACGCTGTTCAACCTGATCAGCGGCGCGCTGCGGCCGAACAGCGGCCACGTCCGGATCGACGGACGCGAGGTCACCGGCGCCGCGCCGGCGGCCCTGCTGCGGCTCGGCCTCGCCCGCTCGTTCCAGATCACCAACCTGTTCTTCGGCCTGACCGTCGCCGAGAACCTGAGGCTCGCGGCGCAGGTCCTGGAGCCGACGGTGCGCGCCTTCCTGCCGGTGCGGCGGGCCCGCGTCGCCCGGGCCCGGGTCGGCGAGCTGCTGGAGCGCTTCGGCCTCGCCGCCAAGGCCGCCGAGCTGGCCGGCAACCTCAGCCACGGCGAGCAGCGCCGCCTGGAGATCGCCGTCGCGATGGCCAGCCGGCCGCGCATCCTGCTGCTCGACGAGCCGACCCAGGGCATGAGCCACGGCGACACCGAGGACACCGCCGCCCTGATCCGCGCGCTCGCCGCGGACGTCACGATCCTGCTGATCGAGCACGACATCGGCCTGGTCATGTCGCTGTCGCACCACGTCGTCGTCATGCACCAGGGCGGCAAGCTGGCCGAGGGACCGCCCGAGGCGGTGCGCGCCAACCCGGCCGTCCAGGCCGCCTACTTCGGACACGCCTGATGCTGACGGTCAGCGGACTGCACACCCACTACGGCCTGTCCCACGTCATCCAGGGCATCGACCTGGAGGCGCGGCCCGGCGAGGTCGTCGGCATCTTCGGCCGCAACGGCGTCGGCAAGACGACGCTGCTCAAGACCGTCGCCGGCTGGGTCAAGCCGACCGCCGGCGCCGTGCGGCTCGGCGAGCAGGCGCTGAGCGGCCTCGCGCCCGACCGCGTCGCCGCCCGCGGCGTCGGCTTCGTGCCCGAGGACCGGCGCATCTTCCCGGGCCTGACGGTGCAGGAGAACATCGAGCTCGGCCTGCTGCAGCACAAGGGTGCCTCGCGCCGCGAGGAGCGCGCCGCCGTCGCCGAGATCCACGAGCGCTTCCCGCGGCTCGCCGAGCGGCGCGGCCAGCTCGGCAACACCCTGTCGGGCGGCGAGCAGCAGATGCTGGCGATCGCCCGCGTGCTGGTCGGGCGGCCCCGGGTCGTGCTGATCGACGAGCCGAGCGAGGGCCTGGCGCCGATGATCGTCGCCGAGATCTTCGGCATCATCCGCGAGCTGAAGGCGGCCGGCGCGATCGTGCTGCTGGTCGAGCAGAACGTCCACGAGGCGCTGTCGGTCTCCGACCGCTTCTACGTCGTCGAGCGCGGCCGCATCGTGCTGGAGGGCGAGGCCGACTCGGACTGGGCGCGCGAGCGGCTGATGAAGGCGATCGCGGTCTAGCTACTCCGCCGGCACCGGCTCGCTGCGCTCCAGCGGCAGGCCGGCGGCGATCCAGCCGTCGGTGCCTTCCGGGTACCAGAAGACGCGCTTGTAGCCGAGCGCCAGGGCCCGCTTCGCGGCGTTCCAGGACATCCAGCAGTCGGCCAGGCAGTAGAACAGCAGCCCGCGCTCCCGGTCGCCGTCGGTCAGGCGCTCCAGGGCGGTCCGGAAGTAGCGCTCGACCGGCTCGGACAGCGCTCCGTAGCCGGTGTTCGGCAGCCAGGCGCTGCCCAGGATGTTGTCGCGCGGCGGCTGGCGCCAGATCGTGCCCTCCTTGAGCCCGGCCGGCTTCTCCGGGCGCGGCAGCACGTCGACCGGCAGCACCTTGCCGGCCTCGACCAGGGCCGCCGCCTGCGGCGTGTCGACGACCACCGCGCCCTTCAGGCGGTCCGGCGTCGGCGCGCGGTAGTGCTCCATCCGGTAGCCGTCGGGCTCGGCGACGCCGGAATCGGCGCGGGCCGGCAGGGCCGCGCCCGCGCCGGCCAGACAGAGGCAGAGCCAGAGCGCGGTTGCCCGGCGGACCATCGCGGCGCCCCCTCAGTGGACGATCGGCCTGCCCTGGCGATCGAGCAGCGGCACGCCGTAGTCGAGCAGGATGGCGTTGATCGCGTCCTGGCTCTTCTCGATCAGGTCGTTGATCTGGTGCTTCCAGTCCGGCTCGCCCTCGCGCACGCCCATGGTGATGTAGAAGTCCATCGGCGGCTCGCCCGGCTTGCCGATCAGCGGCACCAGGGTCATCGCCACCTTGCTCTTCTTCGCGTAGTAGCCGG
The DNA here is from genome assembly GCF_900177295.1 of Tistlia consotensis USBA 355. Lineage (GTDB taxonomy): Bacteria > Pseudomonadota > Alphaproteobacteria > Kiloniellales > DSM-21159 > Tistlia > Tistlia consotensis. The sequence continues at coordinate 13,715 of NZ_FWZX01000041.1, forward strand.
CGATCGGCCCCCAGAGCAGACCGGCGTCGATCTGGCCGGTCGCGATGTCGTGGATCATCTTCTCGCCGGGCCGCTGGTAGCGGGCATCGACCATCAGGGGATAGGGCCGCGCCCTGTCGATCATGCCGTACTTGACCAGCAGGGTGGCCGGCGGCGTGCCGGCGATGACGCCGATGCTGTGGCCCTTGAGCGCCGGATCGTCGAGCGCCTTGGCGCCGAGGCCGCTGTCGCTGCGATAGACCAGGACGTAGGACGAGCGGTAGTAGGGGTTGGTGTTCTGCAGCAGCTCGAAGCCGAGCGACACGCCCATCACGAGGTCGCAGCGCCGCGCCTTCAGGGTGTTGCGCACGAAGCCGGTCGCCTGCGGGTACCAGGTGTAGTGCACCGGCTCGCCGAGGGCCTTGCCGAGCAATTCGGCGATACGGTTCTCGTAGCCCTCACCCTTCTGGTTCGAGAAGGGCAGGTTGCCCGGGTCGGCGCAGACGCGGAGCGCCGTGTGGTCGACGGTCTCCGAGGTCGACTGCGCGGCCGCCGGCTGGGCGGCCGCCAGGACGAGGGCGAGCAGCGGCGCGAGGCCGAGGCCGGAGGGCCGCAGCCGGCGCGGCGCCGTCCGTCCGAAGGACAGGTCGCGTAGCATGTCCATCATCCCATGCAGGCGTCTTCGGCTTCCTGGGCCGCCTTCGGCTTGGGTTCGTGCTTCGGCCGCCCGCGCGGCAGCACGCCGTCGGCTCGGGCCTTGAGGTAGGCGTAGATATCGTTGATGAAGCACATCACGTTGCGGTTCGTGCCGAAGCTCGGCATGACCTTGTCGCTCGAGGCACTGACGTTCTTCCTGCCGTTGACCACGACGTCGATGAACTGGTCGTAGGTCATGGTCTTCAGGCTGTTGGCCAGCGCCGGCGCGAAGCTGCTGCCCAGCGCGTCGGGACCGTGGCAGACGTGGCATTCCGAATGATAGCGCCGATAGCCGCTGAAGGTGGACCAGTCGACAGTGCCGTCCTTCTCGATCTTGTAGGGCTTGTCTTCGGCGTGGGCCGACGGCCCGACGGTCGCGGCCGAAATCGCGGTCGCGGCAACGGCCGCGAACAGGGCCGCATCGACGCGGCGGAGGTAACGCTCGAAGCCACCGGGGATCATGATCATCGCTCTCCGAATCGATCTGCTGTGCCGGGTCCGCCGCGGGGACGCCCCCGGCCCGGGGGCTCGACGGCGATCGGGGATCGGACCGCGGCGGCTCGCCGCCTCGGCGAAGCGGCCGGGCGCACTGCCAGGGAAAGGGGACGGGCTCGGAACAAGGCCGCAGGGACGCGAATGGCCCGACCCGAGGACCGTCGAGGTCCAGGGGCCGGGCCAGGTCGCGAAGCGCCGCGTCAGTTCGGCAAGCTGAAGACGGTCAGCTGGCCACCGAGCGCGGTGTAGTTCGCCAGGGCGGCATAGCCACCGACCGCGCCGAGACCGGCGTTGGGATCGGTCAGGCCGGCCGCGAGGCCGATGCCGGCCCAGCCGCCGACGCCCGAGAGCACGGCGATGTACTGCTTGCCGTTGTGCTCGTAGGTCGTGACGTTGCCGATGATGCCGGACGGGGTCTTGAACTTGTAGAGCTCCTTGCCGGTCTTGGCGTCGACCGCCTTCAGGTAGCCCTCCAGGGTGCCGTAGAAAACCACGTCACCGGCGGTCGCGAGCGCGCCGCTCCACACCGAGAAGCGCTCCGGCAGCGACCAGACGATCTTGCCCTTGCTGGCATCCCAGGCGATGAAGTTGCCCATGTTCTTGTCGCCCTCCGGCGGATACATGGACAGCGTCGCGCCGACGTAGGGCTGGCCCGCGGTATAGGCGACGCGGAACGGCTCGTAGTCCATGCAGACGTGGTTGGTCGGCACGTAGAACAGGCCGGTCTTCGGCGAGTAGGCCGAGGGCTGCTGGTCCTTGGTGCCGAGCGCCGCCGGGCAGATGCCCTTGGTGTTGACGTCCTCGCCGTTGTGATCGGTCGAGTACTTGTCGACGACCTGCGGACGGCCGGTCTTCATGTCGACGTGGGTCGCCCAGTTGACCTTCGGATCGTACTTCTGCGCGACCAGCAGGGCGCCGGTCTCGCGGTCCAGCGTGTAGCCGAAGCCGTTGCGGTCGAAGTGGACCAGGGCCTTGTGCTTCTTGCCGTCGACGGTGACGTCGGCGAGGACCATCTCGTTGATGCCGTCATAGTCCCACTCGTCGTGGGGGGTCATCTGGTAGACCCACTTGGCCATGCCGGTGTCCGCGTCGCGGGCGAAGATGGTCATCGACCAGCGATTGTCGCCGGGCCGCTGCGAAGGGTTCCAGGTGCTCGGGTTGCCGGAACCGTAATAGATCAGGTTGAGCTCCGGGTCGTAGGAGTACCAGCCCCAGGTCGTCCCGCCGCCGATCTTCCACTGGTCGCCTTCCCAGGTGTTGAGACCCGAGTCCTTGCCGACCGGCTTGCCCAGCATCGTGGTCTTCTCCGGATCCATCAGGATGTCGGAGTCCGGGCCCATGGAATAGGCCCGCCAGGCCATCTTGCCGTCCTTGATGTCGTAGGCGGTCAGCCGGCCGCGCACGCCGAACTCGCCGCCGGAGATGCCGACCACGACCTTGTCCTTGACGACCATCGGCGCCGAGGTGCCGGTCTCGCCGATCTTCGGATCGCCGTTGGACACGCTCCAGTCGACCTTGCCGGTCTTGGCGTCGAGCGCCACCAGGGTGGCGTCGGCCTGGTAGAGGAAGATCTTGCCGTCGCCGTAGGCCACGCCGCGGTTGACCGTGTCGCAGCACATCACCGGGATGGTGTCCGGGTCCTGCTTCGGCTCGTACTTCCAGAGGATCTTGTTGTCGTCGTTGAGATCGAGCGCATAGACGATGTTGGGGAAGGGCGTGTGGACGTACATGACGTTGCCGATGATCAGCGGACCGCCCTCGTGGCCCCGCAGCACGCCGGTCGAGAAGGTCCAGGCGACCTGCAGCTTGCCGACGTTGCCGGCGTTGATCTGATCGAGCGTGCTGTAGCGCCAGTTGGCGTAGTTGCCGGTGGGCATGACCCACTCTTTGGCGTTCTTCTGCATCGTGACGAGGTCGTCGCTCGCGTAAGCGCCAGCGGCCAGTCCGACCACCATAGCGCCGGCGAGTGCACCACGAAGAAGAGCTTTCATTGGTTTCCTCCCTTGCTTCTTCTTGGTTTCTCACCCGAACAGTCGTCTAACTACTCTTGTCTCACACAATTTCCGCCGCCGAAGACCCGGTTCTTCCGTCGTCGGCAGCGCTTTTCTTCAGTGATGACAAGTCGACAAGGATCGCTTGTAGTCCTACAACGATTACTCTGCACCGGGTCCCATGTTCTCGCGTACTACCGAAGAGGGGCGATAGTGCTAGTTTGATGCTACCCGTGAAAATATAATCCAGCAAGAAGCTTCTGGCTTGAGTCCCCGTTTTGTAATTTGCTTTCCAAAATGTCGCAGGGAGGTGCTGCAATGCAAAAATCGATGCTGCAATGCGAAACGCGATGCGGGCAGACATCCACCTTCTCGACAACCAACTATTGGCCGACGAGATCGAGCGTTCGAACGCCATGGCCATGAAACGCAAGCCTTTGTACCCGGTCGGCTGGCGCCGCGGGGCGGCCGTGCCGCTGCTGCTCGCGGCCCTGCTGCCGGCCTTGTGCAGCGCCGCAGCCATGGCCGCCGAGCTCAGCCGCCAGCAGGTCGAGGCAGTGCTGTCGGCGAGCGGCGGCGAGCCCGACCTGTCGAAGCGCGACCTCTCGGGCCTGGATCTCTCGGGCCTCGACTTCAAGGCCGGCAACCTGCGCGGTGCGAATCTGCGCGGCGCCGGACTGGCCGGCGCCGACCTGCACGGCGTCTCGGCCCAGGGCGCCGACCTGTCCGGAGCGGACCTGTCGGGTGCGGTGCTCGACGTCGCGATCCTGCGCGGCGCCAGGCTGGAGCGGGCGAACCTGCGGGGCGCCAGCGCCTTCGGCGCCGTGCTCGCCGAGACCGACCTCAAGGGCGCCGACCTGCGCGACGCGCGTTTGGTCTGCAACCTGGAGCGCGCCGATCTGCGCGGCGCCGACCTCAGGGGCGCGCGGATGGCCGCCGACATGCGCAACCAGCCGATGGGCCTGATGCGCGTCTCGCTGGCCAAGGCCGACCTGCGGGGCGCCGACCTCAGCGGCGCCGACCTCGCCCACGGCTTCCTGGAGTTCGCCGACTTCCGCGGCGCGCGCCTGGCCGGCGCGGACCTCAGCAGCACCGAGGCCGCCGGCGCCGACTTCTCCGGCGCCGACCTCGCCGGCAGCCGCTTCGCCGGCGCCGACATCCAGGGCGCCCGCTTCCTCGGCATCAAGGGGCGCGACACCGTCGAAGGCCTGGAGCAGACGAAGAACCGTGGCTCGGCGCGCTTCGATTGAGCGGGCCGCCGGCCTGGCGCTGCTGCTGCTCGCCGGCCCGGCGGCGGCCGTCGAGCCGCCCGTCGACCCCTTGCCCGTCGTCGAGATCGCGCCGGGCGACTACGTGCATCACGGCCTGCACGAGGAGATCGCGCCGGACGACGGGGGCGACATCGCCAACGTCGGCTTCATCGTCGGCGAGCAGGCGGTCGCCGTGATCGATACCGGCGGCAGCGCCCGGATCGGCGCGCGGCTGCTTGCGGCGATCCGTCGCGTCACCGACCTGCCGATCCGCTACGTCGTCAACACCCACGTGCACCCCGACCACGTCTTCGGCGACGCCGCCTTCGAAGCGAGCGGCGCGCAGTTCGTCGGCCACGCCAACCTGCCGCGCGCCCTGGCCGCGCGCGGCGCCTACTACCTGGCGGAGCTGCAGCGCACGCTCGGCGCCGCGGCCGAGGGCAGCAGGGTCGTGGCGCCCGACATCACGGTCGCCGACCGCGCCACGCTCGAGCTCGGCGGCCGCACCCTGGAGGTCGTCGCCTGGCCGGCCGCCCATACCGACAACGACCTGACGGTCTACGACCGGGCGAGCGGCACGCTCTGGGCCGGCGACCTGCTGTTCCTGAAGCGCACGCCGGTGATCGACGGCAGCCTCAACGGCTGGCTCGCAGCGATCGACGAGCTGCGCCGCCTGCCGGCCGAGCGGGTCGTGCCGGGCCACGGACCGGTCAGCGCGCCCTGGCCCCGGGCGCTCGACGCCGAGGCCGGCTATCTCTCGACGCTGCGCGACGAGATCCGCCGAATCATCGCCCGCGGCGGCACGATCGAGCAGGCGCTGAAGACCGCCGGGCAGGGCAGCCGCGCGGACTGGCTGCTGTTCGACCGCACCAACGCCCGCAACGTCGTCACCGCCTTCACCGAGCTGGAGTGGGAGTAGCGCCGCCCGGGCGCCCCCTGCGCGCTTCGGTTGCCGGACTGCCGGCCGGTGCCGCCCCATGGTATAGTCGCCGCCGGGCGAGATCGCGCACGATCCCGGCCAGATGAGGAGCCGACCGATGTCCCGAAGCCTGTCGTCCGCCCTGCACCGCCTGTTTCCCGCCCTGGCCGTGGCCGGCGCGGTCGGCGCCTCCGCCGTCCCGGCCCTGGCTGCGGACGACGACGCCTGGACCGACCTCCGGCCGATGCTGTTCGGCGAGCGGCCGATCAGCGAGGCGCCCGGCGTCGTCTCGCTCGACGCGCCCTACCGCGCCCAGGACGCGGCGATCGTGCCGATCACCATCGAGGCGAAGATCCCGCAGACGCCCGAGCGCTACATCAAGACCGTGACCCTGGTGATCGACCAGAACCCGGTACCGGTCGCCGCGGTCTTCCACCTGACGCCGCGGATCGGCCTGGCGACCCTGGCGACCCGCGTGCGCGTCAACTCCTACAGCAACGTCCGGGCGATCGCCGAGACCAACGACGGCGCGCTGTTCATGGCCACGAAGTTCGTCAAGGCCACGGGCGGCTGCTCGGCGCCGGCGCTCAAGGACCAGGACGCCGCCCTGGCGCGGCTCGGCAAGATGAAGCTGAAGCCGATGAAGGACGAGGCCGTGCCCGGCCTGCGCCGCGTCCAGCTGCTGATCAGCCACCCGAACAACTCGGGCCTGCAGATGGACCAGATCACCCACCTCTACGTGCCGCCGCACTACGTGACCGACATCGCGGTCGACTACGGCGACAGGACCCTGATGACCGTCGAGGGCGCGATCTCGCTGAGCGAGGATCCCTCGATCCACTTCTACTACCGCCCGGACGGCGCCGACCGCATGGCCGTCACGGTCAAGGACTCCGAGAACATGACCTTCGAGGGCAGCTGGCCGGTCGCCGCCGACGCAGGGTCGTAAGGCAGGCGGGAGCGACTCAGAAGCAGCGCAGCTCGGCCTCGGCCTGGGCGCCGCGCAGCTGGTCGACGTAGTCCTTGGCGATCTTGGTGTCGCGGAAGATCGCGGTGTTCTCACCGCCGAGCTGGCGCATGCGCAGCACCGTCTCGGCCTCGACGTAGTCGTCGTAGGGCATGATCGAGGCGACCACGTCGAGGCTGCAGGAGCAGCGCTGCAGCATCTCCTGGGTCTGGCCGTTGGCGGCCATGCAGGCGAAGACGTAGTCGGCGCGCGCCGCCGTCGGGAAATCGTTGTGCAGCTGGGTCTGGGCGGCGCCCGCCCGGCCGCTCACGAGGCCGGCGGCGAGCAGGGCCAGGGGCAGGGCCAGGGTGGCGAGCGCCAGGGTCGGGAGAAGCTTCATGGCTCGACCTTTCCGAAAGTGACCGTCTCCTCGACGGCCGGCTGGCCGCCGGACGCGGCCGGCAGGATCGTGGTCAGACGCTCGACGCCGCCCGGCACGGCCGCCGACAGCAGGAACTCGTAGCGCTTGTCCTTGTAGCGCGGGAAGCGATCGATCATCGGGTCCCGGGCGAAGGGCTCGACGGTCACCAGCCGCGCCTTGGCCCCGGAGGCATCCGGCGGGGAGGTCGTCGCCTGCGGCAGGGTGACGTCCTCGACCTGGGCGTCGGTGCCGAAGGCGGCCCGGAGGCGGGTGCGGAAATAGAGCGGGCTGCCGCCGGTCGCCGCTGCCATCTCGGCGACGTCGCGCTCCAGGAACAGCATGATCAGCGGGTTGCCGCGAAAGCCCTCAACCGGCGGGAAGCGCCGCTGGTTCGGCCCGCTGAGGAAGCGGAACGACAGGTTCTTGCGGCCGTCGGGCCGGACCTCGGTCACGATCACGTCGATCGAATCGTCGAGCGGCCTGGCGGCCGCCCCGCTGCGCCGGAAATCGTAGTGCAGCGTTTCGGGCTGGGTTACGTTTTCCAGGTGAGGGGTCGCGAAGAGCTCGGTCTGCGCCCGCGAATAGCTCTCGCCCGCCGCCCTTGCCGGCCCGGCCGCCAGCACGGCGACGGCCAGCAGCACGACGGTCCGGCGGAGACGCCGGCGAGACGCGGTAGGCTTTGAGCAACCTCTGGTCGACATGGTTTCCCTTTCGATTCCTACGCCATGATCGGAACGGGAGCAATGGACGCAGCTCTTGTACAGGCGTTGGTCGTGAAGCTGCTGCTCGCCGCCGAGGCGCTGAGCGGCTATGCCGCACCCGCGGCGCCACCGGCGGTCGAGTTCGTCGCCCACCGGGAGCTCGAGCAACGCGCCTGCAACGGCGCCTGCGCGGTGTTCGGCTGGTTCCCGCCGGGACACACCATCTATCTCGACGCCAGCCTGAATCCGCTCGAGGACCTGCATGCCCGTGCCGTCCTGCTGCACGAGCTGGTCCACTACCTGCAGCAGGAGAATCACGCCTTCGAGGGGCCGGCCACCTGCCGCACCTGGCTCGACAAGGAGCGCCAGGCCTTCGAGGTCGAGCGGCGCTGGACCATGGCCCAGCCGAACGGCCTGCGCTCGGTCGACTGGAGCCGCCGCGTGCCGCTCCAGGCCTTCTGCCGCGACGAACCCTCGCCGCCGGTCGCACAGGCGCGCCATGCCTCGGAATGAACGCCTTCCGGCCGCCGGATCCGGAGCGGCCCGGGCAGGCACGGGCCCGCTCCCGGGGGGCGCGTCAATCTGAACCAATCCAAAAAATGCCGATAGGGTATTGTCCCGATTGACGTTCGGTCCTACAATCAACAGTTACAATAACCACACCAACCAGTAACCACACCAACCAGTGGGAGGAAAGTGCGATGCGTTGGAACAAGCCGTCGATCGTCGAGATCTCCGTTGGCATGGAGATCAACTGCTACGCCTGCGCCGAGCTGTAAGCCGGCCCTCTGGCGAACGGTAAGCGCCTCGTTTCCGCGCGAGAGCCGGAAACGAGGCCTTTCCGTCCCGGCAGCGTCGCTCTAGGAGCGCCGCGAGGGACGGGACGAACGGTCCGGAAGGACGGACAGCCGGAGTTCGCGAACGGTGTTACGCGTCCTGGTGCTCGGGGCCGCGGCCGGTGGTGGTTTTCCTCAATGGAACAGCAATAGCCCGGCCTCCAGGCGGTCACGCCAGGGCGATCCTGCCGCCCCGGCCTGCACGCAGTCGTCGATCGCGGTCAGCCGCGACGGCCGGCGGTGGGTCGTGTTCAACGCCTCGCCGGACATCCGGCAGCAGATCAACGACAATCCGCCGCTCCATCCCGCAGAGGGCGTGCGGCACAGCCCGATTTCCAGCGTCGTCCTGACCAACGCGGACGTCGACCACGTCGCCGGCCTGCTGACCCTGCGCGAAAGCCAGCCCTTCTCGCTCTACGCGACCTCCCGCGTGCTGTCGGTGCTGGCCGAGAACACGATCTTCAACGTGCTCAATCCCGATTTCGTCGTGCGCCGGCAGCTGGCGCTGGAGCAGCCCTTCGAGCCGCGGACCAGGGACGGCGAGCCGCTCGGCCTGACCGTCGAGGCCTTCGCCGTGCCCGGCAAGGTCGCGCTCTACAAGGAGGACGCCTCGGCGGGCGCGAACTTCGGCTCGGTCGCCGAGGACACGGTCGGCCTGCGCATCACCGAGACCGGCGGCGACGGCCGCAGCCTGTTCTACCTGCCGGGCTGCGCCGCCCTGCCCGCCGGGCTGAAGGCCCGGCTGAAGGGCGCGGCGCTGCTGCTGTTCGACGGCACCCTGTGGCGCGACGACGAGATGCTGGCGCAGGGCGCCGGCGTGAAGACCGGACAGCGCATGGGCCACCTCTCGATGGCCGGCCCCGAGGGCACGATCGCCGGCTTCGCCGACCTCGGCATCGCGCGCAAGGTCTTCATCCACATCAACAACACCAACCCGGTGCTGCTGCTGGACTCGCCGGAGCGCGCCGAGGTCGAGGCGGCGGGCTGGACGGTCGCCCGGGACGGCATGGAGCTGGAGCTATGAGCGCGAACCCCGAGCCCCGCGACCCCGCTGGCGAGACCCTGCTGAGCGCCGCCGAGCTGGAGGCGCGGCTCCAGCAGATCGGCCGCGAGCGCTACCACAGCCTGCACCCCTTTCATAAGCTGCTGCACGGCGGCAGGCTGAACCGCGGCCAGGTCCAGGCCTGGGTGCTCAACCGCTTCTACTACCAGAGCCGGATCCCGATAAAGGACGCGACCCTGCTGTCGCGCTGCGAGGACCTGGAGCTGCGCCGCGAATGGCGCAAGCGCATCGAGGAGCACGACGGCTGGCCGGCCGGCGCCGGGCGCGAGCGCAACGAGGGCGGCATCGAGCGCTGGCTGGTGCTGGCCGAGGCGGTCGGCCTGCCGCGCGACTACGTCGTCTCGACCGAGGGCCTGCTGCCGGCGACGCGCTTCGCGGTCGACGCCTACGTCCACTTCGTGCGCGAGAAGAGCCTGCTCGAGGCCGTCGCCTCGTCGCTGACCGAGCTGTTCGCCCCGAAGATCCACGAGGAACGGATCGCCGGCCTGCTGCAGCACTATCCCTTCGCCAACGAGCGGACCATCGCCTACTTCAAGCGGCGGCTGAAGGAGGCGCCGGAGGATGTCAAGTTCGGCCTCGCCTACGTGATCCGCGAGGCGCGGACCCGGGCGCAGCAGGAACAGGTGCTGGCCGCGGTCCGTTTCAAGACCGACGTGCTGTGGGCCCAGCTCGACGCCCTGCACCACGCCTACGTCGAGCCGGGCCACGTCCCGCCGGGCGCCTTCGTGCCCGAGGGACCCCAGGAGTGGCAGGCCTCGGCATGACGGCGGGAGAAGGCTGACGATGGCCGGGCGCATCACCATCTCCGAGGAGTCGGTGCCGCGCCTGCCGCCGGGCGTCAAGCTGCGCCACGACAAGGCGCGCGACCAGTGGCTGGTGCAGGCCCCAGAGCGGGTCTTCGTGCCCGACCCGATCGCGCTCGAGGTGATCCGGCGCTGCAACGGCGAGGCCAGCGTCGGCGCGATCGTCGACGACCTGGCGAAGACCTTCCAGGCGCCGCGCGAGGTGATCCTCGGCGACGTGACCGAGATGCTGCAGGACCTGGCCGACAAGGCGGTGATGACGGCATGAGCGAGACCGGCCGGAACCCGATCGACTTCCCGATGGCGCTGCTCGCCGAGCTGACCCACCGCTGCCCGCTGCAGTGCCCCTACTGCTCGAACCCCGTCGAGCTGGAGCAGGCCGGCCGCGAGCTCGACACCGGGACCTGGCTGCGGGTGATCGAGGAGGCGGCCGAGCTGGGCGCCCTGCAGATCCACTTCTCCGGCGGCGAGCCGACGGTGCGCAAGGACCTGGAGGAGATGGTCGCCAGGGCCCGCGACGTCGGGCTCTACAGCAACCTGATCACCGCCGGCGTGCTGCTCGACGAGGACCGCGTCGGCCGGCTGGTCGACAGCGGCCTCGACCACGTCCAGCTGTCGTTCCAGGACAGCGAGGCCACCGGCGCGGAGCGCATCGGCGGCTATCCCGACGCCCAGAAGAAGAAGCTGCGCTTCGCCGGCTGGGTCCGCGCGGCCGGGCTGCCGCTGACCCTCAACCTGGTCGTCCACCGCCAGAACCTCGACCACCTGCCGCAGCTGATCGAGCTCGCCGTCGAGCTCGGCGCCCAGCGCGCCGAGATCGCCCACGTGCAGTACTACGGCTGGGCCTTCCGCAACCGTGCCGCCCTGATGCCGACCCGCGAGCAGCTGGAGCGCGCCACCGCCACCGTCGAGGAGGCGCGCGAGCGCCTCAAGGGCCGCCTGGTGCTCGACTACGTCGTGCCCGACTACTACGCGCGCCGCCCGAAGTCCTGCATGGGCGGCTGGGGCCGGCGCTTCCTCAACGTCTCGCCGGCCGGCAAGGTGCTGCCCTGCCACGCCGCCGAGACGATCACCGGCCTGCGGTTCGATTCCGTGACCGAGCGCAGCCTGGCGGACATCTGGCAGCACTCCGAGGCCTTCGAGATCTATCGCGGCACCGACTGGATGCCCGAGCCGTGCCGCAGCTGCGAGCGCCGCGAGATCGACTGGGGCGGCTGCCGCTGCCAGGCCTTCGCGATCACCGGCGAGGCCGGCGCGACCGACCCGGCCTGCGCGCTCTCGCCCTTTCACGACCAGCTGGTCGCGCTGGCCGAGGCCGATTCCGGCGCCGACTGCCGCGACTTCGTCTATCGCCGCTTCGCCAACGTCGTCCGCCGCAACACCCCGATGCCGGCGAAGTAGCCCTCTTCCCCTTCGAACGCCGGCACTGACTGCCAGCGGCACTGTGCGTAGCCCCCGGCCCGCCCTATCCTCGACCGTAGACTGTCGGGGAGTGTCGCCATGAGCCCTCGTCGCGTCGCACCGTTCGGTTTCCTCCTGCTCCTGCTGCTCGGCCTGCCGCCGGCCCGGCCGGCCGCCGCCGAGGAGCGGCCCTACGTCGACCTGGAGCTGGTGCTCGCCGTCGACGTCTCGCGTTCGATGGACCGGGTCGAGCTCGAGGTCCAGCGCAGCGGCTACGTCGCCGCCTTCCGCCACCCGCAGGTGCTGCAGGCGATCACCGGCGGCCTGCACCGCCGCATCGCCGTCACCTACGTCGAGTGGGCCGGCATCGCGACCCAGGAGGTCATCGTGCCCTGGACGCTGGTCGACGGACCGGCCAGCGCCGAGGCCTTCGCCGCCCGTCTCGAGGCGGCGCCGATCCGCGAGGCGCACGGCACCTCGATCTCCGGCGGCCTCGCCTATGCCGCCCGGCGCTTCGCCGAGAGCGGCGTCTTCGGCCTGCGCCGGGTCGTCGACATCTCCGGCGACGGGCCGAACAACCAGGGCATCCCGGTGACCGGCGCGCGCGACGCCCTGGTCGAGGCCGGCATCACGATCAACGGCCTGCCGCTGCTGCTCGGCCGGGCCGGCGGCTTCCTCGATATCCGGCTGCTCGACGTCTACTACGAGGACTGCGTGATCGGCGGCCCCGGCGCTTTCATGGTGCCGGTCACCGACATGGCCGAGTTCGGCATGGCCGTGCGCCGCAAGCTGATCCTGGAGATCGCCGGCCTGCCGGCACGCCCGGAGCCGGCCAGGCTGGTCAGGGTCCAGGCCCTGGCGCCACGCATCGACTGCCTGATCGGCGAGAAGCTCTGGCAGAACTGGATGAACGACAACTGATCGTCAGGACGGGACGACGACCGCCTCCCCGATGACCCGGCCCTCCCAGAGCAGGAACCGGCCCGCCCCGCGCAGCGCGGCGGCCGCGGGTTCGCCCGAGAGGAAGACGAAGCCGACCCTGCGGCGCTCGCCGGGCGCCATGGCCCGCTCGCCCAGGATCGGGAAGCCGTCCCAGAACGATGCCCCGGGACCCTCGGCACGGCAGGGACAGCCCCACCCCGGCGCGACGGGCGTCGTTCTACCGCCGTCAACGGTCGCGCAGAGCCAGAGGTCGACCGTCAGCTCGGGCGTTCGGGCGTCGATCGCCTTCGCGCGGGCCGCGATTCCGTCACCAGCCGCCAACGAGGCCCTCTCCCTTCCGCCGTGCAGACCACAGTGTGCCCCGGAACCCCGGCTTCCGGGGAGTCGTTGACTCGCCGTTCGCAAGCAGGGAGCTGTGCCATGGCCCCGTCCCGTCCGATCTGGAGCGGCCACATCCGGCTGTCTCTGGTGTCCTTCGCGGTCAAGCTCTACCCGGCGACGACTTCGACCTCGAAGCTGTCCTTCCACCAGGTCCACGAGCCCTCGGGCAAGCGCATCCGCTACGAGAAGGTCGTCCCGGGCATCGGCCCGGTCGACAGGGACGAGATCGTCAGGGGCTACGAAGTCGAGAAGGACAGCTACGTCCTGCTGAGCCAGGAGGAGATCGACGAGATCAGGATCGAGGCGCGCAGGACCCTCGACCTGGTGCAGTTCGTCGAGGCCTGCGAGATCGACCCGATCTACTTCGACCGGCCCTACTACGTCGTGCCCGACGACGCGCTGGCCGAGGACGCCTTCCGGGTGCTGCGCGAGGCGCTGCGCCAGGGCGGCAAGGTCGGGCTCGGCCAGCTGGTCATGCGCGGCCGCGAATACATCGGCGCGCTGAAGCCCTGCAGCCGCGGCCTGCTGCTGGAGACCCTGCGCTTCGACGAGGAGCTCCGGAAGTCCGATCCCTACTTCTCGGAGATCGGTGACGAGAAGCCCGACAAGGAGCTGCTGTCGCTCGCCCAGGAGCTGGTCGAGCGCAAGACCGGGCCGTTCGACGCCTCGGCGTTCCACGATGCCTACGGCGAGGCCCTGAAGGAGCTGGTCGAGACGAAGGCCAAGGGCCGCAAGGGCACCGTCGCGGTCAACGAGGAGGCGGCGCCGCAGGGCGAGGTCGTCGACCTGATGGCGGCGCTCAAGAAGAGCCTCGGCGAGACCAGGAAGCGCGGCGGGCGGCGCCGCAGCCGCGCCAGGAAGGCCGCCTGACCGGTGGCCGGGCTCGCCACCTACCGCAGGAAGCGCGACTTCTCGAAGACCGGCGAGCCCGCCGGCCGCAAGTCGCGCCGGCAGGAGCGCTTCTTCATCGTGCAGAAGCACGACGCCAGCCGCCTGCACTACGACTTCCGCCTGGCGATCGGCGGCGTACTGGTCAGTTGGGCCGTGACCAAGGGGCCGAGCCTCGACCCCTCGGACAAGCGCCTCGCCGTGCGCACCGAGGACCACCCCCTCGACTATGCCGGCTTCGAGGGCACGATTCCCGAAGGCCAGTACGGCGGCGGCACGGTGATGCTCTGGGACCGCGGCGCCTTCGAGGCCGAGGGCGACCCGGCAGAGGGCGTCGAAGCCGGCCGGCTCAAGCTGGTGCTGCACGGCGAGCGTCTGAAGGGCGGCTTCGCCCTGGTCCGCATGCGTCCGCGCAAGGGCGAGACGCGCGAGAACTGGCTGCTGATCAAGGAGAAGGACGAGGCGGTCGACCGGCGGCGCAACCTCGGCAGGATCGACGAGAGCGTCGCCTCCGGCCGCTCGATGGCTGAGATCTCGAAAGAGCAGCCGGCCGCCCGCTTCAGGAAGGGCGGCAAGACCGGGCAGAAGGCCGGCCGGCCGCCGGCCTGCGCCGGGCCGCAGCTCGCGACCCTGGTCGAGGACACGCCGGAGGGCGAGGGCTGGCTGTTCGAGACCAAGTTCGACGGCTACCGCATGCTCGCCGCCTGCGACGGCACGGCCGTGCGCTGCCATACCCGTTCGGGCGCCGACTGGACCGATCGCTTCGGGCCGATCGCGGAGGCGCTGGCCGAGCTCGGCCTGTCGGAGAGCCTGCTCGACGGCGAGGTCGTCGTCGCCGACGCCAAGGGGCGCAGCGACTTCGGCGCCCTGCAGCGCGCCCTGAAGGCGGATCCCGCCCGCCTCTCCTACTTCGTCTTCGACGCGCTCAGGCTCGACGGCGAGGACCTGACCGGCCTGCCGCTGCGCGAGCGCAAGGCACGGCTCGACGAGGCCCTGGAAGGCGTCAAGCGGCCGCTTCGCCTCGCCGCCTGGATCGAGGGCGACGGCGCGCGCGCCGCGGCCGCGGCCTGCCGGCAGGGCCAGGAAGGCATCGTCGCCAAGCGGGCCGACGCGCCCTACCGCTCGCGGCGCACGCGCGACTGGCTGAAGATCAAGTGCGTCAAGCGCCAGGAGTTCGTGGTCGGCGGCTGGTCGCGCTCGAACCGGTCGCGGCCCTTCTCGTCGCTGCTGCTCGGCCTCCACGAGCCGGACGGCCTGCACTACGCCGGACGCGTCGGCACCGGCTACGACGAGGCACAGCTG
Organism: Tistlia consotensis USBA 355; assembly: GCF_900177295.1. Taxonomy (GTDB): domain Bacteria; phylum Pseudomonadota; class Alphaproteobacteria; order Kiloniellales; family DSM-21159; genus Tistlia; species Tistlia consotensis. Next base: position 28,729 of record NZ_FWZX01000041.1, read on the forward strand.
GAGTCGCTGTCGAAGAAGCTGAAGCGGCTCTCCCGCAAGACGCCGCCCTTCGCGTCGCTGCCGTCCGGGATCAGGCGCGGCGCACGCTGGGTCACGCCGGAGCTGGTCGCCGAGGTACGCTACAGCGAACTGACCCGCGACGGGCTGGTCCGCCACGCGGTCTTCGAGGGCCTGCGCGAAGACAAGGCCGCCGAGGAGGTCGGTCCGGAGCGGCCGGCGCCGCCGGAGAGCAAGACGAAGGGCGAGGGAGAGGATGACATGGTGGAGATCGCCGGGGTCACGCTCAGCCACCCGGAGCGGGTGCTCTTCGCCTCGATGGGCGTCACCAAGCGGGCCCTGGCCGAGTACTTCGAGGCGGTCGCCGAGGCGATGCTGCCGCAGCTGCAGGGCCGGCCGGTCAGCCTGGTGCGCTGCCCCGACGGCAGCCGCAAGGAGTGCTTCTTCCAGAAGCACGCCGGCCCGAGCCTGCCGGAGGCCATCGGCAGGGTCTCGATCGCCGAGAAGAACGGCGGCCGGAAGGACTACCTGCTGATCGAATCGACGGCCGCCCTGGTCGGCTGCGCGCAGATCGGCGCCCTGGAGCTGCACCTCTGGGGCAGTCGCCGCGACCGGATCGAGCGGCCGGACCGCCTGGTCCTCGACCTCGACCCCGGCGAGGGTGTCGGCTTCGCCGCGGTCAGGCGGGCGGCAGTCGAGCTCGCCGGCATCCTGCGCGAGGCCGGGCTGGAGAGCGCGCCGCTGCTGACCGGCGGCAAGGGCCTGCACCTGGTGGTCGCCCTGGAGCGGCGCCAGGACTGGCCGGCCCTGGCCGGCTTCGCCAAGGCCTTCGCCGGCAGGATGGCCGAGCTCGACCCGGCGCGCTTCGTCGCGACCCTGTCGAAGGCCAGGCGCGACGGACGGATCTTCATCGACCACTTCCGCAACCAGCGCGGTGCGACGGCGATCTGTCCCTTCTCGCCGAGGGCGCGCGAGGGCGCCCCGGTGGCGGTGCCGGTCTCCTGGTCCGAGCTCGAGGGCATCGAGCGTGCGAACGCCTTCTCGCTGAAGGCGGTGCGCGACGATCTGGCGGCACGGCAGCGTGCCTGGCGGGGCATCCCGGGCCGCCAGCGCCTGACCGCGGCCGGCGCGGCGAGGATCGGCCTGGCGCTGGAGGAGGGCTGAGCCGGCGCCTCAGGCCTTGTCGATCTTCTTGAGGCGATGCTCGATGTATTCGCCCTTGGTCTCGAAGGCCATCTTCACCACCAGGCCGGAGCGGTCGTACCAGAGGTGGACGATGCGGTTGCCCTTCACCCGGAAACGGTGGGCGCGGACATTCTCGCCGGCCGCCTCGACGACGTCCTCGCCCCGGTCCTCGACGGTGATGTCGAACAGCTCGCCGGTCTCGACGTCGATCAGGGCGTTGGTCTGGACCAGGTCCGAGTTCCAGTAGCTGCCCGGGATGACGCCCGCCGAGACCGTATAGGTGCCGCTCATCGAGTGGACCTGGAAGCCCTTCTCGACCCGCTGGCCGGAGATCTGGGACTTGGTGCCGTCGTCGTCGGTATCGGTCTCGAGCGACTGCAGATAGGCGCCCTGCCAGGCCTCGCGTCCCTGGTGGCTGTAGCGGTAGACGACGACGCCGACCAGCTTCAGCTCGACCGCGACCTCGATGGCGACGTCCAGCCGCTGGCCGTCGCGGGTGAAGGCGATGGTGTGCTTACCGATCGGCTCCTGGCCGCGGAAGATCTCGAAGTCCAGGGTGGTCGTCTCGGCCGCCCGGGCCGGACGGCTCCAGACCAGCGGCAGGGCCGCCAGCAGCGGCGCGGCGAGGATCCGTCTCCGGGTGATCGGCCGTCGCGACGTCGGGGGCGCAGTGCTTTCGGCGTTGACGCTCATCGGGTCGTCCATTGCATGATCGCGGCCACCATAACGGCCGGCCTGAGTGACCGAAAGCCCGCGGCGCGGGTTCCGGTTCCAAGCGCCCGGCCGCCCGCGAAGGAGGAGACCATGACGCCCCCTGGCGCGACGCGCGCCGACCCGATGCCCGCCGGCCTCGCGGCCGCGGAAGCCGACGCCGACAGCCTGACCCTGACCTTCGCGGACGGCCGGCAGCGCCGCCTGCCCTTCCTCTGGCTGCGCGACCACTGCGCCTGCGCCGACTGCCTGCACCCCGAGACGGCGCAGCGGCTGGTCGACACCTTCTCGCTGCCGGCCGACCTGGCACCCGAGGCGATCGAGGCCGACGCCGAGGGCCTGTCGGTCCGCTGGAACGACGGCCACCGCAGCCGCCATCCCTACCGGCACCTCGCCGAGGCGCTGGCGACACCGGCCGAGCCGGCCCTGCATCTCTGGCGTGGCGACGAGTTGGCCGGCGGGGGCCCGAGCGTCGCCTACGAGGCGGTGATGGCCGACGACGCCGGCGTCGCGGACTGGCTGGAGGCGATCCACCGCGACGGCTTCTGCTTCGTCGAGGACGTGCCGCCGACCGCCGAGGACACCGAGGCCCTGGCGCGGCGCATCGCCTACGTCCGCGAGACGATCTTCGGCGGCTTCTGGGTCTTCTCGGCGAACATGGCGCACGCCGACACGGCCTACACCACCGGCACGATCGGCCCGCATACCGACGGCACCTACGTCGAGGACGCGCCGGGCCTGCAGCTGTTCCACTGCCTGGAGTTCGAGGGCGAGGGCGGCGAGAGCCTGCTGATCGACGGCTTCCGGGTCGCCGCCGACCTGAAGCGGGAGGATCCCGAGGCCTATGCCCTGCTGTCCCGCGTCGAGGTTCCCGGCCAGTACCTGGAGGCGGGCGTGCACCTGCGCGCCGAGCGGCCGATCCTGCGCCACGATTCGGCCGGCCGGCTGGTCCAGGTCAGCTTCAACAACCACGATCGCGCGCCCTTCCTGCTGCCCGAGCCGGAGATGAGCGCCTTCTATCGCGCGCTCGGCGCCTTCTGGCGCAGGCTCGACGAGCCCGGCTACCAGCTGCGCACCCACCTGGACCCGGGCCGGGCGCTGATCTTCGACAACTGGCGCGTGCTGCACGGCCGCCTCGCCTACCGGGGCCGGCGCACGCTCTGCGGCTGCTACCTCAACCACGAGGACTTCGACAGCCGGCGCCGGGTGCTGGCCGGCCGGGCGGCGTGACGCTGCCCGATTGCCGCCTCGCGAGCGCCCGAGTTTCGGCGGAACCAAAGCGTCAGCTGCGCGTTCGTCCGCAGCGTGGCAAAATCCGCAGCACCTGCCGCGTGTACGCATCATGAGAGGCGTCGAGCGCTCTGAATCGGGACGAAGCTGCAAAGACGACAAGGCCTTGCCTTGTGATCTGAGGCGATTCGGGGCATGCTACGCGCCGTCACGGTCGGGGGGCGCCCGACGACTGGGTAAGGAGATGTTGCAATGCGCAAGAAGGTAACCCTGCTGCTGGCCGCCATGGGCCTGGCCGCGGCGCTCTCTGCCTGCACGAAGTACGAGAACGGCTTCATCACGGACCATAACTGCAGCCACGGCGGCGGTATCTACGTTCCGGACTTCTGCGCCAAGTACACCTCCGGCAACTTCTAGGGGTCGGTCCGGACCGCGCCGCGGCGCGGTCCTGTCCCGCTCTCCTGGACCCGCAGACGGATCCGGAACGAAGTCGCGCCGCAGTTGCGGGCGGCTCGGGCCGGCAGTCGGATGGGCGGCCGAAGGGGTCGGATCGAGACGGGCAACGCCTGCCGGCGTTGCCCGTCTCTCCTTTTCCGGAGACGCTTCTCAATCCGGGCGCTCGACGACCAGCTGGGTCCGGTCGGCGGCGAACAGCGTCTCGCCGTACTCGACCGGCCGGTCCTCTCGGTCGACGTTGACCGCCTCGGTGACCAGCACCGGCCGGGTCCGCGGCTGGCGCAGCAGGGTCGCCTCCGGCTCCTCCGGCAGGCGGGCCGTGATGCGGGTCACCCGCCGCTCGTAGTCGGCGATGCCGTAGTCGGCGAGCGCCAGGCTGACCGAGCCGACCCGGCCATAGACCGAGATCATGTCGGGGAAGCGCTGGCGCGGGAACCAGTGCCGGCCGATCGAGACCGGGCGGCCGTCGACCTGGCCCAGCGCCTCGATCAGGATACAGGACGCCCCCTGGGGCAGGTCGAGCTCGCGCGCGACCTCCTTGGGTGCCGGCAGCTCGATCGCCTTCAGCAGCTGGCCGCCCGGCCGGCGATGCTGGGCCAGGACATTCGTCGAGAAGCGCGTGCGCCGGCCGATCGGATAGTCCAGCACGTGCTCCTGGACGAAGCTGCCCCGCCCCTGCTCGATGCGCACCAGGCCCTGCTCGGCGAGCTCGGCCATGGCGCGCCGCAGGGTGTGGCGGTTGACCCCGAATCGCTGCGCCAGCTCGGGCTCGGTCGGCAGGCGCTCGCCCGGGGCGAAGGCGCCCGCGGCGATCTCCTCGGCCAGGGCCGTCTGGATCTGACGCCAGAGCGTCGTCCCTCCCCTGCGTTCCACGCCGGCAGCCTCCCTTCGACCGGACGGCCGGGACCCGCCGTTCCGGATCCCTGTCACCGAAAATTCATCTAGACGTCCCCTGCGGGTCACGCTTTCATTGCAGGGTTCACTGGAAAGTATATACGACTAGACGTCTAAGCTGAAAGATTGATGTCCGACTCGACCGCATCGTCGCCCATCGCATCGTCCCAGGCCGCCCCGGACCTGCAGCAGAGCCTGCGGCGCGACTGGATGAGCGTGCTGGCGCGCGCCGAGGCGGCCGAGCTCGAACGGCTCTGGCAGGCCCTCGACGAGCCCGCCGGCCATCGCCTGCTGCGGCGGCCGGAGACCGGCCTGGTCCAGCTGCGCGGCCGGATCGGCGGCGACGGCGCCCCCTTCAACGTCGGCGAGGCGCCGGTCACCCGCTGCTCCCTGGTCGTCGAGGGCGAGCGGGTCGGCCACGCCTACGTCCTGGGCCGCGACCTTCGCCATGCCGAGCTCGCCGCCCTGCTCGACGCCCTGCTGCAGGATCCGGCGCGGCGGCCACGCCTGCTTGAAGCGGTGATCGAGCCGCTGCGCACCACCCAGGCCGCGCGTCGCCGCGCCCGCCGCCGGGCCGCCGAGACGACCCGCGTCGACTTCTTCACCCTGGTGCGCGGCGAGGCGTCGAAATGAGCGTGCAGACGGCCCGCCCGGGCGACCCCTCCGGCCTGCTGCGCCCCGGCTTCGCCGAGCCGACGCTCGACGCCCAGCGCTGCTTCCGCATCCTGCTCGACGCCATGGCCCATCCCGGCCGGATCGCCGAGCTGCCGGTGGCGATCGAGCCGCCGCCCGGCCTGATGGCGGCCAGCGCCGCGCTTTGCCTGACGCTGCTCGACGCCGAGACGCCGTTCTGGCTGGATCCGGCGGCGGCCGGCGCGGAGGCCGCGGCCTGGCTGCGCTTCCACTGCGGCTGCCCGCTGGCCGCGGACAGCCGGCAGGCCGCCTTCGCGCTGGTCGCCGGCACCGCTCCGGACCTGACGCGCTTCGCCGAAGGCGACGACCTCGCGCCCGAGGCCTCCGCGACGCTGATCTGGCAGGTCGAGCGGCTCGAGGAGAGCGGGCCGCTCGTGCTGACCGGGCCGGGCATCGAGCGGAAGCGGGCGCTCGGCCTGGCACCGCTGGCGGAGGGCTTCCTGGAGGCCTGGGCCGCCAACGGCGCGCTCTTTCCCTGCGGCCTCGACCTGGTCCTGGTCTGCGGCGGCCGGCTGGCCGCGCTGCCGCGCACGACCCGGATCGCGCGCCGCGAGACGGACGGGGAGGACTGAGCCTTGTACGTGGCGGTCAAGGGCGGCGAGCGGGCGATCCGCAACGCGCACCGGCGGCTCGCCGAGCGTCGGCGCGGCGATCCCGCCGTGCCGGAGCTGAGCCTGGAGCAGATCCGCGAGCAGCTCGGCCTGGCGGTCGACCGGGCGATGTGCGAGGGGGCGCTCTACGACCCGCGGCTCGCCGCCCTCGCCCTGAAGCAGGCGCGCGGCGACAGCGTCGAGGCCGCCTTCCTGCTGCGCGTCTTCCGCAACACCCTGCCCCGCTTCGGCTACAGCGAGCCGCTCGACACCGGCGCCATGGCCGTCGAGCGCCGCGTCTCCGGCGCCTTCAAGGACCTGCCCGGCGGCCAGCTGCTCGGCGCCACCGCCGACTACACCCACCGCCTGCTCGACTTCGCCCTGGAAGAGCCGCAGCAGCCGGCGCCGCCCGGCGAGGAACCCGAGGCCGAGGCCGGCTCCGGCAGCGAGGCGACCGGCCTGCTGCCGCGCGCCCTGGCCCAGCTCGGCGAGGAGGCGCTGATCGAAGCGCCGCCGGCCGACGAGGGCGCGCCGGTCCCCGACATCACCCGCGACCCGCCGCTGTTCCCGGCGGAACGCGCCCAGCGCCTGCAGACCCTGGCACGCGGCGACGAGGGCTTCCTGGTCGGCCTCGCCTATTCCAGCCAGCGCGGCTACGGCAACACCCACCCCTTCGTCGGCGAGCTGCGCCAGGGCCGGGTCGCCGTCGAGCTCGTGCCGGAGGAGCTGGGCTTCGCGGTCGAGATCGGCGAGATCGAGGTCAGCGAGCTGGAGACGGTCAACCAGTTCACCGGCGACGCCGAGCACGCGCCCTGCTTCACCCGCGGCTATGGCCTCGCGTTCGGCCGCTCCGAGCGCAAGGCCCTGGCCATGGCCCTGCTCGACCGCTCGCTGCGCGCCGAGGAGCTCGGCGAGGAGCTCGGCGCGCCGGCCCAGGACCAGGAGTTCGTGCTGGAGCACGCCGACAACATCCTGGCAACCGGCTTCATGGAGCACCTGAAGCTGCCGCACCACGTCGACTTCCAGGCCGAGCGCGAGCTGCTGCGCGCCCTGCGCCGGGCCTGGGAAGAGCGCCGCAGCGCCCCGGAGGCCGCCGAATGACCGCCATGGACAGGGCCGCCGGCCCACGCCGGCCGGGCTACAACTACGCCTTCCTGGACGAGGCGACGAAGCGCGAGATCCGCCGCAAGCTGCTGAAGGCGGTGGCGATCCCCGGCCACCAGGTGCCCTTCTCCAGCCGCGAGATGCCGATGCCGCCCGGCTGGGGCACCGGCGGCATCCAGGTGACCGCCAGCCTGATCGGGCCGTCGGACGTGCTGAAGGTCATCGACCAGGGGTCCGACGACACGACCAACGCCGTCTCGATCCGCCGCTTCTTCGCCGAGACCGCCGGGGTCGAGACGACCAGCTCGACGCGCCGCGCCAGCATCATCCAGACCCGCCACCGTGTCCCCGAGACGCCGCTCTCGGAGGGCCAGATCCTGGTCTTCCAGGTGCCGCTGCCCGAGCCGCTGCGCTTCCTGGAGCCGCGCGAGAGCGAGACCCGCAAGCTCCACGCCCTGGCCGAATACGGCAGCGCCTACGTCTCGCTCTACGAGCAGGTCGCCCGGCACGGCCGGATCGCCCAGTCCTACGACTATCCGGTGATGGTCGGCGCGCGCTACCTGATGCGACCGAGCCCGATCCCGAGCTTCGACAACCCGAAGCTCGACCGCAGTCCGGCGCTGCTGCTGTTCGGCGCCGGGCGCGAACGCCGGCTCTACGCCGTGCCGCCCTACACCTCGGTCGAGAGCCTGTCCTTCGAGGACCGGCCCTTCAGGATCGAGCTGCCGCCGCGGCGCTGCGACCTCTGCGGCGCGACCGACTCCTTCCTCGACGAGATCGTCGCCGACGACGCCGGCACGCGGATCTTCGCCTGCTCCGACAGCGAGTACTGCGGCGAGCGCCAGCGCGCCCAGGGCCTGAGCGTGGTCGCGCCATGACCCTGCCCGCCACCTCCCTGCCCACCGCCCTCGCCCCCGAGCAGCCCCTGCTGCAGGTCCGCGGCCTGACCAAGGACTACGGCGCCGGCCGCGGCTGCCGGGACATCTCCTTCACGCTCTGGCCCGGCGAGATCCTCGGCATCGTCGGCGAGTCGGGCGCCGGCAAGTCGACCCTGCTCGACTGCCTGGGCGGCTTCGCGGTCCCCGACGCGGGGCGCGCCGACTACGCCAGCCGGCTCTTCGGCCCGGTCGAGATCTTCGGCCTGTCCGAGGCGCGGCGCCGGCGCCTCGCGCGCAGCGAGTGGGGCTTCGTCCACCAGGACGCGCGGCGCGGCCTGCGCATGTCGGTCTCGGCCGGCGGCAACGTCGGCGAACGGCTGATGGCCGAGGGCGAGCGCCACTACGGAAGCCTGCGGGCCAGGGCGACCGACTGGCTGCAGCGCCTGGAGCTCGACGCCGACCGCATCGACGATCCGCCGAGCCAGTTCTCCGGCGGCATGCGCCAGCGCCTGCAGATCGCGCGCAACCTGGTGACCGAGCCGCGCCTGCTGCTGATGGACGAGCCGACCGGGGGCCTCGACCTCTCGGTGCAGGCGCGCCTGCTCGACCTGCTGCGCGGACTGGTGCGCGGCCTCGACCTCTCGGCGGTGCTGGTGACCCACGACCTCGGGGTCGTGCGCCTGCTCTGCGACCGCGTGCTGGTCATGGAGGGCGGTCGCATCGTCGAAGAGGGCCTGACCGACCAGGTGCTGGAGGATCCGCAGCATCCGCACAGCCAGCGTCTGGTCGCCTCCATCCTGCCGGTATAGCCTGCCAGCGAGACCTCCATGACCGAGACGGCGATCGAGATCCAGGGCCTGACCAAGGGCTTCGTGCGCCACGCCGCGCACGAGCGGCGGCTGCCGGTGCTGGGCGGCTTCGATCTCAGCGTCGCGCCCGGCGAGTGCGTCGCCCTGGCCGGTCCCTCGGGGGTCGGCAAGTCGACCGTGCTGCGCTGCCTCTACGGCAGCTACCGGCCGCAGGCGGGCTCGATCCGCGTCGCCCACGAGGGCGCGCTGGTCGAGCTGGTCGGGGCCGAGCCCTGGCTGTTCCGCGCCCTGCGCCGGCGCACCATCGGCTACGTCAGCCAGTTCCTGCGGCTGATCCCGCGCGTGCCGGCGCTGCGCGTCGTCGCCGAGCCGATGATCGACCGCGGCCTCGACGAGGCCGAGGCCGAGCGGCGCGCCGGGGCGATGCTGGAGCAGCTGAACATCCCGAGCCGGCTCTGGGACCTGCCGCCGGCGACCTTCTCGGGCGGCGAGCAGCAGCGCGTCAACCTGGCGCGCGCCCTCGCCCCCGACTATCCGATCCTGCTGCTCGACGAGCCGACCGCGGCGCTCGACGCCGACAACCGGGCGGTCGTCGTCGAGCTGACCCGTGCGGCGCGGACGCGCGGCGCCGCCCTGGTCGGCATCTTCCACGACCGCCCCGTGCGCGACGCCGTCGCCGACCGGATCCTCGAGCTGGTGCCGAGCGAGGCGGCGGCGTGACGGCCGCCCTCAGTGCGGCGAGGGTCGGGCCGGGCTCACAGCGCGTGCTTGACGCTGTCGAGAATCTTCAGGGACCTGCGCATCAGTTCCTTGTCGTTCTGCCGGTGCGCCTGCTCGTGCAACGCCCGCCCCTCCTCGAGCTGCTTCTCGAGCGCCGCCTTGCGATCCTGCGGCAGCGACGAGGCCTCGAGGGCGGCGAGCACCTGCGGGTACTCGGTGACGCCCCGACAGGCCTGGGCGTCGGCGGCCGACAGGCCGGTAGCGAGAAGGGCGGCCGCGAACAGGGCCAACGGACGGGTCGGGATGGTCATGGACAGGCTCCTGTCGAGAGGGTGCCGCGGGCCCACGCGCGCCGGCGCCGCCCGCGGACGACGGCGCGATTAGAGTCGCTGCCCGCCGCCGCGTCAGCCCTCTGCCGCGGAAGCCTGGGAAGGATCGGAAAAGGCCACAAAAATGTGATCCATTTCAAAAGGTTGTTCCGGAGGCACCGGCTGCTATCATCGACCTTCCACGGACAGTCAGACGGCGCGGGCGATGACCGGCATGGCCGACCACGGGTTGGAATGGCACAGTCTGCTCGACGCGCTCTGCGTCGAGCGCGGCTACCTCGACAACGGCGAGCTGGCCAGCCGCTACTGCGAGGTGACGCGCAGGACCGGCCTGTCCGCCTACGAGTCGGCCTACAAGAGCCTGGCCAACTGGCGCCAGGGGCTGCATACACCGACCCGCCGCAACTTCCGGATCCTCGGCCTGCTGCTCGGCGTCGACTCGCTCGACGGCGAGCGCCGGGCGCTCTGGACCACGCTCTACGAACAGGCGCAGCGTCGCCGGCCGGCCGGGGAGGCACCGCAAGCAGGGGCCCCGGCCTCCACGGGCCGTCCGGCGCGCTGGCCGCTCGGGCGGGGCGCGACGGTGCTGCTGGCCGCAGGGCTGCTCGCCGTCTGCGGGGTCGTCGCGGGCTACCTGACCGGCAGGAGCGATGCGCCCGCCGAGACCGGGCCGACCGCCTCCGCCGTGCCGGGCCAGATCGCGGACGGCCCGATCGACATGACCGGCCAGCGCATCTACTGGCTGCAGTTCGTCCGCCTGAGGCCGGGCCAGTCGGCGGTGGTCCACGGCAAGCGCGGCGCACGCTGCGGAGCGCCGCCGCCGTCCTGGGACGAGGTGCTGCCGGAGCTGCCGGCGGTCGCGAGCGGCGAATGGGCGGACGGCGGCGTCGGCTACCGGGTCAGCCGGGCCTGCCAGGGCCCGACCCCCGCGCGCGCCGTGGTCTTCTCGGCGCACCGGCAAGGCACGGAGATGTTCATCCTCTATGACGACCCCGTCACCATCGTCGTCGACTAGCCGGGGCGGCCCGCCGGCCGCCCGTTCGCAGGAAGCGCCATGACCGCCGAGCAGCTCGTCCTCAGGAACGCCCGCATCGTCCTCGAGGACCGGATCGTGGAGGGCACCGTCTCATGCCGCGACGGCCGGATCGCCGAGCTCGGCGAAGGCGACTCGGCCCTCGGCGAGGACCTGGGCGGGGACTGGCTGCTGCCCGGCCTGATCGAGCTGCACACCGACAACCTGGAAGGCCATCTGCATCCCCGGCCCGGCGTCACCTGGCCGACCCTGCCCGGCCTGATCGCCCACGACGCCGAGCTGGTCGCCGCCGGCGTCACCACCGTGCTCGACTCCCTGCGCATCGGCGAGGACCCGCAGTATCCGAACTGCCGGGCGACGGTCGAGCGGGTCATCGAGGCGACCGCCGAGGCGCGGCGCCTCGACACCCTGCGCGCCGACCACCTGCTGCACCTGCGCTGCGAGGTCGTCGCCGAGGGGGTGGTCGGCGACTTCGAGGAGCTCGTCGAGCAGCCCGACCTGCGCCTCGTCTCGCTGATGGACCACACGCCCGGCCAGCGGCAGTTCGCCGACATGGACGCCGTGCGCACCTACCTCTCGGGGCGCAAGGGGCTGAAGGGGGCCGAGCTCGAGGCGTACATCCAGCGCCGCATCGCCGAGGCCGGCGACAGGGGCGAGCACGCCCGTGCCGCGATCTCGGCGATCGCGCGCGAGCGCGGCCTGGCCCTGGCCAGCCACGACGACGCGACCGCCGGCCACGTCGCCGAGGCCGCCGCGCTCGGCCTGACGATCAGCGAGTTCCCGACCAGCCTGGAAGCCGGCGCCGCGGCCCGCGAGCACGGCCTCAAGGTCGTGGCCGGCGCGCCCAACGCGGTGCGCGGCGGCTCCAGCTACGGCAACGTCGGCGCGCTCGAGCTGGCCGAGGCCGGCCACCTGGAGATCTTCGCCAGCGACTACGTGCCGGCCAGCCTGCTGCAGGCGCTGTTCCTGCTCGCGGAGGTTCCCGGCTGGGACCTGCCGCGGGCCGTCGCCACCGGCAGCGCCACGCCGGCGGCGGCGGTCGGCCTCGACGACCGCGGCCGCATCGCGCCCGGCCTCTCGGCCGACCTGATCCAGGTCGGCATGGCCGGCGACCTGCCGGTGGTGCGCCGGGTCTGGCGCCGGGGCCGACGGGTCATCTGATGCGCTTCGCCCTCTACTACACGCCGCCGGCCGGCTCGCCGCTCGGCGCGCTCGGCGAGCGCTGGTTCGCGGAACCGGCGGTCGCAGAGCTGACCGCGCAGGCGCGCGTCTACGGCTTCCACGCGACCCTCAAGGCGCCCTTCCGCCTGGCCGGCGGCGAGACCGAGGCCTCGCTGACGGCGGCGCTGCGCGCCTTCTGCGCCGGGCGGCGGCCGGTCGTCGCCGGGCGGCTCCGGCTCGCCGATCTCGACGGCTTCCTGGCCCTGGTCCCGGAACGGCAGAACGCGGCGACCGGGCAGCTCGCCGCCGACTGCGTCACCGGCTTCGACGGCTTCCGGGCGCCGCCCGGCGCCGGCGAGCTCGCGAAGCGCCGCGCCGCGGGCCTGAGCGACCGGCAGGAATCCCATCTCGCGCGCTGGGGCTATCCCTACGTGCTGGAGGAGTTCCGCTTCCACATGACCCTGACCCGCCGCCTCGCCGCCGCGGAGGCGGCCGCGGCGCGCGCGCGGCTGGAGCCGCTGCTCGCCCCGGTCCTTTCCGAGCCCCTTCTGCTCGACGCGGTCAGCCTGTCGCGGCAACCGGCCGCGGGGGCGACCTTCGAGGTCCGCGCGCGCCTCGCCCTGGCGGCGTGAGGCGCCCTACCAGCTGCTTTCGCGGACCAGCACGCTGACGGCGTGGCGCCAGAAGCGCCCGATCAGGCTCTCCCGTGCGCCCGCGATGACCAGCGTGCCGCGCTCGGCGCGGGCCGGCGCCGGCAGGTGCGGAGCGCGCAGCAGCACGCGATAGACCGCCTTCTGCGGCACCAGCTTGCCCTCCTCGTCGCGCCGCACCGGCACCCCGCCGCCGTACTCGGAGGCCAGGATCTTGGCGTCGAGAGCGCGGGTCGCCGTGTCGTCGATCGCCGCCACCGTCAGGCCGCTCAGCGGCGCACGCCCGTCGGCGGGATAGAAGCGGGCGGGCGCCCCCTTCCGGAAGCGCCAGAGGTCGGACTCGTCGACGTAGGCCTCGACCTCGCCGGCGCCGGCCGAGACGATCAGGCCGAACTCCTCGTCGGCGGCGATCCAGGCGCCGGGCTCGACGTAGTCGGGCAGCTCGGCGAGGCGGCCGTCGAGCGGGGCGGTCAGGGTCAGGCGCTTCTTCTCGGCCAGCAGGCCGGCGTGCTGGGTCAGCGCCTCCTCCAGGGACTGCAGCGCCACCTTGTTGCGCTGGGCGAGGTCGAGCGAGACGTTGGTCGCCGCCAGCTGCAGCCGCAGGGTCCCGATCTTCCGCTCGGCCGAAGCGATCTCGTAGTCGAGGTCCGGCGAGCCGAGGCGGATCACGAGGTCGCCCGCCCGCACCGCGTCGCCGCGCTTCAGCGCGACCTCCTCGATGCGCGCCGGCTGCGGGGCGTAGAGGCCGGCGGTCGCCGCGGCGCGCAGCAGCGCGGGCGCGCTGACGTCGCTCTGCCAGGGGATCAGCAGCAGGGCGATCGCGCCGCCGAGCAGAGCCAGGGTGGTGATGCTGCGCAGGGTCCAGCGCAGCGCCACGCGCAGGCTCCACCAGTTGATCAGCTCGCGCAGGATCGGCCGGACGATGAAGACGCTGATCTCGACCATGAAGAGGAAGATCCCGAGCGCCTTGAAGAAGTAGTAGTAGACCAGCACGGCGATGCCGAGGAACAGCGTCAGCCGGTAGATCCAGGTGCCGACGGCATAGCCGATCAGCAGGCGCCGGCGGAACCGTGGCAGCGCCTCCGGCGGCGGCAGGCCGAAGCCGAACAGGATCTCGCGCAGCTGCCAGCGCGCCAGCGCGAAGGAGCGCTCCTGCAGGTTCGGCACGTCGATCAGGTCCGACATCAGGTAGTAGCCGTCGAACCGCATGAAGGGGTTGAGGTTGATTGCGACGCTGACCGTCCAGGTCACCGTCGCGGTCAGGAAGCAGGCGGTGCGCAGCGGCCCGTCGGGCAGGAAGCTCCACAGCAGGGTCGCGAAGGCGGCGAGCGCCAGCTCCATGGCCATGCCGGCGAAGCCGATGCCCAGGCGTTCGCGCCGCGAGGTCAGACGCCAGGCGTCGGTGGTGTCGGTGTAGAGCACCGGCCACATCACCAGGAAGGCGACGCCCATGGTCGCGACCCGGCAGCCGAAGCGCTTGCTGGTATAGGCGTGGCCGAACTCGTGCAGCGTCTTCGAGACGCTGAGCGCGAGCACCGCCGTCAGCGCGCCGAGCGGCGTGAAGAGGTAGGGGAAGGCATGCAGGAAGGCCTCCCACTGGCGGCTAACCAGGAACACCCCGATAAGCGCCGAGACCGCCACCAGCCAGCGGAACCAGGGTCGGAACAGGAACGCCATGGCCGGCCCCGTGCGCTCCAGGAAGCGGTCCGGTCGGATCAGCGGCACGCGCACGAAGAGGTAGTTCTTGAGCAGCCAGCCGAGCGGGCTCTGGCGCCGCCGCTCGACCTCGGCCTTGAGCCGCTCGGTCTGCAGCGGATCGGCGCTGCGCAGCAGGCCGGCCATCTCGGCGAAGCGCTTGAAGCGCTCGACGTCGTCGATGTCGGCCGGGATCGGCGTCTCGCGTGCGATCGAGCGGGCGATCGCCGCGGCGTCGCCGAGCGCCCAGCGCGACAGGATCTCGAACTCCAGCCAGCCGATGCGCAGGAAGCGGTTGGCCGCCGGGTCGTGCAGCGTCCAGGTCGGCGCGCCGTCGGCGCTGCGCGGCCCCTGGTGCAGGGAGAGATCCTCGCGCAGCGGCGTCAGGCGCTCGCCGCCGGGCCCAGCAGCGAGGCCGACGCCGGCCGGCGCGGTCACCTGGCCCAGGGTCAGCCCACCGGCGCCGGCGCCCCGCAGCGCCGCGCCGGAGACGGTCAGAGTCCCAGCCATGACCGCACCACGCCGATCGGCCGGCGCAGAACGTGGAAGGCCAGCGGCGCCTTCTCGCCGTAGATCTTGGCCGTGCCCTTGAGGCCGATCCGGAGGCTCGGATCGAACTGCGCGAACTGCGCCTTCAGACGATAGGCGAGCGTGCCCTCTGGCGAGGGCGAGGCCTTGTAGCTCTGGCTCTCCAGCACGGCGGAGACCGGCCGGTCGGGCGAGAAGTTGAGGAACAGCAGCACCTCGTCGCCGGGCTTCAGCTCGATCGCGTCCTTGACCGGCAGGTGCATCTCCAGGGCGACGTCGCTCGGCTGGGCCAGGGTCATGACCTTCTCGCCGATCGAGACCGGCTTGCCGACCCAGTCGCTCTTGGCGTCGAAGATGGCGAGGCCGTCGCGCGGCGCGGTCACCTCGAGCCGGCCGAACAGCGATTCGACGTAGTCGAGGTCGGCGCCGGCCTCCTCGAGCCGCCCCTTCAGGGTCGCCAGCTGCGCCCGGGCCCGGGGGTCGAGCACCGCCTGCTGCGCGGTCTGCCGGTACTCCGCCTCGGCGACCTCGCGGGCCTTGCGCGCGACCTCGAGACGGTTGAGCAGCCGCGTCTTGTCGAGGGTGAACAGCTCCTGGCCCTTGGTCACCGGCTGGTTCGGCTCGACCAGCACCTCGTCGATTACGCCGTCGAAGGGCGCCCGCACCAGGGCCGGGTGGCCGGAGACGATCTCGGCCGACGCCAGGGTCGACTGGCGCACCGGCAGGGCACCGCCGGCAGCGACCAGGCCGAGCAGCAGGACGGCGGCGACGGCACGGCGGATCGAGCGGCCGACCTGGCCCGGCCGCCGCCGGCCGAAGCGCCGCAGCTCCCAGGCCTGGGCATAGGAGCCGGCCAGGTAGGCGAAGAGATGGCGGTCGTAGTCGCTCCAGGGCGTCGCCCGGGCCAGCACCAGGACCGCGCAGGTCCGGCCGCGGCGGTCGGGCAGCGGCAGCCAGAGCGCGTAGGCCGGGAACCACTCCTTCCAGCTGGCGGCGACGGCGCCGGTCACGTCCCTGACGCCGAAGGCGACGATCTCCTCGGCGCCGGCAGCCTTGGCCCGGGACGCGCAGAGTCGCTGCAGCCACAGCGGATAGGGCGCGTTGCGGTCGGGCACCGCGACGCCCGAGACCGCGACGATCCGGCCATGGCGACCGCCCGGCTCCCACAGCGCGCAGTGCTGGTAGGGCAGGAAGGAATGGGTCTCGTTGACCAGGACGAAGGCCAGCTCCTCGGCGGTCGCCGCCCGGCGCGCCCGCTCCTGCAGCTGCAGGAGCATGGTCAGGCGCAGCAGCTGGCGGTTCAGTCCGTCGGTCATCCGGCGGTCCTCACGGCACCTGCGGGAAGCTCGCGCGCCCGCTCATGCCGGCCAGCAGCTCGGGGTTCTTGCCCTGGATCTTGCCGTAAGCCTTGATCGTCTGGCTGACCGCGTCGATGCGGCCGGAGAAGCGGACCAGCGTCGCATCGTAGGTCTTGCCGGTCTCGTCGAGGGCGACCTGGAACCTGTCGCCGTCCTTCAGGTAGAGCAGCCAGATCGACGGCAGCAGCATCTCGACCTCGAGCTCGCGGTCGTCGAGGATCTGCATCAACGGCTCGCCCTCGTTGACGTACTGGTAGCGCCGGACCGGCACCTCTGCGGCGATGCCGGGGAAGGGCGCCTTGATCTCGCAGCGCGACAGCCGCTCCTCGGCCAGATCGAGCTCGGCGCTGGCCTGCGCCAGATCGGCGGCGGCGACATCGATGTCGAGCGCGGCGATCGAGCCGAGCTGGCCGAGCCGGCGCTTGTTCTCGTAGACCTTGGAGGCCTTGTTGCGCAGGGCGTGGCCGATGGCGACGTTGTACTGCACCGCCTTGCAGTCGAAGCGCACCAGCACCTGGCCCGGCTCGAAGCGGTCGCCGTCGCGCAGCTCCAGGAAGTCGATGCGCCCGGCCATGCCGGCGGCCAGGGTCGTGCTGCGCGGTGCGCGCAGCTGGGCGCGGATCTCCTGGCGCGGCGTCTCGACCGTCAGCCGGTCGTTCTGGGCGAGCGCGCCGCCGGCGAGGCACGACAGGCCGAGCGCGAGCGCGGCGGCGACCGGCCGCAGGATCGCGCGCGGACGCGCGGCTAGTCGACGAAGTGCCACGACAGGATCCGATCGAACAGTCCCGGCTGCGCCGGCTCCTGCGCCGCCTGCTGCGTCGTGGCGGGCACGCCGGCCCTCTGGTCCTCGGCCGGCGTCGCGGCGCTCTGGCCGCCGGCGGGCGCAGCCGCCTCCTTGAGCGTCGGCACCGGCGGGAACTCGGCCCGCTCCCAGTGCGCGGCGACCCGGCGGACCGCGTCGGTGACGGTCGCGAGGTCGTCCTTGCTGATGTCCTCCGGCAGCGGATCGAGGCCGAGCGAGGAGTAGATGTTGCCGAGCGCGGCCTGCAGGTCGGACAGGCTCTGGTCGCGCTGCAGCTCGGCGGCGATCGCCTGCGTCGCGCTGCGGATGCGCTCGAGCTGCGAGGCGGCATTGCCGATCTCGTTGATCTGCACGACCTCGTAGATCCGCCGCTCGACCTTCTCGAGCTCGGAGGCGTACTCGAAGTCGATGCGGCTGCGCTCGTACTGGCGGTAGGCCAGGTTGACCTGGGTCAGCACGGCCATCGAGAGCGCCAGGCGCCGGGTCTCGGCAACGGTGATCTGGGCCTCCGCGACGTCGACGCCCTTCGGCCCGGAGATCAGGCTGACCAGGTTCCAGGCGGCACGCAGGCCGGCCTCGGCCCAGTTGTTGTTCACCGTGTAGGAGTTGGAATCATAGTTGTAGCTGGCCGTGAAGTTCAGGTTCGGCAGCATGCGCAGCATGGCCTTACGGATCTCCTCGTGGCCGATCCGCTTCTGGTAGTCCTCCTCGCGCAGCTCCGGACGGTAGAGCAGGGCCAGCGTCTCGAGCTTCTCGATCGGCGTGTCGATCTTCGGGATCGGCACCTCGTCCGGATCCGGCTCCGAAACCCTGAAGTCGGTGCCGATGTCCAGGTTCATCAGCGAGCCGAGGCGCGACTTGGCCTGCAGCAGGTCGGACTTCAGCCCGCGCAGCTGGCGCATGATGTCGAGCAGGCTCTTGCGGTAGCGCAGCGATTCGAGCGGCGACTGCAGGCGCAGGGCCTCGATCTGCTTGGCCCGGTCGAGCGCCTCCTGGGCCTCGCCGAGCAGCGGGTCGATGCGGCGCAGCAAGCGCTGCGCGGTCGAGGCCTGCCAGAAGGCGACGCGGACCTGCTGCACGACATCGCTGACCACCTTGCGCCGGCGCTCCTCGGCGATCAGCACGCGGTCACCCTGCTGCTTCGCCTCGAAATAGCTGACGCCGAAGTCGAGGACGTTCCAGGACAGGCCGAGGTCTGCGGTCTCGCGGCGCCGGTCGGTCGAGACCGAGGGCTCGAGCGACTGCTGGCCGGTCAGGTAGGACTTGCTGGAGCTCGCGTCCTCGTTGGAGCGCCAGCTGTAGCCGCCGTGCAGGGCGAGGTCGGGCAGCATCTGCAGGGAGACGAGGCCGAGCTGCTGGGACTGCAGGGCCTGCTCCATCAGCGCGACCCGCTGGTCGAGGTTGTAGAGCAGCGCGCGGGCGATCGCTTCGTAGAGCGAGATCGGCCCCTTGACCGGCTCCTGGTTCTCGGCGAGATGGGCGCGGTCGGCCATCACCCGCTGCAGCGTCTCGTCGGTCGTCACCGGCTCCGGGTCGATCGAGCAGGCGGAGACCGCCAGCAGCAGCAGGCCCGGCAGCAGGCCGCGCGTCACCCAGTTCCGACGCGGCCGAACCGCGGCGTCGTACACCCTCATCGAGACCATCCCCCAGTGTCCCCGGCGCCCGCCGATCCCATCATGCCTCGCCAGGGGCAGCATCCCCCAGCTCCGCTTCCGCTGCCCGCTTGAGGCTCTCCAGAAGGGCGCGCGCCTCCGCGTAGAGGCCGCCGCGCCCGGCGTCGTGCAGCGGCATCGTGAAGCCGGCCCGGCCCGCCGGCGGCTCGACCGGGAGATGCGCCTGCGCGAGCAAGGCATCGGCCTCGTGGTCGGCCGGCAGCCAGCGGATCGGCAGCAGCCCGAGCTCCGCGGCGGCCAGGTCCGACTGGTCGCCGAAGCGCAGGCTGCCCGACGGCAGCGCGCCCTGCTGCTGCGGGCGCTCGCCCTGCGGCGGCACCTCGCCCGGCAGCACGCCCTGCTGCGTCCCGTTCCCCGTCCCGGCCACCGGGTTCTGCGGCGGCGGCGGTTCGCCGTTCTGGTTGTTGCCCTTGGTGACGACGACACGGAAGGTCGCGGTCGCCGAGTCGCCCCTTTCGTCCCGTGCCGTGAGGGCGATTTCCAGCGTGCCCTCGGTGCCGTTCGGCGGCGTGCCCTTGAAGGTCAGGGTCTTGGCATCGAACGTCAGCCAGTTCGGCAGCGCGTCGCCGCTCGACTGCTTGGCCTCGTAGCTCAGCCTCGCCTGGGGATCCGAGCTGCGGAAGGTACCGGCCGGGACCTCGAACTGGCGTGTGACCGTGGTCAGCAGGACCTGGTCGTTGACCGAGCCGGCCAGGGTCAGCACCAGGTTGTTGCCCTGGCCGCCCTCGGCACCGCCCAGCAGGCTGCTGCCGTTGCCGAAGAAGCCGCCGCCGCCGAGCAGGCTGTTGCCGTTCGAGAACAGGCCGCTGCCACCGAGCTCGTTGCCCTGCGACTCGCCGCCCGCCGCCTCGGACACCGTCAGGTTGGCCGGTGCCGGGATCGAGGGGCTGCCGGTCGGGAAGCCCCGCGTCGTCGGTGCCGGCGGGGCCGGCGGGGCCGGCCGCGGCGGCGTCACGGTCGGGCCGCTCGAGGTGCCGGTGCCGCCGGTCGTGGTCGTCGACGCGGTCACGGTGACCTCGAAGCTGCTGCTCGCCTGCGCCGTGCTGCCGCCCCTCGCTTCCGACGAGATCGCGGTCATGCCGATCGTGTAGCTGCCGGCCGAGGCCGTGCCCGCCTGGACCGTCAGGCCCTGGGCCTGGGCGCGGGTCAGCAGCAGCGTGCCGCCGCTCGGCGTGAAGCTCTGCCCTGCGCCGTTGGTGAAGCTCATGCCCGAGGGGATGTTGCTCAGCCGGTAGGACAGGCTCTCGGAGCCGTCGACGTCGGTCAGGCTGGCGGCGATCGTCGCGCTCGCCGAGCCGCCCTGGGCGACGGTGATCGGCGAGGGCGTGGTCAGGCTGACCGGCACGTCGGCGACGGCCGCGACCTGAACCTCGAGAGTCGCCTGGCGCTCCAGGGTGACGCCGCCGACCGTGCTGCGCGCGGTCACGGTCAGGCTGAAGTCGGTGTCGCTGTCGGCAGGCGGGGTGATGGTCAGGCCGGACAGCTGCGCCGGCGTCAGGGTGACGCTGCCGCCGCCCGGCACCGAGATGCTGCCGGTGCTCGTGCCGAGCACCGAGCCGGCCGGGATGCCGTCGATCACGACCTGCTGGCTGCCCGAGCCGGTGTCGAGGAAGCCGGCGGTGACGCTCAGCGGAATCGCCGTGTCCTCGTTGCCGCTCGCCGGCGAGACCGAGAGAGTCGGCTGGTCGGCCAGCGGGGTGACGGTGATCGCGACGCTGTCGCTGTCCGCCTTGGCCCCACCCGTGCCGCTGTTGCCCTCGTCGTTGGTCGAGATCGTCAGGCTGTCGCTGCCGAAGTAGTCGTCGCTCGGCCGGTAGGTCAGGCCCTGCAGGGCGGCGTTGATCTCGGCCTGGGTGCCGCGCAGCGTCACCGTGCCGCCGCCGTTGCCGGTCACCGTCGCGACCCCGCTGCCGCTCGCCGTCACGGTCAGCGTGCCGTGCAGCACCGACAGGGTGGTCGTCGCCTGGTTGGTCGGGCCGCCGGCCTCGGCGAGGTCGATGTCGGCCATCGAGAGCGCGTTGAGGTTGGCCGTCGAGAAGACCAGGCTGCCGTCCTCGGCGACGGTCTGCGCCGCCGGCACGCTGTTGACCGGGGCGTCGTTGACGGCCCCGACCGAGGTGCCGAGCACGAAGCTGGCGCCCGAAACCGCCGTGGTGCCGCCGGTCGCCCCGCCGCCGGAGAGGTCGCTCACGGTGCCGCTGGTGACCGCGCCCGAGGAGCTGTCGATCACCTTGACCGACAGGCCCGCCGGGGTGCCGTGGTAGGCCGGGTCGGGCAGGAAGCGCAGCCTGGCCGAGGCGTCGAGCAGCAGCGCGGTACCGGCCGTGCGCGTGCCGACCGCCGTCCAGGTCGTGCCGCCGTCGGTCGAGTACTGCCAGGCGCCCTCGCTGCCGTTGGGCGCGTAGCCGACGATGGCGAGGCCGGCCAGGCTGTGGGCCGAACTGCCGCCGGTCACCGTGTCGGTCGAGTCGTCGAAGTTCGCCGAGACCAGCGAGCCGACGGTGTCGCCGGCGGGGTTCGTGTCGCCCTCGCTGATGGCGGCCAACGTCGCCGAGCCGCTCGCCACCGGCGCGTCGTTGACGGCGGTCACGCTGCCGGTCAGCGCCTTGGTGTTTGCGCTGAATGCCGTGGTTCCACCGG
>NZ_FWZX01000071.1 GCF_900177295.1 Tistlia consotensis USBA 355
CGTAAGCGCTGTTCTGAGGGCACCTTCCGCGCATAGGCAGCAGCGGGGAGTCTGGGCGACATGGAGATAAGAGCCATGTCGGATCCTGAGCTTATGCCCGTGCCGGAGCCGGTGAGGCGGATCGAGGTGTTCACCGGCAGCGGTCGGCGTCGCCGATGGCCGGAGGAGGTCAAGGCGCGGATCGTCGCCGAGAGCTACTGCTCTGAGTCCTCGGTCTGCGCGGTGGCACGGCGCCACGGGCTGACGCCGCAGCAGCTGTTCGGCTGGCGGCGCTTGGCGCGCCGGGGACAGCTGGCCTTGGCGGCGGAGGATGCGCCGCTGTTTGCGGCGGTGGTCGCCGAGCCGGACGGCGGTACAGGGGCCGTCGATCCCGCGAACGGAGAGATCGTGGTCGAGCTCGGCGGCGTGCGGCTGCGCATCGGCGCGTCGGTGCCGGTGGCGCGCGCCGCGGCGCTGATCGCGGCGCTGCAGGGGCGGGCATGATCCTGCCGGGCGGGCCGCTGCCGGTCTATGTCGCGACGCGGCCGGTCGACTTCCGCAAGGGGCTGGACGGGCTGGCCGCGCTGGCGCAGTCGGAGCTGCGGCTCGATCCCTTCTCGGGCGCGGTGCTGGTGTTCCGCGCCAAGCGCGCCGACCGGGTCAAGATCCTGCTGTGGGACGGCTCCGGCATGGTGCTGATCGCCAAGCGGCTGGAGCAGGGCAGGTTCGCCTGGCCGACGGTCGCGGACGGCGTGATGCGGCTATCCTCGGCGCAGCTGGCGGCCTTGTTCGAGGGCCTCGACTGGCGGCGCGTCCACGCCCGGCGGACGCGCCGACCCAAAGCGGCCGGATAGCCTGCGGCGTTGTGAATCGAAAGCCGTTTTGGGCTGCCCCCGGTGGCCCGGCGTGATTCAATGCCGCCATGAGCGACGCAATGCCCGCGGCCGAGACGAGCGACCTGCCGGAGGATCCCGCGGCGCTGCGGGCCCTGCTGCTGACCGAGCGCCAGCTGCGCGTCGAGCTGGGCCAGGAGGTCGAGCGTCTGTCGGCGATCGTCGCAGCCTTCAGGCGCGCGCTGTTCGGACGCCGCTCGGAGCAGCTCGATCCCGACCAGCTGGAGCTGACGCTCGAGGAGACCGAGCAGGCGTTCGGGGAGGAGCGCGCCGAGCGGGACGCCGCCGACCCGGCCCTCAAGTCGGCGCGCGGCGCACGGCGTCGGAGCAACCGCGGCGCGCTGCCCCGTCATCTGCCGCGCGTCGAGCAGGTGATCGAGCCTGACAGCAGCGAGTGCCCCTGCTGCGGCGGAACCCTGCATGCGATTGGCGAGGACGTCTCGGAACGGCTCGATGTCATCCCGGCACAGTTCCGGGTGCTCGTCACGCGCCGTCCCAAGTATGCCTGTCGGCGCTGCGCCGAAGGCGTCGTCCAGGCCGCCGCGCCGGAGCGCCTGGTCACCGGGGGACTGCCGAGCGAGGCGCTGGTCGCGCATGTCCTGGTCTCGAAGTACGCCGACCACACGCCGCTCTACCGCCAGGCGCAGATCTACGCCCGCCAGGGCCTGGCCCTCGACCGCTCGACCCTGGCGGACTGGGTCGGCCATGCCGCCCGAGAGCTGCGGCCGCTGCACGCCCGCCTGGTCGAGATCCTGAAGGGTTCGGCGAAGCTGTTCGCCGACGAGACCCGGGCCCCGGTGCTCGATCCCGGGCGCGGCCGCACCAAGAGCGGCTGGCTCTGGGCGATCGCGCGCGACAACCGTCCCTGGGGCGGGGCCGATCCGCCCGCTGTCGCCTACCTCTACGCCGCGGGCCGCGGCGCCGAGCATGCAGCGGCTCATCTCGGCGGGTTCCGGGGCGTCCTGCAGGTCGACGGCTATGCCGCCTACCGCAGCCTCGACGGCCCGACGCTGGCCTGCTGCTGGTCGCACGCAAGGCGCAAATTCTACGAGATCGCCGAGGCGGGCCACGCGCCGGTGGCGCAGGAGGCCCTGCGCCGGATCGCGGCACTCTACGCCGTCGAGGCGGAGCTCCGGGGCGCCCCGGCCGACGCCCGGCGCGCCGGACGGCAGCTGCGCTCGCGACCGATCGTCGAGGACCTCCGCCCCTGGCTGGAGGCCCAGCTCGGCCGCGTCTCCGGCAAGTCCCGACTCGCCGAGGCGATCCGCTATGCCCTGAAGCTCTGGAGCGGGCTTGTCCGCTTTCTCGACGATGGCCGCATCGAGCTGGATACCAACGTCGTCGAGCGCGCCATCCGGCCGATCGCCCTCAACCGCAAGAACG
>NZ_FWZX01000054.1 GCF_900177295.1 Tistlia consotensis USBA 355
CGTCAAAGACGTCTTGCCATGGTCAACATGGCCGATCGTCCCGATGTTGCAGTGCGGCTTCGTACGCTCAAACTTCGCCTTCGCCATCGTTCTTCCTCGTCAGCTCTTCCGTCAGTCCCCGTGTCGCCGGCTCGGTCCTGGCCTAGGCCAGCTTCGCCTTGACTTCGTCGGCCACGGCCTGCGGGACCTTCTCGTAGTGGTCGAAATGCATGCTGTACTGCGCCCGGCCCTGGCTCATCGAACGCAGGGTGTTGACGTAGCCGAACATGTTGGCCAGCGGCACCTGGGCGGTGATCACCCGGGCGTTACCCCGGCTGTCCATGCCGCTGACGTTGCCGCGGCGGGAGTTCAGGTCGCCGATGATGTCGCCCATGTACTCGTCCGGCGTCACGACCTCGACCCGCATCATCGGCTCGAGCAGCACCGGCGCCGCCTTGGGCACGCCCTCCTTGAAGGCCGCCCGCGAGGCGATCTCGAAGGCCAGCACCGAGGAGTCGACGTCGTGGTAGGCGCCGTCGACCAGGGTCGCCTTGAAGTCGATCATCGGGAAGCCCGCGATGACGCCCGTGTCGCGCACGCTGTTCAGGCCCTTCTCGACGCCCGGCACGTACTCGCGCGGCACCGAGCCGCCGACCACGGCGTTCTCGAAGACGAAGCCCTCGCCCGGCTCGAGCGGCTCGAACACCAGCTTGACGCGGGCGAACTGGCCGGAACCGCCGGTCTGCTTCTTGTGGGTGTAGTCGATCTCGGCCTGGCGCGTGATGGTCTCGCGATAGGCGACCTGCGGCGCGCCGACGTTGGCGTCGACCTTGAACTCGCGCCGCATGCGATCGACGATGATCTCGAGGTGCAGCTCGCCCATGCCCTTGATGACCGTCTGGCCGCTCTCGGAGTCGGTCGAGACCCGGAACGACGGGTCCTCCTGGGCGAGACGCGCCAGCGCCATGCCCATCTTCTCCTGGTCGGTCTTGGTCTTCGGCTCGACCGCGACCTCGATGACCGGATCCGGGAACTCCATGCGCTCCAGGACCACCGGGTTCGAGGGATCGCAGAGCGTCTCGCCGGTCGTGGTGTCCTTCAGGCCGGCGATGGCGACGATGTCGCCGGCGCTCGCCCACTCGATGTCCTCGCGGTGGTTGGCGTGCATCAGCAGCATGCGGCCGACGCGCTCGCGCTTGTCCTTCACCGAGTTGAGCACCGAGGTGCCCTTGTTGACGACGCCCGAGTAGATGCGCACGAAGGTCAGCGAGCCGACGAAGGGGTCGGCCATGATCTTGAAGGCGAGACCCGACAGCGGCTCGTCATCGGCGGCGCGGCGCACGATGGCCTCGTCGGTGCCCGGCTTGATGCCGCGCACGGCCGGCACCTCGAGCGGGTTCGGCAGGTAGTCGACGACGGCGTCGAGCAGCGGCTGCACGCCCTTGTTCTTGAAGGCCGAGCCGCAGAGCACCGGCACGAAGGCATCGCTGCAGGCACCCTTGCGGATGCAGCGCTTCAGGGTCTCCTCGTCCGGCTCGGTGCCGTCGAGGTAGGCCTCCATCGCGGCGTCGTCCTGCTCGACCGCGAGCTCCAGCAGGGTGTGGCGGTACTCCGCCGCCTGCTCGGCCAGCTCGGCCGGAATGTCGCGGTACTCGAACTCGGCGCCGAGGCTCTCGTCCTTCCAGACGATCGCCTTGTTCTTCACCAGGTCGACGATGCCGACGAAGTCGCTCTCGGTGCCGATCGGCAGCGAGATGACGGCCGGGGTCGCGCCCAGGCGGTCGACGATCATGTCGACGCAGCGGAAGAAGTCCGCGCCCATCCGGTCCATCTTGTTGACGAAGCAGATGCGCGGAACCTTGTACTTGTCGGCCTGGCGCCAGACCGTCTCGGACTGCGGCTCGACGCCGGCGACCGCGTCGAACACGGCGACGGCGCCGTCGAGCACGCGCAGCGAGCGCTCGACCTCGATCGTGAAGTCGACGTGGCCCGGCGTGTCGATGATGTTGATCCGATGGTCGCGCCAGAAGCAGGTCGTCGCGGCCGAGGTGATCGTGATGCCGCGCTCCTGCTCCTGCTCCATCCAGTCCATGGTGGCCGTGCCCTCATGGACCTCGCCGATCTTGTAGGAACGGCCGGTGTAGAACAGGATGCGCTCGGTCGTCGTCGTCTTGCCGGCATCGATGTGGGCCATGATGCCGATGTTGCGATAGCGCTCGAGCGGGGTCTGACGGGCGGACATGATCGATCTCTCTTCCTGGGCAGCCAGCCGTTACCAGCGGTAGTGCGAGAACGCGCGGTTGGCCTCGGCCATGCGATGGGTGTCCTCGCGCTTCTTGACCGCGGCGCCGCGGTTGTTGGCGGCATCCATGAACTCGCCGGCGAGGCGCTGGGTCATGGTCAGCTCGGAGCGGGCGCGCGCCGCCGAGATCAGCCAGCGCATCGACAGCGCCTGGGCGCGCTCGCTGCGGACCTCGACCGGGACCTGGTAGGTCGCACCGCCGACGCGGCGCGAGCGGACCTCGATCTCCGGGCGCACGTTGGCGAGCGCCTCGTGGAAGACCTTGACCGGGTCGTTGCCGCCGCGGCTCGCGACCAGGTCGAGCGCGCCGTAGACGATGCCTTCGGCAACCGACTTCTTGCCGTCGTACATCAGGTTGTTCATGAACTTCGAGACCACGGGATCCCCGAACTTCGGATCCGGCAGGATCTCCCGCTTCTCGGCGCGACGACGACGCGACATTGCTGCTGCCCCTCCTTACTTCGGGCGCTTCGCGCCGTACTTCGACCGGCGCTGGCGTCGCTTGGCGATACCCTGGGTGTCCAGGGCGCCGCGGATGATGTGGTAGCGCACACCCGGAAGGTCCTTGACGCGGCCGCCGCGGATCAGGACCACCGAGTGCTCCTGAAGATTGTGGCCCTCGCCCGGGATGTAGGTCACGACCTCGTAGCCGTTGGTCAGGCGCACCTTGGCGACCTTGCGAAGCGCCGAGTTCGGCTTCTTCGGCGTGGTCGTGTAGACGCGCGTGCAGACGCCGCGCTTCTGCGGGCAGGCCTGCATCGCCGGCACCTTGTTGCGCGTCGGCTGGGCCTGACGCGGCTTACGGATCAACTGGTTGATCGTCGGCATACGATCCTTCCTCAAGCGCCTATGTGATCGCGAAACAAACGCCGACGTCGGAACAACAGCGTTGTTCCCGCCGGCGTCTCTACGCAAAGCGGACCGATGAGTTTCCGTAGGATGTGAACTGAGCCGACTGGCGGCTGAGCGATCCTCCGGAACTGCGTTTAGGTTCCTATGACGAACCTACGGCCAGCTCCACGCTGTGCGAACGGCGCGGAAAATACGCACGACCCCGGGGCCCGTCAAGGAAAAGCGACGCTTTTCTTGCATCGGGCCGAGGCCTTGCCGCGTCTCTCGCCCCCGCGACACAGGCGGCAAGAGTCCCCGTCGTTACGCGCAACAAGATTCCACGGCACCGTCGAGTCGGCCAAGGCCGGCCCCGGCGGCGGCCGACGGCGGCGACTCGCCGGCGGCCGGTAACAGATGGGGAGCCGGTCCCCGAACGGCAACGGGCGGGCCCTGGGGCCCGCCCGCGTCCGATTCGCCTCCGGCCGGAGCCGGCCGCCGGTCAGGCGACCGAGGCCGAGTCCCCGGCCTCGCCGGCCGCCGCCTCGACGGCGGCCTCGTGCTCCAGCTGGGCCGCCTCGCGGTCGGCCAGGATCTGGCGATCCCGGTCCGCGGCCAGCTTCTTGAAGCGGTTCATCACGGCACCGGTGCCCGCCGGGATCAGGCGGCCAACGATGACGTTCTCCTTGAGCCCGATCAGGTCGTCGAGCTTGCCGTTGACCGCGGCCTCGGTCAGCACCCGGGTCGTCTCCTGGAAGGAGGCGGCGGAGATGAACGAGCGGGTCTGCAGGCTGGCCTTGGTGATGCCCTGCAGCACCGGCTTGCCGGTCGCCAGGCGGCTGCCCTCGGCGAGCAGCTGCTGGTTGGCGGCCTCGAACTCGTCCCGGTCGATCTGCTCGCCGACCAGGAAGGTCGAGTCGCCGGCGTCGTGGATCTCGACCTTCTGCAGCATCTGGCGAACGATCACCTCGATGTGCTTGTCGTTGATCTTCACGCCCTGCAGGCGATAGACGCTCTGGATCTCGTTGACGAGATACTCGGCCAGCGCCTCGACGCCCATGACATCGAGGATGTCATGGGGCACCGGGTTGCCGTCCATCAGCAGGTCGCCCTTGCGCACGAAGTCGCCCTCGTGCACCGAGATGTGCTTGCCCTTCGGCACCATGTACTCGACCGGCTCGAGCCCCTCCTCCTCGGGCCGCACGACGATGCGCCGCTTGGTCTTGTAGTCGCGGCCGAACTCGACCCGGCCGTCGATCTCGCTGATGATCGCGAAATCCTTCGGCTTGCGGGCCTCGAACAGCTCGGCGACGCGCGGCAGACCGCCGGTGATGTCGCGGGTCTTGGTCGACTCGCGCGGGATGCGGGCCAGGACGTCGCCGGCCTGGACCCTGGCCCCGTTCTCGATCGACAGGATGGCGTCGACGCTCATGAAGTAGCGGGCCTCGAGGCCGTTCGCGAGCTTGACCACCTCGCCCTGCTCGTCGCGCAGGGTGATGCGCGGCTTCAGGTCGCTGCCCCGCGGCTGCTGCTTCCAGTCGATGACCACGCGGTTGGTGATGCCCGTGGTCTCGTCGGTGACCTCGCGCATCGACAGGCTCTCGACCAGGTCGACGTAGTGCGCGGTGCCTTCCTTCTCAGTCAGGATCGGGATGGTGTAGGGGTCCCACTCGGCCAGGCGCTGGGCGCGCTTGACCGTGGCGCCCTCGTCGACCAGCAGCTTGGAACCGTAGGGCACGCGGTGGCGCGCCCGCTCGCGGCCCGCGTCGTCGAGCAGCAGGATCTCCATGTTCCTGCCCATGACGACCATGACGTTCTGCGAGTTGACCACGACGTTGCGGTTCTTCAGGGACACCTTGCCGTCGCTCGAGGCCTCGACGCTCGACTGCTCGGCGCCGCGCTGGGCGGCACCGCCGATGTGGAAGGTCCGCATCGTCAGCTGGGTGCCCGGCTCGCCGATCGACTGGGCGGCGATGACGCCGATCGCCTCGCCGGTGTTGACCGCCGTGCCGCGGGCCAGGTCACGGCCGTAGCACAGCGAGCAGATGCCGGTCGGCGACTCGCAGGTCAGCGGCGAGCGGATGCGCACCGCGTCGATGCCGGCCCGCTCGATCCGCTCGACCTCGTCCTCGGCCAGCAGGTCGTTGCGCTTGGCGATGACCTCGCCGGTCAGGGGATCGATGACCTCGTCGGCCGCGTGACGGCCGAGGATCCGCTCGGACAGCGGCGCCACGACCTCGCCGCCGTCGACGACGGCGCGCATGGTCAGGCCCTGCTGGGTCTCGCAGTCGTGGATCGTGATGATCGCGTCCTGCGCGACGTCGACCAGGCGGCGGGTCAGGTAGCCCGAGTTGGCGGTCTTCAGGGCGGTGTCGGCCAGGCCCTTGCGGGCGCCGTG
This sequence comes from Tistlia consotensis USBA 355, assembly GCF_900177295.1. GTDB lineage: Bacteria > Pseudomonadota > Alphaproteobacteria > Kiloniellales > DSM-21159 > Tistlia > Tistlia consotensis. The sequence goes on from NZ_FWZX01000054.1 coordinate 5,508, forward strand.
GGTCGAGTTGAAGTACTCGAGCACGGTCAGGCCTTCCTTGAAGTTCGAGATGATCGGCGTCTCGATGATCTCGCCCGACGGCTTGGCCATCAGGCCGCGCATGCCGGCGAGCTGCTTGATCTGGGCCGCCGAGCCACGGGCGCCGGAGTGGGCCATCATGTAGACCGAGTTGATGTCCTTGCCCTTGGAGGTCTGCATGACCTTCATCATCTCGTCGGCCACCCGGTCGGTGCACTGCGACCAGACGTCGACCACCTTGTTGTACTTCTCGCCTCGGGTGATCAGGCCTTCCTGGTACTGGGTCTCGAACTCCTTGACCTGCTCCTGGGCCTCCTCGACCAGCTTGTGCTTGGCCTCGGGGACGATCAGGTCGTCCTTGCCGAAGGAGATGCCGGCCCGGCAGGCCTGGCCGAAGCCGAGGCCCATGATGCGGTCGCAGAAGATCACCGTCTCCTTCTGGCCGCAGTGCCGGTAGACGATGTCGATGACCTCCTGGATCGTCTTCTTCGTCAGCACCCGGTTGATCAGCGAGAAGGGCACGTTCGGGTTCTTCGGCAGCACCGTCGAGAGCAGCATGCGGCCCGGCGTGGTCTCGAGCAGCGACGAGGTCAGCTGCCCCTCGTCGTCGTAGCGCTCGATGCGCGCCTTGATCTTGGTGTGCAGGGTGACAGCCTTGGCCATGATGGCGTGCTCGACCTCGCCCTCGTCACCGAAGACCATGCCCTCGCCCGGCTCGTTCTCGCCTTCCATCGTCATGTAGTAGAGGCCGAGGACAATGTCCTGACTGGGCACGATGATCGGCTTGCCGTTGGCCGGCGACAGGATGTTGTTGGTCGACATCATCAGCACGCGGGCTTCCAGCTGGGCCTCCAGCGAAAGCGGCACGTGCACGGCCATCTGGTCGCCGTCGAAGTCGGCGTTGAAGGCGGTGCAGACCAGCGGGTGCAGCTGGATCGCCTTGCCCTCGATCAGCACCGGCTCGAAGGCCTGGATGCCGAGGCGGTGCAGCGTCGGCGCCCGGTTCAGCATGACCGGGTGCTCGCGGATCACCTCATCGAGGATGTCCCAGACCTCGGGACGCTCCTTCTCGACCATCCGCTTGGCGGCCTTGATCGTCGAGGCCATACCGTAGAGCTCGAGCTTCGAGTAGATGAACGGCTTGAACAGCTCGAGCGCCATCTTCTTCGGCAGGCCGCACTGGTGCAGCTTGAGCTCGGGGCCGACCACGATGACCGAGCGGCCGGAGTAGTCGACGCGCTTGCCGAGCAGGTTCTGGCGGAAGCGGCCCTGCTTGCCCTTCAGCATGTCGCTGAGCGACTTCAGCGGCCGCTTGTTGGCGCCGGTGATGACCCGGCCGCGGCGGCCGTTGTCGAACAGCGCGTCGACGGCCTCCTGCAGCATGCGCTTCTCGTTGCGCACGATGATGTCCGGCGCGCGCAGCTCGATCAGCCGCTTCAGGCGGTTGTTGCGGTTGATGACGCGGCGGTAGAGGTCGTTGAGGTCGGAGGTCGCGAAGCGGCCGCCGTCGAGCGGCACCAGCGGGCGCAGCTCCGGCGGGATCACCGGGATGACGTCGAGGATCATCCACTCCGGCTTGGCGCCGGACTCCAGGAAGGCCTCGACCAGCTTCAGGCGCTTGACCAGCTTCTTGCGCTTGGCCTCGGAGTTGGTCTCCTTCAGCTCCTGGCGCAGCTTCGGCCGCTCGGCCTCCATGTCCAGGGCCTTGAGCATGCGCTTCATGGCCTCGGCGCCGATCTCGGCCTCGAAGGCCTCCTCGCCGTACTCGTCCTGGGCGTCGACGTACTCTTCCTCGCTGATCAGCTGGCCGAGGCGGAAGGGCGTCATGCCCGGCTCGATGACCACGTAGTTCTCGAAGTAGAGGATCCGCTCCAGGTCCTTGAGCGTCATGTCGAGCAGCAGGCCGATGCGGCTCGGCAGCGACTTCAGGAACCAGATGTGCGCGACCGGGCTGGCCAGCTCGATGTGGCCCATGCGCTCGCGGCGCACCTTCGACAGGGTCACCTCGACGCCGCACTTCTCGCAGACGATGCCGCGGTACTTCATGCGCTTGTACTTGCCGCACAGGCACTCGTAGTCCTTGATCGGCCCGAAGATGCGCGCGCAGAACAGGCCGTCGCGCTCCGGCTTGAAGGTCCGGTAGTTGATCGTCTCGGGCTTCTTGATCTCGCCGAACGACCAGGAGCGGATCTGCTCCGGGCTGGCGATCGCAATACGGATCTGGTCGAAGCTCTGCAGGCCCTGGGGCTGGCCGTAGAGGTTCATCAAATCGGTCATCTGTCTCTCCCGCGGGGATGCGACGTGGAAGCTAAAGCCGGCACCGGGCCCCGGAGCGGCCCCTTCGAAGGGGCCGGGCTCCGGGGCCAGGACGGGCGGTTCAGTACTGGCTCTGCTCCAGCTCGACGTTCAGGCCGAGCGACTTCAGTTCCTTGACGAGCACGTTGAACGACTCCGGGATGCCGGCCTCGAAGTTGTCCTCGCCCTTGACGATGGCCTCGTAGACCTTGGTGCGGCCCGCGACGTCGTCCGACTTCACGGTCAGCATCTCCTGCAGCGTGTAGGCGGCGCCGTAGGCTTCCAGCGCCCAGACCTCCATCTCGCCGAAGCGCTGGCCGCCGAACTGCGCCTTGCCGCCCAGCGGCTGCTGGGTGACCAGGCTGTAGGGGCCGATGGACCGGGCGTGGATCTTGTCGTCGACCAGGTGGTGCAGCTTCAGCATGTAGATGTAGCCGACCGTCACCTGCCGGTCGAAGAACTCGCCGGTGCGGCCGTCGATCAGCTTCACCTGGCCGGAGGCGTTGAGCCCCGCCAGCTTCAGCATCTCGACGATGTCCGGCTCTCGGGCACCGTCGAACACCGGCGTCGCGATCGGCACGCCGTGGCTGAGGTTGCCCGACAGCTCGAGCAGCTCGTCCTCGGACATCCTGTCGATCTCGGTCTTGTAGACCGCCTCGCCGTAGATCGTCTTCAGGCGCTGCTTGAGGCCGTCGAGCTCGCCCTTGCGGGCCTGCTTGAGCAGCTCGCCGATCTGCTTGCCGAGGCCCGAGCAGGCCCAGCCCAGATGCGTCTCCAGGATCTGGCCGACGTTCATGCGGCTCGGCACGCCGAGCGGGTTCAGCACGATGTCGACGTGGGTGCCGTCCTCGGTGTGCGGCATGTCCTCGATCGGCATGATCTTGGAGATGACGCCCTTGTTGCCGTGGCGGCCGGCCATCTTGTCGCCCGGCTGCAGCTTGCGCTTCACCGCGACGAAGACCTTGGCCATCTTCATGACGCCCGGGGGCAGCTCGTCGCCGCGCTGCAGCTTGTCGACCTTGTCCTCGAAGCGCTTCTCGAGGGCCGTGATCGAGGCCTCGAACTGCTTGTTGAGGGCCTCGACGTCGGCCTGGCGCTCGTCGTCCTTGACGGCGATCGCGCGCCACTGGCCCGGCGTGTAGTCGGACAGCACGGTCTCGTCGATCTTGGTGCCGGCCTTCAGGCCCTTCGGGCCCGACTGGGCGGTCTGGCCGACCAGCAGGTCCTTGAGACGGCCGTAGAAGCTGCGCTCCAGGATCGTCTTCTCGTCGTCGCGGTCCTTGGCCAGACGCTCGATCTCGGCCTTCTCGATGGCCAGGGCGCGCTCGTCCTTGTCGACGCCGCGGCGCGAGAAGACCCGCACCTCGACGACCGTGCCGGTGACGCCCGGCGGCACCCGGAGCGAGGTGTCGCGCACGTCGGACGCCTTCTCGCCGAAGATCGCGCGGAGCAGCTTCTCCTCCGGCGTCATCGGCGACTCGCCCTTCGGCGTCACCTTGCCGACCAGGATGTCGCCGGCCTGGACCTCGGCGCCGATGTAGACCATGCCCGCCTCGTCGAGGTTGCGCAGGGCGTCCTCGCCGACGTTCGGGATGTCGCGGGTGATCTCCTCCTGGCCCAGCTTGGTGTCGCGGGCCATGACCTCGAACTCCTCGATGTGGATCGAGGTGAAGACGTCATCGCGCACGATGCGCTCGGAGATCAGGATCGAGTCCTCGAAGTTGTAGCCCTGCCACGGCATGAAGGCGACGAGCACGTTGCGCCCGAGCGCCAGCTCGCCGAGCTGGGTCGAGGGACCGTCGGCGACGATGTCGCCCTTGGCCACGATCTCGCCGACCTTCACCAGCGGCTTCTGGTTGACGCAGGTGTTCTGGTTCGAGCGCTGGAACTTCAGCAGGTTGTAGATGTCGACGCCGGCCTCGCCGTGGCCGGTCTCGTCGGTCACGCGGATGACGATGCGGGTCGCGTCGACCTGGTCGACCACGCCGCCGCGCCGGGCCGCGATCGCGACGCCGGAGTCGCGGGCGACCGTGCCCTCCATGCCGGTGCCGACCAGCGGCGCCTCGGCCTGGACCAGCGGCACCGCCTGACGCTGCATGTTCGAGCCCATCAGGGCGCGGTTGGCGTCGTCGTTCTCGAGGAAGGGGATCAGCGCCGCCGCGACCGAGACCAGCTGCTTCGGCGAGACGTCGATGTAGTCGATCTCCTCGGCGCGGGTCAGCAGGTAGTCGGCGCCGCGGCGGACCGAGATCAGGTCCTCGATCAGCTTGCCGTTCTCGTCGATCGTCGAGTTGGCCTGGGCGACGGTGTAGCGCGTCTCCTCCATCGCCGAGAGGTAGACGACCTCGTCGGTGACGTGGCCGTCGACGACCTTGCGGTAGGGGCTCTCGATGAAGCCGTACTGGTTGACCCGGGCGTAGGTCGCCAGCGAGTTGATCAGGCCGATGTTCGGGCCTTCCGGCGTCTCGATCGGGCAGATGCGGCCGTAGTGCGTCGGGTGCACGTCGCGCACCTCGAAGCCGGCGCGCTCGCGGGTCAGGCCGCCCGGGCCGAGGGCCGAGAGGCGCCGCTTGTGGGTGACCTCCGACAGCGGGTTGGTCTGGTCCATGAACTGCGAGAGCTGCGAGGAGCCGAAGAACTCGCGCACCGCGGCGGCCGCCGGCTTGGCGTTGATCAGGTCGTGCGGCATGACGCTGTCGATCTCGACCGAGCTCATGCGCTCCTTGATCGCCCGCTCCATGCGCAGCAGGCCGATGCGGTACTGGTTCTCGAGCAGCTCGCCGACCGAGCGGACGCGGCGGTTGCCCAGGTGGTCGATGTCGTCGATCTCGCCGCGGCCGTCCTTGAGGTCGCAGAGGATCTTGACGATCGCCAGGATGTCCAGGCGGCGCAGCACGCGCAGCTGGTCCGAGGTCTCGAAGCCGAGGCGCGCGTTCATCTTGACGCGGCCGACGGCCGAGAGGTCGTAGCGCTCCGGATCGAAGAACAGGCTCCGGAACATCGCCTCGGCGGTCTCCAGGGTCGGCGGCTCGCCCGGGCGCATGACGCGGTAGATGTCGATCAGCGCGTCCTCGCGGGTGTTGTTCTTGTCGCCCGCCAGGGTGTTGCGCAGGTAGGCGCCGACGTTGACGTGGTCGATCGCCAGCGTCGCGAGCTCGCTGTTGCCGTGCTCGACCAGGGTCGTGAGGCTGGCCTCGGTCAGCTCGTCGCCGGCCTCCAGGATCACCAGGCCCTTGTCGTCGATGTAGTCCTCGGCGGCGTAGTGGCCGACCAGGTCGGCGTCGGTGACGCGGATGTCCTTGAGCCCCGCCTCGACCAGCTTGCGGGCCTGGCGCGGGGTCACCTTCTTGCCGGCCTCGAGCACGACGTCGCCGCTGTCGGCGTCGACCAGGTCGCTGGTCAGCTTGATGCCCTTGAGGCGCTCGGCGTCGAACGGCGTGCGCCAGGCGTCGCCGTCGCGGGTGTAGACGACCTTGTCGTAGAAGCCGGCGAGGATCTCCTCGCTGCTCATGCCGACGACCTCGGTGGGGTCGACGTCCTTCTCCTCGGCCTTGCGGTCGGCGCGCAGCTTCTCGGTCTGCTCGGAATCGAGGGCGAGCAGCAGGGTCGTCGCGGGCAGCTTGCGACGCCGGTCGATGCGGACGTAGAGCAGGTCCTTGGCGTCGAACTCGAAGTCGAGCCAGGAGCCGCGGTAGGGGATGACGCGGGCCGCGAAGAGGTACTTGCCGGAGGAGTGGGTCTTGCCCCGGTCGTGGTCGAAGAAGACGCCCGGGCTGCGGTGCATCTGCGAGACGATGACGCGCTCGGTGCCGTTGACGATGAAGGTGCCGTTCGGCGTCATGAGCGGCATGTCGCCCATGTAGACGTCCTGCTCCTTGATGTCGCGGATCGAGCGCGAGCCGGTGTCCTCGTCGACGTCCCAGACGACCAGGCGCAGGGTCACCTTCAGGGGTGCTGCGAAGGTCATGCCGCGCTGCTGGCACTCCTCGACGTCGTACTTCGGCTCCTCGAGTTCGTAGGACACGAACTGGAGCTCGGCGCGACCCGAGAAGTCCTTGATCGGAAAGACGCTCTTGAAGACTTCCTGGAGTCCGGTGTCGGTGCGCTCCGGCATCGCCACGCCCAGCTGCAGGAACTGATCGTAGGAGGTCTTCTGCACCTCGATCAGGTTCGGCATCTGGGTGACCTCCGGGATACGCCCGAAGCTCTTGCGGATGCGCTTACGCCCGGTGAACGAACTGGCCATCGTCATTCCTCGTCCTCAGCTACTTCGCCGCCTGGGCAGCCGCGTGACCGGCCGCCGTCGCGGCACCCGCAGGTGCCGCCCGATTGGAAAAAAAGCAGTCCACGAAACGCTTTTTCGAAAGCTGTGCTCTTTCGGCGGAGCGGCGTGCCGGGCCTGCCGGCCGACACCCCGCCGAAAAGGCGCAGCGGCCCGGTCCGGCGCCGCGAGGATTCGCGGCGCCGGCCGGACCGAGACGCAGATGAAGATCCGGCCTGTCGTTACTTGACTTCGACAGTGGCTCCGGCCTCCTCGAGCTTCTTCTTGACCTGCTCGGCCTCGTCCTTGGAAGCCCCTTCCTTGACAGGCTTGGGGGCACCCTCGACGAGATCCTTCGCTTCCTTCAGGCCCAGGCCGGTGATCGCCCGGACCTCCTTGATCACGTTGATCTTCTTCTCGCCGGCAGCGACGAGAATGACGTCGAACTCGGTCTTCTCCTCGGCAGCGGCAGCGGCGTCGCCACCACCGGCACCGGGCATCGCGGCGACCGCCACCGGAGCGGCGGCGCTGACGCCCCAAGCTTCCTCCAGCTTCTTGGAGAGCTCGGCGGCTTCGAGAACGGTGAGCTTCGAGAGCTCGTCAACCAGCTTATCCAGATCGGCCATTTGTCTATCCTCTCAGGCTTGAGCTTCGTGCGAACGACCTTGCCAGTCGCCTCAAGCGGCTTCGTTCTTGGTGGCGTAGGCGGAGAAGACCCGGGCGAGCTGCCCGGCCGGAGCCTGGAGGACGCCGGCGACCTTGGTCGCCGGAGCCTGGATCAGGCCCACGATCTTCCCGCGCAACTCGTCGAGCGACGGCAGGTTGGCCAGGCTCTCGACGCCCTTGGCATCGAGCAGCTGGCCGCCCAGCGCACCACCGACGATGATCAGCTTCTCGTTCTTCTTGGCGAACTCGAAACAGACCTTGGCGGCAGCCACCGGATCCTCCGACGTCGCGAGCGCCGTCGGTCCGGTCAGCAGATCCGCCAACCCCTCGAACTTCGTGCCCTTGAGCGCGAGCTTGGCGAGCCGATTCTTCGTCACCTTGTAGCTGGCACCCGCCTTGCGCGCCGCGCCCCGCAGCGCCTGCGACTCGGCCACCGTCAGCCCCTTCTGATGGGTGACGATGACGGCCGTAGAAGCGGCGAAACGGGCGTTGAGCTCGGCGACCAGCTCTTCCTTGGCTGCTCGGTCCACGCTTGTACGCTCCATTCTGGACGTCCCGGGCCCGAAGGCCCCGGAAGTCCGTCGCACGATGAGCCGTCTCGGGCGAACCCGCCGACGGCTCGGTTCGCCTGTCCCGGAAGCTCAAGCCTTCGCGCCCGGCCGATCGGACCAGCCGCGAATCCCTTGCCCCCGTCTATGCAGGCCCCGCTTCGGGGCTTAGGCCCGCCGCCCGGAGGCGCCGGTCACCTGCAGTCTCGGACAGGTCGGCGGACGACACGGCCGAAACCGGCCGCCGCCTGCTTCCGCCGCCGATGCCGTCCGGGGACGGCCGCGGCGGCGGACACTCTCGTCAGGCGGGCGCCGACAGGCTGCCCACCTCGATCACGATGCCCGGGCCCATGGTCGAGGACAGCGCGACCTTCTTGATGAAGGTCCCCTTGGCCCCGGACGGCTTGGCCCGGTTGATGGCGCCGACGAAGGCGCGCACGTTGTCGACCAGCTTGGCCTCGTCGAAGCTCGCCTTGCCGACGCCGGCGTGGACGATGCCCGCCTTCTCGACGCGGAACTGCACCTGGCCACCCTTGGCCGCCTGGATCGCCGTCTTGACGTCCGGCGTCACGGTGCCGAGCTTCGGGTTCGGCATCAGGCCGCGCGGGCCGAGCACGCGGCCCAGCTTGCCGACGATCGGCATCATGTCCGGCGTCGCGATGACCCGGTCGAACGGCATGTCGCCGGCCTGGACGCGCTCGGCCAGGTCCTCGGCGCCGACCACGTCGGCGCCGGCCGCCGTGGCCTCCTCGGCCTTGGCGCCGCGCGCGAAGACCGCGACGCGGACCGACTTGCCGGTGCCGTGCGGCAGGTCGACGACGCCGCGCACGTTCTGGTCGGCATGGCGCGGATCGACGCCCAGGTTCATCGAGATCTCGATGGTCTCGTCGAACTTCGCCTTGGCGCGCGCCTTGAGCAGGCCGACGGCCTCCTCCAGCGAGTAGTTCTTGTTGGCGTCGAGGCCCTCGCGGGCGTTGAGCAGACGCTTACCCTTCTTCGCCATCGGCCTTACTCCACCACCTCGAGACCCATCGAGCGGGCCGAGCCCTCGATCATCTTGGCCGCGGCCTCGATGTCGAACGCGTTGAGATCCTCCATCTTCTGCTCGGCGATCTCGCGCAGCTGGGCGCGGGTCACCGTGCCGATGGTGCCCTTGCTCGGGGTCGCCGAGCCCTTCTCGATCTTCGCCGCCTTCTTCAGGAAGAAGCTCGCCGGCGGCGTCTTCATCACGAAGGAGAAGGAGCGGTCGGTGTAGGCCGTGATCACGACCGGGATCGGCATGCCCTGCTCGAGGTTCTGCGTCTGGGCGTTGAAGGCCTTGCAGAACTCCATGATGTTCAGGCCGCGCTGGCCCAGGGCCGGGCCGATCGGCGGCGAGGGGTTGGCCTTGCCGGCCGGGATCTCGAGCTTGATGTAGCCCTCAATCTTCTTTGCCATTTCCTAGCACCCTTTCCTTGATGGGGCTGCGCGGTACGGCCATGGCGAGCCTCCCGCGCCCTTTGCCCGCAGGCAGATCCCGCCAGCCGTCAGGCTAGAGCTTCTCGACCTGCGAGTACTCCAGCTCGACCGGCGTCGACCGGCCGAAGATGGAAACCAGAACCTTGACCCGCGAGCGCTCCGAATCGACCTCTTCGACCGTCCCGTTGAAGGAGGTGAAGGGGCCGTCGGAGACCCGGACCTGCTCGCCGATCTCGAAGATGATCGACTGCTTTGGGCGATCGACGCCCTCCTGGACCTGCGCCATCAGGCGCTCGGCCTCGGCGTTCGAGATCGGCACCGGCCGCGACCGGCCGCCCAGGAAGCTGGTCACCTTGGGCGTGTTCTTGACCAGGTGCCAGGTCTCGTCGGTCATCTCCATCTGGACCAGCACGTAGCCCGGGAAGAACTTGCTCTCGGTCGCGACCTTCTGCCCGCGACGCACCTGGGTGACCTCCTCGGTCGGCACCAGCACCTCGCCGATCAGCTCGGCCATGCCCTGCTGCTCGGCCTGCTCGCGGATCGCCTCGGCGACCTTCTTCTCGAAGCCGGTGTGGACATGAATCACGTACCAACGCAGCGCCATCGCCGATCAGGCTCCCAGACCCAGGATCTGGCGCACGCCGAACGCGAGCACCTGGTCCACAAAAAAGAAGAAGAGCGCGGCAAAGATCACCATCGCGAAGACCATCACGGTCGTGACCGAGGTTTCCTTGCGCGTCGGCCAGGTGACCTTGGAGATCTCCTGGCGCACCTCGCGGATGAACTTCGCCGGCGTCGTCTTCGCCATTGCCTTCTCAAATTCCCGGGCGGAACCGCATCACATGGGGATGCGCCGCCCTCTTGTCATCGTCTCGCCACGAGAACCCTGTCGCATCGGGGCCATGCGCCCCGCACAGGGCTCTATCGTACTGGGCTCTGCCGATCTTGGCAGGAGTGGAGGGACTCGAACCCCCAGCCCCCGGTTTTGGAGACCGGTGCTCTACCAGTTGAGCTACACTCCTTCGGCCACGATCGACCCCGCGAACCCTGAAACCCGGTCGGCCAGACCTACTCGATGATGCTGGCGACGACGCCGGCACCGACGGTGCGGCCGCCCTCGCGGATCGCGAAGCGCAGGCCCTCGTCCATGGCGATCGGCGCG
>NZ_FWZX01000019.1 GCF_900177295.1 Tistlia consotensis USBA 355
GGGATCCCTCGTCCGGCACGATCTGCACCGGCACCAGCGCCTGGGACTCGGGCGCCGGCGGAGCGTCGATCCGCGTGCAGAGCTGCTTGCGCCAGCGGAACAGCTGGCTGACGTGCAGGCCCGCCGAGCGCGCCACCTCCGAGACCGTCACGCCCGGCTCCAGGCTCGCCGCGACCAGCCGCTCCTTCTCCGCACGCGACCAGTGCCGCCGCCGCTCAACGGACGTGATCACCTCGACCCGCGGTATCGTCATAGGGCTACTCCTAGGATTACCCCTAGGACCTTCCCACGATCCCGCTATCCCGCAAGGCGGCTCTCACCGGAGGCGTACGCTTTACCAGCTCAGCGGGGATGCGATGAAGGAGTTAGCGGACGGCATCGACCGTGTGCTCCGGGCCGCGCAGATGAAGGGTTCATCGGACTTCACGCTGGGATTCGCCGACACCGGCCTCACGGTCCACGCCAATTTCGCACCCCGATCCGAGGCGGAGCCAAGGCTGGAGGCGCATATGACGCTGCGGAAGTACAGCCAGAAGGCGGACCAATGGTTCGGGCTGTGCCTTTCGCCAGCAACGGGCGCAATCCGCTTTGGCAAGAAGGTCGTCTTCCCCTGGAAGTTCGACGGCAAGATGAACCAGATGGCGAACCAGCTCGGAAAATCGCCGAAGTCGGAGTCAACCGCCCGCCAGGGCCCGAAACTGGGACGCAACGATCCGTGCCACTGTGGCAGTGGCAAGAAGTATAAGAAGTGCCACCTCGCCGCCGATGGAGGCTAGGCCACGGGCGCCCGGTCAGAATCCGAGCGTCACCTTCGCCTGCGCCATATTGGTCGCATAGGCCATGTTCATGCGTGCGAAGTCGGCCTGGAGATCGGTCTTCAGCACGTTGGTCTCGCCGAGATATTCCTTGCTGTTGGACGAGAGAAACACCGCGGTCGCGGGCAGGCCAGCACCGCGCAGATCAGCCATCGCCCCGAGATAGGTCTCGAGCACGAGGCAGTCCTTGACCGAGTCCTTGCCCTTGCGCGCGGGCGCGACGTTGCGATTCACACGGTCCATTGCGCGGATGAGCGCGTCGGTGGAGCCGGGGACCAGCGTCGAGGCGTTCAGCCAGCGCTGAACGATCTGTCGAGCCGGCGCAACGAGCGCGTCGAGATGAGTGAGGCTGATGCTGATCGCGGGTAGGAAGGTGCCGTAGATCTGATTTACGCGCTCAACCTTTTCCCGAAGCTTCCGGATCGCTCGCCTCGCCTCGTCCTGCACGGTCTGGTCGTGTTCGTTGAATTCGAGCTCGACTTGCTCTGCGATGAGGCAAACCAAGTCGCCGTTCTCCAGCCGATCGAGAAGATCGATCGCCGCCTTGCGTTCGTGCGGCTTCAATTCGTCCCGGGTTGGATCGCGCATGATGTCCAGCACCGAGCAGGTGTCGATGCAAAGCACCGGCACTCCTCGCCCGACGATTGCGCTAGGGTTGAATGCCAGCACGGTCAGCGCGTCTCAACGTCCCGCGCAAGCAGAGCGATGCCTCGTTCAAACTCGGCGACGAGAGTGTGCGCCGACTGCTCGTCCCAGCCCTCCACCTCGTGCAGCCAGCGGGCGAGGTAGTCCGACCCGATCCGCTTTCCGGTCCGGTGCACGGCAATGATGAAGTCGAACCACCGCCGCTCGTCCATCGGATGGCTGGCGCCGGTCGACTTGTTGGCAGCGCCCGAGAAGCGGCGCAGGGCAATGGCGGCCTCCGGTGTCAGCCAGTCCTCAAGGTTCTGGTTCGCCGATGTCGTCGACACGGTAAACCCGAAGCGGCGAGCGATCGGTTTCGCCACGGTCTCGGCAAAGTCCGCGAGAACCGCGTTATATTCGGAAACCGTCAGCTTGCTGGTCTGAACGGGCGTAACGTTAGGGACATAGTAGCCCCCATCCTGCGGCCACAGCACCAGCCTAACCGCCGGCAAGTCATCAGCAGGGCTGCGCTCAAAGATCAGGATGCCCTTGTCGCCGACCGCGTTGCGTTCGGCGCTCGCCGAGCCTTCGGCATCGAAGTGCCACGGGGAAGCTGCCTCCTGCTTGAGTGCAGCGGCGAGCGCGTCGCGGCTAGAGTCGGGACCGGTCAAGACCAAGTCCTGGAAGACGTTAATGCCGCTCATATTCTCTCGACCTTTCTAACGCGCCGCCGCGCGGGCGGACTGCGTGCTAGAAGTGCAACAAGTCGGACCGCGACCATCGACTGTAGGATGCGACGCACGATCCGCTGGCGAGACCGACGGCCCTTGCCCCCCGAAGCCGACCCTTACGCCGGCAGAAAGCACCGTGAGGTCGGATCCGTGACGCTTTCGGCTCCTGGTCGGCGCTAGTTGGATTCTGACGCTGATCCGCGCCGGCCCTTCATATAGGCGACAGCACTATCGATCTTCTCATCGTAACCCGGAAACCGCGCCTTTTCTTCGGCTGGCGACAGTCTCTCCACCTTGCCCTTCTCGCCCCCGAGATGCGCATAATAATTGGGTGACTCGTCGTAGGTTAGGGTGCCACCCTCGTTGGCCTCTAACGTCTTTTCCATCCCGCCGCCCGTACCCTCGTAGTGGAACACGATCTCTGGGTCCGTGAACCGTCGCATTCTAGCACCTCCCATATCACGGCCGCTTCGGCGCGCTCTTCTAGTGGCCGGCATAAAGGTGCCAGTATGGGGGACGGCGCTTTCTCTCAAACTCCCAGAACCCGCCCTTCTCAGATGGTGCAAAGCAGAAGAAATCCGCCGGAGCACGCGGATCACGGCGGGAACTGTACTTCATGCCGTCGTCCATCAGCCAAATCTCGGAGAAACCGAACCCGTCGAAGTCGGATGGGTCATACATGCTATCGACTTCCTCCCACACATCCCAAAGGGCAGGGTAAGTTGCCATCGCCCGGTACATGGCTTCCATCGTCAGGTTCTCGCGCTCCTTGGTGCCGATAGGAGGCCAAGTAAGATGGCCCAACAGGATCATCGGCCGGCCGCCGAACAGCCCGCGGCGATCATATTTCTCATGCTTCTGCTTCGCCAGTCGATGCATTCCGAGCACGATGTCTTCCGCGTCCGCAGCCATTATCGCGGTCAGTTCGACGCCGGTCTCTATGTCGTCAATGAGTGCGATCAGATCGGGCGGGTCCTCTCCACCGACATTTTTGACCGTGCGGCCGGTTACCTTCGGAAAATCGCTCTCGAACGCCTCGGCTGTCATGTCCTCGCACATGCGCTTGCCGGTCACGTAGTCATCGCTGCTCATGTGCGTCATATGGGGAGCGAGCCGCCGTCCCCAAACCTGAGCGTTATCGAGTGAACGCGTGCGTGGCTAGCCACGGGCGACGTGGTTTGCTCGCGGTTCGTTTATCGGCCGATATCGGGGCATCCCCTGTCGCTCCGCGGTGGCATCGCGAAGGACTGCTCACCACCCGTCGCGGACTCGGCGCAAGCCGCGCTGAACGACCCCTTCGGGTCAACTGCGGCCGCTTAGCGCTTGCCGACCCCGATGCTGCCCCTCCAGCACCCCCGTGATCGCGTCGTCGTGCCACTCGCCGTCGAGGGGTGCGGATTCGCGCTCTCGCCCTTCCTCGACGAAGCCGGAGTTCTCGTAGGCGCGGATCGCGCGGGCGTTTCCCGCCCGGCGTTCCCTTTTCGTCGTCATTCCCGCCTCCGCGCGAATGACGAAAAGGGGGGCGGAAGCGGGGCGGCGCGTCAGCCCGGCGCCATGGCTGCGCCGTCGCCCTCCCCGCATTCCTCGACCACCCAGTCCCGGAACGCGCGGACGCGGGGGTCGGAGAGGCGCTGCTCGAGATAGACGAGGTGGTAGCCGCGGTCGATCGGCACGACGAGCTCGAAGGGCTGGACCAGGGTGCCGGCGGCCAGCTCGGCCTCGACGTAGCCCCAGTAGCCGAGCACCAGGCCCTGGCCGGCGACCGCCGCGGCCAGCGCCATGGTGTAGTTCTCGAAGCGCAGCACGCGGGCCGGCGCCGCGGACCCGGCACCGGCCGCCGCCAGCCAGGCGTCCCAGTCGTCGTTGTCCGCCTCGACGTCGCGGATCAGCGTGCTCCGCGCCAGGGCCGCCGCGGGCCCGAGGCCGGCGAGGCGGGCCGCCAGCGCCGGCGCGCAGAGCGGCGAGACGCCGAAGCGCAGGATCGGCTCGGCGCGCAGCCCCGGCCAGTCGCCGGTGCCGTGGCGCAGCGCGAGGTCGGCCTCGCCGGCGGCGAGGTCCGCGACCCGGTAGCTGCTGAGGATCGCGGTCTCGATCTCGGGATGGCGCTCGACGAAGCGCGGGAAGCGCGGCATCAGCCAGCGCGTGCCGACCTCGGCGGTCAGGCTGATCGTCAGCGGCCGCGCCGCGGCCGGGCCGAGCAGCTCGTCCGTGGCCCGGGCGAGCCGGTCGAAGGCGCCCTCGACCTCGGCGCGGTAGCGGCGCCCGGCCTCGGTCAGCCGCAGGCCGGCCGGCGTGCGCCTCAGCAGGTCAAGGCCGAGCTCCTGCTCCAGGCCGCGGATGCGGTGGCTGACCGCGCTCGGCGTGATGCCGAGCCGCTGCGCCGCGCCGGCCAGATTGCCCGCGCGCGCGACGGCGTCGAAGGCCTGCAGGCCGCGCAGGGACGGCAGGCGTCGCATGGCCGGCTCCCTCTTGAAAAAACCTCAAGCGTTCGCTGAGATCTTCGCGTTCGCCAGGGCGGCATCATCGGCCGATCCTGGCGCCATGACTAGAGCTTTTCTCAAAGGTCTGCTGCCCAGGCGGCGCGACCGGCAGCCGGCGCCGCCGCCGGACGGCCTCTACCGGCAGGTCGCGGCCCTGCTGGTCCCGGGGCCGCCGGGCGCGGCCGAGCGGCTGCTCGGCAGCCTGGCGTTCGACGGCACGGCGCGCGGCCCGGGGCACGGCCCGGGGCACGGCACTGCGCCGGGCGGCGCCGCCCGTCAGCGCAGGCGGTCGAGATAGGCGCAGAACATGTCGGCCATGGCGTCTGAATAGACTTCGACCTCGGCGGGCGTCCGCGGGGCCTCCGAGAAGCGCTTGCCGAGCGCGGCGAGCGCGCCGGTGATCAGCTCGGCGGCCAGGGCGCGGGTCGCGTCGTCGGCCCGCGGCAGCGCCTCGCGCAGGAAGGCCTCGGCGCTGCGCTCGACCGAGGCGCGCGCCTGCCGGGCCTCGGGTGCGTCGCGGTAGAGCGGTGCGGCGTCGTCGAGCGCGCCGCGCATCCCGGCCTCCTCGCACTCCGAGCGGACGAAGGCGTGGACCAGCCGGCGCAGCCGCTCCTGCGGCGGCCGGGCGCGGTCCTCGAGGATCGCGCGCATCAGCGCGCCGGTCTCCTGCCACTCGTCGCTCTGCAGGCGGAACAGGATCGCCGCCTTGTTGGGGAAGTACTGGTAGAGCGAGCCGACGCTGACGCCGGCCCTCTCGGCGACCCGCGCCGTCGTGAAGCGCGGCGCCCCCTCCGTCGCCAGAACCTGAACCGCGGCCTCCAGGATCGCCGAGACGAGCTCCCGCGAGCGCGCCTGGCTGGGCTGCTTGCGCGCGGAAATCCGGGCTTTCGGGCGGTCGGGCACGGGCCTCTCCGGCAATGCGAATAGGAAATGCGACTAATCAGTCGTATTTCTAGCCCAGGCCGATCCGGCCGCGCAACGCACCAAGGAGCTTCCCGATGACGACCCTGAGCGAGCCCCGCCTGTCCGCCCTGCTCGACCGCCTGTTCACGGAAGCCGCCGCGGCCTCGCCCGAGACGAGCCCGGCGCTCGCCGGCCTGCCCGGCGAGGAGCGGGCGCGCCTGCTGCAGAGCCGAACCGCCTACCGCGAGCTCTACGGGCTGCTGAAGGACCTGCCGCTGCCGGTCTCGCGAGAGACCGGCCGGCTGCTCTACATGCTGGCGCGCGCCGGCGGGGCGCGGACGATCGTCGAGTTCGGCACCTCCTTCGGCCTTTCGACCCTGCATCTCGCCGCCGCGCTCCGCGACAACGGCGGCGGCCGGCTGATCACCAGCGAGTTCGAGCCCTCCAAGGTGGCGCGCGCCAAGGCCAACCTGGCGGAAGGCGGCCTCGCCGACCTGGTCGAGATCCGCGAGGGCGACGCCCTGGAGACGCTGGCCGCCGACCAGCCCGAGACGATCGACCTGCTGCTGCTCGACGGCGCCAAGGCGCTCTATCCGGACATCCTGGCGCTGCTGGAGGGCCGGCTGCGGCCGGGCGCGCTGATCGTCGCCGACAACGCCGACGACAGCCCGGACTACCTCGACTACGTCCGCTCGCCGGCGAACGGCTACCTCTCCACGCCCTTCGCCGGGGACGTCGAGCTGTCCCAGCGGCTCGCCTGAGCCGCGCCGCTGCGCGCCGGGCCGCGGCTCGCGACGCGCAGCGGCCGGAGACCGGCCGCCTCACGCCCTGATCCAGGCCCAGGCCTCGGGCAGCGCCTCGGCGGATGAGCAGCGCAGCTCGCCCTGCATCAGCAGGCCGGCGAGGCGTCCCAGCCCTCGAAGCCGCCGTCCAGGTAGAAGAGCGCGCGCAGGCTGCCGAACCGCCGCGCCAGGGCCTCGAGGCGCGGTGCCGGCACGCGGTCGCCGTCGTCGAGCGTCAGCCGGCCGCTGGCGCGGATGCCGAGGATCGGGCCCTCGCTCTCCGGCATGATCTCGATCGTCGGCCGAGCTCCTTCCTTCGCCGCCCCACGCCGGTCCGGCGCCGGAAGGGGGAGGGACCATGGCGCCCCGGCTAGCCTGCGGTCCCCTTGCGCGGATCCGCGATGACCTTCAGATAGACCGGCGGCTGCCCCGACAGCCCCTGCTGCACCTTGCGCGAGAAATCGTCGGTCAGGGCCTGGCTGTCGCCGCGCTCCAGGGCGTCGAGGGCCTCGGCGACGACGGCCTCGGGGCTGCTCTTGGGCACCTCGAGGCCGCTGACCATCCCGGTGTCGATGAAGCTGGCGTGCAGGCCGAGCACCTGGGTGCCCTGGCCGGCCAGCTCGCTGCGCAGGCCGTTGGTCAGCGCCCAGGCGGCGGCCTTGGAGGCGCTGTAGGTCGCCAGCAGCGGGCCGGTCACCCAGCTCGCGACCGACAGCACGTCGAGCAGCGCGCCGCCGCCGTTGCGGGCCAGGACCGGCGCGAAGGCGCGGGCCATCGCGAGCGGCCCGACGACGTTGGTCTCGAAATGCGCGCGCAGGTCCTCGACCGCGCCCTCATCGAGGAAGCCGCCGAGCCGGGCGATGCCGGCGTTGTTGACCAGCAGGGTGACGTCGCCCGCGGCCTCGGCCGCCGCCGCGACCTGCTCGGGCCGCGTCACGTCGAGCTGCAGTGGCACCACCCCGGGCAGGGCGACGGAGGCGGGATCGCGCGCCGCGGCGTAGACCTTCGCGGCGCCGCGCGCCAGCAGGGCGCGGGCGAAGGCGAGGCCGAGGCCGCGGTTGGCGCCGGTCACCAGCGCGACGGATCCCTGGATCTTCATGGCCTGCTCCTTTCGCCTCGGTGACGGACAGCATAGCAGGAGCGCCGGCGGCGCGAGGCCTGTCCGCCCCGGCTCCCGGGGCGCGGGGCCCGCGACCCGGAGGCCGGCCGGCTTTCGGGCTCGCCCGGCGCCCGGGAAGGCGGTAACAGGGCGGGTGCCGCACGAAAGGACCCCGCCATGCCCGCCTCCGCCATGCCCGCTCCCGACCTCGCCGCCCCCGACCTCGCCGCCCTTCCGCTCGACGCCCTGACCAAGGGCATCCCGGCCGCCGCCGCGCCGCTCGCCCTCGGCGACATCGGCCGGCAGGGCTGGAACCTGCTGGCCGGGGACCTGCCGCTGCCGCTGCTGCTGCTCAGGGAGCCGGCGCTGGCGCACAACGAGCGCTGGATGCACGGCTTTCTGGCGCGCACCGGGGCGGCGATCGCGCCGCATGGCAAGACGACCATGAGCCCGCAGCTGTTCCGCCGCCAGCTCGAGGCCGGCGCCTGGGCGATCACCGTGGCGACGGTGCAGCAGCTCGAGGTCTGCCGGCGCTTCGGGGTCAAGCGGGTGCTGCTCGCCAACCAGCTGGTCGGCTGGCCGGCGATCCGGGCGGTGACGGCGGCCCTGGCGGCCGATCCCGACTTCGCCTTCTGGTGCCTGGTCGATTCGCTCGACGGCGTCGCCGCGCTGGAGGCCGGCTGCGCCGAGGCCGGGCTGAAGCGGCCGCTCTGCGTCCTGCTGGAGGCCGGGGTCGCCGGCGGGCGCACCGGCTGCCGGGACCGCGAGACGGCCCTGGCCGTGGCGCGCGCCGTCAGGGCCGCGCCGCACCTGGCGCTGGCCGGCGTCGAGGGCTTCGAGGGGCTGATCCAGGGCGAGAGCGAGGCGGCGCGCGAGGCCGCGGTCGCGGCCTTCCTCGAGGTCCTGGCCGGCCTCGCCGAGGCCTGCGACGCCGAGGGGCTGTTCGAGGCCGACCGGGTGCTGCTGACCGCCGGCGGCTCCTCCTTCTTCGACCTGGTGGCCGGGCGGCTCGGCGCGGTCAGGCTGTCGCGGCCGAGCCAGGTCGTGACCCGCAGCGGCTGCTACCTGACCCACGACAGCGGGCTCTACGGCAAGGCCTTCGCGCGGATGCTGGAGCGCTCGCCCGACCTGGCGGAGCTCGGCGAGGGGCCGCGCCCGGCGCTCGAGCTCTGGAGCCTGGTGCAGTCGCGCCCCGAGCCCGGCAAGGCGATCCTGAGCTTCGGCAAGCGCGACGCCGGCTTCGACGCCGGCCTGCCGGTGCCGGAGCGCTGGCACCGGCCGGGCGGGGCGGGCGCGCCCGAGGCCCTGGCGCCGGGCCACCGGGTGACCAAGCTGCACGACCAGCACGCCGAGCTGGCCCTGCCGCCCGAGAGCGAGGGGGGCAGCCCGCTCAAGGTCGGGGACCTGGTCGCCTGCGGCATCTCCCACCCCTGCACGACCTTCGACAAGTGGCGCCTGGTCTTCACGGTCGACGACGCCTACGGCGTGACGGGCGGCCTCGCGACCTTCTTCTGAGGCTCTGCCCATCTCGTCACCCCGGGCGTCAGGTGAGCCCGAAAGCCTTGAAAAGCTTTCGGTTTGCGAGCCTTGCGAGCCGGGATCCAGGGCCGCGAGCCCAGGCGGCCCGGCTTGGGCCCCCTGGATCCCGGACAGCTCGCTTTGCCGACGACAGCAGAGCTGTCGGGCAAGGCGGCTTCCGGGATGGCGGACTTGTGGGCATGCCCCGGCGCCTTCGCGGGGATGGCGAAGATGGGGAGCGCTCCGGCAGCGCTTCCGGGCGCCTCGACGCCGCTTGCGGGCATGACGGGCGCGGCGGCGGCGCGCTAGAACCCGCCCCATGGTCCCCGAACCCGGCAGCGTCCTGCTCGATTCCAGCCTGACCGGCAGCGCCCGGCTGTTCGCGCGGCCGCGCGACGTCGTGACGCTCTGGCCGGGCGAGCCGGACGTCGAGGCGGCCTTCCGGCGGCTGCAGGCGGCGCATCACGAGGGCCTGTGGCTCGCCGGCTTCGCCGCCTACGAGCTCGGCTACCTGCTCGAGCCCCGGCTGGCGCCCCTGCTGCCGGCCAAGGCGGCGGCGATGGCCGGGCCGCTGCTGTCCTTCGGCCTCTACGACTCGCCGGCGCCGGCCGCCGAGGCGCAGGCGCTGCTGGCGCGCTGCGACGCCGGCGCCGGGCGCGCGACGCTGGAGCGGGTCGTGCCGGCTCTCGGGCCGGCGGCCTACGGCGAGCGCTTCCGGCAGGTCGCCGACTGGATCCTGGCCGGCGACGTCTACCAGGCCAACCTGACCTTCCCGCTGGCGATCGAGACGCGGGCCGATCCGCTGGCGCTCTACGGCGCGCTCAGGCGCGCCCAGCCGGTCCGCCACGGCGCGCTGGTCGCGCTCGCGGGGCCGTTGCTGCTCTCGGCCTCGCCGGAGCTGTTCTTCCGGGCCGACGCCGAGGGCTGGATCGAGACCCGGCCGATGAAGGGCACGGCGGAACGGCCGGCCGCGATCCGCGGCGACGCCGCAGCCGAGCGGGCGGCGCGGGCGGCGCTCGCCGCCGATCCCAAGAACCGCGCCGAGAACCTGATGATCGTCGACCTGCTGCGCAACGACATCGGCCGCACGGCGGAGATTGGCAGCGTCTCGGTGCCCAGCCTCTTCGAGGTCGAGACCTACGAGACGCTCTACCAGATGGTCTCGACGGTGCGCGGCAGGCTGAAGGCCGGCGGCTCCCTGCTCGAGCGCTTCCGCGCGCTCTTCCCCTGCGGCTCGGTGACCGGCGCGCCGAAGATCCGCGCCATGGAGATCATCGCGGAGCTGGAGGAGAGCCCGCGCGAGGCCTACTGCGGCGCCATCGGCTGCATCGCGCCGGGCGGCGCCATGGCCTTCAGCGTCGCGATCCGCACCCTCAGGCTCGGCGCGGTCGACGGCGCGGGCGAGGTCGGGGGCGGGGGCCTGCGGCGCGGCCTGCTCTCCGTCGGCTCCGGCCTGGTCGCCGACTCGGGGGCCGCGGAGGAGTACGCGGAATGCCTGCTCAAGGCCCGCTTCCTGACCGACCTGCTCCGGTCGGCCAGTGCCGCGACTGCCGCGCCGTGCCCGGCCTTCGGCTGATCGAGACCCTGCTGTGGCGCGCCGGCGAGGGCGCGCCGCGCCTGCCGCTGCACCTGGCGCGGCTGCGGCGCTCCGCCGCCGCGCTCGGCTTCGCCTGCGATCCCGCCGAGGCGGTGCGCGCCGTCGAGGCCGCGGCGGCCGGACGGCCGGAGTGGTCCCTGCGGATCCGCCTCACCCTGGCCCGGGACGGCACGCTGGCGGCGACGGCGACGGCCTTCGCAGCGCTGCCGCCGGACAGCGTCTGGACCCTGGTCGTCTCGGAGCGCCGCCTCGACCAGTCCGACCCGCTGCTGCGCCACAAGACCGACCGCCGCGCGCTCTACGACGGCGAGCGGGCGCGCCTGCTGCCGGGCAGCGGCGCCGAGGAGGTGCTGTTCCTGAATCGCGCCGGCCGGGTCGCCGACGGCGGCATCACCTGCCTCTACGCCGCCGACCCGGCGGCGCCGGAGCGGCTGCGCACGCCGCCGCTCGCCGAGGGCTGCCTCGACTCGGTGCTGCGCGCCGAGCTGCTCGCCGCCGGCCGGGCCCGCGAGGCGCCGCTGAGCCTCGGCGAGCTGCGCGCCGCGCCGGCCTTGTTCGTCGGCAACGCCCTGCGCGGCCTGATCCGCGCACGGCTGGCCGGCTAGGGGCGCGGGTTGCGGCGCGCGTGCGCCGCCGTGATGCTGGACGACAGAGGCAGGCGGGAGGAACGATGAGCGAGACGGCGGTGATCGTCGGGGCCGGGCAGGCCGGGGGGCGGACGGCGCAGGCGCTGCGCAGGCAGGGCTGGCAGGGCCGCATCCTGCTGCTCGGCGCCGAGCCGGAGGCGCCCTACGAGCGGCCGCCGCTGTCCAAGGAGGTGCTGGCCGAGGGCGCCGATCCCCTGAAGGCGGCGCTCTTCAAGCCGGGCCAGCTCGAGGAGCTGGGCATCGAGCTGGAGACCGGCCTGACGGTCGAGGCCCTGGAGGTCGGCGCGCGGCGCCTGACCTGCGCCGGCGGCCGCCACGTCAAATGGGACCGGCTGGTGCTGGCGACCGGCGCGCGGCCGCGGCGCCTCGCCTGTCCCGGGGCCGAGCTGCCGGGGGTCCACCTGCTGCGCAGCGCCGCCGACGCCCGCGCCCTGGCCCCCGAGCTGACCGAGGGCCGCGAGCTGCTGCTGGTCGGCGGCGGCTTCATCGGCCTGGAGGTCGCGGCCAGCGCGCGGCGGCGCGGCTGCCGGGTCACGGTGGTGGAGGCCGCGCCGCACCTGATCGGCCGCGCCCTGGGCCCGAAGGTCTCGCGCCACCTGCGCCAGCTGCACATCGAGCGGGGCGTGCACATCCGCCTGTCCGGCCAGGTCGCGGCCTTCGAGGGCAGGGACCGGCTGGAGGGCGTGGTGCTCGCCGACGGCACGCGCATGGCGGCCGAGGTCGCGGTCGTCGGCATCGGCTGCACGGCCGAGGACGGCCTGGCACGGGCCGCCGGCCTCGACTGCGACGACGGCATCCTGACCGACGCCTTCGCGGCGACCTCGGCGCCCGGGGTCTGGGCGGTCGGCGACTGCACCCGCCACGAGAACGTCTGGCTCGGCCGCCGGGTGCGGCTGGAGTCCTGGGAGAACGCCGAGCTGGCCCCGCAGATCGCGGCCAAGGCGATCTGCGGCAAGCCGGAGCCCTACAGTGTCGTGCCCTGGTTCTGGACGGACCAGTACGAGCTCAACCTGCAGCTTCTCGGCCTGACCGCCTTCGAGGGCGAGCTGGTCTGGCGCGGCACGCCGCTCGCGGGGCCGGCGATCGCCTTCGAGATCGAGCACGGCCTGCTCCGCGGCGCCGCGCTGTTCGACGCCGGCCGGGAGCGGCGGCCGCTGAGGCAGCTGATCGAGCAGCGCGTGCGGGTCCGGGCCGACAGCCTCGCCGATCCGGCGGTCTCGCTGCGCGACCTCGCGAAGGCCTCGGCTTGAGCGCGCTCGTCGCCGCGCTCCACGTCGACCTCGCCGGCTTCCTGCTGCTGCTGGCGCTCCAGGTCGTGGCCGGCGGCGTCAAGGGCGTGCTCGGCATCGGCCTGCCGCTGGTCGCGGTGCCGGTGCTCTCGCAGTTCATGCCGGTGCCGACGGCGATCGCCGCCATGACCCTGCCGATCCTGGTCAGCAACCTCTACCAGGGCCTCGACCGCCGCTTCATCGGGCCGACGCTCCGGCGCTTCTGGCCGATGATCCTGGCGGCGATGCTGACCTGCCTCGCCAGCGCCCGGCTGCTGGTCGCGCTCGACGCGCGCACGACCTACCTCTCGCTCGGCGTGATCGTCGTCGCCTTCGCGCTCTTCAACCTGGTGGCCCACCGCATCGTGCTGCCGGCGCGGCTGGAGAAGCCGCTCGGGCCGGTCGTCGGGGTGCTGGCCGGGGCGCTCGGCGGCCTCTCCAACTTCTTCGGGCCGCCGATCATCCTCTACCTGGTCTCGCTGCAGCTGCCCAAGGACGCCTTCGTCGCTGCCGTCGGCCTGGCCTTCGTCGCCGCCGGCCTGCCGCTCTGGGGCACGCTGGCCGCCGAGGGCGTGCTGGGGCCGCAGGAGCTGCTGCTCTCGGCGATCTTCGTCGTGCCGGTGATGCTCGGCGTCCTCGCCGGCCAGCGCCTGCGCCGCATCGTGCCGCAGCAGACCTTCCGCCGGGTGCTGCTGGCCGTCCTGCTGCTGATCGGCCTCAGCCTGGTGCGCCGCGGCCTCGGCTGGTAGGCAGGCCGCCCTCGCGCCCCCTGGCCAGCAGCGGGAACAGCAGCAGGCCGGTCAGGAAGCCGCCGGCATGCGCTTCCCAGGCGACCGAGACGGGGTCCATGCCGGGCAGCGTGCCGAAGAAGGCGAAGGCGAGGTTCAGCGCCATCATCACGACGGTGAAGGCGGCCAGGCGCTTCAGCCGCTCGGCGCGGGTGTCGTCCGGCCGGGCGACGAAGACGTGGCCGCCGGCGCCCAGGAAGGCGAAGACCGAGCCCGAGGCGCCGATCGCGATCACGGTCTCGCCCCAGTGCGACAGCACCAGCGCCAGGC
Organism: Tistlia consotensis USBA 355; assembly: GCF_900177295.1. Taxonomy (GTDB): domain Bacteria; phylum Pseudomonadota; class Alphaproteobacteria; order Kiloniellales; family DSM-21159; genus Tistlia; species Tistlia consotensis. The sequence continues at coordinate 13,523 of NZ_FWZX01000019.1, forward strand.
CGCCGACGATGCCGCCCAGGAAGAAGATCAGCAGGAAGCGCCAGGGCCCGACGAAGCGGTGCACCAGCGAGCCGATGGTCGCCAGCCAGAAGGCGTTGAAGCCGAAGTGCAGCCAGCCGTCGTGCAGGAACAGGCTGGTCACCAGGGTGTAGAGCCGCGACCAGTCGGCCTGGCCGCCGATGAAGATCAGCAGGGCGCCGTGCACCAGGATCCACTGCGCGATGTCGGGCGGCGACAGGCGCTGCGCGGCGAAGACCAGCAGCAGCGCGACGACCAGCGCCAGTGGCGCCGGCGCCAGGGTCAGGCCGGAGGGCTGTCCGCGACGGGGCGGTGGCGGGGTACGGGCATCGAGCAGCGGCGGCATGACGGCGGACGGGAACCTCGGGCAACGGAACTGATTGCAGTCAATGTAGGCGGAGCAGCGCCGCGGGCGAAGCCGAAAGCGGCCGCCATCTGCACGCGGGTACCACCATGACGCGGTCCAGATCGGATCATGCCCAGTCGGAGCCAGTCGGGTCCCGAAAGGACGGAGGCATATCGTTCGAAGATTGCCGCGCCGGCACCCTGTTCTGCCTTCGAACAGGGCTAGGTAGAGGCGAGGCGACGAATCCTTCGAGGTAGCGGATCTTGCCAAGGCCTATGACGGCTGCTCGCTCTCGCTCTAGACAGTCGGATGCCTCACCGCCGGAATCCCACCTGCCAGCTTCTCTCAAGATCGCGCTCTTCCTCATCATGGTCGGCATCGTGGCGTTCGGTGAACAGTAGCGTCACTTGGTATCCACCTCGCTGCCGCATGGACTGCTCCAGGATCATCGGCGCCCACTCACCCCATTCGGCCCGCACCCAGACGGTACCGTCGACTTCTGACCAGTCTGTTGGTGTGCGCAGCGGCACCTGAGGCGCAAGCAGGCTCGCGCACCCTGGAGGAAGACCGTCTCCTTTGCCAACAGCGAGCTTCGGAAAGCGGCGTCCCGCACGGGCGTACCGCACTACGGCATCCTTGGAGAAAACGATCGCGCAGGCGTCCTCTGACAGCTCAACGTACCGATTGGCGGTCGCCTCAAGGCTCGTCTCGTACCGGCGAGCCAGGTCCTGAAGATGGGAAACCTCGGCCTCGCCCAGTCCATCCATGTCGCGCTCGAACCAGGGTTTCGGCATCAGGAACCCTGCGGCGAAGCGATTGGCTTCGGCTTCCTGCCTCTGATGCTCCGTCTCCCGTCGGCCTTCTCGGAGGTCTTGAGCGGTGCAGTGCTTGCTGCCCCGGTGGGTCGGGATCAGAAAGTGGCCAAGCTCGTGCGCCACTGTGAATCGTCTCCGGGCCTCTCGCTGCCCGGCCTTCACAAGGATGACGCCTTGCGCCTTGGCATCATCGGTCATGAGAGCGCCGACGAAGCCCTCCACCGTCAGATCTTTGAACTCGACAATCCCAACCTTCCGGGCAAACGCCTCAAGGGGCACCGGCGGCTGCCAGTCCGGATGATGCTGAAGAATGGTGGCAATCAGTTTCTCCGGCGACCCGCAATCGGCCAGGTCCATCAACAACTCATCGCTCATGGCTTCGGCCCTTTCAATCGGTCAGCGATACTCCGCAGGGCAGCCCAGTCGTCGTCAGAAAGCTGTCCCTCGAACTCCCGAAAAAACTGTAGCGCAGCAGCATCGCTTGTCTCGCTGCCATCATCGATCAGATAGGCGACCGAAACTTTGAAATGCCGCGCCAGTCGGGTTAGCAACTCCACCCCAGGATTGGAGCTGGTTCCTCTCTCAAGCTCCCAAATATGTGCTTTCGAGACCCCAACGGCATCTGCGACTTGCTGGAGCGATTCTCCCTTCCGCTGACGTAGTTGTTTGAGCCTGGCCGCGAGTGACATCCCAATACCTCGTTTTGTCGCCCTTCCTCGGCGAGGCGGGCATCGTTGTCGTTCGATTGAACTTACGCTACGGCCGTTTGAGTTGACAATGGCACCGGCGTTCACTATATCTTACGGCATGTTCGGTTCCGCCGACGGAAGGGAGGTGAGCAGTTTGGGCAAGAACCAGCACATCGTGCCGCACGAGGGCGGATGGGCGGTCCGTGGCGAAGGCAACAGCCGCGTCACCTCCACCCACGAGACCCAGGCGGACGCGATCGACCGGGGGCGCGAGATCGCCCGGAACCAGCAGAGCGAGCTCCTGATCCACGGCCGGGACGGCCAGATCAGGGATCGTGACAGCTACGGCAACGACCCGTTCCCCCCGAGGGGCTGACCGCAGAGGGCCGCACTTCAACGCGAGGTGCGGCCTTCTCGCTCAAGGCAAGAGGAGAAGAGAATGCGTTTTCAGGGTGCGGTTATCCGCGAACAGGGCATCACCTTCGCGGTTGCCATCGTGAAGCAGCATGTCATCGACTGCCGAACCTCCGCGCGCGACACGATCAACGCCTTCGCCGGCGTCTTTCCGGGGCTGCCGATTGTCCTCATGGCCCAGGACAGCCGCGGCCGGCCGAGCTACTTCGGCCGCCCCGACATCGCGCGGTTTCTGGCCAATGTTCCGCTGCGCGCCATCCCCTGGCGCGAATACACCCTTAGCTGAAGGAGTTCCTTCAATGCGACGACTGAGGGCGCCTCGCCCGCCACGGCCGCCGAAGCCGGTCGATCGGCTCCAGAATCTCAAGACGCCTCGCCCGATCGGAAAGTCCCGATGGGTGAAGGCGCACTGGCGCTACGACTACCAGCGTGGCCAGTGGGAGTGGGTACAGGGCCACTGGGCGAAGTAGGATAGCCGACGGGCTATCTGCCTCGCTCGCTCGGCGGTTGATCCGCTGAGCGGCCTCCGGAACTTGGCGACTGTGGCCTTCTCCTTGTCACCAATCATTGTGATCTTAGGCACGATGCCGAAGCTGTAGACAAGCAGTTCGCCGCTGGCCAACCGGTGATGATCGTCAGCGGCGAACTGCTTGTCTACAGGGAAATGAATTCGGCTCACGGGCAGGTCGTCAAGGCAGGTCATCGCATGACTTGGCGGATCTCGAAGCATTTCCGCGAAGTCACCATCTGGTCTAGCTTGCCCGCCATGTCCCGCCGCCTGCTCTTTCTCGTCAACGACGCCGGCTTCTTTCTGTCGCACCGCCTGCCGCTCGCCCGGGCGGCGGTCGCGGCCGGCTGGCAGGTCGCGGTCGCCTCGCGCGCCGACGGGCGCCGGGCCGAGATCGAGGCCGCGGGCCTCGCCTTCCACCCGGTGCCGATCGAGCGCTTCGGGCTCAGGCCCCTGGCCGAGCTGCGCGCCGCCCTGGCCGTCGCCGCGCTCTGCCGGCGGCTGCAGCCCGACCTGCTGCACTGCGTCACCCTGAAGGCCGTGGTGCCGGGGCTGCTCGGCGCGCGCCTCGCCGGCGTGCCGGCGGTCGTGCTGGCGGTGACCGGCGCCGGCCGGACCTTCAGCGACGGCGGCCCGGTCTGGCGGCTGCTGCAGCAGGCGATCCCGCGCTACCTGGCGCTCCTCGCCCACGACCGCACGCGCCTGCTGGTGCAGAACCCCGACGACGGCGCGGCGCTGGCGGCGCGCGGCTATCTCGCCGGCCGCACGGTCCTGATCCGGGGCTCGGGCGTCGACCTCGCCGCCTTCGCCGCGACGCCCGAGCCGGCCGGGCCGATGACCGTGCTGCTGGCCTCGCGGCTGATCGCCAAGAAGGGCATCGAAAGCTACGTGGAGGCGGCGCGGCTCGCCAAGGCGGAGCGGCCGGCGCTGCGCTTCCTGCTGGTCGGCGCCCCGGATCCGGGCAACCGCGACGCGATCCCCGAGGCGCGCCTCCGGGCCTGGCACGAGGCGGGCGCCGTCGAATGGCTCGGCCGGCGCGACGACATGCCGGCGCTGATGGCCGGGTCCCACGTCGTCTGCCTGCCCAGCCAGTATGGCGAGGGCGTGCCGAAATGCCTGATCGAGGGGGCGGCGGCCGGCCGTGCCCTGGTCGCGACCGACGTCGCCGGCTGCCGCGAGGTCTGCCGCGACGGCGAGACCGGCCTGCTGGTGCCGCCGGGCGACGCCGGGGCGCTGGCCGCGGCCTTCCTGCGCCTCGCCGGCGACCCGGCGCTGCGCCGGCGCCTGGGCGGGCGTGCCCGTGCCGTCGCCGAGGCCGAGTTCGACGTCGAGGCGGTCAACCGCCGGACCCTGGCGCTCTACGACTCGCTGGTCTCCGGATCGCGCCGGGGCTGAGCGCCGATTTCCTGACCGGCGGTCATGTGCATCAGGGCGGCGGCGGTGAGCGGCACGACCAGCCAGTGGTACTGCCAGATCCCGAAGGCGCCGAGACCGATGGTCAGGAAGCTGACGACCATGCCGGCGTCGAGGGCGGCGGCGAGCGGCGGGCCCCGGCGCATCCGCGCCAGCACGAGCAGCAGCAGCGCGCCGCCGAGCAGCAGGCCGACGGCACCCAGCTCGACCCAGACCTGCAGCGCGGCGTTGTGCGGATGCAGCGGCAGCGCGCCATGGGTCGCGTCGAAGCGCGGCGCGCCCTTGGCGAGCTCCCGCGAGGCGTCCAGGCCCCAGCCGTGCAGCGGCCGTCTGGCGGTCTCCTCGGCGGTGAAGTTCCAGATGAAGACGCGATGGCGGAACGAGAAGGGCAGCTGCGGGTCGCTGGACAGGCCGAGGTCCGACAGGCCCTTCGCGACCAGCGGCATGACGAGCAGCGCCAGGGCCAGGCCGACCAGGATCGTGCGGCGGGTCGGGCGCGGCCAGGGCAGGGCCAGCAGGGCGGCGACGACACCCGCCGCGCAGCCGAGGATGGCCGAATCGCTGGCGTAGCCGAACAGCAGCAGGGTGGTCGCCAGCGGCAGCAGCAGGACTCCGCGGCGAAGCCGTGCCGGCAGCCGGGCGGCCAGGGCGCCGGCGGCCGGCCAGGCCAGGATCGCCAGGGCGGTCGCGCCTCGGTTCAGGCGGTTGAGCTTGTAGCCGCCCTCCGGCGCCTGGTCGACCAGGCGGGCCAGGAACAGGTTGATCGAGCGGTCGGTCAGGCCCTCGACCGCCATGATCGCGACCGCCAGGGCGAAGCCGGCGAGCAGCCAGCCGGCCAGGCGCCGGCGGCGCTCCGGCGGTTGGCGCGCCGCATGCAGCAGCAGGAACCCGCCGGCGGCGACGGTCGGCACGATCCGCGCCCAGATCTCCAGCGACCAGGGCGGATCGATCGCCCAGGCCGCCGAGAGCAGCGCCCAGGCGGCGAAGGCCAGGCCCGCCAGCACGATCGACCGCGGCGGCCGGCTGAGCGGCACGCCGGACAGCAGCTCGGCGGCGACGGCGGCCAGCGTCACGACCAGGACCAGCGGCACGACGCCGAGCGGCAGCAGCACGGCCAGGCCGGGGAAGCAGAGCGCGAGGGCGGCGAGCGCAGCCTCGTCCAGGCGGGACGCGAAGAGCAGGCGGCGGGGCATGGGCCAGGGCATCGGCGGGGCAGGGGCAGGGGCGCCCTCAATGGCACGGCCGGCGCCTCCGGGGCAAGCCGGGTGCGGCAATGGCGGATCGCGCGGAAGGCCGTCTTGGGCTACCATGCCGGCCGGTACGGATCGCGCGGAACGTCAGGGGGCTCGACGAGATGAACGAGGCGGTATCCAAGGATCGGCTGGTGCTGGTGACCGGCGCGGGGGGCTTCATCGGTGGCCATCTGGTCGGTGACCTGCTGCGCGACGGCTATACCCGGGTGCGCGCGGTCGACATCAAGCCCTTCGAGGAGTGGTACCAGCGCTTTCCCGAAGCCGACAACCGGCAGCTCGACCTGCGCGAGCTGCCCGCCTGCCGGGCGGCCGCCGAGGACGCGGCGGCGGTCTTCAACCTGGCCGCCGACATGGGCGGCATGGGCTTCATCGAGACCCACAAGGCGGCCTGCATGCTGTCGGTCCTGATCAGCACCCACATGCTGATGGCCGCCCGCGACGCCGGCACCGAGCGCTTCTTCTACAGCTCCTCGGCCTGCGTCTACGCCGCCGACAAGCAGACCGACGCGCACGTCACGGCGCTCAAGGAGTCGGACGCCTATCCGGCTATGCCGGAGGACGGCTACGGCTGGGAGAAGCTGTTCAGCGAGCGCCTGTGCCGGCACTTCCGCGAGGACTACGGCCTCGCGACCCGCGTCGCGCGCTTCCACAACGTCTACGGGCCCGAGGGCACCTGGGACGGCGGCCGGGAGAAGGCGCCGGCGGCGATCTGCCGCAAGGTCATCGAGGCCAAGGCGAGCGGGCGCCACGACATCGAGATCTGGGGCGACGGCGCGCAGACCCGCAGCTTCATGTACATCGACGACTGCCTCTACGGCACGCGCCGCCTGCTCGCCAGCGACGTGACCGAGCCGCTCAACATCGGCTCCGACCAGCTGGTCACGATCAACGAACTGGTCTCGATCGTCGAGGCGATCGCCGGCATCACCCTGAAGCGTCACTACAAGCTGGACGCTCCCAAGGGCGTGCGCGGCCGCAATTCCGACAACACGCTGATCAAGGAGAAGCTGGGCTGGGCGCCCTCGATCCGCCTCGAGGACGGCATGGAGAAGACCTACCGCTGGATCCACGACCAGATGGCGGCACGGCAGAAGGGCGCGGCCGAATAGCACGGCCGCATCGGGCGGCCGCTTGACGCGGCGGCCTGCGGCCGCTACCGGACTGCCGCCCGAGGGCCCGTGGCGGCGGAAGCCGTCGACGTCGACGCGAAGGACAGGTCCGCCGGGGCCGGACGCGCGATGGAGGGCCGCCGGGGGAGGAAGGCGCCAGACCCGCGGACTGGATCAGGCACCAGGAGAAGCAGTCTTGGATCTCAGCAAGGTATCGGTCGGCACCAACCCGCCGTTCGAGGTCAACGTCGTCATCGAGGTTCCCGTTGGCGGCGCGCCGGTCAAGTACGAGCTCGACAAGGAGTCGGGCGCGATCTTCGTCGACCGCTTCCTGCACACGGCGATGTTCTATCCCTGCAACTACGGCTTCGTGCCGCACACCCTGTCGGACGACGGCGATCCCGTCGACGTGCTGGTCGCCGGGCCGCAGCCGGTCGTGCCGGGCGCCGTCGTGCGGGCACGGCCGATCGGCGTGCTGATCATGGAGGACGAGAAGGGCGAGGACGAGAAGGTCCTGGCGGTGCCCGCCGACGCCCTCCATCCCTACTACAGCGAGATCCATTCCTGGCGCGACTTGCCGCGCATCCTGATCGACCAGATCTCCCACTTCTTCCAGCACTACAAGGACCTGGAGAAGGGCAAGTGGGTCAAGATCAAGCACTGGGGCGAGCCCGGCGAGGCCCACAAGGCGATCGACCAGGCGATCCGGCGCTACGCCGAGAGCGGCGGCGCCTGAGGCGTGCGGCTCAGCCCGGCGAGGCGCGCCGCGGCAGCCGATGCCGGGCGGCCGCGGCGGCCTGGGTGACCAGGAACAGCAGCAGCGCCGCGACGACGATGCTGGGGCCGGTCGGCGTGTCGGCGAACCAGGACCCGCCGATGCCGCCGGCGACGGCCAGGCAGCCCAGGCCGGCGGCGACCAGGGCCATCGCCTCGGGCGAGCGGGCGAGCGGCCGGGCCGCCGCGGCCGGCACGATCAGCAGCGAGGTGATCAGCAGGATGCCGACCACCTTCATGGCCAGGGCCACGGTCAGCGCCAGCAGCACGGTCAGGCCGAAGCGCAGGGCCAGCACCGGCAGGCCCTCGGCGCGCGCCATCTCCTCCTGGATCGTCGCCAGCAGCAGCGGCCGCCAGAGCCGGACCAGGGCGGCCAGCAGGACCGCGCCGCCGCCCCAGATCCAGGCGAGGTCGCCGGCGCGCACCGCCAGCACGTCGCCGAACAGGTAGCCCATCAGGTCGACCCTGAGGGTCTCGGCGAAGGACAGCACGACCAGGCCGATCGCCAGGCCCGAGTGGGCGAGCAGGCCGAGCAGCGTGTCGGTCGCCAGCTGGCGCTGCTGCTGCAGCCCGACCAGCAGCACCGCGAAGGCGAGGCCGGCGATGACGATCGCCAGCGTCGTGTCGAGGTCGAGCAGCAGGCCGAGCGCGATGCCGAGCAGGGCGGAGTGGGCCAGGCTGTCGCCGAGGTAGGCCATGCGCCGCCAGACCACCAGGCAGCCGAGCGGCCCGGCGATCAGCGCGACGCCGAAGCCGGCCAGCAGGGCGCGGACCAGGAAATCGTCGAGCATTCTCAGTCCCTTCGGAAACCGGCGCGATTCAAGCGGACTATCCCTCGGTGCCGGTCGCCTGGCCCTCGGCCTCGCCGGCGAGGTCGTGGCGATGGTCGTGGTGATGGTGGTAGAGGCCGAGCACCCGGGCCGAGCTGCCGAACAGCTCGGCGAAGGCCGGGTCGAGGCCGACCGCCTCGGGGCTGCCGGTGCAGCAGACGTGGCGGTTCAGGCAGACCACCCGGTCGGCGCCGGCCATCACCACGTGCAGGTCGTGGGACACCAGCAGGATGCCGCAGTGCCGCCGGTCGCGGACCCGGGCGATCAGCTCGAAGAGCTCGGCCTGGCCGGCGACGTCGACCGAGCTGGCCGGCTCGTCGAGGACCAGCAGGTCGCTGCCGCGCAGGATCGCGCGCGCCAGCATGACCCGCTGCAGCTCGCCGCCCGACAGCTCGTGGACCTGGGCGCCCCAGAGCTGCGGCACGCCGACCTCGGCCAGCGCCTGGCGGCGCTGGGCCTCGGGTCGCCGGTCGGGCAGCGACAGGAAGCCGGCGACGGTCAGCGGCAGGGTCGGGTCGACGCTCAGACGCTGCGGCACGTAGCCGACCTTGAGGCCGGGCGCGCGCTCGACCCGGCCGCGCTCCGGGCGCAGCAGGCCGAGCAGCACCTTGACCAGGGTCGACTTGCCGGCGCCGTTGGGGCCGATCAGGCTGACGATCTCGCCGCGGCGCAGCAGGAAGTCGACGTCCTGCAGCACGCGCCGGCCGGCGAAGCTGACGGCGATGCCCTCGGCGCGGGCCAGGATCCCGGTCACGCCCCCCCCGGTCACGCCCCCCTCGGTCACGCCCCCCTCGGTCACGCCTGGGCCTCCCGGCAGGCGCGGCACAGGCCCTGCAGCTCGACCGTGCGCCGCTCGATGGTGAAGCCGAGCCTGGTCGCCTCGCGGTCGATCGCCCTGTCGATCGCGCCGACGTCGAGTTCCGCGGCCAGGCCGCAGAGCCGGCAGATGAAGAACTGGCCGCTGTGGCGCTCCTCGGGGATCGGGCAGCCGATGAAGGCGTTGAGGCTCTCGATCCGGTGGATCAGGCCCTGGGCCTGCAGGAACTCCAGGGCCCGGTAGACCGTCGGCGGTGCGACCCGTCCGCGCGCCTGGCCGAGCTGCTCCAGCAGGTCGTAGGCGCCCTGCGGCGCGTGGCCCGACCAGACCAGCTCGAGCACCTGGCGGCGCAGGGTCGTCAGGCGCTCGCCGCGTTCGGCACAGAGCCGCTCGGCGCGGTCGAGCGCCTCGGCGATGCAGGCCGCATGGTCGTGGCGGGCGGTGGGGAAGGCGAGGGCCTCGTCGGTCATGGCGCGATCCTAGCTTGACTCGGTCATGTTATAAAATAACATTTGCGCCACCCACGAGACCGGAGAGAGAGACCCCATGGCTGTCCTGCGCCCCCTTGCCGCCGCCGCGATTCTGCTGAGCGGCTTCCTGCTCGCCCCCGGCACGGCCGCTGCCGCGCCGCCGCGCGTCGTCGCGACGATCGAGCCGCTGCACAGCCTGGTCGCCGCGGTGATGGCAGGGGTGGGCGAGCCGATGCTGCTGGTGCCCGGCGGCGCCTCGCCGCACGTCTACAGCATCAAGCCGTCCGAAGCCGAGGCCCTGCAGCATGCCGACCTCGTCGTCTGGGTCGGTCCGGCGCTCGAGCACTTCCTGGAGGACAGCCTGGACTCCCTGGCGCCCAAGGCGCGTCGCGTCGAGGCGCTGGAGGTGCCGGGCGTGAAGCTGCGCAAGGCGCGTGCCGGCGGCAGCTGGGAGCCAGACGACGACGAGCCCGCCGGCTCGGGCCACGAGTCGGATGTCGATCCCCATCTCTGGCTCGATCCGCAGAACGCCGAGCGGATCGTCGAGGCGGTCGCGGCTGCGCTCACCGAGCTCGATCCGCAGGACGCGGCGGCCTACAAGGCCAACGCCGGGAAGACCGTCGCCGGGCTGGAGCGGCTGCGGGCCGAGCTCGCGCGCCAGCTGGCGCCGGTCGCCGGCAGGCCCTTCATCGTGTTCCACGACGCCTACGGCTACTTCGAGCAGGCCTTCGGCCTGACCGCGGTCGGCTCGGTCACGGTCAGCCCCGAGCAGACGCCTTCGGCCAGGCGTGTCGCCGAGCTGCGCGCCAAGATCGGCCGGCTCGGCGCGATCTGCCTGTTCCGCGAGCCGCAGTTCACGCCGCGCCTGGTCGAGACCCTGGCCGGAGGGACGGGCGCGCGGGTCGGTGTGCTCGACCCGCTCGGCGCCGACCTGACGCCCGGCCCGGACGCCTATCCGGCCCTGCTGAGGCAGCTGGCGAACAGCCTGACCGGCTGCCTCGGCGGCACCGGCTGAGGTCCCGACGGCCGGCGCAGCCGCCGCCCGGTCGCTCGTCGTGGACGGGCGCCGGGCGGGGACCGCCGCGGGCGCGCCCTAGGCGGTGGGGGCGTCGCTGGTGGCGCAGAACGAGATGCCGTGCCTCGCACAGGCTTCGCCGACGCGCGCCAGCTCCGCCTCGCTCGGCGGGCCCTCGGCGGCAACCGTCGTGCCGAGGTCGCGGAAGAAGGCCGCCATGGTCCGGTCGACGACGACCAGCATCTCGGCCGGCCGGCCGCTGTTGTTGGCGTAGCCGTGCGGCGCGCCGGACGGCACGTCGAGGACGTCGCCGGCGCGCCCCGTCATCTGCCGTTCGAGGCCGTCGACGAGCGTCGTGAAGACGACCTCGCCGGACAGCACCCGGTAGAGCTCCGGGGAGACGTGGCGATGGACCGGGACGGTCGCGCCCGGCGGCACCTCCACCTCGAGCATCACGGCCTGGGTGCCGCCGAGCTGGCCGCTGAACCGGACACGGTCGCGGATCACCCAGAGCGTGTCGATGTCGGAAGCGGGGGTGAGCGTGATCGAGGGAGTCATCGCCTGTCGTCCTTTGATGCTGGTGTCGGTGTCGTTGCGCGATCGTCGCCCGCGGACTCGCGCCGCAGCGCGTCCAGGAGCACGCCGATCGCCCAGGCCGAGGCCTCTCCGGCCTCCCGGCCGCTGAACTGCCAGTAGTCCTTGAAGGAGAGCCAGGCACTGGCGCTGTAGAGCAGCTGGATCACCGCGATCGCCTGCCGCGCCCTCGCCGGATCCAGCCCGCCGGTCACCTCCGCCAGGCTGCCGCGGAACGCGGCCTCGCGCTCGGCGGCGGCGCCCAGGCGCATCTCGCGGCCCGAGCGGGACAGCAGCGCCGCCCGGATCAGGCCTTCGCGCCGGTCGAAGCCGGCGAAGGTCACCGGCGGCATCCCGACGAGGTCTGCCTCGGTCTCCGGCCAGGTCCGCGGCGCGACCTCCCGGTTGGTCCAGGTCCAGAACGCCTTGAGCAGCGCCTCCTTGTTCTCGAAATGCCGGAACACAGTGCGGCGCTGGACGCCGGCCTCGGCGGCGATGGCATCGAAGGACAGGGCCTGCTCGGGCGTGGTCTCGAACAGCCGCGCCACGGCGTCCAGGATCCGCTGGCGCGTCTCCTCCGCCTGGGCGCGCCGTAGCGGGCTCTCGTATTTCCGCACTGAGTGTGTATTAATGTCACTATGAGTGACGTTAAAACTCTTCCCTGTCAATGGGCCTTCGGGGACGACATGCTCGGGGCCGGGCGCCCGGCATCGGCACCCGGGCCGCCCGCCGGGCCGACGGCAATCGGGCAGACGAGGAGCAGGCAGATGGCGATCTTCCGGCAGCTGTTCGGGCGCGCGGCCCGGCAGGCGGCGCGCGATCCCCGGGTCCAGGAGAAGGCGAGCGACTTCGTCGAGAAGGAGGTCGCGCCGCGCGCCCATGCCGCCGGCCGCAAGACCAGGGCGGCCTACGAGGCCCTGCGCGACGACTGGCGCGACAGCGGCGAGGCCGCCGGCAGGAAGGGGCCGGTCGAGGAGGAGCAGGGTGCGGAGGCGGCGGCGCGGCGCGCCGGCCGCTTCCTCGGCAAGCTGCACAACCGCCTGAACCAGGACCCCGAGGGCTGACGGCTTCGCCCGGCCAGCCGGAAAAGGCAACGGGGCGGCCGAAAGGCCGCCCCGTCTCGTCTCTGCCGGGCCCGCGGGCCCGGCGGCACCACTCTGCGTCAGACCGCCTGGGGCAGGCCCTGGATGTAGCCGACCGCCGCGCTGCGCTTGTTGCGGTACTCCTTGTCCATGATCGGCTCGAGGGCCGCCTTGACCTTGTCGTGCAGGCCCTTCTCCCAGTCACCGGGATGCTGGAAGTTGCTCATGATGTAGGAGAAGCCGTGCACGTCGTCGACCGCCTGCAGGCCGGTCGACTCGGCACCCGCCGGGCAGGACAGGATGCGCGCCAGGGCGCCGCTGTCGACGTTGTAGGCCCAGAGGAAGTTGTTGACGTGGTTGCCGCTGTCCTCGCCGACGAAGAGGGTGCGCATCTTCTCGGAATACTTGAGGTTGTCGGGGTTGGCGATCCTGTCGACGGCGGCGGTGTTGCCGACCGCGTCGGGCTCGGCGAGGTCCTGGCCGACCAGGGCCGCGACCGTGCTCATCTCGACCGGCACCCACTCGCTGTCGATCGCCTGGCCCTTGGCGTCCTTCTGGCCGCCCTTCATCGGCAGCTGGTAGACGGCGCCGGCCTTGATCTGGTCGATCTTCATGCCCCACTTGCCGTCGGTCATGGTCTTGTAGATGTAGGACATCGCCGAGTAGGCGACCTTGTCCTTGGCGTTGACCGTCGTGCCTTCCATCTTGGTGAAGGCGAGCGTGCCGCCGACCAGCGGCGCGTAGCGATGGGTCTCCAGGAAGGCCGCGGCCTTCTCCATGCCCGGCTTGACCTTGACCCACTGCTCCTTGCCGCCGTAGCCGATCTTGGTGAAGCTGGCGTCCATCGGGTCCTTGGTCGCGACCTCGACGATGTCGGCAGCGGTCAGGCTGTCGGCCAGCTTCTCGATCTCGTCGCTGGTGGCGTGGCCGAGCGAGATCCAGCTGAGGTCGAAGACGCCGCCCTTGTCGATCGCCTCGCCGGCGCGCTGCTTGACCTCGGCGACGTAGAGCGTGCCGGCCGAGAGGTCGGCCGGCTTGTCGGCGACGAAGAGGAACAGGCCGCTGTTGGTGGCGTCGTCGCCCATCAGCGCGGTGCGCTGATCGGGCATGACCTGGACGACCTCGTGCGAGATGCGGCCCAGGTTGTAGTGCTTCTTGACCGTGCCGCTGCCGTCGGCGTTGACGACGATCTCCGGCAGGTGGCCGTAGTGGTAGGGGTTGGCCTTCTTCGGGTCGCCGAAGAGGTTCTGGCTGAAGGCCTGGAAGCGCTTGTCCTCGGCGGCCTTGGTCGCGTCGGGCTCGTACTCCTCGCTCGACAGGTGGGTGTTCCAGGGCGACAGGCTGGCGCCGCAGGTGATCCACAGGCCGTGCACCGGGCTGGTGTCGACGGCGTGGTACTGGACCAGCGACAGCGAGCCGGTCGAGGGGTCCTGGTCGAGGGTCAGCACGGCGATCGGCGAGGGCAGCTTGCCGTACATGCCGTCGCCCTTGGCGTCGTTCGAGGTGTACTCGAACTGGACCACGGCGAAGACGGTGTTGCCCTTGACGCCGTCGACCTTGGCGTCGGTCGCCTGCAGCAGGCTGTAGCCGTCCGGGCAGTCCGAGAAGAACTGGGTCGGCTGATCGGCCGAGGCGTCGAGGATCGGCTTGCCCTCGATGTCGTAGTAGCCGCCGGCGAGCGTCTTGCCGCCCTTGCCGTCGGGCACCTCGTCGCCGGTGAAGAACAGCGGCTGGTAGGCCAGCTTGAAGGTCTGCTTCTTGCCGTCGGCGTAGGTCACGACCATGGCCGACTCGACCGTCGTGGCCGCCTGGGCGGCCGGGGTCGAGGGCGCCGGCATGCCGATGAACTCGGCCGAGACCGGCGCGGCGGTCGCCGCGGCCGCGTCGCCGGCCGTGGCGGCGAACAGGCCCGTCGAGAGGGCGGTGGAGCCGGCCACCGGAATCAGCGGCAGTCCGGCCAGCAGGCGGAGCACGTCGCGGCGTGAGGCCTCGGTCGTCGTCGTCATGTCATCCTTCCGAGTTTTGGGAGCGCAGGGTCTGCCTGTCGTGCGCAGGCTTCGGAGCCGCACGCTATGGCGATCGTGTTACAGCTCTGCGGTCGCATCGAAGACAGCTCGACGAAGCCCCCGATGCTGCGGAGGTAGGGCCCTGCCGGGCAGATCCAAGCGGCCGCCGCCGGCGTAGACAGCGCCATGATCTCAGGAAGACCGACGGCGGGACAAAGTCCCGTCTGGATCACCGGGGCGAGCAGCGGCCTCGGCCGTGCCCTGGCCCGGCAGCTGGCCGGCCAGGGCCGGACGGTCGTCGCCTCGGCGCGCTCCGCCGACCGGCTGGACGCGCTCGCGGCCGAGGCCGCGGGCCTGCCGGGCCGCGTCGCCACCTGGCCGCTCGACATCACCGACCGGGCGGCGGTGGCCGAGGCGGTCGCCGGCATCGAGGCGGCGCACGGCCCGATCGCCCAGGCGGTGCTCAACGCGGGCACGCACCGGCCGACCCCGGCTGCCGGCTTCTCCAGCGCCGACCTGCGCGCCCTCGTCGAGCTCAACGTCTTCGGCACGGCGCACTGCCTGGAGGCGCTGATGCCCGTCCTGTCGGCGCGGCGCTGCGGCCGGATCGCGGTGGTCGCCTCGATGGCCGGCTGGTGCGGCCTGCCGACCGCCGGCGGCTACGCCCTGACCAAGGGCGGCCTGGTCCGGCTCTGCGAGGCGTTGCGGCCGGAGCTGGCGCGCCGGGGCGTCGTGCTGCAGGTCGTCAGCCCCGGCTTCGTGCGCACGCCGCTGACCGACCGCAACGACTTCGCGATGCCCTTCCTGATGGAGCCGGACGCGGCGGCCGCCGCCTTCCCGGGCCTCCAGCCACGCGCCGATCGTCGTGACCTGGTCGTCGCTCCCGGCCAGGGCCGGCGCCTCGCGATAGAAGCGCAGCACGTCGCGCAGCAGGCTCCAGGCGCGCGGCCGCAGCAGGTTGCGGCGCTGGGCGAACAGGCCGCCCGGGCTGCCGGCGTACTCGAAGGCGCCCCGCCCGTCCGGCGAGGCCGCCGAGAAGGCGAAGGACATGTCCGAAGGCGCGGTCTCGACCCCCAGCGCGTCGAACAGCCGGACCAGGTGCGGATAGTTGCGCTCGTTGTAGACGATGAAGCCGGTGTCGACGGCGATGCGCCCCCCGCGACCTCGAGCTCGACGGTGTTGGCGTGGCCGCCGGGGCGCTCCGCCGCCTCGTAGACCACGACCTCGTGGTGCCGGGACAGCAGCCAGGCGGCCCCGAGGCCGGCGATGCCGGCACCGACGACGGCGATCCTCACGTCGCGGCCTCCTTCCTGATCTCCTCGAAGGCGGCGAGCGCCCGCTCGCGGGCGCGCCGGTGGTCGACCAGCGGCAGCGGGTAGTCGCGGCCCAGGACGATGCCGCTACGGCGCAGCAGCTCGGCCGGCGCTTCCCAGGGCCTGTGCAGGTGGCTGTCCGGCAGCGCCGCCAGCTCCGGCAGCCAGCGGCGGACGTAGTCGCCGCCGGGATCGAACTTCTCGCCCTGCAGGACCGGATTGAAGATCCGGAAGTAGGGGGCGGCATCGGCGCCGCAGCCGCTGACCCACTGCCAGCTCGCCGCGTTGCTGGCCAGGTCGGCGTCGACCAGCGTGTCCCAGAACCAGGCCTCGCCGCGCTGCCAGGGGATCAGCAGGTCCTTGACCAGGAAGGAGGCGACGATCATGCGCACGCGGTTGTGCAGCCAGCCGGTCGCCCAGAGCTGGCGCATGCCGGCGTCGACGACCGGATAGCCGGTGCGGCCGTGGCACCAGGCCGCGAAGGCCGCCTCGTCGTCGGACCAGGGGAAGGCCGCGAACTGCGGCCGCCAGGGTTGCTCCGGCAGCGCCGGGTGATGGAACAGCAGGTGATAGGAGAACTCGCGCCAGGCCAGCTCGGCCAGGAACTTCCAGGCCGACTTGCCGGCCTTGCCCGGGGCGCTGCCCTGGCGCTCCAGGAAGCGCCGGGTCGCCGCCCAGACCTGGCGCGGGCCGATCTCGCCGAAGTGCAGGTGCGGCGAGAGGCGCGAGGTCGAGTCGAGGCCGGGCCGGTCGCGTTCCTCCGCATAGCCCTCGACCGCCTGCTGCAGGAAGGCGCCGAGCCGGCCCTCGGCCGCCTTCTCGCCGGGCGTCCAGGTCCGGCGCAGGCCGCCGGCCCAGTCGGGCTTCGCTGGCAGCAGGCCCCAGTCGGCCAGCACCTCGCTTTCGACTCCCCTCAGGCCGGTCATCGCGCTCGGCGCCGGCGAGGGCGCGGCAACCGCGCGCTGCTGCAGGGCGCGCCAGAAGGGCGTGAAGACGCCATAGGAGCCGCCCTGCAGGGTCTGGACGGCCCAGGGCTCGTGCAGCAGCGCCGCATTGAAGCTCTCGACCTCGACACCGGTCTCGGCCAGGGCCTGCTTCAGGCGGCGGTCGCGGGCGATCCGCCAGGGCTCGTAGCAGCGGTTCCAGTAGACCGCACCGGCGCCGATCTCCCCGGCGAGGGCCGGCAGGATCTCCGCGGCCCGACCCCGCCGCAGCACCAGCTCGACGCCGCGTTCCCCGAGGCTCCCGGCGAGGCTCGCCAGCGAGCCGTGCAGCCACCAGCGCTGGGCGCCGCCGAAGCCCCAGGCGCCGGCCTCCGCATCGTCGAGCAGGAACAGCGCCACGACCGGCGCGCCGCGCTCGGCGGCGGCATGGAGGGCCGGGTTGTCGGAGACCCGCAGGTCGAGGCGGAACCAGACGAGGGTCGGGGAGGCGGTCAAGGGAGCTCCTCGGGAAGCGTCGTCGGGCGGCCGCGCCCTGCGCGATTCCGGAGCTATACGCAGCCGCCGGCGTCCTGGATCACCCGCGGGTCTGGCAGTTTTTCATTAATTATCAGTTGTTTAGTGGGAATTCCGGGTCGCGCCGGCCGCGTCAGGCGATCGGCAGCAGCTGGCTCGCGGGGAAGCGATAGACGGCGCGCCGGCCGAGCAGCGCGACCTCGAAGCCCTCCGGAAACAGCCGCCGGATCGCCGGGCTCAGCACGTCGAGCCCGCCGGCGAAGGCGCCGAAGGCCGGCAGGATCAGGCGCCGGCCGTCGCCGACGAAGCAGCGCGCCGAGAGGCCGAGCGCGCGCAGCTTGACCCGCGCCTTGGGATGGAAGTGGCCGGACAGCTCGCCGGCGCCGCCTGTCTCGGCCGCCTCGTGACGGAACGCCAGGCAGCCCTCGACCAGCTCCTCTTCGACCCGGCCGCCCAGATCCGAGGGCGGCGCGGGATCGTGGTTGCCGGCGATCCAGACCCAGTCGGTCGTCGCGGCCAGGTCGCCGATCAGCGCCCGGGCCTCGGGCGCGAGGCGCTCCGCTGCCTCGCGGTCGTGGAAGGAATCGCCGAGGCAGACCAAGCGTCTCGGCCGCCGCCGGCGCAGCGCCTCGGCCAGCCGCTCCAGCGTCGCCGCCGTATCGTAGGGCGGCAGCAGCTGGCCGCGCCGGGCGAACGCCGTGCCCTTCTCCAGGTGCAGGTCGGCGACGACCAGCAGCTCGCGCTCCGGCCACCAGAGCGCGCCCGATGGCTCGGGCATCAGGGTCGCGCCGGCGACCGTCAGGACCGTTGCGCTGGATTGGGATGAATCGAGAACGGAGGGCATCGCGGCATCCTACCTGGATGCGCGATGCCGGCAAGGGCGCGGGGAAGCGCAGCTCGTCCCGCGGGGGGCCCCTGCCGGAAGCGAACGTCAGAACCCGGCTTCGCCGCGCGTGGGCGCGGCCGACGCGCTTTCGAGGCCGAGCTGGCTCATCGGCGCCGCGCGCCGGTACCACTCGACGGCGCCGGTGCGGGCGTCGAGCGCGTAGGTGACGAGAGGCTGCGGCGCGCCGGCGGAACGGTCCGACAGGCCGACGAAGAGGGTGTTCGTCTCGGCGTCGTAGACCGGCGAGATCCAGGTCAGGCTGCCCTGTGCCCCGGCGGCCGTGCGGGCCGGCGCGGCCTGGCCGTCGGGGCTGGCGTCGAGCGCCTGGTGCCACAGCTCGGTGCCGCTGCGGGCGTCGTAGGCGGCGATCGAGCAGCCGCGCGGCCGGTCCGGCGCGCAGTCGGTGCCCGGCGCGAAGATCCGGCCGCCGACGGCGAGTGGGGCGGCGGCGAGCGGGGCGGTGGCGAGGCCGGCGCCCGGCGCGATCCTGGCGATCTGGGTGCCGCTGGACGGCGTCGGCGTCCCGGCGGCGGCCGGGGTCGCGAGCAGCAGCGCGGCGAAGAGGGTCGAGGTGGTCTTCAGCATGGCAGGGACCTCCGCTTTCGGACGTCGGTTCCGCGAGGAGTTCTCGCTTTCCATAAGCAAGGAGGTGGCGCCGGATACCCGTGCCGCAAGAGTACGCAAAGGGGCAAACTCGGGGCAATTTGGCGACGGGACGGCGCCCGCGGGCGCCGTCGGAGCGGCGGCTCAGCCCTCGGCCGGGACGCCGAACAGCACGACCGAGAGGCAGAAGGCGGCGCCCCCGGCGAAGAGCAGCAGGTGGCGCGTGCGGCTGGGCAGGCCGCGGTCGTCCCAGGCCACGGCCAGGGCGACGCAGGCCTGGACCAGGTAGAACAGGGCGAAGGCCTGGGAGGCCAGAGTGACCAGGCGGAAGACGTCGGTGCCCCAGGTGATCGCGACCGCGACCAGGGCGATCAGCGGATAGGCGTGGCGCAGGGACAGGCGCCGCGCCGCGATGTCCTCCAGCAACCCCGCGCAGCCGACCGAATCGGCGACCGAGGCGCTGAACTGGCTGGCCACGGCGCCGACGGTCAGCAGCAGCGGCAGCACCAGGGCGACGTGGCCGACCAGGCCGACGATCGCGGCGATGCCCCGGTCGCTGCCGAGCAGGCCGAAGAGGCTCGTGGTCAGCGCGAAGAAGGCGAGATAGACCGCCGCCGCGATCAGCTGCGCCCGGCGCATCGTGCGGATCCGCGTCTCGGCATCGAACTCGTCGCCGAGGAAGCGAGAGGTCTCGAAGCCCTGGACGACGATCAGCAGGCCGAGCAGCACCTGCAGGGAATGCAGGCCGAGCGGCGGGGTGTCGCCCGGCAGCTGCCAGGCGCCGCTCGCCAGCAGGTCACCGTTGCGCCACAGCAGGCCGGCGATGAGCCCCGCGATGACCGCGAGGTTGAGGCCGACGCTGTACTTCTCGATCCGCTCGACCATGCCGAGGCCCTTCAGCAGGCCGAGCGCCCCGAGCGTGGCCAGGATCACCGTGGCGATCGCCTTGGCGGCGGCTGGATCGACGACACCCAGGCCCTTCAGCAGGAAGTTGCCGAGCAGCACCAGGTAGTAGGCGACCGAGACGAAGTAGGCGAAGGCCAGGACGAAGTGCGAGAGCTTCTCCAGGGACAGCGCGAGCCGCGTCTCGCCGTCCTTCGGCGGCTCGCCGAGCAGCGGCTCGACGTGGCGGATGTTGAAACGGATCGCCGCGCCGACCAGCCAGGCGGCGCCGACCAGCACGGCCATCGCCGGCAGCGCCCAATCGCCGACCTGGCGGGCGAGCAGCGGCACCGAGACCAGGAAGCCGCTGCCGATGATCGAGGCCAGCGGCGTCACCGTCGCCTGCCAGTCGGTCGAGCGCTGGGTGCGCGGCGCGAACAGCAGCGCCGCCGCGCCGAGCAGCACGGCGATGACGATTCCGTTGGCGATCATGCTGCGTCCTTCCCCGCTGCCTCCTGTGAAGCACGCTTCGCGGCGCGGTGCAAAGGGGTGGTCGTGGCTGAAGGTCTCCCATTCCCCTCACCCCCGTCTTATTCGTCATCCCCGTGAAAACGGGGATCCAGAGAACGACGCCGTGTGCGCGGACTGGCGATGGTCTGTGCGAACGGGCCTTTTCTCTGGGCCCCCGCTTTCGCGGGGGTGACGAAGAGAGGGAGTGGTCAACGAGGGAGAGGAGCGCCCCCTACTGCGGCAGCCCGCCCTGCTCCGGCGCCATGGCCTCGGCGATCAGGCTCTCCGCGGCCTCGTCGAGCAGGTCGTCGAGGGCCGAGCCGTAGACCTGCTCGCGGCCGATCTCGAGCAGCACCGGCACGGCGAGCGGCGAGACGCGCTCGAGCGGCTGGTGGCGGATCCTGCCCCGGACGCGGGCCAGCATGGCGGCGAGCCGGCCGATGTCGGTCAGGCCCCCGGCGGCGTCGGCGCGGGTCGCGCGCAGCAGCAGGTGGTCGGGCTGGTGCTTCCTCAGCACGTCGTAGATCAGGTCGGCCGAGAAGGTGACCTGGCGGCCGGACTTCTCGCTGCCCGGCGCGCGCCGCTCGATCAGGCCGGCGATGACCGCGACGTTGCGGAAGGTGCGCTTCAGCAGCGAGGACTCGGCCATCCACTCCTCGAGGTCGTCGCCCAGCATGTCCTGGTCGAACAGCGCGGCGGCGTCGGTTACCGGCTTCACCGACCAGACGGCGATCACGTAGTCGGTCGCGACGAAGCCGAGCGGGCCGAGGCCGGCGCGCTCCATGCGCCGGGTCAGCAGCATGCCCAGGGTCTGGTGGGCGTTGCGGCCCTCGAAGCAGTAGGCGACCAGGAACTCCTTGCCGCCGCGCGGGAAGGTCTCGACCAGCAGGCCGTCGCCGGGCGGCAGCACCGAGCGCAGCCGCTGCAGGCGCAGCCACTCCTCGACCGCGCCCGGGAAGCCGCCCCAGCTGTCCGGCCGCTCCAGCATGGCGCGCACGCGCTCGGCGAGGTGGGTCGAGAGCGGCAGGCGGCCGCCGGCGTAGGCCGGGATCTTCGGGGCGTCGCCGCCGGCGGCCTTGCTGACGATCGCGTCGGTCTCGCGCACCTTCTCGAAGCGCAGCAGCTGCCCGGCGAAGACGAAGGTGTCGCCCGGCACCATCGACTGGATGAAGTACTCCTCGACCTCGCCGAGCCGGCGGCCGTTGCCGAGCCTGACCTTGAGGGTCGGCGCCTCGACGATGACCCCGAGGTTCATGCGGTAGCGCTTGACGTGCTGGGGCCCGGCGACCCGCCAGCGGCCGTCCCCGTCCTGTTTCAGGCGGCGGAAGCGCTCGTAGCTCTTGAGCGCGTAGCCGCCGGTCGCGACGAAGGCCAGGGCGTCGTCGAAGTCGCGGCGCGCGAGGCCGGCATAGGGCTCGGACGCGGTCACCTGGGCGTAGAGCGCGTCGGCCGCGAAGGGGCCGGCGCAGGCCGTGCCCAGGATGTGCTGGGCCAGCACGTCGAGCCCGCCGGGCCGGGGCGGGTCGCCGTCGAGCGTCATCGCCTCGACGCCGTCGCGGGCGGCGCGGCACTCCAGCACCTCGAAGCGGTTGGCCGGGACCAGCAGGCAGCGGCTCGGCGCGTCGAGCCGATGGTTGGCGCGGCCCAGGCGCTGCAGCAGGCGCGAGACGCCCTTGGGCGCGCCGACCTGCACGACCAGGTCGACGCCGCCCCAGTCGATGCCGAGGTCGAGCGAGGAGGTCGCGACGACGGCGCGCAGGCTGCCCCTGGCCATCGCCGCCTCGACCCGCCGGCGCTGCTCGACCGCCAGGCTGCCGTGGTGCAGCGCGATCGGCAGGGCCTCCTCGTTGAGCCGCCAGAGCTCCTGGAAGACCAGCTCCGCCTGGGCGCGGGTGTTGACGAAGACCAGGGTGACGCCGGCCTTGCGGATCCGCTCGTAGACCTCGGCGAGGGCGTGCAGCGCCATGTGGCCGGACCAGGGCAGGCGCTCGCGGGTCGTCAGGATCTCGATCTCGGGCCGGACGCCGCCGCGTCCGACGACCCGCTCGACCGGCGCGCCCTCGGCCCGGCCCGTCGGCGACAGCCAGGCGGTCAGGCGCTCCGGGTCGTGCACCGTCGCCGAGAGGCCGACCCGGCGCAGGCCCGGCGCCAGGGCGGAAAGGCGGGTCAGGCCGAGTGCCAGCAGGTCGCCGCGCTTGGTGCCGGCCAGCGCGTGCAGCTCGTCGACGACGGCGCAGCGCAGGCCGGCGAAGATCTCCGGCGCGTCGTGGTAGCTGAGCAGCAGCGCCAGGGATTCCGGCGTGGTCAGCAGGATCTGCGGCGGCCGCTTCCTCTGGCGCTGGCGCTTGGCCTGGGGCGTGTCGCCGGTCCTGGTCTCCGCGGCGACGGCGAGATCCAGCTCGCGGATCGGCGTCATCAGGTTGCGCTCGATGTCGACGGCGAGGGCCTTCAGCGGCGAGACGTAGAGGGTGTGCAGGCCGTCGGCCGGGGCCTCGGCCAGCTCGATGAGGCTGGGCAGGAAGCCGGCCAGGGTCTTGCCGCCGCCGGTCGGCGCGATCAGCAGGGCCGAGCGGCCGGCGCGGGCCGCCGCCAGCATCGCCAGCTGGTGCGCATGCGGCTGCCAGCCGCGCGCCGCGAACCAGGCCGCGAAGGCCGGCGGCAGGACGGGCTCGGCTGCGGCCTCAGCCACCGCCGGCGAGCGCGGCCGCGATGCGGCCGGCAAGGCGGGCGTTCTCGATCAGCAGGACCCGGTTGGCGGCCAGGGTCGCGCCCTCCGAGAGCGCGTGGAGGCGCGACAGCAGGAAGGGCGTGACGGCCTTGCCGGTGACCTCCTGCAGCGCCGCCTCGCGCTCGGCCTCGGCCAGCCAGGCGGCGAAGCGCGCCGGATCGAGCGCCGCCGCCGCGGGGATCGGGTTGGCGAGCAGCGCGCCGCCGCCGAGGCCGAGCGACCACTGCGCCTCGAGGATCGCCGCCGCCTCGGCGGGGCTGTCGGCCCGTGCCGGGACGGGATGCTCGGTCTCGCGCAGGTAGAAGGCGGGCAGGCGGCCGCAGCCGTAGCCGATCAGCGGCACGCCGAGCGTCTCCAGCAGCTCCAGGGTCTTGGGCAGGTCGAGGATCGACTTGGCGCCGCTGCAGACCACGGCGACCGGCGTGCGCGCCAGCTCGCCGAGGTCGGCCGAGATGTCGAAGCTCGCCTCGGCGCCGCGGTGCACGCCGCCCAGGCCGCCGGTCGCCATCACCCGGATGCGGGCCAGCGCCGCCGCCGCCATGGTGCCGGCGACGGTGGTGGCGCCGAGGCCGCGGCTCGCCAGCACCGCGCCGAAGTCGCGCCGGCTGACCTTGGCGACCGGCGCCGCGCCGCGCGCCAGGCGCTCCAGCGTGTCGCGGTCGAGGCCGATCCTGAGACGGCCGTCGGCCAGCGCGATCGTCGCCGGCACGGCGCCGGCCTCGCGCACCGCCGCCTCGATCGCCTCGGCGGCGTGCAGGTTGTCGGGCCAGGGCAGGCCGTGGGCGACGACGGTCGATTCCAGCGCGACCAGCGGGCGCCCCTCGGCGCGCGCCGCCGCGACCTCGTCGCTTTCGTCGATGAAGGAGGCGCTCATGGCGCTTCAGGTAGCACGGCCCGGGGCCCGGAGAAAACTCGCCCCCGGGGCATCAGCCCGGCGGCGGCACCGCCACGGCCGGCGCCAGGGCGACCGCCAGGCAGATCAGCAGGGCTGCGGCCAGCTCGGCCGGGCCGATGGGCTCGCCGAAGCCGAGCGCGCCGACCAGGAACATCGTCGGCAGCTCCAGGCTGCCGGCCATCGCCGAGCGCGAGGGGCCGACCCGGGGGGCGGCGAAGGTGTAGAGCAGCTGCGGCAGGATCGCCGTCGCGCCGATCATGCCGGCGATCAGCAGCCAGGTGCCGGGATCGGCGGGCAGGCTCAGCAGCTCGCCCCGGAAGATCGCCAGGGGCAGCAGGCCGAGGGTCGCGCCGCCCATGCCGGCGGCCATCTTCTCCAGGGTCGTCAGGCCGTGGGTGCAGCCGGTCAGCACGACGATGACCAGGGCGAAGGCGAGCGGCGCCGGCAGCGCCGAGAGCAGCGCCGGGACCTGGGCCTCCGGGACGGCCGCCGGAGACAGCGCGATCAGCGCGGCCGCCAGCACCAGGCCGCCGGCGAGCAGCGCCCGGACGCCGAGGCGCTGGCCGAGCAGCAGGCGGGCCAGCAGCACGGCGAACAGCGGATAGGTCATGTAGACGACGCCGACCGCGGCGACGCTGGTTTCCTGCAGGGCGTCGAGGTAGGCGGTCCAGCCGATGCCCATGGTGGCGCCGGCGCCGGCCAGCAGCAGCGCCGGCTTCAGCTTGGCGCGGCCGCGCGGCAGGAAGGGCAGCATGACCAGCAGGCTGAAGGCGAAGCGCAGGAAGCCGATGGTCGGGCTCGACAGCCCGTCCGCGGCGAGCAGCCGGCCGAACAGCGGCACCAGGCCGAAGCCGACGGCGCTGAGCATGACCAGCAGCGTGGCGCCCGCGCCAGGGGAGAGGCGGGGGGAGAGGCGGGGCGGGCGTCGGGCTAGCTCGGTCATGGCGCAGGTCTAGCGGCCTCGCGATCTGGAGAAAAATTGGTTATTTTCAGTCTTTCGATGAAAAGGATTCATTCTTGGCCGAAGCCCCGCTGCTCGAGCTGCGCCACCTGCTGGTGCTGATCGCCATCGTCGAGACCGGTGGCGTGACCGCGGCGGCGCTGCGGCTCGGCCTGACCCAGTCGGCGGTCACCCATCGGGTCCGCGAGGCCGAGCGGCGCCTGCAGCGCCGGCTCTTCTCGCGCTCCGGCAAGCGGCTGCTGCTGACTCCGGCCGGCGAGCGCCTGCTGCAGAGCGCCCAGCGCGTCGTCGAGGAGCTGGGCCGCGCCGAGCAGGAGCTGCGCCCCTCGGCCGGCGGCGTGCGCGAGCTGGTGCGCCTCGGCCAGGCGACCTACAGCCGCTACCACTGGCTGCCGCGCTTCCTGGAGGACTTCGGAGACCGGAGCCCGGGGATCGAGGTCGACCTGGTGGCGCGGGCGACCCACAGCCCCTTCGCCGCGCTCGCCGAGGGCGCCGTCGACGTCGCCCTGGTCTACGGCAGCCGGTCGGAGCAGCGGGGGTCGTGGGGCGGCGGCTTCCGCTGGCGGCACATCGCCAGCGACCCGCTGGTCGTGATCGTGGCTCCCGGCCACCGCCTGGCCGCGCTGCCCTGGCTGTCCTCGCGCGAGATGGCCGACGAGCGCTACTTCGCCTACCCGCTGTCGAGCGAGCCCGGCTACAGCTGGGACACGGTGGCGGGGCCGCCGCCGGTACCGTTCCGGCGCGTCTCCCAGGTGCAGCTGCCGGAGGCGGTGATCGACCTGGTGCGCGCCGGCTTCGGCTGCGCGATCTTCAGCCGCTGGGCGGTCGAGCCGGAGGTCGCCGACGGCTCGCTGCTGGCCAAGCCGCTCGGTCCCGAGGGCTTCAGCCTCGACTGGTGGGCGGTGACGCGGGCCGCCGAGCCCGAGGACGGTCCGGCCGGCCGTCTCGCGGACTTCTTCGTCGACTACGCCCGCCGCCCCGACCGCGGCCTCGCCAACCTGGGCTTCGGCGGCTCGGGGTGAGCGTCGCCCCTCCCGCCCCGGGGGCGAGGCGAATCAGCCCTTCCGGTCGGCGAAGCCGAGGGAGGAGTGCAGCTCGCGCTCGATCTCGGCGATGCGCTGCTGCAGGGCGTGCGGCTCGTAGCGGCGCTTCTCGGTCACGCCCCAGACCGGGCGCGGCCAGGCCGGGTCCTTCTCGAAGCGGGCGATGACGTGGATGTGGAGCTGCGGCACCTGGTTGCCGAGCGCGGCGACGTTGACCTTGATCGGGCTGTAGAGCCGCTTCAGCGCCAGCGAGCACTCGCGGATCTCGTCGCAGACCCGGTAGCTGTCCATCGGGTCCAGGTCGTCCCAGTCGACCTTGTTGGGCCGCATCGGCACCAGCACCAGCCAGGGCCAGGCCGCCTCGTCCATCAGCAGCAGGCGCGACATGCGCAGGCGCCCGATGTCGTGGCAGTCCTTCAGCAGGGCAGGATGGATCTCGACGTCCGGCTGCATGGGGCGATCAAACTCCCTCAGGCGTTTACGGAAGCTTAGCGCACTTGGCGAGTCGCCGCAGCCGCCCATATGGTACGGGCCATGAACAAACCTCGGCCGGAGAGCTGGCTGCGCGTCGAGCCGCGCGGCCTCTACGTCGTCCCGGGCGACTTCTACGTCGACCCCGTCCGGCCGGTCGAGCGGGCGGTGGTCACCCACGGCCACGCCGACCACGCCCGGCCCGGCCACGCCAAGGTGCTGGCGACGCCGGAGACCCTGGCGATCATGCAGGCACGCTACGGCGACCGGGCTGGCAGCGGCCTGCAGGCGCTGGGCTACGGCGAGCCGGTGACGATCGGCGAGGTGACCGTGCGGCTGGCGCCGGCCGGCCACGTGCTCGGCTCGGCCCAGGCGGTGCTGGAGTGGCGCGGCTGCCGGGTCGTGGTCTCCGGCGACTACAAGCGGCGGCGCGACCCGACCTGCGCGCCCTTCGAGGTCGTGCCCTGCGATGTCTTCGTGACCGAGGCGACCTTCGGCCTGCCGGTGTTCCGCCATCCCGACGACCGGGGCGAGATCGCCAAGCTGCTGCATTCCCTGGCGGTCTTCCCGGAGCGCACGCACGTCGTCGGGGTCTATTCCCTGGGCAAGGCGCAGCGCGTCGTCCGCCTGCTGCGCGAGGCCGGCTGGGACGGGCCGATCCACGTCCACGGCGCCTTGCAGGCGCTCTGCGCGCTCTACGAGGAGCTGGGCGTCCCGCTCGGGCCGCTCAGCCCGGCGACGGTCGCGGCGAAGGCCGAGATGGCCGGTGCCCTGGTGCTGGCGCCGCCCTCGGCGCTGGCCGACCGCTGGGCGCGGCGCCTCGCCGATCCGGTCACGGCCATGGCCTCGGGCTGGATGCGGGTGCGCCAGCGGGCCCGCCAGCGCGGCGTCGAGCTGCCCCTGATCATCTCCGACCACGCCGACTGGGACGAGCTGACCCGCACCCTCGACGAGGTCGGCGCGCCCGAGGTCTGGGTGACCCACGGCAACGAGGAGGCGCTGGTCCACCACGCGCGGCAGCGCGGCTTCCGGGCGCGGGCGCTGTCGGTCGTCGGTCTCGGCGAGGAGGACGAGGGAGAGGCTCTCGGGGGAGCGTCGTGAAGGCCTTCGCCGCGCTGCTCGACCGGCTGGTCTACACGCCGCAGCGCAACGGCAAGCTGCGCCTGCTGGTCGACTACTTCCGCCACGCCCCCGACCCCGACCGCGGCTGGGCCCTGGCGGCGCTCAGCGACGGCCTCGACCTCAAGGGCGCGAAGCCGGCCCTGGTCCGCGCCCTGGTCGAGGAGCGCACGGACCCGGTGTTGTTCCGCTGGTCCTACGACTACGTCGGCGACCTCGCCGAGACCGTGGCGCTGATCTGGCCGGAGCGGCCGGGCGCCAACCGGCCGCCGGCCCTGGGCGAGGTCGTGGAGGCGCTGCGCGCCGCCGGGCGCGGCGAGGTGCCGGCCCTGCTGGCCCGCTGGCTCGACGCGCTCGACCCGACCGAGCGCTGGGCGCTGCTCAAGCTGATCACCGGCGGCCTCAGGGTCGGCGTCTCGGCGCGCCTCGCCAAGACGGCGGTCGCCGCGTTCGGCGACAGGCCGGTCGAGGAGGTCGAGGAGCTGTGGCACGGCCTGGCGCCGCCCTACGGCGCGCTCTTCGCCTGGCTGGAGGGCCGGGGCGCCAAGCCCGAGCTGGGCGAGGCCGCCGCCTTCCGGCCGCTGATGCTGGCCACGCCCCTGGAGGAGAGCGAGGTCGAGGCGCTGCCCTTCGAGGAGTACCTCGCCGAATGGAAGTGGGACGGCATCCGGGTCCAGCTGGTCGCGCGCGGCGGCGAGACGCGCCTGTTCAGCCGCACCGGCGACGACATCGGCGGCGCCTTCCCCGACATCCTGGAGGCGGTCGACTTCGAGGCGACGCTGGACGGCGAGCTGCTGGTGCTGCGGGACGGCCCGGAGGGCGGCGAGGTCGCGCCCTTCAACGACCTGCAGCAGCGGCTCAACCGCAAGACCGTGACGGCGAAGCTGCTGCAGCGGCACCCGGCCCACCTCCGGCTCTACGACATCCTGTTCGAGGGCAGGGAGGACCTGCGCAGCCTGCCTCTGCTGCCGCGCCGGGCGCGGCTGGAGGCCTTCGTCGCGCGCGAGAAGCCGCGGCGCATGGACCTCTCGCCGCTGGTCGATTTCGCCTCGATGTCGGAGCTCGAGGCGCTGCGGGCGGCGGCGCGCGAGAACGGCATCGAGGGGCTGATGCTGAAGCGCAAGGACAGCCCCTACCTCGCCGGCCGGCCCAAGGGGCCCTGGTACAAGTGGAAGCGCGACCCGCTGGTGCTCGACTGCGTACTGATGTACGCCCAGCGCGGCCACGGCAAGCGCAGCTCCTTCTATTCCGACTACACCTTCGGCGCCTGGACCCCGGAGGACGAGCTGGTGCCGGTCGGCAAGGCCTACTTCGGCTTCACCGACGAGGAGCTGAAGCGGCTCGACAAGTGGGTGCGCGACCACACCACCGAGCGCTTCGGGCCCGTGCGCGCGGTTGAGCCGGGGCTGGTGCTGGAGGTTGCCTTCGACGCCGTGCAGCGCTCGACCCGCCACAAGTCGGGCCTGGCCCTGCGCTTCCCCCGGGTCAGCCGGATCCGCTGGGACAAGCCGGCCCACGAGGCCGACCGCGTCGAGACCCTGGAGGCGCTGGTCGAGGGGTAGGGCGGTCGGGGCTACTGCCGCGTCCGGGCCGTCACCCGGCTGGGTTGTCTTTCTTGGGTTCGGCGTATAGGGCTCTATGCTGGCGATCTCATGCGCTCGGGAAGAGACATGTCACCTTGGGCAGCGCTGGTCTGGTTCCTGGCATCGATCGTCGTTGCCGCCTTTTCTGCCCTCATTCTTATCGTGGCTGTCCAGAAGGAAGGCATCCTGTTTCTTCGAGGCATCGAGGTAACGGGTAAGGTGCAGGAAGCGAGACAGGGCGAATGCCGCTTGAGCAGCAGACGCGACTGTTATTCGGTGATCGTGTCTTCTCAAGGCACGAGGCGGTCATTTGACCTTCGTCGAGAGATCGCTGTCGGTGAGCCGCTGACCTTTACCTATGATCCGGAAAACACTGAGCGAAATAGGGTTGGTGGCCGGCCGGGCATCTTTCCCATGGTTATGGTCGGGTTGTTGCTTATTCCGACGTTCTTCGCGGGCATCGCCGCGATGATAAATTCCGTTGCTGCTGTCGTCGGTCCTCAACTTCATCGAGGAAGGCTCATCCTGCGGCAGCGCGGGCGCAGAGGGGGAATCAGCCTTAAGGCGGTCAAGCGCTTCCAGAAGTTGATTCGTCGCGTGCGCCGAACCACACCGTTCGAAGTTGGGCCGGAGTCCTGATTTCCAGAAGGCCCGGCCGACGCCCCGCCGCATTTGAGCGTGGTTGCCGGCAGGCGCGGAGGAGATGCGCACTCAGTTGCGGCGCAATCATCGGACTCACTGCCGCCTCGAGGGAGACGGAGCGGCAGATGAAGGGATGGCCGACGAAACGAGGCTCGGCGCTTTGGGCCGCCATTCCTGAAATCCCCTTTGCCGTGATGTGTCAATCCGGGGAGAGTGCCTCCGAACCTACGAGGTGATCCCGATGACCGCACTCGCTCCCCGCCCCTGGCTGCCCGCCGTCGCCGCCGAGCGCGTCGGCGCCATCGCCGAGGCCACCGCCGCGGCCTCGTCCGAGGCGATCGCCGGCCGCCTCGACGCGCTGGTCGAGGAGAACCGCCGGATCCACGAGCGCGACTGCTTCAACCTCAATCCGGCGACCAACGTGATGAACCCGGCCGCGGAGCGGATGCTGGCCAGCGGCCTCGGCAGCCGGCCTTCGCTCGGCTATCCGGGCGACAAGTACGAGATGGGGCTGGAGGCGATCGAGGAGATCGAGGTCATCGCCGCCGAGCTCGCCGCGGAGGTGTTCCGCGCCAGCCATGCCGAGATCCGCGTCGGTTCCGGCGCGCTGGCCAACCTCTACGCCTTCATGGCGACGACCCGGCCGGGCGACGTCATCATCGCGCCGCCGCCGGAGATCGGTGGCCACGTCACCCACCACCTCGCGGGCTGTGCCGGGCTCTACGGCCTGACCATCCATCCGGCGCCGGTCGACGCCGAGGGCTACACCCTGGACCTGGCAGGCCTGCGCGAGCTGGCGCTCAGGGTGCGGCCGACGCTGATCACGGTCGGCGGCAGCCTCAACCTGTTCCAGCACCCGGTCGCCGGGGTCCGCGCCGTCGCGGACGAGGTCGGCGCGCGGGTGCTGTTCGACGCGGCGCACCAGTGCGGGATGATCGCCGGCGGCGTCTTCGCCGACCCGCTCGCCGAGGGCGCGCAGCTGATGACGATGAGCACCTACAAGAGCCTCGGCGGCCCGGCCGGCGGCCTCATCGTGACCAACGACGCCGGCCTCGCCCGGCGCCTGGAGGAGATCGCCTTTCCCGGCCTGACGGCGAACTTCGACGTCGCCAAGTCCGCGGCCCTCGCCGTCACGCTGCTCGACTGGCGCGAGTACGGTGCCGCCTATGCCCGGGCCATGGCCGGGACCGCGAAGGCCCTGGCCGGGGCGCTGGCGGCGGAGGGGCTGCCGGTCTTCGCCGCCGGGCGCGGCTTCACCGCCTCGCACCAGTTCGCCCTCGAGGCGGCCGGCTTCGGCGGCGGCCAGGCGGCCTCGAGGAAGCTCCGCAAGGCCGGCTTCCTGGCCTGTGGCATCGGCCTGCCGGGTGCCCCGGTCGAGGGCGACCTGAACGGCCTGCGCCTCGGCACCCCCGAGCTGGTCCGCTGGGGCATGACGGTGGCCGACATGGCGCCGCTCGCGCGCCTGATCGCCGAGGCGCTGCGCGCCAACGCGCCCGAGGCGATGGCGCCGCGCGTCGCCGAGTGGCGGCGCGGCTTCGACCGGCTGCACTACGTCAGGGCATGAGCGCCCGACCGCGCGGGGCGGCGGCCCGCGCCGTCACGAGCCGGAGGCGATCGACAGCGACCGGATCCGGCCGGACTGCAGGAGCGCCAGGCAGAGCAGCGCCGAGCCGCAGGCGAGCATGACCGGCTGGATCTCGAAGGCATCGGCGAGCAGGGCCAGGCCGACCCCGCTGACCGGGGCGACGAGGCCGAGATTGGTGTAGGCCGTCAGCACGCCGCGCCGGGCCGGATGCGGGCTGTGGGACTGCAGCACGGCCAGCACGACGGCGGCCGGATAGGCGAGCAGGAAGCCCAGGAGGCCGAGCAGGAGCGGAACGACGGCCGGGGAGGGGCTGGCCTGGTCGAGGTAGAGGCCCAGCAGGATCAGCAGCAGGGCCTGGCCCAGCAGCGAGAGCAGCATCAGGCGGTGGAGCGCCATGCGCTGGCCGAGCGCCTCGGCCAGCGGCACCAGCAGCAGGCCGCCGACCAGCAGCGAGGCCGTCAGGGCGCCGAGCGCGCTCGCGCTGCTGCCGAGCTTCTGCGCGATGTCCGGCAGCAGGCGGTGCACCGGTGCCGCGAAGACGTTGAAGGCGACGAAGATCACGGCCGCCGACCGCATGGCCGGATTGCGCCGGATCGCCGCCAGTCCCGACCACAGCAGCCGGCCCTGTCCGGCCTCGGGGCTCGGTCCGCCGGTCGGGCCGTGCACCGCGGGCAGGCGTATCGAGAGGGCGGCGGCGAGGGCCGGCAGCAGCGTCAGCAGCGGCACCGCGAAGGCGACGGCGATGCCGTAGCGATCGACGATCAGCCCGCCGGCGAGGGCGCCGAGGGCCCGGCCCAGCCCGGTCAGGCCCTTCGGCAGGGCCTGGCCGTGAACCGCCCGGTCCTGCCGCGCGACCGCGTGGCGCAGCGACAGGCTGGCCGGCATGCCGACGCTGCTGATCGCGCCGTGCAGGGCGTAGAGCGCGAGCAGCCCGTCGCGCGTCAGGTCCTGCCCGAAGGCCAGCAGCGCTATCGTGGCCGAGACCGCCCCGTGGCAGAGGATGGCGGCGGCGACGACCCCGCGGGCGTCGAGACGCTCGGCCAGCGCGTTGCTGCGCAGGACCAGGCTGCAGCCCGCCAGGGCCAGGGCGTGCGCCGCGACCAGCAGGGCCGCCGGGTGCAGGTCGCCGGTGTCCAGGTAGAGGAAGTAGATGGCGGCGAGCAGCTGCGTCCCGCGGCCGAAGGCCGCGAGGAAGACGCAGCAGAGATAGCGGGCCTGGTTTCCCAAGAGCTGCATCGAGACGGCCCGTTCGGCTTCCTGTCGTGCGGGTCTCCGGCGCCGGAGAGAGAGCCCGGTATGCCCCGGCGGGCCGGCTGCGGCCAAGCCAAAGATCGCCGGCGGCTTCGGGAGCCGCGGCACCGCCCGGTCCGCTGCCGGGGCGACGCGGACCGGCAGGCTGACAAGAAGAAGGGGGCGGGGCCTGCCGGCCCCACCCCCTGTCGGGAGGTTCGAGCTGCTCGGCCGCTCAGGCGGTGGCGCCGGCGACCTTGCCGCCGGACGCCGTCTTGCGGCCCGGAGTGCGCGAGGTCTTCCGCATGTCCTTGCGGATGTGCCTGGTGCCATAGCCGTTGAACAGCGTGCCGATCAGGCCGCGGTCGAGGTCCGAGGTGCCCATCAGCCAGTCGGCGATCGGGAAGGTCAGGTTCATGTTCCGCTCCATCATCAGCGACTGGTCGTGATGGGCGGTGTGGTGGCGCCGGTTGGTGTTGACCAGCGGGCACCAGCGCACGAAGGCGTTCTCCTCGACGTGGCAGCAGAAGTGCATGAACTCGTAGATCATGTACATCGAGGTCGTCGTGCACATGACCAGCCAGCCGACGTTCGGCGACAGCAGCCAGGCCGCGACCAGGGCGCCCGGGATCGACATCAGGATGAAGGTCACCAGGGCGTAGGGCGGGAAGAAGGTGACGCGCCAGTCGTGCGAGTCGGCGAAGCGCATCTCGCTGTCGGTGAAGAACTGGTGGTGCATCAGGGTGTGGCGCGTGTAGATCGCGCGCAGGCCCGGGAAGCGCAGCGGCCGGTGCATCACGTGGCGGTGCAGGAACCACTCGAAGAAGTTGCAGGCCAGGAAGACCAGCGGGATCGCCAGCCACTCCCACCAGACGACGTCGGCGATGTTCGAGACGTAGATGTAGAGGGCGGCCGCGCCGATCGCGTAGATCACCAGGACGTGGAGCCAGCCGTTGTACCAGCCGGCGATCCGCTCGCGGTACTGCGCCCGGTAGCTGCGCTGGCGGTCGCTCATCGGGGACTGGGCAAGTTCCATCGCGAGACACCTCTCTCTAGCGTCGTTGCGTCGGGCCACCTGGGCAGCCTGACGGGTCTCTACTGATATATCAACAATAGATCAGCCGCGTGCCTGTGTCAAATCGCGCAAGGGGTGCTCCCCCGATGGCTTCGTCCTGAGCTTGTCGAAGGGCGAAGCCATTCGGTCACCGCCCGTGCCGATTTCGCTCCACCCTTCGACAGGCTCAGGATGAAGCGAATGGAAGCGTCCCGCGGCCCTCAGACCTGCCGGCGCTTCTCGATCAGCGCCTGGAACTCCTCGAGCACGCCCTCCTTGACGCCGTAGCTGTGGTCGTCGTCGGGGAAGGAGCCTTCCTTGACCTCCTTGACGTACTGCTTGAGGCCGCCGACCGCGACCTCGGTCAGGTTGGCGTAGCGCTTGGTGAACTTCGGCTTGAAGTCGGTGAACACGCCCAGCAGGTCGTAGCTCAGGAGGATCTGGCCGTCGGTGCCGGCGCCGGCGCCGATGCCGATGGTCGGGATCTCCAGCTGCTCGGAGATGACCCTGGCGATCGGCGCGGGCACGGCCTCGAACTCCAGCATGAAGCAGCCGGCGTCCTGGATTGCGAGGGCGTCCTCCAGGATCTTCATCGCTGCCTCGGCGGTGCGGCCCTGGATCTTGAAGCCGCCGAACATCGCGATGGTGTGCGGCGTCAGGCCGATGTGCGAGGCGGTCGGGATGCCGGCGTCGACCAGGGCCTTGAGGATCTGCGCCTGGCTCTTGCCGCCCTGCGGCTTGACGGCGTCGCAGTCGGCCTCCTGCATGAAGCGGGTCGCGTTGGCCAGCGCCCGCTCGACCGTGTTGTAGCTCTGGTAGGGCATGCAGCCGAGCACGAAGGTCTCGGGCGCGCCGCGCCGCACCGCCAGGGCGTGCATCACCATCATGTCCATGGTCGCCGGGATCGTGCTCTTGTGGCCGTGCGCGACCATGGCGAGGCTGTCGCCGACGACGCAGACGTCGACCCCGGCCATCTCGGCCCAGCGCGCCGAGGTGTAGTCCGGCACCGAGGTGTAGACCATCTTCTCGCCGGTCCGCTTCGACTCGCGGATCTCGGTGATGGTGCGCTTCTTCTTCTCGCCATCGGCCACGGTTCGCCTCCCTTGCCCCTGCTGATGCGTCACTGATATATCAACCCTGCTTAATGCCGCCGGCCGGCCGCGGTCAAGCGCACGACGGCCGGACCGCGCGGCGGACGAAGGGGGAAGCGACGCGCCCGTGAGCCTGGATTCGCTCGACATCGCCGCGCTCGGCCTGTTCGCCGCCGGGGTCGCCGTCCTGGCCGCGGCCCTGGTGCTGCTCGGCGGTTTCCTGCCGCTCGCTGCCCGCACGCCGGCGCAGCGCGGGCCCCTGGCCGACGCGCTGCTGCTGCTCGCGCTGCTGGCGGTCCTGCTGCTCGGGCTCGGCGCCCTGCGCTTCGCGCTCGACCGTCTCGCCCTGGCCCCGGCGGTGATCGCCGGCGGCCTGGCGCTGCTGGCCGGGCCGCTCCTGTTCCAGCTCTTGCCCGCGGGCCTGCGCAACGGCCGGCCCGGCCTGCTGCTGGTGCTGCTCGCCGGCGGCGCCCTGGCCGCGGCGCTCAACCAGGTCCTATGATCGCGTTCAGGAAGGGAGCCTCGCCATGCCGACGCACATCAAGCTGATCCTCTCGGCCATCGTCGTCCTCGTCGCCGCCTTCGCCGGCTGGTGGCAGCTCGGCCTCGGCCACCAGGGCCCGGGCTACGTCGCCTGGGGCCTCGGCGCCTTCATGATCTTCGCCCTCTGGGTCTTCCCCGAGGCCAAGGGCCAGAAGCAGAAGGGCGAGCGCTGACGCCGGCTTCGACGCTCCCCCCGGCGCTTCCGCCGGTCCCGGCCGCGGCGCCGGGCCGGCCGCGCCAGGTCGGCTTCCTCCTGCTCGACGGCTACGACCTGGGCAGCTTCGCCCTGCCGGCCGAGGCCTTCGCCGAGGCGCACCGGCGGCGGCCGACGCCGGGCATCGAGGTCCGCGCGGTCGGGCTGACTTCGCAGCCGGCGCGGGCGCGCAGCGGCGCCCGGGTCGCGATCCAGCAGGTCGCCGTCGAATCGCTCGACTACGCGCTGCTCTGCGTCTGCGGCGGCGAGGCCGCGATCGGCCTCGAGGCGCGCGAGCTGCTCGACTGGCTGCGCCGCCTGTCGCGCTTCGGCACGGCGCTCGCCGGGCTCGACGCCGGCGCCTGGCTGCTCGCCCGGGCCGGCCTGGCGGCGCCCGAGAGCGCCTTCGTGCAGCCGCGCCTGGCGCCGGCCTTCTTCGAGACCTTCGGCCGCCACCCGATCGCCGGCTTCGGGCACTCGGATCCCGGCGCGGTGATGACCGCGGCCGGCAGCGAGGCCGGCCTGCGGCTGGCGCTCGAGGTGATCACCGGCTGGGAGGGCGAGAGCCTGGCCGACGCCGTCGCCGGCGAGCTGGGCCGGGTGCGCGGCGCGAGCGGCGCCGGCGAGCCCGGCGGCCAGCGCCTGTCGGAGCGCCTGGGCGTGCACCACGAGGCCCTGGCGCGCTGCGTCGACGCAATGGAGCGCAACCTCGAGACGCCGCTCGACAAGCCGGCCCTGGCCCGGCTCGCCGGCGTCTCGCCGCGCCACATGGAGCGGCTGTTCCTGGGCTTCTTCCAGCAGACGCCCGGCGGCTTCTACCGCAACCTGCGCCTCGCGCGCGCCCGGCAGCTGCTCGAGCACACCGCGATGCCGGTGATGGAGGTGGCGCTGGCGACCGGCTTCCAGTCGGCCTCGCACTTCGCCCGGGCCTTCCTGGAGCTCTACGGCTGCCCGCCGAGCCGGCTCAGGCGCGAGCGCCGCCGGCGCAACGCCGACGACCTGCGGGCCCACCTGGGCTGAGGCGCCGGCGCCGGGCCGCGGCGGGCCGGGGTCAGGCGCGTGCGACGGCCGGCGAGTCGGCGTCGAGCGTCGCCCGGGTGAAGGTCTCGATGTAGTCGATCAGCCGGTCCGAGGCCGCGGCGGCGGCCTGCGGCTCGCCCTCGGCGATGGCGCGGGCCTGGGCGGCATGGAGCCGCGCGCAGAGCGGCAGGTCGAGGACCTGACGGTAGTGCTGGTACCAGAAGCGCCGCGACAGGCCGTGGGTCAGGCCCAGGGCCTTCAGCGCGTACTCGTTGCGGCAGCACTGCGAGATCATGGCGTTGAGCTGGCGGTCCTGGCGCATGAAGGCGACGTCGTCGTCGTCGCTCGCGGCCCGCTCCATGTCGGCGGCGAGCTCGGCGAAGGCGTGCCTCTCGGCCGGGGTCGCGCGCCGGGCGCAGAGCTGGCTCATCAGCCGCTCCAGCTCGCGGCGCACCTTCAGCAGCTCGAGCTGGCTGCGCACGTTGATCTCGGCGACCAGGATCCCGCGGCGCGGCAGGATCACCACCAGGCCCTCGCGCGCCAGGCGCTGCAGCGCCTCGCGGATCGGCGTGCGGCCGATGCCGAGCTGCTTGCTGAGCGCCGCCTCGGACAGCACCTCGCCCGGCGCCAGGCGCAGCGTCACGATCAGCTCCTCGAGCTGCCGGTAGGCCCGGTCGGTCAGGCTGCCGCCGTCGTCCGCCGGCTGCGCTTCCGGATCCGACCTGCTGCTCTCGGCCATGCCGTCCCTCATCCGTTCGTTGGTCCGCGGCCTCTCTCGACGCGTGCTCCGCCCGGCCGGAGCCGCGGTTCCTCGATACACCAGGCTGGTTGAGCCGGGCCAGTACCGCCTGCGCCGCACGGGAGGCGCGTTCGAAACTTTCTTTCCGCTTGGATGGGCATGCCGACCTTTTCAGCGTGACGAGCCGGGGTTAGAATGTCAAAAATATATCACTGGTACACGACTGGTCACGAATGACCGGTCGCCTTGGGGAAACGTCGGGGTTCCGGGAACATGAAGACCTATCGCGGCGATCGCACGATCGACGGGCTGATGGTGACGGTCGACGGCCGGCCTCTCGATCCGCGCACCGACCTGCTGGCGCTGTCGCGCAACGGCTTCGAGTGGAGCTACGAGGGCCCCGAGCCCGCCCAGCTGGCGCTGGCGCTGCTCGCCGACCACTGGGGCGACGACGCGCGGGCGAAGGGCGCCTACCAGGCCTTCATGCGGCAGGTCGTGGCCAACTTCGGCAACGAATGGGAGATGACCGACGCCGACATCGAGGCGGCGTTGGCGGACATGCCGACGACGCGCTGAGCGGCGCCGGGGCAACGGCCGTCCAGGGCGGCGCAGGACAATCAACAGGGGAGGTATCGATGTTGGACATGAAGACGGGTTTGCGGGGCCTCGTGCTCGCCGCGGCGCTCGCCGTGGCGGCGGGGCTGCCCTCGGGGCACGCGCAGGCCGCCGAGCGGAGCTTCCGCATGGCGACCGGCTGGGCCGGTGGGCCGCTGATGGAGATCGGCGCCAAGGCCTTCGCCAAGAACGTCGCCGAGCTGTCGAACGGCCGCCTCGAGGTCCAGGTCTTCCCGGGCGGCACGCTGGGCCCGGCGCTGAAGGTCTCCGAGACGGTGCAGCAGGGCATCGCCGACATGGGCCACACCTGGCCCGGCTACGACTGGGGCGCCGACCCGACCGCCGTGCTGTTCGGCGGCTATGCCGGCAGCTTCGACACCGAGCACATGCTGCACTGGCTCTATCGCGGCGGCGGCAACGAGCTCTGGGCCGAGTGGCGCAAGGAGAAGTTCAACCTGGTCGCCATGCCGCTGTTCATCCGCACCGCCGAGGCCTTCCTGCATTCGCGCAAGCCGGTGCGCACGCTCGAGGACCTGAAGGGCCTGAAGCTGCGCACCGCCGGCGCGTGGCTGGAGATCTCCAAGGAGATGGGGGCGGCGCCGGTGACGACGCCGGGCGGCGAGGTCTACACCGCTCTGGAGCGCGGCACGATCGACGCCACCGAGTGGGGCACGCTCTACGAGGACATCGCGCCGGGCTTCTACCGGGTCACCAAGTACGTGATCATCCCGGGCGTGCACCAGCCGACCGCGCCCTTCGAGCTGGTGATCAACCCGAAGGTCTGGGACAGCCTCTCCGCCGGCGACCAGGAGATCATCAGGCAGGCCGCCTTCGTCACGACGATGAACTCCTGGCTGACCATCGGCCAGGAGGACGCCAAGGCGCTGGCCTTCTATCGCGAGCAGGGCAACGAGGTGATCGAGCTGGCGCCTGAGGTCCAGTACAAGGCGCACGAGCTCGGCATCAAGTGGGCCGAGGGCCAGGCCAAGGACAATCCCTGGTTCGCCAAGGTGCTGAAGAGCCAGGAGGCCTTCGCCGACCTCTGGAAGGACGCGCACCGCTACCGCAACGTCAAGACCCAGGACACCGAGTAGCGGCTCCGGCCGGTCGCGGGGGCGGCGGGGCGCAGGTCCCGCCGCCCTTCGGCTATCCGCCCTCCCGGTTCCGCTCCGGCCCGTTCCCGCTTCCCCCGCGCTTTCCAGGGAGCTCCTCTGTCCATGCGTTCGATCGTCAAGGCCATCGAGCGCGTCACGACGAATATCGGCTACGTCACGGCGCTGATCGTGTTGCCGCTGGCCCTGGCCACCGTCTATGACGTGTTCGCCCGCTACGTGCTGCTCGAGCCCACGATCTGGGCCTTCGAGCTCGGCTACACGCTGACCGGCGCGCACTTCCTGCTGGGCGCAGCGATCACCCTGCAGCGCGGCGGCCACATCCGCATCGACCTGATCTACGCCAAGCTGCCGCCGCGCTGGCGCGCCGGGATCGACCTGGTCTGCTACCTCTTCCTGCTGCTGCCCTTCCTGGTGCTGCTGACCGACACGCTCGCGAACTATGCGTGGCAGGCGATCCAGAGCGGCGAGCGCACCGGCCAGTCGGCCTGGAACCCGCCGATCTGGCCGCTGCGCGTCATGATCTCCTCCAGCTTCGCGCTGCTCGGCCTGCAGGTCGTCGCCGAGATCATCAAGAGCGCCGCCGTGCTGATCGGCCGGCCGCTCGACCTGGACGGGGACGGCGCCGGAGACCTGCCCGCCGAGATGTCCGACCACCCGCTGTACCGCGAACAGGAGCTCTGAGCGCATGGAAGCCCTGCTCATGTTCCCGGCCCTGTTCCTGCTGATCTTCCTGGGATTCCCGGTCGCCTTCTCGCTGATGTCGGTCGCCTTCGTGTTCGGCGTCATGACCTTCGACCTGGCGGCCTTCTTCCAGTTCACCCAGAAGATCGAGGACGTCGCCACCAACTTCGTGCTGGCCGCGGTGCCGCTGTTCGTCTTCATGGGCGCGATGCTGGAGCGCTCGGGCATCGCCGAGTCGCTGTTCGACGCGGTCCATCTCTGGACCCGCCGGCTGCCCGGCGGCCTCGCCGTCGGCACGGTCGTGATGTGCATCATCTTCGCCGCCTCGACCGGCGTGATCGGCGCGACCGAGACCGTGGTCGGGCTGCTCGCGATCCCGGCGATGATGCGCTTCAACTACCGCAACAGCCTGATCAGCGGCACGATCTGCGCCGGCGGCTCGCTCGGCACGATCATCCCGCCGTCGGTCGTGGTCGTGGTGCTCGGGCCGATCGCCAACGTCTCGATCGGCGACCTGATGGTCGGCATGATCATCCCCGGCCTGATCCTCTCGGCGCTCTACGTCCTCTACATCCTGGCCTACTGCCTGATCGACAAGGACGCCGGCCCGCGCGTGCCGCCCTCCGCCGACGATCCGGACCTCGCGACCAAGCTGGCGATCACGCTGAAGGCGCTGCTGCCGCCGATGCTGATGATCGTCGCCGTGCTCGGCTCGATCATGGGCGGCATCGCGGCGCCGACCGAGGCCGCCGCCCTGGGCGCGCTCGGCTCGATCCTGCTGACCCTGCTCTACCGCCGCTTCACCCTGGCGACCTTCGGCGAGGCGCTGGTCAAGACCCTGACCGTGACCTCGATGATCATGCTGATCCTGCTGGCCGGCAGCCTGTTCACCGGCGTCTTCGCGGCGACCGGCGGCATGATGGTCATGACCGACCTGCTGAACAGCGTGAACCTCGGCCCCTGGGGCATGATCTTCCTGTTCCTGGGCATGGTCTTCATCGCCGGCTTCTTCCTGGAGTGGATCTCGATCCTGCTGATCTTCGTGCCGCTGTTCATGCCCTTCGTGAACAGCGCCGGCTTCGACCCGCTGTGGTTCTCGATGCTGATCCTGATCATGATCCAGACCAGCTACCTGACGCCGCCGATGGCGCCGGCGATCTTCTACCTGCGCGGCATCGCGCCGCCGGAGATGACGCTGCAGCAGATGTACTGGGGCGTCGTCCCCTTCATCCTGCTGCAGGTCGTCGTCATGGTCGTGGTGATGCTCTTCCCGGAGACGGTGACCTGGCTGCCCGACCAGCTGCTGGGGTTCAAGTAGGCTAGCTGCGCGGGTCGGCGCGGCCGCGCGCGACCGCCAGGATCGCGGCGAAGTCGTCGGCCGGGCTGGCGCGGTTGCGCTTCTCCAGGCCGCAGCGCTCGCAGCGGTGCGTGATCAGGTAGCCCCTGGCCCGGCTCTCGACCGCGACCGGGCGCATCGCGCCGCCGCAGCCGGCGGCGCGGTCGCCGGGATCGAGGTCGACGTGCTTGCTCCACAGGCAGGCCGGGCAGTGGTTGGTGAAGCCGTCGCCGGTCACCGCGCGGCCGCAATGCTCGCAGACGAAATCCTCGACTCGGCGCTGGAATCGTTTGGCCAAGGGAACTCCCGAACCGGGGATTGTTAACCTGCCGGGTCGCCACATATTGACGAAGCGCCCGTGCGGATCGATTGCACGGAGCGCGCTCGAGCGAAAGGGGCAAGATGCGGGTTCGAACTCTGGCTGCTGCGGTTCTGGGGAGCGGCCTGCTGCTTGGCGGCCTTTCGGCACGGGCCGCCGACTGGGAGGGCGAGCGCGATCCTCACGCCCTCCACGGCTCGCTGTCCCTGGGCGGCGGCCTCGCGCCGGACTACGAGGGCTCGAACCACTACCAAGCGGTTCCGGCGCCCGCGGCGCGGTTGACGTGGCGCGGCTTCGGGCTGTCCACGCGCGGTACCTCGGTGCAGCTCGACCTGCTGCCGCCGTCGGACGTGTTCGGCGGCCCGCTGTTCAACTACCGATTCGGGCGCAGCAGCGTCGCGGACTCCCGGGTCGACCGCCTGCCGGGCATCGACGGCGCCTTCGAGGCCGGCGCCTTCTTCGGGGTCAAGCTGTCGACCGGCGAGGACCCGCGCGAGAACTTCGTGCCGATGGTCGAGTTCCTGCACGACGTCAGCGGCACCCACGACGGCTGGCTCGCCACCGGACGGATCTCGCAGACCTTCGTACCCTGGCGGCCGCTGTCGGTGCGGGTGGGGGTCTCGACGACCTACGCCAGCGAGACCTACGAGCAGACCTATTTCGGCGTCAGCCAGGCCGGGGCCGCGGCGAGCGGTCTCGCGCCCTACAGCCCGGGCGGCGGCTTCAAGGACGTCAGCGTGAGTGCCGGCTTCGACTTCAGCCTGTCGAAGAGCTGGAGCGTCGGGCCGACGTTGGTCTACAAGCGCCTGCTCGGCGACGCCGCCGACAGCCCGATCGTCAGGGACGCGGGCTCGGCCGACCAGTTCGTCGGCTTCCTCGGCACGACCTGGCGGTTCTGAGCGGGCTTCCGAGGGCCGCTGCGCTTCCTCTTCCTGCGGAGCCGTGACCTGGTCGGGCTCCGGCGGGAGGTTGCCGAGCCGCAGTCGCGTGGCCGCGCGCAAGCCGGCCTGCCGTCGGACTACCGCTGCTGCGTCTCCCAGTCCGGGTGGATCCAGACCGGCGCCTCGGAGCGGGGCAGGGATGCCTTGCCGCGGATCGCGTCCGAGAGCTTCTCGGCCAGCATGATGGTCGGCGCATTGAGGTTGCCCGAGGGGATCGAGGGCATGATCGAGGCGTCGACCACGCGCAGGCCCTCGAGGCCGTGGACCCGGCCCTCGCCGTCGACCACCGCCATCGAGTCGCCGGCCGGGCCCATCTTGCAGGTGCAGGAGGGGTGGTAGGCGCTCTCGCCGTGCTCGCGCACGAAGGCGTCGATCTCGGCGTCGCTCTGCGCCCGCGGGCCGGGCGCCAGCTCCTCGCCGCGCAGGCCGTCGAAGGCCTTCTGCCGGAAGATCTCGCGGGTCAGGCGCACGGCGTCGCGCATCTCCTGCCGGTCGTTCTCCGTCTCGTTGTAGTTGAAGACGAAGCGCGGTGCCTGGCGCCAGTCGGCGCTGTCGAGCCACAGCCGGCCGCGGCTGGTCGGGCGCATCGGCCCGACGTGGGCCTGGAAGCCGTGGCCGGCGGCCGGCGCCGTGCCGGCGTAGGTGAT
This sequence comes from Tistlia consotensis USBA 355, assembly GCF_900177295.1. Lineage (GTDB taxonomy): Bacteria > Pseudomonadota > Alphaproteobacteria > Kiloniellales > DSM-21159 > Tistlia > Tistlia consotensis. The sequence continues at coordinate 55,857 of NZ_FWZX01000019.1, forward strand.
CGCGATCGGCAGGAAGTGGTACTGCAGGTTCGGGTGCTCGATGCCGGCGCGGCTGCGGATGAAGCCGCCGACCTCGAACTGGTTGGAGGTGCCGGGGCCGCGGCGCAGGAACAGCCACTCGGCGCCGACCCTGAGCTTGTTCCAGGGCTTGAGCAGCGGATAGAGCGAGACCGGCTGGGTCGCCGCGTACTGGACGTAGATCTCCAGGTGGTCCTGCAGGTTCTCGCCGACGCCGGGCAGCTCGGCGACGACCTCGATGCCGAGGTCGCGGAGCTGGTCGGCCGGGCCGACGCCGGACAGCAGCAGCAGGTGCGGCGAGCCGATGGCGCCGCCCGAGAGGATGACCTCGCGGCCGGCGCGCGCGACCTGCTGCCGTCCGTCCGCGACGTAGTCGACGCCGACGGCGCGCCGGCCCTCGAAGACGATCCGGCGGCTCTGGGCGCGGGTCACGACCGTCAGGTTCGGCCGTGCCATGGCCGGGCGCAGGTAGCCCTTGGCGGCGGACCAGCGCTCGCCCTTCCAGCTGGTCTGGTCCATCCGGCCGATGCCTTCCTGGCGGTAGCCGTTCATGTCCTCGGTGATGAAGTAGCCGGCCTGCCGCCCGGCCTCGATCCAGGCCTTCGACAGCGGCGTCGTGACGTCGCCGGCCGAGACCTTGAGCGGTCCCGAGTCGCCGCGGTATTCGTCGGCGCCGAACTCGTGGCTCTGGGCGCGCCGGAAGTAGGGCAGGCAGTCGGCATAGGACCAGTTGGACAGGCCCGACTGGGCCCAGCGGTCGTAGTCGCGGGCATGGCCGCGCACGTAGGCCATGCCGTTGATCGAGGAGGAGCCGCCCAGCACCTTGCCGCGCGGCTGGATGATCCGCCGGTTGTCCATGAAGGGCTCGGGCTCGGACTCGAAGGCCCAGTTGTAGCGCGTGCCCTTGAGCGGCTCGGCGAAGGCCAGCGGCATGTGGATCTGCCAGCTCATCAGGCCCTTGTCGGGCCCGCCGGCCTCGAGCAGCAGCACCGAGACCTGCGGATCCTCGGTCAGCCGCGCCGCCAGCACGCAGCCCGCCGAGCCGGCGCCGACGATGACGTAGTCGTAAACCTTGTCGCTCATGCTCTTGCTCTCTCGCGGACCGTCCCTGCCGGTCTGCTCCATCCTTCGACAGGCTCGGGACGAAGCGGAGGTCCGCGCCGCACCGCCATTCGCTTCACCCTGAGCCTGTCGAAGGGTGGAGCGAAGCCTCACCGGCCCTTCAGTAGGGCGCCTCGATCTCGTCCAGCTCGACGTAGACCGACTTGAGCTGGGAGTAGTGCTCGATCGCGGCCTTGCCGTTCTCGCGGCCGAGGCCCGACTGCTTGACGCCGCCGAAGGGCATCTCGACCGGCGTGACGTTGTAGGTGTTGATCCAGCAGGTGCCGGCCTGGAGCCGTGCGATCGTGCGATGGGCGCGGGCGAGGTCGCGGGTGAAGACGCCGGCGGACAGGCCGAAGTCCGTCGCGTTGGCGCGCCGGATCGCCTCCTCCTCGTCCTCGAAGGACAGCACGGCCATGACCGGCCCGAAGATCTCCTCGCGCACGACGGTCATGTCGTCCCGGCAGCCGTCGAAGACGGTGGGGGCGACGAACCAGCCCTTCGCGCAGGCGCCCTCGGTGATCCGGCCGCCGCCGGTCAGCGCCGTCGCGCCCTCGGCCTTGCCCGTCTCGATGTAGCCCAGGACCTTCGCCATGTGGCCCTCGGAGATCAGGGCGCCGACCTGGGTCGCGGGATCGAGCGGGTCGCCGACCGTCATCGCCTCGGTGCGCGCGACCAGCTTCTCCAGGAAGGCCGCGCGCACGCTCTCCTGCACGAAGACCCGGGTGCCGTTGGAGCAGACCTCGCCGGCCGAGAAGAAGTTGCCGAGCAGGGCGCCGGAGACGGCACGGTCGAGGTCGGCGTCCTCGAACACCAGGATCGGCGACTTGCCGCCGAGCTCCAGCGTGACGTGCTTGAGGCCGCCGGCGGCGTCGGCCATGACCTTGCGGCCGGTGCCGACCTCGCCGGTCAGGGAGACCTTGGCGATCTTCGGGTGGCGGGTCAGCAGGCGGCCGGTCTCGGCGAAGCCCTGGACGACGTTGAACACGCCGTCGGGCAGGCCGGCCTCCCGGTAGATCTCGGCGAGCTTGACCGCGGTCAGCGGCGTCAGCTCGGCCGGCTTGAAGATCATGGCGTTGCCGCAGGCCAGCGCCGGCGCCGACTTCCAGCAGGCGATCTGGATCGGGTAGTTCCAGGCGCCGATGCCGGCGCAGATGCCGAGCGGCTCGCGCCGGGTGTAGGCGAAGGCGTGGCCGAGGTCGATGTGCTCGCCGGCGAGGCTGCCGGCGAGGCCGCCGTAGTACTCCAGGCAGTCGGCGCCCGAGGCGGCGTCGGCGACCAGGGTCTCCTGGATCGGCTTGCCGGTGTCGCGGGTCTCGATCTCGGAGAGCTCGTCGTTGCGGGCGCGGACGATCTCGGCGGCGCGCCTGAGGACGCGGCCGCGCTCGGTCCCGGTCATCCGCGACCAGACCCGGAAGCCGGCCTCGGCGGCGGCGACGGCGGCCTCGACCGCGGCCTCGCCGGCGACCTGGACCTCGGCCAGGACCTCGCCCGTCGCGGGATCGCGCGTCTCGAAGCTCTGGCCGCTGCCGGCCTCGGCGAAGCCGCTGCCGATCCAGGGCCTGAGCGTGCCGTACCTAGCCACTGTTCCGTCTCCGCTCTCGGGCCGGCGTGCGCCGCTCGACGGCGTCGGCCGGCAGGTTGTCGTTCAGGAAGCGGCGCAGGGTGGCGCGCGCCTCGTCGGGGTCCGGTGGCTCCACGGACAGGGTCGCGCGCAGCCAGAGGCCGTCGATCAGCGCCGCCGTCGCCTCGGCCAGGCGCGCCGCCTCGGCGCCCGGCACGAGCTGCCGGAAGGCGTGGCGCAGGTTGCTGACGAGGCGCCGCTCGTAGACCATCTGGACCCGGCGCAGGCGCGGCGAGTGCAGCACCTGGCCCCAGAAGGCCAGCCAGACCGTGGCGATGCGCCGGTCGAACTGTGCCGCCTCCAGGTTGGCGTCGACCACCGCCAGCAGCCGCTCGTAGGGCGAGGCCGCCGCGGCGAGGCGCTGCGCGGCGCCGCGGCCCAGGTCGCCGGCGAGCTGGCGCAGCGTCGCCTCCAGCAGGCCCTCCTTGTCGCGGAAGTAGTGCGCGACCAGGCCCGGCGAGACGCCGGCGCGCCGCGCGATCGACTGCAGGCTGGCGCTGGCGAAGCCGACCTCGTGTATGGTGTCGATCGTCGCCTCGATCAGCTGCCGCCGGCGCAGCGTCTCCATGCCGACCTTCGGCAAGGGCCTCCTCCCGTCCTCGGTGCCTCGTCGCGTGGCGTGGACGTTATTTTGATTGAATGTTCAATCAAGATCAATGGCAGGAGGCAGCGCTCCGGTCGATGCCCGCGGGGTGGCGCGTGCGGACCTTTCCGATCATCGGGCCTGCCGGCCTGCCGGCCTGCCCCGGCGCCGGTCGGAGGAGTGCGTCCGGGCGGCTGGACATCGGCGTTGGTGCGCGTATACTGGAACAAAAAGCGAACAATGAGCACTCTGCCATGGCGTTCCGATATTTCCGCGCGCGGCCGAGGACGGTCCTGCGATGGCTCGCGATCGGCTATCTGATCTGCTTCGTCACCGGTCTGCCGCTCTACGTGTCAATCTTCGCGGGCGAGCTCTACAAGCCCGACGAGTTCTGCATCGACGTCGACGCCAGCAGCCGCATCCCCGACGGCCTGGTCGATCTCCGGGTTTTCGGCTGGCCATGTGCGCTGAGGCCGTTTATGGCGCTCTACTACCTCTTTGCCCTGCCGCTTTTCCTCTCGCCCGTGCTCCTGCCTGTGGGCCTGGCGGTGGCCCTGCCCCTGTTCCTGCTGGCTCGGCTTGCCGTCCGAGCCGCGCGCCGGAGTGGAGCGCCGGATGCCGAGCTGCCGCGGTCGGCGCTCGACCCGGGCGGCAATCGAGAGCGAGGTGCCGCCGGCGGAGATGAGATGGCTCGGAATCTGGAAACCGACGTCTGAGGCGAGGGCTTGGTCTTGCCGGAGCGCTCCGATGCCGCCTGTGCCGTCGCGCACGGCGGCGGGGCGGACCTTCGGCGGCCGCAGATCGCGTGTCGCGACGCGCGACGGAAACCGGCGAGCATGGCTGGACCCCATCGCAACGGAGCTTGCGCGATGCCGGCCACCACCTCGCGCCGCACCCGCTCGAAATCCGGCCGCAGCAGGACCCTGCTCGCGGGCGCCGCTGGCGAGCCTGATCGGAAGACCGTGCTCTATCCGTTCGAAGCCGATCCGGAGACGGTCCGCGACTACTGGCAGAGCAAGGGCTGCGGCGGGCCGAGACCGGATCTCGACCGGCGCACGTTGCGCGTGCTGCGCGACAAGGTGGACCGCCGGCCCGACATCCTGAACGACGAGGCGGCCGTCTTTCCGGTCGACGAGAATCCGGCCGCCGATTCCGAGCTGCCGAACTGGCGGACACAGCGCCGAATCGGCTGGGACGCGGTTCAGAACAACGCGTCGACGATCGAGGCTGCCGCCAGGCGCTACGGTGTCGACCCGGACCTCGTGAAGGCGATCGTCTATGCGGAGAATGCGCTCGGCTACTACGACGTGTTCGCGTTCGGCATGCAGGACACGATCCTCCCTATGAACATCAATCCGAAGATGTGGAAGGCGCTTGCCGATCCGGGGCAGGATGCATGGGCGCCCGAGGACAACATCGACATGGGTGTTCGTCTGATCAAGCGCCTCGCGGAGCGGGTGCCCGGCGGCTCCGCCGCCCAGATCGCCACGCTCTATAACAGCCTGTCCCAGGAGAAAGTCACCGACTACGGCGCGCGGGTCGCGCGGATCTACCGGGAGCGGCCCTGGGAGGCCCCGGAACGGAAGCGGCCCTTCAAGGCGCCGCCGATCGGCGGCCCCGAGCGCTGAGCCGGCATCGGCCCGCCGGTCACAGCGCCTTGTACATGATGGTCGTCGAATCGAGGCGGCGGTCGCGGGCGTCGAGGCAGTAGCCGGGGATGACGCCGGCGGTCGCGAAGCCGAGCGAGGCGTAGAGCGGCTCGGCGCTGTCGCCGGTCCGGGTGTCGAGGGTCAGCAGGCTGCGGCCGAGGCCGCGGGCCGCAGTCTCCAGCTCGGCCATCAGCGCGCGGGCGATGCCGCGGCGCCGGCAAGCCGGGTCGACCAGCAGCTTGGCGACCTCGGCGCGGTGCGGCTGGTTGGCCGGCGTGCCATGGAACAGCTGGGCCGAGCCGGCGATCCGCCCGCCCTCGCGGGCGACCAGCAGCAGGCGCGTGCCGGCGGCGACCTCCGGCAGCACCCTGGTCCGCCAGAAGGCTTCGGCCTCGGCCGGCTCGAAGGGCAGGACGAAGCCGATGCTGGCGCCGTCCTGGACGCAGGCGTGGAGCAGCGCGCCGAGCGCCGGGATCGCGGCTTCGGCCGAGCCGGCGTCGAGCGCGGCGATGGTGAGCTCCCTGTCGGTGACCATGGCTCTCACAGGGTGAACAGCAGGTAGCGGGCGCCGCGGTCCTCGGGCGTCGCGAAGGTGCTCGGGCCGAACAGCTGGTAGCGCAGGCAGTCGCCGGGCTCGAGCGCCTGGGCGCGGCCGTCGACCGTCACCTCCAGGTTGCCGTCGAGCAGCAGCAGGTGGTGCTCCAGTCCGGGCCGGGGCGGGGCCTCGTAGTCGATGCGCGCGCCGGGCGCCAGCTCGGCCTCCAGGACCTCGCCGGCCAGGCCGCGCGCCGGCGGCGAGACCGAGCGCCGGCGGAAGCCGACGCTGCGGTCGGTCCAGAGCGGCTGGGCGTCGCGGCGGACCAGCGGCGTGAAGTCCTCCTCGACCTGAAGCATCAGGCGCGAGAGGGTTAGGCCGTGGGCGGCGCAGAGCCGGCCGAGCACGCTGGCGGTCGGGCTGACCTCGGCGTTCTCCAGCCGCGACAGAGTGGCGCGGCTGACCCCGCTGCGCCTCGCCAGCTCGTCCAGCGACCAGCCGCGCTCGGCGCGCAGCGCCTTGAGGCGCTGGGCGATCCGCCGGTCGAGCGAGCCGCCTTCCAGGACAGTATGTTCCATATACGGGAATATATTCCATATTCAGGATATTCCGCAAGGCCCCGGCGGCGGAGAGGTTCCGCAGGCGGTGCCTGTATTTTTTATTGAACGTTCAATCAAAATCCGGTTAGGCTTGCCGCTCGATTTTCGCCCCGGCCGGGACGATAGTGAGATCCCGAAGACGGGCCGGGGCGGGGGCGTTCGGCTTGCGGCCTCGGGAGAGAGGCCGCCGGGCCCGCCCCCGATTTCCAGGTTCACGAAGAAACGGGAGGCAGAGCATGCGTTTCGCCAAAATCCTTTCCGCGGCGCTCGTCGCCGGCGGCCTGGTCTGGGCCGTCTCCTCCGCCGGCACCGCCGGGGCTGCGGTCCCCGACAAGTGCAAGGAGGTCACCTTCTCCGACGTCGGCTGGACCGACATCACCGCGACGACCGCCACGACCTCCGTCGTGCTGCAGGGCCTCGGCTACAAGACCAAGACCGAGGTGCTGTCGGTGCCGGTGACCTACCAGTCGCTGAAGAACGGCGACGTCGACGTCTTCCTCGGCAACTGGATGCCGACCATGGAGGCCGACCTCAAGCCGTTCCGCGACGCCGGCACGGTCGACGTCGTCGGGGTCAACCTGAAGGGCGCCAAGTACACCCTGGCGGTGCTGAAGAAGACCGCCGACGAGGGTCTGAAGTCCTTCGCCGATATCGCCAAGTTCAAGGAGAAGCTGGACGGCAAGATCTACGGCATCGAGCCGGGCAACGACGGCAACCGTCTGATCCTCAAGATGATCGACGAGAACGCCTTCGGCCTGAAGGGCTTCGAGCTGGTCGAGTCGTCCGAGCAGGGCATGCTGGCCCAGGTCGCGCGCGCCAAGAGCCGCGGCGAGGACGTGGTCTTCCTGGGCTGGGAGCCGCACCCGATGAACAGCAACTTCGACATGGTCTACCTGTCGGGCGGCGACGACTGGTTCGGCCCGGACTACGGCGGCGCCACGGTCTACACCAACGTGCGGCACGGCTACGTCAAGAGCTGCCCGAACGTCGGCAAGCTGCTGACCAATCTCGTCTTCTCGCTGAAGATGGAGAACGAGATCATGGGCAAGATCCTCGACGACAACATGCAGCCCGAGGCGGCCGCCAGGGACTGGCTGAAGAAGAACCCGGGCGTGCTCGACAAGTGGCTCGGTGGCGTCATGACGACCGACGGCCAGCCGGGCCTGGCGGCGGTCAAGAAGTCGCTGGGGCTCTAGCCTCCGGCCGAACGCGACGCGGCACCGCCCCTCGCCTCCGGACGAGGGGCGGGCCAGCGCCTGCGATTCCTGCTAAGCAAGACTGCCGGGGCGCGCCCGGCCGCCACCAACTTCCGGGGGACGCGCGACCATGGAGGAGTGGTTCACCGCCTATCGCATCCCGCTCGGCGCCTGGATGCGGCAGTTCGTCGACTTCATCAACGTCTACGCGGCCGGCTTCTTCAACCTGATCTCGGACGTCTTCGGCTTCCTGATCGACGGGCTGGTCGACATCCTGCTGTGGTTCCCGCCGCTGGTGCTGGTCCTGGCGATCGCCGGCTTCGCCTGGTTCATGCAGCGCTCCTGGGTGCTGACCATCGGCACGCTGCTCAGCCTGCTGCTGGTGCTCAACCTCGGCTACTGGGAAGCGACGGTCCAGACCCTGGCCCTGATCATCTGGGCGACGGGCATCTGCATGGTGGTCGGCGTGCCGCTCGGCATCGCCGCGGCGCACCGGCCCTGGCTCTACACCCTGCTGCGCCCGATCCTCGACCTGATGCAGACGATCCCGACCTTCGTCTACCTGATCCCGACCCTGATCCTCTTCGGCCTCGGCGTCGTGCCGGGCCTGATCTCGACGGTGATCTTCGCGATCCCCGCGCCGATCCGCCTGACCCAGCTCGGCATCTCCTCGGTGCCCAAGCAGCTGATCGAGGCCGGCGAGGCCTTCGGCGCGACGAAGAGCCAGCTGCTCTGGAAGATCGAGCTGCCGCACGCCATGCCGACGATCATGGCCGGCCTGACCCAATGCATCATGCTGTCGCTCTCGATGGTCGTGATCTCGGCGCTGGTCGGCGCCGACGGCCTCGGCAAGCCGGTGGTGCGCGCGCTCAACACGGTCGACATCGGCCGCGGCTTCGAGGCCGGGCTCGCCATCGTCGTGCTGGCGATCATCCTCGACCGGGTGGTGCGCCAGCCGAACCGCGGCAAGGGAGGGCGCTGACATGGCCCGTGCGAACGGCTCGGCGGCGGACAGGCCGGTCGTCACCTTCGAGCAGGTCGACATCGTCTTCGGCGAGCACCCGAAGAGCGCGCTGCCGCTGATCGACGCCGGCAAGACCCGCTCGGAGATCCTCGAGGCGACCGGCAACGTGCTCGGCGTGGCCGGCGCCAGCCTGGCGATCCGCAAGGGCGAGATCTGCGTGCTGATGGGCCTGTCCGGCTCCGGCAAGTCGACCCTGCTGCGCGCGGTCAACGGCCTCAATCCGGTGACCCGCGGCCGCGTGCTGGTCGAGCACGACGGCCGCCAGGTCGACGTCGCCAGCTGCGACGCCCAGACCCTGCGCGCGCTCCGGACCGCGCGCATCGCCATGGTGTTCCAGCAGTTCGCCCTGCTGCCCTGGCGCACGGTCACCGAGAACGTCGGCTTTGGCCTGGAGCTGCGCGGCCTGGGCAAGGCCGAGCGCGACCGCATCGTCGCCGACAAGCTCAAGCTGGTCGGCCTCGGCGAGTGGGGCGGCAAGTACGCCCACGAGCTGTCGGGCGGCATGCAGCAGCGCGTCGGCCTGGCCCGCGCCTTCGCGACCGACGCCGACATCCTGCTGATGGACGAGCCCTTCTCGGCGCTCGACCCGCTGATCCGCGACAAGCTGCAGGACGAGCTGCTGGAGCTCCAGCGCGCGCTCAACAAGACCATCCTCTTCGTCAGCCACGACCTCGACGAGGCGATGAAGCTGGGCAACCGCATCGCAATCATGGAGGGCGGGCGGATCGTCCAGGTCGGCACGCCCGAAGAGATCGTGCTCGACCCGGCCAACGACTACGTCGCCGAGTTCGTCGCGCACATGAACCCGCTGCGCGTGCTGCGCGGCGGCTCGCTGATGACGCCGCTCGCGGAGCTGCGCAAGGACGGCAGCGCGCTGCTGCTGGACCGCGAGGGTCGGCTGCGCCTGGAGCTCGACGCCGAGGGCCGGCCGAGCCGGGTCACCGGCGACGGCGCGGCCGGCCGGCTGGTCGCGCTCGGCGAGGACTTCGAGCGCGCGGATCTGCCCGAGGGCGCCTTCGTCGTCGCGCCGCTCGACCTCTCGATGCGCGCCGCCATCGAGCTGCGCCAGGCGACCGGCCACCCGGTGATCCTGACCGAGGGCGGCCGCGCCGTCGGTGTCTGCGGCGACGAGGAGATCTACCGCGGCATCCTCCGCCAGTCTGCGCATGAGCCGGCCGCGCATGAGCCGGCCGCGCACGAGCCGGCCGCATGACCAGGCCGGCGATCCGGGGCGTCGTCTTCGACAAGGACGGGACGCTGTTCGACTACGGTCGGACCTGGCCGCCGGTGAACCGCGCCGCGGCGATGGCGGCGGCCGGCGGCAGCGAGGCCGTCGCCAACCGCCTGCTCGCGCTCGGCGGCCACGATCCCGAGACCGACGCGGTCGCGCCCGGCTCGCTGATGGCCGCCGGCAACACGCGCGAGATCGCGCTGGCCTGGCTGCCCGAGCTGCCGCACCGGCGGGTCGAGGAGCTGGTGCCGCTGCTCGACCGGGTGTTCCTGGAGCAGGGCATCGCCAACGCGGCGCCGGTCACCGACCTGCCCGCGCTGTTCGACCGCCTGGCGGCGCGCGGCCTGACCCTCGCGGTCGCCTCCAACGACAGCGAGGCGGCGACCGCCGCGACGGTCGGCCGCTTCGGCCTGGAAGCGCGCCTCGCCTTCCTGGCGGGCTACGACAGCGGCCACGGCCACAAGCCGGGGCCGGGCATGGTCCAGGCTTTCTGCCGCACGACCGGCCTGGAGCCGGCCGCGGTCTGCGTCGTCGGCGACAACCTGCACGACCTGGAGATGGGCCGCGACGCCGGCGCCGGCCTGCTGGTCGGGGTGCTGACCGGCACCGGCACGCGCGCCGTGCTCGACGCCGTCGCGCACCTGGTTCTCGACTCGATCGAGCAGCTGGAAGCCGCGCTGGAGGACCGGCTCGCTCCGGTCGACTGACCGGGCGCGCCTTCTTGCCTCTGCCGGCCGGGGAGAGGCGGCGGACTATCCCCGCCGGCGCCGTCCGCCGCGCCGGCCGGCGCCCTCGCCGGGCGCCTGGCCGAGGCCGCCGGCCGAGACGCTGCCGAGGGCGGCGACGACCTCCTCGACGCTCGGCGCCGGGCCCGGCTCGCTCGCCTCGAGGGCGCTGCGCATGGCGCGGATGTGCTCCGGCGTCGTGCCGCAGCAGCCGCCGATGATGCGGGCGCCGGCATCGCGCGCCATGACGGCGTAGCGCGCCATCAGCTCCGGCGTGCCGTTGTAGACGACCTCGCCGTCGATGAACACCGGGATGCCGCAGTTGGCCTTGGCGATGACCACGTCGGTCGGGCCGGTGGCGTCGCGCATCTGGACCAGGGCGGCGACCAGCTCGGCGGCGCCGGTGCCGCAGTTGCCGCCGAAGGCGAGCGGCGCCGGCCTGCTGTCGTGGGCGAGCCCGGCCAGCTCGACCGGCGTGACTCCCATCATGGTGCGCCCGTTGGTGTCGAACGACAGGGTGCAGGTCACCGGCAGGCCGGCCTCGGTCGCGCCCTGGATCGCCGCCTTCAGCTCGTCGGGCGAGGACATGGTCTCGATCCAGGCGAGATCGGCGCCGCCGGCCTTGAGGCCTTCGCACTGGGCGCGGAAGGCGGCGACCGCCTGCTCGTAGGTCAGCGGGCCGAGCGGCTCCAGCAGGTCCCCGGTCGGGCCGACGGAGCCGGCGCAGACGATGCGCCGGCCGGCGGTGGCGATCTCCTCGACCAGCAGGCGGGCCGCCGCCTCGTTGATCTGGAAGACCCTGTCCTGGGCGCCGTGCAGCCGCAGGCGATTGGCGGTGCCGCCGAAGGTGTTGGTCAGCACGATGTCGCTGCCGGCCTCGATGAAGCTGCGGTAGTGGGCGCGCACCTTCTCGGGCTGCTCCAGGTTCCACAGCTCGGGCGCGTCGCCGTGCTGCAGGCCCATGGCGAAGAGGTTGGTGCCGGTGGCGCCGTCGGCGATCAGCCAGGGGCGCTCGGACAGCAGAGTGGTCAGCAGGTCGGACAAGGCGAAAGGCCTCTCGGGCGGCAGCATGTGACAGATCCTCAGCGTCGTCGCACGGGCGTCGGGGAGCGTCAAGCGCGGGCGCCATGCGCGGAACGGATTCCCGCCGCCGGCCGTTCCTGCAGGGTCCCTCGCCCAGGCAAGGAGCCCTGCAGATGGCCCCCGTCTGCCGTTCGCAGCACCGCCGCCTCGCGCCGCCCGGGGCCCTGGCGGCCGCCCTGCTGGTCGCCGTCCCGGCCGCGCCCTGGTCACCAAGCTGCAGGTCCTGCTCGACCGCCGCGGCTTCTCGGACGGCGTGATCGACGGCTTCGAGGGCGAGAACGTCGTCAAGGCGGTCAAGGCCCTGGAGTTCGCCGAGGCCGGCAGGGTCGTGGTGGTCGCCGATCCCGGCAAGCCCCGGGCGAAGGTGACGATCGACACCATCGAGGTCGACGGCAAGGCGGGCCTGGTCCGCGCCTTCGACGAGCAGGGGAGGCTGGCCGCCTTCTATCCGGCGACGGTCGGCAGCAAGGACAATCCGGGACCGAAAGGCAGCCACAAGGTGCGCACCGTCGCCATCGACCCGAGCTACACCTACGACCCCGAGGTCAACTTCACCCAGGGCGGCGTCCGGGAGAAGCTGGAGATCCCGCCGGGACCGAACGGACCGGTCGGCACGGTCCGGATCGACCTCACCGAGCCGACCTACGGCATCCACGGCACGGCCGAGCCCGCCGAGATCGACAAGACCTGGTCGCACCGCTGCGTGCGCCTGACCAACTGGGACGCCGACGAGCTGGCGCACCTGGTCCATCCGGGCACCGTCGTGACGTTCCTCGACGGCGGCGAGCCGGCCGGCAGGCAGCGCCGGGAGCAGGCCCAGAAGGCCCCGGCCGGCGAGTGAGGCGGATGCTGCGATCGGGCGGCCTGCTGCTGGCGCTGCTGTTGGCGCTGCCGTTGGCGCTGGACGGCACGGCGCGGGCGGCCGAAGACAGGGTGCCGCTGCCGCCGATGCGGCCGCCGGACCTCGGCGGGCCGGAGCCCACGCCGCCCAAGGATGCGACCCGACCGGCCCCGGCGGCCGCGCCGGCAAGCGAGGCGCCGCCGGCCAGGCGGGAGAAGGACGAGCAGGCGATCGCCGAGGCGGCGGCCCTGGCCGCCGAGCGACCGGCCTTCGATCCGGCCGAGGCGCAGCGCTGCGAGGCGGAGCTGCGCCGGCTCGGCGCCGACTTCGCGGTGCGGCCGGCGATCGAGGACCTGGGCTGCGGCGCCGAGCGGCCGCTGGCGCTGAAGGCCCTGCCGGGCGGCGTCGAGGTGGCCGGGCGGGACGTGCTGCTGCGCTGCGGCGCGGCCCTGGCCCTGGCCAAGTGGAGCGAGCAGGTCGTCGTGCCCTCGGCCGAGCTGCACCTGGGCACCAGGGTCGAGAGCCTGCTGGTCTCGACCAGCTACCTCTGCCGCGACCGTGCCGGCAGCAGCACGCCGAGCCAGCACGCCTTCGCCAACGCCCTCGACCTGATGGGCCTGCGCCTGTCCGACGGCCGCTCCCTGCTGATCGCGCCGCGGCCCGACAGCGCCGCGCCGGAGCGCGCCTTCCAGGCCGCGATCCGCGGCGGCGCCTGCGCCTACTTCACCACGGTGCTCGGCCCGACCACCGACGCCGCCCACAGGAACCACCTGCACCTGGATCTCAAGCAGCGCAAGGGCGGCTACCGGATCTGCCAGTAGCGGGCGTCAGGCCTCGACCAGCGCGTCGTAGCCGCGGCCCTTGAACTGCAGCAGGCAGAGGCCGTGGCCGAAGGGGTCGGCGAGGCTGGCGATGCGGCCCCAGTCGTGGTCGCGGATGCCGCCCTCCAGGCTGGCACCGGCCTCCAGGGCGCGGCCGAGCGCGGCCTCGATGTCCTCGACCACGAAGTCGAGATGCACCGGCGTCCAATGGCGCCGGTAGTCGCGGCGCTGGGCGCTGCCGTCGCAGGCCCGCGTGCCGGCCGGCTTGGCCAGCAGGTAGATCGGCGCGCCGGCGCCGAGCAGCTCGACGACCTCCGGGCCGAGCCGCCGGCCGAGGGTCAGGCCGAAGGCACGGGCATAGAAGGACTCGGCGGCGTCGATGTCGTCGACGTCGATGTTGACCAGCAGGGTCGCGGGCATCGCCGTCTCCTCCCAGGCCGCTCTCAGGCCGCCCCGGCCCGGCGCGCGGCGGCTGCCGGCTGCCAGGCGGCGGGCGCCTCCTCCAGGCCCGTGCGGCGGAACTGCAGCAGGCAGAGGCGGTTGCCGAAGGGATCGGCGAGCTGGGCGATCGAGCCCCAGGCGTGGTGGCGCATCGCGCCCTCCAGGGTCGCGCCGGCCGCCCGGGCCCGTTCGCGCGCCGCCTCCAGGTCCTCGACCACCAGGTCGACCTGCAGCGGCGGCGGCGGCCCGCCATAGTCGGCTGGGCTGGCGCCGCCGCTGTGCCGCGCCAGCAGGTGGAGGGTCGCGGCGGCGCCGAGCAGCTCGACGAGCTCGCCGGCGAGCCGGCGGCCGACGACCAGGCCGAAGGCGCGGGCGTAGAAGCGGGCGGCGTCGTCGAGGTCGTCGGGCTCGACGTGGATCACGACCAGGGGAGCCATCGCCGTCGCCTCACGCCGCCGAGGGGTCGTAGCTGCCGACGTTCCGGAAGTGGCCCTCCGGGTCCCGGCAGGACCAGCCGCGGCCGCCGTGGTCCTCGTCCTCGATGTCGCGCGCGACATCGGCGGCGGCCGCCCGGGCGCGGGCGTGGCGGGCATCCGGGCCCGCGACGATCACGTAGGGGTTCTGGGTCACGGCGGCCTCCCGGAATGTTCATGATATGTTCCGATAATCTAGCAAAGGCTGTACCGGGAGTCACGCCCCGATCGCAGCGGGGGGCCGATGCTCAGCCGGCGGCCCCCGGGCTCCAGTCGGCGACGCGCCGCCAGACGCCCTGGTAGTCGGTCGGCAGGCCCAGCGCGTCGACCTCGATCTCGGCGACGAAGCCGCTGGCCAGGCTGCGGTAGCGCCAGCGTCGCTCGGCCAGCCGCTCGTAGCGCTGCACCGACGGCTCGATCGTCAGGCCGGGAAAGCGGATCCAGGCGGCGCGGATCTCGGCGCTGCCGCCGACCGGCAGGGCGAGGCGCCGGACCGGCAGGGCGTTGGTCGAGGGGCTGCAGCCGAGGTCGGGGTCGCTGCAGCCGGCCAGCTCCGGCGCCGGGCTGCCGTCGCGGCTCCAGGCGCCGGCGGCGTCGCGGGCCAGGGCCAGCCGGCGGGTCTCGGCGCCCCAGCGCTGCTCCAGCTCGAGCGAGCGCAGCGAGCCGTCGGGGCGGCTCTCCAGGCGATAGGCGACGGCGAGCGGGCGGTCCTGCTCGAGTCCGACCAAGGTGCCGCCGATCCGCAGGCCGCCGGCCAGGGCCTCGACCTCGACGAACTCGAGGGAGCCTTCGTCCAGGACGCGGCGCCAGACCAGGCGGCGCAGCAGTTGGGCGGCGGCGGGATCGGACGCGGTCATGGCCGCGATCCTAGCGGCCCCGGGCCCGGGCCGAAAAGAAAGACGGGCGCCGTTGCCGACGCCCGCCAGTTGGTGCCTTGGAAACCAGGGCCGCTTCCACCGGAGGCCGGCGGCAGTGGCCCGGGTCTCGGGCGGGGGAGGAAAGCGGTAGTCTACGCCCTCAGGGCCGCGTTGTCGGGGTCGTAAGGGCTCTCGGCGACGATCCGCGCGGGGCGCAGCTGGTCCAGGACGCGGACCTGGCACTCCCGGCCGATCTCGGCGAAGGGCGTCTTGACGTAGCCGAGCATCAGCGACTTGCCGATGGTGTGGCCGTAGCCGCCGGCGGTGCCGCGGCCGACCACCTCGCCGTCCATGAAGATCGGCTCGTTGCCGAAGGGGTCGGCGTCGTCGGCCTCGATCTCGATGGTGCAGTAGGTGTTGGGGATGCCCGCCTCCTGCTGGCGCACCAGGGCCTCGCGGCCGGTGAACCCGGCCTTGTTGAGCCGCACGAAGCGGGCGAGGCCGGCCTCCAGGATCGAGTTCTCGGCGTTGAGGTCGGTGCCGAACAGGCGGTAGGACTTCTCCAGGCGCATCGAGTCCATGGCGCGCATGCCGACCAGCCCGATGCCGAACTCCTTCCCGGCCTCCATGATCTGGTCGTAGAGGTGGTTCTGGTACTCGATCGGGTGGTGCAGCTCCCAGCCCAGCGAGCCGACGAAGTTGACGCGCAGCGCCCGCACGGCCGGGCACCAGCCGACCGGGATGTCGCGGCCGGTCAGCCAGGGGAAGCCCTGGTTCGAGACGTCGGCGTCGGCCAGCTGCTCCAGGACCTTGCGAGAGTCCGGCCCGGCCAGCACGAAGACGCCGTACTGGGTCGTGACGTCCTGCAGGATCACCGAGCCGTCGCGCGGCAGCTGCCTGGTCAGGAAGTCCCAGTCCATGTCGTGGGCGCGGCCCGGGCCGACGACGTAGAAGCGCTCGCCGTAGAGGCCGTCGGGCAGGCGCAGGATGGTGAACTCCGCCCGCACCGAGCCCGAGGGGTTGAGCGCGTGGCAGAGGTTCATGCGGCCGACGCTCTTGGGCACGTTGTTGGCGATCATGCGGTCGAGCCAGTCGCGCGCGCCGCGGCCCTCGACCGTGTACTTGGCGAAGCTCGACAGCTCCAGCAGGCCGACGCGCTCGCGCATCGCGCGGACCTCGTTGCCGACGTGCTCGAACCAGTTCGAGCGGCGGAAGGAATAGATGTCCTTCGCCTCGACCCCCTGCGGCGCGAACCAGTTCGGCCGCTCCCAGCCGAAGGCCTGGCCCCAGACCGCACCGGCGCGGTCGAGCCGCTCGTAGGCCGGCGGCGTCTTGGCGGGGCGGCCGGCCCGGCGCTCCTCCATCGGGTAGTGGTTGAAGAAGACGTGCTCGTAGGCCTCCTCGTTCTTGATCTTGGCGAACTTCTTGGAGACCACGCCGAAGCGCCGCGGGTCGACGCCCATCATGTCGACCGTCGGCTCACCCTCGACCATCCACTCGGCGAGCTGCCAGCCGGCGCCGCCGGCCGCGGTGATGCCGAAGGAATGGCCCTCGGAGATCCAGAGGTTCGGCAGGCCGAAGGCAGGTCCCACCATCGGGTTGCCGTCGGGGGTGTAGGAGATCGGGCCGTTGACGATGTCCTTGATGCCGGCGTTCTCGAAGGAGGGCACGCGGTTCATGCAGGCCTCGACGTGCGGCATCAGCCGCTCGAGGTCGCCGGGGAAGAGGTCCTTCTCGAAGGTCGGCGGCACGCCGTCGACGAAGCAGGCCGGGGCGTGCTTCTCGTAGGGCCCGAGGATCCAGCCGTTGCGCTCCTCGCGGAAGTAATACTGCGCGTCGGACTCGCGCAGCACCGGCAGCTCGGGATTGCCCGCCGCCCGGTACTCCTTCAGCACCGGGTCGACGTCGGTGACGATGTACTGGTGCTCGACCGGGACCGCCGGGATCTCCAGGCCCACCATCTTGGCGGTGGTGCGGGCGTAGTTGCCGGTCGCGCAGACGACGTGCTCGCAGGCGATGTCGCCCTTGGTCGTCTTGACGACCCACTCGGCCGAGCCGTTGCGCTCGATCCCGGTGACCGCCGTGTGCTGGAAGATCCGTCCGCCCTTGTCCCGGGCGCCCTTGGCCAGGGCCATGGTGACGTCGACCGGCGCGATGTGGCCGTCGGTCGGATGCCAGAGCGCGCCGACCAGGCCCTCGGCGTTGATCAGCGGCCAGAGCTTCTTGATCTCCTCGACGCCGATCAGGTGGCACTCGACGCCGATCGTCTCGGCCGTGCACTGGTAGTTGCGGTACTCGTCCATGCGGTCGCGGTTGGTCGCGAGGCGCAGGTTGCCGGTCTGGTGGAACGAGACGGCCTGGCCGGTCTCGGCCTCGAGCCTCTTGTAGAGCTCGACCGAGTACTGGTGCAGCTGGCCGACCGAGTAGCTCATGTTGAACAGCGGCAGCAGGCCGGCGGCGTGCCAGGTCGAGCCGGCGGTCAGCTCGGTGCGCTCCAGCAGCACCACGTCGCTCCAGCCCTTCCTGGCCAGGTGATAGAGCGCCGAGACGCCGTTGACGCCGCCGCCGATCACCACGACGCGTGCCGTATTCGGGAAATCCGCCATGACCAATCGTCCTTCTCGACCGCCCGGATAGGCCCGATCCGCGAGGCAGCCGGGACGCGCTCGCGGACCGCCGAAAACTGGCAAGGCCGGGACCGCCGCGCGGAGGGAAAAGCGACAGCGATTAGGGCGGAAGCGACGCGCCGGGCACGCTGCGGGCGGCCGGGTGGCGGCCGGGCGGCAGCCGTGCGGCAGGCTGCGCCGTCGGCCGGCGCCGGCGGCGCGGCCGTCACGCCGCTTTCACGGGGTTCGATGTCGCGCGCCGGACAGCCGGCTGGCCCGGCGGACTCGCACAAACTGACAGGAATTCCCGGCCGGTCGGACCGTCCGCAACGGGCGGCGGTCGTTCGGCTTTTGGAGGGTGCGATGGTCGATCAGCTGGCGGCGGGTGCTTCTGAGGCGGCGGAGACGGCGGCGGGCGGCGAGGCCGGTGGCCGGGCCGGGCGGCGGGCCCGCGGCGCCGGTGGTGGCGCCGACGCGCGCCGGGCGCTCAGGCGCGGCGGCGGCATCAGGCAGCTGCAGCAGATCCACCGCAAGATCCCGGTCTTCGAGGTGCTGAACGACGAGGCCCTGGAGATCGTCGAGCACAACGCCGACACGATCCTCGAGGAGATCGGCATCGAGTTCCGCGGCGACGCCGAGGCGCTGGCGATCCTCAAGGACCACGGCTGCGACGTCCAGGGCGAGCGGGTGCACTTCCCGCGCGGCCTCGCCCGCAAGACGATCCGGGACAGCGCGCCGGCGATCTTCACCCAGCACGCGCGCAATCCCGAGCGCTCGGTGACGATCGGCGGCGACGGCACGGTCTTCGCGCCGGTCTACGGCCCGCCCTTCGTGCGCGACCTCGAGGGCGAGCGCCGCTACGGCACGATCGAGGACTTCCGCAACTTCGTGAAGCTGGCCTACATGACGCCGGCCATGCACCACTCGGGCGGCACGGTCTGCGAGCCGACCGACATCCCGGTGAACAAGCGTCACCTGGACATGGTCTACAGCCACATCCGCTACTCGGATAAGGCCTTCATGGGCTCGGTCACCGCGCCGGAGCGCGCCGAGGACACGGTGGCCATGGCCAAGCTGGTGTTCGGCGACGACTTCGTCGAGCAGAACTGCGTCACGGTCAGCCTGATCAACGCCAACTCGCCGATGGTCTGGGACGAGACCATGCTGGGCGCGCTCAAGGTCTACGCGCGCCACAACCAGGCGACCATCGTCACGCCCTTCATCCTGTCGGGTGCCATGGCGCCCTGCACGGTCGCCGGCGTGATGACCCAGACGCTCGCCGAGTCGATGGCCGGCATGGCCTTCGCGCAGATGGTCAGGCCGGGCGCGCCGGTGATCTTCGGCTCCTTCGCCAGCTCGATGTCGATGCAGTCGGGTGCCCCGACCTTCGGCACGCCGGAGCCGGCGCTGGTGCTCTACGGCGTCGGCCAGCTGGCCCGGCGCCTGGGCGTGCCGTTCCGCTCCGGCGGCGGGCTCTGCGGCTCCAAGCTGCCCGACGCCCAGGCCGCCTACGAGAGCGCCGCGACCCTGCAGCCGACCCTGCTCGGCGGCGTCAACTTCGTGCTGCATGCCGCCGGCTGGCTGGAGGGCGGCCTGGTCAGCTCCTACGAGAAGTTCGTCATGGACGCCGACCAGCTCGGCATGCTGCAGACCATGAGCCAGGGCGTCGACATGAGCGAGAACGGCCAGGCCATGAGCGCGATCCGCGAGGTCGGCCCGGGCAGCCATTTCCTCGGCGCCGCCCACACGCAGGCCAACTTCGAGACCGCCTTCTACCGCTCGACCATCGCCGACAACAATTCCTACGAGCAGTGGCTGGCCGAGGGCGAGCAGGACGCTCCGAAGCGCGCCAACGGCCTGGTCCGCAAGATGCTCGACAGCTACGAGGCGCCGGCCCTGGACGAGGCCGTCGACGAGGCGCTGAAGGCCTTCATCGCCGAGAAGAAGGCCTCGATGCCCGACGCCTTCGCGTGACGGCGGCGCGGGGCCGTCGTCACTGCAGCTGGAGGCGGCCCTCGATCTGCGGCGCGACGTAGCCGATCGAGCGGATGTAGGCGATCACCTGGTTGGCCATCAGGCCGGCGTCGTTGGCCGAGACGACGACCTTGGCGCCGCTCAGCATGTCGTAGCCGTCGCCGCCGCGCGCCAGGAAGTCGTTGGTCGCCAGCGTGTAGCGGGCTTTCGGGTCGAGCGGCAGGCCCTTGACCTTGATCGACTGGACGCGCTGGCCGACCGGCTGCGACAGGTCGGCCAGCACCGTCATGCCGGAGACCTGGGGGAAGCGCCCGGCCGCGTCGGCGACCTGGGACAGGCCGTTCTCCAGCGCGGCGCGCAGCTCGGCCCCCGAGACCTCGAGCAGCAGCGTGCGGTTGCCGAAGGGCAGCTCGCTCAGGATGTCGCGCGCGGTCAGCTTGCTGCCCGGCGGGTAGACCTTGTTGCCGCGGATGCCGCCGCCGTTGATCAGCGCGATGTCGGCGCCGGTCATCTCGCGCATGGCGTCGGCGATCAGGTTGCCGATCGCGGTCTCGCGGCTGCGCACCTCGATGCGCCGGCTGTCGAGCCGGGTCGAGGTCATGCCGAGCTCGACGTCGAGCGTGCCCGACAGCTTCTCCTCGTAGGCGGCGACCTGCCTGGCGATGTCGGGATCCGGCGTCACCTTGGCGGTGTCGACGACGCGCAGGTCCGGGGTCCAGCGCACGCCCTTCTCGCCGGCCTCGACGGTCAGGGTCAGGACCTTGACCCGGTCGGCCTCGGCGCCGGATTCGCTGAGCAGCGAGCGCCCGTCGTAGAGCGTCGTCAGCAGGTGGTCGTGGCCGCTGACCACGACGTCGAAGGCCCCGGAGCGCAGGAACTCCAGGTCCTGCTGCAGGCCGACGTGGGCGACCGCGATGATCAGCTGGGCGCCCTGCCTGCGCAGGTCCGCCGCCAGCTCCTCGGCGACCTGCAGGGGCGGCAGGAAGCGGTAGTCGCCCGGCGAGGAGAGCTCGGGCACGTCGTCGAGCGTGACGCCGACGATGCCGATGGTCAGGCCGTCGACGACCAGGATGCGGCCGGCCGTGATGCCGTCCGGGCGCCGGCCGTCGACGGTGCGCAGGTTGGCGGCCAGGACCGGGAAGTGCGCCTGGGCCATGCGCTCGGCAAAGACCTTGGGCCCGAAATCGAACTCATGGTTGCCGGGCACGAAGACGTCGGGCCTCAGCTGGTTCAGCAGCGCCATGACGTGCGCGCCTTGGTCGAAGGTCGACAGCAGCGAGGGCGAGATGGCGTCGCCGGCATGGATGAACAGCACATGCGGATTGGTGGCGCGCTCGGCGGCCAGCACCGCCGCCAGGCGGGCGAAGCCGCCGCGGCCGTCCTTCTCCTCCATGCGGTCCATGTCGTTGGTCGTGACCAGGGTGATCTTGACCGGCTCGGCCCGGGCGACGTCGGCCGCGCTGGTGCCGGCAAGGCCGACGACCAGCAGTGCGGCGGCGAGCAGTCCCTTCGGAAGGCGTGCGGTCATCGATGCCTGTCGTCGGCGAAGCGCGGTAGGTGGCCTCATAAGCTAGCAATCGAAGATTATCAGGAGATGACAGGATGGGTCCAAGGCCTTGGTGGCGGCGGGACGCTGGCATGCTCGTGAAGCGGGTCTTGTCCTGCCGTTCTTCTTCTGCCCTTGCTGGTGAGCGGTCAGAGGTAGCGCTCGGCGATGTCGACGCTCGATTCGACGCCGAGCTTGTCCCAGGTCCGCGGCAGCCAGTCCTCGGCGGTCTTCCGGCCGATGTCGCGCAGCCGGGTCAGGAAGCGCCAGTCCGGCGACATCTTGCTGGCGACGGTGAAGTCCTGCAGCGCCGCATCGTTGTCGATCGAGTGGATCAGCATGCGCTTCATCGGCCGGCCCTGGAGCTGGCCCTTGTCGATCAGGTCGCTGACGAAGGCGATGGTGCGCATCTCGCGCATCAGCGAGGAGTTGAAGGAGATCTCGTTGACCCGGTTGAGGATCGCCTGGGCGTCGGTCGGCACCTCGTCGCGCTGGATCGGGTTGATGTGCACGATCGCGACGTCCCGGCTGGCGCAGCCGTAGATCAGCGGGAAGATCGCGGGATTGCCCATGTAGCCGCCGTCCCAGTAGGCCTCGCCCTCGATCTCGACGGCCTGGAACAGGAAGGGCAGGCAGGCCGAGGCCATGACCGCGTCGGCGGTGACCTCGCGCTCCGAGAAGACCCGGATCTTGCCGCTGCGCACGTTGGTCGCCGAGACGAAGAGCGTGAGCGCGCAGTCCTGGCGCAGCCGCTCGAAGTCGACCGTCCGCTCCAGCAGGTCGCGCAGCGGATTGAGGTTCAGCGGGTTGAACTGGTAGGGCGAGAAGGTGCGGGTCGCGAGGTCGAACCAGAAATAGGCGAAGCCCGGCGCGGCCAGCGAGAACAGCCACTCGACGGGCGTGCGCTGGATCGGGCTGAAGGCCGCGGCCGCCGCGACGCTGGCCCAGAAGTCGTGCAGCGCCTGGCGCGCGCCGTCGCGTCCGCCGACCGTCAGGCCGTGGGCCAGGATCGCCGCGTTCATCGCGCCGGCCGAGGTCGCCGAGATGCCCTCGAAGAACAGCCGCCGCTCCTCGAGCAGCCGGTCGAGCACGCCCCAGATGAAGGCGCCGTGCGCGCCGCCGCCCTGGAGCGCCAGGTTGATGGTCTTCTGCTCCGCCGTCGGCGTGCGGTGGTCGGCCGTGGTCATCTCGTCTCGCCCGCTTTGATGCACTGCACCATATAGGCGGCCCGCGGCGCCGCAACCGCTGCGGCGCGAGTGCGCGCCCGCGATCGCGGAAGCGGCGCCGGCCGCCGCCCGTGAAATCGTGTCACAGGCTCTTGTCGGGGGGCGGCCGCCGAGCGGGCTTCGCATCGGGGGCCGCGTTGCGCCAGACTGCGGGCTTCAGGCACGGGAGGACGCGGCCATGAGCGAGCGCGAGAACGCGGTGATCGTCGGGGTCGGGCCGGGGCTCGGCTGGCATCTGGTCGAGGCCTGCGCCGGGGCGGGCATGCGCGTCGCCCTGGCGGCGCGGCGCCGCGAGCGGCTGGAGGCGCTGCTCGCCGCCTCCTCCTTCGGCGACCTGCTGGCCGCCGGCTGCGACGTCGCCGACGCCGAGGCGGTCGAGGCCCTGTTCGCCGAGGCCGAGAGCGAGCAGGGGCCGCCGGACCTCGTGGTGTTCAACGCCAGCGCCCGCGCGCTCGGCGGCATCCTCGAGCTCGATCCGGAGCAGGTCGAGCAGGCCTGGAAGGTCGGCGCGCTGGGCGGCCTGCACGTCGCCCAGGCGGCGCTGCGCCGGATGGCCGGGCGCGGCAAGGGCACGCTGATCTTCACCGGCGCCACCGCCGGCCTGCGCGGCTCGAAGGGCTTCGGCGGCTTCGCCATGGTCAAGTTCAGCCTGCGCGCGCTCGCCCAGTCGGCGGCCCGCGAGTTCGGCCCCCAGGGCGTCCACGTCGTCCACGTCAACATCGACGGCCAGATCGCCAGCGCCCGCACCGAGGGCCGCGACCCGAAGGAGGTCCTCGATCCCGCCGCGATCGCCGAGACCTACCTGATGCTGCACCGCCAGCACCCGACCGCCTGGACCCAGGAGCTCGACCTCCGGCCCTCGGTCGAGAAGTTCTGAGGGGGAGCGGGACATCGGGTCGGTGCTTTCGCTCGCCCCCTCCTTCGTCGCCCTCGCGAAAGCGGGGGCCCAGAGAACGACACCATAGGCGCGGCCCGTCGGCCGTCCGTGCTTGTCGCGCCTTTCTCTGGGCCCCCGCTTTCGCGAGGGCGACGACCGAGAGGGCGGAAAGGCAGCGGACCAGGGCGCGGCGAGGAGCGAAACGAGCGTCCTCACTCGCAGAAGCGCCACCTGCCCATGTCGAGGTGGAAGTGGTCGCGGTGCTCGGCGTTGGCGTCGGGGCCGAGGATGCCGTTGAAGACCTTGCAGGCGCCGTCGTGGACTTGGCGCAGGAAGGCCGCCTTGTCGCCCCAGCCGCCCCAGTCCTCTTTGACCGAGACCATCGTGCCGTCGGCGAGGACGAAGGCGGCGACGTCGATGGCGTTGGCCGTGGCGTGCTCGCTGCGCGGGCCGCCCTGGCGGCTGTTGCGGTTGCGGCAGGCGTAGGTGCCCCAGTGCTCGATGCGGTCGACCGGCTGGCCGAAGCGCTGCAGGGCCGCCGGCTCGACGACCTGCTGCTGCCAGATCGCCAGCGCGGCGGCGAGCCTGCAGGTCGCGATGAAGGAGCGGTTGTAGGCCAGCGGCCGCGCGTCGGCGATCTCGAGCGCGCCCTGGTAGCCGCAGCCGGCGGCGAGCGGCCGGTCGACGACCTTGCTGATGGTCAGCGGGCCCTGGCCGAGGGTGAAGTAGCAGAGCTCGGGATTGGCCTCGAGCCGCGACAGCCGGACGCCGTTGAGCAGCGGATCGTAGGCGCGGGGACCGGCGCTCGGGACCGCCCGCGTCGAGGAGCTGCCGCAGCCCGCGAGCGCCAGCAGCGCCAGCAGCGCCGCCAGCCGCGCGAGCGCCCCCCGGGCCACCGGGTCAGCGGCCCTTCCAGACCGCGTGGCGCTTCTCGATGAAGGCGTCGATGCCCTCGCCGGCATCCTCGGCCATCATGTTGCAGGCCATGACCTCGCTGGCGTAGCCGTAGGCATCGGCGAGGCCGCGCTGCAGCTGCTCGTAGACCATCCGCTTGCCGGTGCGCACCGCGACCGGGGATTTCGAGAGGATCTTGCCGACCAGCTCCTCGACGGCGGCGTCGAGAAAGGCGGCCGGCACGGCCCGGTTGATCAGGCCCAGGCGCCAGGCTTCGGAAGCCGGGATGAAGTCGCCGGTCACCAGCATCTCGAAGGCCGGCTTGATCGGCACGTTGCGGGTCAGCGCGACCGCCGGGGTCGAGCAGAACAGGCCGGCGTTGATGCCGCTGGTCGCGAAGCGCGCCTCCTCGTCCGCGACGGCCAGGTCGCAGGTCGCGACGAGCTGGCAGCCGGCCGCCGTCGCCATGCCCTGGACCCGGGCGATGACCGGCACCGGCAGGGCGACGATCGCCTGCATCATGCGGCTGCAGGAGGCGAAGAGGCTGCGGTAGTAGTCCTGCTCGGGCCGGCTGCGCATCTGCTTCAGGTCGTGGCCGGCGCAGAAGGCCTTGCCGTTGGCGGCCAGCACGAGGCAGCGCAGGGACTCGTCGGCGGCGAGAGACTCCAGCTCGGCGGTCAGCGCGGCCAGCAGCTCCTCCGACAGGGCGTTGTAGGCGCGCGGCCGGTTCAGCGTCAGAACGGCGACGCCGTCGGGCCGGCGCTCGCTCAGCAGCACCGGCGCGTCGGCCGCGGCCTCCTGCGGCTTGCCCGAAAGGGCGGTATCGGCGGACATGGCGGCTCTCCCATGGGGTCGCGAGGGGCGAGCCGGCCCGTGCGGCGCGCGTGCGGGTGCCGGGCGACTCGCCGGAAATCCTGGGATCGAGAGTGCCCCGGGGCGCCGCGCCGGATCAAGGCTCGCGAGCCCGCGCCGGCCCTGCATGCCTGTCCTTCGAGGCAGCCGGTCGCGCGGCGCCGCGAAATCGGCTAAGCCGGAGCGTCCGGGGCGAGGGGAGCGGGCATGGCGGTCAGGATCGACGAGGCGGACCTGAAGCGGATCCGCGAGCAGCTGCCCTGGCTCGACATGCTCGGCATCGAGATCGCCGAGATGGCCGAGAACCGCGCGGTGCTGACCCTGGCCGACGCCGCCATGTACTTCGCGATCCTGGCGACCATCGGGCCGGTCGAGATGGCGCTGACCACCTCGCTGTCGATCAACTTCCTCAGGCCGCCGCCGCCCGGCGCGCTGCGCGCCGACTGCCGGATCCTCAAGCTCGGCAAGCGCCTGGCCTATGGTGAGGTCTTCCTCTACGCCTCGGCCGCCGACCCGGAGCATCCGGTCGCGCACACCACCCTGACCTACTCGATTCCCCCGGACCGGCCCAGTTCACCGGTGAGCCCAGGCTCTTGACGGACGGCAAGAAACCCCTCTGGCTGCGCCTCGCGCCGGCGATCTTCCTGCTGCTCTGGTCGGGCGGCTTCTCCTTCGCCAAGTTCGGCCTCGCCCACGCCGAGCCGATCACCTTCCTGGCGCTGCGCTACGCCCTGGTGCTGGCCGTGCTGCTGCCGCTGGCCCTGGTGCTGCGGCCGCCGCTGCCGAAGCGGCGGCGCGACTGGGGCCACCTGGTGGTGGTCGGCTTCCTGATCCAGGCGGTCTACTTCGGGCTCAGCTACTACGCCTTCTATCTCGGCATCTCGGCCGGCGGCGTCGCCCTGATCGTCGCCCTGCAGCCGATTCTGGTCGCGCTCATCGCGCCCTGGATCTCGGGCGAGAAGATCCCGGCGCTGCGCTGGCTCGGCCTGCTGCTCGGGCTCGGCGGCGCCGGCCTGGTGATCGCCTCGCGCTACGCCGTCGAGGTGACCTCGCTGCTCGGCGTGCTGGCCGCGGTCGGCGCGCTCCTCGGCATCACGACGGCGACGCTCTACGAGAAGCGCTTCGGCCTGCACCACCACCCGGTCACCTCGAACGCCGTGCAGTACGCCGTCGGCCTCGCCGCCGTGCTGCCGCTCGCCTTCTTCACCGAGTCGATGCGGGTCGACTGGACGCTCGAGCTGGGCGTCGCGCTCGGCTACCTGGTGATCGGCAACTCGCTGATCTCGGTCACCCTGCTGCTCGCCATGGTGCGCCACGGCGAGGCCAGCCGGGTCTCGGCCCTGTTCTTCCTGGTGCCGCCGATGGCCGCGCTGATCGCCTGGGGCCTGATCGGCGAGCAGCTGCCGGCCCTCGCCTGGGCCGGCATGGCGCTGGCCGCCGGCGGCGTCGCCCTGGTCGGCCGGCCGGGCCCGAGGGCGCGGCGGGTGTAGGGGCGGGAAACCGAGCCCGAAGTCGACTCCCTCTCCGCTCCCCTTGGGGAGGGGAGAGGGCCGGGGTGAGGTGAGGGGTACGGACCTTCCCCCTGCTCCGGCGCAGCCGTACCGCTCACAATCCCCCACCTCTCCCTGCCCTCTCCGCCCCCCGGGGGCGGAGAGGGGACTCCGGAGGGGCCTCAGAAGTCCTTGGCCAGCCTCAGCGCGTCGTAGATCGCGGCGTGGATGTTGCGGCAGGAGACGGCGTCGCCGATGCGGAACAGGCGGAAGGCGCCCTCGGGATTGCGGACCAGGGTCTGCGGCCGGCCCGCGAGCAGGGCCTCCTGGTCGACCTCGCCGCGGTTGGCGGAGAGCGGCTTGAGGGCGAAGTAGAGCTCGTCGAGCGGCAGGGTGCCGTGCTCGACCACGACCTGGTCGACCCGGCGCTCGACGAGGTCGCGGCTGTAGTCGCTCCACAGCAGGGCGGTCAGGGCGTTGCCGTCGCGGCGCACCGACTTCAGGCGGCGCCCGAGGGTGATCGTGGCGTCGGCCTTCTGGAAGGCGGCGAGGTAGGCGGGATAGTTCATGCCGCCGACGTCGGGCGCCAGGATCCGCTCGGGCGTGACGAGCTCCAGGCGCGCGCCGGCCTCGCAGAGCGCCTCGGCCGCGGTCAGGCCCGGGTGGCCGCCGTTGTCGTCGAACAGCAGGACCGACTCGCCCGGCTTCGCGGCGCCGGAGAGCAGGTCCCAGCTCGTCGTGACCAGCTCCTCGCCCTCCTTGAGGAAGCCGGTGTTGGGCAGGCCGCCGGTCGCGACGACCACGAGGTCGGGTCGCTCGGCCAGCACGTCGCCGGCCTCGGCGTAGCGGTTGAAGTGCAGCGGCACGCCGAGCCGCTCCAGCTCGGCGAGACGCCAGTCGACGATGCCGAGCAGCTCGCGCCGGCGCTGCAGCGCCGCGGCCAGGACGATCTGGCCGCCGGCCCGGTCGCCGGCCTCGAAGACCACGACCTCGTGGCCGCGCTCGGCCGAGACGCGCGCGGCTTCCAGGCCGGCGGCGCCCGCGCCGACCACGACCACCTTCTGCCGAGGTCCGGCGCTGCGCTCGACGACCTGCGGCATGGTCAGCTCGCGGCCGGTGGCGGCGTTGTGGATGCAGAGCGCTTCGCCGTTCTCGTAGATCCGGTCGATGCAGTAGGCGGCGCCGACGCAGGGCCGGATGCGGTCCTCCTCGCCGCGCGCGACCCTGGCGGCGATGTGCGGGTCGGCGAGGTGGGCGCGGGTCATGCCGACCAGGTCCAGGTGGCCCTCGGCGACGGCGTGGCGCGCCGTGGCGACGTCGGCGATGCGCGCGGCATGCATCACCGGCAGGCCGAGCTCGGCCTTGATCCGGCTGGCCGCCGCGAGGTGCGGGGCGGCCGGCGTGCCCATGATCGGGATGACGTGGGAGAGCGCCTCGTCGCTCTCGATGTGGCCGCGGATCACGCTGAAGAAGTCGAGGGTGCGGTCGCCGGCCAGGGCTCTGGCGATCGCCAGGCCCTCGTCGGCGCCGAAGCCGACCGGTCCGGCCTCTTCCTGCCAGGCCTCGTCGACCACCAGGCGGATGCCGACGACGAAGCCGGAGCCGACCTCGGCGCGGATCGCCGCCAGCACCTCTCGGGTGAAGCGCAGGCGGTTCTCGCGGCTGCCGCCGTACGCGTCGCTCCGCTTGTTGGTCGCCGGCGACCAGAAGCCGTCGAGCAGGTGACCGTAGGCCTCGATCTCGATGCCGTCGAGGCCGCCGTCGCGGCAGCGCCGGGCGGCCGCGGCGTACTGCGCGACGATGCGCGCCAGATCCCAGTCCTCGGCCTCCTTCGGGAAGGCGCGGTGCGCCGGCTCGCGGAGCGGGGAGGGCGCGACGACCGGCAGCCAGTCGCCGGTGTTCCAGCCGGTGCGCCGGCCGAGGTGGGTGATCTGGCACATCACCGCGGCGCCGTGGCGGTGCACCGCCTCGCTGAGCTCGGCGAACCAGGGCACCACGGCGTCGTCCCAGACCCGGATGTTGCCGAAGGCCGCGGGGCTGTCGCGCCCGACGATCGAGGAGCCGCCGATCATGGTCAGGGCGATGCCGCCCTTCGCCTTCTCCTCGTGGTAGGCGCGGTAGCGCTGCTTGGGCAGGCCGTCCTCGGTGTAGGCCGGCTCGTGGCTGGTGCTGACGATGCGGTTGCGCAGCGTCAGGTGCTTGAGCCGGAACGGCTGGAGCAGGGGATCTTTCGAGGTCATGGGTCGGGGCGGCTCCCGGTCGGGCTGATCAGTGGAGGGGCAGGCGCCGGAAGCGGCCGGGCGCGAGGGGGTCGTGGAAGTGGTCGAGCGGGCCGTGCTCGACCAGGTGGCCATGCCAGCGCGCCAGGGCCTCGCGGTCAAGGTCGACGCCCAGGCCGGCTCCCTCGGGCACGGCGACGACGTCGTCCCGCTGGCGGAACGGCCCGCCCTCGATCACGTCCGCGACCTGCCAGCGGAACAGCGACTGGCTGGGCTCGGTGATCCAGGGCTGCGCCGCGACCATGTGCAGGTAGGCGGCGGTCGCGATGCCGGAGTCGCCGGAATAGCACCAGAAGCCGACGCCCATCGCCTCGCAGGCGCCGATGAAGCGCACCGCCCGGGCGATGCCGCCGAGCACGGCGAAGTTGGTGACGATCGTGTCGGGCACGCCGAGCGCGACGGCGCGCCTCAGGTCCGGGACGTGGCTGGAGAAGGGGATCGCCGAGTGCTGGCGCAGCGCCTTCATCTCCTCGAAGGTCGCGACCGGGTCCTCGTAGTTTCGGATGTCGTAGGGCTCGATCTCGCGCAGCACGCGCCGCGCCGTCGAGAGCGACCACTGCATGTTGGAATCGAGCCGGATCACGGCCCCGGGGCCGAGCGCCTCGCGCAGCAGCCGGACCGTGCGGATCTCCAGCAGCGGGTCGCCGAGGATCAGCTTGCCTTCGAAGAGGCTGGAGCCGTGCGCCTCGCGCATCGCCAGGCAGTAGTCGACCACCGCCTCCGGGGTCGTCTCGCCGCCGCGGCCGTCCCGCTCGGCGCGGAAGCCGAAGTACTCGGTGAAGGGGATCGCCTTGCGCACGGCGCCGCCGAGCAGCTTGTAGAGCGGCTGGCCCCAGGCCTTGCCGCGCAGGTCCCAGAGCGCGATCTCGACGGCGCCGAAGGCCTTCACCGCCGAGGCGTCGTCGGTGTTCTGGACGATCTGCCAGGGCGGCAGGCAGAGCGCCTCGCAGCCGGCGATGTCGAGCGGGTCGGCGCGCGCCGCGACCAGGCGCTCGCCGAGCGCCTCGATCGCGCGCACGACGTCGACCGAGGGCGCCTCGCCGAGCCCGACCAGGCCCTGGTCGGTCTCGACCTCGACGATGGTCTTGGAGGTGCCGGGATAGTGGCCGCCGGTCCACCAGAGCGGCGCCTCGAGCGGCAGGTTGACCGGTGTCGCCCTGAGGCCGGTGATGCGCATCGCCCTTGCCTCCCGGTCAGTGCCAGGCGTCGGGCACGGCGGCCTTGCGGCGCGCCACGAAGTCGCGCAGCGCCTCGTCGACCCCCGGGTCGATCGGCGGCGGCTCGTAGTCGGCGAGCAGCGCCTTCCAGCGCGCCAGGGCGCGGGTTGCGGCGTCCTTCGAGCCCTGCTCCTCCCACTGCTCGACGCTCTCCGAATCCGAGAGGCGGGCGTCGTAGAAGGCGGTCTCGTAGTTCGCCAGGGTGTGGCTGCAGCCGAGGAAGTGGCCGCCGGGAGCGACCTCGTCGTAGGCCTCGACGGCGAGGCCGTTGTCGTCGGTCGGAAAGCCCTTGAGCAGCACCTGCATGGCGCCGAGCCGGTCGGCGTCGAGCACCAGCTTCTCGTAGCCCATGGTCAGGCCGGACTCGAGCCAGCCGGCGGCGTGCAGCACGTAGTTGGCGCCGCCGAGCACGGTCGAGTGCAGGGAGTCGGCGCTCTCGTAGGCGGCCTGGGCGTCCGGTATCTTCGAGGCGGTCAGCGCGCCGCCGCAGCGCAGCGGCAGGCGCAGGCGGCGGGCCAGCTGGCCGACCGCGTAGTTGGACAGCACCGGCTCGGGCATGCCGAAGGTCGGCGCGCCCGAGCGCAGGCTCATCGAGGACAGGAAGCTGCCGAGCACGACCGGCGCCCCGGGCCGCACCGCCTGGCAGAAGGCGACGCCGGCCATCGCCTCGGCCAGGGCCTGCGCCAGGGCGCCGGCCGTGGTCACCGGGCCCATGGCGCCGCCCAGGATGAAGGGCACGACCAGGATGCCCTGGTTGGCCGCCGCGTAGACCCGCATCGCCTCGGTCGCGACCTTGTCGTACATCAGCGGCGAGTTGACGTTGACGTTGCCCAAAACGACGCAGTGCGCCTCGAGGAAGCCGGCGCCGAAGGCGAGGCGGGCCATCTCGATCGTGTCCTCGGCGCGCTCCAGCGCGGTGATCGAGCCGAGGAACGGCTTGTCCGACCAGCGCAGGTGGGCATAGAGCATGTCCAGGTGGCGCTTGTTGACCGGCTGGTCGCAGGGCTCGCAGACCGTGCCGCCGGAGTGGTGCAGCCAGGGCAGGCGCCAGGCCAGCTTCACGAAGTTCTCGAAGTCGGCGAGGGTGCCGTAGCGCCGGCCCTGCTCCAGGCAGCGCACGAAGGGCGAGCCGTAGGCCGGCGCGAAGACCGTGTTCGGCCCGCCGATCGTGACCGAGCGCGCCG
This sequence comes from Tistlia consotensis USBA 355, assembly GCF_900177295.1. GTDB lineage: Bacteria > Pseudomonadota > Alphaproteobacteria > Kiloniellales > DSM-21159 > Tistlia > Tistlia consotensis. Next base: position 86,803 of record NZ_FWZX01000019.1, read on the forward strand.
GGTTGCGGGCGTGCTGCACGAAGCGCTCCGGCGCCAGCGCGCAGAGCCGCCGCGCCAGGCCGCCGGGCAGGCGGACCCGGACGCCCGCGACCTCGGCGCCGGCGGCACGCCAGATCCGCAGGGCCTCGGCATCGTCGCGGAACTCCAGGCCGACCTGCTCCAGCAGCCGGTTGGCCTGCCGCTCGATGCGCTGCAGGCCCGCCTCGTCGAGCAGGTCGAAGTAGGGGATCTTCCGCCCGGCTCCGGCGGTCCCGGCCGTGCCGCCGCCGCCCGGCGCGGCTGCCGCCCGGCGTGCCGCGCGGTCGATGCGGGGGCGTCCCGCGCGCGTCGTCGGCGCCTCTGCCTCGGCCATCGGCGGGCTTCCTTTCGGGCTGTTTCGGGCGCCAGTCTAGCTTTGCCAGGAGGTGGCGTGATCGTTGTAAAAAATGGGGCATCAGATAAATTCAGCTTATGCAGAGCCTGCGCCGCCTGATCGGCTCGACCAACGCCCTCTTGGCCTTCGAAGCGGCGGCCCGGCACGGCTCCTTCACGCGTGCGGCCGAGGAGCTCAACGTCTCGCAGCCGGCGGTCAGCGCCGCGGTGCGCCAGCTCGAGGCGGCGCTCGGCACGGCGCTGTTCCGGCGCGGCCACCGCAGCGTCGCGCTGACCGAGGTCGGCCTGCGCTTCCAGGCCGACGTCACCCTGGGGCTGGCGCACATCCGCGCCTCGGCCGAGCGGATCGCCCTGGAGCATCGGGCGCCCCACGTCACGCTGTCGGTCTCGACGGCCTTCGCCAACTACTGGCTGCTGCCGCGCCTCTCCGACTTCCGGCGGCGCCATCCCGAGGTCGACCTGCGCGTCCAGACCAGCGACCGCGAGCTGGAGCTCGGCGGCGGCGGCTCGGTCCTCGCGGTGCGCCGCGGCCGAGGCGGCTGGCCGGGCTACGACGACTTCCGGCTGGCCGGGGAGTGCATCTTCCCGATCGCCGGGCCGCGCTTCCTGGCGCGTGCCGGCCGGCCGGCCTCGGCCGCCGAGCTCGCCGGCTGCGCCTTGATCCACCTCGACGAGCCGTTCCGCCTCAGGCCCGGCTGGGCCGACTGGTTCGCGGCCCAGGGCCAGCCCTACAGCGACCGCGGCGAGGGCCTGCGCCTCAACGACTACGGCCTGGTCGTGCAGGCGGCGATCGCCGGCGAGGGCGTGGCGCTCGGCTGGCGCCATCTGGTCGGCCCGCTGGTCGAGCAGGGCCTGGTCGAGCGGCTGCTCGAGGCGGCGCTCGCCGACGGCACCGGCTTCTACGTCGTCTGGCCGCGCGCCATGCCGTTGGCCCCGCAGGCCGAGCTGGTGCGCGACTGGCTGCGCGCCCAGGCCGAGTGGTCGTAGGGGCCGGTCACAGGGGGCGAGCGGTCACAGAGGGTAAGCGGTCACAGGGGGCGAGCGGTCAAAGGGGCCGGGCGAAGGAGAGCTCGTGGCCGTCGGGGTCGGTGATGTGGAAGTAGCGCTCGCGCCAGGGCGCGTCGCGCGGCGCGAAGTCCGGTTTCAGCCCGGCGGCCAGCGCCTGGGCGTGGAAGGCGTCGACGTCGTCGACGTAGAAGATCGCCCGGCCCCAGAGGCCTGACCACGCGCCCTCGGCGCGGAACAGGTTGAGATGGCAGGCGCCGGCGTGGAACGAGGTGAAGGGCGCGTCGGCGCCGCCGTACTTCAGGCGGAAGCCGAGCGTCGAATAGAAGGCGACGGCCCGCGCCATGTCGCGGGTCGCGAGCGTCACGGCGTTGAGCGAGGTGACCTCGGCCAAGGGGCTACCCCAGCGCCTTCGGCGTGACGAACTCGACGAGGCGCGCCGTGCCCGGCGCGATCGCGTCCCAGGGGCCGTCCAGCTCGAAGACGGCGAGTCCCGCCGTCGGGAACTTGGCCGAGAGCGCCTCCAGGGCCGCGGGCGCCGAGCCGGGACCGGCGAGCTGCGTGGCGAGGTTCTCCAGGCCGGGGTTGTGGCCGACCAGCAGCAGCGTCTCGGCCGCCGGGTCCGCGCTGCGGATGCGCTCCAGCAGGCGCGAGGGGGCGGCGAGGTAGAGGCTGCGCAGCAGGCGCAGGGGCGGCGCTGCCGGCAGCTCCGCGGCGACCAGGCGCCAGGTCTCCTGGGCGCGGGCCGCGGTCGAGCAGAGCACCAGGTCCGGCCGCAGGCCGCGGGCCTTCAGCGCTCGGCCGAGGGCGCTGGCGGCGCGCCGGCCGCGCCTGGCCAGCGGCCGGTCGAATTCGCGCTGCTCGGGGTCGTCCCAGCTCGACTTGGCATGGCGCAGCAGGTATAGGCGGCGGCTCGGCGGCAAGGTCGCTCCTTCCTGCCGGGCGCGGCGGGCGGGCTGGCCCTGTGGCCGGCGCGCCGCCCGGTCCGGCTGGGTTTCGTCGGCTGTTACGCTACTGTAGCTTTGAATGGCTAGTCTACGCGGCCGCCCGGCAGGCCGGGGTGCGGACCGGGCCGGGGCGCCGAGGAGGAACAGTCGTGGACACCAGCGTCGAACCGGTCGCGGCCGAAGCGGCGTCGCAGGGCGAGCCGCTGCCGGACAGCACCTCGCCGGCCCGCTTCATCAATCGCGAGATCTCCTGGCTCGCCTTCAACGAGCGGGTCATGGAGGAGGCCTACAACGAGCGCCACCCGCTGCTCGAGCGGGTCCGCTTCCTGTCGATCTCGGCGAGCAACCTCGACGAGTTCTACATGGTCCGCGTCGCCGGCCTGAAGGCGCAGGTGCGCAACGGCGTGCGCGAGATCAGCCAGGAAGGCTTGACCCCGGCCCAGCAGCTGGCGGCGATCAACGCCCGCGCGGCCAAGCTGATGCACCAGCAGCAGCACTGCTGGCGCCAGCTGCGCGACGACCTGCGCGAGGCCGGCATCGCGGTGCTGCAGCCGGGCGAGCTGACCGCCAAGGAGCGCAAGTGGCTGGAGACCTACTTCGACGAGCAGGTCTTCCCGATCCTGACGCCGATCGCCATCGACCCGGCGCACCCCTTTCCCTTCATGCCGAACCTCGGCTTCGCCATGGTCGTCGAGCTCTACCGGCCGAGCGAGGGCGAGTTCATCAACGGGCTGATCCCGATCCCGACCCAGGCGACGCGCTTCGTGCGCCTGCCCGGCCGCGGCTGCCGCTTCCTGGTCATCGAGCAGATCATCGAGATGTTCGTGCAGCGGCTGTTCCCGGGGGTCGAGATCCAGGGCCGCGGCATGTTCCGCGTGGTGCGCGACAGCGACATCGAGATCGAGGAGGAGGCCGAGGACCTGGTCCGCCTGTTCGAGAGTGCGCTGAAGCGCCGGCGCCGCGGCTCGGTGATCCGCCTGACCATGGACGACATGCCCGACCCGATGCGCAACTTCGTCGTGCGCGAGCTGGAGGTCGAGGACGACGACCTCTTCGTGCTCGGCGGCCTGCTCGGCCTGTCGGATACCCGGCAGCTGATCGTCTCGGACCGCCAGGACCTGATGTTCGAGCCCTACAGCGCGCGCTTCCCGGAGCGCATCCGCGACTACGACGGCGACTGCTTCAAGGCGATCGCGGCCAAGGACATCATCGTCCACCACCCCTACGAATCCTTCGACGTGGTCGTGCAGTTCCTGCGCCAGGCCGCCGACGACCCGCAGGTCGTGGCGATCAAGCAGACGCTCTACCGGACCAGCGAGGACTCGCCGATCGTGCGCGCGCTCGCCGACGCCGCCGAGGCCGGCAAGTCGGTGACCGCGCTGGTCGAGCTGAAGGCCCGCTTCGACGAGGAGCGCAACATCCGCTGGGCGCGCAACCTGGAGCGCGCCGGCGTGCACGTCGTCTACGGCTTCATCCGCCTGAAGACCCACGCCAAGGTCTCGCTGGTCGTGCGGCGCGAGGGCGGCGGCCTCAAGTCCTACTGCCACTTCGGCACCGGCAACTACCACCCGATCACGGCCAAGATCTACACGGACCTCAGCTTCTTCACGACCGATCCGGTGCTCTGCCACGACGCCGCCCGGGTCTTCAACTACATGACCGGCTACGCCGATCCCGGCGAGCTGGAGAAGCTGGTCATCGCGCCGATGTACCTGAAGCCGAAGCTGCTGGCCCTGATCGACCAGGAGATCGAGCACGCCAGGGCGGGGCGGCCGGCGGCGATCTGGGCCAAGCTCAACTCGCTGGTCGAGGGCGAGGTGATCGACGCGCTCTACCGCGCCTCCCAGGCCGGCGTGCAGGTCGACCTCATCATCCGTGGCATCTGCTGCCTGCGCGCCGGGGTCAAGGGCCTGTCGGACAACATCCGGGTCAAGTCGATCATCGGCCGCTTCCTGGAGCACAGCCGCATCGTCTGCTTCGGCGACGGCCGCGGCCTGCCGAGCCCCCACGCCAAGGTCTTCATCTCCTCGGCCGACTGGATGCCGCGCAACCTGACCCGCCGGGTCGAGACCCTGGTGCCGATCGAGAACGAGACGGTGCACCAGCAGGTCATGGACCAGGTCATGATGGCCAACCTCAAGGACGAGGCGCAGAGCTGGACGATGGGCGCGGACGGCGAGTTCGTGCGCATCAAGGCGGGAGCCAACGCCTTCAGCGCCCAGCACTTCTTCATGACCAACCCGAGCCTGTCCGGGCGCGGCAGCGCGCTGCACAAGCAGCGCGGCCGCGCTGCCTCGGGGCGCGGCGGGCGCGGCCGGAAGGCGGGCTGAGCGCAGCCGATGAGCAGCGTCTCCGGACAGGTTGCCGCGATCGCGCCGCTGCCGAGGCGCGAGCAGCGCGCGGCGCAGGACGAGCTGCGCGTCGGCGTCGTCGACATCGGCTCGAACTCGATCCGCCTGGTCGTCTTCGACGGCCTGAAGCGCGTGCCGGTGCCGATGTTCAACGAGAAGGTGCTGCCCGGCCTCGGCCGCGGCCTCGCCGAGAGCGGCAAGCTGAACGAGGAGGGCGTCGCGGTCGCGCTCGACAGCCTGGAGCGCTTCGCCGGCCTGGCCCGCGCGATGGGCGTCGCCCGGCTCGACCTGCTGGCGACGGCGGCGGTGCGCGAGGCGAGCAACGGCCCCGAGTTCGTCGCCGAGGTCGAGCGCCGCTGCGGCCGGGCGGTGGCCATCCTGTCGGGCCAGGAGGAGGCGCGGCTCTCGGCGCTCGGCGTGATGTCCGGCATGCCCTCGGCGCGCGGCGTCATGGGCGACCTCGGCGGCGGCTCGCTCGAGCTGGTCCGCCTCGAGGCCGGCCAGGTCCAGGACAGCGTCACCCTGCCGCTCGGCCCGCTGCGCCTGACCGACGAGAGCGGCGGCGACCGCGAGCGCGCGCTCGCCTTCGCCGCCCGGGAGCTGGACAAGGTCGCCTGGCTGGCCGAGGTGCCGGCCGACGCGCTCTATCCGGTCGGCGGCGCCTGGCGCGCGCTGGCGCGGCTGCACATGGACCACACGGTCTATCCCCTGCACATGATCCACGGCTACGGCATCCCGCGCGGCGAGGCCGAGGAGCTGGTGCGCCTGGTCGGACGGCTCGGCAAGCGATCGCTGGCGCGCATCGGCAGCGTCTCGAAGCGGCGCCTGGAGACCCTGCCGCTGGCCGCCCTGGTGCTCGAGAAGGTGCTGGAGCGGGTCAAGAGCAAGCGGGTCGTCTTCTCGGCCTTCGGGCTGCGCGAGGGCTGGCTGTTCGACAGCCTGCCGGAGCCGGAGCGCGGCCTCGACCCGCTGCTCGCGGCGGCCGAGGACTGGGCCGCGCGCGAGGGGCGCTTCCCGCAGCTGGCGCCGGCGCTGACCGACTGGACGGCGCCGCTGTTCCCGAACGAGAGCGCCAGCGCGGCCCGCCTGCGCTCCGCCGCCTGCCGGCTGTCGGACATCGGCTGGCGCTACCATCCGGACTACCGCGCCGAGCAGATCCTGCTGCGCATCCTCAGGGCCCAGGAGCTGTTCGTCGAGCACCACGAGCGCGCCTTCCTGGGCCTCGCCCTGCACCACCGCTACGGCGGCAAGCCCGAGGACGAGGGCCTGGAGACGACGCGCGCCCTGCTGCGCCCCAACAAGACGCGCCGTGCCGAGGCGCTGGGCGCGGCGCTGCGCCTCGCCTACGCGACCTGCGGCGGTGCCGAGCAGGGGCTGCGCGAGACCGCGCTGTCCTGGGACGGCAAGGACCTGCGCCTGCTGATCCCGTCCGACACCTCGGTGCCGCCCGGCCAGACCCTGGAGCGGCGCCTGCAGACCCTGGCCGACGCCCTCGACGCCGGCAAGGCGGAGATCGTGCGGGAAGCGCCGAAGGGCTGACCGCTCCGGGCAGAGAAGGAGCCTCGCCATGCTCGACCACATCGGTTTCGCGGTCTCGGACCTGGAGCGCTCCAAGGTCTTCTACGCCGCGGCCCTGGCGCCGCTCGGGATCGCGCTGATCATGGAGGTGACGGCCGAGCAGACCGGCGCCGGCGGCCACGCCGGCTTCGGCGCCGAGGGCAAGCCCTTCTTCTGGATCGGCGAGGGCGGGCCGGCGGCGACGGGCGTCCATGTCGCCTTCACGGCGCCCTTGCGCGCCGTCGTGGAGGCCTTCCACGCGGCGGCCCTGGAGGCCGGCGGCAGGGACAACGGCGGGCCGGGCCTCAGGCCGCACTATCATCCCGACTACTACGGTGCCTTCGTGCTCGACCCCGACGGCAACAACGTCGAGGCGGTCTGCCACCGGCCCGCGTAGGGCTCAGGCGGTCGTAGGGCTCAGGCGGTCGTAGGGCTCAGGCGGTCGTCGCCGGCTCCTGCCGCCGCGCAGTGGCCTCGCCGCAGTCGCCGGCGTCGGCGCAGTCGTCGTGCTCGATCTCGACCGTCGCGTGGGCGATGCCGAAGCGGTCCTTCAGGCGCGCCTTGATCGCGGCGGTGATGCGCTCCGGGTTGCGCGCCCCGTCCGACCCGGGCTCGATGCGGGCGTGCAGGGTCATCATCCGGCGCTTCTCGGTGATCGACCAGGCGTGCAGGTGGTGGACGTCCTCGATGCCCTCGAGGGCGACCAGGTCGGCGGCGACGGCGCGGGTGTCGAAGCCGCGGGGGGCCGCCTCCAGCAGGATCCGGCCCGACTCCTTCACGACGTACCAGGCGCTGCGCAGGATCAGCAGCACGACCAGCACCGAGAGCAGCGGGTCGATCGGCATCCAGCCGGTCAGCAGGATGACGACCGCCGCGGCGATCGCGGCGACCGAGCCGAGCAGGTCGCCGAGCACGTGCAGCGCGGCGCCGCGGACGTTGAGGTTGTCCTTGTCGGCGCCGTGCAGCACCCAGAAGGACAGCAGGTTGACGAGCAGGCCGGCGACCGCGATCACCAGCATGGTGTCGCCGAGCACCGGCACGGGGTTGCGGAAGCGCTGCACCGCCTCGACCGCGATCACCGCGGCGATGACGAAGAGGCCGATGCCGTTGACGAAGGCGACCAGCACCGAGAAGCGGTCGAAGCCGTAGGTGCGCTTCCAGTCGGCCGGGCGCCGCGCGACGCGGAAGGCGAACCAGGCGAGCAGCAGCGCGGCGAAGTCGGTCAGCATGTGCCCGGCGTCGGCGAGCAGGGCCAGCGAGCCGGCGACCAGGCCGCCGCCGGCCTCGACCAGCATGAACAGCCCGGTCAGGGCCGCGGCCACCGCCATGCGCTTCTCGTTGCCGGCGCCGACGTCGGGCACGTGCGAGTGGTCGTGCGCGCCGTGGTCGTGGTCATGGCCGTGGTCGTGCGAAGGGGTCACCGGACAGCGCGGACTTCAGGGAGCATCGCGAAGAGACATAGTGCATCGGCCAAGGATCGCCAACCGCCGGCTCGAGGTCACTCAGCCGGCCTCCGGGCTGGCGGCGCGCAGGCGGTCGAGGCGCAGGCGGTGGCGGGCGTCGGTCAGGCGGCGCACGCCACCGAGTACGGCGAGCAGCACGCCGAGGCCGGTCGCGCCGCCGATCAGGAACATGATCAGCAGCTGGTACTTGACCGCCTCGGTCGGGTCGACGCCCGAAAGGATCTGGCCCGACATCATGCCGGGCAGGGACACGACGCCGGTCGCGGCCATGGAGTTGATGATCGGCATCATGCCGCTGCGCAGGGCCCGGCGGGTCACCGGCCGCAGCGCCCGCCAGCGCGTCGCGCCGAGCAGCAGCTGGGCCTCGACCGCCCGGCGCTCGCGGTCGAGCGTCGCCGAGAGGGTGTCGAGGGCGAGGCTGACGCCGGTCAGGGCGTTGCCCAGGATCATGCCGAACAGCGGCAGGGCGAAGCGCGGCGACCACCAGGGCTGCGGCTGGATCAGCGCCGAGAGGCCGACGACGATGACCAGCGTCGCGGCCAGCGCCATGGCGGCGCCGCCGAGCGCGAAGCCCCAGGGCCCCCTGAGCTTGCGCTCCTGGCGCGCCCAGACCTCGCGCGAGGCGAAGCCGATCATGGCGAGCCCGACGCCGGCGGTCAGCCAGGGCGACTGGATCGCGAAGATCGCCTTCAGCAGCAGGCCGATCAGCAGCAGCTGCACGACCATGCGCCCGGCCGCGACGGCGATCTGCCGGGCGAGGCCGAGGCGCAGCCAGATCGACAGGCCGGCGTTGAGCACCAGGAACAGCCCGGCGAGGCCGACGTCCCAGTAGGAGAGGGAGAGGTAGCTCGCGTTCATCGCCGCGGCTCCGCGCCCGGTGCCGCGCCCGGCGCCGGGCCGACCAGCCGGCCCTTCTCGATCTCCAGGACGCGGTCGGCCAGGCGCTCGGCCTGGCTGTGGTCGTGGGAGACCAGCAGGATGGCGCGGCCGGCCTCGCGCTGCCGGCGGATCAGCGCCTCGACGGCGTCGCGCGCCTCGGGGTCGAGCGCCGAGGTCGGCTCGTCGAGCAGCAGCACCTTGGGCTCCTGCTGCAGGGCGCGGACCAGGGCCAGGCGCTGCTTCTCGCCGGTCGAGAGGCGCGCGACGGCCCAGTCCAGGCTCTCGCCGGGCAGGCCGAGCGCCTCGATCTCGGGGCGCGCCTCCTCGGGCCGGGCGAAGTGCTCGCCGACCCGGTCGGCCCACCAGCCGCTCTCGGCCGGCAGGTAGGCGACCCGGCGGCGCCAGTCCGGCGCCGGCAAGGCCGCGCGCTCGACGCCGTCGAGCGCGACCCGCCCCTCGCTCGGATCGAGGTCGACCAGGGCGCGCAGCAGCAGCGACTTGCCGGCGCCCGAGGGCCCCCGCAGCGCCAGGATCTCGCGGTCGCCGAGCGACAGGTCGATCGGCCCGAGGTTGGCGGCCGTGAGCCCCTCGACCGTCAGCATCGGCGCGACTTCTCTTGCCCGCCCGCAGCCCCGGGCGCTCGCCAGTCCATCCGGTACTCCCTTGTCCCGCCGCTCGTTCCGCCGGCGGCTTCGGGGCAGCGACAGCTTAGCCGAGGCAGGAAGAGGCGGCCAGCAGGGCCGGTTGCACTTTCCCTCTCCGCCCCGGGGGGCGGAGAGGGCAGGGAGAGGTGGGGCGTTCCCTGCCGATCCGTCCCCGCCGGCGTCGAAGTCTCATTCCCCCACCTCTCCCCGGCCCTCTCCGCCCCCACGGGGCGGAGAGGGAGTCTCGATGGTCGGCCGGTGTGCTACGGCGGCGGCTGCCTTTCCATCCCCCTCCCGCCGCTCCCGATCCACCCGCAGCGCCTGGGCCACGCCCCAGCAGGCCAGCGCCCAGGCGGCGCCGGCGGCCCAGCCGGCCAGCACGTCGCTCGGCCAGTGGACGCCGAGGTAGACCCGGCTGACCCCGATGATCAGCGCCAGGAAGACGGCGAGGGCGAGGATGTAGAGCTTGAGGCGCCGGTCGCGGGCGAGGCGCGCGACCAGGGCGCCGAGGGTCAGGTAGACGACCGCCGAGAGCATGGCGTGGCCGCTCGGGAAGCTCGAGGTGTAGACGTACTGGCCGTGCGGCACCAGCTCGGGCCGCGGCCGGTCGAAGCCCCACTTGAGCAGGGTCGAGGCCAGCGTGCCGCCGCCGGTCGCGAGGAGGACGAAGAGGGCGGTGCGCGCCCGCCGCGCCAGCAGCAGGAAGCCGAGCGTCGCCAGGATCAGGATGGTCAGCACGCCGACGCTGCCGAGGCCGGTGACGTCGCGGGCGAACTCCTCGAGCCAGCGCGGGCCGAGCGGGTCGGCGGGGTCGGCCGGACTCCGGAAGGCCAGCAGGATCGCCCTGTCGAGGCCCTTGGTGTCGCCCTCGACGACCTCCTCGGCCAGCTCGACGAAAACCCAGAGCGCCGAGGTCGCGGCGACGATCGCCCCGAGGATGCGCGGCTCCAGCCAGTCGGTCAGGCGCGTCTTCATCGCGGCTCCCTTCGCTCGGCGGCCCTCGCCGCAGGGCGCCGACCATAGGCCGCCGTCCGGCCGCGGCTCAATGCGCCGCCTTGCAGCGGGTCTCCGGACGGTCGGCGCCGAGCGTGTCGAGCGTGTTGGTCTGGTGCAGGAAGCCGTCGAGCGGCGCCCGGGCGATCACCGCGTCGTGGGTCGCCAGCAGGATCGGCTGGCGCAGCTGGCCGTCCCAGGGCCGGAACGAGCCGATCGCGCCCTTGTAGGTGTCGAGGTTGACGGCGTCGGAGGTGACGTAGGCGGCGAGGGTGCCGGGATCGGTCGAGCCGGTGCGCACCGCGGCCTCGATCAGCGCCTTGACCGCGACCCAGGCGGCATAGTCCTCGTCGGCCATGGCGCGGCCGGCGATCTTACGGAAGCGCTGGTTGAGCTGCGGCGCGCCGTAGCGCTCCCAGGTCCAGTGCCAGGCGTGGGCGACCAGCCCCTCGGAGCCGACCACCGGGCGCGGCAGGAAGGTGTCGTAGGGCACGTAGCGGCCGAACTCGCCGATGCTGTCGACCAGCCAGACCACGTCGTAGTCCTCGTCGGCGGTCATCAGCGCGACGTTGCGCTCGCTGCGCTGGCGCGGATCGTTGCCGAGCAGGAAGGGCCTGACCGCCGCCAGGGTCAGGCCGAACTTGGCGAGCGAGCCCTCGACCGCCCCGAGGACGCGCGCGTCCTCGGGCTGGTCGCCGGCCAGCACCAGGACCCGGCGCCAGCCCTTGCGCGCCAGCTGCTGGGCCAGCGCGTCGCTCAGCATCGCCTCGCTCGGGATGGCGTGCAGCAATCCGGGCAGGCAGGCGGAGCCGCGCAGGTCGTCGTCGCGCAGGCGCAGGTTGATCGGCAGGCCGCCCTCGGCGAGCATGGCCTGGGCGAGCGCCAGCAGTGGCGTGCGCGGCAGGTCCAGCAGGACGATCCCGGCGCCGGCGGCGGCGAGCTCGCGGGCCAGGGCGGCGGGGTCGCCCTGCGCGGGCAGCTGCCGCTCGACGAGACCGAACGTCAGGCCGGCGGCGCGGCCGATCACCCGGCTCTCGGCGAGCGCCGTCTTCGCGCCCTCGACCGCGGGCCTGTGCTCGCGCAGCTTGAGGCCGGTGTAGAGCCGCTGCTCGGCGAACCAGGGATCGCCGTCCCGGGTCACGTAGCCGAAGGTCAGGCTGCCGCCGGCCCGGGCAGGCTGGACGCCGAGCGGCAGCAGCCCGCAGAGCAGGGCGGCGAGCAGGACGGCGAGGATCCTAGCGGTCATCGATCAGGATGCCGTAGGGGGTGCGTCCGACCGGCACCGAGCGGCGGACCTTCAGGCTGTCGGTGTCGACGATCGAGAGGTCGTCGGACAGGCCGTTGGCGACGTAGAGCGTCTTCTCGTCGCCGCTGAGCGCGAGGCCCCAGGGCCGCGACCCGACCAGCACGTACTGCCGGACCTTGCGCGTCGCGACGTCGACCACGGCGACGTGGTTGGCCCGGCCGAGCGCGACGTAGGCGGTCGTGCCGTCGCGGGTGATCAGTAGGTCGACCGGCGTCACCTGGTCCTTGCGGAAGCCGGGCGGCAGGAAGGTGACGTCGCCGATCAGCTTCAGGGTCTCGACGTCGATGATGTCGGCGATGCCGGCCAGCTCGCAGGTCACCCAGAGCTGCCTGCCGTCGCGGCTGAGAGCGAAGCGGCGCGGGCGGGTGTCGACCAGCAGGTCGGCCTTCACCTTCTGGGCCGCGACGTCGATGACGTGGACCATGTTGGCGGCCTCTGAGGTCACGAAGACGTAGCGGCCGTCGGGGGTCGCCAGCACGCCCTCGGGCTCCTCGCCGGTCTCGAACTCGGCGACCAGCTCGCCGGTCTCGATGTCGTAGACCGAGGCGGCGGCATCCTCCTCGTTCGAGACGTAGAGGTGCCGGCCGTCGGGATGCAGCGCGAAGGTCTCGGGCTCCTCGACGCCGCGGATGCGCCGGACCAGCTTGCGCGTCGCGGTGTCGTAGATGCCGATCTGGTTGTCGTCGCCGCAGGCCACGAAGAACTGCGCGCGGTCGGCGCTGAAGCGGATGCCGCGCGGCCGCGCGCAGGTCGGGATCGACTCGACCTTCGTGCCGTCCGGCTGCAGCACGGTCAGGCTGTTGTCGCCCTCGTTGGTGACCAGGATCAGGCCGCTCGCAGCCGCCGCGCCGGCCAGCGGCGCCGCCGCCAGGACGGCGGCCAGGACGGCAGCGAGGACGCCCCCCCGCAGTTGGCGCATCGTGCGCTCCTCCCCCTTCGGCCCCGTTGGTCGGGCCTGATGCATTCGACGGGCCGGCAGCGCCGCTGTCAACTTCGGGTGGGCCGCCGGCCGACCGCGAGGCCCTCGTGACAGTTGATCGCTTCCAGGTTGCGTTCTATCATACGGATACTAGAGGCGTTTCGGCAACGACACCTGTCGTCATCATCAAGAACTCATCAGAGCGCCGACGCCCAAGGGGAGGGAAACCGATGAAGAGATTGTGCTGGGCGACTTGCGTCGCCACGGCGGTAGCCGTGGCTGCAGTCTTCGCTTCGGGGCCGGGTGCGTCCGCCCAGGAGGTGCACAAGGGCACGCTCTACGGCGACATGCAGACGGTCACGCAGGACATGCTGAGCCGGGCGGCCGGCGACGGTAACAACTTCCTGCACACCAACGGGAACTATGCGCAGACGCGCTACTATCCGGCGCGCCAGATCAACACCTCGAACGTCTCCAAGCTGCGGCCGGCCTGGGTCTTCCAGACCGAGGTCTCGGAGAGCATGGAGACCACGCCGATCGTCGTGAACGGCGTGATGTACGTGACCACGGCCTTCAACCACGTCTACGCGCTCAATGCGAAGACCGGCGAGGAGCTGTGGCACTTCAAGCACAACATGGGGCCGATCACGACCTACTGCTGCGGCCCGAACAACCGCGGCGTCGCGGTCTCGGGCAACAAGGTCTTCATGGGCACCCTGGACGCCAAGCTGGTCGCGCTCGACGCGGCGACCGGCAAGCAGCTCTGGGAGGCCGAGGTCGCCGATCCCGAGCAGGGCTATTCCGAGACGATGGCGCCGACCGTGGTCGACGGCAAGGTGCTGATCGGCACCAACGGCGGCGAGTACGGCATCCGCGGCTTCGTCAAGGCCTACGACGCCGAGACCGGCAAGCTGCTCTGGAGCTTCGACACGATCCCCGAGAACTCGGTCGGCGTCTGGGCGACCCACGACGCGACCGGCCGCGACATGCACCGCGACATCGCGGCCGAGAAGGCGGCGCTGGCCAAGATGGGCGATCCCTACAAGACCCTCGGCGGCGGCGTCTGGCAGAACCCGGCGGTCGACCTCGAGTCCCGGCGCATCTACTTCGTCGTCGGCAACCCCTCGCCGGACCTCGACGGCTCGGTGCGGCCCGGCGACAACCTCTACACCGACAGCCTGGTCTCGCTCGACCTCGACACCGGCAAGTACGTCTGCCACTTCCAGTACATCGCCCACGACGTCTGGGACCTGGACGCGGTCAGCCCGCCGATCCTGACCATGGTCAAGGACAAGGACGGCAAGATGGTCAAGGGCGTGCTGCACGGCGGCAAGACCGGCCACGTCTACGTCCACAAGGCCGACGACTGCAGCCTGATCCGCTTCTCCGAGGCCATGGTGCCGCAGGAGAACATGTGGGCGCTGCCGACCAAGGAAGGCACGCGCATGCTGCCGGGCGCGAACGGCGGCGTCGAGTGGTCGCCGATGGCGGTGAACCCGGACCTCGAGCTGGTCTACGCCATCAACCTGCACCAGCCGATGAACTACTTCGTCGAGGGCACGCCCTATCCCGAGGGCAAGCTCTGGCTCGGCGGCGCCTTCAAGGTCATCCCGACCGAGGAGCAGTGGGGCAACGTCACGGCGGTCGACTACGACAGCGGCAAGATCCGCTGGAAGGTCAAGACCGCGCAGCCGATGATCGGCGGCATCCTGGCGACCGCCGGCGGCCTGGTCTTCACCGGCGAGGGCAACGGCCAGTTCAAGGCCTACGACGCCGAGACCGGCAGCCAGCTCTGGGCCTTCCAGGCCGGTGCCGGCGTCAACGCGCCGCCGGCCTCCTATACCGTCGACGGCAAGCAGTACGTCGTCGTCGCGGCGGGCGGCAACGCGCAGCTCAACTACAAGCGCGGCAACAACATCATCGCCTTCACGCTGGCCGATTGAGCCTGCGTCGGGTCATCCTGGGCGGGGCCGTCCCTGGTGGGCGGCCCCGTTCCCTTGCCGGCCCCCGGCCGGCCGTGACCTGCCTTCCGAGCCGCATTCCATGAGGAAGCCCATGCGTCCAGCCTTTCGCCTCTTCGGCTGCCTGTGCCTCTGCCTCGCCGTCCTCTCGGGGCCGCCCGCGGCGGCCCAGGAGGCCCCCGCGAAAGCCGCCGTCTGCGCCGGCTGCCACGGCGAGAACGGCGTGCCGACCGGTCCGCTGGTGCCGGTGATCTGGGGCCAGGAGTTCTATTATCTCTACGTCCAGCTGCGCGACTTCGCGGCCGGCCGGCGCAAGAGCGAGGTCATGACGCCGATCGCCGAGGAGCTGTCCAAGGACGACATGAAGGCGCTCGCCGGCTGGTTCTCGAAGCAGACCTGGCCGACCATCCGCCACGAGGTGCCGAGCGACGCCCAGACCGCCGAGGCGCTGAAGTTCGATACCGCCGGACAGTGCTCGGCCTGCCACCTCGGCGGCTTCAACGGCAACAGCCGGGTGCCGCGCCTGGCCGGCCAGACGGCGAGCTACCTGCTCCAAACGATGACCGCCTTCCGCGACAAGACGCGGCTCAACGCCCCGGACATGAACAACATCATGGCCGGCAGCTCCGACGAGACCCTGGCGGCGACCGCGGCCTACATCTCGGCGCGGTAGGCCGGACGATCCTATCGCGCGAGGGCCTGCCGGACCGCGTCGTCGGCGGCGAGGTCGAGGGCGGTCTTGCCCTGGCCGTCGCGGATCGCGGGGTCGGCACCGGCCTCGAGCAGGGCCTTGACCGCCAGCGAATGGCCGCGCTCGGCGGCGATCATCAGGGCGTTGCGGCCGCGGTTGTCGAGCGGCCCGACCTTGGCGCCGCGCGCCAGCAGCAGCTCGACGGTCGCCAGCCCCTCGGCCTCGGGCGCGTCGTTGGCGTGGCCGGCCGCCCACATCAGCGCGGTCAGGTCGTTGCCGTAGCGCCGGTTCGGATCGACCCCGGCGTCGAGCAGGATCTTGACGACCTGGGTGAAGCCGCGCCCGGCGGCGTAGACGATCGGCGCCTTGCCGCTGCGGTCCTCCGCCTGGGGATCGGCGCCGGCGGCCAGCAGGATCTTCACCAGGCGGGCTTCGCCCGAGAAGGTCGCGGCGTCCAGCGGCGTCACCCCCTGCTTGTTCGCGAGGTTCGGGTCGGCGCCGGCCGAGAGCAGCAGCTCGACGACCTTGCGGCGCCCGGCCAGCACGGCGCGCAGCAGGGCGCTGCTGCCGGCGAGGTTGGTCTGCCCGACGGCGGCGTGCTGGCCGAGCAGGTAGGCGACGAGGTCCTCGTGGCCCATGCGCGCGGCGATCAGCAGCGGCGTGTTGCCGAAGCGGTCGCGCGCCTCGATCGCGGCACCCGCCTCGACCAGCGTCTCGGCCTCGGCCAGGCAGCCGCGGCCGGCGGCGTCGAACAGCAGGAAGTCGAGCTCGCGCCGCTCGCCGTCGGCCTTCTTGCGGTCGATGTCCTGGGCGATCTCGTTGCAGGCGATGCCGGCGCCCTTGCTGGAATAGACCGCCGGTGCGTCGTCCGGCGAGCCGGTCTGCGCGAGCGCGCCGCCGGCCCCGAGCAGCAGCGCGACGACGCAGGCGGAAGCGGCGAGCCCCGCCGCCTTCCGTGACGAGCCGGCCCCAGCCATCACCGTCCTCCCTGTCAGCTTCTTGGTGTTTCCCGTGACTCTAGAGACCGCGAGGCACCTCTGTCACCCGAAACGCAAGGGGTCGCACGGCGACGGGCTTTGATCTCGAGGCGGCCTTGCCCTAACCTTTCGGCTCACCCGCCGGTCTGAAGCGGGACGGGAGGAACGGTGGTGGGGACCTGGCGCGGAGTCGGCTCGGCGTCGGCCGGCGGCTTCCATCGAATGACGCGGCGGCGCCTGCTGGCCGGGGCGGCGGTGGCTGTTGCCCTGCCGTCGGTCGCCCTGGCCGGGGCGGGGCCGTTGCGCTTCGGCCTGACGCCGGTCTTCCTGACCAACGACCTCGACCTGCTGTCGCGGCTGAAGGCCTACCTGAGCCGCTCGACCGGGCGGCCGGTCGAGCTGGTGCTGCGGCGGACCTATCAGGAGATCACCGCGCTGCTGGTGTCGGACCAGCTCGATGCCGCCTGGATCTGCGGCTATCCCTATGTCGAGTACCGGCAGCAGCTGGCGCTGCTCGCCATCCCGATCTGGCAGGGGCGGCCCTTCTACCAGTCCTACCTGATCACCGGCGCCGGCCGGCAGGCCGAGGGCCTCGCGGATCTCGCCGGCGACATCCACGCCTTCTCCGATCCCAACTCGAACTCGGGCTACTTGGTGACGCGCGCATTGCTCGCCGAGCGCGGCGAGCGGCCCGAGACCTTCTTCCGTCAGAGCTTCTTCACCTACGGCCACCGCAACGTCGTGCGCGCGGTCGCTTCCGGCCTGGCCGACAGCGGCAGCGTCGACGGCTACGTCTGGGAGGTCATGACCGGCACCGAGCCGGCCCTGACCGGCCGGACGCGGGTGGCCCGGCGCTCGGAATGGCTCGGCTTCCCGCCGGTGGCGGCGCCGCGCTCCGCCCTGGGCGGCGACGCCTTCGAGGCGCTGCAGCGGGCCATGCTGTCGATGGAGCGCGACGACGACGGCCGCGCCATCCTGGCCATGCTGCGGCTCGACCGCTTCGGCCCGCCCGAGGTCGGCGACTACCGGGCGATCGCCGCCAAGGCCGAGCTGGTGCGGACCCTCGGATGACCGGCCGGCTGCCGCATCCGCGCAACTGGCCGGTGACCGTGAAGGTGCCGGTCCTGGTCGCCGGCCTGATGGTCATCGTGTCGCTGCTGGTGACCGACCGCGTGCTGGAGCGCCTCGTCGAGACCCAGGAGCGGCATCTGGACGCCCTGGCGGGGACCTACCTCGACGGCCTGTCCTCCGCGGTCCTGCCCGACGTGCTGCGCGCCGACGTCTGGGAGGTGTTCGACGCCCTCGACCGCGCCCGCCTGCTCTACCAGGACCTCAACGCGGTCGAGACCATCGTGACCGATACCGACGGCGGGGTCATCGCCGCCAGCGACCCGCGCCGGCACCCGAGCCGCTCGCGGATCGCCGACGAGCGCTACGAGGCCCTGCCGCCCGGCCACGTGCTGATCGACGAGCGGCGGGGCGAGGCCCGGGTCAGGCGGATCCTGACCTACCAGGCGCGGCCGGTCGGCGCGATCGACGCGCGGCTCGACGTCTCGGGCCTGCTGGCCGAGCGCCGCGAGGTCCTGACCACGCTGCTGCTCACCAATCTGGCCCTGACGCTGCTGATGGCGGCGGTCGGCTATCTCGCGGTCCGGCGGATGATGCGTCCGGTGCAGGTGCTGTCCGACCACCTGAGCCAGGGGCAGCAGGGGCGCATGGTGCTGATCCCGGACCGCGAGCTGGCGGCGCCGGGGACCGAGTTCGGCCAGCTGTTCCGCCGCTACAACGCCATGGCCTCCGCGGTCAACGAGCGGGAGATGCTGTCCGAGCAGCTGGCCCGCGAGGAGACGCTGGCCAGCCTCGGTCGGCTCGCCTCGGGGATGGCCCACGAGATCAACAACCCGCTCGGCGGGCTGTTCAACACGATCGACACCCTGCGCCGCCACGGCGAGAAGCAGGAGGTCCGCGAGCGCTCGATCGAGCTGCTGGGCCGGGGGCTCGCCGGCATCCGCGACGTGGTCCGGGCCTCGCTGGTCGCCTATCGCAGCGATCGCGCCGCCGCCGCGCTGACCCGCGAGGACCTGGAGGACCTGCGCGTCCTGGTGGAGCCGGAGCTGCGCCGCAAGCGCCTGCGGATCGACTGGGACAACCGCGTCGAGGGCCCGCTCGCGCTGCCGGGCGGCGCGGTCCGCGACGTCCTGCTCAACCTGCTGCTCAACGCCTGTGCGGCGACCCCCGAAGGCGGGCGGATCGGC
This sequence comes from Tistlia consotensis USBA 355, assembly GCF_900177295.1. GTDB lineage: Bacteria > Pseudomonadota > Alphaproteobacteria > Kiloniellales > DSM-21159 > Tistlia > Tistlia consotensis. Next base: position 105,123 of record NZ_FWZX01000019.1, read on the forward strand.
TTCGAGGCGACGACCGGCCATCGGGTCCTGCGGCTGGTCGTGGAGGACGAGGGGCCGGGGCTGCCGGACAAGGCCCTCGCTTATCTGAGCAACCCGCAGGCCAGCCGGGCGCCGGTCGAGGACCGCTCCGGACTGGGACTCTGGATGGTGCGCCGCCTCGTCGACGAACGAGGCGGCAGCCTGGAGGCCCGGAACAAGGAAGCCGGGGGCGCCTGGGTCGGGCTGACCCTGCCGGAGCGCGCGCCCGAGAAGGCGGAGGAGCTGCGCCATGTCGCTTGAGGGTCGGCGCGTCGGCCTGATCGAGGACGACGCGATCATGGGCGAGTCGCTGGCCCAGAGCCTGGAGCTGGAGGGCTGCGCCGTCGACTGGTGGCGCACCGGCGAGGACGCGATCAGCGGGCTGACCGCGCTGCCGCACGACCTGGTGATCTGCGACATCCGCCTGCCGGACATGACCGGCGAGGCGGTGTTCCGCGCGTTCAGCCGGGCCGAGGCCGCGACCCCCTTCCTCTTCATGACGGCCTACGGCGACATCGACCACGCGGTCGCGCTGATGCGCGCCGGCGCCGCGGACTATCTGACCAAGCCCTTCGACATGCGCAGCTTCATCGACCGTGCCGGCGCCCTGGTAGATCGGCTCGGAGCGTGCCGCCGCGCGGACGGGGAGCTGCCGGTCCTGGGCGTCTCGCCGGAGATGCGCCACCTGGAGGAGCAGCTCGGCCGGCTGGCCGCTCGCCCGGCGACCGTGCTGCTCGAGGGCGAGACGGGCGTCGGCAAGGAGGTCTGCGCGCGCTTCCTGCACCGCCGGTCGCCGGCCGCCGACAGGCCCTTCGTCGCGGTGAACTGCGCGGCGATCCCGGCCGACCTGATGGAGAGCGAGCTGTTCGGCCACGAGAAGGGCGCCTTCACAGGGGCCACCGCCCGGCACCTGGGCTATGCCGAGCGCGCCGGCGGCGGCGTGCTGTTCCTGGACGAGATCGGGGAGCTGCCGCTGCCGCTGCAGGGCAAGCTGCTGCGGCTGATCGAGGAGCGCTCCTTCGTCCGGCTCGGCGGCGAGCGGCCGCAGGCCTTTCCGGCGCGCGTGCTCTGCGCGACGAACGCCGGCCTCGGACGGCGCGTGAGCGAGGGCCGGTTCCGCGAGGATCTCTTCTACCGCATCAACGTCGTCACCATCGACGTCCCGCCGCTGCGCAACCGCCCCGACGACGTGCTCTGGCTGTTCGAGCGCTTCTTCGAGGAGCAGGCGCGCGACAGCGGCTTCGAAGGGCGCGTCAGCGCGCTGGTCGAGGAGGCCCTCCTGGCGCACGACTGGCCGGGCAACGCCCGGGAGCTCAGGAACCGCGTCGAGCGGGCGCTGGCACTCTGCGTCGGAGAGGTCGTCGGCCCGGCCGACCTCTTTCCCGAGCACGGCGCCGGCGGGGCGGATGCCGCCCCGGTCGGCTCCCTGGCCGCGGTGCGCTCCGCCGCCGAGCGACGGCAGATCCTGAGGGCGCTCGACGCGACCGGCGGACGCCTCGCCGAGGCGGCCAGGGCCTTGAACGTCTCCCGGACCACGCTCTGGGAGAAGATGCGCCGCTACGGCATCGACCAGTAGCCGGTGCCGCGTCCGGATTCCCGAACGTCGCGCGGGCGGCGTCCGGATCGGCGGACGCCCGGAGGCGTCGGGACCGCGCCAGTTCCCAGGATTTCTGCGGATTCCGACGGCCGGCGGCGGCCGGCACGGCCCTTGCTCCCTGCTCCGGCAACAACCAAGCGAGAGGGAGGGAGCCCATGACCCGTTGCAGCAAGCTCGTCGATGTCGGACGCCGCCAGTTCCTGCGCGGCGGCGCCATCGCGGCGGCCGGAGCGGCCGCCGCCGTCGCTGCGCCGCCGCCGAGCCGCGCGGCGATACCGGGGGCCCGCGTCGACTATCCGTCGACGCGCCTTGCCAACCTGGCCGACCTGAAGCCGGACGATCCGCTCGATGTCGCCTATCCGGACGACCAGGCGCCCGGCGTGCTGCTGAAGCTCGGCCGCAAGGTCGAGGGCGGCGTCGGCCCGGACGGCGACATCGTCGGCTTCACGACGACCTGCCCGCACAAGGGCTTCCCGCTGAGCTACGCGGCGGCGAGCCGGACCTTCAACTGCCCCGGCCACTACTCGGTCTTCGATGCCGAGCAGGGCGGTCAGCAGGTCTGGGGCCACGCGACCCAGAACCTGCCGCAGTACGTGCTGCGCGTCGACGCCAAGGGCGACATCTACGCCGAGGGCCTCGACGAGCTGCTCTACGGCCGCCTGTCGAACGTGCTCTGAGGGAGGGATCGGACATGGCCTACAAGCGTCAGATCGACCGTCTGCCGATCATCCCGGCCGACGCCAGGAGACAGAACGTCGTCTGCCAGTTCTGCATCGTCGGCTGCGGCTATCACGCCTACAGCTGGCCGGTGAACCGCCAGGGCGGCACCGAGCCCGCGCGCAACGCCTTCGGCGTCGATCTCGCCAAGCAGCAGCCCGCGGAGACCGCTGCCTGGTACGCGCCCTCGATGTACAACATCGTCAAGCAGGACGGGCAGGACCATCACCTCGTCATCAAGCCGGACAAGGCCTGCTCGGTGAACGGCGGCCTCGGCTCGGTGCGCGGCGCGCGCATGGCCGAGATGAGCTTCTCGGAGGCCCGCTCGACCCAGCAGCAGCGCCTGACCGATCCGCAGGTCTGGCGCTACGGCCAGCTGCAGCCGACCTCCTGGGACGACGCTCTGGACCTGGTCGCCCGGGTCACGGCGGCGGTGATCAGGGAGCAGGGCGAGGACGGCCTGATCGTCTCGGCCTTCGACCACGGCGGCGCCGGCGGCGGCTACGAGAACACCTGGGGCACCGGCAAGCTCTACTTCGGCGCCATGAAGGTGAAGAACATCCGCATCCACAACCGGCCGGCCTACAACTCGGAGGTCCACGCGACCCGCGACATGGGCGTCGGCGAGCTCAACAACGCCTACGAGGACGCCGAGCTGGCCGACACCATCGTCGCGGTCGGCACCAACGCGCTGGAGACCCAGACCAACTACTTCCTGAACCACTGGGTGCCGAACCTGCGCGGCAGCTCCGTCGCCAAGAAGCGGCAGATGCTGCCGGACGAGCCGCACGAGGCGGCGCGCATCGTCGTCGTCGACCCGCGGCGCACCGTCACGGTCAACGCCTGCGAGATCGAGGCAGGCAAGGACCGGGTCCTGCACCTGGCGATCAAGTCCGGCACCGACCTGGCGCTGTTCAACGCGCTCTTCGCCTACATCGCCGACCAGGGCTGGGTCGACCGCGCCTTCATCGACGCCTCGACCACGCACGACGCGCCGCCGCGTCCGGCGCTCTATCCGGCCCACGGCGTCTCCGACGCCAAGCCGGGGCACCTGACCAGCTTCGAGGCCGCTGTCGAGGGCTGCCGGCTGTCGATCGAGGAGGCCGCGAAGATCACCGGCCTCGACCCGAAGGACATCGTCAAGGCGGCCGAGTGGATCGCCAAGCCCAAGGACGGCGGCAAGCGCCGCCGGACCATGTTCAGCTACGAGAAGGGACTGATCTGGGGCAACGACAACTACCGGACCAACGGCGGGCTGGTGAACATCGCGCTGGCAACGGGCAATGTCGGCCGGCCGGGCGGCGGCGTCGTGCGCATGGGCGGCCACCAGGAGGGCTACGTGCGCCCCTCCGACGCTCACGTCGGCCGGCCCGCGGCCTACGTCGACCAGCTGCTGATCTCGGGCCGGGGCGGCGTCCACCACGTCTGGGCCTGCGACCACTACAAGACGACGCTCAACGCCCATGCCTTCAAGTCGGCCTACAAGAAGCGCACCGACATGGTGAAGGACGCCATGAACTCGGTGCCCTGGGGCGACCGCGACCTGATGGTCGAGACGATCATGGCGGCGATCCGGCAGGGCGGCCTCTTCGCCGTCGACGTCGACATCGTGCCGACCCGGATCGGGCAGGCCTGCCACGTCGTCCTGCCGGCGGCGACCGCGGGCGAGATGAACCTGACCTCGATGAACGGCGAGCGGCGCATGCGCCTGACCGAGCGCTACATGGACCCGCCAGGCCAGGCCCTGCCCGACTGCCTGATCGCGGCGCGTCTCGCCAACCACCTGGAGCGGGTGATCCGCGACGCCGGCGACGCCGCCTACGCCGACCAGTTCAAGGGCTTCGACTGGCAGAGCGAGGAGGACGCCTTCATGGACGGCTACCACGGCCATGCCGGCGGCGGCGAGCACGTCACCTACGAGCGTCTGCGGGCGATGGGCACCAACGGCTTCCAGGAGCCGGCGACCGGCTTCGAGGGCGGCAGGATCGTCGGCACGAAGCGGCTCTACACCGACGGGACGTTCTCGACGCAGGACGGCAAGGCCCGCTTCATGGATGCGCCCTGGCGCGGCCTGCAGGCACCGGGCAAGAGCGAGCAGCAGGCGGCCTACCGCTTCCTGATCAACAACGGCCGGGCCAACCAGGTCTGGCAGTCGGCCTATCTCGACCTGCAGAACGACTTCGTCATGGAGCGCTGGCCCTTCCCCTTCATCGAGATGCATCCCGACGACATGGCCGAGCTCGGCGTCGGGCAGGGCGACCTGGTGGAGGTCTTCAACGACGCAGGCGCGACCCAGGCGATGGCCTATCCGACGCCGACGGCCCGGCGCGGCGAGACCTTCATGCTGTTCGCCTATCCGATGGGCGTGCAGGGCAACGTCGTCAACGCCGGCACCAACGAGCTGGTCATCCCCAACTACAAGCAGACCTGGGGCGACATCCGGAAGATCGCCGACGCGCCGAAGGCGGTCGCCGGCACCTCCTTCAAGTCGAAGGAATACAGCGCCGGCTGACCCCCGGTCGGCCGGCCAGCCTTGCACGGCTCCAGGCGGCAGCGCCCGCCTGGAGCCGTCTGCTTCTCTTCCGACCGTTCCGGGCTTGACGGGGATCCATATTTCGGGAATTCTCGATATATGGATAAGACGGCCTCTCTCGCAGCGCTCAGCGCCCTGGCCCAGGAGACCCGCCTGGAGGCCTTCCGGCTGCTGATGCAGAGCGAGCCGGAGGGGCTCGTCGCCGGCGAGATCGCCGAGCGGCTCGGCGTGCTCCAGAACACCCTGTCGAGCAACCTCGCGGTGCTCGAGCGCGCCGGCCTGATCCGCGGCACGCGGGAAGGCCGCTCGATCCGCTACCGCGCCGAGCTGGAGGGCATGCGCAAGCTGCTCGCCTTCCTGATGGAGGATTGCTGCGGCAGCCGCCCGGAGCTCTGCCGGGCCCTGCTCGATGAACTGGTCTGCACCTGCTGAACGCAAGGAAGGAAGACGCCCGATGCCCGACGCCGACAAGCTCTCCGGCGACAAGCTCTACAACGTCCTGTTTCTCTGCACCGGCAACTCGGCGCGCTCGATCTTGGCCGAGGCGATCCTCAACCGGGTCGGGGCCGGGCGCTTCCACGCCTACTCGGCCGGCTCGCACCCGAAGGGCGCGCCGCACCCCTACGCGCTCGAGCTGCTGAAGAAGCTGCACTACGACGTCGGCTTCGCCCGCTCGAAGAGCTGGGACGAGTTCGCCGGCCCCGACGCGCCGCCGATGGACTTCGTCTTCACGGTCTGCGACAGCGCCGCCGCCGAGGTCTGCCCGGTCTGGCCGGGCCAGCCGATGACCGCGCACTGGGGCCTGGCCGACCCGGCCGCGGTCGAGGGCAGCGAGATGGAGCAGCGCCTCGCCTTCGCCGAGGCCTACCGGCTGCTCGACAACCGCATCTCGATCTTCACCAGCCTGCCGGTGCACCGGCTCGACAAGCTGAGCCTGCAGCGCCGCCTCGACGAGATCGGCCGCAAGCTGCCGGATACCGCCTGACGGCCGCGGCCCGAACCTCCCGATCACACCAGCAGGCAGGAGCGTCATGACCAATGGCAGTCTCGCCGAGCGGCCGGCACCCGCCGGCGGCATCGGCGTCTTCGAGAAGTGGCTCTCGCTCTGGGTCGCGCTCTGCATCGCCGCAGGCGTCGGCCTGGGCAGCCTGCTGCCCGGCCTCTTCGCGCAGCTGGCGGCGCTGGAGTACGCCAAGGTCAACCTGGTCGTCGCCCTGCTGATCTGGGCGATGGTCTACCCGATGATGGTCAACGTCGACTTCGCCAGCCTCGGCCACATCGCCGACAAGCCGAAGGGCCTGGTCATCACCATCGTCATCAACTGGCTGATCAAGCCCTTCACCATGGCCGCGCTCGGCCTGCTGTTCTTCAAGGTCCTGTTCGCCGGGCTGGTCGCCCCGGCCGAGGCCCAGCAGTACATCGCCGGCATGATCCTGCTGGGCGCCGCACCCTGCACCGCCATGGTCTTCGTCTGGTCCCAGCTGACCCGGGGCGACGCGACCTACACCCTGGTCCAGGTCTCGGTGAACGACATCGTCATGATCTTCGCCTTCGCGCCGATCGTGGCCCTGCTGCTCGGCGTCACCGACATCGCCGTGCCCTGGGAGACGCTGCTGCTCTCGGTCGGGCTCTACGTCGTGATCCCGCTGATCGCGGGCGCCGTCACCCGCCATCGCCTGACCAGCCACGCCCGCCGGGGAGAGAGCGCCCAGGCCGCGGTCGGGCGCTTCACCGACGGCATCAAGCCGGTCTCGGTGCTCGGCCTGCTGGCCACCGTGGTGCTGCTGTTCGGCTTCCAGGGCCAGGTGATCCTGGCACAGCCGCTGGTCATCGCGCTGATCGCCGTGCCGCTGCTGCTCCAGTCCTACGGCATCTTCGCCCTGGCCTACGGGGTCGCCTGGGCCTGGCGGGTGCCGTTCCCGATCGCGGCGCCCTGCGCCCTGATCGGCACCTCCAACTTCTTCGAGCTCGCGGTCGCCGTCGCGATCAGCCTGTTCGGCCTGGACTCCGGCGCGGCGCTGGCCACCGTGGTCGGCGTCCTGGTCGAGGTTCCGGTCATGCTGTCGCTGGTCGCCTTCGCCAACCGCACGCGCCATGCCTTCCCGGAGGCGTGACGGCGCCCGATCCTGCTGACCGCCGGCGCTCTTCCCGCTATTCAGGCCCGATGACCGACCTGCCCAACGTCGAACCCGACCTCCTGGCGATCCCCGAGCCGGAGCGGCTGCGCCCCGCCGCGCCGGCGACGCACCGGCCCCGCATCCTGCTGCTCTACGGCTCCCTGCGCGAGCGCTCCTACAGCCGCTTCCTGGCGCTGGAGGCCCAGCGGCTGCTCGAGACCTTCGGCGCCGAGACCCGGCTCTATCACCCGACGGGCCTGCCGCTGCCCGACGGCGCGCCGGCCGAGCACCCGAAGGTCGCCGAGCTGCGCCAGCTGGCGGCCTGGTCCGAGGGCATGGTCTGGTGCTCGCCCGAGCGGCACGGCGCGATGAGCGCCGTGCTCAAGGCCCAGATCGACTGGATCCCGCTGGCGCTCGGCGCGGTCCGCCCGACCCAGGGCAAGACGCTGGCCGTGATGCAGGTCAGCGGCGGCTCGCAGTCGTTCAACGCCGTCAACCAGATGCGCGTGCTCGGCCGCTGGATGCGCATGCTGACCATCCCGAACCAGTCCTCGGTGCCCAAGGCCTTCCTGGAGTTCGACGAGGCCGGCCGGATGAAGCCCTCGGCGCTCTACGACCGCGTCGTCGACGTGATGGAGGAGCTGGTCAAGTTCACCATTCTGACCCGCGACGTCGCCCCCTACCTGGTCGACCGCTACAGCGAGCGGAAGGAAAGCGCCGCCGAACTCTCGCTCCGCGTCAATCAGCGGTCGATCTGATCGCGTCGGCGGGCTTGGGAGGGGCGTCGCACTGCGCTATAGCAGCGCGCGGTGAGCGACGATCTGAACGATAGACGGAACGGCCTGGTCCTGGTCACGGGCGCCAGCGGCTTTGTCGGCCGGCGCCTCTGCGCCTGCCTGCGCGACGCGGGCTTCCGCGTGCGCGGCGCCCTGCGCCGGCCCGGCCGCCCGGTGCCGGCCGGCGTCGAGCCGGTCGTGGTCGGCGAGATCGGCCCCGAGACCGACTGGTCGGCGGCGCTGACCGGCGTCGTCGCGGTCGTGCACTGCGCCAACCTGGCCCATGTCGCGGCGCGCGACCCGGCGGCGCTGGCCAGGGCGCGGCAGGTCAACGTCGAGGGCAGCGCCGCGCTGGCGCGCCAGGCCTCCGGGCACGGCGTCGAGCGCTTCCTCTACCTGAGCTCGCTGCTCGCGCGGCAGGCCGAGCAGGCGCCGGCACGCGGCGATCCCTACGCGGCGACCAAGCTCGAGGCCGAGGCGGCGCTGCGCCGGATCGCCGCCGGCAGCGCCATGGAACTGGCGATCCTCAGGCCGCCGCTGATCTACGGCCCCGGCGCCGGCGCCAACTTCGCCCGGCTGCTGCGCGCCCTCGAGGGCGGCTGGCCGCTGCCCTTCGGCGCCATCGAGAACCGGCGCTCCTTCCTCTGGATCGACAACCTGGCGGAGCTGGTCTCGATCCTGCTCCGCCATCCCCTGCCGGTCGCCGGCAGCTACGAGCCCCAGGACCCCGAGCCGCTGTCGACGCCGGCCTTCTGCCGGGCCCTCGGGGCGGCGCTCGGCCGGCACGCGCGCCTGCTGCCGGTGCCGCCGGTGCTGCTGCGCCTGGCCGGGCAGCTGAGCGGCCGCCGGCGCCTGGTCGAGAGCCTGACCGGCAACCTGGTCGCCGACGACCGCAGCCTGCGCGAGGGCCTCGGCTGGGTCGCGCCGCTCGGCACCGCCGAGGCGCTGCAGCGCAGCCTCGCCGGCCGGGCGCGCCGGACAGGGCAGGGCGGGGCAGGGCAGGGCGGGGCGGAGGGCGGCGCGCGCGCGGCGGCGCGGCCGGCGGCCTGGCTCGAGGCGCTCTACGGCGGCCTCGCCCTCGCCCTGGCCCTGGTCCGCCCGCTGCTCCGGCTCTATCTGGCGCGCCGTGCCGGGCGCGGCCGCGAGGATCCGGCGCGTCTTGCCGAGCGCTGGGGCGGCGGGGCGGCCGCGCGGCCCGAGGGTCGGCTCTACTGGCTGCACGCCGCGAGCAACGGCGAGCTGACCTCGGCGCTGCCGCTGATCGAGGAGATCGGCCGGCGGCGACCCGACTGGCAGCTGCTGGTCACGACCGGCACGGTGACCTCGGCGCGTCTCGCCGCGGAGCGCCTGCCGGCCGGCGCGCTGCACCGCTTCCTGCCGATCGACGAGCCCAGGGCGGTCGAGGGCTTCTTCTCGGCCTGGCGTCCCGACCTCGGGCTGATCGTCGAGTCCGAGCTCTGGCCGATGCTGCTGCGCCGGGCGCGCCGCCGCGGCCTGCCGCTGGCCCTGGTCAACGGCCGCATGTCGCCGCGCTCCTTCCGCGTCTGGCGGGCGCTCGGGCCGATCGCGCGCGACCTGATCGGCTGCTTCCGGCTGGTGCTGGCGCAGAGCCGGTCCGACGCCCGGCGCCTGGCCGAGCTCGGCGCGCCGGCGCGCTGCCTCGGCAACCTCAAGGACTGCGCGGCCCCGCTGCCGGCCGACCCGGACGAGCTGCGCCGGCTGCGTCAGGCGACGGTCGGCCGCACGCTCTGGCTCGCCGCCTCGACCCATCCGGGCGAGGAGGCGATGGTCGCCGACGCCCATCGGGCGATCTCGGTCTCCCAGGGCAGCCTCCTGACCATCCTGGCGCCGCGTCACGCCCGGCGCGGCGCGGCGGTGCGCCGGCTGCTCGAGCAGCGCGGCCTGACCGTCGCGCAGCGCAGCCGCGGCGAGCCGATCGAGGCGACGACCGACGTCTATCTCGCCGACACCATGGGCGAGCTCGGGCTGTGGTACCGCCTGGCGCGCCTCGCCTTCGTCGGCGGGTCCCTGGTGCCGCACGGCGGCCAGAACCCGCTGGAGGCGGCCAAGCTGGGTTGTGCCGTTGTCAGCGGCCGCCAGGTCGTCAACTTCCAGGAGACGGTCGACCGGCTGGAGGCCGCCGGCGGCATCCTGCTGGTCGAGGACACCAACGGCCTCGCCGCCGCCGTCGGCGCCCTGCTCGCCGACCCGCACCGGCGCCAGGCCCAGGCCGAGCAGGGCCTCGCCGCGGCCGAGGCCCAGGCCGGCGCGCTGGCCGAGATCGTCGAGGCGCTCGACCCGCTGTTCGCCGAGGCCGAGCGCCGCTGAAGACGGCGATGCCTTCTTGTTGGGCAGTGCAGTCAACTATGCCCGTTTTCTGAGCATATTTTTCGACACTTCCCCAGCGGACCGGCCGCTCGGGCTCGGCGAGCCTCGCCATGCACCCGGACTCCCGCGCTTGGCACGGAACTTGATGAACCGTGGCAGAGCGGCCGCGCAGCGGAGGGGACCCGGCCGGGTTCAGCCGCGGTGTCCAGGACCGCAGGTCCAAGAAGAGGGGACATTGGATGTTGGCAACAGCTGTACCTGTCCGGCCGGGGCGTCGTCGGCTCCGGGCCATCGAGGTGCTCGGCGGCGCGCTGGGCGGATTGCTCCTGCTGCTCGCGGCGCCGCACGTCGCATTGGCCGAGGATGCCACGCTCAGCGGCGGCGATACCGCCTGGATGCTGACCTCGACGGCGCTGGTCCTGATGATGACGGTTCCGGGACTGTTCCTGTTCTACGCAGGCATGGTGCGCAAGAAGAACGTCCTGGCCATGTGCATGCAGGTCTTCGCGACCTGCTGCCTGGTGACCATCATCTGGATGATCGTCGGCTACAGCCTGGCTTTCTCCGGTGAAGGTGCCTACATCGGCGACCTCGGGCGCTTCTTCCTGGCGGGCATGGGGGTCGACACGCTGAAGGGCACGATCCCCGAGTCGGTCTTCATGATGTTCCAGATGACCTTCGCGATCATCACGCCGGCGCTGATCGTCGGCGCCTTCGCCGATCGCATGAAGTTCTCGGCGCTGCTCTGGTTCATGGGACTCTGGAGCATCCTGGTCTACCCGGTCGTCTGCCACTGGGTGTGGGGCGCCGGCGGCTGGGTCGGCGGCCTCGGCGCGCTCGACTTCGCCGGCGGCACCGTCGTCCACATCAACGCCGGTATCGCCGGCCTGGTGACGACCCTGGTGCTCGGCAAGCGCATGGGCTACGGCCAGGAGAACATGGCGCCGCACAACCTGGTGCTGACCATGATCGGCGCCTCGCTGCTGTGGGTCGGCTGGTTCGGCTTCAACGCCGGCTCGGAGCTGGCGGCCGACGGCCGCGCCGGCATGGCGATGACGGTCACCCAGATCGCGACCGGCATGGCGGCGCTGGCCTGGATGTTCGCGGAGTGGCTGAAGGTCGGCAAGCCGAGCGTGCTGGGCATCGCCTCGGGTGCCGTCGCCGGCCTGGTCGCGATCACCCCGGCCTCGGGCTTCGTCGGCCCGGGCGGCGCCCTGGCCATCGGCATCGCCGCCGGCGTGATCTGCTACCTCGCCTCGACGAGCCTGAAGAACGCCCTCGGCTACGACGACTCGCTAGACGTGTTCGGCGTCCACGCGGTCGGCGGCATCGTCGGCGCGCTGCTGACCGGCGTCTTCGCGGTCGAGTCGATCGGCGGCACCCCGGGCCTGCTCGAGGGCAACCCCGGCCAGGTCTGGACCCAGCTGCTGGCGGTGCTCGCGACCATCGTCTGGTCGGGCCTCGTGTCCTGGATCATCCTGATGGTCATCGACAAGACCATCGGTCTCCGGGTCTCGCCGGAAGTCGAGCGCGACGGCCTCGACATCGGCCTGCACGGCGAGACCGTGCACTGACGAAGCGTTCCGAGGGGCGGCGCCCGGCCAGGCCGGGCGCCGCCTTCGGCGTTTCTGGACCCTCCTTCTGGAACCCGGGGCCGGGAAGCGGTTGCGGCAGCCTGGAACAGATCGCGCGACGCCCTCCGGGGCTATCGACCGGGGCCGGCCTCGCGCGACCGGGCGAGGCCGGCGGCGGATCCGCCGGGTCGCGATCCGCCGGGTTGCGATCCGGTCCGGGCGCTCAGGGCTGCCACCAGGCTCGCAGCAGGTTGAACAGCGCGTTCTTCAGGGTGGTCAGCTCCGGCGCGTCCGGCTGGCGCGCCTCGAGCTGGTTCTTGGCGTCGCTGAGGTCGACCAGGATCTGCCGCTGCAGCGGGTCGCCGATGTAGCTCTGCAGCCAGGTGACCGCGGCCAGGCGCGAGCCGCGGGTGACCGGCGCCACGTGGTGGCGCACCGTGGTCGGATAGACCACCGCCTCGCCGACGCCGTACTTGATCCGGGTCTCGACGTCGCCATGGTTCATCACCAGGTCGCCACCGTCGTAGTCGGCCGGATCGGTCAGGAAGATCGTCATCGAGAGGTCGGCGCGGAAGCGGCCGTCGTTGAGCGACGGCGCGTCGACGTGGTCGCCGTACTCCATGCCGATGTCGTAGCGGTTGTAGGTCGGCGGCGCGACCATCTTGACCAGGGTCTTGTCGCGCAGCTTCTGCGAGCGCGCGACAGCGTCGCGGACGATCTGGTCGGCCTGCTTGCGTGCCTCGCTGCCGCGGGCCAGCTGCAGGTTGTTCTTGATCAGGGCGGCCTGGCCCGAGGCGGTCGTGCGGCCGTCCTCGAAGGCGCCATTGAGCAGCAGGCCGCGCAGCACCTCGGCCTCGTGGCGCTGCAGCATGTCGGGAATGCGGATGATCACGGCGGAACCGCCCTTCGGTCGTGGTCGAGCGCCGGCCGGCCGGCCGGTCGGTTCCGAGCGATAGACCGAATCGCCGGGCGGGGCAAATGCGCTGGATCAAGGTGCCGGACGACGGCACGGCGGGGTCGCGGCGGAGGGCTAGCCGTCCTCGGCCGGTGCCGTGCCGCCGCCCAGCGCCGCCCACAGCTCGGGCGACCAGGAGGCGACGACCGATTCGATGTGGCGGCGAACCGCCTCGGCCGCGCACGCCGGATCGCCGGCGGCCAGGGCCTCGATGAGCCGGCGGTGCTGGCCGGCGGCCGGCAGCCGCTCGGCCGCGGCCTCGCCCAGGCCGGCGCGGTTGCCGACGGTGTAGCGGTGCATGTGCAGCAGGCAGCGCGACAGGATCGGCTGCAGCGCGACCAGTCCGGAGGTCTCGAGCAGGCTGCGGTGGAAGGCGTGGTCGAGCTCGTGCAGGGCATAGCTGTCGCCAGCGCCCTCGGCCTGCTCCATGCGGCCGACCAGGGCCTCCAGCCCGGCCAGCTCGGCCTCGCCGCAGCGCTCGGCGGCGCGCGCCGCGGCGGTCTGCTCGATCTGCAGGCGGATGCGCACCATCTCGGCGGCCTCGGGCGCCGAGGTGTGCGAGACGACCGTGCCGCGGTAGCCGCGGCGCAGCACCAGGCCGTCCTCCTGCAGGCGCAGCAGGGCCTCGCGCACCGTGCCCTGGCTGCAGCCCATCGCCGCGGCGATCTGCTGCTCGAGCAGCGCCTGGCCGGCGGCCAGTTCGCGCAGCAAAATGGCTCGCTTGAGCGCATGATAGACGGCGCCCGCCTTGCGCTGGCGCAGCGGGGCGGGGGCGTCGTCGGTCAGCAGCCTGGCGATCTCGTTCATCGGGCCTTCCGGGGTCCAAATCGCCGGTTGACAGCCTTCGGAGCCCCCATAAGATCAATATCGATAATGATATTTGCTGCCTCCCCCGGAAGCAACCGGAGCCGTTCCTTGCAGCCCCTGCGCGCGATGGTGAGCCGGACCGATATCGCCTGCGGCCGCGGGACGAGGAACTGACGATGGCGGCCCTGCTCGAGATCCGGGACCTCGGCGTCGAATTCCGCACCCCGGCCGGCGTGGTCAAGGCGGTCAACGGCGTCTCCTTCGATGTCGGGCGCGGCGAGGTCGTGGCCCTGGTCGGCGAGTCGGGCAGCGGCAAGTCGGTGACCGCGCTGTCCGTGCTGCAGCTGATCGCGCAGCCGCCGGGGCGCATCGCCGGCGGCCGGGTGCTGTTCGAGGGCTGCGACCTGCTGGCGCTCGACGAGGCGGCGATCCGCCACGTCCGCGGCCGGCGCATCGCCATGGTCTTCCAGGAGCCGATGACCTCGCTGAACCCGGTGCTGTCGATCGGCCGGCAGATGACTGAGGCGCTGCGCCTGCATCTCGGCCTCTCGGCGGCGGCGGCGCGCCAGCGCGCGGTCGCGCTGCTCGACCAGGTCGGCATCGCCGAGCCGCAGCGTCGCCTCCGGCAGTATCCGCACCAGCTGTCGGGCGGCATGCGCCAGCGCGTGATGATCGCCATGGCGCTGAGCTGCGAGCCGGAGCTGATCATCGCCGACGAGCCGACGACGGCGCTCGACGTCACCATCCAGGCGCAGATCCTGGAGATCATGCAGGACCTCTGCCGGCGCCTCGGCGTGGCGCTGCTGATCATCACCCACAACCTGGGAATCGTCGCGCGCTACGCCGACCGGGTTAACGTGATGTACGCCGGCCGGATCGTCGAGAGCGGCCCGGCGGCGGCGCTCTACCGCCGTCCCGCGCATCCCTACACCGTCGGCCTGCTGAACTCCGTGCCGCGCCTCGACCGGCCGCGCGGCCGGCCGCTGGAGCCGATCCCCGGCAGCCCGCCGGACCTGCACCTGCTGCCGGCCGGCTGCGCCTTCGCGCCGCGCTGCAGCCTGGCCGAGGCGCCTTGCCGGATCGCGCCGCCGCCGCTGCGGGCGCTCGGCGACGGCCAGGCCTCGGCCTGCTTCGAGGTCGAGCGGCTGCTCGCCGGCGTGCCGGCATGAGCGGCCGGGCGCAGGCCGGGCAGGCGCCGGCTGGCCAGGTGCAGGCCGGCCGGGGCGGAGAGGCGCTGGTCGAGCTGCGCCAGCTGCGCAAGTACTTCCCGGTGCGCGGCGGCATCCTGTTCGGCCGCACGGTGAGCCAGGTCAAGGCGGTCGACGGCGTCTCGCTGTCGATCGGGCGCAGCGAGACCCTCGGGCTGGTCGGCGAGTCCGGCTGCGGCAAGTCGACGATCGGGCGCTGCCTGCTCAAGCTGGAGGCGCCGAGCGCCGGCCAGGTGATCTTCGACGGCCAGGACATCGCCGGCCTCGACCGCAGCGCGACCAAGGCCCTGCGCCGGCGCGTCCAGGCCGTGTTCCAGGACCCCTACAGCTCGCTCAACCCGCGCATGACCGTGGCCGAGATCGTCGGCGAGCCGCTGCTGGTCCACGGCGTCGAGCCGGGCGCCGCCGGGCGCCGCCGGCGGGCCGGCCAGCTGCTCGAGCTCTGCGGCCTCTCGGCCCGGCTGATCGACCGCTACCCGCACGAGATGAGCGGCGGCCAGCGCCAGCGCGTCGGCATCGCCCGGGCGCTCGCGCTCAGGCCCGACTTCGTGGTCTGCGACGAGGCGGTCTCGGCGCTCGACGTCTCGATCCAGGCGCAGATCGTGCGCCTGCTCGAGGACCTGAGGGCCGAGCTCGGCCTCACCTACCTCTTCATCGGCCACGACCTCTCGGTCGTCCGCCACATCAGCCATCGGGTCGCGGTCATGTACCTCGGCCACCTGGTCGAGGTCGCCGACACCGACAGCCTGTTCGACGATCCCCGCCATCCCTACACCCAGGCGCTGCTGAGCGCGGTGCCGGTGCCGGATCCCGAGGTCGAGCGCCACCGTCCCCGGCGTATCGTCGAGGGCGAGATCCCGAGCCCGATGAACCCGCCCCCGGGCTGCGTCTTCCACACGCGCTGCCCGCTGGCCGACGAGGTCTGCCGCCGGCAGGTGCCGGCCCTGGAGCCGCTCGGGGCCGGGCGCGCCGTCGCCTGCTTCAAGGCCGGGCCGGCGGCGGTCCCGGCGTGAGCGGACGAGAGGCAAGGAGAGCCGGGAGCGAGCCCGGCCGCGATGTCGAGCGAACGAGGAACAGAGGAGGTGTGACATGACGAACGAGACTCCGCGACTGAGCGCCGCCGAGGCCACCCGCATCGAGCGCGAGCTGGCCGAGGCCTACGATTTCGATCCCAGGGACCCGCTGTTCGGCCTGACCACCGAGCAGCTGTCCGGCCCGAAGCTGGGCCGGCGCGCGGTGCTGCGCCTGCTCGCCGCGGCCGGCACGCTGAGCGCCTGGCACCTGCTGCCCGGCGCCGGCGCGCCGCGCCCGGCCGAGGCGGCCGCGGGCGGCGGCACCCTGACCTGCGGCTGGGCCGGCGTCGGCGAGATCACGACCCTGGATCCCGCGCAGATGAACCAGGTGCTGCAGTTCCAGATCACCTCGAACGTGCTGAGCGGGCTGACCCACATCGACGCCAAGCTGGTCGCCCAGGGCGACCTGGCCGAGAGCTGGACGGTCTCCGACGACGGCACGGTCTACGACTTCAAGCTGCGCGAGGGCGTCACCTTCCACAACGGCGACCCCTTCACGGCCGACGACGTGCTGTTCACCTACGAGCGCTCGAAGGATCCCAAGAAGTCGATCCATTCGCGCGTGCTGGCCAACGTCAAGTCGGTCGAGAAGAAGGGCGACCACCAGGTCGTCATCACCCTGTCCAAGCCTCAGGCCTCGTTCCTGGTCAAGACCCTGGAACGCGCCAGCGGCCGGGCCATGACCATCGTCTGCCGCGGCGCCATGGCGAAGATGGGCGAGGCCCAGTACGGCCTGATGCCGGTCGGCACCGGCCCCTTCAGGATCACCGCCCACGAGCTCGGCCAGGGCGTGACGCTGGAGAAGTTCGACAAGTACTACGACCCCTCGCGGCCCAAGCTCGACAAGGTCGTGATCAAGCCGATCATCGACGCCGAGCCGCTGGCCGCCGCCATGGAGGCCGGCGACATCCAGCTGATCGGCGGCAACCCGATGGCCCCGGAGCTGGTCGACCGCTTCGCCGCCAACGACCAGATGGTGGTCAACACGACGGCGCTGCCGGGTTTCCAGTCGGTCTGGATCAATCCCTGGCACGACCACATGAAGGTCACCGACTTCAACAAGCCTCTCGAGGAGCTGATGAAGGAGAAGGGCTTCATGGTGCGCCTGGCGATCGCCAAGGCCCTCGACCGCGAGCGCTTCATCAAGCAGGCGCAGTTCGGCCGCGGCACGGCGGCCTACGGGACCATCAACCCGGCCATGGGCTTCTACTTCGACGAGGGGCTGGCCGAGACCAGCAACCAGCGCTTCGATCCCGCCGAGGCCAAGAAGTTGATGGCGGCCGCCGGCTATCCCGACGGCAAGGGCTTCCCCAAGCTGCGCCTGCTGGCCACGCCCTCGCAGCGCCGCGAGGCGCAGATCGTCGCCGCCATGCTGAAGGAGCACGTCGGCATCGAGACCGAGATCCAGACCAAGGACTTCCCGGTGCTGATCGAGGACTCCGACAAGATGGACTTCGACCTGATGCGGCTCGGCAGCGGCGGCGACTACGACCCCGACGACGGCCTGGTCGACTGGATGCAGACCGCCTCCAAGTTCAACGGCCGCCTGCGCGACAAGTCGAAGTATCCCTTCGGCTACTTCTCCGACAAGGAGGTCGACGCGCTGACCGACCAGCAGAGCGCGACCGCCGACATCGAGAAGCGCAAGGCCCTGGTCCAGAAGGCCAACAAGATCACCTCCGACAAGGTGGCCAGCGGCTTCCTGTTCCACGGCGCCGACGTGCTGGTCTACCACAAGAAGGTGAACTTCCCGGCCGAGAGCCGGATTCCCGGCCTGGTCGACCTCGACCGCGTCTCGCTGACCTGATCCGGCACCAGGGAGGCGGCCGGGACCGGCCGCCTCCCGCCACGGGAGCTGCCCCCCGGCATGTACCGCTACGTCTTCCGTCGCTGTCTCGGCGCCCTGCTGGTGATGTGGGCGGTCGCGACCCTGGTCTTCTTCATGCTGCGCGTCGTACCCGGCGATCCCTTCGCGGCCATGACCTTCGACGCCGGCGACGCCCAGTCGATTGCCGCCCTCAAGGACAAGCTCGGCTACGGCCAGCCGGTCGTCGTGCAGTACGGCAAGTGGCTGTGGCACGCCGTGCAGGGCGACCTCGGCAACTCGATCTACGGCAGCCGGGTGCCGGTCAACGGCATGATCGCCGAGGCCTTTCCGCGCACCCTCTCGCTGGCGACGCTGTCCTTCCTGCTGGCGCTCGTCATCGCCATTCCGGCCGGCCTGATCGCGGCGACCCGGCGCAACACGCCGCTCGACCACGGGGTCACCCTGGTCGCCTTCCTCGGCCTCTCGATGCCCGACTTCTGGCTGGCCATCCTGCTGATCATCTTCTTCGCCGCCGGCCTGCAGTGGCTGCCGGCGATCGGCTACGCGCCGCTCAGCGACGGCTTCTGGCCCTGGCTGTCGCACCTGATCATCCCGGCGGTCGCCGCCGGCACGGCCTTCTCGGCGATCATCGCGCGGATGCTGCGCTCGGCGCTGATCGAGGTGCTGCAGACCGACTACATGCGCACCGCCCGGGCCAAGGGCCTGGGCGCCCGGGCGCTGCTGCTCGGCCAGGCCCTGCCCAACGCCCTGATCCCGGTGATCACGGTCATGGGCATCGCCTTCGCGCTGCTGATGTCGAGCACGGTGATCGTCGAGAACGTCTGCGCCATCAAGGGCCTGGGGCGCCTGCTGATCCAGAGCATCCTCAACCGCGACTACCCGGCGGTGCAGGGCGCGATCCTGGTGGTCTCGGCGATCTTCGTCTTCTCCAACCTGGCGGTCGACCTGCTCTACGGGCTGATCGACCCGCGCATCCGCTACGTCAAATGACCGCGACCCTGCCGGGCGACGCCCCCCTCGACGAGCCGATCGCGCTGCAGCGGCCGACCCGCAGGCAGCGCCTGCGCGCCGTGCTCGGCGCCGACCGCAAGGCGCAGGTCGGCCTCGCCGTGCTCGCGGTCTTCGCCGTCGCCGGGATCTTCGGCGCCCTCATCGCGCCCTACGATCCCAACGCCATGGCCTTCGACATGCTGACGGCGCCGTCCTGGGCGCATCCGCTCGGCACCGACGACCTCGGCCGGGACCTGCTCAGCCGGATCATCGTCGGCACCCAGGTCTCGCTCTTCGTCGGCGTCTCGACGGTCGGCATCGCCCTGGTCGTCGGGGTCACGCTCGGCCTGCTCGCCGGCTACCTCGGCGGCTGGCTGGACGACATCATCATGCGCTACGTCGACCTGCAGTGGGCCTTCCCGAACATCATCATCGCCGTCTACCTGGTCGCGGTCTTCGGCAACGGCCTGACCAACGTCATCGCCGCGGTGTCGCTGGCCTTCGTCGACGACTTCGCCCGCGTCTCGCGCTCCATGGTGCTGTCGATCCGCGAGGAGCAGTACGTCGCCGCCGCCCGCACCGTCGGCGTCTCGGACTTCCGCATCATGTGGCGCCACATCCTGCCCAACGCGACGGCGCCGATCATCGTCCAGGCGACGGTCAGCGTGTCCTACGCGATCCTCGCCGAGGCCAGCCTGTCGTTCCTCGGCCTCGGTGTCGAATCCTCGACCCCGACCTGGGGCCTGATCCTCTCGGACGCGCGCAGCTTCGTCTCGCGCGCCTGGTGGCTCGGCATCTTCCCGGGCCTGGCGATCATGCTGACCGTGCTGTCGATCAACTTCATCGGCGACGCCCTGCGCGACTACTTCGACGTCCGCGAGACGGCAGGCTAGGCCGGCGGCCGCCCGCCTGCCGCAGCGTCCGGCGTCCCGTCCGGCGGGACCGGTCCGGCGAGGTCCCGGCACTGGGCCTCGATCTCCGCCGTGACCTCCCGCAGCCCGGCCAGGCCGCGCTCCAGGAGCGCCGGGTCGGCAGGCGACCTGCTGTAGATCAGGCAGCCCCGGCGCCGGAAGACCGGCGCCTCCCGGACCGGATGGAGGGCACCGGCGCGGAGCTGGCCGAGCACCATGCGGACGGGCAGGTAGGCGCTGCCGCCGAACTCCAGGATGTAGCGGACCGCGATCGAGCCGAGCCCTGCCGACAGCGCGTGCGGCAGGTCGGGAAAGGCCGCATCGTGGCTGTATTTGAACGCCTCGCCCCAGTCGACCAGCGTGTAGCCCCGCCGCCAGGTCGCCTCGTCGACCCGGCAGTCGCCGTGCGTCGTCAGCAGCATGAGCTGGTCGCTGAGGAACTCCTCGATCTCCAGCCCGTGGGCCCGCTCGGGCTCGTACATCACGCCGATGTCGAGGACGCCGTCGCGCAGGTGCCGCATCAGGCCGGGCGAATAGTCGGACTCGACGTGGATGGAGACGGCGGGCGCCTCGCGGTGCATCCACTCGACCCACCGCAGCTCGAGCTGGTCCCAGAGGCTCGGGGCGACGCCGAGGCTCAGCGACGCCCTGTAGGCGTCAGGCAGGGCGACGTCGCCCTTGGCCCTCTGCCACAGCCGGCGCATCGATTCGCCGTGCCGGAGCAGACGCTCGCCGGCCGGCGTCAGCGCGGCGCCCCCGTTCGAAGAGGGCACGTCCCAGCTCGCTCTCCAGGGCCCGGATCCGGGCGCTCACCGTCGACTGGGTGACGTTCAGGTTCTCCGCCGCCTTGCGGAAGTTTCCCGTCGCGACGACCTCGAGGAATGTGCGGATCTGGTCGATATGCATGTCTTGCGCCAGCCGGCGGCGCCGACCGGCGCCGGCGCCGCCAGTCTAGAGGGCTCGCGGCGATCTGTATGCGGCGATCCGCGCCCGGCCGCCGGCGGGCCGGAGGGCCGGGCGCGGAGGCCTCAGTTCGACGCCGCCTTCACGCGCTCCAGGACCTTGCCTTCCATGTCCTCGATGCCCGCCGGGACGCTCGGCATGAACTTCAGGTTGGCGAGGGCCTTCTCGTCGAACGCGGCTTCGACCGCCGCCCGCGATTCGGCCGGCATGAGCTCGATGGCGCCCTTGACCGCGCCGATCGCCCCGGAGGAGCCCGAGATCAGGGTGACGATCTCGGGCTGCATCACGAAGTTGATCCACTTGTAGGCCGCATCGTCGGCCTCCCCCTTGGCGGGGATCGAGAAGGTGTCGATCCAGGCCAGGGCGCCCGTGCGCGGCGGCACGAAGACGATGTTGTGGTTCTGGCCGTAGAGCTTGAAGGCCGTCGAATCCCAGGCGTCCGACAGGACGACCTCGCCCGAGAGCATCAGGCGCGTCAGGTCGTCCCCGCCGGTCCAGTAGGTCTTCACGTTGGCCTTGCAGGCAATCAGCTTCTCGGTCAGGGCGTCGAGGATCTTCTGGTACTCGGCCGGGTCGCGGTAGGCCTTGAAGGGGTCCTTGCCCATGTCGAAGGCCATGCCGAGCAGGATCGCGCGCTTGAGCCGCATCGACACGCGGCCCTTGTACCGCGGGTCGCAGAGATCGCTCCAGGACTTGGCGTCCGGCGCCTTGGACCTGTCGACGATCAGGCCCTGCGTGCCCCAGACGTGCGGCAC
Organism: Tistlia consotensis USBA 355; assembly: GCF_900177295.1. Taxonomy (GTDB): domain Bacteria; phylum Pseudomonadota; class Alphaproteobacteria; order Kiloniellales; family DSM-21159; genus Tistlia; species Tistlia consotensis. The sequence continues at coordinate 126,273 of NZ_FWZX01000019.1, forward strand.
CGAATAGATCTTGCCGTCGATCTTCGCATTGTCCTCCATGGCCTTCATCATCTCCGGCCGGAACACCGTGGTGTCGATCCTGGAGAGGTCGAGCGGCTTGTAGATGCCGTACTCGGTCTGCGCCGCGACGATGCGCGACACGCTGGGCTGCGCCAGGTCGAAGCCCGCGCCACCGGTCGCGCGCAGCTTGGCGACCATCTCCTCGTTGTTCGACAGGGTCACCTGGACGTCGATGTCCGGGTACTTCTTCTTGAACAGCGCGACGACCGCGTCCGGAGCATAGCCGCCCCAGGTCAGGAGCCTGAGCGTCTCCGCCTGGCTGGCGGTCGCGCAGCAGAGAATGGCGGCTCCGGCGAGAAGTCCTTTGAGCACCCTGTTCATTGCGCCTTCTCCTCGTTGATTTCTGATGGGATCCCGAGCTCTGCCCGGGAGGTGTCGTCACTGAGAAGAACGAAGTACGGCACGTTGGAAAGATCGTCTGCGAGCCCCGGAAAGAAGGTCGAGCAGGGCTGACCGTCTATTTCGAAGTAGTATTGGAGGGGGAACGGCGACCTCGTGTATTCCCCCGGAATGCGGGCGGTGTAACCGTCGCTGGTCCAGAGCATGTCGACGCAGTGCCACGGCTCCGATTGATTGACGTGCCGGTAGTGCAGGAAGACGGTCCGGCGCGGCGCGTCGACCGGCGCGCAGGACAGCTCGAGATCGGTACCGGGACGGAAGCCCTCCGGCGGAAGATGCCGGCAGGCCTGCCGCTGGGATGCCGACCAGCTCCCGATCAGCTCGACCTGGCACCGGCCCAGCGCGCTGTCGTGCGAGCGGACCGTCCGGTTCGCCTCGATCAGCTCCGCCATGTCCAGGATGTCCTGGTCGATCGCCGGCAGCCGGTCGTCCCAGCGGCCGCGGAGCCAGGAATGCGGGCCATAGGTGATGTCCGGAACATAGACCGCCTGGCAGGCCTGCGCCGCCCGCGCCCAGGCGTCGCGCGCCCGCCGATAGTGCTCGATGGCTCCGTCCGCCGCCCGGGCCTCGTCCGACAGCAGGTAGAGCTCCCACAGCACGGCGGCCCTGACCTTCTCGGCGAAGAACCTGCCGACGGCGGCCAGGATCGCGACGTCCACCGAGAGGCGGCGGAAGTCGGCGTCCGGATCGCGGACCAGGGGTTCGGCACGGGCGATCTCGAGCGCCGCCGCCGTCGCGAGCCGGTCCAGCCAGTTCGCCCAGGTCAGCGGCGAGAGCTTGCGGACGGCGTCGCCAAGATGGACGGCCTGCGCGAACTCGCTCGGCGACATGAACAGCTGCGGATCGCAGGCCCCGACGGTCCCGAAGCGGGCCGGCTTGAGCAGCTCGTAGCCGTAGGGCAGGGCCGGCGCCTCCCGGACGACCGACATGTTCTGGTACATCTCGGGCCAGTAGGAGTTGTTGGACGCGGTCGGCGTGTGGGCGAGGGTGATGAGGGGCAGGATGCGGCTGGCGCTGGCCAGTGCCCGCTCGCAGTGTCCGGCGACCTCGCCGAACTGCCGGTCCAGATAGCGCCGAAACGCCTGCGGATCGGCTTCGGGGTCGTAGAGCGAGCGTCCCCAGACACGATAGGTGTAGGCGAACTTCTGCCAGTCGTGCGGCTCGCTCCAGGCCTCGGCCCGATAGCCGATGCGGTTGCCGGGGAGTCCCGTCCCCATCCGGCCCTTGAAGGACAGCGGCTCGCAGAGCTCCACTCCCTGAGAGCCGCAGAAGGTCGCGTTCCGGCCGTAGCCGCCGGCCAGGGCGGCATCGCCCCAGAGCAGGATGCGCATCGTGCCCGGCCAGATCCGGTAGACGACGTCGTACGGCCGGTCCTGCCGCAGCAGGTCGCCGTAGCTGTAGCGCATGAACTTCCGGCTGCCCTCGCTGAACTGCCACTTGCCGGCATGCTTCTCGGCATCGCGCCCGGAATAGAAGACCGCCTGATGGTTCTCCGGCTGCTCGAGCGGCCGGATGGACGCCTGGTGATAGGGCAGCCCCAGGTGCTCGGAGGTGTACTTGGGCGAAATGCCGACCGGCATGCCCGTCGCCAGGGCGGTATCGATCAGCGTCTCGTCGATGCCCTTGGCATGCAGGTCGAGACGGATCGTGCGGCCGGCCGTCTTGACCGCCTCGAAGTAGGTCTCCCAGAAGTCGTAGCTGCCTTCGGGAATGCCGCACTCGACGTGGACGCGCAGCGTGAGGCCGCTGATCTCCGGCACCTCCGCGAGGATCAGTGCCAGCGCGTCGCGGCAGTAGCGGGCGAGGTTCCCGGACTCGAGTCCGGTGATCTGGTGGTTGGCGTTCGGGCAGTCGTCGAAGTCGTAGCTCTGGGTCCAGAGCGCCAGCTGGAACTCCAGTCCGCGGCGCTCCGCCTCCCGCGCGATGAACTTCAAGGTTTCCAGGTTTCGGTCGCGTTCGCCGTCCGTGAGGTTCGAGACCTCGACGCCGGCGCCCGGAACCGAGACGAGGAACGGATAGGCGAGATAGAAGTAGACGTCCGTTATGAACTCGTTGCCGTAGGGGTAGTTGTACTGCATGCCCAGGGTGAGCGAGATCCGGTTGAACCGATGGGTCACCAGGAGCGTCAGGTACTCCTCCCAGCCCGCTCGATCGTGAAACCAGGAGAGATCCTCGACGACACTCTGAAAGCAGCGGGAGATGCTGCGGACCTTCGCCGTCGGCCTGTTCACCAGAGGGGGCGAGAAATGAAGCCCGCTCGGCACGGCGCCGCCGAACCGCGCGCGGTCCGCGAGTTCGGTGATCGCGTAGATCAGGCCGCGGACGTCGCTGCCGTAGACGTAGAGGTCGGGGGTCTGCCCGGCCCCGGGAAAGATCGCGAAGGATTCCGGCGCCTCGGGAAGCTCGACCACGGCGAGCTGGCTTATCCAGTCGATTTCCCGGCTCGGGCCCAGGGCGAAGTTCAGGACCGTTTCGCTGCGGGAATCCCCGCGCATCTCGGCAAAGGGGAGCAGCCTGACCGGCAGCTCGCCGAGCCGGCTTCTCAGCTCGCCGAGGCCCCACTCGATCTGCGGCACGCTCGAAGCGGCGATCCCTCCGACGAACCTGAAGTAGATGTCGTTCGTCGCGACGGCCGAGGGCTTCTTCTGGGGATCCATTCCGGCGAGCCATTCATCCGAGGGTCGTTCACCGTCGGCCGGTGATCTGCGGTTGAATGCTAGAGCAGTTTCTCAGCTGACGGAATCGTTAGGGATTCCGGCGCGCCGGGAAATCTGATTCAAGATGCCGGCTGGTGAGGGAGGCCAGCCTGCATGACGCGACCTCTATCGATGGACATCCGGGAACGGCTGGTTCGGGCGGTTGACGGCGGCATGAGCCGGCGGTCTGCGGCCAAGCGCTTCGGTGTCTCGGCTTCGGCGGCGATCAAGTGGGTCGAGCAATGGCATCGGAGCGGCACGGTCGAGCCGCGGCCGCAGGGCGGCGACCGCCGTTCGCAGCATCTCGAGGCTCATGCCGAGGAGATCCTTGGCCTGGTCGAGCAGAC
>NZ_FWZX01000021.1 GCF_900177295.1 Tistlia consotensis USBA 355
CGATGCGCCGGCTCGATTGGACCCGGTTGAGATAGCCGTAGACGTAGAGCTTCAGCAGCACCGCAGGATGATAGCTCGGCCGTCCAGTCGCCGCAGGATCGACACCGCCGAAGCCCAGCGCGGCGAGATCCAGCTCCCCCACGAAAGCATCGATCACCCGAACCGGATTATCCTGGTGCACCCAATCTTCGAGGCTTTCCGGAAACAGTGTCGACTGATTGCGATCCACACCCTCGACAAAGCGCCTCATCACCGCCCCCGTCGGATCCGACGAGGAATCGTAGCAGCCGACGCGTTTTCACACAGCCAGGGTCAGCTGCTGCCGGTCGGGTGATGGCTCTCGCGTGCCCGATCGAGGCAGCCGGTCGGCCAGGACAGCGCTGTCGGTCCGCTTCGATCGGGCGCCGACGTTCCGGGCCAGGGCCATTCCGACGAGGTCCCGCTTCGAATGCCCGGTCGGCAGGACAACGGCGGGGCAGCGGGGCGACCCCCGCGCGCAAGGCTCTCGGCAGGCCAAGCCCCTGCACGGCCGGTTGAGTGTTAAGCCGGTATAAACCATGGTGCTCCGACGATGCCCATTGTCTTTGAGGGACGTCGCGGAGGATGGTAGGGCCATCGGCGCGTCGGAGAGCCCGGGCGAAGATGGAGATGAAAGTACCCTACCGGCCGCTCCTCACGGTTGCATCGCTGGTCGCCTGGATCGCGGTCGCCGGGACCACGCGAGCCGCTCCCGAAAGTCAGCCTGCCGTCGCTGCCGCCCCGCCTGCCGTCGCTGCCGCCCGGCCCGCCGGGGTTGCTGCCGACGCCGGGCCGGACAGGCGCGTGGGCGAGGTGCGCGTGCGCGAGGCGTCCGACCTCGGTCTCGTCATCGGGGTCTCGGCGGTCGCCGGCCTCGTCGTGGCGCTTCTGGGGGGCCTGACCCTTGCCGCGCGGCGCCAGAACGTGCGCCTCAAGGCGGAGATCGCGGAGCGGGAAGCGGTGTCCCGCCTGCTGGTCGAGAACGAACGGCAGCTGCGCGAGCAGTCGGACCTGCTGCGCCTGACCCTGGAGTCCATGGGGCAGGGTATCTGCGTCATGGACGAGGGCTTCCGGCCGCTGCTGTGGAACAAGCTGGCCTCGGAGCTGTCCGGGGTGCCGCTGGAGATGTACGAGCGCCGTGCCTCGGCCGCCGAGATGGTCGAGTACCAGCGGACGCTGCCGCCGCCCTACGTCCACATCGAGTCGAACCGGCGCGAGACGAAGAACTTCAAGGCGCGCGCGATCGACGGCGACCGGGGGCTGGAGGACTACTACGAACGCGCCGGCCACAAGCCCGGGATGTGGATCGCCGCGACCACCCGCTGGATGCCCGACGGCCGGACCGTGCGCATCTACCAGGACATCTCCCTGCGCAAGCAGGCCGAGGACAGCATCCGCGAGAGCGAGGGGCGCCTGCGCGCCATCATCGACAACTCGCCCAACGAGATCTCCCTGGCGGACACCGCGGGCCGCTACACCCTGGTCAACCGGGCGATCGCCGAGCACCAGGGCCACAGCCCGGACGAGATGGTCGGGTTGACGGCCTACGACCATTTCCCCCGGGACCTGGCCGAGGTCGTCGCCGACCAGGAGCGCAGGGTCCTGCGGACCGGCGCGCCGTGCGAGCGGGAGGTGGAGCTGCCCGTCGAGGGCGGCGGCAGCTACGTCGGCCAGATGGTCAAGTTCCCGGTCATGAAGGAGGACGGCGAGATCTTCGCCGTCGGCACCATCACCACCGACATCACCGCCCTCAAGCAGGCCGAGCAGGGCCTCCAGGAAGCGGTCGCGGGATCCCGGCGCGCGCAGCGCCTGGCCGAGGAGGCCAACCGCGCGAAATCCGACTTCCTGTCCAACATGAGCCACGAGCTGCGCACGCCGCTGAACGCCATCATCGGCTTCACGGAGCTCGTCGCCGACGACGCAGCGCGGCCGGTCGGCGAGCAGCACCGCAACAGCCTGGGCTACGTCCTGCGCGCCAGCCGGCACCTGCTGACCCTGATCGACGACGTCCTCGACCTCGCCAAGATCGAATCGAGCGCCGTCGCCCTGGCGCCGGAGGCGGTGGACGCCGGCCAGGTCGTCGAGGAATGCCTGTCGCTGGCGCGGGCCCTCGCCGCGCCGCGCGGCATCACCGTCGTGCCGGCAACGCTGGACGTCGCGGCTCCGCCGATCCACGTCGACCGCACCCGCTTCAAGCAGGTCCTGCTGAACCTCCTGTCCAATGCCGTCAAGTACAACCGCGACGGCGGCCGGGTGATCGTGGAGACCGGCCGGCCGGCAGCCGGGCGCCTGCCGATCGCCGTGCGCGACACCGGCCCGGGCATCGCCCCGGAGCTGCTCGACCAGCTGTTCGATCCCTTCGACCGCCTGGGCGCGGAGCACAGCGGCATCGAAGGCACCGGCATCGGCCTGACCATCACCAAGCGGCTGGTGGAGCAGATGGGCGGCGCGATCGCGGTCGAGAGCAGGGTCGGCGAGGGCTCGGTCTTCCGGGTCGAATTCCCGCTGTCCTCGGAGACCGCCGCGGCCTCGTCGGCGCGCGAGGAGGCTGACGGCCCCGCCAGTCCGGACCTGAGCGGACGCGTTCTCTACGTCGAGGACAACCCCGCCAACCTGGAACTCGTCCGCCGCATCGTGAGCCGCCATCCGGGCATCGCGTTCAGCGCCGCGCCGACGGCGGAAATCGGTATCGCCGAGGCGCGCGCCGACCCGCCGGACGTCATCCTCATGGACATCGACCTGCCCGGCATGGACGGCTTCCAGGCATTGGAGGCACTCGCCGTCGCGCCGGAAACCCGCCACGTCCCGGTCATCGCCGTGACCGCCGCGGCGACGGGCAGCGACATCCGGCGGGGCCAGGCCGCCGGCTTCTTCGACTACCTGACCAAACCCATCGCGGCGAAGCGCCTGATCGCCACCGTCGCCCGGGCGCTGAGCCCGGCGGCGGCGTCCGGCTGCCTCGTCGTCGGCGACCCGCCCGTGAACCCGGCCATCGCCCGGAGACGACCGGGCTGACCGGGAGGCGCCCGCGAGATCGCCGACCCTCCGGTCACGGCCCTCGAGATGTCGACGACCTGCGGCTTCGCTCACGCCCCGGTCGACGTCGGCAGGCCCGGAACGAGCGCGCCTCACCCCTGCTCGGCGATCTCGACCAGCCTGTGCGGGTGGCGGATCACCAGGTGGCTGCTGCGCCGCGACTCGACGATGCCCTGCTGGTCCCAGGCCGAGAGGGTGCGGCTGACCGTGTGCAGGGTCGTCGCGGTCATCTCGGCGAGGTCCTGGCGCGAGACCGGGAAGGGGATCTCGACGCCGGCTTCGGTACGGCGGCCCGACTGGTTGGCGAGGCGCAGCAGGGTCGAGGCGATGCGCCGCTCGACCCGCTGGGTCGCGATCGCCTGCAGGCGCGCCTGCAGCTCCTCGATGCGGCCGCCGATCACGCCGATGGCGTTGAGCGCGATCTTCGGGAAGCGCTCCATCAGCTCGGCCAGGCGCGGCGCGCTCCAGGACAGCGCCAGGCCGTCCTCGAGCGCGACCGGCGTCGCCGGGAAGGGGATGCGGCGCAGCACCGCGACCGTGCCGACCAGGTCGCCGGGGCCCATGTAGCGCAGCACGACGTTCTGGCCGTCCGGCGTCGTCTGGTCGAGGCGCAGGCGGCCCCAGCCGAGCACGTAGCCGTGGGTTGCCTCCTCGCCCTGCTGGAACAGCGTCTCGTCCTTCTTGAGCGGCCGCTCGTGCGCCTCGCGCGCGACCGTCGCCAGCTGGTCCTCCTCGAGGCCGCCGAAGAAGGGCACGCGCTGCAGCACGCTGGTGCGGGCGGGAATGTCCATCGGCTCTCTTACCTTTCCTTGCGCGGCCGGCCGCGGCCGCGCGAGCGGGCCGTCTCGGCGCGGCCGGTCCCTGCCGGGACGGCAGGATGCCCCGCCGGCGGGCGGCAAGCCAGCCGAGGCCTTTGTGCACTGCAATTGCTGCAACGCAAATAAGACGGGCCGGGGCCGGCTATCTCTTTCCTTGTCGAAACGACGAACCCCGCGTCAAGGAGAAGAGAGATGACCTCCCTCAAGCAAGCCCTGGTCGGCACCGTCAGCGCGGTCGCGCTGGTCGCCGGCCTGGCCCTTGGCGCCGACGCCCTGGCGGCCGACCAGACCGCCGACGCCGACGCCGCTGCCACCAGCGCGCTCGCGCAGCAGAGCATCAGCCGCGACCCGACCGACCTGCCGGGCCCGATCACGCGCCGCGAGCCGGCGACCGTCAAGGTCCACCTGACGACGATCGAGCGCCAGGGCCAGCTGGCCGACGGCACGACCTTCACCTACTGGACCTTCGACGGCAAGGTCCCGGGCCCGATGATCCGCGCCCGGGTCGGCGACACGGTCGAGGTCAGCCTGACCAACGACCCGAACAGCACCATGGCGCATTCGGTCGACATGCACGCCGTGACCGGTCCCGGTGGCGGCGCGGTCGCGACCCAGACGATGCCCGGCGAGACGACCTCGTTCCGCTTCAAGGCCCTGAAGCCCGGCGCCTACGTCTACCACTGCGCGACGCCGATGGTCGCCGACCACATCCAGGCCGGCATGTACGGCCTGGTCGTGGTCGAGCCCGCGCAGGGCCTGCCGACGGTCGACCGAGAGTTCTACGTGATGCAGGGCGAGGTCTACACCGACCAGGTCTACGGCAAGGCCGGCGAGGCCTACACCGACTACGACAAGCTGATGGACGAGAAGCCGGAGTACTACGTCTTCAACGGCGCGGCCAAGGCGCTGACCGGCGCGCACGCCATGCACGCCAAGGTCGGCGAGACCGTGCGCCTCTTCTTCGGCGACGGCGGCCCGAACAAGACCTCCAGCTTCCACGTGATCGGCGAGATCATGGACAAGGTCTACAGCTACGGCTCGCTGAGCGGCGCGCCGGTGACCGACGTCCAGACCGTCACCGTGGCGCCCGGCGGCGCGACCGTCGCCGAGGTCACCTTCGAGGTGCCGGGCCGCTACCTGGTCGTCGACCACGCCCTGTCGCGGCTCGAGCGCGGCCTGGTCGCCCAGATCGCCGTCGACGGCCCGCAGAACCCGCAGGTCTTCGACACCGAGGGCAGCAAGCTGTCCATGGCCGGTCACTGAGCCGCCCCCTTCCGGCCGTGGTTCCCCCAGGCGCTTTCCGAGGGCCGCGGCCGGACCCGCTTCCCCGACAGAGACTGGAGTCCTTCACGATGTTTCCCAAGTTCACCCTGTCCGCCGCCGCCCTGCTGATCGGCCTCATGGCCGGCCTCGGCGCTGCATCCGCAGCCGATCACGAGGTGAAGATGCTCAACCGCGGCAGCGCCGGCATGTTCGTCTTCGAGCCCAGCTACCTGGAGATCGCGCCCGGCGACAGCGTCACCTTCGTGCCGGTCGACAAGGGCCACAACGCCGAGACGCTGCCGGGCATCGCGCCCGACGGCACCGAGCCCTTCAAGGGCAAGTTCGGCAAGGAGGTCACCGTGACCTTCGAGCAGCCCGGCGTCTACGGCTACAAGTGCGCCCCGCACTACGCTCTCGGCATGGTCGGCCTGGTCGTGGTCGGCGATCCCTCGGCCAACCTGGCCGCGGCCGAGCAGGCCAAGGTCGCCGGCAAGGCCAAGGCGGTGATGGCCGGCCTGCTGGCCAGGGCCGAGAAGAAGGTCGCCGCGGCCCGGTAGGCGGGGCCTGCCTCCGGCCCGACAGCTCTCGACCCCGATCCGGCTCTTCCCCCGGCCGGTCCCGGGAAGGCGCCTGGCGGCTCCGCGCCGCCTGGCGCCTTCGTCGTTTCGGGGCGGGGGCGCGGCCGGATCAGCCGGCGTGGTGGCCCTTGTGGGCCATCGGGTCGGTCTCGATCAGGGTCCAGGCATAGTGCGGCGCCGGGCCCTTGCAGCCCTCGATCACCGCGGGCACCGGCACCGCGACGAAGCGGTCGCCGCCTTCCTCGTAGCCGAACTTGTCGTTGCTGCCGCGCTCGGCGCGGGCCTTGATGTAGGGCGCATAGTCCTTCTGCTGCTTCTCGAAGGCGCTGCAGGTCATGTGCAGCGGATGGGTCGAGTCGTAGGACGGCGTGTCGGTCTGCCAAGCCTTCACCTGGTCCATCACCATGGCGGAGGCCGGCACCGTCGCCAGCGTCGCGGCGGAGGCCGCGGCCAGCGCCAACAGCTTCAGCTTGCTCATCGTTCGTCTCCCGAGAGGTTCCCGGCCCAGCCGGGAAGGGCAGGCCGGTCGAGAGCAGGTGGGGGGCCTTCATGGAGGGAAGATGTCCGCCGGGTTAACCGGCCCCTGCCATCCTGTCGCACCCGGAAGGGGCGCGCCGGCGGTCAGGGCTTGCGGCGGCGCGTCCGGGGCCCGGGGTGGAGCGGCGGGGACGGTGCCGGCGGCGCGGCCTCGCGGCGATGCAGGAACTCGCGGATGTCGCCGATGGAATCGCGGAGCAGCTCGGTCATGCGCTCGCGGGCGGCGTCGGCTTTGCCGTCGCGGATCGCCTCGAAGACGGCGCGGTGCTGGGCGAGACGGCCGTCGCGCATCCGCGCGGCACCCTCCCAGCTCAGCTTGAAGGTGCCGACCAGCGCCGCGTGGATCAGGCTGCCGAGGGCGCGCACGAAGCGGTTGTCGGTCGCCTCGAGGATCGCCGAGTGGAACTCGAGGTCGGCGGCGATCAGGTCGCCGGCGCCGTCCTTGAAGCGCTCCATGTCGGCATAGGCGGCCGCGACCCGCTCGACGGTCGCCGGCTGGCGCGCCGCGGCGGCGAGCGCGGCGGCGGCCGGCTCGACCATCCGGCGCAGGGTGAAGAGCTCGGCCATGAACTCCTCGGTCGGCGCGGTCTGGACGTGCCAGGCCAGCACCTCGGGGTCGAGCATGTTCCAGTCGGTCTTCGGGCGGACCCGCGTGCCGACCTTGGGGCGGGCGACGATCAGCGCCTTGGCGGTCAAGAGGCCGTAGGCCTCGCGCAGGGTCGTGCGCGAGACGGCGAAGCGCGCGCACATCTCCGCCTCGCCCGGCAGCGCCTCGCCCGGCGGGTAGAGGCCGCCGACGATCTCGCGGCCGATCGTGCTCGCGACATAGGAGTGCATGTTGCGCTCGAACGAGAGGCCGTTGCCGGCGGAGCGCGCGCGCCGGGCGGGGCGGGCGGCGGTTTCGGGACGGGACAAGGCGGGCCCTCGGGGCGTCAGCTCGCGCGGCCGAGGCCGAAGGAGCTGACCAGGAGCTTCTGGATGACGATGAAGACGAAGAGCAGGGCGCCGCCGCTGATCATGATCCAGGCAGAGTTGAGCGAGCCGTTGAAGTTGATCAGCGTCGAGATCAGCCCGAGGATCATGCCGCCGAACAGCGTCCCCGCCACGAGGCCGACGCCGCCGCTCAGCAGCGTGCCGCCGAGCACGACGGCGGCGATGGCGCTGAGCTCGTTGCCGGTCCCGGCCAGGGGATAGCCTGACGAGGTATAGAGCGCGTAGATGACGCCGCCAAGGGCGCTGTAGAAGCCGCCGAGCGCGTAGACCGAGACGATCGTGCGGCGCGCCGGCACGCCCATCAGCTCCGCCGAGGCCGGGTCGCCGCCGATCGCGTAGACCTTGGCGCCGAAGCGGGTGAAGTGGGCGATGACGACCGCGGCGGCGAGCGCGGCCAGCATGACCATCGCCGAGCTGGTCAGGAAGCCGCCGGTCGGGAAGGGGATGTAGAGGTCGGCGAAGGCGTCGACGAAGGGATGGCGCAGCGGCACCGAGTCGATGTTGACCATGAAGCAGGCGCCGCGCAGCAGGAACAGCCCGGCCAGGGTGATGATGAAGGGCTGGACCTTGCAGAAGTCGATGACGAAGCCCTGGAAGGCGCCGTAGGCGAGGCCGAAGGCCAGCATCAGCGCCGCCGAGGCCAGCGGGTGCCAGCCGGCGGCGTCGAGGTTGGCCATGACGACGCCGACGAAGCCGATCATCGAGCCGATCGAGAGGTCGATGCCGCCGGACAGGATGACGAAGGTCGTGCCGATCGCCGCGATGATGATGAAGGCGTTGTCGGCCAGGATGTGGCCGAGCACCAGGGTCGTGAAGAAGTGCTTGTAGAACACCCCGCCGGTGACGAAGAGCGCCGCGAAGACCGTCATCGTCGCGAGCAGCGGCAGGTAGCGTACCCTCATCTCCGCCTTCCCCCTTTCGGGCTTCCCCCGCCCGGGCTTCCCCCGCCCGGGCTTCCCCCGCCCAAGCTGCCGCGCGCCCGGTTGCGGCGGGTCAGGGCGGCGCGCGCGTCGTCGGACTGCAGCAGCAGCACGGCCAGCACGACGACCGCCTTGACGACCAGGTTGTACTCGGGCGGCACGCCGCTGGTCAGGATCAGGGTGGCCAGCGCCTGGATGATCAGGGTGCCGATCACCGTCATGCCGAGGTGGATCCGCCCGCCGGCCAGCGATCCGCCGCCGATGACCACGGCGAGGATCGCGTCGAGCTCGATGTAGAGGCCCTGGCTGACCGGGTCCGAAATGTGGGTGTCGGCGGTCAGGATGACGCCGGCCCAGCCGGCCGTCAGCCCGGAGATCAGGTAGGCCGAGTAGGTGACCAGCCGCGAGCCGATGCCGGCTAGGTCGGCGGCCCGCGCGTTGCCGCCGACCGCCTCGATGAACAGGCCGAGGGCGGTGCGCCGGAGCAGCAGCCAGAGGGCCGCGAAGCTGGCGGCGCCGAGGAGCAGGCGGGTCGGGATCAGGCCGACGTGGCCGACGCTGAGGCTCTGCAGGAAGGGGCTCTCGAAGCTCGGGTTGGTGCCGCCGTAGATCAGGTTGATCATCAGCCCGATGCCGCGGCCCGAGACCATCAGCACCAGGGTCGCGACGATCGGCTGGATGCCGAGCAGGGCGACCAGGGCGCCGTTCCACAGGCCGCACAGCAGGCCGGCGCCGAGCGCCCAGAGCAGGACCACGACGTGGGGGTCGCCGGCGTGGATGCGCCAGGCGATGGTCGCGCCGCAGATCGCGATGATCGCGCCGACCGAGAGGTCGATGCCCTTGCTGCCGATCACCACGGCCATGCCGAGCGCCACCATGGCGGTCGGCATGGCCCGGTAGAGGATGTCGATGGTGCTGCCGAAGAAGCGCCCCTCGACGACGCGGATGCTGAAGAAGCCGGGCGAGACCAGGCCGTTGACCGCCAGGATCAGGGCCAGCGCCAGCAGCGGCCAGACCGCCCGGTGGCCGGCGAGGCCGCGCAGGCGGGTGCCGAGCGTCCTCGGGGCGGGGGCGACCTCGATCGTCTGGTTCACGCTCATCCGCCGGCGATCAGCTCGATGATGGTCTCGCGGGTGATCTCGGCGCCGGCGATCTCGCCGACGATCCGCCGGTCGCGCAGCACCGCGACCCGGTCGCTGACCGCGACGATCTCGTCGAGCTCGGAGGAGGCGACGAGCAGCGCCAGGCCCTCGGCGCAGAGCCGCCGGACCAGCGCCACGATCTCGGCATGGGCGCCGACGTCGATGCCGCGCGTCGGCTCGTCGAGCACCAGCACGCGCGGCTTCGAGGCGAGGGCGCGCGCCAGCACGACCTTCTGCTGGTTGCCGCCCGAGAGCTGGCCGACCGGCTTCTCGGCGTCGGATGTCGCGATGCCCAGGGCCTCGATCATCGCCTCGGCGAGGCGCCGCTGCTCGTCGCGCGGCAGGGGCCTGAGCCAGCCGCGCTTGGTCTGCAGGGCGAGCAGGATGTTCTCGCGGACGCTGAGGTCGAGGACCAGGCCCTCGGCCTTGCGGTCCTCCGGGCAGAAGGCGATGCCGCGGCGCAGCGCCCGGCGCGGCGAGGCGTGGCCGAGCGGCGCGCCGTCCAGGGTGAGCCGGCCCGAATCGGCGCGCACCGCGCCGAAGATCAGCTTGGCGGTCTCGGTGCGCCCGGAACCGAGCAGGCCGGCCAGGCCGATCGCCTCGCCGGCGCGCAGCACCAGGTCGAAGGGCTCGATCCAGCGCCGGCGGCCGAGCTTCTCGGCGGCCAGCACCGGCGCGCCGGCGGCTTTGGGCGCGGCGGCCGCGCGCTGCTCGACCCGCTCCAGCTCGCGCCCGAGCATCAGCGTGATCAGCTCGCGCTGCGGCAGGGCGGCGGTCGCGGCCGAGCCGACCAGCCGGCCGTTGCGCAGCACCGAGATGCGGTCGGAGATCTCGTAGACCTGGTCGAGGAAGTGGCTGATGAAGACGACGGCCATGCCCTGCGCCTTGAGGTCGCGCAGAATCCGGAACAGCAGGCGGGTCTCCTGGGCGTCGAGGCTGGCGGTCGGCTCGTCGAGCACCAGTACGCGGCTGTCCTCCTCGAGCGCCCGGGCGATGGCGACGAGCTGCTGGACCGCCACCGGGAAGCTGCCGAGCGCGCGCTCGACGTCGATCTCCAGGCTCAGGCGCTTCAGGCGCGCGCGCGCCTTCTCGCGGGCCGCGCGCCAGGAGATCAGGCCGAAGCGCCGCGGCTCGCGGCCCAGGGTCACGTTGCGCGCGACCGACAGGGTCGGGACCAGGTTGACCTCCTGGTAGACCGTGGAGATGCCGAGGGCGCGCGCCTCGGCCGTGCTGCCGACGGCGACGGCCCGGCCGTCGAGGCGCATCTCGCCGGCGTCGGCCGCGAGCGCGCCGGTCATGATCTTGATCAGGGTCGACTTGCCGGCGCCGTTCTCGCCGAGCAGGGCGTGGACCTCGCCCGGATGGAGCGTGAAGTCGACCCGGTCGAGCGCAGGCACCCCGGCAAAGGCCTTGGAGATGCCGACGAGCTCGACGCGCGGTGGCTGGTCTGATGTCACTCGAGCGATCCCGATGGCGCCCTTTGCCGGCCGATCCTCGCAGCAGGCCGGCAGGAAGGGACTGGCCCCGCTGCCCGGTCGGCACGCTCGGCGCGACCGGGCAGCGGGCCGGACGACGCTTAGCTGCCCGGCGTCGCGGCCGTGTGCAGGTCGGAGGGGATCACCACCCACTTCGGCAGGGGCTTCTTGTCCTTCAGGTAGTTCAGAACGACGGGATAGATGTACTTGCCGATCGCCGAGCGCAGCTCGACCGAGGCGTTGGCCTCGCCGGCGGCGAGCGCCTTCTTCATCGCCGGGACGTAGTCGACCGAGACCATCAGCAGGTCCTTGCCCGGGTTCAGCCCGGCCTCCTTCATCGCCTGGATGGCGCCGAGCTGCATGTTGTCGTTGTGGGCGAAGGAGGCGCAGATGCCCTTCAGGTTGTCGGTCGACTTGATGAAGGCCTCCATCACCTTCTTGCCGCCTTCGGTCGTGAAGTCGCCGCTCTGGGACTTCACGATCTCCATGCCGGGGAACTCCTTGATGATCGTCTCGAAGCCCTTGTGGCGCTCGATCGCCGGCGCCGAGCCGGTCGTGCCCTGCAGCTCGACGATCTTGCAGTTGCCCTTGCTGGCCTGGGCCAGCCAGGCGCCGGCCAGCCGGCCCTCGAGGTTGAAGTCGGCGGAGATGCGCGTGACGTAGAGCGACTTGTCGGTGACGTCGACGTCGCGGTCGGCCAGGAACACCGGGATGTGGGCGCGCTTGGCCTCCTTCAGCACCTGGTCCCAGCCGGTGACGACGACCGGGGCGATGACGATGGCGTCGACCTGCTGGGCGATGAAGGCGCGCACCGCCCGCAGCTGCTCTTCCTGCTTGCCCTGGGCGTCGGCGAACTTGAGGTCGATGCCCTCCTTCTTGGCCTCTTCCTGCATGTCCTTGGAGAAGGCCGGGCGCCAGTCGCCCTCGTCGCCGACCTGCGAGAAGCCGATCGTCACGGCGAAGGCCTGGGTGCCCGCCAGCATCATCAGTCCGCCGGCGACGGCGCCGCCGAGCCACGTCAGGTGTCGCATGAGTTCCTCCCGTTTATCGCGAGCGCTGGGTCGGCTCGCTTGCTCCGCTCGCCCGGTTGCAGGCTGTCGTTCCCGTCCCGGTGCGCGAACTAATCATATTATATAACGAAAGGCACGGGAAGCTCGCATCGGTCGTGCGGCCTGTACCCGCCGGCGGGGTGAAAAAGATGCATCAATTATACCTATTTGAGCCAGCGCAAATGCCGGCCGGGACGCGCGCCTAGCCTCGGGGCCGTCGCGGCCGAAGGGCCGCTCGCTCGGATCGGAGGTCTTCCAACCATGCGAACCCATTCGCTCCGGCGCCTGTGGCTGGTGCTCGCGCTGGTGCTGGCCGCGTCCTTCGGGACGCTCGGCCTGCTCGGCCGCGAGATCCACCGCCAGGCGCCGCCCGTGCCCGCCGCCGTCGTCTCGGCCGACGGGCAGATGCTCTACAGCAAGGCCGACATCGACACCGGACGGCAGGTCTACCAGTCGATGGGCGGCCAGCAGCTCGGCTCGATCTGGGGCCACGGCGCCTATCTGGCGCCCGACTGGTCGGCCGACTGGCTGCACCGCGAGGCGACCGCGCTGCTCGACATCTGGGCGGCGCGCGACTACGGCGCGGCCGCCTTCGACGCCCTCGACGCCGAGCGGCAGGCGCCGCTGAAGGCGCGCCTCAAGGCCGAGATGCGCGCCAACAGCTACGACCCCGCGAGCGGCGTGGTCACGGTCTCGGCCGACCGCGCCCGGGCGATCCGCGCGGTCGCCCGGCACTACGAGCAGCTGTTCGGCGACGCCGCGGCGCTCGAGGACCTGCGCACCGACTACGCGATTCCCGACGACGCGATCCCCGACCCGGCGCACCGCCGGGCGCTGGCCGCCTTCTTCCAGTGGGCGGCCTGGGCGACGACCACCGAGCGGCCCGGCGAGGACGTCACCTACACCGCCAACTGGCCGCACGAGGAGCTGGTCGGCAACGTGCCCTCGACGCCGACCGTGGTCTGGTCGGTCGCCAGCGTCGTGCTGCTGATCGCCGGCATCGGCGCGCTGGCCTGGTGGCACTCGGGCCGCCGGGAGGAGGCGGCGCCGACGCCGCCGGCCGCGGACCCGCTCGGCGGCCTCCAGGCGACGCCCTCGATGAAGGCGACGGCCAAGTACTTCTGGACCGTCATCGCCCTGTTCGGCGCGCAGATCGCGCTCGGCGCCACGACCGCGCACTACGCCGTCGAGGGCCACGACTTCTACGGCATCCCGCTCGCCGACATCCTGCCCTACGCGGTGACCCGGACCTGGCACACCCAGCTCGCGGTCTTCTGGATCGCGACGGCCTGGCTGGCCACCGGCCTCTACCTGGCGCCGGTGCTCGGCGGCCGCGAGCCGCGCTTCCAGAGGCTCGGCGTCGACCTGCTCTATGCGGCCCTGCTGCTGGTCGTGGTCGGCTCGATGGCCGGCGAGTGGCTGGGCGTGCAGCAGGTCTTCGACCTCGACACCAACTTCTGGATCGGCCACCAGGGCTGGGAGTACGTCGATCTCGGCCGGGTCTGGCAGATCGCCCTCTTCGCCGGGCTGATGCTCTGGCTGGTCCTGGTCGGGCGCGGCCTCTGGCCGGCGCTCAGCCGCAAGGGCGAGCAGCAGCCGCTGATCGTCATGCTGTTCCTCTCGACCGTCGCCATCGGCCTGTTCTACGGCGCCGGCCTGACCTGGGGGCAGCACACCTCGCTGTCGATGATCGAGTACTGGCGCTGGTGGGTCGTCCACCTCTGGGTCGAGGGCTTCTTCGAGGTCTTCGCCACGGCCGCCATCGCCCTGCTGACCGTGCGGCTCGGCCTGGTCCGCGCCCGCTCGGCCAACCACGCGGTGCTGTTCGCGACCGTGGTCTTCCTGACCGGCGGCGTGCTGGGCACGCTGCACCACCTCTACTTCAGCGGCACGACCACGGCGGTGGTCGCGGTCGGCGCGATGTTCTCGGCGCTTGAGGTGGTGCCGCTCGCGCTGATCGGCCACGAGGCCTACGAGACCTACCGGATGAGCAAGGCAGCCCCCTGGGTCCAGACCTACAAGTGGCCGATCCTGTTCTTCGTCGGCGTCGCCTTCTGGAACCTGGTCGGGGCGGGGATGTTCGGCTTCCTGATCAACCCGCCGATCTCGCTCTACTACGTCCAGGGCCTGAACCTGACGGCGACCCACGGCCATGCCGCCCTCTTCGGGGTCTACGGCCTGCTCGGCATCGGCCTGATGCTGTTCTGCCTGCGCGGCCTCTTCGCCCGCGAGGCCTGGTCGGACCGGCCGCTCAAGTGGGCCTTCTGGCTGCTCAATGCCGGCCTCGCCATGATGGTCACGATGAGCCTGTTCCCGGTCGGCGCCCTGCAGGCCTGGGCCAGCGTCGCCCACGGCCTCTGGTACGCCCGCTCGGCCGAGTTCCTGCAGCAGCCGCTGATCCACACCCTGGTCTGGCTGCGGGTGCCCGGCGACATCGTGTTCAGCGTCGGCGCCCTCTGTCTCGCCGGCTTCGCGGTCCGGCTGGTGCTCGCCGGCCGGGCCCGCCGCCGGGCCACGGCACCGGCCGCCTCGGCGCTGCCCGCCGAATAGCGGAAGGCGGCGGAAAGCCACGGGATCGAGCCCTCTCCGGCGGCCGCCGGAGAGGGCTTCTTCCTGTCCGCCGCCGGGCCGCGCGCACACCGTTCACGTAGATTTCACGGTGTGAATGCTAACAACACGGTACCCGCAAGGGTCGTTCGCATCATCGTTATCTCATAAGTATACGAACGAATGTTTCGTTCCAGGCGTCCAACGGGTCCGGCACACAGGGCCCGGCGGCGCACCGGCCTGGGGCGGTGGATGCGAGACGGGCGGCCGGCCGCGGCGTCATCCTGACGACGCTCCTGCCCGAGTTGGTTCTCTGAAACCTGGGGGATTGATTCGGGAGGACTCCATGCCGACGACAGTCGTATTCCGTCCAGGCTCCGGCCGGGCCCGCGGCCCGGCGATCCGTCACCCGCGCCGCCGGCTCGCCGCCGGCGGCCTGGCGGCCCTGCTGCTGCTGCCGACCCTCCAGGGGGCAGCCCGGGCAGCGCCGCCGGTCGAGTGGTTCGTCAAGGGCACCGTCGAGACGCAGTTCCTGCTTCCCGGCTCGCCGAGCGAGAAGCGCCAGCAGTCGGTCGCGCTGCCGCACGTCAGCGTCTTCCTCTACCGGGCGCGCGATCCCCGCAAGCCGATCGCCTCGACCCTGTCGGACCTGAGCGGGCGCTTCCTGCTGAAGACCGGCGAGAAGGGGCCCTTCACGCTCTGCGTCGAGGCCGAGGGCTTCAGGCGCGACTGCCCGGGCAAGCCCTTCGAGGCCGGCGGTCCGGTCGTCGACCTCGGCAGGGTGCCGATCCAGCCGGCGACCGATCCGAAGAGCGAGTTCCTCGCCTACGGCAAGGTCACCCTGCAGGACGGCGGCCTACCGCGCGCCTTCGAGCCGGCGGTCGACGTCAACAGCTATGCGACGGTGCGCGTCGCGAGCAAGGCCCGCACCAAGTCCCTGGCCTACGTCAACGACTTCGGCGAGTACGTCGTGCCGCGGATCCCGGTCAAGGCGGACTTCCGCCTGGCCGTGCAGGTCGACAAGGCGACGACCCTGCGCGACATCAAGGCGATCACCGGCTTCGCGCCGGGCCGCGCCTACGAGCTCGACGTGGTGCTGCCGAACCGGGCGCCGCAGCTGCGCCTGCTCAGCGTCCTGGCCGGCGGCAAGCCGGTCCAGGTCGCCCAGCCCGGCGGCAAGGTCGACC
This sequence comes from Tistlia consotensis USBA 355, assembly GCF_900177295.1. GTDB lineage: Bacteria > Pseudomonadota > Alphaproteobacteria > Kiloniellales > DSM-21159 > Tistlia > Tistlia consotensis. The sequence goes on from NZ_FWZX01000021.1 coordinate 15,564, forward strand.
TGCTCGCGGTCACCCGGGACCGCGACGGCGATAAGCTGAGCTATCGCTGGCTGCTGCCCGACGGCTCGGTCGTCGGTCCGACCACGGATTCGAAGCTGACCTGGCAGATCCCCGCCAAGGCCGGCAACTATCCGGTCACCGTCGTGGTGAGCGACCAGCGCGGCGGCTACGCCAAGACCAGCGTCGTCATCAAGGCCTCGACGGGCGGGGCGACCTTCAGCGGCACGGTGCTCGACGGCTTCGGCCTGCCGGTCAACGGCGCTCAGGTCGAGGTCAACGGCCGCCTGGTCAACACCAACGTCCAGGGCTGGTTCTCCTTCGCCGTGCCGGTGAAGGACCGCTACGTGATGAACATCCGCAGCCTCGGCCTGCAGTCGCCGAACCAGCGCGGCTTCGGCACGGCCTCCTTCGTCTACAAGGCGCCGATCGCCGGCGGCCGCTGGACGCTGCGCCGCGCCCAGGTCACCACCGTCGACCCGACCCAGCCGATCGTGCTGCAGCAGAAGCGCGACCGGCGCGACTGCGTCGGCCCGCGGGCCGCCCAGATCGACTGGTCGCCCTACCTCGGCCCCGGCATCTTCCAGTGGCAGGACGGGCACGGCGACGTCCGGGCCCTGGTCGACCTCGGCGAGAAGGAGGCCGAGGCGCTGCAGAACGTCATGGCCCTGGTCGGCCGGCTCGACCCGGCGCTGGCCTCCGCGCTCGGCAAGGCGACCGGCGCGAAGGTGCGGCCGCGGCAGGAGGAGATGCCCTGCGGCGACGGCATCAGGGTCGCCATCCCCGCGAACGCCCTGATCGACCGCAGCACCAACCAGCCGCCAACCGGGCCGGTCCAGCTGTCGCTCTCGACCGTCTCGCTGACCGCCGCCGACCAGATGCCGGGCGACTACTCGGCGCTCGACAGTGGCGGCAAGGCGACGGCGATGGAGAGCTTCGGCGCCGGCAGCATCGACATCGGCGCCGGCAACGCGCGCTACAACCTGAAGCCGGGCGCGACGGCGACCGTGACCATCCCGGTCGACGTCACCCAGCTGGCCGGCGGCGCCCTGCTGCCGCCGAAGATCCCCTTCCTCTACTACGACGAACAGAAGGGCACCTGGCGCCAGGAGGACGAGGCGGCCCTGACCATGAGCGGCGGCAGCCCCGCCTACGAGATGAAGGTCAAGCACTTCTCGACCCTCAACGCCGACATCCTCAAGACCGGCCAGTCCTGCCTCGCCGTCGAGCTCGACCCGGCCGCCGGCTTCACGCTGCCGCTGACCGTCGAGGTCGTGATGCAGCCCTCGAAGCCCAATCCGAGCGTCATCCAGGTGCGGCAGTTCACGCTCGACTCGACGCAGTCGAACGTCATCTACAACCTGCCCAACAACTCCGACATCGTGCTGACGCCGATCGTCTCCGGCGTGAAGCCCGACGGCTCCAGCGGCGACGTGCCGGCCGGCGTCTTCGTCGTCAACACCGGCGGGCCGCAGACCTCGGCCGTGACGCCGCCGGCGCCCAACCCGGACGGCACCTACTATGCCGAGGACGGCGGCGGCAATCCGACCGGGCCCTGCGCCTCGCGGGTGACGCTGACCAACCTCGGGCCGGTGACCATCGCCGCCGGCTTCGAGTTCCTGCAGGGCCTGTCGCTGCAGGCGACCAACATCGACGAGTTCGGTGCCGCCGTCGCGGCCGCGATCGACGCCGGCTCGGCGGACTACTACCTGCAGGCCGACGCGCGCGGCGGGCGGGCCAGCCTCAACCTCTTCAAGCAGAAGAACCACTTCGGCGATCCGACCGGCGTCGGCGAGATCGAGGTCGAGGCGCAGTTCGCCAACTCCGGCGACCTCGGCTTCGGGCGCGACATGCACTGCCGGCGCAACGCGGCCTCGGACGGCGCCTTCGACTACGCCTGCTACGTCACCAACTTCGGCCAGCCGCCGGCCAACAACCCCGACCAGCAGGATGCCAACGACACGGTCGATCCGGCCGCCCATCCGGACGCCACCGTGGCGATGGAGTTCTCGCGCGTCGAGAACCCGCCGGGCGATCCGGCGGAGTTCCCGGACAACGACCGGGCGGTCAAGTTCTTCGTCTACAACACCAACGATCCCGACGGCCCGCTGCTGCGCAAGGCCGACCTGGACGGCAACGGCGCCCGGCCGGTCCCGCAGCTCTGCATGATCTGCCACGGCGGCACCTCGGCCAGCGTGGCGGCCGATCCGCTCAACCCGACCGGCCCCAAGGCCGGCGCCTTCGAGAACCGCGCCGACATCCTGTCCATGCGGGCGAACTTCCTGCCGTTCGACCTGCACTTCTACAATTTCCCGGCGAGCAAGAGCAAAGCCAGCCAGCAGGACGACTTCAAGGACCTGAACATCGAGATCGTGCAGCAGGTGTCGAGCCACACCGGCACCGGAGACGCGATCGTCGAGCTCGTCGACCTGCTCTACAACCACGGCGCCAGCGCCAGCCAGCTGGAGCAGGAGGTCGTCGCCAACTGGGATCCGGGCAACGTCAACTCGAACCGGCACCGCTTCTACCGGGACGTCTTCGCACGGGCCTGCCGGACCTGCCACGTCGCCCAGCCGTTCGGGGCGCCGACCTTCACCGACGCGGTCGACTTCGAGGCCGCCATCACCAACGTCCAGACGCGGGTCTGCGTGCAGAAGGTCATGCCGCACGCCAAGCGGACCAGCGAGATCTTCTGGACCAGCCTCGGGCCCAGCATGCCGGCCTTCCTCGACCTCTACGGCCAGACCCTGCCGGGCTGGTCGCCGGTCGCCGGTTCGCAGTGCGGCGGCTTCTACCAGAGCGGCGGCATCGCCCCCTCGGTCTGGGCCGGGCAGATCTTCCCGATCCTGACCAACAACTGCAGCGGCTGCCACAGTGCCCCGGGCCTCGCCAACTTCTCGGTCGGCGGCGGCGTCAACGCGACCTACAACGGCGCGAACGGCGTCACCACCGTGATCGCCAAGGACGGCAGCGCGCACTACGTCGTGCCCAACGACCTGGGCAACAGCCTGCTCTACCAGCGCATCACGACCGGCGGCGCCGGCGTCAGGATGCCGCAGGGCGGCGCCAACCTGGCGGTCGACGACACCGACGTGCCGCCGGACGGCATCGCCGACGCGACGGAGATCAGCGCCTGGATCAACGCCGGGGCGACCGGTCCGTGAGGCAGGGCCTGGCCCGGTGATCCTCGGGCGGCGGGGCAGGCCGGGCCCCGCCGCCCTTTCCTTGCCGGCCTTCCCCGTCCCCGGCTTGACAAGCGGTGGCCGGAAGGCGACCCACTGCCGGCTGTTCCACCGGCAGGAAGGGCCATTCCGACGATGAGCCAGGCGACGATCGGGCAGATGTTCCACAGCGCCGGGGCGGTCGAGACCTTCCTCGGCTTTCCCCGCTGCGACGACCTGGAGCGGCTCGACGCCGCGGTCGCCATCCTCGGCGCGCCGGTCGCGACGCCCTACCGCTCGGTCGGCGCCTACTGCGCCGGGGCGCCGGGGGCGATCCGCGCGGCCATGGCGGGCTACGCCGCCAGCCGCGGCCACATGGACTTCGACCTGCTGGCCGCGCCCTTCGCAGCGGCCAGCGTCGCCGACTGCGGCGACCTGCCCTGGGACGCCGAGGATTTCGCCGCGAACCGCGAGCGCATCACCGACGCGGTCCGCAAGGTGCTGAAGGCCGGTGCCGTGCCGGTCGTGCTGGGCGGCGACGATTCGATCCCGATCCCGCTGTTCCGTGCCTTCGAGGGCGGTGGCCCCTACACCGTGGTGCAGATCGACGCGCATATCGACTGGCGCGACGAGGTCGACGGCGAGCACCACGGCCTGTCGAGCCCGATGCGCCGCGCCTCGGAGATGCCCTGGATCGAGCGCATCGTCCAGGTCGGCGCCCGGGCGATCGGCAGCGCGCGTCCCGGCGACTACGAGGTCGCCAGGGCCTGGGGCGTCGAGTTCGTCACCGGCCGCGAACTGGCGCGGCAGGGCGTCCAGACGGTGCTGGAGCTGGTGCCGCCGGGGGCCAAGGTGCTGCTGACCCTCGACTGCGACGGCATGGACCCGACGGTCATGCCGGCGGTGATCGGGCCTGCGCCGGGCGGCCTGAGCTACTGGCAGGTCGTGGAGCTGATCCACGGCCTGGCCGAGCGCGCGACCATCGCCGGCTTCGATATCGTCGAGTTCATGCCCGCGGCCGACCGCGACGGCCTGGCGGCCCTGACAGCGGCGCGCGTGGTCTGCAACGTGCTCGGCGCCCTCGTGAAGGGCTGAGGCCCGGCGGCGGGGCGCCGGCCGGGCCTCTCCGCGGCCCGGGCCGCGCTACGAGCGGTGTCCCCGGCTCTCGGACGGAACGCCGGCGTTCGCCGCCGTGGCGCTGCCGGACGAGGCCACGCCGTGATGGCGGGTGGCCGCCGTGGTGTCGTCGGCGAAGGACGGCTGGGCGCCTTCCAGCCGCTCCGCTTCGAAGGCGCGCGAGACCTGGTCGGGCTGCGCCGCGGCCGGCGCAGTGGCCTGGGCCTGGGCCTGGGTGGCGGCGGTCGCCGTCGAGGTCGCCGCAGCGGTGCCTTCGCGTGCCGCGACCTGGTTCTCGTAGTGCTGCCAGGACAGGTGGTAGGGCTGCTTCGCGAAGGTCGGGTCGGACTTCCAGGCGTTCTCGATGTGCATGGCGACGGCGCTCTCGGCCAGCGCCGGCAAGGTGGACAGCGCCGTCGCCGAGACGAGGGTCAGGGCCAACAGCTTGAGCTTGTTCATGGGGTTCTCCTGAGGGTCTGTCGCGGGAGCGCCTTCGCCTCCGCCACAGTTCAGAAGATGGCGCCGAGCGTGGAGGGAAGATTTCCGCCGGATTAACTCGCGGACATCTTCGCGACCCGCCGGCAATGGTCGAGGGCGGCCCCGATCAGGTTGTCGCTGGCCTCGGGGGTGCGGAAGCCGGAGTGGGCCGACAGCACGACGTTGGGCAGTGCGGTCAGCGGGTGGCCGGCGGGCAGCGGCTCGGTCTCGTAGACGTCGAGCCCGGCGGCGCGCAACCGGCCGCTCTTGAGCGCCTCGATCATCGCCGCCTCGTCGACCAGCGCGCCGCGCGCGGTGTTGACCAGGATCGCGCCCGGCTTCATCGCCGCGAGGCGCCCGGCCGAGAGGAAGCCGCGCGTCTCGTCGGTCAGCAGCAGGTGCAGCGACAGGACGTCGCTCTCGGCCAGCAGGCGCTCGAGCGGCAGGAAGGCGACTCCCTCGGCGGTCTTCGGCGAGCGGTTCCAGGCGATGACCTTCATGCCGGCGCCGCGGGCGATCCGCGCGACCTCCGCCGCGATGCCGCCGAAGCCGAGCAGGCCCAGGGTCTTGCCGGTCAGCTGGATGCCCTCGCTGCGCAGCCACTGGCCGGCGCGCATGCCGTTGTCCATGGCGGCGAGGCCCTTGGCCGCGGCCCACATCAGCGCGATCGCGCACTCCGCCACCGCCGTGTCGCCGTAGCCCTTGATGGTGTGCACCGCGATGCCGTGCCCGGCCAGCGCCTCGGGATCCATGTAGCTGCGCGCGCCGGTGCCGAGGAAGACGACGTGCTTCAGGTCCCGGCAGCGTCGCGCGACCTCGACCGGCAGCGCGGTGTGGTCGACGATGGCGATCTCGGCGCCGTCGAGCACGCCGGGCAGGGCGTCCGGCGTCAGCGCCGGGTCGCGGTTGATCGCGACCGCCGGGTCGTCCGGCCGGAGCAGGCGCTCGGTGACGGCCGCCAGGGTCTCGTTGGCATCGACGAAGACTGCGCGCACGGCTCTGTCTCTCCTTCCCTCGGTTGATCCATCCCTCCATAGCGGACGGGAGGGGATGCGGGAAGGCGCGGCCGGGTCAGTCGCCGACCCGCGAGCCGGCGCCGTTGAAGGTCCGGCTCATGTAGTCGAGGAAGGCGCGGGCCGCCGGCGGCAGCCTGGCGCCGCGGCGCCAGGCGATGCCGACGTCCATCGAGGGGACGTGGTCCTCCAGGCCGCGCGTCTCGATGCGCTGCCCCTCCAGGGACCAGGGCCGATAGACCATGTCCGACAGCACCGTGACCCCCATGCCGCCGGCGACCATCGAGCGCACCGCCTCGACCGAGGAGGTCCGGAAGGTGACGCGCGGCCGGTGCGGCGTCAGCTCCCAGTAGCGCTGGGCGGTGTGCGCCGCCTCGTCGACCGTCAGCATGATGTAGGGCTCGGCGGCGACCTCCTTCAGCGTGATGCGCTCGGCATGCAGCAGCGGGTGGTCGAGCGGCAGCCAGAGGTGCCGGCGCGAGCGGATCAGCGTCTCGGAGACCAGGTGCTCGACGTTCTCCAGGTTCGAGGTCAGGACCACCGCCAGGTCCAGGTCGCCGGCGATCAGCGCCTGCTCGATCTCGCTGCGCGGGGCTTCGCGCAGCGCCACCTCGACGCCCGGGAAGCTGCGCTGGAAGCGGTTGAGCGGCGAGGGCAGGAAGTAGCCGGCGACGGTGTAGGTGACGCCGAGCAGGAGGCTGCCGGCGACGTCGCTGCGCGCGTCCTGGGAGGCGCGCGCCGCCTCGTCCACCGCCGAGAGGATGTTGCGGGCGTGCTGCAGGAAGCGGTGCCCCTGGTAGCTGAGCGTGACGCCGTTCGAGTGCCGGTCGAACAGGCGGGTCTGGAGGTCCGCCTCGAGCTGCTTGATCGCCGCCGTCACCGCCGACTGCGAGACGTTGAGGTCGACCGCGGCCTGGGACACCTGGCCGGTGTCGGCGGCGGCGACGAAGTAGCGGATCTGCTTCAGCGAGAAGGCCATGGCGGGGCTCCGGGTCGGCTGGTCACTGGTTCCGGGACGGCTTCCTGCCTAGACTGCCCCGCATCCGGCCAGGGACGGCTGGCCGCGGGGCGGGACAGGAGGGCGCGTTGGGCAAGGCGGAACGGCATCACGGCTTCTGCGCGCTCTGCCGCTCGCGCTGCGGCTGCATCAATGTCGTCGAGGAGGGGCGGCTGGTCGCGGTCGAGCCCGATCCCGGCCACCCGACCGGCGCCCACCTCTGCGCCAAGGGCCGCGCCGCGCCGGAGCTGGTCCACCATCCCGAGCGCCTGACCCGGCCGCTGCGCCGGACTGCGCCCAAGGGCGCCGCCGACCCCGGCTGGCGGGAGATCGGCTGGGACGAGGCGCTCGACGAGATCGCCGGGCGCCTGGCGGCGATCGCCGCCGAGTCGGGCCCGCAGGCCGTCACCTTCGCGATCACCACGCCGAGCGGCACGGCGATGTCCGACCACATCGACTGGGTCGAGCGGCTGGTCCGCGCCTTCGGCGCCAGCAACACGCTCTACGCCACCGAGCTCTGCAACTGGCACAAGGACCACGCGACGGCCTTCACCTTCGGCGAGGGCGTCGGCGTGCCCGACTTCGAGCGGGCCGGCTGCCTGCTGCTGTGGGGGCACAACCCGAGCACGGCCTGGCTGGCCCACGGCCAGCGCCTGGCCGAGGCGCGGGCGCGCGGCGCCCGGGTGATCGTCGTCGACCCGCGGCGCGCCGGCCCGGCGGTCAAGGCCGACCTCTGGCTGGCGCCGCGGCCCGGCACCGACGGCGCGCTCGCGCTCGGCCTCGCCAACCGGCTGCTCGAGACCGGCCGCTTCGACCGGGACTTCCTGGCCGACTGGAGCAACGGCCCCTTCCTGGTGCGCGAGGCCGACGGCCGCTTCCTGCGGCGCGGCGCGCACTACCTCTGCTGGGACGAGGCGTCGGGGCAGGCCGTGGCGCTCGACGGCCGGCTGCCCTCGGAGCGCGGCGTCGCCCCGGCGCTCGACGGCAGCTACGAGGTCGACGGTGAGGCCTGCCGCCCGGCCTTCGACCACTACCGCCGGCTCTGCGCCGGCTGGACGCCCGAGCGCACCGCCGCGGCGACCGGCGTGCCGGCGGAGCAGATCGAGGCGGCGGCGAGCCTGCTCTGGGACTCGCGGCCGGCCGGCTACTACGCCTGGACCGGGCTCGGCCAGCACGACAACGCGACCCAGACCGACCGCGCCCTGGCGCTGCTCTACGCCCTGCTCGGCAGCTACGACGCGCCGGGCGGCAACCTGCAGCTGCCCGCGGTGCCGGCGCCGGCCGTGGCGGGCCGGGAGCTCGTGACCCCGGAGCAGCGGGCCCGGACCCTCGGCCTCGCCGAGCGGCCGCTCGGCCCGGCCGCCGGCGGCTGGGTGACCGGCGCCGACTTCTGCCGGGCGGTCGAGACGGGCGCGCCCTACAGGCCGCGTGCCCTGGTCGCCTTCGGCTCGAACCTGCTGCTCTCGCAGCCCGACCCGGCGCGCCTCTCGCGCGCGCTGCAGGCGCTCGAGTTCCACGTCCAGGCCGAGCTCTTCATGACGCCGACCGCCGCGCTCGCCGACCTGGTGCTGCCGGTCTCCTCGCCCTGGGAGCACGAGGCGCTGCGCCTCGGCTTCGGCCGGCTGGTCGAGGGCTGCGAGCGGGTCCAGCTGCGCCGGCCGGTGGCGGCGCCGCCGGGCGAGGCGCGCTCCGACACCGCCATCGTCTTCGAGCTGGCGACGCGCCTCGGCCTCGCCAACAGCTTCTTCGGCGGTGATCCGGAAGAGGGGCTGCGCCATCGCCTGTCGGCCCTCGGCCTGACCCCGGAGGAGCTGCGGGCGCGACCGGAAGGCCTGCCGGTGCCGCTCGAGCAGCGCTTCCGCAAGTACGCCGAGCCGGCCGGCGAGGGCCGTCGCGGCTTCGCCACCGAGACCGGCCGGGTCGAGGTCTATTCCGAGCTGTTCCTGCGCCACGGCTACGACCCCGTGCCGGCCTTCCGGCCGTCGCGCGCCGCGCCGGCACGGGGCGGCAGCGCGGCGCGCGGCGACTGGCCGCTGACCCTGTCCTGCGCCAAGGTCACGCAGTTCTGCCACAGCCAGCACCGCAACCTGCCGAGCCTGCGCCGCGTGCTGCCCGAGCCGCGCGCCGAGCTCAACCCGGCGACCGCCGCGGCCCACGGCATCGCCCGGGACGGCTGGCTGTGGCTCGAGACCGCGGCCGGGCGCATCCGGGTGCGCGCCGCCTTCAACCCGCAGCTGCGGCCCGACCTCGTCGTCGCCCAGTTCGGCTGGTGGCTGACCGGCCGCGCGGCCGAGCCCGAGCGCCATCCGGCGTTCGGCGAGGGCACGGTCAGCTACAACGCCCTGCTCGCCGACCCGCCGGCCGACCCGATCTCCGGCGCCCCCAACCTGCGCAGCCAGTCCTGCCGCATCGCCGCGGCGGAGTAGGGCGGAGACGGCGGGACTATCCGCGTTCTCCGTCTCGTCGTCAGCGGCCTCTTCGCGCGTCATCCCCATCCCTTTCTGTCGCCATCCTCGCGGAAGCGAGGATCCAGAAGACGTGGAGGCCAGTGCGGACCGGCGAAGTTCGTGCGAGCGACGCCTTCCTCTGGATCCTCGCTTTCGCGAGGATGACGAAAGGGGGCGAGGATGACGAAAGGGGGCGAGGATGACGAAAGGGGGCGAGGATGACGCCGTGGGGAAGGGTGGCGGACGCGATCGAGCGACGGGCCAACCCGCCCGCCCCCGAAAGGCGGTAGCGATGCGCCCCCGACCGGCTGCAACCCCTGCGCAATATCAGTTTTCCTAATATCAGTCTCCACGATTTCCTATTTCACAATACCCTTCGCAACCGCAACGATGAACCCCAGGCAGCGAGAAGCAAGAACGGCGCTGCGGGGCTTCAGGGAGCCGTCGGCACGGCGCCGGCGGCCGGCGAACAGGGAGACAAGAGATGACAGCTTCTTTCGGAAGGACGGGGAGTCGTGGGCTCGCCCTGGCGACCCTTCTGGCCGCCGGCGCCGGCTTCGGCGGGGCCGCTCTGGCCGCCGACTGGTACCCCTACACGGTGGAGTCCTGGAATCCGCCCTTCGACATGTCGAGCCCGCGCACGACGGTCGACTACGTGCCGCTCAAGAAGGCCGACAAGCCGTGGCAGCTCTGCGTGTCCTTCCCGCACATGAAGGACGCCTACTGGCTGGCCGTCGACTACGGCATCGCCGACGAGGCCAAGGCGCTCGGCGTCAAGATGCATCTGGTCGAGGCCGGCGGCTACACCGAGCTCAACAAGCAGATCTCGCAGATCGAGGACTGCGTCGCCAATGGCGCCCAGGCGGTGATCATCGGCGCGATCTCCTACGACGGCCTGAACAACTTGGTGCACGAGATCCACGGCAAGGGGATCCCGGTGATCGACGTGATCAACGGCATCTCCTCCAAGGAGATCTCGGCCAAGTCGCTGGTCTCGTTCGGCGAGATGGGCGCCAAGGCCGGCGAGTACGTCGCCAAGCTGCACCCGAAGGGCAGCAAGGCCGTCAAGGTCGCCTGGTTCCCCGGGCCGGCCGGTGCCGGCTGGGTCGAGGCCGGCAACAAGGGCTTCATGGACGCGGTCAAGGACAGCGCCGTCCAGGTCGTCGAGACCAAGTACGGCGACACCGGCAAGGAGGTGCAGTCCAAGCTGGTCGAGGACACCCTGCAGGCCCATCCCGATCTCGACTACATCGTCGGCACGGCGGTGACCGCCGAGGCCGCGGTGCCGGTGCTGCGCTCGCGCGGGCTCAGCGACCAGGTCAAGGTCGTGTCCTACTACTTCACCCCGGGCGTCTATCAGGGCATCCGGCGCGGCCAGATCCTCGCCGCCCCGACCGACTCGACGGTGATCCAGGGGCGCATCGCGGTCGACCAGGCGGTGCGCATCCTCGAGGGCAAGGACTACATCAAGCACGCCGGCCCGAAGCTCTACGTGATCAGCAAGGACAACATCAATTCCTTCGATCGCGCGGCGGCCCTGGCGCCGGACGGCTTCACGCCGGTCTTCAGCGTCGGCGAGTAGACGGTCCGCTTCTGACGGGACCGGGTGCCATGACGCACCATCCTGAGAGCGACGGCGGCCCGAGCGATCGGGCCGCCCCGCTGCCGGCCGCCCCGCTGCTGGAGCTGCGCGGCGTCAGCCGGCGCTTTCCCGGCGTGCTGGCGCTCGACAAGGTCGACTTCCAGCTCAGGCCCGGCGAGGTCCACGTGCTGTTCGGCGAGAACGGCGCCGGCAAGTCGACCATGATCTCGATGATCGCCGGGGCGCTCAGACCCAGCGAGGGCGAGTTCCGCTTCCGCGGCGAGCCGGTCGAGCTCAACTCCGTCCATCACGCCCGCGGGCTCGGCATCTCGGCGGTGTTCCAGGAGTTCTCCCTGGTGCCGCAGATGACCGTCGAGGAGAACCTCTTCCTCGGCGCCGAGAGCACGCGGCTCGGCCTGCTCGACCGCCGGGCGCTGCACGACCGGGCCGACGCCATCCTGAAGCGCCTCGGCTTCCCCCTCAGGCCGCGCGACCGGGTGCTGCACCTGACGCGCGCCGAGCAGCAGATGGTCGAGATCGCCAAGGCCTTCCGCTCCGAGCTCTCGGTGCTGATCCTCGACGAGCCGACCGCCTCGCTGACCGAGCGCGAGACGGCGCAGCTGTTCAAGCTGATCGAGCAGGTCAAGGCCCAGGGCGTCGGGGTCATCTACATCACCCACCGCCTCAGCGAGATCCGCCGCATCGGTGACCGCATCACCGTGCTGCGCGACGGCCGCTACGTCGCCACGGTCGATGCCCAGACGACGCCCGAGGGCGAGCTGGTGCGCCTGATGACCGGCCGGGTCTACGACGAGCTGTTCCCCAAGGTGCGCTTCAAGCCGGGCCGCGAGCTGCTCTCGGTCGAGCGCCTGACCACGGCGAGCGGCAGCGTCGTCGAGGCCTCGCTGTCGGTCTGCGCCGGCGAGATCGTCGGCCTCGCCGGCCTGGTCGGCTCCGGCAAGTCGGAGGTCGCGCGCGCCTGCTTCGGCCTGGAGAAGATCGCCGAGGGCCATGTCCGACTGAAGGGCGAGGAGGTTACCGGCCAGGGCCCGAAGCGCATGCTCAAGCGCGGCTTCTTCTACGTGCCGCCGGACCGGCGCGACGAGGGCCTGATGATGATGCGCCCGGTGCGCGAGAACGTCAGCCTGCCGTCGCTGACCCTGGCGCCCTTCGGCAACGGCGCGCTGCTCGACCGGCGCGGCGAGACCGACCGGGTGCGCCGGCTCGCCGAGCAGCTCAACCTGCAGCCGCCGCGCATCGAGCGGGCGGTCGAGGCCTTCTCGGGCGGCAACCAGCAGAAGGTGCTGCTGGCCAAGAGCCGGACCCGGCCGGTCCAGGTCTTCGCCTTCGACGAGCCGACCGTCGGCGTCGACGTCGGCACGCGCGTCGCGATCTACGAGTTCATCCGCGACCTCTGCGAGGCCGGCGCCGGGATCCTGCTGATCTCCTCGGACCTGCCGGAGGTGCTGAACCTGTCGAACCGCGCCTACGTCTTCTATCGTGGCCGGGTCCAGGCCGAACTGGCCGGCGACGAGATCACCGAGGAGAAGGTCCTCAGCCACTTCTTCGAAAGGGACGCCGCCTAGATGGCCATGCTCGAGCAACCGACCCCCGGCGCCGCCGCGCCCTCGCTCTGGCTGAAGCGGCTGTTCGTGCGGCTCGGCGTGCTGCCGTTCCTGCTGATCGTCGCGGTGATCGTCTTCACCCTGATGTCGGACAACTTCCTGACCGGGCGCAACCTCGCCAACGTGGCGCGCCAGTCGGTCTACCTGACGATCGTTTCCCTGGGCCAGATGTTCGCCCTGCTGACCGGCGGCTTCGACCTCTCGGTCGGCACGATCCTGGCCCTGACCTCGGTGGTCGGCGCCCTGGCCATGGCGGCTGCCTTCGGGGCGATGCCCGACGCGCCGGGGCTGGCGATCGCGATCGGCTGCCTGGCCGGCATCCTCGCCGGCACGGCGATCGGCCTGTTCAACGGCGTCGGCGTCGCGATCTTCAACGTCTCGCCCTTCATCATGACCCTGGGCATGGCCTCGATCGGCTTCGGCATCGCGCTGTTCCTGACCGGCGGCGTGCCGGTCTACGGCATGCCCCAGGAGTTCGGCGACGTCTTCGGCTTCGGCGCCTGGTTCGGCATCGACGTGCCGGTCTACGTCGCCGCGCTGCTGATCGTGGTCGTCTACCTGCTGGTCAACTGGACGCCGCTCGGCCGCTACTTCTACGCCGTCGGTGGCAACATCAAGGCGGCGCGGCTCAGCGGCATCGGCACCCGCACGGTGCTGTTCGCGACCTACGTGATCTGCGCCCTGCTGACCGCGCTCGGCGGCATGCTGCTGACCGCGCGCCTGGATACCGGCGAGGCCAACATCGGCGCCTCGATGCCGCTGGAATCGATCGCCGCCTGCGTCATCGCCGGGGTGTCGCTGCGCGGCGGCGTCGGCCGGGTCGAGAACGTCGTGCTCGGTGCCCTCTTCATCAACCTGGTGCAGAACGGCATGAACCTGGCGCGCATCGAGTCCTACCTGCAGACCGTGGTGCTCGGCGTGCTGCTGATCCTGGCGGTCGTCGCCGACCAGCTGCGCCTGCGCTACATCGCCGACCTTAAGGACTGACCGAAGCAACGAGGGCCTCTCCGGCGGCGCCCCGTGCGGGTGGCCGGCAGCATGAAGGCCCGGTCAAGGAGGAACGAGAGATGCCGACGATGATCAACTGCGACATGGGCGAGAGCTTCGGGCTCTACCGCATGGGCGACGACGAGGCCTTGATGCCGCTGATCACGGCCGCCAACGTCGCCTGCGGCTTCCACGCCTCCGACTTCAACCACATGCGCAAGACCGTCCAGCTGGCCAAGAAGTTCGGCGTCCGGGTCGGCGCCCACCCCTCGCTGCCCGACCTGCAGGGCTTCGGCCGGCGCGAGATGAAGATCGGCCGCGAGGAGCTGGCCAACTGCCTGATCTACCAGGTCGGCGCGCTCAAGGGCTTCCTCGAGGCCGAGGGCATGACCCTCAACCACATCAAGCCGCACGGCGCGCTCTACGGCATGGCGGCGCGCCAGGAGCCGATCGCCCAGGCGGTCGCCGACGTCGCCGACATCTTCCGCGTGCCGCTCTACGGCATGGTCGACTGCCTCCACGAGGAGGTCTACAAGGCGCGTGGCCACGAGTTCGTCGGCGAGTACTACGCCGACCTGGAGTACGCCGACGACGGCGGCCTCCTGATCACCCGCGAGCACGAGGCGGTCGACCCCAAGCGCGCCGCCGAGCGCAGCCTGACCGCGATCAAGGAGGGCACGACCCTCTCGGTCGGCGGCAAGACCGTCAGGGTCGGCAACGACTCGATCTGCGTCCACTCCGACACGCCGAACGCCGTCGAGGTCGCGACCCTGGTGCGCGAGACGGTGAAGCCCTTCCTCGCCGCCGCCTGACCGCCGGACCTCCTCCCGCCCTCCGGGGGCCTTCCCGAACCAGCAGCAACAAGAGGCAACGATGGCCAAGCAGATCCTCTCGCCGCTTCCCGGCACCTTCTACCGGCGCCCGGCGCCGGACCAGCCGCCCTACAAGGAGGCCGGCGATGCCGTCGCCAAGGGCGAGGTGATCGGCCTGGTCGAGGTCATGAAGTCGTTCCACGAGGTGAAGTCGACCGCCGACGGCAAGATCGCCGCCTTCCTGGTCGAGAACGAGGGCCCGGTGCAGGCCGGCCAGCCGCTGGCCGACCTGGAAGGCTGACGCGCCCCATGGCCCTGCGGACCCTGTTGATCGCCAACCGCGGCGAGATCGCCGTCCGGATCATCCGGGCGGCGCGCGAGCTCGGCATCCGCACCGTGCAGGCGCACAGCGCGGCCGACGCCGACTCGCTGGCGGTGCAGCTGGCCGACGCGGCCGTCGAGATCGGCCCGCCGCCGGCCTCGAAGTCCTATCTCGACATCGGCGCGATCCTCTCGGCGGCCGAGGCCTCGGGAGCCGACGCGATCCACCCGGGCTACGGCTTCCTGGCCGAGAACCCGGCATTCGCGGCGGCGATCGAGCAGGCCGGCCTGACCTTCGTCGGGCCGACGGCGGAGACGATCCGCATGATGGGCGACAAGGTCGCGGCCCGCGAGGCGGCAGCCCGGGCCGGCGTGCCGACGGTGCCGGGCAGCCAGGGCCGCCTGGACAGCGTCGAGGCGGCGCGGGAGGTGCTGGAGCAGACCGGCTATCCGGTGCTGATCAAGGCGGCGGCCGGCGGCGGCGGCCGCGGCATCCGCATCGCCCACGACCACCACGAGTTCGAGCGGCTGTTCCACCAGGCCGGCGCCGAGGCCAAGGCCGCCTTCGGCGACGGCGGCCTCTACGTCGAGAAGGTGATCCACCGGGCCCGCCACGTCGAGGTTCAGGTGCTCGGCGACGGCGAGCGGGTCGTGCACTGCTTCGAGCGCGAGTGCTCGCTGCAGCGCCGCCGCCAGAAGGTCTGGGAGGAGGCGCCCTCGGTCAGCCTCGCGCCGGGGGTGCGCGAGCGGCTCTGCGCCGCGGCCGTGCGCCTGGCCGAGGCGGTGAACTACCGCGGCGCCGGCACCGTCGAGTTCCTCTACGACGACGAGTCGGGCGAGTTCTACTTCATCGAGATGAACACCCGCATCCAGGTCGAGCACCCGGTCACCGAGTTCGTCACCGGCCTGGACCTGATCGCCGAGATGCTGCGCATCGCCGGCGGCGCGCCGCTGTCGGCGAGCCAGGAGCAGATCGCGCTGGCCGGCCACGCCATCGAGGTCAGGATCAATGCCGAGGACCCGGCGAGCGACTTCATGCCCTTTCCGGGCCTGGTCTCGGACCTGCGCATCCCCGGCGGTCCGGGCGTGCGCTTCGACAGCCTGCTCTATCCGGGCTACGCGATCCCGCCCTTCTACGACTCGCTGCTCGGCAAGCTGATCGTCTGGGCCGAGGACCGGCCGCGGGCGCTGGCGCGCCTGGGCCGGGCGCTGGCCGAGCTCCGGGTCGAGGGCGTCAAGACGACCGCGCCGCTGCACAGCGCGCTGGCCGCGGACGAGGAGGTCAAGGCCGCGCGGTTCCACACGCGCTGGCTCGAGGGCTGGCTCGAGCACAACGCGGCGAAGCTGAAGACAACAGAGGAGGGTGCCGGCTGATGAAGGAAGCACGCTACGCCTTCGGCGGGGACGAGCACGTCTTCGTCGAGGTCGACGAGGAGATGTCGCTGGAGGCCTTCTTCAAGAGCCTGGCGATCACCAACGCGGTGCGCGACTCGCAGATCAAGGGCGTCACCGAGATCTGCCCGGCCAACGCCTCGTTCCAGATCAAGTTCGATCCGGACGTGATCAAGCCGGACGACATGCTCGCCGAGCTGAAGAAGCTCGAGGCCGCTGCCGAGAAGGCCGAGCCCAGGCTGCAGACCCGGATCATCGAGGTGCCGGTCTACTACCAGGATCCCTGGACCCACGAGACGCTGATGCGCTTCCGCGAGCGGCACCAGGACCCGAACGGGACGGACCTCGAGTACGCCGCCCGGATCAACGGCTACGGCTCGGTCGCCGACTTCATCGCCGCGCACTCGGGCTCGCCCTGGTTCGTCTCGATGGTCGGCTTCGTCGCCGGGCTGCCGTTCCTCTACCAGATGGTCGAGCGCGAGCGGCAGATCCAGGTGCCGAAGTACCTGCGGCCGCGCACCGACACGCCCAAGCTGACGGTCGGCTACGGCGGCTGCTTCTCCTGCATCTACTCGGTGCGCGGCGCCGGCGGCTACCAGATGTTCGGCATCACGCCGATGCCGATCTTCGATCCGCAGCAGCAGCTGAACTACCTCAGCGACTTCATGGTCTTCTTCAAGCCGGGCGACATCGTGAAGTTCCAGCCGATCGACGCCGACGCCTATTCCGCGGCGGTCGAGGAGGTCGCCGCCGACCGCTACGTGCCGCGCATCAAGGAGGTGACCTTCGCCCTGGACGCCTTCAATGCCGACATCGACGGCTACAACCGGAAGCTGGAGGAGGCGCTCCATGCCAACTAAGGTCATCGCCGGCGGGCTCGCCACCACCATCCAGGACCTCGGCCGGCCGGGCTACTACCACCTCGGCATCCCGATCTCCGGCGCGATGGACCGCTTCGCGCTGCGCGCCGCCAACCGCCTGGTCGGTAACGACGAGGGCGCGGCGGCCCTGGAGGCGGTCTTCATCGGCCCCGAGCTGGAGTTCACCGAGGACGCCCTGGTCGCGGTCACCGGCGCCGAGATGACGCCGAAGGTCGACGGCGACGAGCAGGCGACCTGGACGGCCTTCCCGGTCAAGGCCGGGCAGGTGCTGTCCTTCGACTTCCTGAGGGCCGGGGCCCGCGCCTATATCGCGATCTCCGGCGGCATCGACGTGCCGATGGCGCTGGGCAGCCGCTCGACCTACGCGATCGGCGCGCTCGGCGGCTTCGAGGGCCGCGCGATCCAGCCCGGCGACCTGCTGCCGCTCGGCAAGGCGGCGCCGGCCAGGGCCGGGAAGAGCCTGCCCGAGGCCCTGCGCCGCGGCAGCGGCAGCCCGGTCGAGCTGCGCGTCCTGCCCGGGCTCTACTGGCACCGCATCGTCGAGGCCTCGCAGAAGTCCTTCTTCGACGACACCTGGAAGGTGGCGCCGGAGTGCGACCGCATGGGCTACCGCTTCCGCTCTGGCAAGGCTCTGGAGTTCGTGCCGCGGGAGCCGCCGTTCGGCGCCGGCTCCGACCCCTCGAACATCACCGACGCCTGCTATCCCTACGGCTCGGTCCAGGTGCCGGGCGGCACGGAGCCGATCGTGCTTCATCGCGACGCGGTCTCGGGCGGCGGCTACTTCATGCTCGGCACGGTGATCTCGGCCGACATGGACCTGATCGGCCAGATGCAGCCGCACACCCCGACCCGCTTCGTCAAGGTCGACATGGATGAGGCCCTGGCCGCCCGCCACGACCGCCAGAGGATGCTCGACAGGATGCGCGAGGCGCTGGCCTAGGGGCCAGGGCCCGTTTGCGCTCCGCCCTTCGACAGGCTCAGGGTGAAGCGCAGTTGGATGGGGGCGGCAACGCCCCCGTCGCTTCATGGTGAGCCTGTCGAACCATGGAGCGACCCGGTCTCTCCGGGACGTCAGCGAGGAGACACGAAACGTGAGCGATACCGCGATCACCCACCCGACCCTGGCCGGCGCGCTGTGGCCGGCGACCCGCGGCAACCGCCTTCTGCGGGCGGCCCTGCTGGCGGTGCTCGGCAGCGCGCTGCTGGCGATCTCGGCCCGGGTGCAGGTGCCCTTCTGGCCGGTGCCGATGACCCTGCAGACCGGCGTCGTGCTGCTGCTGGGGGCTGCGCTCGGCGGCCGCCTCGCCGTCGCGACGGTGCTGCTCTACCTGGCCGAGGGCGCCCTCGGGCTGCCGGTCTTCGCCGGCGGTGGCGGGCCGGCCTACCTGGCCGGGCCGACCGGCGGCTATCTCGCCGGCTTCCTGGTCGCGGCCGCCGCAGTCGGCTCGCTGGTCGAGCGCGGCTGGAGCCGCAGCCTGGCCAGCAGCGCGCTGGCGATGATCCTCGGCGACGTCCTGATCTTCGCCTGCGGCCTCGCCTGGCTGTCGAGTCTGATCGGACTCGACAAGGCGATCGCCGCCGGCCTGCTGCCCTTCCTCGCCGGCGAAGCCCTGAAGATCGCCCTGGCCGCGGCGCTGCTGCCGGCCGCCTGGAAGCTGCTGGCCCGACGCTGAGCGTCGGATCGCGAGAGGGGCGGCCTCCGGCCTTGCGCTAGGACGCCGCCGCTCCCTCCCGCAGGCGCTTCAGATAGTCGGCGCTGCTGTTGGTGCTGATGCGGACCCACAGCGGCTTGTGGTCGGACAGCTGGTAGGTCAGCCAGCTGCGATAGTAGGTCTCCAGCTCGTTCTCCGACTTGTCGGCGCCGTTCGGCGACTTTCTCATCTGGTCGACGTACTCTCGCCACTGAGCCTTCGTGTAGAGGTTTTCGAAGACGTCGAGCACGCCGGAGTTGCGCCTGCTGCCGTCGTCGGCGACCCGGTCGATGTATTCGAGCACGGCCGGCTGCGTCTTGAACGCGATCTGGTCGTAGTACTTGTTGCCGGAGAAGTTGGTCGGGTCGGCCAGCGTCTTCGGCACCTGGAAGCCGTTGGCGAGCAGCGCCGCCATGGTCTCGTGCTCCGGGCTGACGACGTTGAAGTCGCCGAGCAGGATCAGCGCCCTGTCGTGCTTCATCTCCCGGTCGGCGCGCTCGCTGAGGTAGCGCGCGATCGTGCCGATCTCCTGGACGCGCTCCTGCAGCAGCGGCCCGCTCTCGGCGCCGTAGTAGAGGTGGACCGTGCAGATGTCGAAGCGGAACCAGCCGGCCTGGAAGCTGGTGACGAAGGGCGTCCGGCGGAACTGCTTGCCGGCGTAGAGCTTCTTGCCTTCCTCGGTGTCGACCAGCGCGCGGCTGATCAGCATGCTGGTTGGCAGCACGATCTCGCCGGCGATGTTCTTGAACCACAGCTTGCGCTTGTCGAAGCAGAAGGTCAGGCGCTCGCCGTTGCCGCCCAGGCGCGTGTCGGTCACGTCGGTGGCGATGTAGTCCCAGTCGGGGCCGAGGATGGCCATGACCTGTTCCCACTCGTCCAGCTCGTTGACCTCCTGGACGGCGATCAGGTCGAAGCGCGACAGGACCTCGGCGATGTAGAAGTGCGATTCGGGCGCGCGCTTGCCGAAGCCGCGGCGGTTGCCCGGCTTGCCGAAGTCGCGGAGGTTCCAGGAGGCGAGCAGCAGGTTCCGGTCGGCGTCCTTGGCCGGCACGTCCCGGTCGAGCTGCTTGATCAGCGCCTCCAGGTGGCCGATCACGCGGGCGCGTTCGGCCGCCTCCCGGATGCGGTGCTTCAGGTGGTAGTAGTAGGGCATCCCGCCTCTCCCGGTACGGTCCCCGAGGGTCGGCAGCTTCCGGAGCGGCGCCGCGGTCAACCCGACGGGCTTTTTCCCGTTATAGGGGAAAATCCTCGAAGAGTCTTGCGGCTCGGCGGTTGGGCCGCAGGGTGCGGGCCGGGCAAAGAAAGGCCGGGCTCGGCGGCAGGCGGCCGCCGGCCCGGCGAGGGGGAGGAAAGGCTTGGGCGCTAGAGGCCCCGGGCGACCTCCTCGACGGCGCCCCTGGTCGCCTCGACGATGCTGTCGGCCTCGGCCCGGGTCAGGCAGAGCGGCGGTGCGAAGCCCAGGATGTCGCCCTGCGGCATGGCGCGGGCGATGACGCCGCGCGCGAGCGTCGCGGCGGCGACCTTCGGGCCGACCTTGAGGGCCGGATCGAAGAAGGTCCGCGGCGCCTTCTCCCGGACGAACTCGACGGCGGCGAGCAGGCCGTCGCCGCGCACCTCGCCGACGATCGGGTGGCCGGAGAGGGCATCCGAGAGGGCCTTGCGGAAGTAGGCGCCGACCGTGGCGGCATTCTCGACCAGGCCGAGCCTGTCGATCAGCTGCAGGTTGGCGACGCCGGCGGCGGCGCAGAGCGGGTGGGCCGAATAGGTCCAGCCGTGGCCGATCGGGCCCAGCTGGTCGGAGCCCTGCTCCAGCACCTTCCAGAGCTTCTCGCTGACGATCGTGCCGGACAGCGGCGCATAGGCGCTGGTCAGGCCCTTGGCGATGGTCATCAGGTCCGGCTCGAGGCCGTAGTGCTGGCTGCCGAACATCGTGCCCAGGCGGCCGAAGCCGGTCACCACCTCGTCGGCGATCAGCCAGACGTCGTGCTTCTTCAGCACCGCCTGGATCTTCTGCCAGTAGGTCCGCGGCGGCGGCACGATGCCGCCGGTGCCGAGGATCGGCTCGCCGATGAAGGCGGCGATGGTGTCGGCGCCCTCGGCCTCGATCAGCGCCTCCAGGCGCTCGGCGCAGCGGCTCGCGAAGGCCTCCTCGTCCAGGCTCGCGTCGTCGCGGCGGAACCAGTAGGGCGCCTCGGTGTGCAGGATCGGCGCGCGCGGCAGGTCGAAGGCCTTGTGGAACAGCTCGAGGCCGGTGAGGCTGCCGGTCATCACGCCGGAGCCGTGGTAGCCGCGCCAGCGCGAGATGATCTTCTTCTTCTCGGGCCGGCCGAGGATGTTGTTGGCGTACCAGACCAGCTTGATGTTGGTCTCGTTGGCGTCCGAGCCCGACAGGCCGAAGTAGACGTGGCTCATGGGGGCCGGCGCGCGCTCGATGATCATCCGGGCCAGGGTGATCGAGGCCTCGCTGCCGTGGCCGGCGTAGGCGTGGTAGTAGGCCAGCTCCCTGGCCTGCTCGGCGATCGCCTCGGCGATCTCCTGCCGGCCGTAGCCGACGTTGACGCAGTAGAGCCCGGCGAAGGCGTCGAGGCTGCGCCTGCCGTCGCGGTCGACGATGTAGACGCCCTCGCCGCCGGTGACGATCCGGTTCGGCGACTCGCCGCGGGCGTGGGCGCCCATCGCGGTCGAGGGGTGGAAGAAGTGGTCGCGGTCCCAGGCGTCGAGGGTGTCGCGGTTCTGCAGCATGGCTGGTCTCCCGTTTCTTTGCGTTCTGGTCGGCGCTCCCACGCCCCTCGACAGGCTCGGGACGAAGCGACCGTTGGTGCTGGCTCCTACCTCTGCTTCGTCCCGAGCCTGTCGAGGGGCGTGGGAGCTGGAACGGCTAGCGGATGATCGGCACCGGGGCTGCCGGAAGCCGCCCTCGTCATCTGACGATCGGCGGCGGCTGTGTCAGGGTCAGGACCTCCGGTCCCTCCTCGGTCAGCAGCACGCAGTTCGAGACGAAGTGGTCGCCCTGCCCGGTGCCCATCAGCCAGGACAGGATGTGGAAGGACATGCCGGCCCGGATCTCCAGGTCGGAATCGTGGCGCAGGCCGGTCACCGAGTTGCCGCCGGTCCAGGACGGCGGGAAGCCGATGCCGACCAGGTAGCCGCAGTGGTGGCGGCGGTAGTGGGCGAGGCCGGCCGCGTCGACCACGGCCTGCCAGGCGGCATAGACCTCCCTGGCCTTCGCGCCGGGCTTCAGCGCGCCGAGCACGGCGTCGAAAGCCGCCGTGCAGGTCTCGGCCATGGCCAGCGACTCGTCGGGGGCCGCGCCCAGCCAGACCAGGCGGCCGAGCGGCGCGTGGTAGCGGGCGAAGCAGCCCGACAGCTCCAGGAACACCGCCTCGCCCTTGCGGTAGCGGCCCGCGCCCCAGGTCGTGTGCTCCTCGCCGAGCCGGGACTGCGGCCGGATGAAGGGGCCGAAGCCGGGCAGCTGGCCGCCGGCCCGGATCATCGCCGCGACCGAGGCGGCGGCGACCTCGGCTTCCGGCGCGCCGTCGGCCAGGGCCTCGATGGCGGCGCCGGCGGCGACGTCCGACAGGGCGGCGGCGCGGCGCAGCAGCGCCTGCTCCTCGGCGCTCTTGACCCAGCGCAGCCGGTCGACCAGGCCGCCGACGTCGAGCCACTCGGCCTCCGGCAGGCCCTGCATCAGGCCCTGGGCGAGGCCGGCCGGCAGGCCGCTCGACCAGAGCTCCAGGCCGATCCGCGCCCTGCCCGAGACGGCCGCATCGACGGCGGCGACGGCCGCGCTGCTGGCCGTCTCGCCGCGCGTCCGGGCCGTGCCGCGGTCGGCGAGCAGGCGCAGGGTGACGTCGGCGGCGGTCTCGCTGTCGCCGTGGCCGGCGAAGGCAGCGTTGCGCACCTGGTTGGCGACGGTCACCCGCTCCATGGCGCGGGTCACCAGGGTCATGGCGCCCTCGGCCGGGACGATCAGCAGGTGCGGCGCGAAGTAGCCCCAGTGGTCGAGGCCCGAGAGGTAGTAGATGTTCTCCGGCGTCGAGAGCAGGCAGAGGTCGAGGCCGCGCGCCGCCATCTCGGCGCGCACGGCCGCCAGGCGGCGCGCCAGCTCGGCCTCGGAGAAGGGCGCCGCGGGAGCGGCCTGCGGGTTGGGCATCTGCACCTTCTCTATTCCCTCTCTCGCTCGTCATCCCCGCGAAGGCGGGGATCCATAGGGACTCTCGGCTCCGGCCTCTGCCCGTTCCGTAGGCGCCTGCGGTGCCTCCCCATGGATCCCCGCCTGCGCGGGGATGACGAGGAGGGAGCGGCGGAGCAGAAGAGGACCGGCTTCTAAGCCACCTCCGAGCAGACGTACTTCAGCTCGGTGAAGGCCTCGAGGCCGGCGCGGCCGCCCTCGCGGGCCAGACCCGACTGCTTGACGCCGCCGAAGGGCACCGGGGCGCCGGTCACCTTGGTGCGGTTGACCGCGACCATGCCGTACTCCAGGGCCTCGACGACGCGGGCGATGCGCGCGCGGTCGCCGCTGTGCAGGTAGGCGATCAGGCCGTACTCGGTGGCGTTGGCCTTGGCGAGGACCTCCGCCTCGCTGTCGAAGGGGGCGAGGGCGGCGATCGGGCCGAAGGTCTCCTCGTTGAAGACCAGCGCCGCGTCGGGCACGTCCGCCAGCACCGTCGGCTCGAAGAAGCAGCCGCCCAGCGCGTGGCGCGCGCCGCCGAGCAGCAGCCTGGCGCCGCGCGCCGTCGCGTCCTCGACCTGTTCGGCCATCTTGGCGAGCGCGCGCTCGTGGATCAGCGGGCCGATCTCGACGCCGGGCTCCAGGCCCGGACCGACCTTGAGGTCCCGAACGCGCTCGAGGAAGCGGGCGAGGAAGGCCTGGTAGACCGGCCGCTCGACATAGATCCGGTTGGCCGCCAGGCAGTCCTGGCCGCTGGTCGCGAACTTGGCCGAGAGGCAGGACTCGACGGCGCGCTCCAGGTCGGCGTCGGCGAAGACGACGAAGGGGGCGTGACCGCCGAGCTCCAGGATCAGCTGCTTGACCGTCGGCGCGCACTGCTCGGCCAGCAGGCGGCCGATCTCGGTCGAGCCGTTGAAGGAGAGGGCGCGGACCCGCGTGTCGGCGCACCAGGCCGGCACGATCTCGGCGGCCCTGCCGGTCACGACGTTGAAGACGCCGGCCGGCAGCCCGGCGCGGTCGGCCAGCTCCGCCAGGGCGAGGGCCGAGAAGGGCGTCTCCGACGAGGGGTGGACGACGACGCTGCAGCCGGCGGCGAGCGCCGCCGCGGCCTTGCGGGTGATCATCGCGGTCGGGAAGTTCCAGGGCGTGACCAGGGCGGCGACGCCGATCGGCTCGCGCCGCACCGCGGTCTCGGCGCCGGGCAGGTGGCTCGGCAGGCTCTCGGCCGAGACCCGGACCGCCTCCTCGGCATACCAGGCGAGGAAGCCGGCGGCGTAGTCGATCTCGCCCTCGGCCTCGGCGAGCGGCTTGCCCTGCTCGGCGACCATCAGCAGGGCGAGGTCGCGCCGGTTCGCGACGATCAGCGCGTGCCAGGCGCGCAGCAGCTCGGCGCGCTCCCTGGCCAGGCGTTTGCGCCAGGCCGGGAAGGCCGCCTGCGCCGCCGCCACGGCCGCGGTCGCTGCCTTTGCGCCCAGGGTCGGCACGCGCCCGACCAGGCAGCCGTCGGCCGGGTCCAGCACCTCCAGGGTGCCGGCGTCCCCGGCGGCGGTCCAGCGGCCGCCGATGTAGGACAGCTCGCGGAACAGCCGGCGGTCCGCGAGGTCCGGCTGGCCGCCGGCGCGCGCCGGGGCGGGGACGGAGCGGAGGGACGCGGTCGCGCTTGGGGCCATGACTCTGCCTCGTCTTCACGGGTGGAAAGCTGCACCGAGGCTAGGGCATGACCCGCCGAAAGTGCCGCTGAAGACCCCGGCCGGCGCCGAAGGAACCGCTGCGGAAGCGCCGGTTGCCGGTGGGATTTTCTGGCGGGATAGTGGCGGGGCTCGGCGACTCGGGCTCAGGCGAAAGGAAGCGGGATGACGACCATCGAAGGCGAGGCGCGCACGGACGAGGTCGCCGAAGCGCTGCTCGCGATCCTCGGCACCGGCCGCCAGATCGTGCCGGTGACCCGGCGCCTGCCGGGCTTCGGTCTCGCCGAGGCCTACCGCGTCACGGACCGGATCCGGCGGTTGCGCGAGGCGCGCGGCGAGCGGCCGGTCGGGCGCAAGATCGGCTTCACCAACCGGACGATCTGGGACGAGTACGGCGTCCACGCGCCGATCTGGGCGCCGGTCTACGACACGACGCTGCACGCGGTGGCGGAGGCCTGCGCGGGCTTCGCGCTGGCCGGCTTCGCGGAGCCGCGGCTGGAGCCGGAGATCGTCTTCGGCCTCGGCCATGCGCCCGAGCCGGGCATGGACGAGGCGGCGCTGCTCGGCTGCCTGGACTGGGTCGCCCACGGCTTCGAGATCGTCCAGTCGGTCTTCCCCGGATGGATCTTCGAAGCCGCCGACACGGTCGCCGCCTTCGGCCTGCACGGCGCCCTGCTGGTCGGGCCGCGCAGCCGGATCGAGCCGGGGCAGGGCGACTGGCTGGCCAGCCTCTCCGCCTTCGAGATCGAGCTGCGGCGCGACGGGGAGCTGATCGACCGCGGCCGCGCGGCCAACGTGCTCGACGGCCCGCTCTCGGCACTGAAGCACCTGGTCGGCCTGCTCGCCGAGGATCCGGTCAACCCGCCGCTCGCCGCCGGCGAGCTGGTCACCACCGGCACCCTGACCCGCGCCTTCCCGGTCGTGCCCGGCGAGCGCTGGCGGACGCGGCTCACCGGCGTGGCGCTGGGGGGAATCGAGATCGCCTTCGTGTGAGGGGATTGCCTCCTTCCCCCCGTCATCCCGGGCGTTAGGCGAGCCCGAAAGCCGCGAGGCTTTCGGTGTGCGAGCCTTGCGACCCGGGATCCAGGGGCCAGGGGCACGGAGGTTCCGGCCCCTGGCCCCTGGATCCCGGATAGCTCGCTTTGCCAACGAAAGCAGAGCTTTCGGGCAAAGCGGCTTCCGGGATGACGAGCAATGGAAAGGCTGGCGAATACCTACCCGTCCCCCGCCGCCACCAGGTGCGCGCGCAGCATCGCCTTCAGCTCCGCCACCGCGGGCCCGCGCAGGCTGGTGTCGTCGTCGGCCTCCAGCAGGGCGGCGACGCGGATCATGTGCAGGGTGAGCGCGGCCAGCGCCGGGCGGCGGGCGGCCGGGACCGGCGGCACGGTGCCGGCGAGCAGCGCCTCGATGCCGCCGCGCAGGCGGGCGCGGGCGCGCTTCTTGGCCTGAGGGTCGATGTTGCGCCGCTCGCTCAGCACGACGAAGGCGGGATGGGCCTCGAGGAAGGTGACGAGGCGGGCGAAGAGCCGGTCGACGGCGGCCTCCAGCGGCCGGCCGCGCGCCTCGGCGGCCAGGGCATCGAGCATCTCGGCCAGGCCGGCGAGCTGGCGGGCGTGGAGCTCGGCGGCGAGCTGCTCCTTGGTCGGGAAGAACTGGTAGAGCGAGCCGATCGAGGCGCCGGCGCGGGCCGCGATCTCCGTCATGGTCGCGGCCTCGTAGCCCTGCTCGGCGAAGACCGCGACCGCGGCCTCGACCAGGGCGGCGACCCGCTCGCGGCCGCGCCGGCGCTGCGGCGTCCTGACCGGCCGCTCCTCCTTCTCGTCACTGCCGCTTGCTTTTTGTGAGGCCATGCTCATATACCGTCAACGTGAGGATGAACTCATAAATCTCGCGGCCGGCTCCCGCCCGCTCGGGTCCCCGGGGCCGCCGCCAACCGGGAGTCCCTTATGGACCTTCAGCTCGATCCTCGCAAAACCGCCCTGGTGCTCATCGACCTGCAGGGCGGTATCCTGGGCCTGCCGCTGGCGCCCTACGACCGAGCCGCCGTGGTTGGCGCGGCCGCCCGTCTCGGCCAGGCTTTCGCAGCCGCCGGCGCGCCGATCGTCACGGTGCGGGTCGGCTGGTCGGACGACCTCGGCGACCTGCCGCCCCAGCAGGTCGACCGGCCGATCGCCCTGCCGCCGGAGGGCATGACCGCGACCTGGTTCGAGCCGGCGCCGGAGATCGCGGCCCTGCCGGCGACCGCCTCGATCCTGAAGCGGCACTGGAGCGCCTTCCATGGCACCGAGCTGGACCTGCAGCTCAGGCGCCGCGGCGTCGGGACTCTCGTGCTCGGCGGCGTCGCGACCAACTTCGGCGTCGAGTCGACGGCCCGCGAGGCCTGGCAGCACGGCTATGCCGTGGTCGTCGCCGAGGACGCCTGCAGCTCGCTCGGCGAGCCGCTGCACCGCTTCGCCGTCGAGTGGACGCTGCCGCGGGTCAGCCGCGTCCGCAGCGTCGCCGAGGTGACGACGGCGCTCGGAGCCGCCTGATGGCCCGCGCCTACGTGATCTCCGACGTCGCCTTCCGCGATCGCGCGGCGCTCGAGCGCTACCGGACGCTTGCCGCCGCCTCGATGGCCCGGCACGGCGGCCGCTACCTGGTGCGCGGCGGGCCGGTCGAGGCGCTGGAAGGCAGCTGGCAGCCGGCGGCCCTGATCGTCGTCGAGTTTCCGGACCGGCAGGCGGCGCAGGCCTGGTACCGCTCGCCGGACTACGCCGAGGCGCTGGCCTTCCGGGACGCGGCCCTGTCGCGCGACCTGATCCTGGCGGAGGGGGTGGGTTAGGGGCTTCCCTTCCCTGTCCGTTCGTCATCCGCGCGAAGGCGGGGATCCATAGGGACTCGCGGGCCCGCAGCCGCCGGCTTCCCTGGCGATTCACCATGGATCCCCGCCTTCGCGGGGATGACGATCAAGGGGGGAGCAGGGACTGAAGTGCTCCCACGCCCCTCGACAGGCTCGGGACGAAGCGACCGTTCGAGCCCGCTCCGCCCTTTGCTTCGTCCCGAGCCTGTCGAGGGGCGTGGGAGGCGACCCTGGAAAAACGAGGAAAACAGCCGTCTTTCTCGTGTGCTCGCAAAATTAAATCGGGAAGATCAAATATTTCCCTTGCCATACGGTCACGGCCTGCCATCTCTTCACCGTTGAGATTCGGCCTGACGACTTGGCCTCGCCGCGACAAGCGCGCCTGACTGACGACCTCTCCAAAATCTCGATTCGCACGGCTGCGTTAGGCGCGGCCTGTCTACACTCGTTTCCAAAGGAAAACGCTCCCATGAACAAGGGAACCGTCAAGTGGTTCAACGCCCAGAAGGGCTTCGGCTTCATTCAGCCGGATAACGGCGGCAACGACGTCTTCGTGCACATCAGCGCCGTCGAGCGTGCCGGCATGAGCAACCTCAACGAGGGCCAGAAGGTGACCTTCGACGTGGTCGCTGATCGCCGCACCGGCAAGTCCTCGGCCGAGAACCTGCGCGCCGCCTGAGGCGGTTGCACGCGACCAGCCTGCCGCAGCGCCCGGGCCTGGCCAGGCGCGGCGCGGAATCGGAGCCCCGCGTCTGGTTCGCCAGGCGCGGGGTTTCCTTTTGCAGGGCGCGGAGCCGCAGCGTCGGGTAGCCGACCACCGGCCCCTGGCGTCGCGCAGGCAGGGGCCTGGTGCTCCGCGACCGGTTCGGCGCTAACCGGTTTGGCGCTATGCGACCTCGGAGTCCTCGGCCGGCTCGTCGGACTCGTCCGAGGCGTCTTCCTCCCCGGCCTCGTCCTCGTCGTCCGCAAGCTGCTCGTCCTCGATCTCGTCCTGCTCCGCCTCAGCCTCCGCTTCCCGGGCGGCCGGCACCCGCTCCCCGGGCGCCGCCCGCCGGCGGCCGAAGGCCGTGCGGCTGCCCATGCCCCGGGCGCCCCGGCCACCGGCCGGCAGCCTGGTCGCGGCGGGCTCGGCGCCGCAGCTCGGGCAGACATAGGATGTCTGATTCAGATCGTAGTACCTGCTCGCGCAGGCAGGGCAGATGTGCTTCGCGCCCCAGTCGGCTCTCGCCAGCATTCGGCTTATTTCCTTATTCAAACGACAAATTATTGGAAATAAAGAGATGGGGGCCGAAAAATAATTTACAAGTGATGGTTGGAAATTCGGATCGTTCGCCGCGCTCGCCATCTGCGCGAATCCCGGCGCCCGGCGCCGGGCGGCGTGTCAGCTTTCGCCCAGCAGCCGCTCCACCGGCAACGGCGCCTGGCTCTTCACGCTGCGGGTGACGATGTAGGTGAAGTAGCGGTCGATGCCGATCTCGGCCTCGAGCAGGCGGTCGATCAGGCGCTGGTAGCCGTCGACGTCGGGCGCGACGACGCGCAGCAGGTAGTCGAGGCCGCCGCCGGTCGCCCAGCAGTCGAGCACCTCGGGGGTCTGCCGCATGGCCTGCTCGAAGGCCGCGAAGTCCTCCTGCCGGTGGCGCTGCAGCGTGACCTCGACCAGCACCTCGGTGACGGGCGCGACCCTGGCGAGGTCGAGTTTCGCCTGGTAGCCCCTGATCAGCCCCGCACCCTCCAGGCGCTTCAGCCGCTCCCAGCAGGGGCTGGGCGAGAGGTTGACGGCCTTGGCCAGGCGCACCTTGGTGATCCGGCCGTCGCGCTGCAGGACGGCCAGGATCTTCAGGTCGATCGCGTCGAGGCGGAGCGCCGCCGGCTTGCCCATGCTGGCGGTCCGTCAGGTCTCGACGGCGAGCACGCCCAGGCAGTCGCCGGCCTTGACCATGCCGGGGAAGTGCCGGCCGGCCAGCACGCCGTCGATCGGCGCGCGGTACTCGATCACGGCGCCGGCGGTGCGCCGCTGGTCGATGACCCGGGCGACCGGCTGGCCCGCGCAGACGAACTCGCCGAGGTCGACGCAGGGCTCGACCAGGCCGTGGTGCTCGCTGACCAGGTAGCCCTCGTCGGGCATGGTCAGCAGCGTCGTCTCGGCCGGCTCCGGCTCGCCCTCCAGGATGCCGGCGTGGCGCAGCAGGTTGAGAATGCCGCGCTCGGCAATGCGCACCGTCGAGGCGCGCGCCGTGCCGCCGCCGCCGAGCTCGGTCGTGACGAAGGTCTTGCCGAGCTCCTCGACCGCGGTGTCGTAGAGCCCGGTCGGGTCCATCTCGGTCATGATCACCGACCAGGGCGCGCCGAAGGCCTTCATGGCGGCGATGCAGCGCCCTTCGTGCTCCTTGTCGTCGAGCGCGTGGCAGGCGGCGAAGGGCAGGAACTCCAGGGTCCGGCCGCCCGAGTGGATGTCGAGCACGACGTCGGCGCGCGGCAGCAGGTGGCGGCAGAAGAAGTCGGCGATCTTCTCGGTCACCGTGCCGGTCGGCGAGCCGGGGAAGACCCGGTTCAGGTTGCCGTTGTCGATTGGCGAGGTGCGCCGCCCGGCGTCCAGGGCCGGGTAGTTCATCGCCGGCACGATGATGATCCGGCCGCGGATCCTCGATAGGTCGAGGGCGGCGGCCAGCTTGTAGAGCGCGACCGGCCCCTCGTACTCGTCGCCGTGGTTGCCGCCGGTCAGCAGCGCCGTCGGGCCCTCGCCGTTGGCGGCGACGCAGATCGGCGTCATCACCGAGCCCCAGGCCGAGGCGTCGCTGGAGTAGGGCAGCTTGAGGAAGCCGTGGCGCAGGCCGGGCGCGTCCAGCTCGACGGTCGGCCGGATCGGCGAGGGCCGGAGACCGCCCCCGGCCATGCTCTTGTCGGTCATCGCGTCTGCTCCTCGCGCCCGCGCACTGGCTTCACCCTTCGACAGGCTCAGGATGAAGCCCTCGGGGGCCTGCGCTGCAGGTCCCCTCCGCTTCATGGTGAGCCTGTCGAACCATGAAGCGGACAGCCGCTAGCCCTTGACGAACAGCTTGCGCGGCACGTCGGCCAGGGTCTCGCAGCCCGTCCCGGTTATCACGATGGACTCGGTGATCTCCAGGCCCCAGTCGTCGAACCAGAGGCCGGGCATGAAGTGGAAGGTCATGCCGGGCTCCAGGATCGAGGTGTCGCCGGGCCTGAGGCTCATGGTGCGCTCGCCCCAGTCGGGCGGGTAGGACAGGCCGATCGGATAGCCGCAGCGGCTGGTCTTCTCGATGCCGTAGCGCTTCAGCACGCCGAGGAAGGCCCGGGCGATCGCCTCGCAGGGCTCGCCCGGCTTCGCCGCCTCCAGGCCGGCGGCGAGGCCTTCCAGCACCGCCTTCTCGGCCTCGGCGACCCGCGCCGGTGGCTTGCCCAGGTAGAGCGTGCGCGACAGCGGGCAGTGGTAGCGCTTGTGACAGCCGGCGATCTCGAAGAAGGTCGCGGCACCGGCCTCCAGCGGCCGGTCGTCCCAGGTCAGGTGCGGCGCCGAGGCGTCGGCGCCGGTCGGCAGCAGCGGCACGATGGCGGCGTAGTCGCCGCCGGCCTCCGGCAGGCCGTCGGCGGCGGCCTTGAGGATCTCGCCGACGATCTCGTTCTTGCGCCGGCCCGGCTCGGCAATCTCCAGGATGCGGGCGTGCATCCGCTCGACGATACGCGCCGCGGTGCGCATGTAGGCCAGCTCCTGCTCGGACTTGACGGCGCGCTGCCAGTTGACCAGAGCCGTGGCGTCGGCGAAGCGGGCGTCGGGCAGGTGGCGCTGCAGCGAGGCGAAGGCGGCGGCGCTGAAGTAGTAGTTGTCCATCTCGACGCCGATGCGCCGGGCCGCCCAGCCGCGTTCCGAGAGGATGCCCGAGAGCTGGTCCATCGGGTGGCGCACCGCGGACTGCACGTACTCGTCGGGGTACCAGAGGATCCGCTCCTCGGCCATCCAGACGGTGCGCCTGGCGCCGTTGGCGTCCTGGGCCCGGCCCCACCAGAGCGGCGCCTCGTCGAGCGGCAGGATGACCGCCTGGTGGACGTAGAAGGACCAGCCGTCGTAGCCGGTCAGCCAAGCCATGTTCGAGGGGTCGGTGACGATCAACAGGTCGAGGCCGCGCGCCTCCATGGCGCGCCTGGCCTTGGCGATGCGACGGTCGTACTCGCTGCGCTCGAACCGCGGGGAAGAGGTGGTCATCTGGTCTCCGCTCCTGATGTATCGCCTGGCGTCCCCCTCACCCTCCCACGCTCCGCGCGGGCCCCTCCCTCTCCCCTCAGGGGAGAGGGTGCCGAGCGTGCGCGAGGCGGGTGAGGGGGACGCCTGCGCTGACCCTACGTCTCGATCTCTTGCCCGACGCCGGCCGCGGCGCAGCGCTGGAAGGCGGCGGTGGCGATGGCGGTGTCCTGGATGCCGGTCCCGGTCAGGTCGGCGACGGTGATCTGGTCGTCCGTGGTCCGGCCGGCCGACAGCCCCGCGATCACCTGGCCGAGCTCCGGCGGCGCATGGTCGGCGGGCAGCAGGCCGGCGGCGATCGCGGCGCGCAGCTCGCCGAGCGTCGCGCACTGGCCGACCCGGTCGCAGACCAGCAGGTCGGCGCGAGCCAGCACGGCGGGATCGAGCTCGTTCTTGCCGGCGGCGTCGGAGCCCATGGCGGTGACGTGCAGGCCGGGATGCAGCCACTCGGCGCGAATCAGCGGCTCGCGGCTCGGCGTCGTCGTGACCACGACCTGGGCCGCGGCGACGGCTTCCTCGGCGCTCGGGACGGTGCGCACCGGGATGCCCAGGCGAGCCGCCATCTTCTCGGCGTAGGCCTCGGCCTTGGCCGGGTCGCGGGCCCAGACCAGCAGCTCCCCGAAGGGCCGGACCAGCGCCAGGGCCTGGATCTGCAGCTCCGCCTGGAGGCCGGCGCCGAGCACCGCGGCGCTGCGCACCGCGCGCGGCGCCAGGTGTTTCGCCGCGACCGCCCCGGCGGCGGCCGTGCGGATGTCGGTCAGGTAGCCGTTGTCGAGCAGCACGGCCTGGACGATGCCGGTCTCGGCCGAGAGCAGGACCATCAGGCCGTTGAGGCTGGGCAGGCCGAGCTTCGGGTTGTCGAAGAAGCCGGGGCTGATCTTGATCGCGAAGCCGTCCAGGCCGGGCACGTAGGCGGTCTTGACGTCGACCTCGCCGTGGCGCTCGGCGATCTCCATCGAGAGGATCGGCGGCATCACCACGGCCCTGGTCGCGAGTGCCGCGAAGGCCTGCTCGATCAGCTCGACGAGCCCGAGGTCGAGCGTCACCCGGCCGCGCAGATCGGCCTCGGTCAGGATGCGGATGCGCGGCATGCGTCAGTCTCCCTGCGTAGCGTCGTTTCGTTCGTCATCCCCGCCCTTCTGTTCGTCATCCCCGCGAAGGCGGGGATCCAGGGCCTTTCCGCCGCGGCCTGTGGCCCCTGGATCCCCGCCTTCGCGGGGATGACGGCGGAGGAGCAAGCCGCCCTCATCGTGCTCAATACCCGATCGCCGTCAGGAAGGCGCGTCGGTCGACGTTCCGTCCCGAGACGACGACGCCGACGCTGGCGCCCAAGTCCGGGACCAGCCGCTCCAGCAGCACGGACACGCCGACCGCGCCGGCGCCCTCGACGACCAGGCCTTCTTCCTCGAACAGCCAGCGCATGCCGCGGGCGATCTGCGGCTCGTCGAGCAGGACGACCCGATCGACCAGGTCGCGGACCAGGGCGAAGGTGTGGCGGTTGGCGAGGCCGATGCCGCCGCCCAGGGAGTCGGCGAGGCTCTCCTGTTCCTCGACCTCGACCGGCCGGCCGGCGGCGAGGCTGGCGTGCATCGCCGCACCCCGCGCCATCGAGATGCCGACGATGCGGATCGCCGGCTTGAGCGCCTTGGCGGCCAGCGCGATGCCGCCGAGCAGGCCGCCGCCCGACAGCGGCACCAGCAGCGTGTCGAGCCGCGGCGCGTCCTCCAGCAGCTCGAGCGCGATGGTGCCCTGTCCCGCCACGACGTCGGCCTGGTCGAAGGGCGGGATCTCGGCCAGGCCCTCCTCGGCGACCAGGCGGTCGACCTCGGTCTGGGCCTCGTCCTGGGAGCGGCCGACGATGCGCGCCTCGGCGCCCAGCGCCTCGATCGCCGCGACCTTGTTGGCCGGCACCAGGCGCGACATGCAGACGATCGCCGGGATGCCGAGGCGCCGGGCCGCATAGGCCACGGCGCGGCCGTGGTTGCCGGTCGAGGCGCAGGTCACGCCGGCCCGCGCGTGCGCCGGCGGCAGCTGCGCGACGGCGTTGGCGGCGCCGCGGATCTTGAAGGCGCCGATCGGCTGCAGGGTCTCCAGCTTGAGCAGCACCTCCGTCCCCGCCTCGGCCGAGAGCGCCGGCGAGGGCACCAGGGGCGTGCGCAGCGCGACGCCCGAAATGCGTCCGGCGGCGCGCCGGACGTCGTCCAGTTCGAGCGGTGCAGGCTGCCATGACGTGTACATCTATTTGGGAAAGGCCCCGAGGATCAGCACTTCGGCGCAACAATCTGGCCGAAGTGCTCAATGATGTACACAAGTGTTGCGCCGTCCACGATGCTTTGGCAAGCTTCTTGGCCATGCGCTCCCGGTCGGAGCGCGTTTCCCGAGAAAACAGGGGCCGCGGCGCGCCGCCGACGGCCCGAACGAGTTGCACCAACGCACGCGGGAGGTGGGTATGGGAGAGCAGTTCACCCGTCGTTCGGCCCTGGGGCGCGCCGCCCTGGGCCTGGTCGCCCTGGGCGTCGTGGCCGTGGCGGCGGCCGCCCTGGTCGCCGGCACGGCACACGCCGAGTCGACCCTCGAGAAGGCGCGCAAGCAAGGCTACATCCGCATCGGCTTCGCCAACGAGGCGCCCTTCGGCTATGCGACGCCGGCCGGCAAGCTGACCGGCGAGGCCCCCGAGGTCGCCAAGGCGATCCTCAAGAAGATGGGCATCCCCGAGGTCGACGGCGTGCTGACCGAGTTCGGCTCGCTGATCCCGGGCCTGCAGGCGCACCGCTTCGACATCATCGCCGCCGGCATGTTCGTCAATCCGAAGCGCTGCCAGCAGATCGCCTTCTCCGAGCCGAGCTACGGCATCGGCCAGGCCATGCTGGTCAAGAAGGGCAACCCCAAGAAGATCGTCGACTACAGCACGATCGCCAAGAGCCCCGACCTGAAGCTGGCGGTCATGGCCGGTGCCGTCGAGGGCGGCTATGCCAAGGAGGCCGGCGTTCCGCAGGACCAGGTCATCCAGCTTCCGGACCCGCCGAGCCTGCTCGCCGCCGTGCAGTCCGGCCGGGCCGACGCGGCCGCGCTGACCGCGCTCTCGATCGCCAATCTCGCCGCGAAGGGCGAGGGGGTCGAGTCGACCAAGCCCTTCGGCATGGTCGCCGGCAAGTCGGTCAAGGGTCACGGCGCCTTCGGCTTCCGCAAGGAGGACAAGGAGCTGCTCGCCGAGTTCAACAAGCAGCTGAAGGCTTTCATCGGCACGCCGGAGCACATCGCCCTGGTCGAGCCCTTCGGCTTCGGCAAGGACTACCTGCCGAACAAGACCACGGCCGAGCTCTGCGCCGGCAAGTGATCCTGTTCGCCTGACCGGGCCGCGCCGGGCGTCTCCTCCGGGAGCGTCCGGCGCCCCGGTCGCGGCGCCGGACGCGGTGCCGATCGGGGTGCCGATCGGGGGTTCTGGGCGGGGGACTCGTGCCATGGGCGTTCGTCAGACGACGATCCTGGTCATCCTGAGTTTCGTGGCGGGGCTGGTGGTCGCCAGCTTCGCCGGCTTCCGCGAGTTCATCCCGGGCCTGCTGGAGGGCGCCTGGGTCACGGTCAGGATCACCGTCCAGGGCTGCCTGCTCGCGGTGGTCATGGCGGTGATCGCCGGCATCGCCAAGATGTACGGGCCCTGGCCGCTGCGCTGGCTGGCGGTCTGCTACATCGAGGTCTTCCGCGGCACCTCGGCCCTGGTCCAGCTGTTCTGGCTGTTCTTCGTGCTGCCGCACTTCGGCGTCTTCCTGGAGCCGATGACGGTCGCGGTGGTCGGCCTCGGCCTCAACGTCGGGGCCTACGGCGCCGAGGTCGTGCGCGGCGCGATCCAGGCCGTGCCGCGCGGCCAGTGGGAGGCCTCGACGGCGCTCAACCTGACGCGCATGCAGGCGCTGCGCCGGATCATCCTGCCGCAGGCCCTGGTCGCCATGATCCCGCCCTGGGGCAACCTGTTCATCGAGCTGCTGAAGTCGACGGCGATCGTCTCGCTGATCACGATCGGCGACCTCGCCTTCCGCGCCCAGCAGATGAACCAGACGACCCTCAAGACCGTGCAGATCTTCTCGATCGTGCTGGTCATGTACCTCGCGATCTCGATGGTCATCACGCTGCTGATGCGCCTGCTCGAGCGCCGCGCCGCCGCCGGCCTCAGCCGCGGCCGGGTCAGCTGAGGGAGGGGACGATGGGCGGGTGCCAAGTGTTCGCGTCGAGTTCCCCTCTCCGCCCCCGGGGGCGGAGAGGGCAGGGAGAGGTGGGGGTTTTACCCCTCCGTTCCTCCGTTCGTCGCATGAGGCGCGGTGGCGGGGCGGCACCGTCGGGATGGCTCCGGTTCGGCAGCAGCCGCGACCGCCGGCTCGCCCCGCCTCTCCCTGCCCTCTCCGCCCCCCGGGGCGGAGAGGGGACCGCATCGGTTGCCGGGAGGAGCTGAGCCATGCTCTGGGACTGGGGCTACACCTGGGAGATCTTGCCGGTCCTGGCCGGCGCGGCGATCGTGACGATCGAGGCAACCCTGGTCGGCTTCGTGATCGCGGCGCTCCTCGGCCTGGCCTTCGCCATCCTCAGGATGTCGCCCTCGGCTTGGGTCCGCCTGCCGGTCGGCGGCCTCGTCGAGTTCATCCGCTCGACGCCGCTCTTGATCCAGATCTTCTTCCTGTTCTTCGTCTTCCCGAAGTTCGGCGTGACGCTCTCGGCCTTCACCGCCGGCTTCCTGGCGCTCGGCCTGCACTACTCGACCTACTGCTCGGAGGTCTACCGGGCCGGGCTGGAGAACATCCCGAAGGGGCAGTGGGAGGCCTCGATCGCGCTCAACCTCAGCCCCTGGGTCACCTTCCGGGACATCATCATCCCGCAGGCCATCCCGCCGGTCGTGCCGGCGCTCGGCAACTACCTGGTCGCGCTGTTCAAGGAGACGCCGCTGCTCTCGGCGATCGCCGTCCTGGAGCTGATGCAGACCGCGAAGATCCTGGGCTCGGAGAACTTCCGCTACACCGAGCCGATGACCCTGGTCGGGATCTTCTTCCTTTTGCTCAGCCTGATCTCGGCCGCCGGCATCCGCCAGGTCGAGCGCTGGCTCAAGAACCGGAGGGGCTGATGGAGGCTTCGACCAGCGAACGGCCGGCCGCCGCCGAGGGCGGAGTCGCGCCGATGGTGCGCTTCGACAGGGTCACCAAGCGCTACGGCGCCCTGACCGTGCTCGACGACCTGCAGCTCGACATCGCGGCGGGCGAGAAGGTCGCGATCATCGGGCCCTCGGGCTCGGGCAAGACCACCGTGCTGCGCATGCTGATGACCCTGGAGCGCATCGACGGCGGCGTCATCTGGGTCGACGGCGAGCCGATGACCCACATGCCGGGGCCCGGGGCGGCAGGGAGCGGCTCGCTGGTGCCGGCCAGCCAACGCCACCTGCGCCAGGTGCGCGGCAAGGTCGGCATGGTGTTCCAGCACTTCAACCTCTTCCCGCACATGAGCGCGC
This sequence comes from Tistlia consotensis USBA 355, assembly GCF_900177295.1. Classification (GTDB taxonomy): domain Bacteria; phylum Pseudomonadota; class Alphaproteobacteria; order Kiloniellales; family DSM-21159; genus Tistlia; species Tistlia consotensis. Next base: position 52,510 of record NZ_FWZX01000021.1, read on the forward strand.
TGAAGAACTGCATGGAGGCGCCGGTCACGGTGCTCGGCCTCTCCAGGAAGGAGGCCCGCGAGCGCGGCGCCGAGCTGCTCTCGATGGTCGGGCTCGGCGACAAGCTCGACCACTTTCCGGGCCAGCTCTCGGGCGGCCAGCAGCAGCGCGTCGCGATCGCCCGGGCGCTCGCCATGCGCCCCAAGGTCATGCTGTTCGACGAGGTCACATCGGCGCTCGACCCGGAGCTGGTCGGCGAGGTACTGACGGTGATCCGGAAGCTGGGCGCGGAGCACGACCTGACCATGATCATGGTGACCCACCAGATGGGCTTCGCCAAGGAGTTCGCCGACCGGGTCTGCTTCTTCTACCAGGGCCGCATCGCCGAGACCGGCGCGCCGGCGGAGCTGTTCGGCAACCCGGAGAACGAGCGCACCCGGCAGTTCCTCAGCGCCGTGCTCGAGGCCGGATGACGGGCGGCGAGGCCGCCAGCGCCGCCGCCGCGCCGCTGCGCCGGCGCCGTTCCGCCCGCGGGACCGGGGGCGTCAGTCCCGGCCGGTCGCGCTCCTCGGCGCGCGAGCGGCTCGACCGCATCTACACGACGATCCGCGACCGCATCTGCCTGCTCGACTACGCGCCGGGCACGCGCCTGTCCGAGGAGGAGCTGGCGAGCGAGTTCAAGGTCAGCCGCACGCCGATCCGCCGGGCGCTCAGCCGCCTTGAGGCCGAGGAGCTGGTCGAGATCCGCCACGGCGTCGGCAACTTCGTGACCGACGTCGACGAGGCCGACCTGAAGCAGGTCTTCCAGCTGCGCATGGAGCTGGCGGTGCTGATCGGCCGGCTCGACCCGCTGCCGCGCGGGCCCGAGGATCTCGCCCGGATGGAGGCGCTGCTGGCGCGCTGCGACCGCCTGGCGCAGGACCCGGAGCCGCGCGCCTTCGCCCGGCTCAACATGGACTTCTTCCTGGAGTTCGACGCGATGATCGGCAACCGGCCGCTGCGCGAACTGACCGCCCGGCTCTACTACCAGACCAGCCGGATCTGGCTGAAGTCGGTGCCGCACCTCAACCTCGGCCACGAGATCGAGATCTTCCGCCGCGAGATGGCCGAGACCCTGGCGGTCATGCAGAGCGGCGACCTGGAAGCCGTCGGCCACATCCGCCGCCACCACATCTCCATGTCCGTGCGGCGCATGCTGGACTATGGCGAGGGGGAGGAGGGGTAGCGGTCCTAGATCGCCAGGGCCTTCTGGTAGGCGAAGAGGGTCGGCGTGCCGCCGCTGTGCAGGAAGACGATGTCGTCGGCGGCGCTCCAGCGGCCGGCGCGGACCAGGGCGATCAGGCCGGCGAGGCCCTTGGCCGAATAGACCGGGTCGAGCACGAGCGCCTCCAGGCGGCCGGCGAGGCCGATCGCCTCGAGGGTCGCGGCGTGGGGCAGGCCGTAGGCCGGGCCGGCATGGCCGGCGACCACCTCGACCCGCTCCTCGGGGAAAGGAACGCCGAGAAGTTCGGCGGCCTCGGCGCCGTAGCGCCGCACGTCGGCCTCGACCCGCTCGGGCTCGGCGTCGATGTCGATGCCGACGATCTCGGTCTCCGGCAGGGCGAGGGCGGCGCCGACGACGAGGCCGGCCTGGGTGCCGCCGCTGCCCGAGCAGTGCACGACGGCGCGCGGCGCGAAGCCGAGGGCGGCGCTCTGCTGCGCGATCTCCAGCAGCGCCGAGGCGTAGCCGACGGCGCCCAGGCCGCTGGAGACGCCGTAGGGCACGAGGTAGGGCCGGCGGCCCTCGGACCTGAGGCTCTCGGCCAGCGCCTCGATCGGGCCGTTGCGGTCGCCGCTCCAGTCGACGGCGTGCAGCGTCGCGCCGAACAGGCGGTTGAGCAGGGCGTTGCCGCTGGTCTCGTAGTCGGGGGGCGGGGCGGCCAGGCGGCCGTGGTAGACGACCAGGTGGCAGGCGAGGCCGAGCTTGGCCGCGGCGGCTGCGACCTGGCGCTGGCTGTTGGACTGCGCGACGCCGCCCGAGACCAGGGTGTCGGCCTCGGCCTCGATCGCCTCGGGCAGCACGTAGTCGAGCTTGCGCAGCTTGTTGCCGCCGAAGCCGACGCCGGTGCAGTCCTCGCGCTTGACCCAGAGCCGGGGGCCGCCGAGCTGGGCGGTCAGCCGCCCCAGGGGTTCGAGCGGGGTCGGCAGATGGGCGAGCCCGACGCGCTCGAAGCGCGCGAGCCGGTCCGCCAGCCCCGCCACCGACCCCTGGTTCATGGCAGGAGCCTAGCGGTTCTCCCGGAGTCCGGGAAAGGCGGCTCCGCCCCTCGTGCCGCGGCTCAGCCGGCCGGGCGCCCGCGCTCCCGGCCGAGCAGCTGCGTCAGCTCCTCCAGCAGGCCGCGCAGCCGGCGCCACGTCTCCTCTCCCATCTCGCGCGCACGGTCCGCCTCGAACTCCCGGCTGATCGCGACCAGGGCGTCGTGGAGCTGCCAGCCGCGCTCGGTCAGCCGCACCAGCTTGGCGCGGCCGTCGCTCGGGTCCGGCGCCAGCTCGGCGTAGCCGCGCTCGCGCAGGGCGTCGACCAGCTGGGCCATGCTCTGCTTGGTCATGCGCGCCCGTTCGGCGAGCTCGGTGACGCGCGAGCCGTCGCGGGCGATGTGGCGCAGCACGGCGCGGTGTGCCGGGCGCGCGTCCTCGAAACCGCGCTCGCCGAGCCGGACCTGGCTGCAGTCGTGCGGGGCCTCGAGCGCTTCGTCGCCGAGTTCGGCATCCCGGTCGAGGAGACCGGCGCCCAGGAGCGGTCGGTCTCCGAGGCGCTCGTCGCCCGGGTCGTCCGGGAGTGCGAGCGCCTCGGGATGTCCGTGGCCCGCCGAGTCTCAGGCGGCGACCAGCTCCGGCACGCTGCCGAGCGCGGCCTCGAGCGCGGCCGTCCGCGCTTCCGCGCCGAGCGCGAGTCCTTCGGCCCTCACGAAGCTCACGTCGGCAATGCCGAAGAAGCCGAAGACGGCTCTCAGGTAGGGCTCCTGGAAGTCGACCGCGGCCTGCGGCGTGTCCGGCCTGTAGAGGCCGCCGCGCGAGGAGGCGACGATCACCTTCTTGCCGCCGGCGAGGCCGGTCGGGCCGGCCTCGGTGTAGGCGAAGGTCCTGCCGGCGACCGCCAGGCGGTCGATCCAGGCCTTGAGCTGGCTGGGGATGCCGAAGTTGTACATCGGCGCACCGACCACCACGACGTCGGCGGCCAGGAACTCTTCCAGCGCCGCGGCACCGAGCGCGATGGCGGCCCGGGTCTCGGCGTCGGGCTCGGCCTCGACCGCCGGCAAGCCCGGCTTGACGGCCGGCAGCTGGCGGGCGTCGAGGTGCGGGATCGGCTCGGCGGCAAGGTCGCGGCGCAGCACCTCCAGGCCCGGGACGGCGGTGCGCCAGCCCTCGACGACGGCGGCCGAGAGCTGCCGCGAGACCGAGGCGTCGCCGAGGATGCTGGAGTCGACGTGCAGGAGCTTCATCGTTCTGATCCCTCTTGTTCAAACGGTCCCGATCCAGATACTTCTGGAACGACTGGGCCGGTAGACGCCCGAATGGCGACAGCACGTTCTTCTGGTGGAACGATGAAGGACCTCAACGACCTCGCCTTCTTCGCCGCCGTGGTCAGCCACGGCGGCCTGTCGCCGGCGGCCCGGGCGCTCGGCCTGCCGAAGTCGCGGCTGAGCCGCCGGCTCGCAGCCCTGGAGGCGGAGCTCGGCCTGCGCCTGGTCGAGCGCACGACTCGCCGCTTCAACGTCACCGAGGCCGGGCGCGACGTCTTCGACCACGCGCGCGCTGCCTTGGCCGAGGCCGAGGCGGTCGACGCCGTCGCGGCCCGCCTGCGCGCCGAGCCCCAGGGCCTGGTCCGGGTGAGCTGCCCGCTCGGCGCCGAGCTGCCCCTGGCCGCGGCGCTGCCGGCCTTCCTGGCGCGCCATCCCCGGCTGCGCGTCCAGCTGCTCCAGACCAATCGGCGCGTCGACCTGATCGACGAGCGGGTCGACCTCGCGATCCGCGTGCGCGAGCGGCTGGAGGGCGACGCCGACCTGCAGCTCCGCATCCTCGGCAGTACCCGCTCCCTCCTCGCCGCCAGCCCCGCCTTGCTGGCCGAACGCGGCCGGCCGGAGTCACCGGCGAAGCTCGCGGCCCTGCCGACGCTCAGCAGGACCGAGCAGCCGGGACCGGACCGTTGGACGCTGGCCGGTCCCGCGGGCGCGCGCGAAACGCTGGTCCACGAGCCGCGGTTCGCCGCCGGCACCTTCGCCGTGGTCCGCGACGCCGCCATCGCCGGACTCGGCGTCGCGCTGCTGCCCGAGATGACCTGCCGTCAGCCCTTTGCCGACGGCACGCTCGAGCGGGTGCTGCCGGACTGGAGCGGCGAGGCGGGCGTGCTGCACCTCGTCTTCACCTCGCGCCGCGGCCTGCTGCCCGGCGTGCGGGCGGTCATCGACTTCGTCGCCGAGACGCTCGGCGGCTGCTCCCGCGACGCGTTGCCGCCGGCCTGAGCGTCGGCGACGGATCGCTCGGCCTGCGGCGTTGAACCTGCGAACGGCCGCTCCGACGGAACGGCTGCGCTTCGCCGTCCGTCCATGTCAGGATCTCCCCATGCCCGAACGTCCCGAGTCGACGGAGGACCGCCCGGCCTTCGGCTGGCGCTGGATCGGCCGCACGCTGCTGCTGCGCCGCCGGCAGTCGATCGCCGTCGCGGCCCTGACCGGGCTCGCCTACGGCGTCGGCCTGGTCTTCCCGATCTCGATCCAGAAGGCGGTCGACGCCGTCGTCGGCGGCCACGCCGCGACCGGCCCGGTCGTCGGGCTGGCGCTGCTCGCGCTGGCGGCGGCGGGCCTGGAGGCGGCGGTCTCCTTCGCCCACCAGCGCCTGCTGATCCGCCTGGTCACCTTCCTCGACCGGCGCATCTCGCGCAGCGTCTTCGCCCAGCTGATGCGCGTGCGCCAGGACGGTGCCGGCTTCCGCTCCGGCGAGATGATCAACCACTTCCAGCAGGCGACGAAGATCCGCGACTTCGTGCTGACCCAGGTGCCGCGCGTCGTCTTCGATGCCGGCGGCGCGGTCGTCGCCCTCGGCCTGATGCTCTGGTACGACCCGCTGATCGGGGCGACGCTGGTCGTCCTGTCCGGCGTCTTCGCCTGGGCGACGCGCGGGCAGCGCGGCCGGCTGCGCCGGGTCAAGGACGACTACTACGCCGCCATCGGCGAGCGGCAGAACGTGCTGTCCGAGACGGTCGGCGGCATGGCGACGGTCAAGTCGCTGGCCCTCGAAGGCCACCGCATGGGCCGCTGGGAGGCCGCGACCGCCCGCATGCTCGACCAGCTCGGCGCGGTCATGGCGCTCGGCCGCACCTTCCAGCTGCGCGCGCAGCTGACCTCGCGGCTGCTGACCCTGCTGGTCGTCGGCCTCTGCCTCTGGCGGCTCTTCTCCGGGGACCTGACGGTCGGCGAGATGCTCGCCCTGCAGCTGCTGGCGGCCCGGGTGACGCGGCCGATCCTGGCGCTGGGCGACCTCTATCGCGGCTACCAGGAGGCCGACGTCGCGATCAGCCGCATCGGCGCCTTCCTGGCCGAGCCGCGCGAGCAGGCGGCTGTGCGCCCGGCGCTGCGCCGGCTCGGGCCCGGCGGCATCGCGCTGTCGGAGGTCTCGCTGACCTATCCCGGCGCCGCCCGGCCGGCGCTCGACCGGGTGACGGCACGGCTGCCCGAGCAGGGCGTCGTCGCCATCGTCGGGCGCAACGGCTCCGGCAAGTCGAGCCTGCTGCGCATCCTGCTCGGCCTGCGCCGCGACTACGAGGGCCGGGTCGAGATCGGCGGCGCCGACCTGAGGGACTACGACCCGCGCTGGCTGCGCAGCCGCATCGGCGTGGTCGACCAGGACACGGTGCTGTTCTCCGGAACGGTGCGCGAGAACCTCTGTGTCGGCCGGCCGGCGGGCGATGCGACCCTGCGCCGGGCCCTGCGCTTCGCCGGCGCGCTCGAGCTCGTGGAGGCGCTGCCGGGCGGGCTCGACGCCGCGCTGAGCGAGGGCGGCCGCTCCCTGTCCGGCGGCCAGCGCCAGCGCCTCTCGGTCGCCCGCGCCGTGGTCCGCGACCCCTGCATCGCCCTGCTCGACGAGCCGACCGCCTTCCTCGACGCCGAGGCCGCGGTCGAGCTGGAGCGGCGCCTCGCCGACTGGGGCCGCGAGCGGCTGCTGATCCTGGTGACCCACCACCTGGCGGCGGCGCGCCACGCCGAGCGCATCCTGGTGCTCGACGAGGGGCGGCTGGTCGGCGACGGCCGCCACGACGACCTGGCCGCGGCCGTGCCCGCCTACGCCACGCTCTGGCGGGACTACCTGCGCTCGCTCGACTCGGAGCCGCCGCACGCCGAGGCGGCGGAATAGGCCTCAGCCGGCCCCGGGCCGCGCCGCGGCGGCGAGCCGGTCCCAGCAGTCGTCCTGCGCCGTCGAGAGCCGGTGCTTCATGATGCGCTGGCTGGGCGTGCGCTCGAAGTCCTCGACCAGGGCGATGTAGCGCGGGTTCTGGTAGGGCGCGAGCCGCTCGCCGAGCCAGGCCGAGAGCGCGGCCGGCTCGAGGGTCGCGCCGGGCTTCGGCTTGACGAAGAGCTTGATGTCCTGCTCGCCGATCTCGGCGGCGACGCCGACCATCGCGCAGTCCTCGACGGCCTCGTGCAGCACCGCGACGTGCTCGACCTCCCAGGCCGAGACGTTCTCGCCCCGGCAGCGCACGTTGTCGGTGCGGCGGCCGTGGAAGTAGAGGTTGCCCGCGGCGTCGAGCGAGCCGACGTCGCCGGTGTGCAGCCGGCCGCCGCGCAGCGCCTTCGCGCTGGCCTCGGGATTGTCGAAGTAGCCGGGGAAGAGGGCGCCGGGCAGGCTCGTGCGGACGACGATCTCGCCGCGCTGGCCGGTCGGGACCGCCTCGCCCTCTGGCCCCTCGAGGGCGACCGAGAACCAGGGCATCGGCCGGCCGACCGAGCCGACCGGCCCGCCGTCGTTGCAGGTCGTGATGCTCGAGGCCTCGGTCATGCCGTAGCACTCGCGGACCTCGACGCCGAAGCGGCGCTCGAAGGCCTGCCAGATCTCGCTCGGGCAGCCGCCGCCCCAGGCGATGCGCACGGGATGGCCGCGGTCGAGGGTGCTCTCCGGCTGCTTCAGCAGGATCTGCAGGATGCCGCCCAGGTAGTGGATGTGGGTGGCGTCGTAGTCGCGCACCTGCTGCCAGAAGCGGCTGGCGCTGAAGCGCTCGACCAGGGCCAGCACGACGCGGCGCAGCAGGGGCAGGACCAGCAGCTGGGCGCCGCCGATGTGGTAGAGCGGCTCCCAGACCAGGAAGACGTCGCCGTCGCGGGCCGCCGAGACCCGCACCACGGCCTCGCCGGCGAGCCGCATCATCAGGTGCGAGACGACGACGCCCTTCGGCCGGCCGGTCGTGCCCGAGGTGTACATGATGCAGCAGGGCGAGGTGGCGGCGGGGGCCGCCGCCTCGAAGCCCGCCCCGGAGTCGAGCAGCGGCGCCAGCGGGCGGCCGGCCTCGGCCGCGCCGCGGACCAGCAGCGGCAGGTCCGCGAGCGCGGCGCCGCAGTCACGGATCGTCGGCACGACCTCGGCCTCGGCGATCAGGGCGCGCGCCCGGCAATGCTCGAGGATGTAGCGCAGCCCCTCGCCGCGCTGCCGCACGTTGACCGGCACCCAGACCAGCCCGGCGCGGGCCAGGGCGAAGAGCACCGCCAGCGCGTCCCGGCTGTTGGCCAGCATGACGGCGACATGGTCGCCGCAGGACAGGCCGAGACCGAAGAGGCCGGCGGCCAGCGCCGCCGAGCGGCGGTCGAGCTCGCCGAAGGTGATCGGTGCGCCGTCGAAGCGGCCGTAGACGGCCTCGGGCTCGGCGGCGGCGCGCGCCAGGAACAGCTCGAGGAAGCCTTCGTCGGAGAGGGTCATGCGGGAGGCCCGGGAGTCGTGGAGTCGGAAGGACGGCGGATCAGCCGCTGCGGCGCAGCCGCTCGGCGCCCAGCAGCACGGCGGTGATGACGACGAAGACCACGACCGAGACCGCCGCCAGGGTCGGGTTGAGCTGCAGGATCATGTCGTCCCACATCTGCTTGGGCAGGGTCGTCGTGACGCCGCCGCTGACGAAGATCGCCACGGTCAGCTCGTCGAAGGAGGTGATGAAGGCGAAGAGGAAGGCCGCGACCACGCCGCCCTTGATCAGCGGCACGGTGACCAGGCGCAGCGCCTGCAGGCCGTTGGCGCCGAGCGTCGCCGCGGCTTGGTTGAGCCGCCAGTCGTAGCTCTTCAGCACCGCCGCGACGGCGATGAAGGCGAAGGGCAGGGCCAGCACCGTGTGGCCGATGGTCAGGCCGAGGTTGGTCGCGACCAGCCCGAGCTTGGCGAAGAGGTAGAACAGCCCGACGGCGATCACGATGCGCGGCACGATCATCGGCGCCAGGAAGAAGGCGAAGACGGCGCCGCGCCAGCGGGCCCGGGCGCGGGCCAGGGCGAGCGCGCCGAGGCCGCCGATCACGGTCGCGATCAGCGCCGTGGCGAAGGCCACGCCGAAGGAGCGCAGGGTCGCCGAGATCCAGACCGGCGAGGAGAGGTAGACCTCGAACCAGTGGGTGCCGTAGCCGGGCGGGGGGAACTCGAGGAAGTGCGAGCTGGTGAAGGCGATCGGCAGGACGACGAGGGTCGGCGCGACCAGGAAGACCAGCAGCAGCACGACGTAGCCCGGCAGCAGCCGGCGCCGCAGGCCCGGCCCCGCGATCCGCGCGACGGCCTCGGCGAGGGCGGCGCTGGCCGTGGCCGCGAGGCCGAGCAGCCCGAGGCCGAGGCGGCGCAGCAGGCCGCGGCCGCCGCCCCTGCGGCGGGGCGGCTCGCCGGACAGCGAGGACAGGCCGAAGACCCGGTCGTAGAGCCAGCAGGTCGCCAGCGCCGTGACCAGCAGCAGCGCCGCCAGGGCGCCGGCGAAGCCCCAGTTCAGCATCTCCTGGATCTGCACGATGACGAGCTGCGCCAGCATCGTCTGGTGCCGGCCGCCGAGCAGCGCCGGGACGATGAAGAAGCCGAGCGAGGAGATGAAGGTCAGCAGGCCGGCCGCCGCCACGCCCGGCATCGAGAGCGGGAACCAGACCAGCCAGAAGCTGCGCGCCGGTGCGGCGCCCAGCGTGCCCGCGGCCTGGCCGAGCCGGCGGTCGATGCCGGTCATGACCGGCAGCATGGTCAGCACGGCGAGCGGCAGCATGGCATGGACCATGCCGATCAGCACGCCGGCCTCGTTGTGCAGCAGGTCGAGCTCGGGGCCGCCGAGCGCCGCCGAGACGCGGTTGAGCAGGCCGGTGCGGCCGAGCACGATCATCCAGGCGAAGGTCTTGACGAGATAGCTGGTCCAGAACGGCACGACGACCAGCAGGATCATCCGGCCGCGCCGCCGGTCCGGCAGCTGCGCCAGCCAGTAGGCCAGCGGGTAGCCGAGCAGCAGCGAGGCGAGGGCGGTCAGGGTCGCGATCCGGAAGGTGATGCCGAGCACCCTCAGGTAGACGTCGACATGGAGCAGGCGCAGGTAGGCCGTGGCCGAGAGGGCGCCGGTCTGCGGATCTTCGAGCGACAGGCCGAGCAGCTGCGCCACCGGCAGCAGGAAGAACACGGCCAGGAAGGCGAAGCCGGGCGCGGCCAGCCAGAGCGGGCCGAAGCGCGGGCGCCAGCGGCGGGCCGGCACGGCGGGGACGGTCGCGGCGAGGCTCACGGCACCAGCACCGCGGCTTCGGGCCGCCAGCAGGCGGTGACCGGCTGGCCGAGCCGGGGCAGGGCGGCGTCCGGCGCCAGGCGCACCGTGACGACCGCGCCGTCGGGCAGCGCGATCAGCACCCGCGTCTCGGAGCCGGCGTAGACCAGCTCGGCGACCTCGCCGGCGACCCGGTTGAGGGCGGGGGCGGCGACGCCGTTCTTCGGCTCCGCCTCCAGGGTCAGGTGCTCGGGCCGGACCACCAGGCTGGCCTCCGCCCCCGGTGCTGCGCCGTCGAAGAGGAAGCGCCCGGCCGGAGTAGCGAGCAGCGGGCGGCCCTCGGCGGAGCGCTCGACGCGGCCGCGGAAGATGTTCGACAGGCCGATGAAGTCGGCGGCGAAGGCGCTCCTGGGATGGGCGTAGATCTCCTGCGGCACGCCGGTCTGCTCGACCCGCGCGTGGTTCATCAGGCAGATCCGGTCGGACAGCGCCAGCGCCTCCTCCTGGTCGTGGGTCACGTAGACGATCGTCGCGGCCGATTCCCGGTGCAGCCGCTTGATCTCGATCTGCATGTGCTCGCGCAGCTTCTTGTCGAGCGCGCCGAGCGGCTCGTCCATCAGGATCACGGAGGGCTGGTAGACGAAGCAGCGGGCCAGCGCCACCCGCTGCTGCTGGCCGCCGGACAGCTCGCGCGGGAAGCGCTCCTTCAGGTGGTCGAGCCGGACCATCGCCAGCGCCGCCTCGACCCGCTCGGCGAGCGCGCGCGCGCGGCAGCCGCGCATGCGCAGCGGGAAGCCGACGTTCTCGCTGACCGTCAGGTGCGGGAACAGGGCGTAGTGCTGGAAGACCAAGCCGATGTCGCGCCTGTGGACCGGCGTGCGGGTCTCGTCGCGGCCGTCGATCAGGATCCGGCCGGCGTCGGGCTCGACGAGGCCGGCGATCAGCTGCAGCAGGGTCGTCTTGCCCGAGCCGGAAGGGCCGAGCAGCGTCAGGAACTCGCCGGGCTGAACGTCGAGGCGGGTCGGCTCCAGGGCGACGACCGGTCCGTAGGACTTGGCCAGGCCGTCGACGACCAGCTTGGGCTGGCGAGGGGGCGCGTCGGTCAAGGTCGGCACTCCTGGAAAGGGGGGCGCGAAGGGGCGGAGGGGCCGCCCCTTCGCGCAGTCGGGCACAGCCTAGGCCAGGATCCAGGCGTTGAAGCGCTCGGTCACCTCGGCGCGGTGCTTTGTCCACCACTGGTCGTCGGCGATCGCCATCTGCGCCAGGTTCGGCTTGTAGGTCGGCAGCATCGGCGCCCGGTCGGCCGGGATGCTGTCGTAGGCGTCGAGGTTGGTCGGACCGTAGGCGAGGCCCTCGGTCATCACCGCCTGGCGCTTCGGGTCGGCGCAGAACTTGACGAAGCGGCGCGCCGCGTCGCCCTTCGGGCCGCCCTTCGGCAGGCCCCAGCCCTCGATCGAGTAGAGCCCCTGGTTCCAGCAGATCTTCACCGGCGCGCCGCCGTCGATCACCGTCTGCATGCGCGCGTTCCAGGAGGAGATCAGCTCGACCTCGCCGCTCTGGATCAGCTGGCTGGTCTGGGCGCCGCCGGTCCACCAGACGTCGATGTGCGGCTTGATCTCGTCGAGCTTCTTGAAGGCGCGGTCGATGTCGAGCGGATAGAGGTCCTTGCCGGCGACGCCGTCGGCCATCAGCGCCTGTTCCAGCGTGTCGATCGGGTTCTTGCGCAGCGAGCGGTGGGCCGGGAAGGTCTTCACGTCCCAGAACTCCGCCCAGGAGCCCGGGGCCTTGGCGCCGAAGTGGTCGCTGCGGTAGCCGAAGATCGTCGAATAGACGTCGAGGCCCATCCAGTGGTCGTTGAGCGCGTCCTTCATCAGGCCGGGCGCGTCGGCGGCGGTCAGGCCGATCGGATCGAGCAGGTCCTGGCCGGCCAGGATGTTCTGGGCCGAGAGCGTCAGGGTGCAGACGTCCCAGGTGTAGGACCTGGTCTCGACCATCGCCTTGAACTGGGCGGTCGGCTCGGCGTCGCGCGCGACGTTGACGACCTTGATGCCGGTCGCCGCCTCGAAGGGGTCGTAGTAGGCCTTGCGGTAGGCCGGGCCGTAGGGCCCGCCGGGGTCGGCCACGGTGATCGTCGTCTCGGCCCGGGCGCTGCGGGTCAGGATCGCCGGGGCGCTCAGGCCGACGGCCAGGGCGCCGGCGCCCTTCAGCAGGGCGCGGCGGCCGATCGGCAGGATCTTCTTCTCTGTCATGGTCAATGCCTCTCCTGTGGGGTGGGACGGCCCCCTGTCGCGGGGGCTCTTGCTGATTGGGTCGGGACGACGGTAGCGGGCGCCTAGCCGGCCTTGGCGGCGCCGCGCCTGGCGAGGAAGGCCTCCATCATCCGGGCCGGCTCGCCCGAGCCGTAGGCCTCGCGCTGGATGCGCTGCCCGGCCGCCAGGCAGTCGCGGAAGCCGGCCTCGGTCATTTCGCGGAAGCGCTGCTTGTCCAGGCGCATCGCGACCGGCGGCTTGGCCGCCAGCTCCTCCGCCAGGGCCAGCGCCTCGTCGAGCACCCGCTCCTGCGGCACCAGGCGGTTGATCAGGCCGACCTCCCGGCACTCCTCGGCGTCCATCAGGCGGCCGGTGAGCGTGAGGTCGATGGTGCGCGCGAGACCCAGGTGCTCGCGCATGATCCAGGGGCCGGTCGTGCTGGCGATGCCGGAGTTGATCTCGGGCTGGCCCATCCGCACGCCGGCGTGGCCGATCCGCAGGTCGCAGAGCAGCACGACCTGGAAGGCGGAGCCGGCGGCGAGGCCGTTCAGCGCCGCGATCAGCGGCTTGGAGAGCGAGCGGATCCGGTCGTAGAGCCGCTCCCATTCGGCGACCCACTGCTCGGCCCGGTCGGCGTCGAAGGTCTTGGTCTCGTTGAGGTCCTGGCCGGCCCCGAAGGCCCGCTCGCCGGCGCCGGTCATGACGATCGCGCGGATCTCCGGGTCCCGCTCGAGGCTGTCGAGCGCCTCGACCAGGGCCGTGCGCATCGGCGCGTTCCAGGCGTTCAGCACCTCCGGCCGGTTGAGGGTGACGAGGCCGACGGCGCCGCGGCGCTCGGTGAGGATGTGGTCGGGCACGTGACGGGGCTCCTTCCTGCTTGCGGCACTTTCTGCCGTGATGTATTGCAATACAATACGAAGTATTGGAAAATCATGACTCCCTTCCCGAAGGGCTGTCAATGCACTGTCATCGGCAGGGCGAATCGCGAGGAGCTGCGGATGGCGCGGACGGGGAGCGGCGAGGCGGACGGGAAGAGGGGCGGGAAGACGGCGGCGGGCGGGCGGGCCCGCAGCGGCGACCCCCTCATGGTGCTGTCGGTCGAGAAGGCCTTCCGGGTGCTCGACGCCTTCGACGCCGCGCACCCGACGATGAGCCTGACCCAGCTCGCCGCCGCGGTCGGCCTCGACAAGAGCGCGGCGCAGCGCTTCGCGCACACGCTGGAGCGGCTCGGCTACCTGCGGAAGGATCCGGAGACGAAGCGCTTCGAGCTGACCGTCAAGACGCTCGACCTCGGCGCCCACTTCATGCGCGCCAACTGGCTGGTCGAGCGGGCGACGCCCTACCTGATGCACCTCAGCAAGACAACCGAGGAGACGATCAACCTGACCGTGCCCGACGGTGCCGAGCTGGTCTTCGTGTCGCGCTTCCTCAGCCGCCACGTGCTCAACACCGACGTCGTGATCGGCAGCCGCATGCCGCTCTACTGCACGGCGCCGGGCATCGCCCTGCTGTCGCGCCTGCCGCGCGGCGAGGCGCTCGCGTTGCTGGAGCGCTGCGAGCTCAAGCCCTACACGCCGCAGACGACCTGGCGGCTCGAGGACCTGCTGGCGAAGATCGAGCTCTCGGCGGCGCGCGGCTACGCCACGGCCTTCGAGGAGTTCTATCGCGGTGACCTGTCCGTCGCCGCGGCGATCCTCGACGCCAAGGGCCGGCCGATCGGCGCGCTCAACATCGCGACCTCGTCCGCGCGCTTCCAGCCGGCCGAGGCCGAGGAGCGCTTCGCCCCGCTGGTCGTCGCCGCCGCGCTCTCGATCTCCCAGGCGAGCCAGCCGCCGGGCTGAGCGCCGCGGCCCCGCGGGCCGGCCGGGCGCGCCGTCAGATCGTGCTCACGACGCCGGCGCCGGCGCGGCGGGCTCCACGACCAGGCCGTCGGACCGCCATTCGCCGATCTGCCGCTCCGAGAAGCCGAGCTGCCGCAGCACGGCGCCGCTGTCCTGTCCGAGCGCCGGCGCCGGCCTCAGGTCCGCGGCGGCCATGCCCTCCAGCCGGACCAGCGGGCCGACCGTGAGCGTGTCGCCCAGGGTCGGATGGGCGAGCGGCACGAGGCAGCCCTGGTCCCGGAGCGGGCCCGAGGCGACGAGATCCTCCAGGCGGTGGACCGGTGAGGCGGGGATGCCGACCCTGCGCGAGAGCGCCATCCACTCGTCGGTGGTTCGCTCGACCAGGAGGCCGCTCAGGACCGCGTAGAGGTCGCCGATCTCTTCGTTGCGCCGCTTGGCGTCGGTCACCCTGGGATCGTCGCCGAGCTCGGGCCGGCCGGCCGCCGCGAAGAACTGCTGCCAGTGGCGCTTGGTGTAGGGCGTGATCGAGAGGTAGCCGTCGCGGGTGCGCATCGGCCGGCGGTAGGGCGTCGTCAGGCGGCCGTAGCCGGGCGGGCCCTGGGGCGGCAGGAAGCTGGCGCCGCCCAGGTGCTCGAGCAGGGTGAAGCCGGCCATGGCCTCGAACATCGACAGGTAGATGGCCTGGCCGCGGCCGGTCTTCTCGCGCGCTAGCAGCGCCGCCAGGACCGCCTGGCAGACGAGCAGCCCGCTGACCTTGTCGGCGACCAGGGTCGGCACGTAGCGCGGCTCCGAATCCGGCCCGGCGAACAGCGCGGCGATGCCCGATGCGGCCTGGATGACGTCGTCGACGGCCGGCTCGCCGGCGCGCGGCGAGCCCTCGGCGAAACCCGAGGCGGCGCAGTAGACAAGCCGCGGGTTGACCGCGGCTAACGACTCGTAGTCGACGCCGAGCCGCCGGGCCGCGGCCGGCAGCATGTTGTGCACCACGACGTCGGCCCAGGCCGCCAGGCGCGCGATCACGGCCTTCGCCTCCGGCCGCTTGAGGTCGATCGCCAGGGACTTCTTGTTGCGGTTCAGCGCCAGGTAGATGGAGCCCATGCCGGGCTGCTTCAGGCTGCCGCCGTTGCGGATCGAGTCGCCCTCGGGGGGCTCGACCTTGACCACCTCGGCGCCGAGGTCGGCGAGGCAGAGGGTGGCGAGCGGGCCGAGCACGATGGCCGTCAGGTCGAGGACCTTGCAGCCGTCCAGCGGGCGCACCGGGGTCTCGCTGGCCATCAGGCGGCGACGAAGCCGTCGGCGCCGAGAGGCGGCGCGTAGATCACGAGGACCTTGGCCGCGGTGCTGCCGGTCACCTCGAAGAGGTGCGGGGTGCGCGGCGGAATGCGGACCACCGTCCCGGCCGCGATCGTCTCGGGCTCGCCGTCGCCGAGCTGCAGGCGCCCCTCGCCCTCGAGCAGCAGGATGACCTGCCATTCGCTCTGGTGCTGGTGGCGGTGCCCGGCGCCGCCCGGGGCGATGGTGCCGTGCACCACCTCGAAGCCGGCACCGAGCGAGGCCTCGACGAGGCGGCGGTTGACCGTGCCCGAGTGCAGCGGCGGGCTGTAGGTCTCGAGGTCGTCCAGCCGGACGACGAGGGGCGTTTGCGGCATCTTAGCCTCCAGTCAGGTTGGACAGCCCGGGCAGCCACAGCGCGATCTGCGGAAAGGCGACCAGCAGGGCGAGCACGATCAGCTCGGCGATCACGAAGGGCGTGACGCCCCGTGCCACCGTGGCGACCGGCACCTTGGCGGTCGCGCTGAGGATGAAGAGGTTGAGGCCGACCGGCGGCGTCAGCAGGCCGATCTCGGCGGTCTTGACCACGATGATGCCGAGCCAGATCGGGTCGTAGCCGAGCCCGGTCATCAGTGGGAAGATCAGCGGCATGGTGATGATCAGGATCGCGATCTGGTCGAGGAAGATGCCGAGCACCAGCAGCACGGCCAGGACCAGCAGCAGCACCGAGACCGGGCTGAGCCCGGAGCCCTGGACCAGCGCCAGGATCGTCTGCGGTGCGCCGCTGAGCGTCAGGAAGACCGCGAAGACCGCCGAGAAGGCGACGATGCAGAGGATCATCGCGCTGCTGCGCGTGGCGCGGAACACGGCGTCGGACAGGCTGCGCCGGCCGAGCCGCCCGAGGGTCAGGGCGATCGCGAAGGCGCAGAGCGCGCCGAGCGCGCCGACCTCGGTCGGCGTCACCGTGCCGCTGTAGATCAGCGTGATCATCGCCCCCAGCAGCAGGAACATCGGCAGCGCCGGCAGGCTGGTGCGCAGCCGCTGGGCCATCGGCACGCGCGGCTGGGAGCGGGCGACGCTGGCCGGCCGCAGCCGGGCGATCAGCTGGATCGTGACGATGTAGGCGAGGGCGGTCAGCAGGCCCGGCAGCAGGCCGGCGATGAGCAGCAGGCCGACCGAGGTCTCGGTCAGGATGCCGTAGAGCACCAGCGCGATGCTGGGCGGGATCATGATCGCCAGGGTGCCGACGGCGGCCAGCGCGCCGGCAGAGAAGGAGGCGGAGTAGCCGTAGCGGCGCATCTCCGGATGGATCGCCGAGGCCAGCGTCGCCGCCGCGGCGCTCGACGAGCCGCAGACCGCGGCGAGCAGGACGCCGCCGGAGACGGCCGCGTAGGCGAGCCCGCCGCGCAGGTGGCCGAGCCAGCCGTTCGCCGCCCTGAACAGGTCGCGCGTGATGTTCGAGGCGCTCATCAGCTCGGCCATCAGCACGAACATCGGCAGCGTCGAGAGGGTGTAGCTCGCGACGTGCTCGTAAGGCCCGGACTTCAGCACGCCGATCACCGGGTAGGCGCCGCCGGCGAGATAGAGGCCGACGATGCCGGCGATCAGCATGGCGAAGGCGACCGGGACCGCCAGGAATAGCAGCAGGAACAGCAGCCCGAGGATGCCGGCGACCAGCATGGAGCTAGCGCCCCGCCACGCCGGCAGCGTCGGGCCGGGCAGCGTCGGGCCGGGCTGCGCCTCGCCGGGGCGCGTCTGGCCGGACCACGTCGAGGGCCAGCCGCAGGATCAGGATCGCGATCCCGGCCGGCATCCAGACGTAGCTGAGATAGAGCGGCCACTGGACCACCCCGAAGGTCGTCTCGCGGTCGGCGATGCGGCGCAGCGCCTCGTCGCCCGAGAACCACAGCAGCAGGCCGAAGGCGGCGAGCGACAGCAGCGCCACGCCCCGCCGGGCCAGGCCGCCCGGCAGCCGGGCGAGCCAGGGCTCCAGCAGCTCGAGCCGGACCTGGCCGCCGGTGGCGTAGCTGCGGGGCAGCGCCAGGAACGCCACGATCACCATCAGGTAGTAGGCGGTGAACTCGTAGGCGCCCTGGAGCGGCGCCCCGAACAGCCGGCCCAGGGCGTCCGCCGAGATGATCAGCATCATCGTGCAGAGCCCGACGGCGGCCAGGATGTCCGACGCGCGCTCCAGGACGTCGACGAAACGCTCGGCGTGCCTCACTTCCCGAGGCACCGATCCCGTTCGGCGGCGGCCGTGCCGTCGGCGCGCGCCTGCTTCTGGTAGTCGCGGAACCTGGTCATCATCTGCTCGCCCGGCAGGTTGCGGCCGGCCATCTGCTTCTGCCATTCCGCGTCGACCACCGACAGCTTGTCCGCGAACTGCGCGACCAGGGCGTCGGGCATCGCGTAGACCGCCTTGCCCATGCCCTTCAGGGCCTCCTGGGCCTTGAGGTCGCCCTTCATCAGGGCGCAGGTGGTGTGGAAGCCGGCCTCGGCGCCGGCCGCCAGCAGGACCTTCCGCTGCGTGTCCGACAGGCCGTTCCAGACGTCCTTGTTGATGAACGCGCCGAAGGCGACGCCGCCCAGGGAGGCGTTGGTGGTGAAGCTGTTGGTGACCTCCTCCAGCTTGTAGGAGCGCATCGCCGAGAGCGTGTAGATGGCGGCGTCGAGCGTGCCGCGCTCCAGCGCCACGTAGAGGTCCGGCGCGGCCATCTTGACCGGCACCAGGCCCAGGGCCTTGGCGGCCAGCTCGCCCGTCGAGCCGGCGACGCGGGTCTTCATGCCCTCGATGTCCGCCAGGCTGGCGATCGGCTCGCTCCGCTTCATCAGCAGCTGGTAGGGCGGGGTGACCAGCACCCAGAGCAGCTTGACGTTGTTGCGGTCGAAGTCGATGCCGGCGAGGTCCTTCTCGGCGAGGTGCAGGAAGGGCTCGTAGCCGTCGAAGCTGTCGCGGTAGAGCCCCGGCAGCTCCATCAGGGTCGCCAGCGGCATCCGCTCGGTCACGTAGCTGATGCCGACCATCGCGATGTCGGCGACCCGGTTGCGCACCAGGTCGAGCATCGAGTTGGCCTTGCCGAGCTGCTCGCCCGGGAAGTGCTGCACCGAGAGATCGGCCTCGGGATGGGCCTTGATATAGTCGAAGAAGGCCTGCGTGCCCTCGCGCGTGATCACGTGCGTGGCGGGGAACTGGTCGGCCAGCTTCAGCTCGGTCGCCTGCGCCGTGCCGGCGAGCGAGGCGCCGATCAGCAGCCCCGCGGCCAGCGCGGCCAGGCGGCCGCGGCGGTCATTCTTCCTTGGTGTCTCCGACATGGCGTGTTCCTCCCTTGGATTGTGTCTTGTTCTTGTTGTCGGACCGCGGCCGGTCGCCGCCTGGCGACGACGGCAGCCAGGACTCGATGCCTGCCAGGATCTCGTCGATCGGCTGGTCGATGACCTGCCGGAAGACGCTCCCGGGGTAGCGGTGGACGCCGGCGCCGAGCACCCGGCCCGCGTCGTCCAGGAAGCGCCGGTCGACCCGCACGACCGGCGAGCCGGGCGGGATCTGCAGCAGCGGCGCATCTTCCAGGCCGGCGAGGCCGACCGTGGTGATCTGCCGGCCGCGGGCCGGCCGCGGCTCGGCCTTGGTCATCAGCAGCAGGCCGACCTTGAAGCCCGCGTCGATGCCCGGCGGCAGGCTGTCGTAGGCGTCCCGGGCGATGTAGAAGTCGACTAGGCAGACCGGCAGCTCGCCGCCGAGATGGAGCCGGCGCAGGTGGACGAACTCGCCGGGCGCCGGCGCGCCGTCGGCGAGCTCGGGCGGCAGGGCGACGCCTTCCTGGCGCTCCAGCACCTTCACCGCCTCCTGCGGGCCGACGATCCAGGATTCGAAGTAGCTGTCGCCGAGCACGGCGCCGGGCTCCGCCGGCGCCTGCTCCTGGCGCTCGAGCACGAAGGTGCCGCGGCCCTGGCGGGAGTGCACCAGCCCCTGGGCGACCAGCAGGCCGAGCGCGCCGCGCACCGTGACCGGCGCGACGCCGTACTGCCTGGCGAGCTGGACGACGGTCGGCAGCCGGGTCCCCGCCGGCCATTCGCCGGCCGAGATCTTGCGCCAGAGCTCCGCGGCGAGGCGGCCGTAGGCGGTCATGCCGTCCCGGCCGGGTCCCTTGAGCATCGCACTCTCCTGGATCGGCTGCATGCGCCCGTCCCCACGGAAGATTGATGCTATAATGCGTATCAATAGTTCTTAGTGTCAATCGCTCCGGGCACGCGGCATCGCCGCCGCCGCACCGCGTCCGGCCGGCACGCGCTCTCCGCGCGGGCAGGTCCGGCTCAGCCGAAGCCGGCGATCCGCTCGGCGGTCGCGGGATCGAGGAAGCCGCGCACCGTGGCGGCGGTCTCGGCGGCCATGGCGGCCTCCAGGCCGGCGCCGGCGGGCCGGGCGAGGATGCGGCGCAGGTCCCTGACCGGGCCGGGCGGCAGGGCGGCGATGCGCTTGGCCAGGTCGGTCGCGGCCGGCAGCAGCGCCGCGTCGGCGACGACCTCGCGGATCAGGCCCCAGGACTGCGCCTGATGGGCGTCGAAGCGCTCGCCGAACAGGATCATGTCGCGGGCGCGCTGCAGGCCGACCAGGCGCGGCAGCAGGTCGGTGACGCCGCCGGTCACGAACAGGCCCCAGGAGACCTCGGGGAAGAAGAAGCGCGTGCCCTCGGCGGCGAGCGCGAAGTCGCAGTTGATCACCCACTCCAGGCCGCCGCCGACCGCCCAGCCGCGGATCGCGCCGACGACCGGCGTGTCGCCCAGCACCATGGCGCGGGTGACGTCCTGGATGCGCTCGACGTAGGCGGTCGTGCCGGCCTCGTCGGTGACCTGGGCCTCGAAGTCCTTGAGGTCGTCGCCGGAGCAGAAGGCGCGGCCCTCGCCGGTCAGCACGATCGCCCGCACCGCCGGGTCGCGGTCGGCGGCCTGGAGCGCCTCGACCAGGTCGTCGAGCAGCTCCGGCACGATGGCGTTGAGGCGCCGCGGCCGGTTGAGGGACAGCTTGCGGACGCCGTCGCCCAGTTCCTCGGTCAGCACGGTCCCGGTCATCTTCCGTTCCTCATGGCTTGTCCTTCCTGATCACCCGGGCCTGATCACCCGGACCTGATCACCCGGCGGGTCTTGCCTTCGGTGCGGGGCAGGGTCCCGAAGGGCAGCAGCGAGACCCGCGCGGTGACGCCGATCTCCCGCTTGATGCGACGCTCGACCTCGGCGGCGAGGCCCGCGGCCGGAGCCCGGCCGGCGGCGGTCTCGGCCTCGACCGGCAGCAGGTCGTAGGGCCCGGCGCCGTCGAGCACGATGCGGTACTCGCCCGACAGCTCGGCGAACTGGTTGACGACGGCGGCGACCTGGGTCGGGAAGGCGTTGATGCCGCGCACCACGACCATGTCGTCGGCGCGCCCGACGACCCGGAAGCGCGGCGCCGTGCGGCCGCAGCGGGCGCGGTCGGTGCCGGTCAGCTGGACGATGTCGCCGCTGCGGAAGCGCACCAGCGGCTGGCACTCGCGGCTGACGTGGGTCAGCACCAGCTCGCCGCGCTCGCCCTCGCGCCAGGGCAGGGGCGCGCCCTCGGCATCGATCAGCTCGGGATGCAGCACGTCGAGCGCGACGAAGTGCAGGTCCTCGTCGACTTCGCTCTGGCCGGCGAAGTTGCAGAAGACGTCGGAGACGCCGTAGTTGGCGTTGCGCACCTTGAAGCCCCAGGTCGCCTCGAGCCGGCGCCGGAAGTCCGGGTCGTCGAGGCCCGCCTCGCCGCCGAACAGGCCGAGCTCGAGGCCGAGGTCGCGGGGCCCGAGGTCGGGGAAGTGCTCGGCCAGCACCCGCTCCAGCACGGCCGGGTAGGAGGGGGTGCAGGAGATCGCGCTGATGCCGAGCTCCAGGATCGTGCGGATCAGCAGCTGGGTCTCGCCGACGCCGAAGGGCACGACCGTGGCGCCGGTCGCCTCCAGGGTCAGGTGGTCGGTCAGGCCGCCCATCCAGAGCCGGTAGTTGAGGCAGTGCACGACCCGGTGGCCGGGGCCGAGGCCGCTCGCGGCCTGGGCGCGGGCGCCGACCGTCGCCGTCTCCTGCGCGTCCCGCCAGGACAGGGCGAGGTTCATCGCCGTGCCGGTCGTGCCCGAGGTCCGGTGGACCCGGCTGACGCCGCTCTCGTCGAGCGCGAGATAGTCGCCGAAGGGCGGGTGGAGGCGCTGGCTCTCGCGCAGCATCTCCTTGTCGATCAGCGGCAGCTCGGCCAGGTCCTCGAGCGAGGCCGGTGGCCGCCGGTTGCCCCAGGCCCGGCGGTGCAGCGGCGAGCGGGCCAGCACGTAGTCGCGCTGCCGCTCCCAGAGCCGCTGGCGGTGCGCCGCAAGCTCGCCGAGGTCGGTGAAGTCCGCGCGGTCGACGAGCATCGCGCCGCTGCTCCAAAAATGACGTTGATGTCATTTTTATTTTGCACGGCGCGTCGACAGCGTCAAGATGCTCGCCGGAAGGAGCCGCACCGCCATGACGCCAGACGCTGCGAGCCGACCGGCCGCCGGACCGGACGACCTGGCCTATGCCGCCGTGCTGCGAGCGGCGGCCGGGGACGCGACGCTGCGCAAGACCGAGCGGACGCGGGCGCGGCTGCTCGCCAGCCTCGCCGGGCAGCTGATGGACGGCGTCGAGCGCGGCGAGCTCAGGGTCGCCGGCGTGACCGCCGGGGCCGGTCTCGCCCACGGCACCTTCTACCGCTACTTCCCGGACATCCGCGCGGCGACCGAGGCCCTGGTCGAGGAGTTCGCGGGCTTCGTGCGCACCGGTCTGGCCGGCGCGCGCGACGGCCAGACCGGCTCGCGCGAGCGGGTCCGCGGCGCGACGCTGCTCTATGTCCGCCTGTTCCGGGCCAACGCCGGCCTGATGCGCTGCCTGATCGCCCTCGGGCGCGAGAGCGACGCCTTCAGCCGGGCCTATCAGCGCCTGAACCGCGAGTGGAACCTGCGCATGGCCGCGGCCATCGCCCGGCGCCGGGCCGCGGCCGCCGGCGGCCTGCCGCAGCCGGCCGAGCACTTCCTGCCGGCCGCCTATGCGCTGGGCGGCATGGTCGACGAGTTCCTGACCCAGCTCTACCTGCGCCACGATCCCGCGCTCGCGGCCCTGCACGACGACGAGGCGGCGGTCGCCGAGCTGCTGGCCGAGCTCTGGTGCCTCGGCGCCGACGGCGTGGCGGCCCTGCGCCCCGCCGCACCTTGACCTCGGCCGCGCCTCGGCTAATTCTCCTGGCGACCGAGGGAAAATACGGGTGCTGCCGTGATCGACAAGCTGCTGGAGAGGAACCGTGCCTGGGCGGCGGAGCGCGAGGCCTCCGACCCCGGTTATTTCAAGCGCCTGTCCGACCAGCAGAGTCCGGAGTATCTCTGGATCGGCTGCTCGGACAGCCGGGTGCCGGCCAACGTCATCACCGGCCTCGACCCGGGCGAGGTCTTCGTCCACCGCAACATCGCCAACGTCGTCCACGGCTCCGACATCAACTGCCTGTCGGTGCTGCAGTTCGCCGTCGAGGTGCTGAAGGTCCGCCACGTCATCGTCTGCGGCCACTACGGCTGCGGCGGTGTCCGGGCCGCTCTCGAAGGGGCGACCGGCCTGCTCGACTACTGGCTGCACCCGGTCCGGCGCCTGGCGCGCGAGCGGCGCGACCTGCTCGACAGGATCGCCGACGCCGAGGGCCGCATCGACAAGCTCTGCGAGCTCAACGTCGCGCTGCAGGTCGAGATGCTGGCCCGCACGCCGCTGCTCGAGGAGGCCTGGGGCCGTGGCCAGGAGATCCGCATCCACGGCTGGTGCTACGGCCTCAAGGACGGCCTGATCCGCGACCTCGCCTGCGGCCGCTCCGGGCCCCGGGACTGACCGGGCGGTGCGCCAGGCGAGCCACCGCCTCACCATCGCGACCGGCGGCCGCGGCCTGACCGAGGTCACCGATCCGGTCGAGCGCTGGCTCGCCGGGCAGGGCGTCGGCGAGGGGCTGCTGACGGTCTTCTGCCGCCACACCTCGGCCTCGCTGATCGTCCAGGAGAACGCCGATCCCGACGTGCAGCGCGACCTCGAGGCCTTCTTCGCGCGCCTCGCGCCCGAGTCGCCCGGGCTCTACCGCCACGACGCCGAGGGGCCCGACGACATGCCGGCGCACATCCGCGCGGCGCTGACCCAGACCCAGCTCTCGATCCCCGTCGAGTCGGGGCGGATGGTGCTCGGCACCTGGCAGGGCCTCTATCTCTTCGAGCACCGGCGCCGGCCGCAGCGGCGCGAGGTCGCGCTCCACCTGCTGGGCGAGTGACCGGCTGCCAGGGTGTAACCTTTTGCCAGATTGGTTACGTCCGATGCCTCTCCGCTGACGCTTCGATTGCAAAATCCGCCCGCTTGCGCATCATGGTCCGGGACCGGGGGCGAAACCTCTCCGGCGGCGAACCAATGCCGCCTGCCCCGGTGACATCCAGCGAGCGAGGCCGACGACCAGCCGATGCCCAGTTCCACGACAGTCGACTACGTGATCGTCGGCGCCGGCTCCGCCGGCTGCACCCTGGCCAACCGCCTGTCGGCCGACCCGGCGGCCGGGGTGCTGCTGCTCGAGGCCGGCGGCTGGGACCGCGATCCGCTGATCCACATCCCGCTCGGCTGGGGCAAGATCCTGCAGAAGCGCCTGCACGACTGGATGTACTTCAGCGAGCCTGAGGACTCGGTCGACGGCCGTCGGGTCGAGTGCGCGCGCGGCAAGATCGTCGGCGGCTCCTCCTCGGTCAATGCCATGGCCTACGTGCGCGGCAACCGGCGCGACTTTGACCGCTGGGCCGAGGCCGGGCTGCCCGGCTGGTCCTATGGCGCGCTGCTGCCCTACTTCCGCCGGCAGGAGAGCTGGCGCGGCGGCGCCGACGCCTGGCGCGGCGGCGAGGGGCCGATCGGCACCCAGTTCTGCCAGTACCAGGACGACCTGGTCGAGGCCTTCGCCGCGGCGGGACGGGAGGCCGGCCACGGCTGGACCGAGGACTACAACGGCGCGCGCCAGGAGGGCTTCGGCCGCCTGCAGATGTCGATCCGCGACGGCCGCCGCTGCAGCGCCGCGACCGCCTATCTGCGGCCCGTGCTCGGCCGCAGGAACCTGACGGTCGAGGTCGAGGCGCTGGTCACGCGCGTGCTGGTCGAGGCCGGCCGGGCCGTCGGCGTCGAGTACCGGAAGGACGGCCGGCTCGTCACGGTGCGCGCGGCGAAGGAGGTGATCCTGGCCGGCGGCGTGATCAACTCGCCGCAGCTGCTGATGCTCTCCGGCATCGGCCCTGAGGAGGAGCTGAAGCGCCACGGCATCGCGGCGCGGGTCGCGCTGCCCGGCGTCGGCCGCAACCTGCAGGACCACGTCTCGGTGATCCTGATGTACGAGCGCAAGGAGCCGGGGCCGTTCCACCGCATGATGCGCTACGACCGCATCGCCCGCGAGATGGCCCGCGCCTACCTGTTCGGCAGCGGCTTCGCGGCCGACGTGCCCGGCGGCGTCACCGCCTTCCTGAAGAGCCGGAGCGGGCTCGAGGTGCCGGACATCCAGCTGCTGATGACGGCGGCCCCGCTCGGCGCCTGGCCCTACTTCCCGCCCTTCAAGGCGCCCTTCAGGGACGGCTTCGCCTGCCGCGTCGTCATGCTGCATCCGGAAAGCCGCGGCAGCGTGACGCTGGCCAGCGACAGCCCTTGGGACCTCGCGGTCATCCGCCAGAACTTCCTGTCGAGCGACAACGACTGGACGACCCTGCGCGCCGGCTTCGACCTGGCCCGCGACATGGCCGCCCAGCCGGCGCTGGTGCCCTTCATCAGGGCCGAGATCGCGCCGGGCGCCGCCAGGGCCTCCCGGGCCGAGATCGACGCCCACATCCGCAAGACCTCGATCACCGTGCACCATCCGCTCGGGACCTGCCGCATGGGGCCGGACGGCGATCCCGACGCGGTCGTCGATCCCGAGCTCCGGGTCCGCGGGCTCGAGGGCCTGCGCGTCGTCGACGCCTCGGTCATGCCGGAGCTCACCAGCGGCAACATCAATGCGCCGATCGTCGCGATCGCCGAGCGGGCCGCCGACCTGATCCTCGGCAAGACGCCGCTGGCGGCCGAGGATCCGGCACCCGAGGGCGCCGCGGCGGCGTGATCGGCGGACCTCCTTCTTGCCGTCATCCCCGCGAAAGCGGGGATCCAGAGGAAGCAGCCGTTCGCGCCGGCCGTCGTCTGCCCATGCCTGCCGCTTCGTTCTCTGGATCCCCGCTTTCGCGGGGACGACGGTGGGGGAGGGAGGAAGAAGGGCCGGAGCGCGAACGCCGCCGCCGCTACTCCGCGGCCTGGCGCCGCGCGGCGTAGCCCATCGGCAGGCTGTCGACGAAGAGGCTCTGGTGCACGTCGCTCAGGTGGTCGTGCATCAGGCTCTCGGCGCGCTGGCAGTCGCGCGCCGCGATCGCCTCGACGATGGCGCGATGGAAGCCGACGTGCTGCGACTGGCGCTTGAAGCAGTGGCCGTTCTCGCCGAAGCGCGCCAGGGCGGCGTCCTGCATCGCCCGGCCGACGGCCTCGTGCAGCGCGACGAACAGCGAGTTGCGCGACAGCTCGGCGATGCGCCGGTGGAAGGCGGCGTCGGCCGCCTGGTAGCTGGCGTGGTCCGCGGCCTTGGCCGAGCGCTCGGCGAGCGCGCGCAGCTCCTCGACGTCGAGGCGCGAGGAGCGCACGGCGGCGAGGCGCGCCATGACCGGCTCCAGCGCCAGGCGCAGCTCGATCAGCTCGACCGGATTGGCGCGGTCGAAGGGCAGCAGGCCCATGCTCTCGAGCCCGGCCTCGGCTCCGTCGGCGGCGGCGCTCGCGGCCGCCGCGGCGCGGCCGACGACGAAGGTGCCGCGGCCCTGGTGGCGCAGGATCCGGCCCTGCTCCTCCAGGCTGGCGAGCGCCCGGCGCAGGATGCGGCGGCCGACGCCGAAGGTCTCCGACAGCTCGCGCTCGGTCGGCAGGCGCCCGTCGGCAGCGACGGCGTCGGTCTCGATCAGCTGCTGCAGGGCGGTCAGGGTCTGTTGATAGCGGTCCGTTGCCACGCGGCGATTCCCAGTGCGGCGATTGTCAGTCTGGCCGACCCCTGGCTGTTCTCGGGGACCGGTCGCACGGCAGGATTGGTGCCCAAGGAGAACCAATGGTCGAAAATTCCCGGAAAATGTACGGTACGCAGGGGTGAATCGCAAGGATTTCCGCGTGCCGGAGGCGGGCGGATCCCACGGCGCCGCGGGCGAGGCCTGGCGCCGGGCGGTCGGGCCGAGGGAGTCCCGCGCGACGCCTCGAGCGGCACGGGCCGCGATTGACATGCCTTGGGCCATTGGTATCATCGATCGGCAAGAGTTCTGCAGCAGCGGAACCAATCAGTCGGATACGTGACGTTTCGGGCCGAAGCGGCCGGCAGGGAGCCGGGCGAGCGGTCGCCGGGCGACGACGGGGACGACGACAACAACGACGACAGAGGAGGTTGGAATGGGCGCAGCTAGGGCAAGGTGGGGTGTCGCGGCAGCGGCGCTCGCAGTGATGGCCGGGGCCGCGATGGCCGGCTCGTTCGCGCTCGGGGCGCAGGCGGCCGAGGTCAAGTCGATCGCCGTCCTGACCCCGGAGCAGGGCACCGACTACGGCTGGAACCAGCAGGGCGTCGACGCCGCCAAGGCGGTCGCCGAGAAGTACGGCCTGAAGTTCATGCCGGCCGAGGGCCTCGGCTACGGCGACGTGCGGCCGACGCTGCGCGAGCTCTCCGAGGAGGGCGCCAGCCTGATGATCGCCCACGCCAGCGGCTACAACACCGCCGCCCCGGAGATCGCCGCCGAGACCAAGACGCCGGTCGCCATCGTCGACCGGCCGGACGCGATGAAGCCGGGCCTGGTCGCCGACTACACGCTCTATGCCCACGAAGGCGCCTACCTGGCTGGCGAGATGGCCGCGCTGATGACCCGCACCGGCACGGTCGGCATCGTGGTGTCCGGCGAGCCGCCGTCCTGGAACGCCCAGTCGGCCGGCTTCGCCCAGGGCGTCAAGGCGACCAACCCGAAGGTCAAGATCGTCTATGCCGTGATCGGCCCGGCGGCCTATTCCGACGCGGCCGGCGGCCGGCGCGTGACCGAGTCGGTGATCTCGGCCGGGGCCGACGTCATCCTCGGCCAGGGCAACGGCTCCAGCTTCGGCATGATCGAGGCGGTCGAGACCACCAAGGCGACCGACGGCGGCGACGTCTGGTTCATCGACGTGATCGGCGACAAGTCGTCGATCGACAAGGGCCACCTGCTCTCGTCGGTGATGTGGAACATGGTGCCGGTCTACAGCGCCATGGTCGAGGACCTGAAGGCCGGGACCTTCGGGACCAAGCGCTACAGGATCCAGCTGGCCGACGACTCGGTGAAGCTGCTGAAGACCAAGCACATCCCGGCCGACGTCTGGAAGACGGTCATGGCGACCCGCGACAAGATCGTCGACGGCTCGGTCAAGGTCGACCTCGTGACCGACGCCGAGGGCGTGCGCAAGATGATGTCGAGCGTCGCGGCCAAATAGGGCCGGATCGGGCGGGGCGTCGCCGGCGACCGCCGGCGGTTGCCCCGCCCGGATCGTTCGACGGTTGTCGTGACCGGTGGACCGGTTCATCAGATCTGCTTCACGATGCCTCCGACGAGCGGAGGCCAGTTGCCGGGCGCCGGGGGTGGTCGATGGGTGTTGAGCGGTCCCCAAGGGGAGAGCCAGGGAACGATGTCGCCGTTGCGCTGTCCGGAGTGACCAAGCGCTTTCCGGGGGTCGTGGCCAACGACGGCATCTCGCTGACCTTCCGGCGCGGCGAGGTCCATGCCCTGCTCGGCGAGAACGGTGCCGGCAAGTCGACCCTGATCTCCATCCTGTCGGGCATGCAGCAGCCGGACGAGGGCGAGATCCGCATCGCCGGCAGGGCCGTGCGCATCGCCTCGCCGCGCGCCGCCCTCAAGCTCGGCATCGGCACGGTCTACCAGCACGTCCTGCTGATCCCCAGCCTGACCGTGCTGGAGAACCTGATGCTCGGCGGCCCCTGGTGGCGGCCGCTCGACCGCGCCGCCACCCTGAAGCGCTTCGAGGAGCTGAGCGGCCTCTTGTCCGCGCGCCTCGATCCGGACGCGCCGGTCGGCCGCCTGTCGCTCGGCCAGCAGCAGCAGCTCGAGATCATGCGCGCGCTCTGGCACGGCGAGCTGGTGCTGATCCTCGACGAGCCGACCTCGATGCTGACGCCGCAGGGCGTCCGCGAGCTCGGCGTGGTCATCAGGCGGCTGCGCGACCACGGTGTCGCCGTCGTCTTCATCACCCACAAGCTGGGCGAGGCCTACGAGCTGGCCGACCGCATCACCGTGCTGCGGCTCGGCAAGGTGGTCGGCGAGCTGGCGCCCGGGCAGCTGCGGGAGCTGGACGAGCGGCAGGTCGTCGACGCGGTGATCGGCTTCATGTTCGGCCGCAGGGAGGCGGGCGAGGCCCTGGAAGAGACCCTGACCGGCGAGGCGGAGGCGCTGCCCCGCCACGCCGTCGACCGCAGCGGCGCGCCGGCTCTGGCGCTGCAGGGGGCGGCGACCCGCGGCGAGCGCGGCGAATGCCCGCTGCAGGAGGCCGAGCTGGAGGTCTGGCCGGGCGAGATCCTCGGCATCGCCGGGATCGACGGCAACGGCCAGAAGCACCTGGCCGAGGCGCTGGCCGGCCAGCGGCCCCTGAGCGCCGGCAGGATGGTCCTGAACGGCCGCGACGTCACCGGCATGGAGGTCGTCCAGCGCCGGTCGGTCGGCGTGCGCTACATCACCGACGAGCGCCTGGGCGAGGGCACGGCGGCGGCGCACTCCGTCGCGACGAACCTGGTGCTGAAGCAGATCGGCCGGCCGCCCTTCTGGGCCGGCGGCCTGACCCGCTGGCCGGCGATCCATCGCCATGCCCGCGAGCAGATCCAGGTCCACGACGTGCGCACGCCCTCCGAGCAGACGCCGATCGCCAAGCTCTCGGGCGGCAACATCCAGAAGGTGCTGCTGGCCCGCGAGCTCGATCCCGAGGCCCGGCTGGTGATCTTCAACAAGCCGACCTACGGCCTCGACCTGCAGAACACCAAGCTGGCGCGCGACCGGATCCGCGCCGGCGCCGGCACCCGGGGCGCCGCCCTGGTCGTCATCTCCAACGAGCTCGACGAGCTTCTGGAGACCTGCGACCGCATCGCCGTGATGGACGGCGGCACGATCGTCGGCGTGGTCGAGAACGCGCCCGGCGCCGAGGCGGCGATCGGCCGCCTCATGATCGGCGCGGACGCCGCCTGATGGCCGGGCTGCAAGAGAAGGGCCGCGGTGCCGAGGCCGCCTTCACCCTGCTGCGCGTGCTGCTGCCGGTGCTGCTGGCGCTGGTCGTCGGCGGCCTGATCCTGGTGGCGCTCGGCAAGGACCCGCTCGCCTACTACCGCTTCGTCGTCGAGCGCGGCCTGCTGAGCCCGATCGGCCTGCAGGCCTCGATCACCCGCATGGCGCCGCTGCTGCTGATCGCCGCCGGCCTGATCGTCGCCTTCCGCGCCGGCCTCTGGAACCTGGGCGTCGACGGCCAGTTCCTGCTCGCCGCGGTCTTCGTCGCCGCCCTGGCGCCGAGCCTGGTCGCCGGCGGCCTGCCGCACATCCTGGTGATCCTGGTCTGCTTCGCCGTCGCGGCGGCGATCGGCGCGGCCTGGTCGGTGATCCCGGCCTATCTCAAGGCCGAGCACGGCATCAACGAGATCATCTCGACCCTGATGATGTCGTTCCTCGGGGTCAGCCTGGCCAACGTGCTGATCAAGCTGCCCTTCAACGACCCGAGCACGACGGTGCCGCAGACCGCGACCCTGGCGGTCGAGGACCGCCTGGCCCGGCTCGGCGGCACGACGATCCACTGGGGCGTGCTGCTCGGCCTCGCGGCGGTGATCGGCGTGCACTACCTGATGAGCCGCACCTCGCTCGGCCTCAAGCTGCAGATCGTCGGCAGCAACCCGCGGACCGCGATCCACGCCGGCATCGACGTCCGGCGCCTGACCTTCCTCGCCTTTGCGATCAGCGCCGCCTTCGCCGGCCTGGGCGGCGCCGTCGACGTCATGGGCGTGCAGGGCACAATCCGCGCCGACTGGAACCCGGCCTACGGCATCCTGGTGATCCCGCTGATCTTCCTGGCGCGCTTCAACGGCTGGGCGGTGATCGGCTTCGTCTTCTTCTTCGCCGTGCTGATGATCGGCGGCGAGAGCGCCGCGCGCCGCATGGGCGTGCCGACCTTCTACGTGCTGGTCCAGGTCGCGCTGCTGCTGGTCTTCTTCGCCGTGGTCGAGATGCTGGACCACGCCCGGCAGAAGCGGCGGGGGGCCTAGCCCGTGGAGCACCTGCTGACCGCCGCCTTTCTGGGCTCGCTGCTGCTCGGCGCGGTGACCGCCGGCGTGCCGCTGCTGCTCGCCGGCCTCGGCGAGCAGATCTCCGAGAAGGCCGGGGTGCTGAACATCGGCCTCGAGGGCATGATGCTGTTCGGCGCCTACTTCGGCTTCGCCGTCGCCTACCAGAGCGGCTCCTTCGCGCTCGGCTTCCTGGCCGGCGGGGCCGCCGGGGCCGTGGCGGCCCTGGTCATGGTGCTGCTCTGCGTGCGCCTCGGCATGAACCAGATCGTCGTCGGCATTGCCATCACCCTGGCCGGCGAGGGGCTGACGGCCCTGCTGCACTACTTCACCTTCGCGCGCAGCTATCCGCGCCTCGACAAGATCGGCACCCTGGCGGTCCCGGGCCTGAGCGGCCTGCCGGTCGTCGGCGACGCGCTGTTCAACCGCTCGCTCCTGGTCTATCTCGCCGTGCTGCTGCCCTTCGCTCTGATCTGGGTGTTCCGGCGCACGCAGTTCGGCCTCAACCTGCAGGCCGCGGGCGACAAGCCGGCGGCGCTCGACGCGGCCGGCGTCAGCGTCATGGGCACGCGCGCCGCGGCGGTGCTGCTGACCGGCTTCCTCGGCGGGCTCGGCGGCGCCTACCTCTCGACGGTCGGCGGCGGCCTGTTCCTGCCCTTCATGACCGGCGGCGCCGGCTTCATCTCGATCGTGCTGGCCATGCTGGCGCGCGGCAAGCCGCTCTGGGTGCTGTTCGGCGCCTTCCTGTTCGGCGCCAGCCTGTCGCTGACCACGGCCATGCAGGTCGCCGGCATCGACGTGCCGACCGACGTCATCCAGATGCTGCCCTTCGCCATGGTGATCCTGGTGCTGGTCGTCTTCGGCCGGCACAGCTACCTGCCGCCGGCGCTGGGCCTGCCGTACCATCGCGGGGAGCGCTGAAGGGGGCGCGGCCGGGCGGGACGGGGAAACGGGGACGCACGAACCGGAAAGGGAGCCGAACGATGTCCGACACGAAAGTCTACCTGCTCGACGGCGGCACGCTGGTGATCGACGGGTTCCATGCCTTCTGGAACCGCGGGCCGGGCGGCGAGCTGCGCTTTCCCTGCTATGCCGTGCTCGTCGAGCACGCCGACGGCACCTACATCTTCGACACGGGCTACGACCACGACCACGTGATGAAGGTGCTGCCCTTCGAGAAGCCGCTGCAGACGCCGGAGCAGACGATCCCGGGCGCGCTGGCCAGGATCGGCAAGAAGCCCCAGGACGTCGACTACGTCATCAACTCGCACTACCACTTCGACCACTGCGGCGGGAACAAGTACCTGACCGAGGCCTGCACGCTCTGCCACGCCAAGGAGCTGGAGGCCTGCAGCTGCCACCAGCCCTTCGAGCACCTCGGCTACTCGGACCTCAGCTTCGCGCCGGATCTGGCCAAGGCGAAGGCCGGTGCGAAGGACGCGGCGGAGCCGGCGCTCGACATCTACACGCCGAAGTTCGAGACCCTGACCGGCGACCAGGAGATCGCCAAGGGCCTCTGGCTGTTCGAGACGCCGGGCCACACCGCCGGCCACTACTCCATGATGGTCGAGCTGAAGAACCGCCGGCCGATGCTGTTCACGGCCGACGCCTGCTACAGCCAGAAGAACATGGACATGATGTGCATCTCGTCGTTCCACCTGGACCCGACGGCGAGCCTGAAGTCCATGCAGCGCCTGAAGGACCTGGCCGAGAAGTACGACGCCGAGCTGTTCTACTCCCACGATCCGGAGAGCTTCGGCGACTACATCAAGGCCCCGGGCTTCTATTCGTGAGCTTCGGGTGGCGATCGTCGTCCCCTTCCGATCCCGCCTTCCCGGGCGCTAGGCGAGCCCGGAAGCCGTCAGGCTTCCGGCTTGCGAGCCTTGCGACTCGGGACCCAGGGGCACCAGCGTCTCGGCCGATGGGTCCCGGATCGCTCGCTTTACCAGCGGCAGCAAAGCTGCCGGGCAAAGCGGCGTCCGGGAAGGCGGATCTACCTGAATGCCTTGGGAGTTGCCGCTTAGCCCCGCGCCGCGTCGATCACCGCCTGGGCCGCCTCCAGGCCGGCGCCGAGCTTCGCCGGGAAGCCGAGCGCCTTGAGCGCGCCGCCGAGCGCGGCGACCGCGACCAGGGCGTAGACCGGCTCGGCAGTCGGGCCCATGTGGCCGATGCGGATCAGCTTGTGCAGCGTCTCGCCGCGGCCGATCGACAGCATGACGCCGTAGCGTTGCCGGGCGATCTCGATGATCGCGTCGTCGCTGAGCGCCTCGGGCACCTTGACCGAGGTCGTGGTCGGCGAGGCGATCGCCTCGCGCGCCGCCCAGAGCTCGCAGCCGAGCGCCTTGATGCCGGCCCGGCAGGCCGCGGCGGTCAGGGCGTGGCGCGCCCAGACGGCCTGCGGCCCCTCCTCGAGGTAGAGGTCGATGGCGGCGTCGAGGCCGCTGATCTCGGCGACCGAGGGGGTGAAGGGGAAGGGCTGGTCGCGGCGCCAGGCGTTCTTCCAGTCCTTGAGGCTGAGGATCGAGGCGAAGGGGCAGTCGGGGTTCGCCTCCATCTTCTGCCAGGCCTTGTCGCTGACCGCGACGAAGGTGACGCCCGGCGTGCCGCCCAGGCACTTGCCGGGACCGGTGATGAAGACGTCGGCGTGGCAGTCGGCCGGGTGGATGTCCATGCCGCCGAAGGAGGAGACCGCGTCGACGATCAGGACAGCGCCGTGGGCGTGCACCACCTCGCCGATCTCGACCAGGGGATTGATCGTGCCCGAGGGCGTGTCGTGGTGCACGACCGAGACCACCGAGATGTCGGGCCGCGCCTGCAGCGCGGCGGCGACCGCCGCCGGGTCGATGGCCTCGTCGTAGGGCACCTCGATCTCGACCATCTCCTTGTGATAGCGCGCCGACCAGTAGCCGAAGCCCTTGCCGTAGACGCCCGAGGCCAGGTTGAGCACGACGTCCCGGCGGCCGATCACCGAGGCCGCCGCGGCCTCGATCGCGACCGCCGGCTCGGCCTGCACGATCAGCGCCGGCTCCGGCCAGCGCAGCGCCTGGGCGCACTTCTTCGCGACGGCCTCGTAGAAGCCGAGGAACCAGGGGTCGTAGTCGTAGCCGAGCGGCCGGGCCATGGCCTGCAGCACCTCGCTGTAGCCCTGGACGGGCCCGGCGGTCAGCGTGATCACGGGCTTGCGAAGCGGTGCGTCGGTCATGACTTCCTCCCTGCTGTCTTCGGCGGGCATCATACAAATGACCCGCCAAATATTCAATGAAATGATCCATATAAATCCGAAAACCAAGAAGTATTGGAAGGTCTTTTCTTGATGAAGGCGCAGATTTTCGACGTCCTCGTCGTCGGCGCCGGCTCGGCCGGCTGCGTGCTGGCGGCGCGGCTCAGCGAGGATCCGGACTGCCGGGTCGCGCTGGTCGAGGCCGGCGAGCAGCCCAGCGACCCGGACATCGCCGATCCGCTGAAGTGGCCGGCGCTGCAGGGCCGCGCCTACGACTGGGCCTATCACACAGAGCCGCAGCGTCACGGCGCCGGGCGCGTCCACGCCTGGCCGCGCGGACGCCTCGTCGGCGGCTCGTCCTGCCTGCACGCCATGGCCCATGTGCGCGGCCATCCCGACGACTTCGACGCCTGGGCCCGGACCGGCTGCGCCGGCTGGGGCTTCGCCGACCTGCTGCCCTACTTCATCCGCAGCGAGAGCTCGCCCTTCGGGCCGTCGCCGCTGCACGGCGACAGCGGGCCGGTCCGGCTGCTGACGCCGGGCGAGCCGCACCCGATCGTCGAGGCCTACCTGCAGGCCGGGGAGGAGATCGGCCTGGAGCCGACGCCGGAGCACAACGGCGCGCGCATGACCGGCCCGACGCTCAACAGCCTGACCATCGTCGACGGCAGGCGGCAGAGCGTCGCCGACGCCTACCTGACGCCGGCGGTGCTGGCCCGTCCCAACCTGACCCTGGTCACCGGCGCCCTGGTCGAGCGCCTGGCCTTCGCGCCCGGCGGCCGCTGCCGCGGACTCGAGCTTCGGCGCGGCGGCGCGGCCGAGACCCTGGTCGCCGAGCGCGAGGTGATCCTCTCGGCCGGGGCGATCGGCTCGCCGGCCCTGCTGCAGCGCTCCGGCATCGGCCCGGCCGACCTGCTGAGGCGGCTCGGTATCGCGGTGCGCCGGGACCTGCCCGGGGTCGGCGGCAACCTCCACGACCACCTGCTGTCCGGCGGCAACCTCTACCGCGCGAAGCGGCCGGTGCCGCCGTCGCGCTACCAGCACTCGGAATCGCTGACCTACGCGAACATCGGGACGGGGCAGGGCGCGCCGGAGATCGTCGCCGCCTGCGTCGTCGTGCCCGTGGTCACCGAGGCCTTCGCCGCGCCGCCGCCCGGCGAGGCCTACACCCTGATGTTCGGCTTCACCCATCCCGAGAGCCGCGGCACGGTGCGCCTGCGCTCGGCCGATCCCGCGGTGCCGCCGGCGATCGACCCGAACTACCTCGCCGAGCCGCGGGACCGCGCGCACTACCTGGCGGCCCTCGAGTTCGCACGCGGCCTCGGTGCCGCCCGGGCGCTCGACGGCTGGCGCGCCGAGGAGCTGCTGCCGCGCCAGGCCGACCTCGGTTCCGAGGCGGCGCGCCTCGCCTTCCTCGAACGTGCCGCATTCACCCACCACCATCCGGTCGGCACCTGCCGCATGGGCGGCGACGCCGAGGCGGTCGTCGATCCGGCGCTGCGGCTGCGGGGGCTCGAGGGCCTGCGCGTCGTCGATGCGTCGGTGATGCCCTCGATCACCACGGGGCCGGTCAACGCCGCGGTCGTGGCGATCGCCGAGCGGGCGGCCGACCTGATCGCCGGACGGAGGCTGCTGCCGGCCGCGGCCGGCTTCGTGAAGGAACCAGCGTGATGAACTCGACGACCTTGCCGATCGCCGCCGGCGCCCTGGCCCTGCTGCTGACCGTGCCGCCGGCGGCGGGGCCGGCCCTGGCCGAAGGCGAGGCGCAGCCGCCGCTCGATCTCAAGCCGGTGACCCTGACGCTGCGCAACGATTCGGCCGAGGTGCTGCGCTGCACGGCCGTGGAGGCGCATTTCATGAGCGAGCCGGTCGGCACGCTCGCCGCCGGGGAGAAGCTGACCATCGACCTGCGCCGGGACGCCGCGAGCGGCACCCTGGCCCTGAAGCCGCGCGGCGGCCGCGACGTGCCGCTGGAGAACATTCTCTGCGGCCGCGACGCCGCCTGGACCGAGAGCAAGGGCGAGCTGCCCCTGATCCGGGTCCGCGGCGACAAGGCGGCGCGGTTCGACGGCCGCTGCGGCGTCGCCAACGGCCGGGTCCAGTGCATGGTCGAGCCGGCGAAGCAGTAGGGACGGCGCATCGGCGCCGTCCGTGCGCCCCTCGACAGGCTCGGGGTGAAGCGACAGTGGTGCAGGCGGTGAGGCTTGGCGACGGAAGAGACGTCGCCTGCTTCACCGACATCTCCTGCCTTGCTTCACCCCGAGCTTGTCGAGGGGCGCACGGGCCGGTCAGCCAGCGTGTAGAGCTCCTACCAACGCACCATGCCGCCGTCGGCGACCAGGGTCTGGCCGGTGATCCAGTGGGCCTCCTCCGAGGCCAGGAAGGCGATCGCCGGGACGATGTCCTTGGGCGTGCCGTGGCCCTTGATCGCCTGCAGCATCTCGCAGAAGTCGAAGGCGTCCTTGTGCGGGCTCTCCTGCACGCCCTCGGTGTCGGTCAGGCCCGGCGCCACGCAGTTGACGGTGATGCGGTCGCCGCCCAGCTCGGTCGCCAGCGCCCGCGAGAAGGTCATGACGCCGCCCTTGGCGGCGACGTAGTGCGCCATGTTCGGCGTGCCGGCGAAGATCGAGTTGGAGCAGAGCGAGACGATGCGCCCGTAGCCGTTCCTGCGCATCGCCTCGGAGGAGGCGCGGCACATCAGGTAGAGGCCGTCGAGATTGACGCGCAGCACCCGGCGCCACTCCTCGAAGGTCAGGTCGTTCCAGGGCACGAAGGGCACGATCGCGGCGGCGTTGACCAGCACGTCGAGCTTGCCGCAGCGCGCCAGCACGGTCTCGTGCAGCCCGGCGACCGACTCGGGATCGCCGATGTCGACGCCGACGGCGAAGCACGAGCCGCCGGCCTCGGCGGCCTTGGCCTCGGCGCCCGC
Source organism: Tistlia consotensis USBA 355 (assembly GCF_900177295.1). Classification (GTDB taxonomy): domain Bacteria; phylum Pseudomonadota; class Alphaproteobacteria; order Kiloniellales; family DSM-21159; genus Tistlia; species Tistlia consotensis. The sequence goes on from NZ_FWZX01000021.1 coordinate 89,124, forward strand.
CTCGTTGATGTCGGCGAAGGCGACCGTCGCGCCCTCGCTGGCCAGGCGCAGCGCGGCAGCGCCGCCAATGCCCCTGGCCGAACCCGTGACGATGGCCACCCGGCCGTCGAACCTGCCCATGCTTCGCCTCCTCTGGTCTCTTTCTCCGGGTCGGAACGGGCGCCGCCGGCCGCGCGGGGCGGCGGCGGCGCCCCGTCTCAGCGCCTGGCCTCGACGACGTCCATCAGCTGCTTGTACTCCGCGGCGACCTTCGGGTCGGAGGTCAGGATCTTGTCGCTGACCTCCTTGAAGGTCTTGGTCATGCTGGCCCTGTCCTCGGCGCTCAGCTCCAGGATCTCGCCGCCGTGGTCGGTCCAGGCCTTGTTGGCCTTCTCGACGTTGGCGATGCCCCAGGGCAGGACGGCCTCCTCGGCGGCGCGGCCGGCCTCGACGATCGCCTTCTGGACGTCCGCCGGCTGCGACTGGAACCAGTCCTCGTTGACCACGTCGACCGAGACGATCAGCGAGAACTGCAGGTCGGTCACGTACTTGGCGATGTCGTAGTACTTGAAGGCGGTCAGGATCGGCATGCCGGCCAGCATGCCGTCGATGGCGCCGGCCTGCAGGGCCGGCACGACCTCGCTGAGCGGCAGCGGCAGCGGGCTGGCGCCGATCGCAGACATCGGCTTGATCTGCAGCGGCGAGGCGAAGGTGCGGATCTTCAGGCCCTCGAGGTCGGAGAGCTTCGGCGCCGGCTGCTTGGTCAGCACCAGGAAGGGGCTGTTGTAGATCGCGCCGATGATCCTGAGGCCCTTGTCGAGCGCCATGGTCTCGATGTGGTCGCGGTACTCGGGATCGTGGATCACCTTCGCCAGGTGCTCCGGCGAATCGAAGATGCCCGGCGCGTCGAAGATCTGCAGGGTCGGCTCGGTGCCGACCAGGAACGCGGTCGGTGTGATGAAGGATTCGATGGTGCCGAGCAGCACGCCCTCGACCATGCGCGGGATCGTGCCGAGCTGGCTGGCCGGATAGATCTCGACCTTGACCTTGTCGCCGACCCGCTTTTCCAGCTCCTGGGCGAAGACCTTCTGCCACTCGTGCTGGACGTCGTTGATGGTCGCGCTGGCCAGCTTCATCGTGGTCTGGGCCTGGGCCGGCAGCGCGCCGGCGGCGCAGAGGGCGAGGGCGCCGGCGGCCAAGGCGCCGAGGCGCCGCCGACTGAGGAAGGGGGTGCCGTGGGTCATGGTCTGCGTCCTTTCCGTTGGTGAAGCCCGTTTAGAGAAGTGTCGTGAGCCAGAGGGACAGCGGCGGCAGGTAGGTGATGATCATCAGGGTCGCGACCTGCACCAGGAAGAAGCCCAGGACGCCCCGGCAGACGTCCCAGATGTCGGCCTTCAGCACCGACTGGGCGACGAAGAGGTTGAGGCCGAAGGGCGGGGTGAACATGCCGATCGACAGGTTCACCGTCATGATGATGCCGAAGTGGATCGGGTCGATGCCCAGGTGCTTGACGATCGGCAGCAGGATCGGCGTCAGCACCAGGATCGCCGAGGTCGGGTCGATGAAGCAGCCGAGCACCAGCAGGATGGCGTTGATGGTCAGCAGGAAGACGGTCGGCGAGAGGTCGGCCTGCTGGACCCAGCCGATCAGCGCCTGGGGCACGCCCTGCACCGTCAGGCACCAGGAGAAGAGCGCGGCGGCTGAGACGATGACCAGGATCTGGCCGGTCAGGTAGGCCGAGTCCGAGGCGGCCTCCAGGATCTCGCCCCAGGTCAGGCTGCGGTAGCCCCAGCGCGCCAGCAGCATCGAGTAGAGGCAGGCGACGCCGCCGGCCTCGGTCGGCGAGAAGACCCCGAGGTAGATGCCGGACAGCACGATCAGCGGCATCGCCAGCGCCCCGGCGGAATGGACCGTGGCGGCGCGGAAGCCCATGCGCCCGGCCTCGGCGATCTCGGTGCCGGCCCGCCCGATGTCGCCCCGGCGCAGGCGCACCCAGAGCACGACGAAGGCGGCCATGGCCAGCGAGATGAGCAGGCCTGGCAGGATGCCGGCGATGAACAGCTTGGAGATCGACTGCTCGCCGCTGGCGCCGTAGAGGATCATCGCGATGCTCGGCGGGATGACGATGGCGACGGCGCCGGAGGAGGCGATCAGGCCGAGCGAGAAGCGCCTGCCGTAGCGCGCTTTCAGGAGGTCGGCATAGAGCGTGCGCCCGGTCGCCGCGACGGTCGCCGGGCTGGAGCCGGAGACCGCGCCGAGGATCGTCGCGCTGGCGATGGTCGTGACGCCCAGGCTGCCGCGCAGGTGGCCGGTGAAGGACTGGATCCAGAGCACCAGGCGGTCCGAGACGCCGCAGCGGCTCATCAGCTCGCCGGCGAAGACGAAGAAGGGCACGGCGAGCAGGGCGTAGTTCTCGACGCCGCCGAACAGGATCTGGTGGACCGCCAGGGGCGGCACCGACATGACCAGGGCCATGGTCAGCGCGCCGGCCGCGAGCAGCACGGTGAAGACCGGGAAGCCGAGCACGAAGAGCGCGATCGGCAGGACGGCGAGGGTCCAGATCACCGCGGCTCCTCCCCGGTCCCGTCCGAGGCCGCCGGCGGCTGCGGTGGCCGCAGGGCGTTGCGCAGCGAGAAGGCCAGGATCAGCAGGAAGCTGACCAGCACCGCGGCGTGCGGGACGACCATCGGCAGGCCGAGCGCCATCGAGCTCTGGCCGACCCGGGTGAGCTTCTGCAGCACGGCCCAGGATTGCAGCGCGACGTAGCCGGACAGCGTGGCGATCGCGAGGTGGCGGACGACCTGGAGCAGCCGCCGCGGCCCCGGCGGCAGCAGCCGCTCGACGATGTCGAAGCCGAGGTGGCCCTGGCGCGCCGTGACCAGCACGGCGCCCAGGAAGACCAGCCAGACCATGGCGAAGACCAGCAGCTCGTCGGAGCCCTCGATCGCCTTGCCGAAGAGGTAGCGCCCGGCCGCGTTGGCGACGTTGAGCAGCACCATGGCGATCAGCAGCAGGCCGAGCAGCTTGCGGAAGATCGAAGCGGCGGCCTTCACGCTTCCCGAGACGCCCCCCGTCATCTGCCTTTCCCCCCGGAAGGCCGGCCCGCGCGGCACGCGGCCGGCCGTTAGTCCTCGGTCAGCGCCTTGCGCACCGCGACGAAGCGATTCGCCCGCTCGGCGCGCAGCGACTGCAGCTCGCCGGGCGCGTAGTCGAACAGGCCGGCGCCGCTCTTCAGGCCGAGCCGGCCCCGGCCGATCCGCTCGGCGATCGCGCCGGAGACGTCCGCGCGCCGGCTCAGCTCGGGATTGAGGTAGGAGGCGACCGACTGGTAGATGTCGAGCCCGGCCATGTCGAGCAGCTTCATCGGGCCGACGATGGCGAGCTTGTAGCCGATGCCCCAGGACACGCAGGTGTCCAGGTCCTCGGGCTCGATCACGCCCTCCTCGACCAGGTCCAGGGCCTCGCGCATGATCGCATAGAGCACCCGGTTCTCGACGAAGCCCGGCACGTCCTTCTTGACCACGACCGGCAGCAGGCCGAGGCCGCGGATGAGGGCGACCATCCAGTCGCGCGTCGCCGTGCCGGTCTGCCGGCCGGCCACGACCTCGATCATCGGGATCAGGTGCGGCGGGTTCGACCAGTGCATGCCGACGACCCGCTCGGGGCGGGAGACGACGGCCTGCAGCTTGGTGATCGGGATGCCCGAGGTGTCCGAGGCGATGATGCAGTCGGTGCCGACGGCGGCGTCGATCTGCCGGAACACCTGCTGCTTCAGCTCCAGCTTCTCGGGCACGTTCTCCAGCACCAGGTCGGCGCCGGCGACGGCCTCCTCCAGGCTGCCGGCGAAGGCGACCGCCGTCGCGTCGCCCCTGGCCGGCGTGCCCAGGCGGTCGAGCAGGCCGGCGATCGCCGGCAGCTCGCCGCGGGCGCGCTCGACGGCGGCCGGTGCCGTGTCGCAGGCGCGCACGGTCAGGCCGCCGCGGGCCAGCACCGCCGCGATGCCGGCGCCCATCGTGCCGAGGCCGATGACCGCGGCAATGGTCACGCCGAGCAGGCCTTCTGGAACGAGGGCCTGGCGGCCAGCTTCCCGTGCCAGGCGCGCAGCGCCGGCAGGGGCGGCAGCTCGACCGGGAAGCCGAGGCAGCGGTGCACGATCGGCGCCAGGGCGATCTCGGCGAGGCTGATCTCGGAGCCGGCCAGCCAGGGCGACCGGGCGAGCCGTCCCTCGAGCAGGGTCAGGCACTCGACCAGCGTCTTGGCCGCCGCCTCGGGCACGCTCTCGCCGCCCTTCGACGCCTTGAAGATCGCGACGTAGGTGTCGTTGAGCGCGGCCAGCAGCCAGTCCATCCAGGGCTCGATCCGGGCCCGCGCGGCGAGGTCGGCGGGATAGAGCGCCGAGCCGGCCTTGGCCGCGATGTAGCGCAGGATGCTGTGCGACTCCCAGATGGTCAGCTCGCCGTCGACGAGGGTCGGCACCTTGCCGGCCGGGTTCATCGCCAGGTACTCGGCGCTGCCGGTGTTGCCGAACTGGCGGCCGTAGTCCTCGCGGCTGTAGTCGGCACCGAGCTCCTCCAGCAGGAAGAGCACCTTCTGCACGTTGCCGGAAGTCTTGCGTCCCAGGACTTTCATGTCGGGCTCCGTCGTTGTCTTCGGTTTTTCTGGCTTCGTCGATCTTCTGGATCGCGGAGGCGGGGCCGGCTCAGCCCTTGACGGGCAGGTAGGCGACCGCGTCCATCTCGATCTTGGTGTCGATGACGGCGCGCGCCTCGACGGTCGTGCGCGAGACCATCCCGTCCGGGAAGAACTCGGCGAAGACCTTGTTGTAGCGGCCGAAATTGCGCGCGTCCTCGAGGTAGACCGTGACCTTGCAGACGTCCGAGAGGTCGCCGCCCGCGGCCTTGAGGACGCGCCGGATCGACTCGATGGTCCAGCGCGTCTGCTCCTCGATCGGGCCGTCGCACATGTTGCCGTCCGCGTCCTTGGCGACCTGGCCGGAGACGAACAGGAAGTCACCGGCGCGCACGCCCGGATGGAAGGGCAGGTTGGGGTTCTTCTTGCCGACCGGCGTGATCTTGCCGCTCATGCGCTGTGGCTCCTCTAGAAGCAGGTGGTTTCGATGATGTCGACGCCGCGCTGGCGGTCGATCAGGTAGATCAGGCCGCGCTTGTCGAGCGTCACGTCGTTGGACGAGGAGCGCTCGAAGCCGGCCGGCGCGTCGGGCTGGTAGAAGCCGACCTCGCGCGGGGCGAAGGGATCGGCGAAGTCGACGAGGCGCAGGCCCTGGGCGAACCAGGCGAAGGGCACGACGCTGGTGCCGGTCAGCCGCTCCGAGGGCTGGTGGCAGCCGGTCATCGGCTCCTGCGGGCTGCCGTCGGTGTCGATGCCCGCGACCTGGAAGGTCGCGATCGAGATCGGGTTGCGCTCGTCGGTGATGTCGTAGACCCAGGCGAAGGCCGGCGCCGAGGGGTAGAGCTTGGCGACGTCCTCGTCGGCCACCAGCATGATCTCCCGGCCCTTCAGGGTCATCGGCATCCTGAGGCAGGTGTGCGTCGGATGCGGGAAGGACAGGCTGGTGTTGCGGTGGGAGATCAGCGTCGGCTTCGAGAGGTCGCTGACGTCCAGGATGAAGAAGCCGTGGTGCCAGTAGCTGACGTAGAGCCGGTTGCCGACCCGGAGCGGGTGGTGGCAGCGCGGCGGCACGTAGTCGGTCCAGGGGTTCTCCTCGCCGCCGGCGGCCCACTGGCCGGGGATCCACCAGCGCCCGACCTCCTCCGGCTTCGTCGGGTCCTGCAGGTCGACGATCATCGCGATGTTGCCGACGAAGCCCTCGGCGGTCGGCGAGAGGTAGGCGTAGCGGCCGTCGAAGTCGTAGCGGTGGACGCCCTTGCCGTGGGTCATCCACTTGGAGATCGGCTTCGGCTCGGCCGGGTTCGAGACGTCGTAGATCGCGATGCCGCCGCCGAATTCGGGCGCCGCCTGGCCGAAGCGCTCGTGGTTGACGATCATCAGGCCGTTGGCGACCCGGACCTTGTGGGAATGCCAGCCCTCGGGCACCTCGATGCGCGACAGCAGGCGCGGCTTCGAGGGATCGGAGATGTCGTAGATCGAGGTGCCGCTGGGCGGCCGCATGTGACCGACGTAGAGGGTCGTGCCGTCGACCCAGACCTGACCGCCGCCTGGGCAGTCGATATTGGCGATCAGCTTGGTGTTCTCGGCTCGGCTCATCGAAAGGGGCGTTCCTCGGGTGGGGAAGGGCGGGGCGGGACGGGGGAAGGCTCAGTCGAGGCGCAGGGTGTCGCCCTGGGCGTTCTGGCCCCAGCGCTTGAACAGGCCGAGCTTCTTCAGCGCCGGCTCGTCGCTGGCGACGAACAGCACGATCGGCTCCCTACTGTCGTTGACGTGCTGGCACCAGCTGCCGCCCGGCACCGCCAGGGTGTCGAACTGCGCCCAGTCGTGGCGCCGGCCGTCGATGATCGAGTGGCCGGCGGGGCCCTCGAAGGGCGCGACCAGCAGGCTGGCGGTCTGCTTCAGCGGCAGGGTCTTCTCGCCCGGGCGCAGCATCTGGGCGAAGAAGGTCATGGTCTTGAAGACCGGCTCGCCGTTGGTCGGGTCGATGTACTCGATCTTGATGGCCTCGTAGGGATCGCCCTCGTGGTCCCTGTAGGCCTCGAGGAACGCGCGCATCGGCTCCCAGCGGTAGACGTACATCGGCGAGGCGGCACCGGTGCCGCGGTCGTGGCCGACGAAGCGGGGCAGCAGGCCGCCGCGGCCGTAGATGTGCTTTGAGTAGTCGGGGTCGAAGCGGGCGGTCTGCTCGGCCCGGCTGACCTCGCGGTCGCCCTCCTTCTCCTTGTAGTCGTGCTCGAAGTAGATGGCGTTCAGCGTCTCGACCAGCGGCAGGTCGAGGACCGACAGGTTGACCGCCGGCTCGTCGCCCTTGTTGCCGTGGTTGTGCCAGGTGTCGTGCGGCGTCAGCACCATGTCGCCCGGCCCGAAGACGATGTCCTCGCCCTCGACGCCGGTGAAGTTCTGGCTGCCGGTCAGGCCGAAGCGGATGGCGTTGGGCGAGTGGCGGTGCGGCGGCATCACCTCGTGCGGATCGTTGAGGCGATAGGCCGTGTACATCGTGGTGACGGTGGCGCGGCGCGGCGCCAGGCCCGGGTTGACCAGGATCAGCGAGCGGCGCTCGGAGTCGGACATCGAGACCAGCTCGGCCGAGCGCTGCAGCAGCGGCCCGATCTGGTCGCGGTAGCTCCAGACGAAGGGCAGCGCCTTGGCCGACTTCATCAGCTGGCGGACCTCGTCGTGGGCGACCTCGGTGGTCGTCGCCCAGAAGGGGAACATGTTGGCCTGGTGGACGTCGTCGTAGAGCTTGTCCAGGGCCACCTTGATGTTGCTTTCCGCGCCCACCACCACCTCCTGCGCTGCTCGGGTCGGGCGCCCCGGCCTGCCGTCGATACCAATTTCAGATTGGTATCGCTATCTGGACCGCCCGTCTCGGCGAACTCTATCCGCGAGTTCCGTCGCGAGTCAAAGGTGCCGTGCGGGCCGACGCCGCAGGAATTGGGGAAAGGTTCCGTCCGGGCGGCCCTCAGCCGCGGAAAATCGCGGTTTCGCGGCCTTTCCGGGCAGGCGCGGGCCTGCCGGGCCACGCCTGATGTAACCAATATGCGCCGGCCGGCCCACTGGCGGGACCATTCCCGCTCCCTGCGGTCGGCCGCTCCGGGCTAGACGGCGTCGAGAGCCGCCAGGGGCAGCGGATCGAGCAGGTCGCGGAGCGGCAGGCTGCCGGCCCCCTGCCGTGCCGCGCCGCTCAGCGCGTCGACGAAGCGGCGGCCTTGCAGCGCCTCGGGCAGCAGGATCGCCGTGTCGCCCCAGGCCGCGGCGGGGATCGCGGGCAGTTCCGGGTGCAGCAGGCCGAGCGGCCGGCGCGGCACGACCACGACGGCCGCCCGGTCGCGGTGGCGCCGGGCGAAGGCGATGACGCGGTCCGCCTCGGCGCCGACGACCCGCAGCGCCCCGTAGTCGCCCTCGGCGAACAGCTGCGGCCGGGCCCGGCGCCAGGCGAGGCCGGCCTGCAGCACGCGCTGCTTGATCGCGCCGCTGCGCCAGTCGGCGAGCAGCTCCGCGAGCGGCCGCTCGCCGAGGCCCTCGAGTCGCGCGTCGAGGGTCCCGAAGGCGACCGGCCGGCGATTGTCCGGGTCGACCAGGCTGAGGTCCCAGCCTTCCGTGCCCTGGTAGAGGTCGGGAATGCCGGGCGCCGTGAGCTTGAGCAGGCTCTGGCTCAGGGAGTTGACCGCGCCGGCCCGCCGGAACGGCTCGGTCGTCGCGACGAAGTCCTGCAGGAAGGTCGGCTCCGACGCATCGAGCAGGCCTTCGGCGAAGGCCCGCACCGCGGCCTCGTAGGGCTCGTCGGGCGCGGTCCAGCGGGTGCGCAGCTTGGCCTCGCGCAGCGCCTTCTCCAGGAAGGCCGTGATCCGGTCGGAGAGCGCGGCGAGGCCGGCTCCGTCGTCCGGCTCCAGATCCGCCGGCCAGGCGCCGAGCAGGGTCTGGTAGATCAGCCATTCGGTCTCCGGCTCCGGCACCGGGCCCTCGTCGACCGCGCTACGCAGCCGGGCGTTGAGCGTCGACCAGCGGCCGACCGCCCGGGCCCAGAGCGCCGGCGCCTCGCTCAGGGCGTAGAGCCGGGCGCGCGCGTCCTCGCCGCGCTTGGTGTCGTGGGTCGCGGTCGCCGAGAGGCCGTGCGGCTGGCGCGCCCGCCGCTCGAGCATGGCCCGGTGGAAGGCCTCGGCCGAGGCCTCGGCGAGGCCGGGGTCGCCGCTGACCTCGTTGAGCGCGATCAGGCGGTGCTGGCGATAGAAGACCGTGTCCTCAAGGGCCTTGGCCATGATCGGGCCCGTCGTCTGCTGGAAGCGGGTCGTGAAGCGCAGGGCGTCCTCGCTGTCCTCTGGCTCGACCTCGAGCAGCAGCAGCGAGACGACGAAGTCGACGGTGCGCGGCTCCTCGACGTCGGGGCGCTGCTTGGCGCGCTCCGCGACCCCGGCGATCAGCCTGCGGTCGGTCTCGCCGGCGCCGGCCTCGTCGACGTAGCTGCGGTAGACCGGGAAGGCCAGGACCAGGGCGATGATCGCGCGGCGCAGGCTGTCCTCGCCGAAGTCGCGGGTCGCGAGCCGGCGCTGTGCCAGCTCGGCCGCCTGGCGCACCAGGGTCGCGAGCTCGGCGGCAAGGTTCTCGGTCAGGATCTGTCGCTTGGCCGCGGCGACCTCGTCCTCGAGGTCGAGCGGCCGGCCGACGAAGGCCTCGTAGGCCTCGCCGAGCGCGGCCAGCCCCGCCTGGTCGCAGAGCCCGGCGGCGAGCGCGGCGATGAACTCGTAGCCGGTGGTGCCGGCGACCGGCCAGGCGGCCGGCAGGGTCTCGCCGTCCTCCAGGATCTTCTCGACGACCAGGTAGGTGCCGTCGGGCAGGGCGGCGGCGAGGCGCTCCAGATAGCTCCTGGGATCGGCGAGGCCGTCGACGTGGTCCAGGCGCAGGCCCTGGACCAGGCCCTCCTCGACCAGCCGCAGCAGCAGGCCGTGGACCGCGTCGAACACCGCCGGCTCCTCGACGCGAACGCCGATCAGGCCGGTGATCTCGAAGAACCGCCGGTATGTCAGGCTGTCGCGCGCGGCGCGCCAGTGGACGAGCCGCCAGACCTGGGCCTCGTGGACCGCGTGGACCAGCTCCCGGTCCTGCGAGAGCGCGGCCAGGGTCGCCCGGAAGGCCTCGGGGACGCCGGGCTCGGTGAGGCGCCTGCGGAGGTCCGCGCGCAAGGCTTCGACGCTCTCCGGCAGCGCGCTCGCCAGCGGCGAGGCGAGGCCCTGCAGCGTGGCGTCGCCGGAGCGCGCGAGCAGCGTCGCGGCGCTCGGCGGGTTCAGCGGCAGCGCCGTCTCGTGGTAGCGCAGCAGCAGGCGGCCGGTCGCCGTCTCCAGGCCGAAGGCCAGCTCGCCGGCCTCCAGGACCTCCGCGTAGGGCGCGCCCAGGGTCGGGATCAGCAGCTTGTCCGCCGCCCAGTCGATGTCGAAGAAGGTCGCCGTCGGGCTCGCTTCGCCCCACTCCAGCAGCTCGGCCCACCAGGGATTGTCGGGCGTCGCGCTCATGTGGTTGGGCACGAAGTCGAGGATCAGGCCGAGGCCCTCGCGCCGCAGCGCCCCGGCCAGGGCCCGCAGGCCGGCCTCGCCGCCGAGCGCCGGCTCGATGCGGTTGAAGTCGGTGACGTCGTAGCCGTGGGTCGAGCCCGCGGCGGCGGCGAAGACCGGCGAGGCGTAGAGGTGGCTGATGCCGAGCTGTCGCCAGTAGGGCGCCAGCGCGGCGGCGCGCGCGAAGTCCATGCCCTCGCGGAACTGCAGGCGATAAGTGGCGCGCGGCAAGGTCATCGTGCCCGGCGCTTCAGGGCGCCGGCCGGACCGGGGCGAAGGGATCGAGGACCGAGACGCCAGCCGGTACGAAATGGGCGATGTTGCGGGTGACGACGGTGAGGCCGTGGTCGAGGGCGGTGGCCGCGATCATGAGATCGGCGCTGTCGTTGCCGATCGCCGCGCTCAGCGTGCCCCAGCGCCGGGCGGTGCTGAGCTCGAATGGCAGGATCCTGTCGTGATAGAGCGCCAGGACCCGGTCGAGCCAAGCCGTCAGGGTCCGGGCGAATGCCGGGTTCCTGCTCCGCTGCAGGGCAATGCCGCGCTCGATTTCACCGATGCTGACGACGCTGAGGAAGAGATCGCTGGTCCGCTGGCTTTCGACCCAGGCGACGACGCCCGGATCTCGTTGCCGCTTGCGCAGCTCCGACAGGACAACGGTGTCGATCAGGAACATCAGAGATCGAGATCGCGGGGCCGCAGCCGGATCCGCTCGAACTCTTCGTCGTCCTGAGGCATGGCCAGCAAGAGGTCGGGCAGCGAAGGCGCTTCTGCCTGATCGAGGCGCTGCAGGCGGTTGAACTCGGCGGCATCCACCACGACGACGGCCGGCTTGCCGTGCTTGGTCACGGTCTGTGGCTTTGCGCGTGCCGCCTCGATGACGGCGCTGAAGCGATTCTTCGCATCCTGCACGGACCAGGTCGCCATCTTCACCCCCGCGGTTGACGTTGAGCCGACAACAATCTGTCTAGAAAATCTATCCAGAATTTGGTCTCGGAGCGCTGTCCGATCAAGGTGTGTTCTGCTTCACTGCCTCGGTCGCTCGCCGGCCACGCCCCGGACGACGGCCTGGAAAAGACGGCTCTGCGGCAGCTCTTCCAGGGTCAGGCCGAGCCGGCGGCGCCAGTTCGGGTGCTCCTCGACCGTGCCCGGCACGTTGACCGCCTGGCGCTCCCCGGCGAGGTCCTCGAGACGCACCGCGAAGAGCCGCGAGGGCGCGCGCGCCAGGTGGCGGTGCACCGCGGCCGACAGGGCTTCGGCGGCGCTGCCCGACAGCCTGCCGTCCGCCGGGACCTGCCCGGTCTCCAGCAGGCCCTCGACGACGAGGTCGGCGAGCAGGCGGCGCTGGTCTTCGGCGCGGCGCCCGAGTTCGGCCTCGGCCATCGGCCCGTCCATGAAGCCGAGCTCGCGCTGCAGGGCGACGTCGTCGCCCTGCCACCAGCCGATCAGCGGCGGCAGGTCGTGGGTCGAGAGGCAGGCCAGCGCCTGGCGGGGATAGTCGCCCGGCGGCTTCAGGCCGTGGTCGAGCCGCTCGAAGTAGAGCAGGCGGTAGGACTGGATCTCGGCCGCGGCCATGATCTCGCGGAAGCCCTCGGGCACGGTGCCCAGGTCCTCGCCGATGACCAGGCTGCGGCAGTGCCGGCTGGCCTCGGCCAGCGCCTCCAGCATCTCGCCCATCGGATAGCGCAGGTAGGTGCCCTCGGTCGCCGGGTGGCCGGAGGGGATGAAGAAGAGCTGGCGCAGGCCCATGGCATGGTCCAGGCGCAGCGCCCCGGCATGGCGCATGACGTCCTCCAGCAGGGCCCGGTAGGGGGCCAGCGCGCGCTGCCGGAGCACCGCCGGCGACAGCGGCGAGAGGCCCCAGTCCTGGCCGGCGATGTTGAAGGAATCGGGTGGCGCGCCGACCCGGGCGCCGGTCACCATCAGGGCCTGGTCCGACCAGGTGGCGGCGCCGTCCGGCGCGTCCCCGACGGCGAGGTCGAGATAGAGGCCGATGCGCAGGCCGGCGGCCCGACCGCGCCGCTGCGCCGCCTCGAGCTGCCGGTCGGCGAGCCACTGCAGCCAGGCCTGGAAGGCCAGCTCGTCGCGCCGCTCGGCCTCGAAGGCCAGCACGGCCGCGCTGTCCGGCGAACGGAATTCCTCGGGCCAGCCCTGCCAGCCGGCGCCCTGGCCTTCGGCGGCGAAATGCTGCGACAGCGCCTCGAACAGCGCCTGGCGCGCCAGCGGCGTGCCGCGGGTCGCGCGGAAGGCGTCGAAGGCCGCGCGGCCGTCGGTGCCGCCCTCGGCGGCCGTCTCGCGCCAGCGCGGCCAGAGTCGGCGCAGCACGGCCACCTTGAGGCGCGCGACCCCCGGGTAGTCGACCAGGCTGCAGGCCCGCAGCCGCTCGAGCTCGGCCTGGTCGACCAGGACCGGATCGTAGCCCGGCACCCGGTCGACGGCGATGTAGAGCGGGTTGAGGAAGCGCCGGCTCGAGGGATAGAAGGGGCTGCAGCGCGCCGGATCGGCGAGCAGCAGGGCGTGCAGCGGATTGACGCCCAGGAAGTCGGCGCCGCAGGCGCCGGCCAGCTCCGCGGCCCGCGCCAGGTCCTCGAAGTCGCCGATGCCCCAGTCGCGCGCCGAGCGCAGCTGGTAGAGCTGCAGCGCGACGCCCCAGACCCGGCCGTGCTCCAGGCAGCCGGGCAGGAAGCAGCGCCGGTCCGCGCCGACCGCGACCCTGGCCTCCGGCAGCTCCGGCGCCTCGGCGAGCGCCTGGCGGAGCGCCGCCTCGTCGTCGGCCGGCACGCCGATCGCCTCGAGCAGGGCGCGCTTGACCTCCTCGGAGGCGACCCTGAGGTAGCCGAGCTGGTCGTGGTAGGCGAGGGTGATACCGTGGCGCTCGCAGAGCCGGTCGAGCAGCTCGCTCATCGGCCGCTCGCCTCCGCAGGGCTCCGGTCCAGCGAGACGACGATCGAGCAGGGCGGCAGGCGGCCCTCCGCCAGGCCGTCCGCCGCTCCCTCCGCCAGCTCGAAGAGCAGCCGCCCGGGGGGCGGCGGCTCGGCGGGGCGCTCCTCGCGCTCCAGGTTGGCGTCGATCTGCAGCCGGCTGCCGTCGGTCAGCGTCCAGGTGACGGCGACGACGCCGTCGTGCTGCGCCCGGATGCGGCCGCAGTGGCCGCCGAGGCCGGCCAGGCGGGGCACGACCTCGCGGTGCCGGATCTCCAGCAGCCGGCGCACGAGGCCGAGCTGCCGCCGCCCGTCGGGATCGTCCAAGCGCTGCCAGTCGAGGGTCGAGGCGGCGAAGGTCGTCGGATCGTTGGGGTCCGGGATGTGCTGCCGGCTGGCCTCGTCGGCGAAGGCCGACCAGGCGCGGAACTCGAGGCGCCGGCCCTCTCGCACGGCCTCGGCCAGCTCTCCGCGGAAGTCGGTGAAGAAGCAGAAGGGCCGCCGCTCGGCCCATTCCTCGCCCATGAAGAGCAGCGGGATCGAGGGGCCGAGCAGCAGCAGCGCGGTCAGCAGCTCGAGCATCGGCCGGTCGATCAGGTCGCTCAGCCGCTCGCCGAAGGCGCGGTTGCCGACCTGGTCGTGGTTCTGCAGGAAGTCGACGAAGGCGACCGGCGGCAGGCCGGCGCTGGGCTCGCCGCGCGGCCGGTCGCCGAAGTGCTCCGAGAGCTCGCCCTGGTAGACGAAGCCCTCGGCGAGGCTGCGTGCCAGCTTCGCCCAGTGGTCGGCGGCGAAGTCGCGGTAGTAGCCCTCGCTCTCGCCGGTCACCGCGGCATGGACCGCGTTGTGGAAGTCGTCGTTCCACTCGGCGGTGAACAGCGGGGTGCCGCCCTCGGCGTCACGGCGGTGCAGACGGATCTCGTTGCTGCTGTCCTCGCTGGTCAGGTGGACATGCCGGTCGCGGATGCGTTCGCGCACCAGCCGCGCCATCTCCTCCAGGATCGGCTCCGGCGAGGGGTCGTGGATCTGGTCGATGGCGTCGAAGCGCAGGCCGTCGAGGCGGTACTCCTCCAGCCAGTACAGCACGTTCTCGCAGAAGAACCGCCGCACCGGCGGCTTCTCGTAGGCGATGGCGCTGCCCCAGGGCGTCTGCCGGCCGGCATGGAAGAACTCGGGGGCGTAGAGGTGCAGGTAGTTCCCGTCCGGGCCGAAGTGGTTGTAGACGACGTCGAGCAGGACCATCAGGCCGCGGGCGTGGGCCGCGTCGACCAGGGCCTTGAGGCCTTCGGGCCCGCCGTAGGCCTCGTGCGGCGCATAGAGCAGCACGCCGTCGTAGCCCCAGCCGCGCCGGCCGGCGAACTGGGCGACCGGCATCAGCTCGATCGCCGTGACGCCGAGGCCGGCCAGGTGGTCGAGCCGCTCGGCGACGCCGGCGAAGGTCCCGGACCCGCTGAAGGTGCCGACATGCAGCTCGTAGATCACCGCCTCCTCCCAGGGCCGGCCGTGCCAGCCGGTCGTGCGCCAGCGCCAGGCGCCGGGATCGGCGAGCCGCGACAGCCCGTGGACGTCGCCGAGCTGCGCGCGCGCGGCGGGATCGGGGACGACCAGGCCGTCCTGCAGGCGGAAGCCGTAGCCGTCGCCGGGCGCGACCGCGTCGGTGGCCAGCTCGAACCAGCCGTCGTCGCTGCGCCTCATCGGCCGGTCCCGGCCGCCGCCATGCAGCCAGACCCGCGCCTGGGCCGGCGCCCAGAGCCGGAAGCGCGTGGTGCCGTCGCCGAGCGGCTCGGCGCCCCAGGTCCTGGCGGAGGCCGGGCAGTCGCTCACGTCACCTCGCCTTCGAGCACCAGGACGGCGCGGCCCGGCAGCTCGACGGTCTCGCGCGGATGGAAGGGCTCGCGCTCGGGCCGGACCTGCCCGACGGCGCTGTCGACCAGCAGCCGCCAGCGCGCCGCGGTCGCGCTGGCCGGCAGCACGAAGGGCAGCGGCTCGGGGTGGGCGTTGAGCAGGATCAGGTGCCGCTCGCCGGCGGCGCCGCAGAGCAGCAGCCCGACCGAGCGCGCCTCCGGATCCTCCCAGTCGCCCGGCGTCATGTCGTGGGAGTCGTGGCGCAGCCACAGCACGTCGCGGACCTCGCCGCTCCCGACCGGCCGTCCGTGCAGGAAGTGGCTCTGGCGGAGCGGCAGCGTCGCCCGGCGCACCGCGACGACCTGCCTGACGAACTCCAGGAAGGCGGCGTCGCGCGGGTCGAATTCCTCCCAGGCCAGCCAGGTCGACTCGTTGTCCTGGCAGTAGGCGTTGTTGTTGCCGGCCTGGCTGCGGCCGACCTCGTCGCCCATCAGCAGCATCGGCGTACCCTGGGAGATCAGCAGCGTGGTCACGATGGCGCGGCGCAGCCGGTCGCGCAGGGCGAGCACCTTGGGATCGTCGCTCGGCCCCTCGACGCCGCAGTTCCAGCTCACATTGTGGTTGTGGCCGTCGTTGTTGCCTTCCTGGTTCGGCTCGTTGTGCTTGCGGTCGTAGGACAGCAGGTCGGCCAGGGTGAAGCCGTCGTGGGCCGTCGCGAAGTTGATGCTGGCCCAGGGCCGGCGGCCGCGCCGCTCGAACAGCTCGGCCGAGCCGAGCAGGCTCTTGGCGAGGCCGGGCAGGGTGCCGGGATCGCCGCGCCAGAAGCTGCGCAGGCCGTCGCGGTAGCGGTCGTTCCACTCGGCCCAGCCGGGCGGGAAGTTGCCGAGCTGGTAGCCGTCGGGCCCGGTGTCCCAGGGCTCGGCGATCAGCTTGACCCGCGACAGCACGGGGTCCTGGCGGACCGCGTCGAAGAACACCGCGCTCAGCTCGAAGACGTCGCGGTCGCGGCCGAGCGAGCTCGCGAGGTCGAAGCGGAAGCCGTCGACATGGCACTCGCGCACCCAGTAGCGCAGCGAGTCCATGACCAGCTGCAGCACCCGCGGGTGGCGCAGGTTCACGGTGTTGCCGCAGCCGGTCGTGTCGAAGTAGTGCTGCGGATCGTCGCCCAGCAGGTAGTAGCTGGCGTTGTCGATGCCCCGGAACGACAGCGTCGGGCCCAGCTCGTTGCCCTCGGCGGTGTGGTTGTAGACGACGTCGAGCAGCACCTCGATGCCGGCTTCGTGCAGCCGGCGGACCAGCAGCTTGAACTCGTGGACGTCGCCGCCGCGCGAGATGTAGCGGCTGGCCGGCGCGAAGAAGCCGATCGTGTTGTAGCCCCAGTAGTTGGCGAGGCCCTTCTCCACCAGGTAGCGGTCGTCGAAGAAGGCCTGCGAGGGCATCAGCTCGACCGCGGTGACGCCGAGCTTGACCAGGTGCTCGATCACCTGCGGCTGCGCGAGGCCCGCGAAGGTGCCGCGCAGCTGCGGCGGCAGGTCCGGATGGCGCGCCGTCATGCCCCTGACGTGGGCCTCGTAGATGATCGTCTCGGCCCAGGGCACCTTCGGCGGCCGGTCCGCGCCCCAGGTCGCCGCCGGATCGATGACCACGCACTTCGGCATGACGAAGGCCGAATCGCGCCGGTCGAACGACAGGTCGCCGCGGGCGTGGCCGACCCGGTAGCCGAACAGCGCGTCGTGCCAGCGGATCTCGCCGTGCAGCGCCAGGGCGTAGGGGTCGATCAGCAGCTTGTTGTGGTTGAAGCGGTGGCCGTTCCTGGGGTCGTGCGGCCCGTGCACCCGGTAGCCGTAGAGCTGGCCGGGGCGCACCTGGGGCAGGTAGCCGTGCCAGACCTCATGGGTGAACTCGGGCAGGGCGATGCGGTCGGTCTCACGGCGGCCGTTGCGGTCGAACAGGCAGAGCTCGACCTTGGTGGCGTTGGCCGAGAACAGCGCGAAGTTGACGCCCGAGCCGTCCCAGGTGGCACCGAGCGGAAAGGGCGACCCCGCCTCCAGCTTCATCGTCATTCGTTCTGTCGTCCTAGGAAGAGGGGCGCAGGACCAGTACGCCGAGCGGCGGCAGGGTCAGGTCGAGCGAGGCGGGCCGGCCGTGCCAGCCCTCGCCGGACGCGTCGGCCCGGCCGCCGTTGCCGACGTTGGAGCCGCCGTAGAGCTCGGCATCGCTGTTGAAGATCTCGTCCCAGCTGCCGCCCCTCGGCACGCCGACGCGGTAGCCGTGGCGCACCAGGGGCGTGAAGTTGCAGACCACGACGACGGGATCGCCGCCGTCCGCGCCGTTGCGCTGGTAGACGAAGACGCTGCTGTCGGCGTCGCTGGCGTCGATCCACTCGAAGCCGTCCGGCGCGCAGTCCCGCTCGTGCAGCGCCGGGTTGCCGCGGTAGAGCCGGTTGAGGTCGCGCACCAGGTGCTGCAGGCCGGCGTGGGCGGGATCGTCGCAGAGGTGCCAGTCGAGCGAGCGGTCGTGGCTCCACTCGCGCTCCTGGCCGAACTCGCCCCCCATGAACAGCAGCTTCTTGCCCGGATGGGTCCACATGAAGGCGAAGTAGGCGCGCAGGTTGGCGAACTTCTGCCAGCGGTCGCCGGGCATCTTGCCGAGCAGCGAGCCCTTGCCGTGCACCACCTCGTCGTGACTGAGCGGCAGGATGAAGTTCTCCGAGAAGGCGTAGTGCAGGCCGAAGGTCACGCGGTCGTGGTGATGGCGGCGGTAGATCGGGTCGCGGCTGATGTAGTCCAGGCTGTCGTGCATCCAGCCCATGTTCCACTTGTAGCCGAAGCCCAGGCCGCCGCTGTAGACCGGCCGGCTGACCTGGGGCCAGGCGGTCGACTCCTCGGCGATGGTGACGGCGCCGGGATTGTCGGCGTAGACCCGGGTGTTGGTCTCGCGCAGGAAGGCGATCGCCTCCAGGTTCTCGTTGCCGCCGTGCGCGTTCGGCAGCCACTCGCCGGGCTTGCGGCTGTAGTCGAGGTAGAGCATCGAGGCGACGGCGTCGACCCTGAGCGCGTCGACGTGGAAGCGCTCCAGCCAGAACAGGGCGTTGGCCTGCAGGAAGTTGGCGACCTCGCGGCGGCCGAAGTTGTAGATCAGCGTGTTCCAGTCCTGATGGAAGCCGAGCCGCGGGTCCTCGTGCTCGTAGAGCGCGGTGCCGTCGAAGCGCGCGAGGCCGTGCACGTCGCTCGGGAAGTGCGCCGGCACCCAGTCGACGATGACGCCGAGCCCGGCCTCGTGGCAGCGCTCGACCAGGCGCGCGAAGCCCTCGGGCGGGCCGAAGCGCGCGGTCGGCGCGAACAGCCCGATCGGCTGGTAGCCCCAGGACCCGGCGAAGGGATGCTCGCTGACCGGCAGGAACTCGAGGTGCGTGAAGCCCATGTCCCGGGCATAGGGAATCAGCAGGTCGCCGATCGTGTCGTAGTCGAGCAGGGAATCGCCGTCGCCACGCCGCCAGGAGCCGAGATGCACCTCGTAGATCGAGATCGGCGCCGCCAGCGCCTGGCGCGCCTGCCGGCCCTCCATCCAGTCGGCGTCCCGCCAGTCGCGTGCCGGCAGCCCCTCGACCAGCGAGGCGGTCCGGGGCGGCGCCTCCTGGCGGAACGACAGCGGGTCCGACTTGAGCGGCAGCTGCTCGCCCCGGGGACCGACGATCTCGTACTTGTAGAGCGCGCCGCGCTCCAGGCCCGGCACGAAGAGCTCCCAGACGCCGGCTTCGTGGCGCCGGCGCATCGGATGGCGCCGGCCGTCCCAGGCGTTGAACTCGCCGACCACGCTGACCCGCTGGGCGTTCGGCGCCCAGACCGCGAAGGCCACGCCCGCGACGCCGTCCAGCGTGAGCGGATGGGCGCCGAGCCGCTCGAACAGCCGGCGGTGCCGGCCCTCGGCCAGCAGGTGGACGTCGAGCTCGCCGAGCACCGGGGGGAAGCGGTAGGGATCCTCGGCCTGCCAGCTGCGCTCGCCGGCCGTCATCTCCAGGCGATAGGCGAAGCGCTTCTTGCGGCGCGGCACCGGGCCGGCGAAGAAGCCTTCCGGATGGACGCGCTCCAGCCGCGCGGCCACCTTGCCGGTCTTGGCGTCGAGCACCGCGACCTCGGCGGCCGGCGGCGCGAAGACCGAGACGGTCAGCGGCGCGCCGTCGCCGCCGTGCATGCCGAGCACCGAGAAGGGGTCGCCATGGCGGCCGCGGACGATCGCCTCGACCGCGCTGTGATCCCTGGGCAAGGCAGTCTCGCTGTTCATGGCGTCCCGTGGCTTTCCAGGTGGTCGTGACGTTCGAGGAGGTCGATCAGGCCGGCGAGCGGCACGCTGAGCCAGGCCGGCCGGTTGGCCAGCTCGTAGCCGATCTCGTAGACCGCTTTCTGCAGCAGGAACAGCTCGAGCAGCCCCTCGCCCAGGGCCGGGTCCTCGGGCCAGGTCGGCGCGCCGGCGATCGTCTCGCGGTAGCTGGCCAGCACTGCCGACGTCGTGCGGTCGCGCCACAGGCGGGCGCGCCGCGCGACCGCCTCCTGGTCGATGCCGAGCCGCTGGCTGTAGCGGCTCGCCGCGGTCGCCGCCGCGTAGTCGAGCGAGCGCAGCAGCCCGGCGAGGTCGCGCAGCGGCGACGACTTGAGCCGTCGCTCCGAGAGGCTGCGCCCCGGCTCGCCCTCGAAGTCGATGACCACGAGGTCGTTCTGGGCGACCAGGATCTGGCCGAGATGATAGTCGCCGTGGATCCGCGAGCGGGCGCCCGACGGCGCCAGCTCGGCGACGGCCTTCAGGCGATGGGTCAGGCGGCCCTTCAGCTCGAGCAGGCGCCGGACCTCGGCCTGGGCGGCCTCCGGCAGCCGGTCGCGCGCGCCCTGCAGCTTCGACAGCATCGCCCTGGCCTCGGCCTGGGCCTCCCTGGACCAGCGCTTGAGGTCGGCGCGGGTCAGCGGCTCGCAGGCGAAGGCCGGGTCGTCGGTCGGGGCGGCGAGGGCCCTGTGCAGCTCCGCCGTGCGCCTGCCGAGCAGCGGACCCAGCTCGAGCGGGAAGTCGAAGCCCTCGGGCTCGGCCGGTGTCTCGGCATCGGGCTGGCGCAGGGCCTGCTCCTCCAGGTCGCGCTCGAGGGCGGCGGCGACGACGCCCCAGGCATCGCCCTGGTTGGGCACGAAGGCGAAGGCCGCGACCAGGGTGGTCGGCTCGCCCTCGCCCTCGACCACGTCGATCGAGCCGAGCAGGGCCGGGGTGTTCGGATAGCCGGCGGTCTCGGTCAGGAAGCGGGCGACCTCGACGTCGGGCTGCTCGCCGGCGCGCAGGCGCCGGTAGAGCTTCATGATCGCCTTGTCGCTGAACACGATCGAGATGTTGCTCTGCTCGACGCCGAGCGGGCGCGGCGCGCCGAAGTCCTCGATCGCCGCCAGGCGCTCGCTGCCGCTGCAGCGCAGGACGTGTCCGTCGGCCTCGTTGCGCCGGCCGGCCTGCATGGCGCGCAGCAGCTCCTCGGCGAAGGCCTCGTCGTGGGCGCCGTCGATCAGGGCGCCGACCCGCGGGCCCTTGCGGATCTTGGCCAGGGTGTAGCTGAGCTTGGGCGCGCCGGCCCGCAGGTTCTCCTCGCCCCAGCGCGCGGCGAGCGGCAGGAAGTAGCGCTGCGGCGCGTCGCTTTCGGCGCCCTTCAGGACGACCTCGGCGGTGGCCAGCAGGTGGTCGGGATTGTCGAGGCTGCCGAGCGGAGTCAGGGACACGCTGGCGATGCGCTCGTCCTTGGCCGCGAACCAGCGCTGCAGCGGCAGGAACGACGGCAGGGTCTCGCTCTCCAGCTGGCGCTTCTCGCGGCCGGTCAGCACGCTGGAGACCCTGCCGTCGCGGCTGGTCACGGTGATGAACTCGGGCAGCGGCTCCGGCATCGGCTGGTGCCAGTGCGGCATCTCGGCCTCGTCGGCCAGCAGGAACCAGTAGAAGCCGTAGGCCGGCAGGGTCAGCAGGTAGGGCAGGTCGCCGACCGGCGGGAACGGCGAGCCGCCGGTCAGCTCGACCGGCACGGCGCCGCGGAAGCGCGACAGGTCGAGCTCCACCGCCTGGGCCGAGCGCGCCAGGTTGGCGACGCAGAGGATCGCCTCGTCCCCCGACTCGCCCCGGCACTCCCGGACGTAGGCCAGGATCTTGCGGTTGTGCGGGTAGAGGAAGCCGATCGTGCCGCGGCCGAAGGCGCCGTGCTGCTTCCGGACCGAGACCATGCGCCGGGTCCAGTTGAGCAGCGACGAGGGGTCGGCGCGCTGCGCCTCGACGTTGATCGCCTGGTAGCCGTAGACCGGGTCCATGATCGGCGGCAGGTAGAGCTGCTGCGGGTTGGCTCGGGAGAAGCCGGCGTTGCGGTCGGTCGACCACTGCATCGGCGTGCGCACGCCGTCGCGGTCGCCGAGGAAGTAGTTGTCGCCCATGCCGAGCTCGTCGCCGTAGTAGAGGATCGGCGTGCCGGGCATCGACAGCAGCAGCGCGTTCATCAGCTCGATCTTGCGCCGGTCGTTCTGCATCAGCGGCGCCAGGCGCCGGCGGATGCCGAGGTTGATGCGGGCGCGGGTGTCGGCGGCATAGGTCCGCCAGAGGTAGTCGCGCTCCTCCTCGGTGACCATCTCCAGCGTCAGCTCGTCGTGGTTCCTCAGGAAGATCGCCCACTGGCAGGGCTCCGGGATCTCCGGAGTCTGCCGGATGATGTCGGTGACCGGATGCCGGTCCTCCTGGGCCAGCGCCATGTACATCCGCGGCATCAGCGGGAAGTGGAAGCCCATGTGGCACTCGTCGCCCTCGCCGAAGTAGGGGCGGGTGTCCTCGGGCCACTGGTTGGCCTCGGCGAGCAGCATGCGGTCGCTGTACTTCTCGTCCAGGCTGGCACGGACCTGCTTCAGCACCTCGTGGGTCTCGGGCAGGTTCTCGTTGTTGGTGCCCTCGCGCTCGACCAGGTAGGGGATGGCGTCGAGCCGGAGGCCGTCGACCCCCATGTCGAGCCACATGTGCATGACCTTCAGGACCTCCTTCATGACCCGCGGGTTGTCGAAGTTGAGGTCGGGCTGGTGCGAATAGAAGCGGTGCCAGAAGAAGGCCTCGGCCTCGGGGTCCCAGGTCCAGTTCGACTTCTCGGTGTCGAGGAAGATGATCCGCGTGCCCTGGTACTTCTGGTCCGTGTCGCTCCAGACGTAGAAGTTGCGCGCCGCCGATCCGGCCTTGGCCTTGCGCGCCTTCTGGAACCAGGGGTGCTGGTCCGAGGTGTGGTTGATGACCAGCTCGGTGATCACCCTGAGGCCGCGCCGGTGCGCCTCGGCGATGAAGCCCTTGAAGTCCTTCATCGTGCCGTAGCTCGGGTTGATCGAGCGGTAGTCGGCGATGTCGTAGCCGTCGTCGCGCAGCGGCGAGGGATAGAAGGGCAGCAGCCAGATCGCGGTGACGCCCAGCTCCTGGACGTAGTCGAGGCGCTGCATCAGCCCGGCGAAGTCGCCCAGGCCGTCGCCGTTCGAGTCCTGGAAGGCCTTGACGTGCAGCTGGTAGATGATCGCGTCCTTGTACCAGTCGGTCTGGCCGCGATCGATCGTGCCGTCGGGCGTCTTCCGGCGGCGGGGCGGCGTGGCCGGCGACGTCTCTGCGGGCAGGGGATGGTCCATCTCGCCGGTCCTCCTACCGCGGCGCGCCCGGCGGGATCAGCCGCCAGATCGCGTAGGGGCGCTGCCGCGGGTCGAGCCACAGGTGCTGGACCTTGCCGTGCCAGGTGAAGTGGCTGCCGGTGACCAGGTCCTCGACCTCGATCGCCGCCTCGTCCGGCAGCCCGAACTCCCAGAGCGGCACCTCGAAGTGGGCGCCCTGGGCGTTGTGCGGGTCGAGATTGACCGCGAACAGCAGGAAGCTCGACAGGTCGGCCGTGCGCTTGCCGTAGTAGAGGATGCTGTCGTTCCAGGCGTTGTAGAAGGCGATGTTGGTGAAGTCCTGCAGCGCCGGATGGCGGCGTCTCAGGTCGTTGACCAGCCGCACGTCGTCCTTGACGTTGCCGGGCCGGTCCCAGTCCCAGGCGCGGATCTCGTACTTCTCGGAGTTGAGGTACTCCTCCTTGCCCGGCACGGCGGCCGCCTCGCAGAGCTCGAAGCCGCTGTAGATGCCGTAGTTGCCGGCCAGGGTCGCGGCCAGCACCAGGCGCACGCGGAAGCCGGCGCGGCCGCTGTGCTGCAGGTAGTAGGGATTGATGTCCGGCGTGTTGACGAAGAAGTTCGGCCGCATGGTGTGGCGGCAGTCCTCCCGGGTCAGCTCGGTCAGGTACTCGGCCAGCTCCTGCTTGTGGTTGCGCCAGGTGAAGTAGGAGTAGGACTGGCTGAAGCCGATCTTGGCCAGGCGCTTCATGACCTTCGGGCGGGTGAAGGCCTCGGCCAGGAAGATCGCCTCCGGATGCTGCGCCCGGATCTCGCCGATCAGCCACTCCCAGAAGGGGAAGGGCTTGGTGTGCGGGTTGTCGACGCGGAAGATCGTGACGCCCTGCTCGATCCAGAAGCGCACCACGTCGCGCAGGGCGTGCCAGAGCCCCGGGATGGCGTCGCGGTAGAAGTGGACGTTGACGATGTCCTCGTATTTCTTCGGCGGGTTCTCGGCGAACTTGATGGTGCCGTCGGGCCGCCAGTCGAACCATTCCGGATGCTGCCTGATCCAGGGATGGTCGGGCGAGCACTGGATGGCGAAGTCGAGGGCGATCTCCAGGCCGTGGTCGCGGGCCGCCGCGACCAGCCGCCGGAAGTCCTCGAGGCTGCCGAGCTCCGGGTGGATCGCGTCGTGGCCGCCTTCGGCCGCGCCGATCGCGTAGGGGCTGCCGGGGTCGTCGGCCTCGGCGATCAGGCTGTTGTTGCGGCCCTTGCGGTTGGTCCGGCCGATCGGGTGGATCGGCGGGAAGTAGAGCACGTCGAAGCCGAGCTCGCGGACGTAGGGCAGGCGGGCGACCACGTCGTCGAAGGTGCCGTGGCGCCCGGCGTCGCCCGACTGCGAGCGCGGCATCAGCTCGTACCAGGCGCTGAAGGCGGCGGCCGGCCGGTCGGCGAAGACCTGCAGGACCTTGTGGCGCGTCAGGTTCGTGCGCGGGCCTGCCTGGTGCATCAGCGCCGCCGCGTCGTCGCCCATCAGCAGGGCGAAGCGGTCGCCCTCGGCGGTCCCCGCGCGCAGCTCCCTGTCGAGCCGCTTCAGGGCCTTGCGCTGCTCGGCCGTGCCGCGCGTGCCGTCGGCCGCGGCCTTGGCGACGAGGCGGCAGCCCTCCTCGATCTCCAGGCCGATGGCGAGGCCGGCGCCGTACTTCTTCGAGACCTCGCTGCGCCAGCTGGCGAAGAGGTCGCGCCAGGCGGCGATGCTGTAGTCGTAGAGCCGGTTCTCCGGCAGCGTGATCGAGCCGTGCCAGCGGTCGTTGTCGAACAGCACCATCGGCGCCTCGGTCCAGGCCGTGGTGCCGGCCGGGCGGAGCAGAAGGGCGGCGTCGATGGCGTCGTGGCCGTCGCCGAAGATGTCCGCCTCGACCGCGAGGTGGCCGCCGGCGACGGCCTTCGCCGGGAAGCGCCCGCCGTCGATCTCGGGGCTGACCGCCTCGATCGCGATGCGCTCGGCGGCCAGGGCCTCGAGGCGGGCGTCGGCCGGGTCGGCCGTCGCCGCTCCCGGCCGTCGCGGGCGCGAGCGCGCAGCGGCCCCGGGCGGCCGGCGGGTCTTGCGGGCCGCCTCGGCCGCTCCGGCTTTCGGTTTCTTAGGCGTCACGTCGTCAATTCGCCTCCCAGCGCCTGCCGGTGGTGTCTTGCGATGGTCCGCCGACGACACGGCTCCGTTGCTGCCTTCGCGGTGCGTCCAGCCGTCGGCCGTGCCGCGAGGGAGCCGGGGGCTCTCTTGTCCGGCCGGTCGTGCGGCAAAGGCAGCCACCGAACGAGGAGTCCGGTGCCGCTTCGCAACCGGCCGCCATTTCCTATGCCGAGGAGTCTAGACACTCTGTGCCCCTAACGCAAAAGGCCTCCGTGTCGTTCCCGGCGACGCTGTCGGCTCGCCCTCGACGGAAAAATCGAGGGGAATGAATGCACTAGCGTCACGAAATCTAGTTAGTAAATCAATTGTGTCGATCGCTAACTATATTGGAGATGTGATCAATCGTCATTGACATCGTTAATCTGTATTAACGAATTTCCGCTGTGCGAGCGGCGTTTTGTGTTGCCGCTTGCTGGCCGCCATAGTAATCACCGAGGACGATGCGAGATGCTCGGCAGACTGCCCAGCGAATTCCAACTCTGCTCTTGACGAAGTCCCGCAGTGCGCGGCGACGCTGCCGCCGGGGGCGGCCGGACCGGGCCATTCCTGGCAGTCTTGCGCGCCGGCCTGCGGCACCGCGCCGGATCTCGGGCCGGATCTCGGGCCGGATCTCGGGCCGGATCTCGGGCCGGATCTCGGGCCGGATCTCGGGCCGGATCTCGGGCCGGATCTCGGGCCGGACGTCGGGATGACCGGACCATGAAGAGGCCGCGCGCCTTGCCTTTCGCCGACCTGCGCCTCTCGACCCGGCTTGTCCTGGCGATGGTCGCCCTGGTGCTGTTCGCGGTGCTGGTCGCCGGCCTGTCGGCGCAGCGCAACCTGGAGCAGGTGATCTATCCGGAGCGCCTGCGCCGCATGGCGACCGACGCCCAGGAACTGGCCGGGCGGCTCGGCACCACGGTCCGTGAGGCGCGCGGGGACGTCCTGCTGTTGCGGCAGGCGCCGGCGACCCGGCGGCTGCTCGATCTGCTCGCCGCCGGCGTCGACGGCAGCGGCGCATCCTCGGCGGGGCGCCACGAGCTCGGCAGGCTCTTCCGGGCCGTCCTGGAGGCCAAGCCGGCCTACCTGCAGGTCCGTCTGATCGACGCCTCCGGCCACGAAGCCGTTCGCACCGACCGTTCTGGTCCCGGCGGCACGATCCGGCAGGTGCCGCGCAGCGAGCTGCAGGTCAAGGGCGGCCGCCCCTACTTCGCCGCGGCGCTGGCCGTGCCGCAGGGCGAGGTCTACGTCTCGCCGATCGAACTCAACCGCGAGCACGGGGCGATCGAGCAGCCGAAGGCGCCGGTCGTGCGGGTCGCGGCGCCGGTCGAGGCGGAGGACGGCACGCCCTTCGGCATCCTCGTCATCAACGTCGCCATGTCGCCCGTCTTCGGGGCGATGCGGGAGGCCGCCGAGAGTGCCGGGCTGAGCCTCGCCGTCGTCGACCGACAGGGCGACTTCCTGCTCCACCCCGACCCGTCGCGGTCCTTCGCCCATGAGTTCGGCCCGGCCCCTCGTCTCCAGGACGAGCTGCCGTCGCTCGACGGACTGGCCGATCTCGCCAGCGTCGATCCGCAGTTCACCGCGCGTGCCGAGACCCGTGACGGCGCCGAGATCGGCGTGGCCGCCGCGGCGCAGGATCTCGGGCCCGGCAATCGTGTCGCCGTGGTCCTGACGGCGCGCCGCGACCGGCTCCTCGATTCGGCCCTCGAGGTGCTGCGCACCAGCGCGCTCAGCGGCCTCGCCGCCCTGCTCGCCGCCGGGCTGGCGGTGTCCGTTATCGCCTGGCGGACTCTGCGGCCGCTCGGCCAGATCACCCGGGCGGTCAAGGCGGTCGATCGAGGCGAGCCGGTGCCGCTGCCCGCCGCGGCCGGCGAGATCGGCGTTCTGGCGCGGGCTTTCGAAGGGCACCTGGAGCGCGAGCGTCTGTTCAGCGCGGCTTTCGCCTGGGCCAACGACGCGATCATGACGACCAACTCGCAGGGGGCGATCACCGGCTGGAACCGCGCCGCCGAGGCGCTCTACGGCTTCGCCGAGGCCGAGGCCATCGGCCGGCCGGCGACGATCGTCGTGCCCGAGGACCGCATGGCGGAGTTCGAGGAGATCCAGCTCCGCTTCCGGGCCGGCGAGCCGATCGCGGGCCTCGAGACCGTGCGGCAGGCCAGGGACGGCAGGCGCCTCGAGGTCTCGCTCACCCTGTCGCCGTTGCGTGCCGCCGACGGCAGGATCATCGGCGCCTCCGAGATCGCCCGCGACATCACGGCCCGCAGGGCTGCGGACGCCCGCTTCCGGCTCGCCGTCGAGGCCTCGCCGGCGGCGATGCTGATGACCGGCGAGGACGGCACGATCCTGATGGTCAACAGCGAGGCCGAGGCGATCTTCGGCTATGCCGCCGACGAGCTGGTCGGCCAGCCGGTCGAGCTGCTGCTGCCGGAGCGCTTCCGCAGCGGCCACCGGCGCGACCGCCGGCTGTTCCTGGGCGACGCCGGCAAGCGCATGATGGGCGTCGGGCGCGATCTCTATGCGCGCCGCAAGGACGGCTCGGAGTTCCCGGTCGAGATCGGCCTGAACCCGCTCGGCACGCCCGAGGGCACGGTCGTGCTGAGCGCCATCGTCGACATGACCGAGCGCAAGCGCGACGAGCTGGCGCTGCGCTTGGCCAAGCAGGAGGCCGAGCGGGCCAGCGAGATGAAGTCGCAGTTCCTGGCCAACATGAGCCACGAGCTGCGCACGCCGCTCAATGCCATCATCGGCTATTCCGACCTGATGCTGAGCGGCGTCGCCGGGGCGATCGAGCCGGCCAAGTACCGGAGCTATCTCGACGACATCAAGCGCGGCGGCACCCATCTGCTGTCGCTGATCAACGACCTGCTCGACCTGTCGCGCGCCGAAAGCGGCATGATCAGCCTCGAGGAGACCTCGATCGACCTGGTGGAGATCGCCGAATCCGGGGTCAAGCTGATGGCCGGCGATGCGCAGCTGAAGCGGCTGGCCCTGACCATGACCGCCGAGGCCCGCTCGATCCGCCTACGCGGCGACGAGCGGATGGTCACGCAGATCCTGCTGAACCTGCTGTCCAACGCCCTCAAGTTCACGCCGGCCGGCGGGCGGGTCTCGGTGGTGGTCAACCGGACCTTCGAGGGCGAGCCGCGGCTGATCGTCAAGGACAACGGCGTCGGCATGCCGGGCAGCCAGATCCCGCGCGCCTTCGCGGCCTTCGTCCAGGTCGACGACGCCTACCGCCGCGAGGCCCAGGCCGGCGCCGGCCTGGGCCTCGCGCTGACCAAGCGATTCGTCGAGCTGCATCGCGGCCGTATCTCCCTGGAGAGCCAGGAGAAGGTCGGCACCGAGGTGACCGTCGTCTTTCCGGCCGAGCGCTGCCTGCCGGCCAAGGTCCGACCGAACGAGCGGGGCGACGGCAAGGAACGTCGCAGCAGTGAGCAGTGAGGCGGCGCCGTCAGCCGCCGAGCGGGAAGCGGACCTGCCAGCGCAGGCCTTGCGGCGCGAAGTCGAGCTCGGCCCGCCCCGAGATCGCGTCGGGCACCAGCTTCTCCAGCATCAGGCGCCCGAAGCCGGAGGCTTCCGGCTCGACGACCGGCGGGCCGCCGGATTCCTGCCAGACCAGCAGCAGCGTCGGCGCGTCCGGCTCGCCCTCGAGGCGCCAGCGGATCCCGACCGTGCCGCCCTCGCTGGACAGCGCCCCGAACTTGGTGGCGTTGGTCGAGAGCTCGTGGATCGCCAGCGCCAGGTTCTGGGCCTGGTTGGCGCCGAGCTCGATGGCCGGTCCCTCGATCGAGACCGCCTCGCGCGGGCCTTCGGGCAGATAGGCGAGCTGGTCGTCGATCAGCTCCTCCAGCGAGGCGCCGGCCCAGGCGCGGTTGACCAGGATGTCGTGGGCCCCGGCGAGCGCGCTGAGCCGCGCCGAGAAGCGCTTGATGAATTCCGCCGGGCTCTCGATGTTGCGCGCGGTCTGGCGGGCGATCGCCTGGACGATCATCAGGATGTTCTTGGTGCGGTGGGTCAGCTCGCGCAGCACGATGCGCAGCTGGTTCTCGACCGCCTTCTCCTCGGTGATGTCGATGGCGACGCAGGCGATGCCGGTGATCGCCTCGGCCTCGTGCAGCGGCTCGATGAAGAGCTTGAACCAGCGGTCGCCCTCGGCCGACGGGAAGGGCACCTCGACGACCGTGGTCTCGCCGCTCTCCAGTACCGCCCGCTTGGCCGGCTCGACGCTGGCCAGCGTCGCCTCGGGCAGCATCATCTCGCGGTCGCTGCGCCCGATGAAGGCCTCGTCCGTCAGCGGCGCGGGCGGATTGTACATCCAGGTGTAGGTCAGGTCGCGGTCCTGCTGGAAGACCGTGATCCCCGAGCCGCGCAGCGTCAGGTCGAAGCGCTGACTCGTCTCGCGCAGCTCGCGGGTCCGCGCATCGAGCGTCCGGTTCAGCTCGGTCTCGGCCTTGCGCAGCTTCTCCGTGGTCTCGCGGTGCGCCGCGATCTCGCTCTTCAGCTCCTCGTTGACCTGCTGCAGCTCGGCCGGCGACAGCAGCGACAGGAAGCTCGGTACCAGCGACCAGACGGTCATCGCGGTGTAGAGCGAGACGATGGCGGTCGCCGCCTTGAGCAGGCCCTGGGCGACATAGGCCGGAAACCAGAGGGTGACGACCTCGGACAGGTGCGTCAGCGCGCAGAGAAAGATGAACAGCGCGAAGAGATAGGCGATCCGGCGCTCGACCGGCCGCAGCCCCTCGCGGCGCTTCAGGAACGACAGGATGGCCAGGGGGATCGCCAGGTAGGCGAGGGCGATCAGGGCGTCGGAGCCGGCGTGCAGCGCCACCAGGTCGGGCCGCCAGAGCAGGCAGGAGCCGTGTGGCATGAAGGCGGCCGCGCCGAAGAGGTATTGCAGCAGGCTATCCATCGTCGCATCCACACTTCATGGGCGCCGGGCCCTCCCTATCACCGGCCGGCGGAGGTCGGCAACGCGCCCGGCCCGGCGCGGCAGCCGGACAGGCAAAGCGCCACGGCTCTCGGTCCGCGAGAGCCGTGGCCATTCGATCGCTCGAACAAAGGGGGGCGCCCCGACCGCCGGATCAGTCGACGGCGTGTGCGGCCCGGTCCGCGAGCTCGTCGAGCAGGGTCTCCGACAGGCCGGTGATGATCGTCCAGGATTCCGCGATGGCATCGCCGATGTCGTAGTTTTCGTCCGTCGTCGCCGGGGTCGCGGTCAGCGTCGGCGCCGCGGGCGTCGTGGCCGGCAGCGGCGCGGCGGGGGACGGAGTCGCCGCCTCGGCCGACGAGATCAGCCCGACGCCACCCGGCGCGCTGGCCGCGGGCTGCCGGGGGGATGCGGCCGAGTCGGCCTGGGCGAGGGGGGCGCGCCCGGAGTACAGCTCGCCGGGCGCGTCGCCGCTCTTTCCGGCCGCCGCCGGGGCGCCATCGGGGCCCGTGTCGGCGATGCGCCTGTCGCTCCCGGTCTGCTTCAGCCGCGCCTCGGTCAGCGCGGCGGCGAGGTCGCTCAGAAGGCCGTGGTCCAACTCGCCGTCGGACAGCCGGTCGTGGGCGCGCTGGAAGGCGCGGATCGCGCTGCGCGTCTGCGGTCCCATCCTGCCGTCGACCGGCCCGGGATCGAAGCCGAGCTGGGCCAGCGACGCCTGGGTCCGGCGCACCACCGCTTCCTGGCGGTCGAGGGGCAGGGCGGCGGTCGCGGCGGCGCGGTCCGGCTGGCGGGCCGGGGTGCGGTAGACCGGCGTCCGGGTCTCCGTCGACGACGGCTGGAACAGCGTCACGGGTCCCGGCGCCTGCGCCTGCCGGGCGGCGGACGCGCCGGCCTCGGCGCCCCGGGCGGGCGTGTGGCAGGCGGCCGCGATCAGCAGGAAGCTCGCCGCGGCGGCGGGAAGGTAGCCAAGTGGGCGGGTCATCTCTGTCCTCCGGGACCTGAGCCTGAATGCAGTCCCCCCGCAACCGCCGTCGCCCCCGATGGCGGTGTCCTCCAAGTCCACCCGATCCGAATGTCGTTGTGTCTGCGAAACGCGGTGCCCGCTCGGGAAGTTCCCGCCTGGCCGGCGCCGCGGCCGGCACCGCTCGGCCAAGAAAAAAGACCGGCCGGAGCGCAGGCTCCGGCCGGTCGTTCCCGGCCCGGATTTGGAGAGCCGCGCGGGCGCGCGGTCGGCCCTGTCTCAGCCGGCGACCCGCTCGCGGAAGAACAGCGCCTGGCCGATCGCGGCCTTCACCGTGTCGTCCTGGTAGGGCTTGGTGATCAGGAACGAGGGTTCGGGCCGCTCGCCGGTCAGCAGGCGCTCCGGGAAGGCGGTGATGAAGATCACCGGCACGTCGAAGCTCGAGAGGATGTCGGTGACGGCGTCGATGCCCGACGAGCCGTCGGCCAGCTGGATGTCGGCCAGCACCAGGCCGGGCCGCTCCCTGCGCGCCGCGTCGACCGCCTCGGTGCGGGTGCGCGCGACGCCGATCACGTCGTGCTGCAGGCCCTTCACGATCATCTCCAGGTCGGCCGAGATGATCGGCTCGTCCTCGATGATCAGCACCTTGGTGCGGTCCTGCCGCTCGATCTCGACGATCGCGTCGGCGATCAGGCCGTTGATCTCGTCCTCGCTGCTGTCGAGGATCGTCGCCGCCTCCTCGACCGTGAAGCCTTCCAGGGCGGTCAGCAGCAGGGCCTGGCGGCTGCGCGGCGTCAACCGCCCCAGACGCCGCGGGGCGCTCGCCTCGCCGCCCGGCTCCGATGCCGCCGGCTCGTAGCTGTCGCTGTGCGTGCTGGCCCAGATCCGGTGGAAGACCTTGTAGAGGCCGACGCGCGGACCGAGGTCGTGCGGGAAGTCCTGCGGCTCGGCGAGCAGCGCCTCCAGGGTGGCGACGACGAAGGCGTCGCCTGCCTCCTGCTGTCCTCTGAGCGCGCGGGCATAGCGCCTCAGGAACGGTATCTGGGGAGCAATCAGGGTCGAGAGAGACAAAGCGGAACTCCTTTTCTTGCAACGCCCCGTGGAATTCGGTCATGGCTGTTCGGACAACGGCTGTCCGAATGCTTGACAGCGGGTGGTGCCGGTGGAACCTGCGCCGTACCCACGGCATTTTGTCCTGGCAATTAGTCGTGCAACGCGCTCCGACTACTATGTCGTTGCTGGAGCGCATGAACCACTCGGGCCGTCGAGCGGTCCCCGATGACGCGATCGAAGCGGAAAAGCGGTGCGCCAGACATGGGTGCGTCAGACATGACAGAGGCCGGCAAGGACCGGCCGGGCGGCCCGCAGCCGCATTCGGCCCGGCCGCGGCCGCCGGCCGAGCTGAAGCGGATCGGCGAGTGCCTCGGCGAATGCTACGACCGCGTGCTGCACGAGCCCCTGCCGGACCGCGTCGCGCTTCTGCTGTCGCGCCTCGAGCGGCGCGAGCGCGGCCTCGACGACGGCCGCTGACGCCGCGGGCCGCAGGTCTGGCGTCCCTGGAGACCGGCGCGCGGCGCCGGTGGGGGCGTCGCCGGTGGGGGCGTCGCCGGCGGAACGCGGCGGCCCGACGCCCGCCTCTCCTGCCGCCGCCGCTCTCCAGTCGTTCGGGGCGGGCTGGTGGAGCAGAGGTGACGACAGGCCGGCCAAATGTCTTTCTTCCGATGAGTGCCCTTTGCGCAGGCGACAAGACGACGTCTCCGCACGCTTGCCGAGCGGGCTGGTCGATCTCTCGCCTAACGGAGCTATAAAGCGCGCAGGCCCCCTTCGGTTCCCCGACGGGACCGTACGAGCTGAATTTTTTGCCAATAGGCCGGGCCGGTTTGCTGGCAGGCTGGTGGCGGCAGGATCTGCGGGAGGACGGGAGCAGCGATGGACGAGAGCGAGCTGACGCGCGGCGCGCCCGAGGCCTCGACCCTGAGCGATCGCTTCGAGGGCCGCGTCGTGCTGGTCACCGGCGCCACCTCCGGCATCGGCCGGGCCAGCGCGCTCGCCTTCGCGGCCCGCGGGGCACGCCTGCTGCTGACCGGCCGGGACCCCGGGCGCGGCGCTGCGGCGGTCGACGCCTGCCGCGAGGCCGGGGCCGCCGAGGCGCTCTTCCAGGCTGCCGACCTGCGCGACCGCTCGGCTGCCGGGGCCCTGGTCGAGACCGCCCTGGGTCGCTTCGGCCGGCTCGACGTGGCGG
The DNA here is from genome assembly GCF_900177295.1 of Tistlia consotensis USBA 355. Classification (GTDB taxonomy): domain Bacteria; phylum Pseudomonadota; class Alphaproteobacteria; order Kiloniellales; family DSM-21159; genus Tistlia; species Tistlia consotensis. The sequence continues at coordinate 121,960 of NZ_FWZX01000021.1, forward strand.
TCAACAACGCGGGGCACCAGGAGCGCAAGGCGCCGCTCGAGGAGCAGGATGACGCCGTCTACGACGCGGTCTTCGAGACCAACGTCCATGCGGTCTTCGCGCTGCTGCGCGCGCAGCTCCGGGTGATGGTGCGGGGGGCGGCGATCGTGAACGTCGCCTCGGTCTCCGGCCTGCGCAATCCCAACCCGGGCTTCTCGCTCTATTCGGCCTCGAAGGCGGCGGTCGTCTCGCTGACCCGCTCGGCCGCCCTGGAGGCCGGGCCGCGCGGCATCCGCGTCAACGGCGTGGCGCCGGGCCGGGTCGTCACGCCGATGATGCTGGCCTCGAGGGTCGCCGACATGTCGGCGGTCGCGGCCGGCCTGCCGCTGCGCCGCATGGGCCGCCCCGAGGAGGTCGCCGAGGCGATCGTCTGGCTGGCCTCCGAGCGCGCCAGCTATCTCTGCGGCCATATCCTGGCGGCCGACGGCGGCTTTCTCGCCGGCTGACCCGGTCCGCGGCGCGGCGCGCCGATCCGCCATCCTCTGGTACCGTTCGCTGCGCTTGACGGGACTCTGCGGCGAGGCGGAGAGTTTTGGTTGATCGGTGTGCGAACCATCGTACTACCGGTCGTTTCGAGTGGGCAGACAGGCCCGCCGCGGCCCGGGAGAGGCCGCCCGGGCCTCACGGGGCTCGATCGGAGCCGTGCCGTCCCGGCGCGGTTCCGCGAATCGGCTTCGCAACCGAACCGGACCGGAATCACAGAAAAAAATCAGGGCGTTACTTCCGTTCGATGCGATCCGGTCCAGGTGACAAAGGAGGGGGCCATGGCTGAAAGCGGCAAGCGACAGGTCGGCAGCGTCGCCTATCACGATCCGGGCAGCGCCTATTTCGAGGCAAGAGGCCTGAAGCGCCATGCGCGCGTCTGGTCGCTCTGGGCGCTCGGCGTCGGCGCGGTCATCTCGGGCGACTTCTTCGGCTGGAACTTCGGTCTCTCGGCGGGCGGCTTCGGCGGCCTGGCGATCGCCACGATCATCATCGCGATCATGTACATCGGCATGTGCTACTCCCTGGCCGAGATGAGCCCCGCGCTGCCCCATACCGGCGGCGCCTATTCCTTCGGGCGCTCGGCCATGGGCCCCTGGGGCGGCTTCATCACCGGCCTTGCGGAGAACATGGAGTACGTGCTGACGCCGGCGGTGATCGTCGTCGGCATCGGCGGCTACATGGGCTCGATCGCCAACGACATGCTGGGCTTCAACCTGTCGGACCCGATCTGGTGGGCGATCTTCTATGCGATCTTCGTGGCGCTGAACGTCATCGGCGTCGAGGTCACCTTCAAGTTCACGGTCTTCATCACCTTCCTCGCGCTGGCGATCCTCGTGGTCTTCTGGATCGGCGCGATCCCGCACTTCGACTTCAGCCGCTTCGCGCTCAACATCGGTGCCGACGGCAGCGAGCTGGCCGACGGCGGCGGCCCCTTCATGCCGTTCGGCTGGGGCGGCGTCGCCAAGGCGCTGCCCTTCGCGATCTGGTTCTATCTGGCCATCGAGCAGCTGCCGCTGGCCGCCGAGGAGAGCCACGATCCGAAGCGCGACATGCCGAAGGGGCTGCTCTGGGGCATCCTGACCCTGATCATCGCCTCCGTGCTGACCCTGTTCCTCAACGCCGGCATCGCGCCGGGCGCGGCCCAGGTCGGCCAGGCCAGCGATCCTCTGTTCCTGGCCTTCAAGACGATCTTCGGCGCCGGCATGGGCGCGTCCCTGCTGGCCCTGATCGCGGTCGCCGGCCTGGTCGCCAGCTTCCACACGATCATCTACGCCTACGGCCGCAATATCTACTCGCTGTCGCGCGCCGGCTACTTCCCGCACTGGATGAGCGTGACCCACGGCACCCGCAAGACGCCCCACGTCGCGCTGATCATCGGCGCGGTCGTCGGCTATGTCGTCGCGCTGGTCCTGCAGTACGGCGAGGCGGTGTTCGGCGGCCAGGTCGGAGCGGCGCTGCTGAACATGGCGGTGTTCGGCGCGGTCATCGCCTACGTCATGCAGATGCTGTCCTTCGTGCTGCTGCGCATGAAGCTGCCGCACATCGAGCGGCCCTACGTCAGCCCGCTGGGCAACGCGGGCGCCATCGTCGCCGGCGTGATCGCCTTCGTGACGCTGATCTTCCTGTTCCTCACGCCGGACTACCGTCCGGCCATCTACGGCTGCGCCGCCTGGTACGTGGCGGGGCTGCTCTACTTCGCGCTCTACGGCCGCAACACGCTGGTCTACTCCCCGGAGGAGGACTTCGCCGTGCGCGCCCGCGAGGGCGCCGCGCCGCCCTCGCACTGAGCGGCGGCGATCGATGAGCGTCAGGCGGCGGCTTCTGCCGCCGCCTTTCGTTTCGGCGCCGCCTGCCGGCCGCCACTGCCGCGTTGCAGCGGCGCGGCTTTTCGCTCAATCTCTTCTCCGTCATGCGTCCGAGCAGATCCTTCCGACCCAAGAGGCGGTTCCTGGCGACCGCCCTGCGTTGCCTGGCGATCGCGCTGATCGCCGTGGCCCCGGTCGGCATGGTCGGGATGCAGCCTGCGGCAGCCGGTGCGGCGACAGCCATGATCCGGGATCTGCCGTCGGTCGGGCAAACAGCCGACGTCTCGGCCCACGACCATGCGGCGGGACCGGATCGCCACGGTGCGGGCGGCGAGCGGTCGACCCATCAGGGGATCGGCGACGGCTGCTGCGTCGTCGGCTGTGCGGTCGCGGTGCTGGCCGAGGAGGCCGCCGGCTTCCCGCCCTTTCGGCTCGAGGACAGCCCGCCGCCTGCCGCCGAGCCCGTCTCGGGGCGCGGCATCAGCCCGCCGCACCGACCGCCTCGTCTTCGGACCTGAGACGCCGCCCGCCGCCGCGGCCCCGGCCCGGCCCGGTTCCGACCGAGCCGGGCCCGGCCGTGCGCTGAGCGGTCTCCGGCCGTCTCCGCTCCCCTGCGCGCCCGCCCTCCGGCCTTGCCGGGCGGCCGAGCCGCGCGCCGTCGATCACCCTGCACAGGATCACTCGGCTCCGGCCCGCGAACGGCGGGCGGCGGAGCCTGTCCAGGAGACCATCCAGCGATGACCACCCGTCTTCTTGCCCTCACCTCCATCGGCCTCTTGTCCGGCGCGGTCCTGTTCGCCGCCGGACCGGCGCTCGCGACCGGCGACCATGCCGGCAGGCACGGCAGCGCCGCGCTCGGCCAGCCCGGTCGTGTCGATCTGGTGGCCCGCACCGTCGAGATCGTGATGGGCGACAACTACTACGAGCCCGAGCAGGTGAGCGTCGCTGCCGGCGAGACCGTCCGCTTCCTGGTCAGGAACGACGGTTCGCTGGTCCACGAGTTCAGCCTCGGCACGGCCAGGATGCACGCCGCGCACCGCGAGGAGATGCAGATGATGGTCGCCCACGGCGTGCTCCTGGGCGACCGCATCGACCGAGAGCGCATGACGATGGACATGGGCGATGGCCGCACCATGGCGCACGACGACCCCAACAGCCTGCTGCTCGAGCCGGGTCAGTCGGCGGAGCTGGTCTGGACCTTCGGCAAGGCCGGGACGCTCGAGTTCGCCTGCAACGTGCCGGGCCACTACGAGGCCGGCATGGCTGGCTCGCTGGTCGTCCAGGACTGAGGCCGAGCGGAAAGGAGAGCAACGATGCCAAAGCTTCACGGCGGCCGCATGCCGCGGCGCCTGACCCCGGCGATCCTCGCCGTGGGCCTGCTGCTCTCGGCGGTGGCCCAGGCTTCGGCCGGCAGCTACGATCTCTCGGTCGAGAAGGTCCGTGTCGAGCGCGGCGGCACGACCCGCACGGTGATCGGCTACAACGGCCGCTCGCCCGGCGAGACCCTGCATTTCCGCGAGGGCGAGGACGTCACGATCCGGGTGACCAACCGGCTCGACGTGCCGACCTCGATCCACTGGCACGGCATGATCGTGCCGACGGGCATGGACGGCGTGCCCGGCCTGTCCTATCCCGGCATCGCGCCGGGCGAGACCTTCACCTACCGCTTCCCGGTCGTGCAGAGCGGCACCTACTGGTTCCACAGCCACTCGGCCCAGCAGGAGCAGGACGGCGCCTACGGCTCGATCGTCATCGCGCCCGCCGGCCGCGACCCCTTCCGCTACGACCGCGACTACGTCGTGCTGCTGTCCGACGCCCACGAGCAGTCGGGCAGCGAGATCCTGAGCAACCTCAAGCGGATGCCGGACTACTACAACCGGCAGCAGCGGACGCTCGGCGACTTCTTCCGCGACGTCTCCGAGAAGGGCCTCGGCGCGACCCTGGCCGACCGCAAGGCCTGGGGCGAGATGCGCATGATGCCGACCGACATCACGGACGTGCAGGGCTACCGCTTCCTGATCAACGGCGAGGATGCGGGGCAGAACTGGACCGGGCTCTTCGCGCCCGGCGAGCGGATCCGCCTGCGCTTCATCAACGCCTCGGCGATGAGCTACTTCGACGTGCGCATCCCGAGCCTGAAGATGACCGTGGTGCAGGCCGACGGCAACGACGTGCAGCCGGTCACGGTCGACGAGTTCCGCATCGCCGTCGCCGAGACCTACGACGTCATCGTCCGGCCGGAGGCGGCCAGGGCCTACACGCTCTTCGCCGCCGCCATGGACCGCAGCGGCTACGCCCGCGGCACCCTGGCGCCGCACGCCGGCATGAGCGCCGCCATTCCGGCGCTGGGCAGCCCGCCGCTGCTGACCATGGCCGACATGGGCGGCATGCCGGGCATGGAAGGCATGGGCCACGGTGCCATGGCGGGCATGGACCACGCGACGACGCCGGGCATGGCTCCCGCGTCCCCTGCACCGGATGCCGGCGGCGCCATGGCGGGCATGGATCATTCGAAGATGCCGGGCATGGCTCCCGCGTCCCCTGCACCGGATGCCGGCGG